>CAWFNA010000009.1:0-1093109 GCA_963817105.1 uncultured Actinomycetes bacterium
ACACCGCCGTCGCATCGGCCATGAAGTCCTCGTCCATCTCGATGCGGATGAGATTGACCTCACCGATCGTTCCGCCTCGAGCAGCGCGCCGATGTGCCGGACCCCGGGTTCTGGATCTAGTTATAGCCCAGCGCCGCGACCTCGCCCGACGTCTTCGCCGCCTTGGCCATCGCTCGGCGCCGGCAAGGCTCGGCGCCATCGGCTTTCGCACCACAGATGCTTGCCCGCTTCGAGGGGGCGATCGCCATCTCCGGCGTGGAACTGGTTGGGCGTGGTCATCGAGACGGCTCGACCTCGGTTCTTGACGATCGCGCGCTCCAGTCGCAGCGGAGCCCTGGCGAAAGCCGAACCGCCGGCCTGCGGCTCGGCCAGCTCCGTTCATAAACCTCGACCGAGATGCTCGAGCCGCACGCGGCTGGCCCCGTCGCCGAACACCGCGTGCGCGACCGTGTTCCACAGCAAGGGCGTGGCAAGTTGCCCATAAAGCCCGTGCCGATCGGCCCGACGCCGATGCTGTTCATAACTCTCCCTTGAAACCCGTCCGAGTTGCTAGTCTCGGAACGGCCTTTCCACTTTGACGCGAAGCGATGATTGGGGCGGAAAGAGATACATGATCGGATAAGGCGGTATGTCGCTGCTAAGCTCGGTGATATGTCGTGACCGTGAGGATATCTACTTGATCCGCCACAAGGATTTCGACGCGCTGCGCACGGCCATTCTTCGAGCGCAAGGCGAGCCTGCCCAAGCGGCTGACGCAGGTCGCGGCGTACGCGCTCGACAACCCTGACGAGATCGCCTTCCGCACCGCCGCGAGCATTGCCGGCGCCGCCAACGTGCAGCCCTCGACCCTGGTCCGTTTCGCGCAACAGTTTGGATTTGAAGGCTTTTCGAGCCTGCAGCAGATCTCCCGCGCCCGCCTCAAGGAGCGCACCTCGACCTACGAGGAGCGCCTGCGCCTGCTCAGCAGCGACAGCGCGGGCAGTGCCCGAAAGCGTCGCCATCCTCAACGGGTTCATCAATGCCGGCCATGGGTCGCTCAACGCCCTGGGCAAGGCCGGTCGAGTCCGGCCGCTTTCGAGCGGGCTGTGGACCTCCTCGGCGGGGAGCACAGACGATCTTTTTTGATCGCCAAGCGGCGCAGCTTATCCGATCAGCTCCTACATGGCCTATGCCTTTGGAAAGCTTGCAGGTAAAAGTGCATCGCAATACAGTACGCACGGCATCGACGACGACGTTCTGGCCCTCGCCGGGCCGAGGGATGCCGCCTTCGCGGTGGGCTACTTCGCCCTACGCGGTCGGAGAGCGCCGGGCAGGCCCGCGCCATGGCCGACCGGGGCGTTCCCCGTTGTTTCCCTTCCCGATTCGGCGTTTTTCCCCGCTCGCCGAATGCTCCAAGATCTGGTTCGAGGTGGTCGAAGCCGACCACGCCGGCTTCCGCTCGCTGTCGGCCAGCATGGCGTTCGCCATGGCGCTCACCGTGGGGGTCGCGGAAGCCCAGGCGGCACAAGGCTCCGCGCTAGTTTTCAGGCGCGAGATATGCGCGTTGCTCACATATGCGGATATATGCATCGAATATGCGGTCTTTTGTCGGAGAAATCGCGCAAGAACACCATGCATCATTTGGAACGAGAATTCCATGTTGACTGTCACGCGGAACCTGTATTTCGTTTGACGCGAGAGGGCGAATAACCAATAAGCCCGGCGTCAAACGAAATACAGGTTCCACGTGACAGTCAACATGGAATTCTCGTTCCAAATCTGGTACCGTGTATTTCTGCGCGATTTCCTCTCCGCGTAGACCGCATATTCGATGCATATATCCGCATATGTGAGCAACGCGCATATTGCTCAGCACCGAACTAACACGGAGCCTTGTGCCGTCGACGGCGTCACCGACGAGATCAACAAGTACGACGTCCGCCTGATCGACCTGGACACCTATCTGGTCAACGGCAAGCGTCGCTACTCCTACATCGGCATCGCCAATCAGGGCGTCGACGGAAAGGCCTGGTGGTGGTATCCGGACGTCTCGCCCAAGTTCGTGCAGCAGAAGGTGCAGGAGAAACACGCGCGGCTGATCGACGTCGAGCGTCCGAGCGCCGGACTGATGACGGTGATCATGCAGCGCAATGACGAGAACGCATACTCCCGGCACGTCTACGACTTCACGTTGCGAGACCTGCTGCGCTTCGAGGCGTCGAATGGCCTGCGGATCACCGACCTCGAGCAGTACGTGAAGAACGGGAACGTCCGCTTCGCGGCGGTCCTGCTCGACAACGCGACGCCAGAGAACCAACGCCTCCGCGGGATCTGGCGGTCGAGCCCGATGGCGAACGCGCCGTCCGGCATCGACGCGTGGTTCGGCATCTACGCCAAGGAGGTCGCCGGCCCGGTCGACGTCGGCTTGGGGCAGAGCATGACCTTCAACCCAATGAGCGTGCTCAAGCTCGTGCCGCACCTCTACGTCATGGATCTGCTCGACAAGGACAAGGTGAACCTCGACGACCCGCACGGGATTTCGTGGATCTCCCTCAAGGGCATGCCTGACAGCATCTACTGCCCGTACGAACAGGGCGTGGTCCTGACCCAGCCGAATTCCGAGTCGCTCCGCACAACGCTCACGCGCGGCCTCGGAATCTCGCTGAACCGCGCACACGAGGCGCTCCTGAACAAGTTCGGCTTTAGTGCCATCAATACGCGCGTCCGCCAGTTGGGCTTGCAGGACACCAACGTCTACCCGGGCTGCAAGCAGCAGCCGGGCGTCAAGGACTGGACGTCCAACACGAGCACGCTGACCGATCTGGGCAGGCTGTTCGAGAGCGTCGACACGAAGGCGTTCTTCCCGCACCACTGGAACACGGTCAACAAGGAGTTCTATGGGCTGATGGCCGACTGGTTCGTACCCGGCGTGAACGGGGGCATCAAGGCCGTGGTCACCGACGAGGCGGCCAAAGTTGGCAAGAGCGCGATCGTGAGCGCGTTCATGAAGAAGGTGACGCTGAACGGAAGGGCGGCGGCCTGTTGCTGCCGCAGGACGATGGGACATATCAGGGCGGCCGCTCGTTCTTCGGCCGCGTGGAGCTGCCGTTTGCAACCGGCCGGAACAACGCGACCACGATCAAGACGTTCGTTGGCGGCTACTTCGTAGACAACTTCAAGGCGCCGTGCAACGAGGACACGGCTGCGAAGTCGCCGAACGCGAACTGCCGCAGCTGGAAGAAGAAGCAGGCCGCCACGTACGAGCTGTTCATGAGCCAGCCATCCGGATTGCGATCCGCAAGGCGATCGCCACCTGGCCCAAGTCGTAGCGTCTTCTGCGACGGCGGCTCCGGTCACGGAACCCGCCGCTCCAAAAAGGCGTCGGGCTCGGCCGGGGGCTTAAGGCGGCCTTTCCCCTGGGCCGGGAAACGCTGCCGCTCGACGTCTATCTCCTCCATCCGGGCGACGTAACCACGATACGCACGGCGAGCCTCGCCGTGGGGAGCCCGCCGCCAACAGGGACCGGACGAGCGCGAGATGAGCTTCCTCGTCGTGCGGATCGCGCTCGAGGAGCCTGAGCAGGTAGCGCGACGCGGCGACCGGGTCGGCGACCGATCCGCCAGGCCTCTCGCGACGGCGATGTAGGCCGCCCGCAGCTCGTCCCGGATGGAGACGCCCAGTCCTCGTAGATGTCCTCCTCGAGAAAATCGCCCGCGTAGGCTGATTCGGCCGCCTCGAGGAGCTCCACCCATCGGCGTCCCTGCCGTCTCGCAGAGCAGCCAGACCAGCCTCGGCCTCCGCCTGGAAGCCCTCCGTATCGAGAACGACGCGGCCTGTCTCGAGTACGACGGCTTCCTTCGAGCTTCGGATGTAGTGGTCAGGTGGGTGCGTGTGCGCCGGATCGAGGACGCTCCTCACCGTCGAGAGCGCGACGGAGAGCCGGTTCGCGGTTCGCTCGGGCTCCTCGCCGGGCCAGAGGGCCTCCATCAGCGCCTCTCTGACGACTGGCCTCCCCCGCCGCGCGACGAGCAGTTTGAGGAGGTCGCGGGCCTTCTTCGACTGCCACTCCGTCGTCGGCACGGGAATGCCGTCGCGTACGACCCGGAAGCCGCCGAGCGCCTGGATCGCCAAAGGGGCGGGATCAGCTTGGAGGGAGCGCCGCTAGCAGCCCGGCCGCCGGCTGAGCGCCGATTCGGATACCGAGCATGCGCAGACGACGCGATGCCTGCGCTGCCCCTCGTCGATCGTGAGCCAGGCGCGCCAATGCGAGTCCGACCTTGGCTTCGGCAAGCGGATTGCGAAGGTCACGCCAGATCGACTCCGCCTCTTCGAGCCGAGAGAGCTCGGGTTCTAGCGCCGAGAGCGCCTCCAGCTCGAGCGCCTCGGCCAAGCCGCTGCGATCTCCTCGCTCCCGCGCGGCCGCCGCGCTCTCCACTGCCCACACGGCGGCCCCAGCGCGGTCGCCCTGACCGAGCGCCAGCCAGCCGGACGAGAGCAGTGCGAAGACAAGACCGTGGCTCGACGTCCGGCCGAGCTCGACAGCGTCGGCGGCGAGCTCGCGGGCCTGGTCGGGCTCCTCGCTCGGCGAGCACGCGCGCCAGACTCGCCGTCGCATATGCACGAACCTGGACGTCGTCCACCTGCGTCGCACCTCGCAGGGCGGACTCCAGCGCGGCTCGGGCGAGCGCTCGGTCGCCGCGCTCCCGATAGATCTCGCCTATCTCCATGAGCGCCCCGAACGCACGGCTGGAACCGACGCGGTCATACAGCGATCTCGCCGCCTCGAAATCGGTGAGCGCCAGCTCGAGTTGACCAAGGCAGAGGTGCGTCTCGCCCCGCTTGAGCAGGGCGAAGGCGAGCGCATGCGGAACGCCGGCGACCTCGCTGAGGTGAACCGCCAGCTCTAGCTCGACGAGGGCGTCCTCGTACGATCCTTCCTGGATCAGCTGGGCGACGTCATTCGATCGGATCCGGATTGCCTGCAGCATGTCGCCGGCCCGTTCGGCAGCCTCGAGCCCGACGCGGTAGTGCGCCTCGGCCGTGGACGGATCTGTTCGCAGCGCAACGATCATCGCCACATTGTGTGCGGCTGCGAGCGCGCGCTGATCGCCGGAGTCGTTCGCGCGCCCGAGCGCGTCGGCGACGACCCGACGGCTGGATTCGAGTTCGCCTCGGCTGAGCAGTGCCGAGGCGGTGCCTGCGAGCAGCAGTGCCTCGTCGCCAGGCTCGCTTCCGTCGACGCGCCCGCGAGCGAAGACGTCGAGCGCCTCTTCGGGCCGGCCCCGGTCGAAGTGGATCCGGCCGATTCGCCAGGCAAGACCCGCCGCGAGTGTTTTTCCGTCCGCCGCTGCCCGCTCGTAGCACGCGAGGGCTTCCTCCCAGCGGCCCTTCAGTGCGTTGGCCTCTCCGATGATCTCGTCGATCCGCGGGGCGCGGTCGCCGACGGGTAGGGCCGCGCTCACCGCCAGGACCTGCTCGATCGCGCCGGCCGAGAGAAGCTCGCGGCCGTGCTCGACGAGCAGACGGCGACCACCTCCGAATCGCCGGCAGCCGCCGCCGACCGAAGCGCGGCCTCGGCGTCCCCTTCGGCCGCGAACCAGTCCGAGGCGCATCGATTGACCTCGCGAAGCTCGTCCGCACCGAGCGGCCAGGTCGCGAGCGCGAACTCGCGAACGAGCGCGTGAAGCCTGAACCACCCTTCGCTACCGGGCTCCTCCTGCACAAAGAGACTGCGTGCGCTCAGCTGGGAAAGCATGTCCGCGCACTGCTCGATTCCGAGCGCTCCGCAGAGTCCGATGCTGAACCGCTCGAACGGAGCAACGCGCCGAAGCAGGTTACGGACGGGAGCAGGCTCGCGCGCGAACGCCTCCTCCGCGAGATAGGCGAAGAGCGGCCCGCCAGGACGGCGGAGCCGTGCGAGCACTCGGTCGTGCTCGTCCTCGGTCGCATGGCGCACTGCGTCTACTGCAAGCGCAACGGCGGCCGGCCAACCTGAGGTCAGAGCATGGAGCTCGTCCGCGAGCGACTCTCTTGCGAGCGACCCGAGGAGCACTTCGACTTCTCCGACGGAGAAGGCGAGCATCGAAGCGTCGAACCCGAAGAGCTGCCCCCTTCCGCGCAGACGCTCGATCGGGAACGGCGGCTCGACCCTCGAGGCGAGCACCGGTGCAGTGTCGGCGGCGCTTGACGGCAAAGTGCCTCCAGCAACCGACCCGACGCGGTCCACCGACCGAGCTCCTGGACGTCGTCCAGGACCAACGACATGTCACCTTCCAGGCGCTCGTCAAGCGCCGCGCAAAAGAAGTCGCGAGCGCGTCGGCTTGTGTCCGATCGTCTACGACGACGCCGGATGCGAGCTCGACCTCGCCCGCGAGACCCGGAACGAACGGGTCGAACGCGTCCACGAGGCCGCGCGCGAACGCGGCGGGCGCCACGTCGGCCGAGTCGACCGTGTACCACGCGGCGTGGTGCTCGCGCCCCAGGCCGCCACGAGTGTCGACTTGCCGAAGCCCGGCCCCGCCACGACGCATACGAGGCGCCGGTCGAGCGCCTCGTCGAGTCGAGCGAGCAACGCGGTGCGCCGCACGTAAGAGGTCGGCAGCGGGGGCGGTCCAAGCTTCGCGGTCGGAGTGCGCCTCGCGGCGGCCGCTGCCCTAGCGCCCGTCCCTTTCGGCGGTCCAGGGAGACGAGTGCAGTCGCACGGATACCCCCGTTGACGTGTGCGTGTGTCATAGCGCACCCGGCTGCCTCAGTCGAGCGACTTCAGCTCCAGTTCGTCTCGGTCCCTGAAGACGACGATCGAGGGGACGGGTCGCCACGCATCAGTGGGCGATCTTCGTGCTCGGTCGCTTCTAACCGGGCGTCGCTGATCGTGCCGCACTTAGCTACGGTCGCTCTCTTGACGGCTCGCATCTTAGTCGGATGCCGGGGGTAAAGCGCGGGTTCGAGTCCCGTCGCTCCCGCCGGGAACGAGTTTTGAAGCGGCGCATCCTCGCCCAGCATCCCCACTTGGTCGAGGAACTGACCAGCTAGGCAGCTTGACTCGCGGGTCTCGACCCGCTGCTGCTCCTACCCCACCCTCAAGTGCGAGGGCTCTCGTCTTCGCCGGTGTGCGGGGGTGTCACCCGAGCTGTTGGATGATCTGGATGAGTTCGTCGGGTTTGTAGCCGTGGGTGCGGGCGTAGTGGAGGAGTTCTTTGGCTCGTTCGATGACGGCGCTGTGCTCGGGGGTGCCGGTGACGGTGATGCCGCGGCCGCGGCGGAAGTCGAGGAGGCCTTCGTCGCGGAGTTCGCGGAGTGCGCGCAGGACGGTGTTGGTGTTGACGCCGAGGACGGCGGCGAGGTCTTTGGCGGGTGGGAGTCGTTCGCCGGGTTTGGCTTCGCCGTCGGCGATTGCGCGGCGGATCTCGGCGGCGACTTGTTCGTGCAGATCGAGTCGGGTCGTCTCGGTCGACCTTGACATGGCGCATGATGCTAGTCATAGTAGCATCTCTGTTTATTCGGATGGAGTCGCCATGACCGTCACAGCGCCGCCTCGCAGGCCAGAGATCGAGCAGGATCGTGATCTCGAGCAGCGTGTCGCGGATCTGGAGGCGCTGATCGAGGAGGCGCGTAGGCGGGCGCGACGCCGCCGGCAGCGGAACGGGGCGGCGGCTCTGCTGGTTGCTGCGGCGGGGGCTGCAGCGTTCATCGGCTTCGGCGGGCACGGCGGCGGCGGTGCAGGTACGGCGGCGCTCGCGCACGCTCCCGGCTCGCAGGCTCCGGCCGCGAATGCCGACTCCCCGCCGCTCGGGGCGCTGCCGCCGGACGCTGGGAGCGCGAAGTCATTCGCGTTCGACCCGCGCAACCCGGAGATCGTCTACGTCCTGACGGTCGGCTACTCGACGGCACCGGCGCGGAGCCATGTCTTCAAGACGACCGACGGCGGAGCGCACTGGCAGGCGACGGCAGCGAGGGGTCGCGACTGGGTGGGAGGCAACGAGGCACTGACCGCCGATCCACGGCATCCGGGCACGCTCTATGCGGGCACCGAGCTCGCCGTCTACAAGACCGTCGACGGCGGCACGGAGCTGGCGGCCCTCGAAGCGCGGGCTGTTAACGCCTCCTCGCCCCGCATATCAATTCAACCGCGCCAAGGGATGGGTGCTCGCGCTCGCGGTCGACCCCGCCAACACGAACATCGTCTATGCAGGCTCCGACCGCGTCAGCAAGAGCACAGACGGCGGCCACAGCTGGAAGGCCGTGTTCCCGCCGCACCCCACGCGCTATCCAGCGAGAACGTCTCCGCGCTTGCGATCGCACCCACCCGCCCCGAGGCGATCTACGCGATCACGGGCGAGTTCGCCAATCCGTCGGCGACACCCGTCAATCGGACGCTTCTCGATCTACAAGTCGACCGACGCCGGCACGACCTGGCAGGCAACAACGAGTCGTTCGCGGCAGTGTCCCGCCACCGCACTCGCCGTCGATCCGCGACATCCGACCACCGTCTACGCGGCCGTCGGTGCCAACGTCCTGAAAACGACCAACGCCGGCGAGACGTGGCAGCCGATCGCACACGGCCTCCCGATCGCGAGACGCCCGCGGAAGTTGTCACTGCCTTTCTCCAGGGGGCGTCCGGGCGCTGGCGGTCGACCCACGCCGGACCGGCACCGTCTACGCGGCCCTGACCCAGGGCGGCATCTACAAGACCACCAACGGCGGACAAACCTGGATCCGCGCCATCGGCACGCCGTTGTTCTTGATGTACGCGGTCGCGGTCGACCCCGCACGCCCGGCGACGATCTACGCCGCAGGCCAAAGCGAAACAGGGGACGGGCCCCGGATTCTCAGAAGCACCGACAGCGGCCACACCTGGGCCACCGCACCGTAACGATTCACCCCGGCAGTCACGCGACATACCGCTCCGGTGGGCCAGCGACCCCTCTCGCCTGAAAGGCCGCGCGGACTCGTCCGCGAGCGCGCAGCAGCCGCGCAGAGACCTGCCGGGTCGCCACGCGGACGACGCGGTCCAGGCGCTCGCCGTTCAAGATCGCGCAGCTCCTGCTGGGCCTGAACGACCTGCTGAGTCCGTCGGGTCGACGAGGAAGCGCCGAGAGCACGTTGCTGGCACTCTGAGTCGCGTGCACGTTCTTGATCGGTCTCGGTCGCGACTTCCGAAGCCACTCCGAACGTTGATGGACTGGGCGCTGACGATCACGCTGGCTGCCGTCGCAGTGCTTGTTTTCCAAGCGGAGATTGCGAAGCCCTACCGGATTCCCTCGCCGTCGATGGAGCCAACCCTGCACTGCGCGAAACCTGTCCGTGGCTGCCTCTCGCGCGTGGCGGATCGAGTAATCGCGAACCGGCTCGTGTACCGGTTTCACGAGCCGCGGCGCGGCGACATCATCGTCTTCAAGACACCTCCCCGGGTCGAAGCCGCCTGCGGCGCTAGCGGCACCTTCATCAAGCGAATTGTCGGACTACCCGGCGAGAAGTTGTCGATGCGGAACGGATTCGTCTCCGTCAACCGCGTCCCGCTCGTAGAGCCCTATCTACGGCCCGGCTACCGCGGTCGCGAGAGCGGAGACTGGGCGCGTATCGCCGGCGAGGGATACTTCATCCTTGGCGACAACCGCACGATGTCCTGCGACTCGCGCCGTTGGGGCGTCGTCCCTCGAGACAACATCATCGGCAGGGCAGAAGTTGCTTATTGGCCCCCGAACCGGGTCGGGGAGCCGTCGTGACGCAAGGGCGTTCTGCCCTTTAGCTCCTAACTACTTAGGCGGAAGCGCCCTGACGTACGCGAGTGTGCGGGTATGTCTCTTGGGCCGTCTGCCTCCCGGCAGACGCCTCACACGGTGATGACGACCTTTCCGCGGGCGTGTCCCTCTTCCAGATGACGGATGGCCTCGGGGACCTCGCTGAGCGGGTACGCCTTATCGATGACCGGCGTGACCTTGCCGGCCTCGATGAGCTCCTTGAGCACGACCAGGTCCTCGCCGTTCGCCTTCGCGACGAGCGTGCCCAGCTTCTGGCGCACGAACGGTGACAGCATGGGCGCCCGAAGCTGGCGATCGATGCCCCCGAACCACCGTCCGCCCCCTTCTCCTCCGACGATCACGAGTGTCCCCCGGGGGCTGAGGGCGCGCCGGAGGTGTGACACGGAACGATTCCCCGCGATGTCGAGGATGAGGTCGTAGCGCTGTCCCGCTTCCGCGAAGTCGTCGCGCGTGTAGTCGATAACGTCGTCCGCGCCGATCGACCGGACCAGGTCCACCTTCGTCGTGCTGCACACGCCGGTGACCTGGGCTCCGAACGCCTTGGCGATCTGCACCGCGAACGACCCGACGCCTCCCGCCGCGCCGATGATCAGCACCTTCTGCCCCGGCTGAACCTTTCCCTTGTCGCGGAAGGCCTGGAGCGCGGTGCAGCCGGAGGTGGGAACGGTCGCCGCCTGCTCGAAGGTGAGGTTCGCGGGCTTGGGCGCCACCTTGTCCGGTCGAGCGGTCGCGTACTCGGCGAAGGCGCCGTCGCAGATGCCGAACACCTCATCGCCCGCCTGGAACCGCGTGACATTCTTGCCGATCGTCCTCGACGCGGCCTGCGACATCGGTTCCCCGGACGCGGGCCTTGGGCGCGCGGAGCCCGGAGCCCAGCGATGCGGAAGAGGTACGGCAGGCCCGTCATGAAGTGCCAGTCTCCGATGTGTGCGCTTGCCGCGTGAACGCGGACGAGCACGTCGTCGTCGCCGACCTCGGGCTTGTCGATGTCCTCGAGCTCCAGGACGTCGGCCGAGCCGTACCTCTCTTGCACGATCGCCTTCATCGGATCTCCCGGGCCACGCGGTCGCCGACTGGTTGAAGGCAGCCGTCTGAATGCAGCATGACATGGCAACGGAGCGTGTCGGCACCGCAGAAGCCAAGGATGGAGCGCTCTAGAGTCAAAGCCAACAAGTGCTGGCGAACAGCTGTTGACTGTTCAGTGAAGGAGATCGTGAATGAGTGAGCTTCCTGGTCGGACCGAGGTGCTGGTGGTGGGTGCGGGGCCGGTGGGGTTGGCGGTTGCCGCCTCGTTGGCCGGGCATGGCCATGACGTCACTGTGGTTGATCGGCAGGCGGCAGGGGCGAATACTTCGCGCGCCGCTGTCGTGCACGCCCGGACCCTCGAGATGCTCGAGCGGATCGGCGTCTCGAAGCGACTGGCAGGGCTCGGGATCCATGCTCGGCAGTTCAGCATCCGCGATGGGGATCGCGAGCTCGTGCCGGTTCGGTTCGACCGGCTCCCGACGGAGTATCCGTACACGCTGATGGTCCCGCAGAACATCACCGAGCAGGTCCTGCTCGACCGCCTCGAGGAACTCGGCGGCAGGGTCCACCGCCCGTACGTCGCCACCGGGGTGAGCCAGACCGCCGACGGTGCCGAGGTCACGCTGGACAGCGGCGACGTGATCAAGGCCCAGTACGTCGTTGCGGCCGACGGCATGAACAGCACGATCCGCGACCTGGCCGGACTCGGGCACGACGGCAACGATGCGCTGTCGCTGTCCTTCACGCTGGCTGACGTCCGGGTGGAGGGCGGCCTGCCGGCGGACCAGGTCCTGCTGTTCTTCTCCAAGCCCGGCATGTTGGTCGTGGCGCCGCTCCCGGACGGGTCGTTCCGGCTCGTGGCCGAAGTCGACGATGCGCCGGAGCAGCCGGACGTCGCCTATGCGCAGCAACTGCTCGACACCCGGGGGCCGCGTCGTACGACGGTGAGGGTGACTGAAGTGATCTGGGGATCCAGGTTTCGGATCCACGAGCGGGTGGCGGACCAGTACCGGGCCGGGCGGGTACTGCTCGCCGGCGACGCCGCACATACGCACAGCCCGGCAGGTGGGCAAGGCATGAACCTCGGCCTGCGTGATGCGGTGACTCTCGGCGATGCGCTGTCGGTCGCGCTGCGGGAAGGTCGCGAGGACAAGCTCGACGAGTATGCGGCCGGCAGTCGTGCCGAGGCCATGCAGGTGGTCGCACTCGCCCACCGGCTCACCCGACTGGCCACTGCCCCGCCGGCGGTTCGCCCGCTGCGCAATGTGGCGCTACGCCTCCTCGCACTCGTGCCGGCCTTCCGCCGCCGCCTGGCCGAGCAACTCTCCGCCATCGGCCACCGCTGAGGCAGACGGCGGAAGAGTCACTGCTGTCGTCTGCAGCGTTCTCTCCTATTGATCCACGCTCCTCAGACGGTAGCGCCCGCCTGGGCCAGCGTTCGCGAATGTCCCCTGAAAGCATTGGCGGCAATGTCCCTCGGGACTACGAACGATCCGCGCGACCGGATTCGCCACTCCGTCGGCGGATTAGAGTGCCTCGGCCTGTGGCCGAACGAGTCCTCACGCTACGCGGGCTGAACCGCGCGACGCTCGCGCGGCAGCTCCTCCTCCAGCGCACGCGACTTTCGCCAACGGCGGTGATCGAGCGCCTCGTCGGGATGCAGGCGCAGTCGCCGCAGGCTCCGTACGTCGGTATCTGGACGCGCACGACGGGGTTCCGGCGCGGGTCGCTCGAGCGGCTGCTCCGGCAGTCCGCGATCGTCAGGGCGACGGCGACGCGGCAGACGCTGCACCTCGTCACGCGGCGCGACTATGCGCTCATCCGGGCGGCCTTCCCCTGGGAGACGGAACGGGCGAAGCAGCTCGCCCCGTCGGTGCGCGCGCTCGCAGCCGGGGACCCGTCACGTCGGCGGAGGCGCTCGCCCACCTGGAGAGCGAGTACGGCCTCGCCGGCGTCGATGCGCGCCGCGCCTGGCAGACGGCGCGCGTCGCAGCGCACATCGTCCACCACCCCGAGACGGCGCTCTGGCAGCCGCGCAACGAGCAACGGTTTGTCGCGATCGAGGAACCGGAGGCGCACGTCCTGGTCGAGGCGCGCGTCGAGATCTTCCGCCGCTACCTCGCGGCCTTCGGCCCCTCGACGCGCCGCGACATCGGAGCCTGGAGCATGACCCGCGTGGCCGAGATCGACGCTGCACTGGAGCTGCTCGAGCCGCTGCGCCGCTTCCGCGACGAGCAGGGCCGCGAGCTCCTCGACGTCCCACGAGCGCCGCTGCCGGACGCCGAGACCCCGGCGCCCGTACGCTTCCTGCCGAAGTGGGACAACGTCCTGCTCGCCTGGGCCGACCGGACGCGCGTGCTCCCCGAGCAGTACCGGAAGACGGTGATCAAGATGAACGGCGACGTCGCGCAGACGTTCCTCGTCGACGGATTCGTCGCCGGGATCTGGCGCGTCGACGACGGCCGTGTCGTGCTGGAGCCATTCGAGCCTCTTTCAGCCGCGGCGCGGCGCGAGATCGAGGACGAGGCAGGGCGTCTGGAGGCGTTCCTCGCCGAGCCCTAGTCGCGCTCGGCGAGCAGCTGCTGCATGCGCGCGATCTCGATCCGCTGGCCGTCCTCGACGTTATGCGGTACCACGCTCGGATCGTACGCAGCAACCACGCAACGTCCACCCCGTCGGCTGGGCGAGCGTCCTCCCTCCTGACCAAAGCCGTTCTGTCCTAACGCGCCACGCTACTCGACGGAGAGGCTCGATGCTATCTAGCGATCCTCGAGCTCGACGACCTCGCACGGCACGCCATCCCAGTAGGGAACAGCACGACGCGCGCCGGATCCTCGCCCTGCATCCGCACCTCGTCGAGGAGCTGACCAGCTAGGAGGTGCTGGCCTCGTACCCGCGTGCTCTCCGAGCCGCGCGCGGGTACGAGCGCGACAGCAGCGCGCCTAGGGTCAAGTGCTTATTCGTCTGGAGCAGTAGCCGTGCGTTGACGGTTGGGTTACCGGCCTGGGAGAGCGGAAAGCGTGTGTCGATCTCCTCGTGGGCAGGCACGTCGATTGCGACCGACAGCTTGCGGTCGAGGAGCCCTCTGGTCGAGCCGAAAGTCGATATTCACCAGCGGATGCGTCTTGCAGTTGCTGCACTGGCGCGGTGACGTCGGCTGGAAGAAGACCGCTTTGCGATCGGCTCGCCGTCGGCCAGCAGACTGACGACGAACGAGCCCGGGATGTTGAGCCGGTCGATGTCCTTAACCCGCACCGACACCGGCGTCGAGCGCTTGATCGAGAAGCTGCGCGCAGCCTCGATGCTGCCGAACATGTTCTCCAGCGTCACCTCCGCCGGGGGCACCCCTCCAGCTTTTCGTACGAGATCTCGAACTCGATCGTCTCCTCGCGTCGTCGTCGTGAAGGGGGTAGCACGTTGAAGTCGGGTCGTGAACCACATCGGTGTGGGCGGAGAGCCGTGGACAGGAACCCGGCCAGTTTCGTTGCACCGACCTTCGCTGCCACACAACCACAGGCGGTCGATATTGCAGTGGAAGAACCAGAACACCGGATCGTAGGACGAGACGTCCTGATTCTGCATCGTGGGACCGATCGAACCGTGGCCGCCGTCGTGGGCCTGGATCGAGAAGTCCTGGTAGCCGTTGATGCTGTACACACCCCACAGCGACTGGTTGAGCGACGTCGTGATGTCGTCGAAGCACACCAAGGTCCTCGAGGTTCTGCTGTGATCGTGGCCAGCGGGTAACGCTTGGTGGTGTAGGGAAAGTGGCGGCGCACCGGGATCCGCAGGCAGGATCGCGGGGTAGGCTTGCGAACGGCGGATGTTGCAGGAGATCCGGTAGCGGCCCAGATGTCCCAGTACGGCATCGTCACGTCTCCACAACCCGGGACGGAACGCAGCGCGTCCTCGAACACCTTGAGGTACGCACGGTGCCACGGATTGTACCCGTCCTCGTGGTGCAGGCACCACCGTGCGGGAGGCCGTGGTGCCCGCCAGGGCGAAGTAGCTTTTCGGGTCCGCCGGGTCCCGGTTCATGATCCCGGTGAAGGCGGTGCTTGAGCTTCTCGAACTCCGTCGTCGCTGAGCGTGGAGACGTCCTTACGGACTCGTGTCACCAGGGGCGTGTCGTCGGGGCCGGCTGCGGGTCCTGGGGCGTGGCGGACCCGAGCGGGAAGCCGTTGAAGATCCAGTTCCGGAACGTCTGCGAGCGTTCGGTGCTCCATTTGCCGGTGACATCGGGCGGCATGTCGCGTTCGGCGGGGCGGTGTGCGCGAAGATCGTGACGGCGCTTCGCTTGACCCCCTCGTAGGTGCCGAGATCGATCCCGTCCTTGGCGGCCATGTGATCGATGTCCTCCTGGCGGAAAAGAACCGGACGTCCGCCATGTACGTCGGGTTAGCGACTACCTGATCGCTGGACTGACCATCGGCCATGTTGTCTCCTCCTGAACGGACATAGACCCGCCCCTCATCTCGCCGCGAGCCTCCTCGACCGAGCCGTCAAATGTCAAGGGATCGTCCTGTTCTACTGCGCGAGGGAGATCAAGTCCGCGTGCCGTCCGCCGCGTCCGGATCGCACTCCTAGAATTGCCGCTTGTAGAGGTACGTCCTCAGAGAGTCCTCTCCCCTTTCGATGAGATGACCGGACCCGGTGATCCTCCGGCGCTACGACGCGGCACACAGGATCCTGAAACAGCAGCTGCTCAACAAGGACGACCTTCTACTCCTGCTCGCTGAGTGATCGCACCCGGCGACAGGCTCAGAGAACTGGAGACCACCAAAGACTCGTCGAAGGAGGCAGCAGCATGAGCAACCTCCAAGCCTCGGGTCCTGATCGTCGAGGTAGGGATCATCGCCCTCGCCAACCTGAAGGCGCTGCTCTCGACACGAGCATGCTCGGTGCGGCAGGCGGCAACCCTGCCCACCCACCCCGAGACTGAAGGCACACCGTGACCACAAGATGCGGCGTGCCATCGCCGCATCAACCGACACCTGTCCTGCATGTGGTGAGCGAGCAACAGCACGCGACCCGATGACAGCAGACCACATCACACCGCAGGCAGCAGGTGGGCACGACCATCCCATGAATCTCCGACAGCTCTGCCCCGGCGATGCAACAGCCGACGAGGGAGGGGTGGGGTCGAGCCGGGAAACGTGATGGATACTCACCCCGCCAGGTTTTCGCGAGAGAGAGACCTAACGCCATGAATCAGCGGGCCGAGTATGCGGCGCGGATGCGTCGGGAGGCGCTGGAGCCGCTGCCGGCGTGGCTTCAACCGCGGACGCACAAGCAGTGCCCGCAATGCCGTCGGTGGTTGCCACTGGAGGCGTTCAGGTTGAACCGGAGGTACAAGTCCGGCCGGAATTCCTCGTGCCGGGAATGTTGCGTCGAGCGGATGCGCGCGTGGCGGGCCGCGCATCCCGAGAAGACCGCGGAGGCGAACGCGAAGCGAAGGGTTGTGGAGCGCGAGTTCGTGTGTGTGGATGTGCGGCGAGTCGTTCCAGGCACGTCATGCGCGGTTAAGACCTGTCGTGAGGAGTGTCGGCGGGCTCGTCACCGCCGGTTGACCGGGTGCGCGATCACGCGATCGCGGCCGAAGAGCAAGGTGTACTTCGGGCGTAGACTGACCGCATAGACATCATCGGCCGGGTGCACAACCCGGCCGGGCGCGACGACTGTGAACTGCCCGCCTGAGTGTGTCTGTAAGCGCTCCGGGCTCGGCCCGCCTTCCGTCGGTAATCCCCGCCGCTTCCAGACGCCGGTCCCTCCCGAGGACAAGGAACGGCTCCACGCCGAAGGACGCACGTTCCGCGAGGCGTAGAGGCGGCGCGAACGCCGCCCCTCTAGCGACTACACACCGGAGAGCAGTCGCCGCGGGCGGTCCGTCAGGGCCGATCGTGTATCCGACCTTGCGCTGCCGACGGATCAAGTCCCAGCGGGTTGCGCTTCGCCGTACCGCGAAACCGGCAAACCTGGGTAGGCGAGCGGCGGTGGGAAAATCGTAAATCACCCATCGCCCAGCGCTCTTGCGACGTGAAAACGCTACAACGGGTCCATCCCAGAAGTGGACGTTGATTCGCCTGCGGTTGAGTCCAGCGCGCTCTCGTGAGGAAGAGGCCATCCACGTTCGCCTTGCACTTGATGCTCCACACCTGCGCGCCTCTCGGCGTCGAGTCCGGCTCGATCGTTCCGATCTCCCTGAGACCTAGGTACATGTGTGTCGAGCCGCTCGCTGAGCCAGCAGCGGCAGCACCCGACAGCGTCATGGTCACGGCATCACATGGCGAGACCGGGAAGCGGATATCGCACATCACGACGCTGGCACCCCCGTCGACGCTTGTCAATCGAACCACCCGTGGGCTCCGTGGATAAGTGGCGAACCGCGTCATGCCTTTATGCGACAGCTCGCGTAGGACTGCCGCGACGGCGCTGAGCCCGTGAGCGTTCGCAAGGCGTTGCAAGGTGTACGCGGCCGTGAGGCGTTGCGTGCCGGCGAGTGCTTGCGCCGCCGACACGGCGAGCACCGACTCTTCGACGGTGATCCGCGGTGCCTCAAGAACGAACAGGGCATGCCAACGCGCAATCGCTCGTCGAAAGCGTGCCGGCTCGAGCTCGGCGAGCAGCAAGCAGAACTCAGCGCATAGCCGAGCGGGAGCTCGCCCATCTCCCGTGCGGCGATCTCCGCGTTGAGCAGGTGGCGATCGCGGATCGCCCTGGTGAATCGTCCGGATGCCGTGCCCTGCGATGTCATTGCGGTCTGCCGCTGGGGCTACGGCTCCTTCGAGTCTAGGCCGTGCGACGGCTCGCGTCAGCGGACGCGAGTGCGTCCGTCGTAGCGGCAGCGCTCGAGATAGGCGCGGTAGTCGGCGACGGTGATGAGCGGCCGCGCGTAGCCGTCGAGGACGAGCACGTCGCAGCCCCGGAAGTCGCGTCGACCGCGCGGCGCTCATACCCGAGCTCGGCGAGGTCGCTGCGACTTCGCGGCGTCGAAGGCTGGTGTGACCGGAAGCACGAAAGCCCGCCGAAGCGGGCCTTCATGTGTTCATCCGACGGAAGGTACATCCGTATCTTCGCGGCCTGCGACCCGTCGGGGCTAGACCTAATCGAGCTAAGCCGCGATAGGCTCCATGCGCCGTCCGGCCCCAAGCGGATAGGGCTAGGTGGCTTTCACGTTCACGCTCGAGCACGCGGACGGCACCCCGGCCGACCCGCCGACATTCGTTACCGTTGCACCGAGCTGGCGCGGCCGGCGACACGACCCCTTGGGCGATGGAAGCTCGTCGCGGTTGTCGCCACGGTGACAGAAGATCTGTCGTAGCCGCGTACGACAACAAGGGATAGCGCTCCTAGTCTTCAAAGAAACGTTTGGCAGGCGGGAGGGAACCAGCATGAAGCAGACGAGGAGTCACTTTCCTCTGGTGGTGGCGTTCGCGGCTGGGTGTCTCGCCACGCTCGCGGCGGCGTTGGTACACAGTGACCCAGCGTCGGCCGCGACGCTGATTCAGACCGTCACTAGTCCGATGAGATGGGAGGCGCGGTGAGGGCATGCGGACCTGTGGCCGGACTTGGCCAGTCTCGGGTTGGGCCTGCTCGCGGTGGGGCTGGGGGCCTGGTATGTGGTCGCCGACCGGCTCGAGCGTCAGAGGCGATCCATGGAGGCAATGTGGGCAGTGGGGTTGGGTATTGGGACCCGGTCTCTACCCCGGGCAGCCCGCCGGGCCTTCAGCTTTCAGCCACCGCCTTGGCCGAGCTGTCCTCGCCCCAGACCGGCGACGCGGAGGAGCCGACCGGAGCCGAGGAGATCCTGGTCGCGTCACCTGGCCCTGTGGCCGACGGACTTCTCGACGCATGCGCGAATCTGGTGGAGGGACCCATCGGGCCACAGGTGGCCATCGCTGGATCCAACTCGCGGCCACTGCCTGCGTCGTGCTGTTGCTGATCCCCGTTGCCGTGGCCCTATTTGTCCCGCTTCTGCTGGTGATGGTTTTCACCTACGTGAGCGACCCCGGTCATGACTTCCGGCTGCGGATCATCGTCTGGCTGTTCCTGGTCGACATCGCACTGCAAGCAATCGCCCACCTATGAGCCGGCCGGCTGCTGTTCTAGTCGTAGCCGACTCATACTTCGCCAACTTGATTGGGTGATGTCGCGCCGGTGCGGTGCGCGGATGGTTGACATGGTCATGGCCGCATCGTCCCACCGTCGACGGTGCGTGTCGCCGAAGGAAAACCACGAAATACCTGCGACCCTGCGCGCCGAGATCAGCCTCTCGCTATGCCTAGCTCCAGCTCGTCCAGTGAGCGCATGCGGCAGGCGCGCCGCAGCCCGATATCTGGGGGTGGCCGACCGTCCGCGGTGCCGAACAGGACGTGCTCCCACCACCGCGCACGCTTGACTCGAGGGCGCTTGCCGACAGGACGCTTCCAGTTGTGCGGAGCACGGAGCGCGGCACGGAGCGGGGCCGTGAGGCGCAGCAGCGGGACGCGGTAGCCGGTGGAGCCGGCGCGGTTGCGGTACGGCTGCCGATAGCTGCCCGCCTCGGACACGACCCCCGAGGAGACGAGACGCGCGCGCGCGGCGCGGCAGCGCTTGTCCCCGAGCCGGTGCCGATCAGGGACGCAACCGCCTGGAAGGCGTCCTCGGTCAGCGGGAACGGCGTCGACGGCCCGCAGCGTTGCTCGCACGAGGCGCGCGCGGCGAGCAGGTGGCGCAGGACGTCAAGCGCAACCCCCCCGTCGGGCCCTCGTAGAGCCTTTGCTGCTGGGGGGTGATCTCGAGGCGAACGACGTGGCCGCGCCGGACGTGCGCGAGAACGTCGAGTAGCGCCGGCGCGCCCGCCATTCAGACGCCACCCCTTCGGTGCTGTCCAGGGCTGCTGATTCGCCCCGGAAGGAGCCGTGCCGGCCGTCCGGATCGCGTTCTCGATCAGCTCGTAGGGAACGGGCTCGGAGGAGAAGTGCCGGACCGACCGACGGGTCTCCATCAGCCGGAGGAACTCCTCCGAGCGGCGCAGCGCCTCCTCGGCATCGAGTCGCGTGAACTCGAGCGGAACAGGCTTGAAGGTCGTCTCGCGCGTGGACACGAGTGCCGAAACGCTAGCCGAGGAAGCTAGATTCCCGGCGTGCTCTCAGCACTCGCCGCGGCATTCGTCCTCACCATCCCGGGTCTTGGGCCCGGGCACGCGATCCCGCGCAAGTACACCTGCGACGGCGCGCAGACCTCGCCGCCGCTGCGCTGGAAGGCGCCGCCGCGCGGAACGAAGGCGTTCGCGCTCTACGTGCTCGACCGCGACGCGGGGCCGTACACGCACTGGACGCTCTGGGATCTCCCGGCCTCGAGCCGCGGCCTGCCCGCGGGGACGAAGTGGCCGCGCCAGGGGCAGAACAGCTTCGGCCAGGTCGGCTACGCAGGCCCGTGCCCGCCGTCTGGCCGGCACCGGTACGTCTTCACGCTCTACGCGCTCAAGCGGAAGCTCGCACTGCCGCGCGGCGCGACGCCCAGCCAGTTCACGCACGCGCTGACGCGAAGCGCGCTGGCGACGGCGACGATCACCGGCACCTACAAGCGCTGAAGCTCGCGCGCGAAGGATCCGCCGCCGACGATCCGCTCGGCGTACGGCTCCACACGGCGGCGCAGCTCCCGGTCCGACGTGACGACCCACACGGGCGGCTCCAGCTCGGTCACCTCGCGTGCGATCCGGTCGTCCGCCGACTCGCCGGTCTCCCACACCACGACGACCTCATGGCCGCCCTGCTCGCCCCACGCGGCGGCAAGCTCGACCAGGCGCTCATGAGCGAGGTTCGGCCACAGCGAGCGGCGGACGTTCTCCCCGTCCACCAGCACCGTCGCCACGTCAGCGACCCTACCCGGAAAGGAGAACTAGATACCCGGAAGCGAGTAGCTCTGGGCCGCCACGACGCCGATCACGACCGCGACCACGCCGACGGAGACCATCGTCGCCACGCCGAGCACCCCGGGCCGGCCGTAGGCCGCGTGCACGCGGCCGAAGCGCGTCATCCCCAGCGCCGCGACCACGCCGCCGATCAGGCCGCCGATGTGGCCCCCGATCGAGATGTTCGAGATCGAGAACGTGAAGACGAGGTTGATCACGATCAGCCCGAGCGCGCTCCCGCCGAAGACGTAGTCGCGCTGGCGCTCGAGCACGAAGCCCGCGCCGAGGATCCCGAAGATGGCCCCAGACGCTCCGACCGTCGGGATCCCGGGGTCGAGAACGAGCGCGCCGGCCGAGCCGGCGAGGCCGGAGACGACGTAGAGCAGCAGGTAGCGGCCGCTGCCGATCCGCCGCTCGAGCGCCGATCCGAACCAGTACAGCGCGAGCATGTTCATCAGCAGGTGGAACGGCCCGTAGTGGAGGAACGCGGCGCTCAGGAGCCGGTAGTAGTCGCCGTCCTTCACGAACGGGGCCCACAGGACGCCCTTCTCGTAGAGCGAGCTGTTGACCCCGTTGACGCCGCCACCCTGGGCGAGCTCGATCACGTACACGAGCACGTTGATCGCGACCAGGGACTTGGTCACCCTGGCGCCGATGCCCTCGAAGCTCGCCCGCCGGACGCCGCGGGTCACCCGGGCGACGCCCTGGGGCTGTCCCGAGTGCTCGGGGCAGCGGATGCCGACCGGCGCCATCGTCATGCACTCCGTGCAGATCGGGCGGCCGCACTCGGAGCACGACAGGCCCGTGAGCCGGTCCGGGTGCCGGTAGCAGGTCCTCTCCGCGGGCACGGCCATGACCGAAGTAGCGTAGCCCCGTGCCTGTCCATGTCGCTTTCACCCCGGACGAGGCCGCTTCGGCCCGCGTCGGGGTGGTCGTGGACGTCCTCCGGGCGACCTCGACGATCGCGCAGGCACTCGCTGCCGGCTACGACCGGGTGCTCTGCGCGGCCGAGATCGGCGAGGCGCAGGCGCTGCGGGCCGAGATCGAGGACTCCGTCGTCGGCGGGGAGCGCGACGCCGTCCGCATCGAGGGCTTCGAGGTGGGCGCGTCGCCGCGGGAGTTCCTGGAGGCGCGAGCTTCGACGCTGATCCTCTCGACGACGAACGGCACGCGCGCGATCCTGGCCGCAGCCGAGCGGTGCGAGCACGTCGTGCTCGGCAGCCTCCTCAACCTCGACGCCGTCGGCCGCGCGGCCGCGGAGGGTGGGGAGGACGTCGTCGTCCTCTGCGCGGGCTTCAAGGGGGCGTTCGCGCTCGACGACGCCTACTGCGCGGGCCGCATCGTCCGGCTGCTCGAGGGCCGCCGCACCGACGCCGCGCTCGCCGCCGAGCTCGTCGCCGGCGCGTTCCCGACCGCCCTCGAAGCGCTCGAGGCCCGCACGTACGGCCCGCCCGGGCTGGAGGAGGACATCCGGTTCTGCGCGCGCGAGAACGTCCTCGATGTCGTGCCGCGGCTGGCGGGGATGGTCGGGACGGCGGCCGAGATCCGGTCGTCCTAGTGCGGTAGGGCGAAGAGCGGGTCGACCGCGGCGCCGCGGATCCGCACCTCGAAGTGGAGGTGCGGCCCGGTCGACTCCCCGGTCGAGCCGACGAGGCCGACGCGGACCCCCTGAGCCACCCGGACGCCGACGCGCACGTCGATCCGGGACAGGTGCGCGTACATCGTCCGCTCGCCGCTCCCATGCGCGATCGTGACGAGGAAGCCGTAGCCGCCCGCCCGCCAGCCGGCGTAGACGACCTGGCCGCTGCGGGCGGCGTAGACCGGGGCTCCGCGCGGTGCGGGCAGGTCGATCCCCGGGTGGAAGCGCTCGCCGCGCGGGCCGAACGGGTCACCGACGACCGGGTGCATGAGCGGCCAGGCGAGCGCCAGCGGCGCCGTCGGTGCGGCTGCGGTCAGCGCGCCGAGCGTGGACGGCCCCGCGATCCCGTCCACGCTCAAGCCCGCCCACTCCTGGAACCGCCGCAGCGCGGTCTCGACGCGCGGCCCGAAGATCCCGTCGAAGATCCCCGAGGGGAAGCCGTGGGCTGCGAGCTGGAACTGGAGCGCGGCGACGTCCCAGCCGATCCGCCCGCGGTGCAGCGGTCGTGACCCGAGCGTGTGCCGGCCGAAGCGGCCCAGGGCGCGCCGCGTCCGCGGCCCGGCGACCCCGTCGACCGCGATGCGGGCGCGGCGCTGGAGGCGGCGCACCGCGCGCGCCGTCTGCGGCCCGGGGATCCCGTCGATCGCGCCGCGATACAGGCCTCGCGTCTGGAGGCCGACCTGGAGGGCCGCCACGCCTGAGCTCCCGACGGCAGCGTGTCCGGTCGGAGGGAAGGCCGCGGCGAGAAGGACGAGCGGCAGCGCGAGAACACGTCCCGTCCGCATTGGGATTCATGAGTTCGCCGCCACGCGGCGACCTCCTGTCGGCGCCTAGCCGACGGGCACGCAGGCGTCGACCGCAGCCCTGACGGTCGGGAAGAACCAGTCCGCTCCGACCGTGTCCGTGAGGCCGGACTCGTCGAACATCCGCTTTGGCCCGGCCTTCAGCCGCGCGAACACGAGCCTGACGTGGTCGTCGCGCAGGCCCCTCGTCAGGTCCTCGAGCGCCTCGAGCCCCGTGGAGTCGACGTGGGCCATCGTCTCCGCGTCGAAGACGAGCCACTGCGCGGGCGAAGGCGCGCCGGCGACCGCCTCGCGCACGCGTCCCTTGACGTAGCGGGCGTTCGCGAAGAAGAGCCGGTCGTCGAGGCGGTAGACGACGACGCCGGGCGTCACGCGGGCGGAGCGGTAGACGGCGACATTGCCGTAGCGCCCGAGCTTCTCCACCCAGCCGAGGACGGCGTCGTGCGGGCGGGCACTCCGGCGGACGACGTCCACGATCGTCAGGCCGACCGCGAAGATGAGCGCCTGCAGGACGCCGAAGGCGATCACGCCGCCGGCCGTCACACCGGCGATCGCGAGCTCGACCCGGTCGGTCATCCAGAGGGCGCGCAGCGCGTCCGGGTCCACGAGGCCGATCGCGGCGGAGACGACGACCGCGGCGAGCACCGCCTTCGGCAGGTACTCGATCGGTCCCGTCAGGAAGACGAGGATGATCGCGACCGTCCCGACACTGATGAGGCTCACCACCTGGGTCCGTCCGCCCATCGAGTCGTTCACCGCCGTCCGGGAGCCGCTCGCTCCGAGCGGGAATCCCTGGGTCAGACCGGCGGCCGCGTTCGCGGCCCCCATCGTCAGCAGCTCCTGCGAGGCGCGGACGTGCTCCCCGTTCTTCCCTGCGAAGGCGCGTGCGGTCAGGATCTCGTCGGCGAAGCTGACCGCGAAGATCCCGGCTGCCGCGGGCAGCAGGTTCGCGACGTCCCCGAGCGGCGGCAGCGGCACGTCGACGGAGGGAAGCCCGGCCGGGATGCTCCCGACGACGGCGACGCCGTGGGCCTGGAGGTCGAGCGCCCGCGAGAGCGCGAGGCTGCCGACGACGACCACCAACGGCGTCGGGAACCTCGGCACGAGGAAGCGCATCGGCAGGAGCACGCCGAGCGCCACGACCGAGACGGCCGTCGTCGTCCAGCTGATCGTCCCGAGCTCGCGAATGACCTCCCAGAGCCTCGGGAACGGGTCACGGGCGGAGATGTCGAGGCCGAGCAGCTTTCCGATCTGGCCGATGATCAACACGATCAGGACGCCGTGGATGTAGCCGATCAGCACCGGGCGCGAGAAGTAGTCGCCCAGCCAGCCGAGCCGCAGCAAGCGTGCGATCAGGAAGCAGGCGGCAACCAGGAGGGCGAGCATGGCGGCAAGCTCCGCCGCGTTGTCGCTTCCCGCGACCGCGAGCGGCAGGATCGCCGCCGCGACCAGCGCGGAGATCGACCCCTCGGGACCGATGATCAGCTGCTTGGAGGAGCCGAGCAGCGCGTAGACGACGACCGGTAGGAGCAGGGCGTAGAGGCCGTTCACGGGCGACAGCCCTGCGAGCTCTCCCCAGGCCATCGCGGACGGAAGCGCGAGCGCCGCGACGGTCAGCCCCGCGACGACGTCGCCCCGAGCGGTGTGGGGCCGGTAGCGCCGGATGTCCACCGAGACGGGAATCGCGCGCGAGAGCAGCGGCGCGCGTTTCGCTGGGCGGAACGGAGACGAGTCGCCGTACTCCGTTCGCGACCTGTCGGTTCCGGCGGGCCCGCCCTCGTTCGTCATCCCGAGCGCAGTATCAGTGACGAATCGCCGACTCGAGCAGGTGCTGCACCTGCTCGTACGGCGCGCGGGCGGCGTCCTCCGGTCTTTGCCGGCGACACCACTCGAGCGGCGTCAGGTGTTCCTCGCCCACGCGCTGGCTCGGGTCGGCGCCCGCCGCGAGCAGGACGCGAACGCTCGCCGGGTGGCCGTTCTCGGCAGCCGCGCGGAGCGCGCTCGAGCCCCAATCGTCGACGGCGTCCACCGGCGCGCCGGCCTCGAGCAGTTGCTCGATCACGTGCACCCGGTCGTGCCCTGCGGCCATCGTCAGCGCTCGCACGCGTTCTGCGCGCGGCGTCTCCGCGCTCGACCAGCCGCCGATGTCGCCGGCGGCAGCGGCCTCTACGAGCGAGTGGATTCGCGCGCCGGACCCGACGAGCAAGTCGACGACGTCGGTGAACCCGAACACGGCCGCGTGCAGCAGCGCACTCCCATCGGGGACGCCGCCGGAATCGGCCGCCGCAGTCGCTTCGATGTCGGCGCCCGCCTCGATCAGGACTCGTGCGACCTCGGAATCGCCGTAGCTGGCCGCCGTGATCAGCGGCGTCTCCTTGTCGCCAGGATCGCCTTCGATCGGCGCGCCCGCGGCGACGAGCATCCGCGCGACGGGCTCGACGCCGTCCGTCACCGGCTCCAGGCCGAGGCGCGGTGCGTCGAAGCGCAGCATCGCGAGGTAGCCCAGCGGCGTTGCGCCGGCGCGATGGTCGCACCAGTGCTCGAGCCGCTCGACCGCGAGCTCGGGATGCTCGTCGAAGAGTGCGTGCAGCCCCGTCAGGTCACGATCGTTGAGCAGCCTGCGCCGCTCCACCTCCGCCTTCAGTCGCCGCCAGCTGGCAAAGCCGTACTCGCGTGCGAGCGCGAGCTGCGCCGACGCCAGCACGAGCCGGTCCGAGACCGCGTGGATGCGGGCAAGAGCGTCCGGATCCGCGGCGCGGGCAGAACGGAGCAGCTCCTTCGCCTGAGTGCGCAGCTGCCGCAGGTCGGCACGGACGGGAAGCTCGGCCATGACGTCTCCTCTCACGACCTGCGGCCCGCGCGCAGGATCGAATGGAGACCGTCGACCAGCACCATCCGAACCATCGTTGGAGGTGGACTCTGTCCTTTCCGCGGGCCCGGCAGCGTCCTCCGACGCTCGAAGAGACACTACACCGGCACGTCGGATCCGGCGGGTGGGAGCGCGCGCCCGATCCGCTCGAGCGCGTCCACCACCTCGTCGAGCGGCGCGCGTGTGTCGATCTCAGCTGTGGCGCCGGCGCGCAGAGGGGGCTGCCTGCGACACTATCGGGCAGCTCCACAATGTCCGGTGCGCCGTTGCTCCTGGTCGCCGCTCCGCTCCGGCTGACGTACTGGGTCCAGGTGGTGGCGACTGTCGTCATCGTCTTCCTGCCCGGGATCGTCGCGGCTGGGGCACGATCCCGCGCGGCACCGGGATCCTCAAGCGGCCGGTCGAGGTCGTGGCACCCTCACGAGATAGGAGGAAACCGAATGAGCGAGAAACGCAGGACCACGGTCGAGGAGGCGAAGCGGGTCGGCAACGAGATCGGCGTCGACTGGAGCCGCTTCGATCTCGAGCAGTTCCGTCACGGGATGGACGTCGAGTTCGAGCACGGCAGGCACGATCCGCAGACCGACGTCACCCACGACGATCCGATCGTCACCGGGAAGATCGCCCTCGCGCACATGAAGGAGTTCCCGGACTACTACGAGCGGCTCGAGCGGATGGAGGCCGAGGCCGAGCGCGAGTGGGCCGCCAAGCGCACGTGATCGGGTTGCCTCAGCTCGCGATCCGGTTGCCGAGCGCGAGCGAAGCGGCCACTTGACAGGCGAACACGTGTTCGTGTAGAACATACGTTCCCATGGTCGCCTGTCTCGCCATCCCCGGGTTCGAGCTCCGGGCCGCTCTGCGCAAGCAGCCGGCGCTCGAGCTGCGGCCGGCCGCGCTCGCTCCGGCGGCTGGAAGCGAGCCGCTGATCGGGCCCGTGACGGCCGCCGCTGAGGCGCTCGGCGTCCGCCCGGGGATGCGGATGGGGGAGGCATTGGCGACGTGCCCGGGGCTCGTCCTCGTCGAGCAGGATCCCGCCGCGGCCGAGGAGGCATGGGAGGGAGTCCTGCGGCGGCTCGAGGACTCGGGCTTCGCCGTCGATCCGGCGGGGGTCGGGTGCGTCTACTTCGAGACGCGCGGCGTCGAGCGGTTGTACGGCGGGCTCGAGCCGGCGCTGAAGCGTGCGCTCGCGGCGGTCGGCTCGACGTGGGACGCCCGGCTGGGCGCGGCGGAGCGGCGATTCGCGGCGCTGGCGGCTGCGAACGTGGCGCGCCCGGGTCAGGTGCTCGTCGTCTCGGACGACCGGATGCGCGACTTCCTCGCGCCGCTGCCGCTCGAGCTCGTCCCGCTGGAGCCGCGCCGCCGCGCCGAGCTGCGCGAGCTGGGCGTGAAGAAGGTCGGAGAGCTTGCTGGGCTCCCGGGCGCCGCTGTGGCCGAACGTCTGGGGCCGGACGGCCGCCGCGCCTGGAGCCTGGCGAGAGGTGGGAAGGCCGCGCGCGTGCGCGGCCGCCGCCCGCCGTCGGAGATCGTGGAGGCACTCGGGTTCCCGGAGGCGATCGGGAACGAGCTGACCTTGCGGCGCGCATTCGGCGCGCTGCTCGAGACGCTGCTGGCTCGGCCGGAGCGGGCAGGGCGCTTTGCGCGCAAGCTCGCGTTGTCCGCCCGGCTGGTCGGCGGCGGCTCCTGGCGGCGGACGGTGACGCTGCGCGACCCGACCGTCGAGCTGGACCGTCTGAAGGCCGCCCTCGGCCCGAAGCTGGCGGAACTGCCGGCGCCCGTGCTCGAGCTCCGGCTCGAGCTCGTGGAGCTGACGGAGCACGACGGCGACCAGCTCCAGCTGCTCCCGGCGGCCGGCGGCGAGCTCGACGTCCGGCTCAGGGAAGGCCTGCGCCAGGTGCGGGCGAGCACCGGCACGGGCTCGGTCAACCAGGTGGTCGAGGTGGCGCCGTGGTCGCGCATTCCGGAGACACGGTCGGTCTTCGTACCGCGCGACGATTAAACGAGCCACGGGCCGCCGTCGTCGACGTCAACTTCGACGGCACCCCCTGGCAGGTGAACCGCCAGCCGGTGGCGGTGATCCGCGAGGAGTGGCGCGTCGTCGACCGCTGGTGGACGGAGGAGCCGATCAGCCGTCGCTACTTCGACGTCGTCCTGCAATCCGGGGAGAACGCCGTTGTCTTTCGGGACGAGGAACGCGGCTGCTGGTTCACACAGCGCGGCGCGTGATTCAGTCGCTGTACTCGCGCAGCCGATCGTGGAAGCCGGTGCTCGGCGCGTGGACGTTCAGCACCCGCGCATGTCCCGGCCCCGGGTTCGAGAACGCGTGCTCCACGCCGAGCGGCGCAGCGACGAACGAGCCGGCGCCGAGCCGGACCGTCTGGCCGTCCATCAGGAACGTGACCTCGCCGTCGAGGACGTAGAACGAGTCGATGTGGTCGTCGTGCGCGTGCGGGTCGGGGCCCTCGAAGCCGGGTTGGAGCTCGAACTCGATCATCGCAATCTCCTCGCGGGCGACCTTGATCGTCGCGACACGGTTCGGGCCGTTGAGCCGCTCGCCCCCGTCCGCAGGAAGCAGGACGGCCTCGGTCGGCGGCTGCCCGCTGCCCGGCTCGACGTCGACGCTGTCGAACCCGCCCGGCTCGCCGCGGTTCCGCGCGCGCAGGTTGTCGGCGAAGCCGCCGTCCGGCGTGTGGAAGTTGAGGAATCGGGACGACGACGTCGTCCTGAAGCCGTGGACGACCTCGGGCGGCGCGCAGACGCATCCGGCCGGCGCAAGTGGGTGCTCCTCGTCGTGGACGAGGACGACGAACCCCCCGTCGAGGACGTAGAACGAGTCCGCGTGGTGATGGTGGATGTGGGGGCTCGCGCCGTCCCGTGCGCCGGCGAAGAACGACTCGGTGATGCAGAGCTCGTCGAACGTCGCCTTGAGCACGATCCGGCCGTCGAAGAGCGGCTCGCCTTCGCCAGGCCCGAGGACGACTCCTGCCATCGCCTCCGAGTATGACGGTCGAGCTCCAGCCCGAGTTCCCCCATCGGACGCGCAAGCGGGAGGCGGTGGAGCCGCCTAACCGGGAGGTTCCCCCGACGAAGCGCGCCCCCTATGTCGAGCTGCACGCACACTCGTCGTACTCGTTCCTCGACGGCGCGTCGCTGCCGGAGGAGCTCGCCGTCGCGGCGGCCGAGCTCGGCTATCCCGCGCTCGCGCTGACAGACCACGACGGCGTCTACGGCTCGCTCGAGTTCGCGCACGCGGCGAAGCACTTCGGCGTCCGCCCGATCACGGGCGCGGAGCTGACGCTCGCCGACCGCTCCCACGTCACCGTCCTCGTCGAGACGCCGCAGGGCTACGCGAACCTCTGCCGGCTGATCACGGCGGCGCACGCGCACACCAGGACGAAAGAGAACCAGCCGCCGACGGAGCCTGCACTGGATCAGGCGCTCCTCGAGGAGCTGAGCGACGGACTCGTCTGCCTCTCCGGCTGCGCGCGGCACGGTCTCGCCGTTCGCAACCCGAACGCGGCGGCGCGGCTTGCCCGCGCGTTCGGCCGCGACCGCTTCTACGTCGAGCTCCAACGCCCGTACGAGCGCGGGGACGCCCGCCGGAACGCGCTCCTCCGAGACCTCGCCGCCAACCTCGGCGTCCCGACGGTCGCAACCGGCGACGTCCACGCTCACCAGCTGCGGCGCGCGCCGCTGCAGGACGCGCTCGTCGCCATCCGCAACCGCACGTCGCTCGACGGCTGCGAGCGCGAGCGGCGTGGCAACCACGAGAGCGTGCTCGCGGCGCCGGCGGACGTCGCGGAACGCTTCCCGGACGACCGCGACGCCGTCGCGCGCACCGTCGAGCTCGCCGAGCGGCTGACGTTCGACCTGACCGAGGAGCTCGGCTACCGCTACCCCGACTTCTCGGACAGCCCGGAGCCGGCGATCGTCCAGCTCGGCCACGTCTGCAGCCGCGCGTTCGAGGAGCGATATCCGCCCGCGGACGCCTCGCTCCGGGCGCAGGCCCGCGCGCGGCTCGACGACGAGCTGAAGCTGATCGACGAGCTCGGGCTGGCGGGCTTCTTCCTGCTCCACTGGGACGTCCTCGAGCTCGCGCGCGAATGTGCTCTCGAGGTGCGCGGCCGCGGATCGCCGAGGCACGTGCTGCCGCCCGGCCGCGGGCGCGGCTCCTCCGTCGGCTCGCTCGTCTGCTACCTCACCGGCCTGTCACACGTCGACCCGGTCGCGGGCGAGCTGTCGCTCGGGCGCTTCCTCAACCGCGAGCTGAACGCGGTCCCGGACATCGATCTCGACTTCCCGCGCGACATCCGCGAGAAGCTCATCGTCGCCGTCACCGAGCGCTACGGGCGCGAGCACGCGGCACTCGTCGCGTCGTTCGCGACGTACCGCAGCCGCGGCGCGATCCGGGACGTCGGCAAGGCGCTCGGCCTGCCGTACGCCGAGCTCGAGCGGCTCGCCCGCGTCACCGAGGGCTGGAACGCCAAGCGCGTTGCAGAGGAGCTCGAGCTCCTCCCGGACGCGCAGCGGAAGCTGCTCTCGCCGCGCTGGCGCGCGTTCGCCGAGCTCTGCCACGAGATCGCCGGCCTGCCGCGCCACATCTCCCAGCATCCCGGCGGGATGGTGATCTCGTCGCGGCCGCTGATCGAGCTCGTTCCCGTGCAGCCCGCGGCCATGGCCGGGCGGCAGATGTGCCAGTGGGACAAGGACTCCTGCTCCGACGCGGGGTTCCTGAAGATCGACCTGCTCGGGCTAGGGATGCTCTCGGCGGTCGAGGACTGCGTCGAGCAGATCGCGCGCCTGTACGGGGAACCGATCGACCTGTCCCGGATCCCGCTCGACGATCCGGCGGTCTTCGCAGACATCCAGAACGCGGACACCGTCGGCGCGTTCCAGATCGAGAGCCGCGCGCAGATGCAGAGCCTGCTGCGCACGCAGCCGGAGACGATCGACGACCTGACGGTGCAGGTGGCGCTCGTGCGGCCCGGGCCGATCCAGGGCAAGGCCGTCCACCCGTACATCGACCACCGCGCGCGCCTGCGCCAGGACCCCGCCTTCGTGCCGCCGGTCGACCATCCGCTGCTCGCCGACTGCCTGCGGTCGACGCTCGGGGTCGTCGTCTTCCAGGACCAGGTGCTGGAGGTCGCGATCGCGCTCGCCGGGTTCAGCGTAGGGGAGGCCGAGGGGCTACGGCGCGCGATGAGCCGCAAGCGCAGCCACGACGCGCTGGAGGCGTACCGCGACCGCTTCGTCGAGGGCGCGCTGGCCAGGGGCGTGCCCGAGGAGACGGCGAACCTCGTCTACGACAAGCTCGTCGGCTTCTCCGGCTTCGGCTTCCCGAAGTCGCACGCAGCCGCGTTCGGGCTGCTCGCATACCAGTCGACCTGGCTGCGTCACCACTATCCGGCCGAGTTCCTCTGCGCGCTCCTCAACGCCCAGCCGATGGGCTTCTACCCGCCGGCGACGCTCGTCCGCGACGGCGCAGCGCCGCAGCGTCGAGACGCGGCCGCCCGACGTGAACGTCAGCGCGGCGCGGTGCTCCGTCGAGGAGGGGGAGGTGCGGATCGGGATCCAGTACGTGAACGGGATCGCCGAGGAGGAGGCGAAGGCGCTCGTCGCCGAGCGCGACCGGCGCGGGACGTTCGAGGGCGTCCGCGACCTCGCGCAGCGCACGGAGCTCTCGGAGCACGGCCTCCAGACGCTGATCGTCGCCGGCGCCTGCGACCGCTTCGAACGACCCCGGCGCGAGCTGCTGTGGCAGCTCGGTCTCGTCCCGCGCACGCGCAGCGTCCCTGGCTCGGGCGGCGAGGAACGACAGCTCGCGCTCCCGCTCGACCCGACGACCGCGACGCCCCAGCTCCCCGAGCCGACCGTCTGGGAGCAGATGCTGGCCGACTACCGGACGACGAACCTCTCGGTCGGCGTCCATCCGATGCAGCTGCTCCGCCCGCACCTGCCGGAGGGCGTCATCTCGTCGGAGCAGCTGGCGCAGGCGGCGAACCGGGCGAGCGTCTCGGTCGCCGGCATGGCGGTCGCGCGCCAGCGTCCGGCGACCGCGAACGGCGTCGTCTTCATGCTGATCGAGGACGAGCACGGGACGGTGAACCTGATCGTCCCGCCGACGGTCTACGATCGCCACCGGGCGATCGTCCGCGGCGAGCCGCTGATCCTCGCGCACGGCCGCTTCGAGCGGGTCGACCGGAACCAGAACGTGCTCGTCCGGCAACTGGAGACGCTCGGCCCGCTCGCGCGCCAGGTGTCGGAGGAGGCGGAGATCCGCGCAGGACTTCCCGGCGCCCATCACTTCGGCCACAGATGAGTCAGTACCCGGTCGGCGTCTCTTCCGGAGCGCGCTGCTGCATCGGGGCGCGAGCCTCGGTTCGGTCGAGGTTGAACGCCGTGTTCACGAGCGCGACGTGCGTGAAGGCCTGCGGGAAGTTGCCGAGCAGGCGGCGCGCGACCGGGTCCCACTCCTCGGCGAGCAGGCCGAGGTCGCTGCGGAGGTCGAGCAGGTGCTGGAAGATCGCTTCGGCCTCGTCGTCTCGTCCCTGCAGCGCGAGGTTGTCCGCAAGCCAGAACGTGCAGGGGAGAAACGCGCCCTCGCCCGCCGGCAGGCCGTCGACGGAGGCGACGTCCTCGTCGTGCGCGTAGCGGTAGACCAGGCCGTCGTGGACGAGGCCGCGCTCGATCGCGGCCACGGTGCCGAGCATGCGCGGGTCGTCGGCGGGCAGGAAGCCGACCAGCGGGATCATCAGGAGGCTCGCGTCCAGACGCTTCGATCCGTACGACTGCGTGAACGAGTTGAGCTCGAGGTCGAACCCGCGCTCGCAGACCTCGCGGTGGATCTCGGCGCGGACCTCGCGCCAGCGCTCGACCGGCCCGGACCGGTCGAACCGCTCGACCGCCTGCACGCCGCGGTCGAAGGCGACCCAGGCCATCACCTTGGAGTGCGTGAAGTGCCGCCGCGGGCCGCGCACCTCCCAGATCCCCTCGTCGGGCTCCTTCCAGGCGTGCTCGAGGAACCGGAGCAGGCGCCGCTGCAGCGCCCACGCCTCCTTCGACAGCTCCAGCTCGTGGAGCCGGCCCTGGTGGAACACGTCGAGGATCTCGCCGTAGACGTCGATCTGGAACTGCTCGCTCGCCGCGTTGCCGAGGCGCACCGGGCGCGAGCCTTCGTAGCCCGGGAGCCAGTCGAGCGTCAGCTCGGACAGGCGGCGTTCCCCCGCGACGCCGTACATGATCTGGAGCGCGGCGGGGTCGCCGGCGGCGGCCCGAAGCAGCCACACCCGCCACGCGCGGGCCTCGTCGAGGTAGCCGGCGTTCAGGAAGGCGAGCAGCGTCAGGGTCGCGTCGCGCAGCCAGCAGTAGCGGTAGTCCCAGTTGCGCTCGCCGCCGATCCGTTCCGGCAGCGAGGTCGTTGCCGCGGCGACGATCCCGCCGGTCGGCGCGTAGGTGAGCGCCTTCAGCACGATGAGTGAGTGGTGGACCTCGTCGCGCCACTTGCCCTTGTACGCGCAGCGGATCGCCCATTCATCCCAGTAGTCGAGGGTCTCCCGGAGAGCGTCCTCCGCGTCGATCGCGTCCGGCGGGCGCTTGTTCGACGGGTACCAGGTCAGGACGAATGGGACGCGCTCGCCCTCGCGGATCGTGAACTCCCCGATCGTGCGCATGTTCTCGCCGCGGTGCTCGACGGGCGTGCGGAAGCAGAGGGCGTCGGGGCCGGCGACGGCGATCCGCGCGTCGTCGATCCGCCGCACCCAGGGGATGACGGAGCCGTAGTCGAAGCGGATCACGAGCTCGGAGGCCATCTCCACCTCGCCGCGCAGCCCCTCGACGATGCGCACGATGTCCGGCGCCTCGCCGCGCGGCGGCATGAAGTCGATCACGCGCACGACGCCCGTGTCGGTCTCCCAGTCGGTCTCGAGGACGAGCGTCTGCGGCCGGTAGCGGCGGCCCGCTTCCCAGCTGTCCGTCCGCGGCGCGACGAGCCACCGGCCGTGCTCCGCGGTGCCGAGCAGCGCGGCGAAGCAGGCGCCGGAGTCGAAGCGCGGGAAGCATGCCCAGTCGATCGACCCGTCGCGGCCGACGAGCGCCGCCGTCTGGAGGTCGCCGATCAGCCCATAGTCCTCGATCCGGGCCATCAGCGGTTCTCGATCTCGAGCGCGAAGCGCGGGAGGCGCTTGGCGACGGCCCGGTTGAAGGCGTCCTCGTACTCCTCCGCGGTTGCCTCGTCGAGCGTCGTGGCGAAATGGTCGCGGATGTCCGCGAGCAGCTCGGTGCCGGTCTCTACGAGATCCATGTAGTCGCCGTAGCGTTCCTCCGCCTCGTCGCGTTCGGCCCGATCGTATGCCCGCTCGGCCGCATCGCAATCGTCGATCAGGCCGCGGTGTTCCCGGACGAACAGGTCGATCTGGCGGGAGATCACGTCGGCGAACCGGGCTCGGCGGAAGATCACAGCAGCTCCCCGTAGAGGTCGAGGTGGGCGCGCGCCGCAGCGTCCCACGTGAGCTCGTTCCGCGCACGGCGCGCGCCGGCCCGGGCCGCCTCGAGCGCGCCGGGGTCGGCGAGGAGCTCGCGGACGGCCGCGGCGAGCGCGTCGACGTCCCCCGGCGGCACGACGCGCCCGGCGCCGAAGCGGCGCACGGGCTCCGCGATCCCGCCGACGTCGTACGCGACCGCGGGGACGCCGGCGCCGAGCGCCTGCAGCAGCGCGCCGCTCTGGTCGAGCTCGGGCCGGTAGGGGAACAGCGCGACCGTCGCGTCGGCGAACGCCCGCTCCACCTCGGCCTCGGAGAGGTAGCCGAGCCGCCACTCGGCGCGGTCGCCGGCGGCCTCCCGGTAGCCGTCGAGCGGCTCGAGCGGATCGCCCGCGACCAGGAGGCGCGCGCCGTCGACCTGCCGCATGGCCGCGATCGCGTCGCCGAGCCCCTTGTACGGGCGGATCAGCCCGAAGCAGAGCAGCGTCCGCCCGTCGTCCCGGCGGGGCGGATCGCTCGGAAAGACGGGATGGGGGATCACGCGCGCGTCGACCCCGAGCTCGACGAGCGCGCTCCGCCCGTGGTCGCTGTGGACGACCACCCGGTCGAACCGCTCGAGCAGCCGGCGCCACACGTCGCGCTTCCCCTGTGTCCGCCTCGGCAGGAGGTCGTGCGCCGTGAAGACCGACCGAACGCGCGGCCGGAAGAGGCGCGCGTCGAGCTCGGGCGCGGCCAGCCACTGGAGGTGCAGGACGTCCGGGCGGCGACGGAGCAGCGCAGCCGTCCCGGGTACGTGCTCGACCGCCTTGACCGGGATCCGCAGCCGCGAGCGCTGGAACAGGCGCGACGAGAGCGGGTAGAAGCTCTCGCTGCGCCGGTAGCCGTCCGGTGTGGGCGCCTCGCCGAAGCGGAAGCGGGACGTGAGCAGCTCGACGTCCGCGCCGGCGCGGGCGAGCGCGGCCGCCAGCTCGTGGTCGTACCGCGGCGTGAAGGCGGGGGGATCTGCGATCACGACTTGCACGACCGCTTAGGGTACGAGGCCGACCTCTCGGTTGTCTTTGACATGACTTCTCCGTGTAACTCGGAGCCGTAGGCTTTGGTTGTCCGAACATGGAACCTCTTCCACGGCAATGCCAAGCCGCCCGAACGCCGGGCCTTCCTCGAGGAGATGGTCCGGCTCGCGAGCGCGGACGGTCCGGACGTCCTCTGCCTGCAGGAGCTGCCGGTGTGGGCGCTGGGCCGGCTGCCCGCCTGGAGCGGCATGACGGCCCTGGGAGCCGTCGCCGCGCGCCCGAAGCTGCCGCCTGAAGTCGGCCGCTGCGTCACGAGCCTCAACAACGGCGTTTTCCGGTCGTTCCTTACCGGCCAGGCCAATGCGCTGCTGCTCGACGCGTCGCTGCGGGCCGTGGCCGCGCGCGTGCTCGTCCTCAACTCGTTCGGCTATCGCCGCCGCGAGGGGAGGAGGCTCGGGCTCGGCCCGGCCGAGCGCATCGCCTGGGCGAAGGAGCGCCGCGTCTGCCAGGCCGTCCGGGCCGTTGCCCGCGACGGCTCGACGCTCGTCGCAGCGAACCTCCACGCCACGGGCCATGGCACGGAGAAGCGGCTCGCTGACGCCGAGCTCCTCCGGGCCGCGGCGTTCGTGGACGGCTTTGCCGGCCCGGACGAGCCGGTGCTCCTCGCCGGGGACTTCAACCTGACACTGCAGAGCTCGCGCGTCCTGCCGCAGCTACTCGAGGCCGAGTGGGGGTTCTCGGGGGCGACGCCGCGCGGGATCGACCACGTCCTGTCGCGCGGGCTGGCGCTCGGACTGCCCTCGCGGTGGCCCGACGCGCGACGTCGGGTCGAGGGCCGGCTCCTCTCCGACCATGCACCGGTGGAGCGCCGTGACGCCTGAGGAGGCACGCGTCGAGTTCCCCGTGCTCGAGCGGTTCGCTTACCTCAACGCGGGCACGCTCGGTCCGCTGTCGCGGGGGACAGTCACGGCGATGGAGGAGCGGACGCGGTGGGACAACGACCGCGGCCGCGGCGGCCGCGAGTTCTTCGAGGCAATGCTCGCGTCGCGCGCGCGGGTGCGCGAGAAGATCGGCGCGCTGATCGGCGCGCCGGCCGACCGGATGGCCCTGACGAGCTCGACCACAGACGGCTGCAACGTGGTCCTCGCCGGCCTCGGCCTGCGGCCGGAGGACGAGGTCGTGACGACGAACTCGGAGCATCCGGGCCTGCTCGCGCCCCTGCACGTGACCGGCGCGCGCGTGCGCGTCGCCGAGGTGACGACGCGGCCGGCGGCGGAGGCGCTCGAGGCGATCCTCGCCCGGGTGACGCCGCAGACGCGGCTGCTCGCCCTGTCACACGTGATCTGGACGACGGGCCAGGTGATCCCCGTGCAGGAGCTGAAGCGCGAGACCGGGCTGCCGATCCTCGTCGACGGCGCGCAGTCGGTCGGCGCGATCCCTGTCGACGTGGGGGAGGTCGACTTCTACACGGTCTCGTGCCAGAAGTGGCTGTGCGGGCCCGAGCCGCTCGGGGGGCTCTACGTGCGCGATCCGGAGCGGCTCCCGATCGCGTTCGCCTCCTACATGACGCAGCAGTCGATCGAGCCGGACGGGACGTTCGTTCCCACCGAGGGGGCGGGGCGCTTCGACACCGGCTGGCTGCCGACGGCGGGCCTGGCCGGTCTCGAGGCGGCGCTCGACGGCGCGCCGGCCTGGCGCTTCGAGCGCGCCGCCGAGATGGCGTCACGCTGCCGGGACGCGCTCGGCAGCCGGTTCGAGGTCGTGACCGAGCCGGGCCAGGGGACGCTCGTCTCGTTCGTCGCGCCCGGCGACCCCGCCGAGGACACCGCCCGCCTCTACGACGCAGGCGTCGTCGTGCGCAACCTGCCCGGCACGCCGTGGGTGCGCGCCAGCTGCGGCTGGTGGACGAACGACGACGATCTCGATCGCCTCGTCACCGCCCTCTCCTGAGGGGGCCCTTAAAGCGGCGCGTACAGGTCGACGACCGTCCCGTCGGGATCCTTCAGCTGCGCGTACCGCTGGCCCCAGAACGCGTCCCACGGCTCCTTGTGCGCAGACCCGCCCGCCTCGAGCAGCTCCGCGAAGACGCGGTCGACCTCCTGCGGCGTCTCGCAGCGGAACGCACCGCCGCCGACGTGGCCCTCGGGCCGCGCCCACTCGGCGTCGAACGAGCGCAGCACGTCCTCGGTGTCGAGCATGTAGCGCACGCCGCCGCCGAGCTGTGCCTCGACGTGGCCCTCGCTCTCGGCGCCGTCGGGGAACTCGAGCCCGAGCCGCCGGTAGAAGGCGACGGAGCGGGCCATGTCGCTCACCACGATCCCGAACGCGTCCAGCCTGGGCATCAGCTCACCTCGACGCTCTCGGCCGTCCGCAGGCCGAGCTCGGGTGCGATCGGCTGCAGCGCGGCGATGACGTTGCGGATGTGGTCGTCCAGCTCGATCCCGAGACCCTCGGCCCCGGCGTAGACCTCGTCGCGATGGACTCCCGCGGCGAACGAGGGTTGCTTCAGCTTCTTGCGCACGGACTTCGGCTCGAGCCCGTCGAGGCCCGTGGGGCGGACGAGGCCGCAGGCGTGGATGAACCCGGAGAGCTCGTCGCACGCGAAGAGCGCCCGCTTCAGCTGTGTGTCGCGGGGCAGCTCCAGGTGCTCGGCGTGCGACAGCACGGCCTCGATCACCTCCTCCGGATAGCCCTCCTCGCGCAGGATCGGCGCGCCGTCCTGGGGATGCTTGTCCAGCGTCGGATGCATCTCGTAGTCGAAGTCGTGGAGCAGCGCGACGACGCGCCATCGCTCCTCGTCCTCCCCGAAGTGGCGCGCGTACCAGCCCATCGAGGCCTCCACCGCGAGCGCGTGCCGGCGCAGCGCCTCGCTCTGCGTGTAGCGCGTGAGCGTCTCCCAGGCTTGCTCGCGTGTGGCCTCCACCGGCGTCGTTAGGCTACCGCGATGTCCCAGATCGCCGTCACGGGACGGGCCATGGAGTCATTCGTGATCGAAGGTGCCCGGCCGCTCAACGGCCGGATCGCGGCCGCCGGCAACAAGAACGGCGCGCTGCCGATCCTCGCCGCGTGCCTCCTGACGGACGAGCCGGTCACGCTCGCGAACGTTCCGCACATCCGGGACGTCCAGACGATGATCGAGCTGATCGCCGACCTCGGGGCCGAGGTGGAGTGGGTCGCGCCGAACGAGGTCCGCGTCCACGCGGCGGAGCTCACGTCGCGGGACCTCGACTCCGAGCTCGCCAGCCGCATCCGCGCGTCGTTCCTGCTCGCCGGCCCGCTGCTCGCCCGCGAACGGGAGGCGAGCGTGCCGCCGCCCGGCGGCGACGTGATCGGCCGCAGGCGCCTCGATCCGCACATCCACGCCCTTGCCGAGCTCGGCGCCAGGATCGAGATGAACCGCCGCTACGAGATGGTCACGGACGGCCTGCGCGGGACGAGCATCTTCCTGGAAGAGGCGAGCGTGATGGCGACCGAGAACACGATCATGGCCGCGTCGCTCGCGCCCGGCCGAACGGCGATCCGGAACGCTGCTTGCGAGCCGCACGTCCAGGACCTCTGCCGCTTCCTCGTCTCGCTCGGCGCCCGCATCGAGGGCATCGGCTCGAACGTCCTCCGGATCGAGGGCGTCGAGCGGCTCGGCGGCGGAAGCTGGACGCTCGCGACCGACCACATCGAGGTGGCGAGCTTCATCGGCCTCGCCGCCGTCACCGGTGGGGACGTCACGATCGAGAACGTCGTCGTCGAGGACCTCGTCTCGATCCTGCCCGCCCTCAGGCGGCTCGGCGTCGAGGTCGAGATCCAGGAGGCCAGGGTGCGCGTCCCGCCCGATCAGCCGCTCGTGATCCGGGACGACCTCGGCGGCCAGATCCCGAAGATCGAGGACGGCCCGTGGCCGGCGTTCCCCGCGGACCTGACCTCGATCGCGCTCGCGGTCGCGACGCAGGCGGCTGGCACGGTCCTGATCTTCGAGAAGATGTTCGAGAACCGCCTGTTCTTCGTGGACAAGCTCGTCTCGATGGGCGCACGGATCATCCTCTGCGACCCACACCGGGCGATCGTCGCCGGCCCGTCGAAGCTCTACGGCCAGCGGATGGCCAGCCCCGACATCCGCGCCGGGATGGCGATGCTGATCGCCGCGCTGTGCGCGGAGGGGACGTCCACGATCGGCAACGTCGGGGAGATCGACCGCGGCTACGAGCGCATCGACGAGCGGCTCCGCTCGCTCGGCGCCCAGATCGAGCGCGTCGACGGGTAGGCACTACGGGAAGAGCACGGGAACCGCGTCCAGCAGTGCGCATTGCTGGACGTGGTAGTTCGCGATCACGTCCATCTGATCGTCGAGCCTCAGCGTCGGCCTCGTGACCCCGTTGTACCGCGGCCACGTTGGCAGGCCTGCCCCGTTCGGGTTCCCCGTCTTCGCGAAGTTCGTCCAGTAGTCGGTCATCCTCCGGGCCAGCACCGCTTCGGCCGGGGTCTGCATGTGCCCGAATCCGAAGACGTCCGATTGCCAGAGCAGGGGTTCCTCCAGCACATGGCTGGCGCGGAACGGCCCGAAGACCGGATCGTCCTCGTACGTGTGCGTGTAGAGCCACCGCCAGACCGGCGCACGAGTCGACACGGTGTCGGCGAGCTGGACGGTCGGACAACCGCGCTTCGCGTCGGTCAGCATCGTGATGTATGACCACAGCAGCGAGTCGTAGGACGCAGGTGGATACAGCAAGCGCGCGAGGGCGCCGAAGGTAGGCCCCAGCAGGGCGTTCGTGTCCTCGATCCAGCTCTGCTTCGAGTACGGGCTGTCGAACGGATTTGGCTGGAAGGCAGCGTCCTCTTCTCGATCGAAGCCGACCAGGAGCGGAACCGTCGTCCGCTGTGCGACGAGCTTGATCGGAGCCTTCGGGAGCACGACACCGCCGACCCACGGGCCGGCATCGATGAAGCCGCCTGCCTCGACGACCTCCGGCGCAGGCTTCGCGCGGAGACAGGCACGGACGTCGACGCTCGCCTGGCAGCCGAGGGACGCCGCGACGTCGAGGCCGATTTCTTCTGCGTCGCCGATCCTGTTGAACTGACCAGTCAGGAACTGCCGGTACTCGCCCTGGACCGCCGCCCTCGCAATCAGGCCGGTCGAGAGCGGGGAGGCCATCAGGGCCACCGTGTCGAAGGAGCCGGCCGAGCTCCCGAAGAGCGTGACGCGACCCGGGTCGCCGCCGAACGCCGCGATGTTGTGGTGCACCCAGCGGAGCGCAGCGAGCTGGTCGAGCACGCCGTACTCGCCCGACGAGCCGCCTCCTTCGTCCGTCAGCGCGGGATGACCCGCGAAGCCGAAGACGCCGAGCCGATAACCGAGCGTGACCACGACGACGTTGCGCGCCGTGAAGGCGCTCGCATCGGTGTAGGCGTGGAAGGTGCTGTTGCTGCCGGGATGGAGGTGCACCATGACGGCGAGGTGCGAGGTGCTCGTGGCTGTCTTCGGTGCGAACACGTTCAGGTAGAGGCAGTCCTCGGAGCCCAGCGTGCCGCCGTTCTCGAAATCGAGCTGGATGCACGCCGGCGCGAACTCCGTGGCGGCGCGAACTCCGGCCCACCGGGAAGCGGGGGCGGGTGGGCGCCAGCGCAAGGCTCCCACCGGCGGAGCGGCATAGGGAATGCCGCGCCACTCCTTGGTGGATCCGGTGAGGAGTCCGCTGACGGTGCCGCTGTCGATGTTCGCGGTGACACCGGTCGCGGCCTGGGCCGGTACTGCGACCAGGGCAAGCGCAGCCAGGATCGGGAGAACCGACACGGTCCGAGCAAATCGATGGTCTCGCCGCAGAGCCACTCCTGTGTGGAGTCTCCCGGCCGGGCGATGGGGAGTCAAGCGGTCTAGTGGACGCTCGAACGCGCCGACGCGAGCCGCGTGCCGGCCGCGTCGAATGCCGTGACCGTGAACGTGTAGCGCGGCCCGCGGGCCAGGCGGAACGCCGCGGACGTGCGGGTCGTGCGGTCGAGCAGGACGCGCACGGCCTTCCCGGGCGACCGCACGGAGACCCGGTAGGTTGCGGCGCCGGCGCTTGCCCACCGGAGGCGGATCAGCCTGCCGGCCCGCGCTGCCGAGAGCGACACGGCCGCGCGGCTCTGCGCGTACGTCACGGCGGTGGCGGCATCGAGGATGCCGTAGCCCGTGTCCGGGTTCCACGCGCCGCCGTTCGACGCGGACGCCTTGAGGATGCCTGCCACCTGGGCCGCAGGCAGCAGCGGGTTCGCGGCCATCACCAGCGCGGCTGCGCCCGCGACCTCCGGGGTCGCGAAGGACGTCCCGGTTCCGAACCCGTACAGGCCCGCGGTCGAGCCGGGCAGCGTCACGGTCGTGTACGCGCCCGGAGACGCCGTGGAGGCGACCGCGCCGAAGACGTGCTCACCGGGCGCGACGAGCGAGAGCTGCGAGCCGGTGTTCGAGAAGAAGGCGCGCTGCCCGTCCGAGTCGGACGCGCCGACGGCGAGCCCGACGCCGCCGACGCCGTTCGAGCCCACGGGCTGGACGAGTGCAGCGGGGTATTCGACCGGGTTGCCGAGGTCGTGCTCGTTCCCGACGGCGGCGACGATCAGGACGCCGTGCTGCGCGGCGTACGCGATCCCGCGGCGCTCCGTCTCTGACGTCTCGGTTCCCCCGACGCTCAGGTTGATCACGCGGGCGCCGTGGTCGACGGCGTAGACGATCGCGTTCGCCTCGTCGAGGTCGCTGAACGAGCCGCCCGCGTTGCTCGCCTTGATCACGAGCAGCTTCGCGTCGCCGCCGAAGCCCGCCACGCCGTCGCCGTTCGTGACCGAGCCGGCCGCGAGCGACGACACGAAGGTGCCGTGCCCGATCGTGTCGTGCACGTCGGCGGTGCCCGTGCGGACGTTGTGCGCGCGGGGGGCCTTGGCGGCGAGATCCGGGGCGGTGAGATCGGCGCCGGTGTCGATCACGGCAATCGTGACGGAGGACGCCGCCCGCAGGACCGAGATCGGCACGGCGTCGACGTGCGCGGCCGCGTACTGCCACTCGTACGGTGCGCCGCCCTCGGGGGAGGAGAAGAGCGCGGGCTCGGCTGTCGACACACGCGCGCGCACCGGCTCGACGTAGCGGATGCCGGCGACGCGGCGGGCGGTCGAGGCGAAGCGCGGGCCGAAGGGCCGGACCTCCGCGACGTGGATGCGGCGGTAGACGCGCACGACTTCGGCGCGTCCCGCCGTGGCGGCCCGCAGAGCGGCCGGCGAGGCGTAGGAGACGGCGAGCAGGGGACGCGGGGCCGCGCCGGCGCCGAGGGCGGCCAGCAGCGCCCACGAAGCGAGAATGGAGGTAGCCGCGAGCAATCGCATGAGCGATCCCGCACACCATCTCGCGGCGCGCCCGGGGCTGTCATGGGCCGCGAGACCCATCTTCCGCCCCACGGAGGCCCACGCCAGCGCCTGAGGTACGCTCCGCGCGGTGGCTGCGACCGGGCAAGGGCGGACAAGCGTCCGCGTCAACGTCGCCGGAAGCGGCGACTCGAACGTCGACACCGGCGTGCCGGTGCTCGACCACCTGCTCGGCCTGCTCGCGGCTCACGCCGGGTTCGATCTCATGCTCACCGTCGAGCCGGGCAGCGCGGCGGCCGAGATCGACGCCGCGGCGCGAGCGCTCGGCGAGGCGCTCGAGGAGCCTCTCCGCGCCGACGGCGCACGGGGCCACGGGTCCGCCGCCGTCCCGGCCGACGAGGCGCTTGCACACCTCGCCGTCGAGGCATCCGGGCGACCGCTGCTCGTCTCCAACGTCGACCTCTCCCAGGCGCGGGTCGGCGGTCTCGCCACCGACCTCGCCGCGAGATTCCTGGAGCGACTGACGCAGTGCGCGGGCCTGACCCTGCACGTCCGGCTGATCGAGGGGAGCGAGACGCAGCACGTGCTCGAGGCGATCTTCAAGGCCCTCGGGGCCGCGCTCGCGCAGGCGTGCGCGCCGCGACGGAGCACGGCGTGATCACCGGTCGACACGCTGACCGTCAGGAGGTGCGGCCGTGAGCGAGAAGGACGTCGTCCGGACCGAGGCCGCGCCGGCGCCGTTCCAGGGCGCCCCGTACTCGCAGGCGATCAAGGCCGGCGGGTTCGTGTTCGTCTCCGGCCAGCTTGCGCTCGAGCCCGGCCACACGGAGCTGATGGGCGGAACGATCCAGGAGCAGACGGAGCAGGTCTTCAAGAACCTGCGGGCGATCCTCGCGGAGGCCGGCACCGGGCTCGACCGGCTCGTCAAGACGACGGTCTTCCTCCAGAACCTCGACGACTTCCAGGGGATGAACGAGGTCTACGCGCGGCACGTCGGCGAGCGGCCGCCGGCACGCTCGACCGTGGAGGTCGCCCGGCTCCCTTCGGGCGCGCTGGTCGAGATCGAGGCAGTGGCACTTCTCTAGTGCGGCTCGACGGGCTCGAGCAGCTCGAGCCGGTGCTCGCGGCGCTGCCCGGGCCGGCGTACCTCGTCGGCGGCGCCGTGCGCGACCTCCTGCTCTACCGTCCGGGCTTCGACGTGGACCTCGCGGTCGTCGGCGACGCCGAGGCGTACGCGAACGCGCTCGCCGAGCGTCTGGACGGGCGGGTCGTCACGCACGGCCGCTTCGGGACGGCGGTCGTCCACTACGACGAGGGACGCCATCTCGACGTCGCGACGGCGCGCACGGAGACGTACCCCGCGCCCGGCGCGCTGCCGGAGGTCGCGCCCGCGGGCTCGATCGAGGACGACCTCGCGCGGCGCGACTTCTCGATCAACGCGATGGCGGTCTCGCTCCCGGAGCCGCGAGCTGATCGATCCGTTCGCCGGCCGGAGCCACCTGGCCGACCGGCTCGTGCGCGTCCTCCACGAGCAGTCCTTCGTCGACGACCCCACACGGATCTTCCGCGCCGTCCAGTACGAGGGCCGGCTCGGCTTTCGCATGGATCCGAAGACGGAGACGCTCGCGCTGATGGCGGTGCCGCGGCTGCGGGAGCTCTCCGGCGCGCGGGTACGGGAGGAGCTGCTCGCGATCCTCGAGGAGGAGCAGGCGGCGGAGATCCTCGCCCGGTTGCGGCGTCTCGGCGTCGACGAGGCGCTCCATCCCGACCTCAGGTTCCCGGCGGACGGCGCGTTGCTCGACCGGCTGCGCGTGGTCTCGTCGCAGTACGCGCCCGCGCCGCGATGGGAGCTCGGCCTGCTCGCGATCGGGCCCCCTGCGGGCTGGCTCGACGAGCTGAAGCTGCCGCGCTGGGCCGTGGACCGAGTCGACGCGGCCGTCGTGGAGGCGCCGGCGCTTCGGGACCGTCTCCGCTACCGCGAGCCGGGGCCCGCGGAGATCGTCGAGGCAGTCGAGCAGACCGGCCCGGACACGCCGCTGCTGGCGCTCGCGCAGGAGGATCTGCCCGCGCTCCACGAGTACTTCCAGCGGCTCCGGGACGTCGAGATGGAGCTCACCGGCGACGACCTCGCAGCACTCGGGCTGGTGGAGTCGCCGCGCGTCGGCGAGGTGCTCGCGGAGCTCCGCCGCCGCAAGCTCAACGGAGACCTCGAGAGCCGCGCCGAGGAGATCGCGGCCGCCCGGGAGCTGATCGCGGCTGAGTGAGGGGTACGAGGCCCGGTACCTGATCGTCGCCGGCGCGGCCTGGCTGCGCTGCACACGCGGGGCTCCGTCCGGCCAGGCCGCGCTGTGGCTCGCGACCTTCGACGGTGCGCCGATGATGCGCAAGAAAGCCATCCCGCTGGATGCATTCGGCGACGTCCCGCTGCGCGGCGAGGTGGACGGCGTCGGCTGGGAGCTGGAGGTCGAGGAAGTCGCGGCTCCGTTCCGATCGCCTCACCGCGCGCTCCGGCGGCTCGTCCCTTCGGGGCTGGAGACCTGGCCCGCACTACGGGTGAGCGGCCGCGTGGGCGAGCGGACGCTCGACGGTGCGGCGGGTCATCGAGCGAGGGTGTGGGGCCCCCGACATGCCAGAAGCTGGGGCTGGGCGCACGGCAGCACGAGCGACGGGCGCTGGGTCCACCTCCTGAGCGCGAAGGTCGCGGGACTGCCGCGTCTGTCGCAGCACGCGAGCGACCGCGGCGGGCCCGGCCTTCCGTTGGCGCGCGCGCGAGTCGATCCTGGGAGGGTCCAGGTCGGTCCCTGGGTCGCCGAGGCGCCGCTGGGCTCGTTCCTCGAGGTCACGTACCACGATCCCGACGGATCTCCCGTCACGTGCCTCCACTCCGAGCAGGGCAGGCTCCGCGGCCCCGACCTCGAGCTCGGGGACGTCGCGGTGGAGCTCGGTCGCGCATGATCCGCTGGGACACACCGGGTCCGTACGTCGTCGCCTTCTCGACCCGGCGGGGCGGCGTCAGCGAGGGCCCGTACGAGTCGCTGAACGTCGGCCTCATGACCGCCGACGAGCCGGAGCACGTGACGGAGAACCGCCGCCGTCTCTGCGCCGAGGTCGGAGCCGAGCCCGAGCGGCTGGCGATGAACCGCCAGGTACACGGCGCGACCGTGAACCGCGCGAAGCCGGGCGAACGCGGCCGGCCCGGCGACGGCCTCTGGACGGACGAGCCGGGGGTCCCGATGCTGAAGCTGACCGCCGACTGCCTGCCGGTCGCGCTCGCGAGGGAGAACGGGCGGCCGGGGCTCGCGCTCCTGCACGTCGGCCGGCTCGGGCTGCTCGAGGGGGTCGTCGCCGCCGGGGTAGCGGCGCTCGGCGAGGGCAGGGTCGCGGCCGCGGTCGGGCCGGGGATCGGCCCGTGCTGCTACGAGGTCGGGCCGGACATCCGGGGCGACTACCGCGCCCGCTACGGGAGCGGCGTCGTCCGCGGCAGCAATCTCGATCTCTGGGAGGCGACCGCGCTGGCGCTCCGCGACGCCGGTGTCGAGTCGATCGAGCGCACCGACCTGTGCACCGCGTGCCATCCGGGGCTGTTCTTCTCCCACCGCCGCGACCGCGGCGTCACCGGCCGCCAGGGGGTGATCGGCCATATCGCCTGAGTCGGTCCGGTCGGCGTACGCGCGGATCCGCCAGGAGGTGGGGGAGGGGGTGACCGTCGTCGCGGCCACGAAGTACGTGTCCGTGGAGGACATGGCGGTCCTGGCCGAGGCTGGGATCGAGGTCGTCGGCGAGAACCGCGCCCAGGACCTCGAGCGGAAGCACGCGGAGTACGGCGACGCCTTCCGCTGGCACTTCATCGGGCACCTGCAGTCGAACAAGACGAAGGTCGTGAACCGGATCTGCGAGCTCGTGCACTCGCTCGACTCCGAGTCGGCGGCGCGCCGGCTGACCGCGCCCGCGCTCGTCGAGGTCAACCTCGCCGGCGAGGCGTCGAAGTCCGGCGTGGCGCCGGACGACCTGCCTGCCTTCCTCGCGCTCTGCGGCGACGTGCGCGGGCTGATGTCGATGCCGCCGGAGACGGCCGACGCGGAGGCCTCGCGCCCGTACTTTCGGCGCCTCGCCGAGCTCGCGCGCGAGCACGGGCTGACGGAGCTCTCGATGGGGACGAGCCAGGACTACCGCGTCGCCGCCGAGGAGGGCGCGACGCTCGTGAGGGTCGGCTCCGTCCTCTACGGGTGACGGGCCGCATCCTTCGCCGGGAGTAACATTTCGCGCGAGATGGGGCTCGCCGACGTCTGGAACCGCACGCTCGTCTACTTCGGCATCGCCGAGGACGACGAATGGGACGAAGACGGCTACGTGACCGACGAGGAGCTCCAGCGCGCCTATGCCGAGCGCCCGAACGTGCGCCGCCTCGCTCCGCGCCGCCGCGACCGCGAGTTCGACGACTGGACGGATCCCGAGCCGGAGAGCGACGACCGAACGGCCGCCATGCCTCCATCCCGCGCGCGCGTCGCCGCGCTCCCCAGCCCGGCCTCGGTGCGCGTCCACCTCGTCGTTCCGCGCAGCTTCAACGACGCCCAGCAGATCGCCGACAAGTTCAAGGACGCGATCCCGGTGATCCTCAACCTCCAGAGCTCCGACCAGGACCTCTCCAAGCGGCTGATCGACTTCGCGAGCGGGCTCACGTACGCGCTCGACGGGGGGATGCAGCGTGTCGCCGACAAGGTCTTCCTGCTGACGCCGCGAAACGTCGAGGTATCCGCCGAGGAGCGGGCGAGGCTGCTCGAGCGCGGCGGCTTCTTCAACCAGGCGTAGGGGCTCCCTAGGAACCATGCCGCCGGAGGCGAACTGACCTCCATGGGTGGCTTCGCCGTGCTCTACACAATGCTCTACGACGCCGTCACGAGCATCAAGAGCTTCGTCTACGTCTTCGTCGTCGTCTACACGATCCTGATCCTGGCCCACATCGTCACGTCCTGGGTCAAGCTTCCGTACTCGCCGTGGCTCAACCGCGTGCAGCGGTTCCTCTACGACGTGTGCGAGCCCTATCTGCGGCTGTGGCGGCGTGTCCTCCCGTCGTTCGGGCCACTCGACCTCTCACCGATGGTCGGCGTGGCGTTCCTGTACATCATGCTCGCCGTCGTGAACTCGATTCTCGACCGCCTGCACTGAAAGGGGGAGTCCACATGGCACTCACACCCGTCGAGATCAGGCACCTGAAACCCCAGAAGACGTTCTTCCGGGGGTACCGGCGCAATGCGATCGACGACCTGCTCACCGAGATCGCGGTCAGCTTCGAGGACGTCTGGCGCGAGCGCGCCGACCTCGCGGACAACATCGAGCAGCTCGAGTCCTCCCTCGTCCGTTACCGCGAGCTCGAGGCACTCCTCCGCACGACGCTCGTGTCGGCGGAGCGGGCTGCCGCGACGGTGAAGGAGCAGGCCAGCAAGGAAGCCGAGCTCGTCCTCGAGGAGGCACGCGCCGAGGCGCGAGGCATCACCCGGATGGCCCGGGCGGACCACGATCGTCTTCTGGGCGAGGTGAGGCGGATGCGCTCTCTGCTCCGGGCCGCGCTGGCGACGGTCGAGGAGGAAGCGCCGAAGACGTCGGAGGCCGAAGCCGCGTAGAGAACCGGCTGGACTAGACTGCTTTTTCGTGGAGTCGACCCGCCTCCGTGTGCGCGTCTCCCCCGGAGCAGCCCGCGCCGGCGTCGTCGGCCGTCACGGAGAAGCCTGGAAGGTCAGGGTCGCCGCGGCCCCCGAAGGCGGTCGCGCGAACGACGCTGTGATCAGGCTGCTCGCGGACACGCTCGGCGCTCCGCGCGCGTCCGTCACCATCGTCTCGGGGCACGGCGGGCGGGACAAGGTCGTCGAGCTGGCAGGGGTCGATTCAGCTCAGATCGAGCGGCGCCTCACCTCCGCCGCCGGAAAGGAGCGTGGCTGACGTGAGCGCCATCGACACCGATCGCTTCCGCGAGATGCTGGAGGACACGCGCAGCCGTGTGCAGGCGGCGATCGACAATCTGCACGCCGACCATCCCGGGTCGATCACGGACGAGGCGGGCGAGGACGCGGTCTACGACAACCACCTCGCCGACACGGCCACGGAGACATACGACCGCGAGCTCGACTACACGCTCGAGGAGAACTCGGAGCACGTCCTCGCCGAGGTGGACGCCGCGCTGCAGCGGATCACTGACGGCACCTACGGGGAGTGCACCGGCTGCGGAAAGCAGATCGCGGAGGCCCGGCTCGAGGCCCGCCCCTACGCGACCCTCTGCATCGACTGCCAGCGGCACCGGGAGGGCCGCTAGCTTGAGTCAAGCCGGTGGGGCACCCGCGAAAGCTGCATCGGTCGAGAGGCCTGCGGATTCCACCCGCCGCGTCGCCGACGTTCGCGTCGGCTCGGCGACCGACGGGCTGACGCCGATCTCCTTCGCCGAGCGCCGACTCGGCGCGACCTGGCTCCAGTGGCTCGCCCTCGCCGCGGTCGCGCTCGCGGCGGCGGGCGCCGACCAGCTGACGAAGGCGATCGTCACGAGCACGCTAGGCCTGAACGAGGAGGTGCACGTCGCCGGCCCCTTCTCGATCCACCACGTGCAGAACTCCGGCATCGCGTTCGGCTTCTTCGCCTCCGCGACATCGCTCGTGATCCTCCTGACGGGGATCGCGGTGATCTGGATGATCTACTTCTTCGCCCGGTCGGGATCGCGCCACGCGCTGCTCCCGGTCGCGCTCGGCCTCGTGATCGGAGGCAGCGTCTCGAACCTGATCGACCGCGTTCGCCTCGGTCACGTGACGGACTTCCTCGACTTCAGGTACTGGCCCGCGTTCAACCTCGCCGACACGTTCATCGTCGTCGGCGTCGCCGCCCTGCTGCTCGCGCTCGTCGCGGTGGACCGTCACTCCGGCGGGCCGCGGCGCGTCGGTGAAGCGGCGCGTTCCTGACGAGGCGGCCGGCGAGCGGGTCGACCGCTACGTCGCGTCGCTGCCGGAGGTGGGCTCGCGCGCCGAAGCGGAACGGCTGCTCGCCGCGGGCGCCGTCCTCCTCGACGGGGACGCGCCGCCGAAGAGCCGGCGCCTGACCGGCGGGGAGGAACTGGCCGTCGAGCTCCCGGAGCGCGCCGAGGAGACGCTCGTGCCCGCGCAGCTCGATCTCCGCATCGCCTACGAGGACGAGCACCTACTCGTCGTCGACAAGCCGGCCGGCGTCGTCGTGCACCCGGCGCCGGGGCACTCGGCCGGCACGCTCGTGCAGGCGCTCCTCGCGGAAGGTGCCGCCGGCGGCGACGCGTGGCGCCCGGGGATCGTCCACCGGCTCGACCGCGACACGTCCGGCGTGATGGTCGTCGCGCGCTCCCAGGAGGCCTACGAGCGGCTCCAGTCGCTCGTCCGCGACCGAGGGCTCGAGCGGCACTACCTCGCGCTGGTCGTCGGGCGGCCGCGCTCGCGGACCGGCCGGATCGAGGCGCCGATCGGCCGCGACCGGCGCGACCCGCTCCGGCACTCGCTCGACACGGACACCCCGCGGGAGGCGGTCACCCACTTCGAGCTGATGGAGCTGCTTCCCCGCCACGCGCTGCTCGATGTGCGGCTCGAGACGGGCCGCACGCACCAGATCCGCGTTCACCTGGCGGCGATCGACCTGCCGGTCGCCGGCGATCCGGTCTACGGCCGTCCGCGCGAGCTCGGGCTCGGCCGCCAGTTCCTCCACGCCGCCCGGCTCGAGTTCCGGCACCCGTTCACGGGCGAGACGGTCGCGACCGAGTCGCCGCTGCCGGAGGACCTCGTCGTCGCGCTGCGTCGCGCCCGCGAGCCCTAGCCGGCGCGCTTGGCCTCGTACAGCCGCCGGTCGGCGAGCCGGAAGAGATCGACGGAGGCCTCGCTCTCCGACGGGTAGTGCGCAAGGCCGGCGCTGATCGCGAACTCCGGCGGGAACTGCCCCGACGCGACCTGCTCGCGCAGGCGGGCGACGAAGTAGTCACCCGCGGCCGGGTCGCTCTCGATCAGCGCGACGGCGAACTCGTCTCCGCCCATCCGGCCGGCGAGGTCGGAGCCGCGGCGGATCTCGTGGAGCAGCCTCGCCACCTCCCGCAGCGCGCGGTCGCCCTCCTGGTGCCCGTGCGTGTCGTTGATCGACTTGAAGTTGTCGATGTCGAAGAAGACGAGTGTCAGGCCCTTCCCGTAGCGCTTCGCGCGGTCGAGCTCCGCCTCGAGCTCGTCCGAGAAGGCCTGGTGGTTGAGGAGCTTTGTCAGCGGGTCGCGGCGGGCCTGGTTGGCGAGCTCCATCGTCGCGCGATCGAAGTACGCGACGACGCACTCCGCCACGAGCCGGTCGATCGTGTCGTTCAGGCGCCGCTCGAGCAGGAGCACGTCGCCCGTCCCGAGCGCCGCCGTGCGACTGCCGACGAAGCGCCAGAGCACACGCCGCATGAGAAGGAACTCCGTCACGATCTCGCGCGGCGCGAAGCCCAGCTCCTCCCGGAGGCGAGCGTGGTCGCGCACGAGCGCCGCCAGCTGGCCGCCACGCCTCAGCCGGCCGGGCTGGGGGTCGCCGAGCTCCCCCGCGAGCTCCGAGATGAACGTCGGGATGTCCCCGAGCTGCCCGTCGCGCCCGAGCCGCGCGAGCGACGGCAGCTGGTCCTCGTGCAAGCCCTCCTCGACCGTGGCAAGCGCGAGGTCCAACGCCGACTCGCGCATCTCGGCGGCGAGCAGCTCCAGCGAGGGAGTCGGTGAGGCCTCGGCGGCCATGGTCTCAGCATAGGCGCGTTTCCCGGCCGCGAGCCGCCGTCGAACCGCGCTCCGGCTAGGATGCACGCGGTTTCTCGTCACCCGACCCGGCGGATCAGCAGGGGTGGGGGTGCCGGCGTTCGACGGACGCCGGTCCACTCGGCCCCGCCGGCAGTACCAGCTCAACAACCAGAAAGGATCACTATGTCCGTCGTCTCCATGCGCGAGCTGCTGGAGGCCGGAGTCCACTTCGGCCACCAGACACGCCGCTGGAACCCAAAGATGCGCCGCTTCATCTTCACGGAGCGGGGCGGGATCTACATCATCGACCTCCAGCAGACCTCCGAGCTGCTCGAGGAGGCCTACAACTTCGTCCGGAACCTCGCCGAGCGCGGCGGCTCCGTCCTCTTCGTCGGCACGAAGAAGCAGAGCCAGACGGCGGTGGAGGAACAGGCGAAGCGCGTCAGCATGCCGTTCGTCAGCCACCGCTGGCTCGGCGGGCTGCTGACGAACTGGCGCACGATCTCCGCCCGGATCGACCGCCTCCACGAGCTGCGCCGCCTGAAGGAGGAGGGGCAGCTCGACCTGCTGCCCGCCAAGGAGCGGATCGCCATGGAGGCAGAGCTGGCGAAGCTCGAGGAGAACCTCGGCGGCGTCGCCGACATGAAGCGCCAGCCTGACGCGGTCTTCATCGTCGACCTGCGCAAGGAGCAGCTCGCCGTCCGCGAGGCGCGGCGCCTCGGCCTGCCGGTCATCGCGCTCGTCGACACGAACTGCGATCCCGACGAGGCGGACTACGTCATCCCCGGCAACGACGACGCGATCCGGTCGTGCGACCTGATCGTGCGCGTGGTCGCCGATGCGATCGACGCCGGGCGCCAGAAGGTGACCCCTGCGGAGATGGCCGCGGCCGCCAACGGCAGGGCCGAGCCGGAGCCGGAGCCCGAAGCAGCAGAGCAGGAGCCGGCCGCCGAGGAGGCGACGCCGCCCGAGGCACAGGCGGAGCCGGAGCCGCAGCCGGAGGAGCCCCCGGTACCCGACCAGCAGCCGCAGCAGGAGGAGGAGGTGTCGACCGAATGACGGAGATCAGCGCTGCACTCGTCAAGGAGCTGCGCGACCAGACAGGCGCCCCGATGATGGACTGCAAACGGGCGCTCCAGGGGACGAACGGCGACATCGAGGCCGCCAAGCGGGTCCTCCGTGAGCGGGGCGTCGCGAGCGCGCAGAAGCGCTCGGGGCGCGAGACGAGCGAGGGCAAGGTCGGCTACCGCGTCGACGACGGCGGACGCCTCGGCACGATCGTCGCGGTCGGCTGCGAGACGGAGCCCGTCTCGAACAACGAGGAGTTCACGGCCTTCGCGACCAAGGTGCTCGAGGCGGTCGAGCGGGACGGCCCCGGCGCCGAGGGGCAGCTCGAGGACGAGCGCCTGCAGCTGTCCGGGAAGCTCGGCGAGAACATCGTCGTGGCGGGCGCGGCCCGGTTCGAGGCGGTCGATGGAGGCCTCGTCGAGGGCTACGCGCACCCGCCCGCGAACAAGCTTGGCGTGCTCGTGCAGGTGCGTGGCGGCTCGCTCGAGCTCGCGCGAAAGGTTGCGATGCACATCGCCGCCTCGTCGCCGCAGTGGATCGGGCGCGAGGACGTGCCCGAGGACCTCGTGCGGACCGAGCGCGAGATCTTCTCCAACTCCGACGAGGTGCAGTCCAAGCCGGAGCAGGCGCGCGAGAAGATCGTCGAAGGGATGCTGAACAAGCGCTTCTTCGCCGACCGGGTCCTCGCCGACCAGCCGTGGATCCACGACACGGGCAAGACCGTCGGCCAGGCGCTCGGCGACGAGGGCGCCGAGGTACTCGAGTTCGAACGGCTCGCGCTGACGTCGTGACGGTGCAGTCGGAAACAGAGGTGGCCGCGCCCGGCTCGGCGAGGCCGGTCTTCCGCCGGATCCTGCTCAAGCTCTCGGGCGAGTCGCTGATGGGCGACCGGGAGTACGGGATGGACCGTGGGACGATCGACGCGATCGCGCAGGAGATCGCCGACGTCCACTCCACCGGGGTCGAGATCGCCGTTGTTGTGGGAGCGGGAAACATCTACCGCGGCATGGCCGCGGCTGCGGACGGGATGGACCGGGCGACGGCGGACTACGCCGGCATGCTCGCGACCGTCCTCAACTCGGTCGCGCTCCAGGACGCCCTCGAGGACCGCGGCGTGGTCACGCGCGTCCTCTCCGCGCTCGAGGTCAAGGAGGTCGCCGAGCCGTACATCCGCCGCCGCGCGATCCGCCACCTCGAGAAAGGGCGGCTGGTGATCTTCGCGGCCGGCACCGGCAACCCGTTCTTCACGACCGACACGGCCGCCGCGCTGCGGGCGCTGGAGATCGCCGCGGACGCGATCCTGATGGCCAAGCACGGGACGGAAGGTGTCTACGGCGGCGACCCGCGCCGCGATCCGGACGCCGAGTTCCTGCCGGAGCTCACGCACCTCCAGGCGATCGAGCGCGGCCTGCGGGTGATGGACACGACCGCTCTCTCCCTCTGCATGGACAACGACCTGCCGATCCACGTGTTCGCGCTCGCGGACGGGAACATCCGCCGAGTCGTCACCGGCGAGCGCCTGGGCACGATCATCTCGACGCCCCCGAAGGAGGAACGCTGATGGCGACGGTCGACGAGTTGTTGCAGGACGCGACGCGGCGCATGGCCGGGTCGGTCGAGCACACCCGGACGGAGTTCAACACCGTCCGCACGGGCCGTGCGTCCGCGGCGCTGCTCGACCGCATCACGATCGACTACTACGGGACGGCGACGCCACTGAAGCAGCTGGCGACGATCAACGTCCCGGAGCCGCGGATGCTGACCGTGCAGCCGTTCGACCCGACGACGATCAAGGCGATCGAGAAGGCGATCCAGGAGTCCGATCTCGGCCTGACGCCGTCGAACGACGGGAAGATGATCCGCCTGCCGATGCCGCAGCCGAACGAGGAGCGCCGCAAGGAGCTCGTCAAGGTCGTGAGGAAGCTCGCGGAGGAGGGGAAGGTCGCCGTGCGGAACGTGAGGCGTGACGTGATGCACCACCTCCAGGACCTCGTCAAGAACGGCGACGTCGGCGACGACGAGGAGCGGCGGGCCGAGGACCGCGCCCAGAAGCTGACCGACGACCATACGAAGTCGATCGACGAGCTCCTGAAGCACAAAGAAGCTGAGATCATGGAGGTCTAGGACCTCCGCGGCGTTGTCCCTTTTCACCAAGATCAGGACTCTGCGGCACGTCCGGCCGGCGGTTGAGCCGGAGCAGCCGGACGTCGCCCGTTCCGTCGCGATCATCATGGACGGGAACGGGCGCTGGGCCCATCGGCGCGGGCTGCCGGTGGCGGCCGGCCACCGCGCCGGGACGAAGGCGCTCCGGCGGACGGTCGAGGCCGCGATCGACCTCGGCGTCGAGTCCCTGGCCGTCTACGCGTTCTCGACCGAGAACTGGTCGCGCCCTCCCGACGAGGTCGAGCTTCTGATGGAGATCTTCACCGAGACGATCGAGCGGGAGCTGCCGGACCTCGTACGCCAGGGTGTCCACACCCGGTTCATCGGCCGCCGCGACCGCGCGCCGGACGAGCTGCGGGAGCGGATGGCCGCCCTCGAGCGGGAGACGGCTCCCAACCGGCGCCTGAGCCTCTGGATCGCGTTCGACTACGGCGGCCGCGCCGAGATCGTCGAGGCCGCACGGCGGGCGGCTGAGGCCGGCGTCGAGCTCGACGAGGCGTCGTTCGCGTCCCTCCTCTACGCGCCCGAGATGCCGGATCCCGACCTGCTGATACGCACCTCGGGCGAGCTGCGGGTCTCGAACTTCCTCCTGTGGCAGCTCGCGTACGCCGAGCTCGTGTTCGTGGAGACGCTGTGGCCGGACTTCGGCGAGGACGAGCTCCGATCGGCGCTCGAGGACTACGCCAGCCGACGGCGCCGCTTCGGCGGCCGCTAAGTGTCGCCGCTCGTTTCGCGGGTCGTGGTGGCCGTCGTCGGGTTGCCGGTCGTGCTTGGGATCGTCTACCTCGGTGGCTGGTGGCTGTTCGCGCTCGTCGCCGTCGCCGCCGTTCTGGCGCTGCACGAGTACGGGCTGATGATCCGCTCGCTGCGGCCGCTGATGCTGGCCGCGTACCTCGGCGCGCTGGGCTCGCTGCTGGGGACACAGCTCGGTGGGCTGGAGTGGATCTCGGCCGGGTTGCTCGGGTCGATCGTGCTGGCGTTCTTCCTGCACTGGATCGCCAGCACGCGGCAGTCGGCGACGGTCGCGATCTCCGCAACGGTGCTCGGCGTGGCGTGGATCGGATTCGGGCTCGCGCACCTCCTCCTGATCCGCGACATCCCGGACAACGGCCGGCTCGCCATCTTCACCGTGCTGCTCGCGATCTTCGCCGGCGACATCGCCGCGTTCTTCGCCGGCCGCCTGCTCGGCCGGCACAAGCTCGCGCCCGCGATCTCGCCCGGGAAGACGTGGGAGGGCTTCGTCGCGGGCACGGCGGCGACGGTGTTCGTCGTCTTCGTCGCGCTCTACAAGCAGGACTACGTGTCGATCGGGGACTCGCTGATCCTCGGCGCGGCGATCGCCGTCGCCGGGCCCGTCGGCGACCTGTTCGAGTCGGCGCTGAAGCGGGACATGCAGGTGAAGGACTCCGGCCGCTTGCTCGGCGGTCACGGCGGCGTCCTCGACCGCCTGGACGCACCGCTCTTCGCCGCAGTCGCGTCCTACTACGTTCTGCGTGCAATAGGCGCTGCGTAGCCCAAGGGACGCGGCCGTTCGAGCCATGTCCCAGGGTCAGGCCCTCGGCCCTGTCCGCTTTGTCCAACGGCAGCCATAGAACCACGGTTCGCGACGGCGGCTCGCCCCAACACTTGGCTGTTCCAGCCATGTCCGAGGGTCAGGCCCTCGGCCACGACCGAAACGGGCACGTCGGCTCAGGACAGTCGTTTGCGGTACCGGAGCTCGTGCGTCTCCACGCCGAGGTGGTTGCCGATGCGCGTGGTGCCGTCGGGGCGCCAGCCGCCCGCCTCGTAGAAGCGGCGCGCGCGCGGGTTGTCGTCCAGCACCCACAGCGTCGCTTCCGTGAAGCCTCCGGCCCGCAGGACGTCGTCGGCGGTGGCGGCGAGCTCGCGGCCGGCGCCGGTGTCCCAGTGGTCGGGGTCGACGTAGATCCCATGCAGCTCGCCGATCCCGTCGCCGTCGTCGTCGTGGCTCGGCCCGGCGTTGACGAAGCCGATGACCGTCCCCTCGGACTCGGCGACGTGCGTGCCGTGCGAGCGTCCGAGCATCGACCGCCACCGCTGCGTGCGCTGCTCGACGGAGAGCGCGGCGAGCTCGTCGGCGGGGAAGACGTGGGCGTACGCCCGCTGCCAGCCGCGGACGTGGACGCGCGCGATCCCCTCGGCGTCCTCCGGGGTCGCCGGCCGAATCATGCGCCGAACCTACACTTGTAGCGTGAAGAGAATCGCACTCCTGGGCGCGACCGGCTCGATCGGGCGTCAGGCGCTCGACGTGATCGACGCGCACCCCGAGCTCGAGCTCGTCGCGGCCGCGTCCGGCTCGCAGCCCGTCGAGGGCCTCGCACCGCTGACGCAGGTCGGCGGCGACCTCACGGAGCTGCTCGAGCAGGCCGAGCCGGACCTCGTGCTGAACGCCGTCGTGGGCTTCGCGGGCCTTCCCGCCACGCTGTGGGCGCTCGAGCGCGGCGTCGACCTCGCGCTAGCGAACAAGGAGAGCCTCGTCGCCGCGGGTGAGCTGGCGCTCGAAGCGCAGCGGCGTGGGGGAGGGCTGCTCCTCCCCGTCGACAGTGAGCACTCCGCCGCGTTCCAGTGCTTCGAGGGGCGCACTGCGGAGTCGATCGACAGCCTCGTGATCACCGCCTCCGGCGGGCCGTTCCGCGGCCGGACGCGCGACGAGCTCGAGGACGTGAGCCCGGAGGACGCGCTGGCCCATCCGACCTGGAACATGGGGCCGAAGATCACCGTCGACTCGGCCACGCTCGCGAACAAGGGCCTGGAGCTGATCGAGGCCCACTTCCTCTTCGACCTCCCCTACGAGCGGATCGAGGTCGTCGTGCACCCGAGCTCGACCGTGCACGCGCTCGTGCGCTTCCGCGACGGGGCGGCGCTGGCGCACCTCGGCTACCCGGACATGCGCGTGCCGATCTCCTACGCGCTGACCTATCCCGAGCGGGCGGCAACGCCGATCCCGCCGCTCGACCTCGCGTCCGGCGTAACGCTGGAGTTCCACGCGCCCGACCTGGAGACGTTCCCGCTGCTGGCGCTCGCCCGCGAGGCCGGTGAGCGCGGCGGCACGTGCCCGTGCGTCTTCAACGGCTCGAACGAGGTCGCCGTGGCGGCGTTCCTCGAGCGACGGCTTCCCTTCCTGGCGATCGCCGACGTCGTGGCGGAGGCCCTCGAGGCTGCGGACGGCGGCGCGGCGCGAGACCTCGCCGACCTGATCGAGGCGGATGCGCAGGCCCGGCGGCTGGCCGAGCGGGGCGTGGCGGTCGCGTGAACCTGACCTTCGCGATCCTCGGCCTCGCCGTCCTGATCCTCCTACACGAGGCGGGCCACTTCTACGTCGCACGCGCGGTCGGGATGAGCCCGCGCCGCTTCTACCTCGGATTCCCGCCGGCGCTCGTGCGCGTGCGCCGGAAGGGGATCGAGTACGGGATCGGCGCGATCCCGCTCGGCGGCTACGTGAAGATCCCCGGGATGCACCGGCCGGCGCCGTCCGACCTGGACGTCCAGTTCGGGCCGGTTCTCCGCGAGCAGCCGCACCTGGTCGGGCCGGTCGCGCGCGTCAAGCGCCCACTCGAGGCGATCGACCTCGACGGCGCCCGCGCCGCGCTGCCAGAGCTGGAGGAGGCCGTGCGCGAGGCGGAGCTGAGTCCCTCGGCCCGCCGGCTGTCCACGCGCGCGCTGGGGGAGCTGAGCGACGGCCTGGCGCCCGACGCGTACTGGCGGCAGGGAACCTGGAAGCGGATCGCGGTGATCTTCGCCGGGCCTGGCATGAACATCCTCGTCGCCGTCGTGCTCACGACGATCGCGTTCATGATCGGCGCGCCGGGAAACACGAACCGGACCGTGAAGCGGGTCGACGCCAACCATCCCGCGGCGGCGATGGGGCTGCAGCCCGGCGACAAGATCATCGCCGTGAACAGCGTCCCGGTGCCGGACTACGCGTCGCTGTCGCGCGACATCAAGGGGAGCGACGGGCGCCCGCTCAGGGTCACGGTGATCCGGAAGGGCATGCCGCGGACGCTCGGGCCGGCCACGCCGGTGAAGGAGAACGGCCGCTATATCCTCGGCTTCGAGCCGGGCTGGGAGACCAAGCAGCTGGGGCTCGCCGCGGCGCTCGGGAAGAGCTTCGGCGACAACTGGCGCGCCGCGAAGGCGACCTTCACCTTCCTGCCGCGCCTGTTCACGCACGCGGGCCGGAAGAACGTCTCCGGGCCGGTCGGGATCACGGACGTGTCGCGCCAGGCGATCGGCCTCAACTTCGCGCTCTTCCTGCAGATCATGGGCCTGATCAGCCTGTCGCTCGCGCTGCTGAACCTGCTGCCGCTGCTGCCGCTGGACGGCGGTCACATCCTCTTCTCGATCATCGAGGGCGTGCGCGGCCGCGCCGTCGGCCGGGAGGTCTACGAACGCGTGTCGGCGCTCGGCATCGCCCTCTTCATGATCCTGATGTTCATCGGGCTCTCGAACGATTTGAGCCGAATCGGCTCAGGCTAGACTCGTCGCGTGGCTTCCGAGCGGCAGATCTCGGTCGGCGGCGTTCAGATCGGAGGCGGGGCCCCCGTCGTCGTGCAGTCGATGACGCTGACGAAGACGCACGACGTCGAGGCGACGACCGCCCAGATCGCCGCGCTCGTGTCGGCCGGCTGCGAGATCGTCCGCTGCGCCGTCCCGAAGACGGAGGACGCGGAGGCGCTCCGGAAGATCGTCCGCCTCTCGCCGATCCCGGTGATCGCGGACATCCACTTCAACGCAAGCCTCGCGCTGAAGGCGATCGACGCCGGCGTCGCCGCGGTCCGGATCAACCCCGGGAACATCGGTGGCGCCGACAAGGTGGCCGAGGTCGTACGGGCGGCGAAGGCGGCCGGGATGCCGATGCGCATCGGCGCCAACTCGGGGTCGCTCCCGAAGCACCTCTCCGAGCTCGCGCAGCAGGATCAGGCCGAAGCGCTCGTCGAGGCGGCGCTCGAAGAGGTGCGCCTGCTGGAGTCGCTCGACTACTACGACTTCAAGATCTCAGTCAAGTCGAGCCACGTCCCGACGATGATCCGCGCGTACCGGATGCTCGCCGGGAAGGTGCCGTACCCGCTCCACCTCGGCGTCACGGAGGCGGGCACGCCGTTCGCCGGGTCGATCAAGTCGGCCGTCGGGATGGGTGCCCTGCTCGTAGACGGAATCGGGGACACGATGCGAGTCTCGCTGACAGCCGATCCTGTCGAGGAGGTGCGGGTCGCGTTCGAGATCCTGAAGTCGCTGGGCCTGCGCGAGCGCGGGCCGATCATGATCGCCTGCCCGTCGTGCGGCCGCGACAACGTGGGCGTGGAGACGCTGGCCGTGAAGGTGGAGGAGCGGCTGCGCACGTACCCGCAGCACTTCGAGGTGGCGGTCCTCGGCTGCGCCGTGAACGGCCCTGGCGAGGCGGGCGACGCCGACTTCGGGATCGCCGGCGGGCGCGACGTGGGGTTCGTGTACGCCCATGGCCGCGTGCTGAAGAAGGTCTCCTCCGACATCCTGATCGACGAGCTCTTCCACGAGATCGATCAGTGGATTGCCGACGGCATGCGCCGCCCGACGCGGCTGAAGATGGCGAAGCCTGCGGCCCTTGCGATGGCCGAAGCCTCGCTGATCCCGCTCTCCGAATAGTCTGCCCGGGCAACGATGATCGCTCGGGCTTCCCGGCTCTTTCTTCCCACGCTGCGCGACGCACCGGCCGACGCCGAGGCGGCGAGCCACCGGCTGCTCGTGCGCGGCGGGTTCATCCGCCAGGTCGGCGCCGGCCTGTGGACGTACCTCCCGCTGGGCTGGCGCGTGCACCAGAAGGTGGTGCAGATCATCCGTGAGGAGATCGACGCGATCGGCGGCCAGGAGATGCTCGGGCCGACGCTGACGCCCGCGGAGCTGTGGGAGACGAGCGGCCGGATCGCGATCCCGGAGGTCTTCAAGCTGCAGGACCGGAGCGGACGCCCGTTCGTCCTGCCGCTCTCGCACGAGGAGACGATGACCTTCCACGCGCGGGAGATTCAGTCGTACAAGGAGCTGCCGCAGCTCTGGTACCACTTCAGCACGAAGGACCGCGACGAGCCACGGCCGCGCGGGGGGCTGCTGCGCGTGCGTGAGTTCATCATGAAGGACTCCTACTCGTTCGACCGAGACGAGGCGGGCCTCGACGTGAGCTTCGAGCGGCACGCCGAGGCGTACAGGCGGATCTTCGAGCGCTGCGGCCTCGAGGTCTACTTCGTCGAGGCCGAGTCCGGGATCATGGGCGGCAAGGAGTCGTCCGGATTCCTCGCGCCGACGGAGTCGGGCGAGAACGAGGCGCTCCGCTGTGAGAACGGCGATTACTTCGCGGACGTCGAGGCGGCCCGGGGGGTCCCGCGCGCTCCCGAGCGTCCCGAGGCCCTCGGCGCGCCGGAGAAGGTCGAGACGCCCGGCGTCGGGACGATCGAGGCGCTGGCAGAGTTCCTGGAGATCGATCCGGCCGCCACGTCGAAGGCGATGCCCGTGGTCGTCGGCGACGAGGTCGTCCTCGCGCTGGTCCGGGGCGACGACCGGCTCAGCGAGGAGAAGCTGATGACCGTCTTCGAGGCGTCGTTCCGGCCGGCCACGGAGGATGAGATCCGCGCCGCGTTCGGCGCCGGCGGCGGCTCGCTCGGGCCGGTCGGCGTCGACGGCGTCGAGGTGATCGCGGACGAGACGCTGCGCGACGGGCAGTTCGTCGCCGGGGCGAATCGCGACGGCTGGCACCTCCGCGGCGTCGAGGCCGGGCGGGACTACGAGCCGCGTTTCGCGGACATACGCCAGGCGGTCGAGGGCGATGCGTGCCCCGAATGCGGCGGGAAGCTCGTCGCGCAGACCGCGATCGAGGTCGGGCACATCTTCAAGCTGGGAACGTTCCATTCCGAGGCGTTCCAGGCCACCTATCTCGACGAGGACGGCCAGGAGCGGCTGATCGTGATGGGGAGCTACGGGATCGGGCCCGGGAGGACGATCGCGGCCGTGGTCGAGCAGCGCCACGACGAGCGCGGGATCGCGTGGCCGGCGTCGATCGCGCCGTACGACGTCCACGTCGTCGCGCTGGCGGGCGTCGAGGAGCAGGCCGAGGCGGCCGCTTCCGCCCTGGACGAGGTGGGGCTGGACGTGCTCCTCGACGACCGTGACGCGCGGGCAGGCGAGAAGTTCGCCGACGCCGACCTGATCGGGTGTCCGGTTCGGGTGACGGTGGGAAGGAAGGCGCGCGAGGAAGGTAAGGTGGACGTTCGCCGACGGCCGACAGGGGAGGATGAGCCCGTGCCAACAGCTGAGCTCGCGGCGAAGGTGCAGGAGCTGCTCGCCTGATGGCAAGGAGACGGCGTTTCAGCGACGAGGCGTTCGGCCCGACGGTGGAGCGGCTGATGGGGGAGACGGGCCACACGTACCGCTCGCTCGCCGACAGCACACAGCTCTCCGCCGGCTATCTCAACCACCTCGTCCACGGCAACAGGCCGGTCCCGTCGAACGACGTCGTCCAGACCCTCGCCGGCGCCCTCGGCGTCGAGCCCGAGCACTTCCGGGAGTACCGGCTCCGCGTGATCACCGGCCGGCTCGAGCAGATGCCGGACATGATCGACCGCCTCTACAAGCGGCTCGGCTAGCGGGGACCGCGCGATGATCGGCGTTCTCTACACGCTTACGATCGGAATCCCGCTCTCGATCATCCTCATGGCGCTGGGCCTCTTCTTCTGCGTCACGATCGTCTTCCTGCCCGTCGGGCTCACGTGCTTCGCGCTCGGCAGCAAGGTGCTGACGATCAGGACGCGTTTCTGAGCGGACCCGGATCCCGGAGCCTACGGCTGGAGGCTCGGCGGCGGAGAGGCCGGGGACACCGGCCTCTCCGCTCGATGCGATGCGGGCCGTGCGAGGTTCTCAGTGCGCGGGCCGCCTGTTCTGCCAGTACTTCGCAGCCTCCACGTACGCGTCCGTGAGCGAGGAGGTCGTCGGCGGTTTGACCGACGGCGCGCTCGGGGCGGAGACCGGCCGGTTCTGCCAGTACTTCGCCGCATCCACGTACGCGTTCATGAGCGAGGCCGTGGTCGGTGGGTGAGCCCCGGTCGCTCGTGTGTTCGTGCGGGTCGTGGCTGCAATCGCCACCACGGCTCCGATGAGCACGACGGCGACGACGCCGATGAGACGTTTCATGAGATGCCTCCTGTATGAGATCCCGCCGCTCCAAGACAACCGGTCGGCGGGCTGTAGAGATCGAGTGCATGCAGCGAGGCTAGGCCCCGGTGCCGTGGAGGCACATCGGTCAGATCTACCTATCTTGCGAGCGGCACCAACCCATATTTGGTGCGCCGGACTTGTCCCGATTTATGGGTCAACCATGCCGATTGCCCTGCCACCGGCTAGCATGCTCGCGCAGCGGGGCGTGGCGCAGCCTGGTTAGCGCGCTAGTCTGGGGGACTAGAGGTCCCGAGTTCGAATCTCGGCGCCCCGATGTGAAAAGGCCCTGCAGAGAGGGCCTTTTCTGTGAAACGACGCGGTGAAGGGCCGCGGGCGCCGGTGCCCAATCAGTGCCCAAACGACTCGGCGCGAGGCGAGTCGAACGCCTCCAGGGCGGCCCGTCCGCGCTCGAGCGCGTCGGGGAGCATGTGCCCGTAAGGTCACGTTCGCGCGTGATTACTCCACACAGGGCGCTGACCCGCAGCCTCTGGCGCAAGCGCTCCGAGATCTGCAGGTGTCCCTCGCCGAAGGCCAGCACAACCAGTTCGGTGACCTACCCTGGACGGCCCGCGCCGAGATGCTGATCGAGCAGTGGATCCTCGCCCGGCCCGAGGTTCAGGGCTTCCTGTCGACGCAGCAGTCCGAGGGCACGCCCGAGCGGTGGATGGCCGTCGTCGATGCGATCAAGAAGCTCGAGCGATGGGCGGAGACGCCCGTGCGCCACTTCCACGACATGGCGGTCTTCGGCGAGGAACTCCTGCTCTCGATCCGCGTCGGCGACTGGAGCAACGACGCCGAGCCTGAACAAGCGGCGAACTGGGCGCGCTACTGGTGTCAGGCGGTCCAGCAGTACACCAAGGCGGAGGGGTATCGCCTGAACCCAGTCGGTGACCGCCGACGCCACGATCACGAAGCCGACGGGGCTGCGGGCGGGTTCGAATGGGACAGGGCTGCGTAAAATGGCGCTCCGCCGTGTCTCACGCACTCTTCCTCTGCGAGCTCACCTCCGAAGGCGTCGGATAGACGGTTTGGCGTCGCCGAAACAGCCAGGGATACAGCTCATCAAGCTCGGCCGGACAGGAGCGCGGATACGACCTCACGCGCCGCCGGCGGCGCTGAGCTTGCGGCTGAGGCAGCAGGCGCTTCGCTCGCTCGGCGTCACGACGGCGGTGTTGTCTGCGCTGATCGACGACGCGTTCACGCTCAGCCCGAGCGTCCCGCTCGTGCAGAACAGGGCGGTGCTCAACCTCTACAGTCCGAGCATCGTCGCCGGTGAGGGCTGGGCGCAGTTCAGCGCGAGCGCACCCGACGCTTCGCTCGACGTGATGTTTCTGCAGGTGACGAGCGCGCGCCGCTATCTGCTCGACCTCGCAGTCATCTCGCTGGGCGGAACCACGACCTTCAGAGCCAGGCCGGTGCTCGACCGATCAGGCGTCGGTCAGACCACCTCTCTCCCGCTTGGCAGCAGCCATGTCCTGTTTGCAGTCGAAGTGACCAGCTCGAACAGCGGCGTTGAGATCGCCTGCGACAGCGACTACCAGTTCCACGGCTGCGAGATCACACCCTTGCCAGGCGGCTAGGGGAGTGTCGGCGCGAGTCGCGCTGCGGAAACACGTTCGAGTCGGGACGCAGAGGCAAACATCGCCCTACTGGCGCACAGTGGCGCGCGACTGCCTAACCATGCGCCCTGAGGAGATGCTTACGAGCTTTCAAGGCTGAGGTTTCACTCCGATGCAGCCTTCAAAATATGGAAGTGAGCGACCGCCTAAACGTTCAAGTCCCACGACTAGCGCTATCAAAGGCCGAGACGGCCCAGGCCCTAGGAGTGAGCGTGGACTACGTGGAAGATCACGTGTGGCCAGAGCTGCGCATCGTGCGCCGTGGCCGCCGCTCTTTCGTGCCCATGCGCGAGCTGGACAGATGGCTCGAGCGCGAGGCGCACCTAACGATCAACGAGTGAGGGTCACGCGGGGGACCCCGGGGCACGCCACCCACCCCCGCGAGGCTTGAGCCTCTCCGCGCCCGGAATCCGCGGGAACCCCACACAGAGCCACACACACAGCATCGACGCCAACCTCGAGAGAAGAGAGAGAAGACTGTGCCTTCAGTAACTGACTTTGCAAACGCTGCAGCGGCCGTGTCTGGCGGGCGGAAGCAAGTCCAGGTTGACCGCGGCGCCTCAGAGAACCCGCGATATGAGACCTGCTTCGAGAAGACGCCATTGGCGTCGCTGCCGTTCTCTATCTCATCGGCGGCCGAGTCAAGGAGTTGCTAGGCATCTATGTTCGGGCGGCAGCGGACGCCTTGAGCTCCGCGAGCTCCGTCTCGATCCGGTGGAGCGCTTCGAGAATGTGCCGGTTGTCGTCTCCTTGGTCGACCTGAACGAAATGCGAGGCGACCGTCGCGGTGAGTACGGCTAGGAAGCCGACGCCTAGGAGCATCAGGGCGATGCCGACGATGCGCCCCGGGACGGTGTGTGGGGTGATGTCGCCGTAGCCGACGGTGGTGACCGTCACGATCGCTCACCACACTCCGTCCCAGAAGGTCTTGAAGTCGTGCGTGTCGACGGTTGCCTGCACTGCCCCGGCGGCAACCGTCAGGAAGACGGTCGCGAGCACGGCGATGCGGAGGGCGTTCCCAGAGGTGAGGTTGCGCTCCGCTTGGAGAGCGCGGCCAATCACGACGCCGGCCCGGACGAGTCGTAGGAGCCGGTAGAGCCGCACCGACCTGAGCGACGAGAGCAGCGCGCCGTAGAGGGGAAGGGTGACGAGCACGATCGCCGCGTCGAGCCAATGCGCTCGCAGTGCGGCCGCCTTCCTCGGCGCAACGACCAGGATGAACACCATCTCGGCCGCGAAGATCCCCCAGATCGCCCAGTTGGCGATCTCGCCGATCGTTGCCCAGGGCCCGGAGGACACGTCGTGCTCGATGATGAGCACCGGGATAAGCGCCAACGTGGCGGCGAGGACGATGGGCTCGAACGGGTGCTCGACTCGGCCGTTGGGAAGCTGCTTGCTCATCGAGCCACCAATTCGTGGCTCCGCTGAGCTTCCCTTGACGCCGGCTGAGTGGGCGTAAGATCGCAAGACGGTTCACCGAGAGGGGGACTATGGGGTTCCGTGCGCGGAAGTCGATCAAGGTTGTGCCGGGTGTCCGGCTGAACCTGTCGAAGACTGGCGTCGGGATGAGCGTCGGCGCGGGGCCTTCCCGCTACAGCGTTCACTCGTCGGGCCGCAAGACGGTTTCAGCCCGGTCGGGCATCCCTGGCGTCTATTACCAGCAGAGCGTTAGTGGGAGTGGTGGCGCGCCCGCTGGCGCCGTGCCTGCTACGGCCGGTCGCGCTCGCAAACCGGGCCTGTTCGCTCCGAAGGGGGAGAAGGAGCTTTTCAAGGCGGTTGGCTCCCAGGATGCCGAGGCGATAGCGAAGGTCGGCGAGGACGAGGAGGACTACCGTCTGCCCGCGTACAGCATGGCGGGACTGTTGATGATCGGCGACGAGGAGACGTGGCCGAAGGCGAAGCTCCTCCTCGGCGCGGCATTTGCAGACGGGGGGGACCCCGGCGAAAGTCCGTTCGCGCAGAAGTACCTGGCCGCGCTGATTCGCGTTTCGATCGCACCCGGGATCTCGGCCGAGCTGCCGATGAACCGAGACGCGGTCGCACTTGCGCTGGCCGAGCTCCACCAGCGGGAGGGCGCGCTCGATGAAGCGATCAGCGTTGTCGAGCAACTCGAACCATCGGCCTACGCCGCTGTTTCTCTCGCCGATCTGTACACGGCGGCACGTCACCATGACGAGGTGGTCGACCTGACTGATGGTGTCTCCAATCAGGACGACGCCACCGCGTTACTGCTCGTGTTCCGGGCGGTCGCGTTCCGAGAGCAGGGGTATCTCGACGCCGCCAACGAGAGTTTCAAGGAGGCGCTCAAGAGCCGAGCACGGGCGCCAGAAATCCGACACCTAGCGCTCTCCGAACGAGCCACCAACTACCTTCGGCAAGGGAAGAAGGCACAGGCCCGAAAGGACCTTGAGCGGATCTTGGCGGAGGACTCGAGCTATGAGGGCGTTCGAGAGCGACTCTCTGAACTGTCGCCGGGATCAAACGCGGGCTAGGAGGCGAAAACAGATTGAAGGTTCAACTCAAGAGTGCGGGTGTCGTTGTGGCTGCCGCTGTCGTTTGCGGTGGCGTGCCTTCCGCCGTCGCCGCGCCGGCACTAGTGCCCGCCAAGTGGAAGAACTGCACGCGGGTGAACCTGCGATACCCGCACGGCGTGGGGAAGGTAGGGGCACGGGATCGGACGAGCGGTACACCCGTCACGACGTTCCGACGCAGCAATGCCCTCTACCGCGTCGCCATGAGGTACAACCGAGCACTTGACCGCGACAAGGACGGCATCGCCTGCGAGAAGCTCTAGTTCGGGTTCGCCTCGAACTCGATCGCCTCAACCCACAAACTCGCCCTCGAAGTCGGGCTCGTCGTCCAGGATCTCGGCCAAGGTCTGCTCCGCCTCCTCGCGGTTGCCGTACCAGTCGAGAACGTCACCCGAGAGGTTGCTGGCGCTGCCGTACAGGATCATCGTCAGTAGACGATGTAGAGGCCCAGGCAGACATGCCCCCAATCTCCCGCCCAGCAGTACTGAATCCCAATCTGTCGGTCGCCGTCGAGATTCTCGATCGTGACCTTGATGTCGTCACGCGCACCTGCCTCGGCGATGAGGCCAAGGATTGTGTCCTTGTCCTCGCGCATGACAGCCTCGTCGAACCGGGCAGCAAATTCCTCTGAGCTGGCGAGTTGTGAGAGAAGCTTCTCGACGGCGCCCCGCGGGCCGCTTGCGCGCCGGGCAGCCTCCATGAGTCCGCCTGGGTTGAGGGAGTCCTTGCCCGTTGGCATAGCGGTCTCCTTTCTGGTCCGGCGACAGCACCTCTGCATCGCCCGACGATCGCTCCTTCGCATCCTCAGCCAACGGCGTGAGATTACGGCGTGATCGTCGGCCGCGGTAGTCGCAGTTTCCGACATGTCTCAAGGAGCGCAGTCAGGGCAACGCCGCCGAACCGCGACCCGAGCGCGCCCAGCGCCCCACGCAGCAACTCGACCTCGCGATGCCGGAGCGAGTGGTCGATCTGCATACGCCTGAGCCCTGGCGCGGCACGCCCGATGTGCCCACGGGAACTCCACGGGAGATTTCCCGCGTACCGGACGGCGTAGAGGGGGCGGGGAGCCCCGTCCCTGGGTGGGGAGCCATCCTGACGCCGGGCGGCCTTATGCGTGCCCCCCGGGGCTGAGATCTCCCGTGGAACAGGGGCCGTGATCGGGCCGCACGACTTGGGGCGCGCGGCTAGTCCCTGACGAGATACCGGTCAACATCGCCCATCCCGGCCATGAGCTTCTCGTCGAACACAAGCTCATGCTTATAAGCGAACAAGCCAATGCCCCGGTAGCCCGGAACATCTTGGACAAGCTCTGCAAAGTCGTCGGGGGTTACGCCGGACACCTCGACGTTTGCGAAACGACGGACCCCCCAACCCGACCGTCTTAGCGAGCGCTCGATCTTGAGGTTCTTCGGGTAGAGGTGCTCGTTGATCTCGTACCTGCGCGCTGAGTTGTTGTAGTCCGCGTAGTGGCTCGGCCCGTCGATCTCGATGACGCACTTCCGCCCGTCCGCCAGGAGGATGAAGTCCACCCGCTGCGGGTTTTCGGCGAGGTGTTTCTCGTCCTCCGCCGTCTTCTCGAAGCCGACGTAGTTGAGCCACACCTCGGGGACGAGCGCCTACGTCCAGGCGAAGGCGGGGCACTCCAGCTTCTCGATCACGGAGCGGTACATCCACGCGGCTCAGACCGCGTTCCCTGGGGCTGTCGAGCGGAGCGAGGAGCGTCTCTTCGGCACGTTCGACACAGACGGTCCGGCGCCGCCGTCAGCTTTTGGCGGACCTAACCGGACAGCTTTCAAATCTCTCGGAGGAATTAGGAGAGCTTCTCGCCGCAGTTGACCCCATTCATCTCTCCGGCACGTGAGCCCTCCGCTGCGAGGATCCGCCAGGCGGCTTCGCTCTCGCTCTGCACGAATCGATCGAAGTCCGTGCGCGCCATGGCCATCGGTTCGGCATCGTGCTCAGCCAGCCGATCTCGAAGAGACGGTTCTGCGAGCACGGACGCGATGGAGCTCGAAAGCTTGTCCACCACGTCAGCCGGGGTACGAGCGGGCGCCCAGATCCCATACCAAACGGGAAAGTCAAAGCCGCTTGCGCCGGCTTCGGCGAGCGTCGGCACGTCCGGCAAGAGCCGGGAGCGACGCGCCGTGCTGACGCCGAGCGCGACAAGCTCCCGCTTGCGTAGGTGCGGTGCGGCGATGGAGATTGGCGACAAGGCGTAGTCCGTCTCCCCAGCCACGACGTGGCCGACCGTGTCGCTGATTGCCTCGGCCCCACGCGCCGGCTCGTGCATCGCTTCGATCTGAGCTTCCCTGTTGAGCTTCACAACGCCCACATGGGTAGCAGTGCCGAAACCGGAAGAACCGAACTTCATCGCAGCTGCCCGCGTCTTCGCCGCCGCGACGAGCTCGGCAAAGGTCCTCACTTCGACACGGTTACCTGCAACCAGCACATAGGGCTGGCTGCTGATCGGTGCCACCGGGATGAAATCCTGCAGCGGGTCATACGGGAGACTGGCTCTGAAGACAGAGCTATAGGCATGCGCGCTCGTGCTCACGAGCAACGTGGAACCGTCGGCCGGCGACTTCGCGACAAGGGCGGGCCCTGCCGTACTGCCGATACCAGGGTGGTTCTCGACCGCGACCGCCTGGCCCCACAGCTCGGACAGACAACGAGCGACGGCTCGTGCGATCAGATCGGGGCCACCACCCGCCCCGAAGGGGTCAATCAGCCGCACCGAACCGAGCGGATAGTGCCCTACGCCCATGGAATCCGATTATCGTCGCCGCGGCTACAGAGGACCGCGATAAATCGACCAGCGGCTTGTCCTCCATCGCCGGTGCGGCGCTCGGTGGCTGGGCGTCGAGGAGCTTGGCCCCGCACGTCGTGAGCGTTACAGGGGCGGTGTCGCGCACGCGAACGACGTTCGTCCCCGTTGCTCCTAGCGTTCTGGGTGCGCTTCGAGGTGAAGCGAGATAACGAAACTCAGGCGTCAGGGGAGGACACGATGAAGAAGCTCAAGATGTTGGCACTGACGGGGATGGTGGCCGCGACGATCGGCACCGGAGCACTCGCCTCCGCGCCCTCTGCCTCCGCGCTGCCCAAAGATGAATGCCGCTACTACCTAGGTCGTTCGCAGGACTACATCCGCGAAGGCGGACAGGCTGCGCTCGCCGGTAACTGGAGCTACGCGAGCTACTGCTACCAGAACGCTCAGTACTACCTGTCCCTCGCTTCGGCCGAGTGCTGAGACGGTCGGCGGTGTGACGCGGAGCCGCTCCCGATTCCCTACGGCCCGCTGATCGGCTCGACCGTCCAGACGCTGACGATGTCCAAGCTTGCCGCCTCGGCGGTCGGTGGTTGCACGTCGAGGATCCCTGTAGCTGCGGCCGGGGCGAATCATGAACACGTCACCGACCGTCCAGCGCGGTTCGAGGCACATGAACACGGCTGGGTCGACGGGCTCGCTGTCGGCGGTGACGAGGATGAATCGGAACGCCATCTGACAGCCCTCCTGTTCTCCTGGCTGGGGGCCGGACGGCGAAGCGCGTTCTACCACGGCGGGTGGGCCGGCGGCCGTGTTGTCTGGGCTGACGTGCCGGTGCCCAATAGATGCCCAAACCCCCGAAATCCGCTCGTGGAGGAAGGCGGGGAAAGGTCACGCCAGGGAGAGAATCTCCCTGCACCTAGGACACTTCCCGCCACCCCGCAGCACGCCCCGCCGAACCGCTGGAGTGTTCTGGGGGACTAGAGGTCCCGAGTTCGAATCTCGGCGCCCCGATCGGAGAAACCCGCTGCGTCCGGCGGGTTTTTTCGTTCCGAAGTTCACTCACGCATCAGCATTGCGGCCGCCTCGCGCTCGAGGTCGATGTAGGCCTCGCCGCTGACGTCGACGGCGACGCGCCGGATCGTCCCGCCGGTGAAGCGCCAGGGCTCTGTGCCCGGGTAGTCCTCGGTGACGCCGGCGCCTCCGTCGCGCCCGATGCAGAGCCCTTCGCCGGCGATCATGAACTTGCCGGGCTGCGTCTTGATCGGTCCTTCGCCGACCTTCTTGTCGTCGTGCCAGAGCGAGAGCAGCCCGGTCGCGACGCCGGGAGGGTCCTCCCCGCTCTTGTCGAACGACGCCGACAGGATCAGTTTCTCGCCGGTGGGGACGTCCTCGGTCCCGACGATCTTCTCTTCGAACATCCCGACGAAGCTGTAGACGTAGTGGAGTCGGTTGTCCTTGACATACAGCGCGTGGCCGCCGAACCGCGACCCGTGCGCGAAGAGCACGCCCTCAGCGCCGGGTGCCGGGATGTCGACGAGCGCGCCGATCGAGAACGACCGGTTGCGGACGTTCACCGCTTGTGACTCGGGCACCTCTGCCGTGTCCGGGAAGTACATGTAGCGGTCGCGGGGCGGCGACAGCACCGGCCTTGGCGTGATCATGATCTCGAGCGCAGAGCGATCGTCGAGCGGGAACGCCTGGTTCGCGCCGGCTTCCGCGTACCAGAGGTTCTGGAGCTCGCGCACCTTGTCGGGGTTCTCCTTGGCGAGGTTGTGCAGCTCCGACCGGTCGACGTCTGTGTGGTACAGCTCCCACTCGTCCTCGTTGAAGTGGCTCCAGCCGGCGATCGTCGGGTGGTTCGTGACCGCCTTCCAGCCGTCGTGCCAGATCGCCCGGGAGCCGAGCATCGAGTAAAACTGCGTCGTCCGCGTGGACGGCGCGCTCGCGTCCTCGAAGCTGGAGCGCATGCTGACACCGTCGAACGGGCTCTGGACGTGGCCCTTGATCGCCTCGGGTGGTTCGACGCCGAGGGCGTCCAGAACCGTTGGGACGAGGTCGATCGCGTGGTGGTACTGGTCGCGGATCTCGCCCTTGGCCTTGATGCCTGCCGGCCACGAGACGATGCACGGGTCGCTCGTGCCGCCGTTGAACTCGTAGCGCTTCCACATCTTGAACGGCGTGTTGAACGCCATCGCCCAGCCGTTCGGGTAATGGTTGTACGTCTTCGGGCTGCCGAGGTCGTCGAGGAGCGGCATGTTGGCCTCGACGGTGTCGGGGATGCCGTTCGCGAACTTCATCTCGTTGACCGAGCCGTTCGGGCCGCCTTCACCGGAGGCGCCGTTGTCGGAGACGACCATCACGACGGTGTTCTCGCGCCAGCCGAACTCCTCGAGGAAGCCGAGCAGGCGCCCGATCTCGTCGTCGGTGTGCGCGAGGAATCCTGCGTAGACCTCCGCCATCCGGGAGAACAGCTTCCTCTCGTCGTCGGAGAGCGAGTCCCACGGCCGCGTGACGTCGAGCGGCGGGAACGGCTTGCCGTCCGGGCCGGTGCGGGTCTCGGTCGTCCCGATCGGGTTGATCGGCGGCAGCTCGGTGTCAGTCGGGACGAGCCCGAGCTTCTTCTGCTGGGCAAGCGTCTGTTCGCGCAGCGCCTCGTAGCCCATGTCGAAGCGGCCCTTGAACTTGTCGATCCACTCCTTCGGCGCATGGTGGGGCGCGTGGCAGGCACCGGGTGCGTAGTAGAGAAAGAACGGCTTCTCAGGAGCGACCGACTTCGCGTCCATGATGAACTCGATCGCCTTGTCGGTGAGGTCCACGGTCAGGTGGTAGCCGTCCTCCGGGGAGCGCGGCTGGTCGACGAGATGGTTGTCGTAGACAAGGTCCGGGTACCACTGGCTCGTCTCGGCGCCGAGGAACCCGTACCAGCGCTCGAAGCCTCTGCCGCTCGGCCAGTTGCGCCGCGTCGCCGCGAGGTTCATCTCGTCGTCGGGGCAGAGGTGCCACTTGCCGACCATGTAGGTGTTCCAGCCGAGCTCGCCGAGGATCTCCGACAGCATCCCGTTCTCCGGCGGGATCGTGCCGCTCGCGTTGGGGAAGCCGATCGCCGCCTCGGTGATGCAGGCCATGCTGTTGCGGGTGTGGTTGCGCCCGGTGAGCAAGCAGGAGCGGGTCGGGGAGCACAGAGCGGTCGTGTGCCACTGCGTGTAGCGCACGCCCTCAGACGCGAGCCTGTCGATGTTGGGTGTCTCGATCGGCCCTCCGTAGGAGCTCATCGCACTGAAGCCGACATCGTCGAGGACGATGTAGATCACGCTGGGCGCACCGTCCGGCGCCTTCGGCGGCTCGAACGGCGCCCAATCGGGCTCGGAGTCCCGAATATCGACGTTGACGACGCCCCTGAACGGCTTGCTCATCGCTGGTCCTTCCTGTCGACTGGTGGTCCGGCCTACATGCTCTGAAGGATCTTCTGCTTCTGCGCGTCGAACTCGGCCTGCGTGAGCACACCTGCGTCGAGCAGCCCCTTCAGCTTGGTCAGGTCCTCCATGCTTTCGTCCGCCGAGGGCTCGGCGGGTGCAGGATCCTCGACAGCAGCCTGCTGCTGTGCCTCGGGCTGCTCGGCTGCCGCGCTCTCATCGGCACTTGCTGCCGCCGAGTTGGCGCCTGCCTTGCTGGCGGTGTACGCAACCCCGCCGACCACTGCTGCACGCGCCATTGGACGACGCCGTCTGAACATCACATGCCTCCTGTCTCGATCACATTGGGTCCGGGCATGGAGTCGCGCGCACCCGAGCGTTGCGCGCGCACCCTCCATGCGGTTCTTGCCTCGCCGGCGAAGCGCCGGCTTTGTGGGCCGACGTTGCTAACGCCGGCGGGCGGTGCGCCGCGACGTGCGGCGCGCGACCCTGCGTGCTCCAAACATCCCACTCCTCCAATCTCTCGTAGTGCCTTCAGGATCAGGCGGTGGCCGCAGCCGGCTCCAGGTGGTGCTCCTTCGCCTCCTCGGCGGTGAGCAGCCCGATCTCGACGAGGTCGACCGGGCTGATGAACCCGTCGCTGATCCGGAAGCCGCCCGCACGCGCGATTGCGTCGCGCAGCGGAACCGCCCAGTGGTGCTCGAGCAGGATCAAAGCAGCGGCCGAGTCGTTCGGGATCTCCTCGAGAACGTCCCAGGCCTCCTCGTCCGAGAACGCGTTGATGCCGTCCTCTCCCGCTTCGGCGCCGGCAACCGCTCCAGCCTCCATTCCTTCTTCGCCTTCGATGCCGAGACCAATCAGCGCGCCGACCTTGCTGCCGAGCTCGATCGCCTCGTCCTTGGAGAGGTTGCTCAGGTGTTGCACCTCGATCTCTCCGTCGGCGTCCTTGTGCACCGCCAACGCGTCGATCACGCGCACGGTGTCGCTCTCGCGCAGCCGCTCGAGCTCGGCGATGATCTCGCCGTGGAACTCCGGGTGACTGAAGCCTAGAACGATGAGTTGAACAGGTCCAATTGCCATCTCTCTCCTTCCGTTCGACCAGCCGAAGCCGGCCTTCTCTCGAAAGCTCTTCTCGGGTCAGTACGCCCGCTCACGCAGGGTCGATTGTCGGGGCTGCGCGGGCTCGCGGTCATCGCCCGCCGGTCTGATCACCCGGGTGATCCCGCGTACGGGCGGTGACGAGAGTCCGGTCCGCCCAGAGAATCCCGGCGTCAGACATGACGGCTGGGCACACCTACCGCATCGTTGTCGACGGCGAGGTCGGCGGCTGGCTCGCACGCTACATGGGAGATGCGACGATCGATGCCGCGAATGGGACCACGACGATTGCGGGATCCGTCCAGGATCCGAACGAGCTCCGGGCGCTGACGGAGAAGCTCTGCGATCTTGGTCTCGAGATCGCGAGCGCCAGACTGCTCTGAGGCTTGCAGCAGGCTCACGGCTCCGTGGCGCGCCTCGCGCTCGACGGAGAAGCCGGCGCGAGTCGCTCGAACGCGACGAGCTGGAGCCCGAGGTCGCTGATGCCGTTGAGGACGCCTCGCAGATGCGACTGGTCTTCGATCCTCGCTGTCAGAACCGTCAGCTCGGCGTGGGTATCGATCGCCGTCGGCTCGATGACACCCACGAGCCGATCGACCCCTGGTCCCCGAACGACGAAACGATAGGTCTGCTCACCGCGCATGCCCCCATCGTGTCGACTGCTGGGCCTTCGAGCCTCGCCCGACGCCCGGGTCACCCAGGTGAATCCTGTAGGAGCTCGAGCTCGGTGGCGCGCTCGACCGCGCGTTTTCGGGAGGTCGCGTCGAGCTTGCGGTAGATGGCGCGGGTATGCGTCTTGACCGTGTTCAAAGAGACGTAGAGCTCACCGGCGACCTCGCGCAGCGACAGGTCGCTCGCGAGAAGCCGAAGGACGTCCAGCTCGCGCTCGCTCAGCTCCTCGCCGGCGCGTACGTCGCGCCGGGGTCGCGTCTCCACCCGAGCGCTGACGTCCGTGGAGAGCTCGGCGAGGAGCGGCGCGATCGGAAGGGAATCGAGATCGGCCTGCGCCGCTGCGAGCGCAACGCGTGCGCCCTCCACGTCGGCGATGCCGTGACGCGCGACGGCGAGACGCAGTAGCGCGTGCGCATGCCAGTAGCTCGGCGCAGCCGGAGCCGTGATCTCGGTCGCACGCTCGAGCTCGGGAATCGCCTCACGGAACCTACTCTGGGCGATCAGCGCGGCACCGAGGGCGGTGCATGGGTTGGAGGAACCCGTATGGCTTCGCGAGATGCGATGCTCGTTCAGCAGTTCGATGGCATTGCGGGCGAGCCCCTCCGCCTCGTGAGCCCGTTCGAGCTCGAGCTCGCAGAGGGCGAGATACGCGAGCACGTTCGCTGTCGCTGCGGCGTGCTCGCTTGCTCCCGGCAGCCGTCGCGCCTCCTCGAGTGGAACGCGTGCAGATTCCGCCTGGCCGAGCAGATAGAGCGCCTGCCCCAGACCGAGGAGCGCCTGCCGCCGCCAGCCGCTGGGTGCGTGTTCCATCTTGACGGCGCGCTCTCCCGCCTCGGCGGCGACCTCGGGACCTCGACTGAGGTAGATCGAACGGACGATGGCGACGCCCGACTCGAGCGATGCGACTCCGTTTGCGAGCGGTCCGCTGCGCGATCCCGCCGACGCGACTTCCAGCCAGCGCTCGACCTCGTCGGAGCGGGACGTCCCGTCTGGCCCGCGACCGCGGCCCGGACGACGGCCAGCTGCGGCTCGGCCTGCGCCGCCGGCCAGGAGAGCTCGTCGAACCACCGCGTCAGCGTCGCGACCTGACCGAGATTCGTCAGAACACGGAACTGCAGGGTGACGAGCTCGCTCGCGCGAGCTGTGTCTCGACTGGCGATGGCATGCTCGACGGCGGCTTCGACCTCTCCGTGCTCCTCGAGCCACGCGGAGGCCCGGGCGTGCAGCGTTGGCACGATCTCGGGCTCCTCGATCTCGACCTGGTTGCGAAGCATGGTCGCGAACAGCGAGTGGTAGCGGTACGCATCGCGGCCCTCGAGCGGGACGAGGAACAGGTTGGCCCGCTCCAGCTCCTCCAGCACCGCGGCGGAGCCCTTCGCGTCGAGGATCGCGTCGCAGAGGGGTCCGGAGAGGCGTTCGAGTATCGAGGTGCGGAGAAGGAACCGACGCTGCTCGGGAGGAAGGGTCTCGAGCACGTCGTGAGCGAGATAGTCGAGGACGCTTCGGCTGTCTCCGGAGAAGGAGGCAACGAACGCGGCAGGGTCGTCGTGCTCGAGGACGAGGATCAACGCCAGGTGGAGCGCCGTCACCCAGCCCTCGGCGCGGTCGTTCAGCCGGCGGGCATCGTCGGGGTCGAGCACGATGTCGGCTCGCGCGAAGAGCTCGGCCGCCTCGGCGTCGCTGAGGCGAAGTTGGTCGGCACGTACCTCCAGGAGCTCGTCGTGCGCACGGAGCCGGGCGAGTGGGAGGCGCGGGTCCGAGCGGGTCGCGACGACGACCTGCACCATGGGCGGGACCTGTGAGACGAAGAGGTCGAGGGCCTCGTCGTTCGCCGGGCTCGACGACGAGTGCCAGTCTTCGAGGATGAGAACGAGCTCGGGGGCGTCGTCAAGCTCGTCGACCAGCGTCGGAACGACACCCGAGACGACCGCGCCGGGTCCGCCGCGGAGCTCGCCGAGCGAGGTGTCGCCGACGGTCGGATGGACGGCTTGAAGGCCGCGAATGACATGGCTCCAGAGCCGGACGGGATCGGCGTCGCCCGGGTCGAGCGAGACCCATACAAAACGTGTGCTCAGCCTGTCTTCGCTCGCCCACTGCGCGAGGAGCGTGGACTTTCCGTACCCGGCGGGCGCGCTCAGAAGCGTCAGTCGGCGCCCGCGACCCTGCCGCAACCGCCGACGCAAGTGCTGACGCGGAACGAGTGTCTCCCGTGGCACGGGGACGCGGAGCTTGGCGGCGACGATCCGCGGCGCCGCAGCCGCAGGGGGAGGCGTCTTGGTCATCGAGGCGGTCACCGCTCGAGGGAGCGCGTCGGCCGACGCTCCCGTGCGTCAGTCCGCGTATCTCCTCTCTCGCGAGCTTGACCGACTGGACAGCATGTTCGCGGAAAGAGCCTCGTACTCCGTCATCCCATCGGGACGAACGCAGCTCACGTCGTACGGCGCACTCAAGCGCGGACGCGGTGCCGGCCGTCGATCGACGGCTATCACCCGGGTGATCGTTGCCGCGGGTGACGACTGTGGCGTCGGTTCATTACACAATCGCGGCGCTCACCATCACGACCACGGGACGGGGTCGTTTCGAAAGCGCTCGCCCGTGGCCCGAGACACTGACCGAAAGGGATCGAGCCTTATGTCTTCGAGCGAAGTCGGCGCGAAGAAGCCTCGGGTTCTGTTCGTGTACTACACCCACACCCAGCAGGCCCAGAGGGTGTGCGACGCGATGGCCGAGGTGCTGCGCGGGCGTGGCTGCGACGTTTCGCACGCCGCGATCGAGTTCACGGATCCGCGCTACGTGGACAGGTTCTCGCGGTTCCCCTTCCGGCACGCCGTCTTCGACATCCTCCCGCTGCTCTGGCCGCAACTGCGCCGGAAGACCGGGCAGGTCAGCATCCCCGACGCGGCACGGGGAGGAGACTACGACCTCGTCTGCTTCGGCTCGCCGACGTGGTTCTTCACGACCAACATGCCGCTGCGCTCGTATCTGAAGTCGGACGAGGCGCGCGCGGTGCTGGCCGGGAAGCCGTTCGCCACGTACGTGGTCTGCCGTCGGTACTGGAGCGTTAACATGAAGGAGGTCAGGAAGCTCGGCATCACTCAGGGTGGCGAGTACGTCGACGGGATCCGATTCACGTACGAGGGCGGCCAGATCCGGTCGCTGCTGTCGCTGCTCAGCTACTTCGGCAAGGGCGAGATGCGCGAGCGCTCCTTGGGAATCAAGATCCCGCCGACCAATCTCAAGCAGGATTTCGGCGATCAGGCCGATGCGTTTGCGAACGAGCTGGCGGATGGCCTTGGGGTGCACACCGCCGACCGAAACAGCAATTCGATCTCGTCGACGGGTTCGGCTGAGCGCACGGATCGAGCCGAAGCCTGACGCGGTGGAGGAAGGAGGACGACGGATGGAGGACAGAAACGCGAGCACCGAGCGTCGGGGTCAGGATTCGCTCGCTCCTGATTCGCCGATAGACAGCCAGATCTCCGAGGAGCCTCAGGACCCGAAGCCGGTTGAGGAGTCGGCCGAACGCACGATCGAGGTCGGGCGCTTCGCCGAGGAGTCTGGGTCGAGCAGTCGTGGGCGGTCGTCCAAGCCGAAAGCGGTGCTCCACTTCACGCGCGCCGAGCGGGTTGCGAGGGGCAAGGCGGCGCGAGCGGAGGTGCCGCGTTCGCTGCAGGAAGAGATCGCTTTTCCCGAGCCTCGTGACCCGGTCGCACTCTTGGAGCAGCAGGCGGTTACGAGGGTGCCGGAGCTCGTACCGATTCGGTACGGCCGGATGCTGGTGTCGCCTTTCGCCTTCTACCGCGGCGGCGCGCTCATCATGGCGGCGGATCTGGCGCGAACACCGACTTCGGGCCTCCGCGTACAGCTGTGCGGTGACACGCACCTGTCGAACTTCGGGGTGTTCGGCTCGCCTGAGCGGAATCTCGTCTTCGACATCAACGACTTCGACGAGACCGCGCCCGGCCCGTGGGAGTGGGATGTGAAGCGCCTCGCGACGAGCTTCGCGATCGCCGGCCGCGAGAACGGGTTCTCCGGGAAGGAACGGCGCACGGTCGTGCTCGGCACTGTCCGCGCCTACCGGGAAGCCATGACCGCATTCGCACTGATGCGCAACCTCGAGGTGTGGTACTCGCAGCTGTCGGTCGAGCAGGCGGTCGCGCAATTCGCCGCCGGCGTCGACCCGAAGCGGATGAAGAAGGCGGAGGCGAACATCGAGAAGTCGCGGACGAAGGACAGCATGCACGCGTTCGAGAAGCTGACCCATGTCGTCGACGGTGAGCTTCGGATCATCAGCGACCCGCCGCTGATCGTGCCGATCGACGAGCTCGTTCCCGCACAGATGGAGCGGGACGCGATCCAGGACGAGATCCGCAAGCTCGTCCGCTCCTACCGGCGGACGCTGGCGACCGATCGCCGCCACCTGCTCGAAGGGTTCCGGTTCGTCGATCTGGCCCGCAAGGTCGTCGGTGTCGGCAGCGTCGGTACCCGCGCCTGGATCGCGCTCTTCCTCGGCGCCGACGATCGAGACCCACTGTTCCTGCAAGTCAAGGAAGCACAGCCCTCCGTGCTGGAGCAATTCGTCGGCAAGAGCGAATACAACAACTGCGGACAGCGCGTCGTCGCCGGCCAACGCCTCATGCAAGCCACGAGCGACATCTTCCTCGGCTGGGAGCACGTCAAGGCCGGCCTCGACGGCAACGAGCGCGACTTCTACTTCCGCCAGCTCAAAGACTGGAAAGGCTCGTTCGCCTTCGAAGCAGCCGTCCCCACGGGCGCAGCCGCGTACGGCAAGGCGTGCGGCTGGACACTCGCCCGCGCGCACGCCCGCTCCGGCGACCGGATCGCGATCGCCTCCTACCTCGGTAAGTCAGACGTCTTCGACCAGGCGATCGCAGCCTTCGCCGAGACGTACGCCGACCAGAACGAGAAGGACTACGACGCGCTCAAGGACGCCGTCGAATCGGGCCGGGTCACCGCGCAGACCGGGCTGTAGATGGTGTCGTGAGCGAGGAGCTGCATCGGGCCGAGGCGGGTGTCCTCGGCTGGATCGACAGGGACATCACCGGACCGATGGCGGACTTTCAGAACCCGGATCAGGAATGGCGGCGTCTCTTCTCGGAGCTCTATGGCACCTTCCTGCTCGTGCTCGTCGCCGGAGGCGGCGGGATGATGAGCCAGGCGTTCCCGAACACGATCAGCCGGACGGCGGCCGTGGTCGCGCCGGGGTTGATGGTGATGGGGATCATCATGTTCATGGGCAAGGTGTCGGGCGCACACCTCAACCCCGCCGTCAGCCTCGCCTTCTCGCTGCGCGGTGACTTCCCCTGGCGCCGGGTGCCGGGATACGTCGTCGTGCAGCTGATCGGCGCGTCGCTCGCGGCGCTGTTCCTCCACGAGGTGATCAAGGTGTCGGCCAAGTACGGCTCGAACTACCCCGCCGGCGGGTACTCGAACTGGCAGGCGTTGTTGATGGAGGCGGCCCTGACGATGGGTCTCGTGAGCGTGATCCTGGGCACCGCCTCGGGCGCGCAGAACATCGGGATCTTCGGCGCGATCGGCGTCGGCGGCTACATCGCGCTCGCCGGGCTCTGGGGAAGCCCCATCTCGGGGGCGTCGATGAACCCGGCCCGCACCTTCGGCCCCGACCTGATCGGACGCGACTTCACGGCCTACTGGGTTTACGTCGTCGGCCCGATCGTGGGCGCCGCCCTCGCGGTCGGCATCGCCTATGTGCTGCGCGGCGCCGGGGGTGGCAAGTCGGGCTCCGGCGCAGCCCAGGGAGGTCTGTACACTGAGGTCCAGCGCCCGGAGCAGGCATGAGACGGCCGACCATGGCGTCCCTGGGGGACTAGAGGTCCCGAGTTCAAATCTCGGCGCCGCGCCCCGATGAAAAGGCCCTGCGAAGAGGGCCTTTTCTCGTTGTCACGGTGTCGTGATCCGCTACTCGTCGGTGACCGATCTTTCGGAGATGACTTCGCAAACGTCCGCGCTTATGAAGAGGGCGGGCGCCTGTGGGATATCCCGCAGCGAGTTGAAGACGGTCTCAGCCGCTCGCGCATCCGCCTCGGTCTCGAACAGCCAGAACGAGTGCTGGATCAGCTCGCCGCGACTGTCCGAAATGCGAGCCCAGTACGCACTCTTGCTGCCGGACATGCCTCCAACAAGAGCTGGGCCGTGCTCTCGCGCCATCTCGGCGGTCTCCTCTTCATGACCTCGCTTGATCTGGACGCGGCCGACAAGTGCATACATTCGACTCTCCTCGAGCTTGTTGATGTGATCGATCTCAGGTGGTCTCGTAGTCGCCTGTCGCCGGCGTGCCCGGTGCCGCTCGTTTGGCGCCGGCTGGACGGAGGTCGCTGAATCGCATCGGCCACGGGCGGGGATGCCCGCTGGGATCGATGCCCCAGAGGTCGAAGTGCAGGTGCGGCTCGCTCACGTGGCCGCTGTTGCCGACGAAGCCGACGACGTCGCCGGCGCTGACCGTGTCGCCGGGCGCAAGCGGGTGGCCCGGGTTGCTCTGGCTGTCGGGAGCCTTCATCTGGAGGTGGACGTAGCGTGATCGGCGGGGAAAGACCGGCCCCGCGTCGTGGCCGAGAAGAACCTCGTTCGCCGGGGTGCTCAGCACGGTACTGGGGTCAGTCAGGCCGTTGTTCTCCGGATGCGTGAAGTCGCAGCCGAGGACGACGCCGTCCGCCATCGCGTGCACCTCCTCGCCGTAGCAGAAGAACGAGTTGTTCTCGTCATCCGGCCCGTCGAACGTCGCGCCGTTGTCGTCGTGCTGCGTGAGGTCGTAGCTGTAGCGCTCGTGGAAGTGCGCATGGGGACTGAAGCCGATCTGGGTCATGCCGTTGCCGAAGTGCCAGCTCCCTCGCACCGGTGACAGCATGGGCGGCGTCTCGAGGTACTTGGCCTCGTCGATGCGTTCGGTCGAGCCGCACCATCCGTCGGGCAGCTTGTAGCTCAGAACGAGCCGGACGACGAGGCCCGCGCTGACGTCGACCGACTTCGGGATCTCGATGCCGTCCACGAAGACGGTGTACGGGTCGGGCAGCTCTGCGTGCGCGATCGTCGACGGCGGCACGGGCGGCCAGCCGTTGGGGTAGTCGAACACCCGGAAGTCGTAGTTGCACTCGCGGTCCTCGATGATCGTCCCTCCGGGTGTCAGGACGGTCACGTGCAGGCCGGCGACTCGTAGCGTCTCGCCGCTCCAGTTGACGATCTCCCCGCCGAGCACGAGCCAGTGCACTGTCTTCCCGTCCTTCGTCAGCGGGATGATGTCCGCGGGGTTGGCCCACATCCCGAGCCAGACCGGCACCGTCGCCTCGGTCGGGGCGACGGGCGTGAAGCCGTTCCGCTGGATCGGGATCGCGAGCGCCGTCCGCTGTGCGGCACCGCCCGGGTCCGTCGCTCGGGCGCGCGAGACGTAGTGCGTCAACGCCCACTCGTTGTCGTTCCGCGTGCCGTGGTAGTCGGCGCCGGCCGCCACGACCGGTGACTGGCCGGCGAAGATCTCGCCCGGGTCGAGCACCTTCGTCAGCCGGTCGCCCCAGAACCAGCCGTGGTACGTGCGGATCAGCTCTCCCTCGACCAGGTTCACCGGACCGGGCGCGATGCTCTTCAGGTGGAGGTCGAGGGACGAGTCCTGCTCGAAGTATCCGCTCGAGAAGCTCTTCACATCGCTGACGTCTGCAGTCCCCGAGAACGCGAGCAGCGCCGCGCTCTCCTTGTACGCCGGCCGCGGGAACCCGTGGCGGAAGTGAGCGAAGTGATCCGGGGAGCCGGGCAGCGTGCGCGCCTCGACCATGAAGCTGCAGAACAGCGGGATGTCCATCTTGATCGCGGCGGCATCCTGGCCGACACCCCACCACCAGGGCTTCGCGAACGAGTCGTCCGCGTCCACCCATGCAGCGGCGAACCGCGTGGTGGCTCCTTGCTGGAAGGAGTCGATCGAGACGAGCCGGCCGGGAAAGTCCTCGAGCTTCTGGCGGACCTCCTCGAACGTCGCGCTCGGCGACCAGTTCCAGTTGCGATGCTCCGCGCCGGTGTTGAGCACCCACACGGCCGCGTAGAGCCGCTGCCCGTTCTGGACGTAGGTCGTGAGCGAGATGATCCGATGCGACCGTCCGACCGCGGCGCCGAGCTGCGCGGCGGTCAGGGCCGGATTCCAGCCCCACACGCGCTTGAAGGCGCCGGTGTTCTTGACCCACACGCCTGCGAACTGCACGCCCGTGCCCGTCACCGTGAACGCGTCGATGTGGATGAGGCGACCCGTTGCCTTCTTCACCAGCGCATCGAGCTGGGCGCCCGTCGCTCCGGGGCTCCAGTCCCACTTGGTCTTGTCCGCGCCCTTGTTGGCGATCCAGACCGCCGTGAAGGGGAGCGTGGCGGCACCGTCCGGGCGGTGCACGGAGATCAGCCGGCTCTTGGCCTTGGTGAGCGCGGTCTTGAGGTCGGTCTCCGCGATCGAGTCCGACCAGTCCCAGCTCTTGGGGATCCCCTCGTAGTCGCCCATGATCAGACGACCGACAAGGCGACAGCGGCCCGATGAGGATGTCAAGGCGGGTCGGCACGATCGTATGCTTCGCCGATCGTGGCCGAGATGCGCCTCTACGACCTCCGCGTCACGGTCGAGCGAATCGAAGGGCGTTCTGTTTGCGGGCTCGAGGTCGGCGACTACTTCGAGGTCACGGAGTCGAGCCGGATCCGGATTCCTGCCGGCCGTCACTTCTGCATCTACGCGCTGCAGTCGGTGTTGCCGCTGCTCCCCGCGAAGCAACGGCAGCTGCCCGAGTCGGACTGGCTCGAGCAGGACTCGCTCGTGACGTGCCCTGATCCCGACGAGCGCGTGGTCATGAGGATCGAGCGCATGGGGGAGCGCACGCTCCGTACCGAAGACCTCACGTGAACGACGAGCGCGAGCTCGGCCTCGGATTGCAGACGGACAAGGGGTTAGAGGAGTACGGCCGGTTGGCGCAGGCCGCCGAGGACGGTGGCTTCGACGTCGTCACGACCTTCAACGACCTCTGGTTCCAGCCCGCGTTGCCGGCGCTGCTCGAGATCGCGCGCGCGACGAGGCGCGTGCGGGTGGGGCCGTCGTGTCTCAATCCGTTCACGCTCCACCCGGTCGAGATCGCCGGCCAGATCGCCATGCTCGACGCGGCGACCGACGGACGTGCGTTCCTCGGCCTTGCGCGCGGCGCGTGGCTGGAGAGTCTGGAGATCGACCAGTCGGATCCGGTCACGGCGATCCGTGAGGCGTGGGAGATCGTCACTCGGCTGCTGGCGGGCGATGACTCGGCCTTCGCCGGCGAGCGGTACTCGCTCCCGCGAGGGAGCCGGCTCAGGTACGAGCGCCACCGGCCCAGGGTTCCACTGCTCGTCGGCACCTGGTCGCCGAGCCTCGCGGCGTTCGCAGGGGAAGCAGCGCAGGAAGTGAAGGTCGGCGGCAGCGCGAACCCCGACGTCGTGTCCGTGATGCGGGAGCGCATCGGCAACGACGACGTGCGAATCGTGCTCGGGGCGGTCACAGTCGTGGACGAGGACGGGGAGCGCGCGCGATCGGTCGCACGGCGCGAGGTCGCGATGTATCTCGATGTCGTCGCCGAGCTCGACCCGACGTTCGCCGTCGACCCGGAGCAGCTGGGGCGCGAGATCCCGGACGACGTCCTCGACCGGTTCGCGTTTGCCGGGACTCCGGAGCAGATCGTGGCCCACGCCGAAGCCGTCTTCGACGCGGGTGCGGGGCGCATCGACTTCGGAACGCCGCACGGCGTTCCCGAGCAGCGCGGCATCGAGCTGCTCTGCACGAAGGTGCTGCCCCGTCTGCGCTAGACGACGCTCGGCTCCGGCACCAGTCGACCCTCCGCGAACCGGCCCGCGTCGAACACGCCGAGCGTCGGATCGCTCCCGGCGCCGAGCACCGACTCGGCGATGATCCGGCCGACTGCCGGCGCCTGCATGAAGCCGCGGCCGCTGAACCCTGCTGCAACCCAGACGCGCTCGCGCACCTGTCCGAGAATCGGCTGGTGATCCGGCGTCACGTCGTAGAGCCCCTCGACGAGGGTCGGCAGCGCGACGTGGACGAGCCTGGGCAGCAGCTCCTCGAATCCGGATCGCACATTCGCACGCGAGCCCGAACGGAGATCGCTCGCGAGCAGACGGCCGTCCGCAAGCTGCTTCGCGGCGAGGCCTCGTTCGGCCGACACGACGAGCGGCTCGAGCAGCCGCTCCCGGATCGGATCGCTGAAGAGGAGCGAGCGCTGCTCGGCGCGAATCGGAAGCTCCGGCAGCAACCGCGGCGTGTCGACGCCGGCTGCGACGACGACCGCGCCGGCCGGCAGGTCCTCGACGTCGACGACCTCTCTTCGCTGCACGTCGACGAGCGCGCCGAACGCTTCGAGAATCGCCTGCGGCCGGTCGAAGTAGCCGTCCTCGTCGCACCAGGCGCCGCCCGACGACGCTGGTCGCGTCGAGCCCCGGGACGAGCTCCGTCGCCTCGGCCGGAGAGACGATCCGTGACGGTACGCCGAGGGAGTTCTGCAGCCCGACGTTCACCTGCAGTGTCTCGAGCGTACGCTGGGAATGCGCGAGGAAGAGGTAGCCGCACGTGCGAAAGCCGGGATCGACGCGCATCTGCAACCGCTCGACCGCCTCGGCGTAGAAGCGCTGGGATTCCTGCCACCAGCAGGCAGTTCGTCGGTGTGCCCCATTGCCTGCGGACGCCGCCGGGCTGTACGCCCGACGCCCCTGCCCCGATTCCGGCGCGATCGACGACGGTGACGGACGCCCCGCGTTCCATGAGGTGGTACGCGACCGAGAGCCCGACGATGCCGGCACCGACGACGGCGACGTCAGGGCTCGGCCTCATGCGTCGCGAGCTTAGACTCGCACGTCGTGTTCGACTACGCGGAGCGGCAGCAGCGGCTGGCCAAACGGATGGAAGCGGAGGGCGTCGACGCACTCTTCCTCGCGCCTTCCGCGGATCTCGAGTACCTGACGGGGGTCGAGCGCCAGATCCCGAACTTCGGCGAAGCGTCCTACCCGAGCGGCTGGGTGACAGGCGCGTTCTTCGTCCCCGGGGCGGAGCCCGTCTTCGTCCTCCCGCGCATGTTCGCCGCCTTCGATCTCAGGGAGCAGCCTCGGGGCGAGCTCGTGGTCGTGAACGAGACCGACGACGGGGTCGCGATCTTCGAGCGCGTCGCAAGAAGAGGTGGTTCGTCCGGGACCGTCGCGATCGGCGACCGCGTCTGGGCGGAGACGACGCTCAACCTCGCCCGCATCTTCGGCGCCGAGCGGCTGCGGCCCGGGTCGGCGCTCGTGAACGAGCTCCGGCGCGTGAAGTCGCCGGAGGAGCTCGAGGCGATGCAGCGCGCGATCGCGACCGTCGAGCAAGCGATGGCGGCGGTCACTCCGCTCGTCGTTCCCGGAACGACGATGGCGCAGCTCGCCGAGGCAGTCGAGCACGAGCTGCGGGCAGCCGGATCGCGCACCCCGTCGTTCGCGACGCACATCTTCACCGGGCTCGGCGAGACCGACCTGGACTCGCATGCGGCGACGGCGCACGCGCCACTGACCGATGGCACGTCGGTGATGTTCGACTTCGGAGGAGTCGTCGACGGGTACTGCTCGGACTTCGGCCGCACGATCTACTGCGGCGAGCCGCCTGACGACTACCGCGAGGTCTACGAGATCATGCTCGCCGCGCAGGAAGCGGGGCGTGTCGCCGCCGCCGCGGGTACGCCGGCCTCCGAGGTGAATGCGGCCTGTCGACGTCCGATCGAGGAGGCGGGTCTCGGCGAGCATTTCCGCCATCGCATGGGCCACGGGATCGGGATGGACGTCCACGAGCGTCCCTTCATCTCGACCGAGGACGACACGCCGCTTCGACCCGGGATGACGTTCACGGACGAGCCGTCGGTCATCATCCCGGACCGCTTCAGCGTCCGGATCGAGGACATCGTCGTGTGCGAGGAGGGCGGCGGGCGCAAGCTCAACGGCTATCCCGCCGCCCTCGTCGCGAACAGCTGACCTATCTCGGAGCCACCTGCGTGACGTCGACCTGGTACTGCGCGTTGAACACCGCACCCCGCAGATCCCTCGTCGAGACGAAGACCTGCACGGGCTGCAGCAACGGGATGAACGGCCCGACGGCGTTGAGCCGCCGCTGGATCTGCCGGTAGACGGTCTGCCTCGCCGCCCCCCTCGTCGTGACGCGCGCCCGGGCGGCCAGCCGCTCGATCGTCGCGTCCGACCCGGCCGGCCAGCCCGCCCGCGTCCCGACGAGCTCGCCGGGCATGAAGGCGAGGTAGTCGAGCGGATCCGGATAGTCGGGCCCCCAGAGGGACAGGCCGAAGGCCATCTTGCCGTCGCGGTACTTCTGCAGCCACGTGCCGACAGGGGCGCCGGCGAGCTCGACATGGAAGCCGGCCGCCTGCAGGTTCGCCTGGACTCGCTGCGCCATCGACGAGAACGGCACCCCGTTGATGGTCAGATCGCTCGGGAACTCGAGGGTGATCGTCCGGCTTCCGGCTCCGGAAGCCTGAAGTGCCGCCCTCGCTCTCGTGAGGTTCTGCTTGATCGCCTCCTTGCGCGGCAGCGAGCCGAGGAACATCGACGGGATGATCCCCGCCGCCTGGATCGCCCCGGGGCCTGCGACGCTCACGATCGAGCGGTAGTCGAGCGCGTAGCGAACCGCAGTCTGGAACTGCTTGTTCGACGTGACCGACGAGACCGACGGGTTGCTGTTCAGCAAGATGAAGAAGACCCACGTAGAGGGCCCCGTGCGGACGTTCAGGCGGTTGTTGCCCCTGATCGTCTGCGCCTGATCGGAGGACAGGTCGATCGCGACCTCGTGCTTACCGCGCTGGATGTTGATCAGCTGCGTCGGCGCGACCATGTTCCGCACGACGACGGTCTTGAACTTCGCCCTGAACGGACCCCAGTAGCGCGGGTTCGGTACGAGCGTGATCTGCGCCGTCGTGCTGTAGCGCTGCAACAGGTACGGACCGCTCCCCGCGCCGCGGGAGGCTGCGGAGTTCAGCCAGTTCTCCGCCTTGTCGGTCTTGTCCGCACCGACGGCGGCAGTGCCGCCGTGCTTCCGCACGAGCCTCGAGTTCACGATCCCGAGCGACGTGTTCGTCAGGATCGACGGCAACGCCCCGTTCGGCGTCTTCGACCGCAGAACGACCGTGTACTTCCCGCGCGACGACACCGTCACCCCGTCCAGGAGGAACGAGGGATTGCCCTTCAGGTTGATGAGGCGCTTGAACGAGAACACGGCGTCGGCGGCCGTCAGCGGCGTTCCGTCGGCGAAGTGCACGTTCCTCCGCAGGTTGAAGACGAAGGTCTTCGCATCCCTGGACGCCGTCCACGAGCTGACCAGGAGCCGACGCGGGTGGGCGAGGTCGCCGCCCTTGTACGTGAAGAAGGTGTCGTAGATGCCCCGGTCGACGATCGCCGCGGTCGGCTCGAACGCGCGCTGCGGATCGGCGGTCTTGATCTCGAACGAACGGTCGACGACAAGCGTCGCGGTGGGCGCGGACTGCCCGCCGCTCGCTCCTGTGACGACCGCGATCGTGACGAGAACTGGCAAAGCCGCAAGTGCGGCTTTGAATGCCCTGGGGGTGCGGAACCGGTTCATGGCGTCCTCCCCGGAAGGTCGAAGAGGTGCGAGCTTATTCCTCCGCGCCCGGAAGTGAAAGCCGCCGCGCCTGCGCTGCGGGTGGAGCGGGCGGCTCCTTGCCCGTCTGGAGCCAGCACGCGGCTCTGCGAGCAGGAGCGACCTCGATCAGCAACGGCTCATCGCGCGAGCAGCGGCCGAACGCGTACGGGCACCGCGGGTGGAATCGGCACGCTGCGGGAGGCCGGGCGGGATCCGGAACCTCACCCGGCAGAGCATCGGGAAGCACGCCGCGTCCGTCCGGATTCGGGACCGCGCCGATCAGCGCCTCCGTGTACGGATGCAGCGGCAGCGACCACAACGGCTGCGTCGGCCCCGTCTCCACCATCACGCCGAGGTACATGACCGAGACGGCGTCGGCGACATGCCGAACGATCGCGAGGTCGTGGGAGATCAGCAGGAGGCTCAGCGAGAGGCGGCGCGAGAGGTCGACGAGGAGGTTGGCGAGCTGCGCCTGTGCGGATGCGTCGAGCGACGCGAGCGGCTCGTCGAGGACGAGCACCGAGGGCTCGGCCGCGAGCGCGCGCGCGACCGCGATCCGCTGCCGCTGGCCGCCGCTGAATTGATGCGGGTAGCGAGCAGCCGCAGTCGCGGGAAGCCCGACGAGGTCGAGCAGCTCGGCGATGCGTGCGCGCCGGCCGCGACGGGGAGTGACGTCGAGAGCATCGAGCGCGTCGGCGAGCTGCGAGCCGACCTTCCGCCGCGGGTTCAGCGACGAGTAGGGGTTCTGGAACACCATCTGCAGCCCCGCCAGCTCGCGGGGCCGAGCGCGCCGTGTGAGCGGGGTGACCTCGCGCCCCTCGAAGACGACGCTCCCTGCTGAAGGTCGAATCAGCCCGACCGCCGCGCGGGCGAGGCTCGACTTGCCGCAGCCCGACTCGCCGACGAGGCCGACGATCTGGCCGCGCTCGACCGTGAGGCTCGCGCCCGCGACGGCGCGCACCTGCTCGCGGCCGCGTCGCTCGTAGACGACCTCGACGTCACGCAGCTGCAGTGCCGACTCGGTCATCGGAAGGGGTCGACGTGGCAGGCGAGACGGCGTCCATTCAGGGGCGCCAACGGCGGATCGTCCGAGGAGCAGACGTCGACGGCATGGTGACAGCGCGGGTGGTAGGGACAGCCCGGGGGAATCTGCTGCGGAGTCGGTGGGGTCCCTTTGATCGCGACCAGCGGCGTGTCGCGCGCAGCTTCCGGGTGGGGGAGCGCGTCGAGCAACGCGCGCGTGTACGGATGACGAGGATGCTGGAGCAGCTCCGACCGCGAGCCGGACTCGACGACGCGGCCGGCGTAGAAGATCGATACGCGGTCGGCGAGCGACGACATCACCGCCAGGTCGTGCGTGATCAGGATGACCGAGAGGTCGTGCTCACGCCGCAGCCGGTCGAGCAGGCGCAGGATGCCTGCCTGCACCGTCACGTCGAGCGCCGTCGTCGGCTCGTCGGCGATCAGCAGTCGCGGGCCGCAGGCGAGCGCGATCGCGATCGCGATGCGCTGGCGCATGCCGCCCGAGAACTGATGTGGATATGCGCGCAGCGCGCTCGCGGGGTCGGGAAGACGCACCTCGTCCAGCAGTTCCTCGGCGCGATGCGTTGCGGCTCCGCGGGCGAGGCCCAGATGGAGCCGAATGTGCTCCGTCATCTGCTGGCCGACCGAGAGCATCGGGTGGAGCGACGTCAGCGGGTCCTGGAACACCATTCCGATCTCCCGGCCTGAGACGGCGCGCAACTCGCCGCTGCGCAGCCGGAGGAGGTCCTTGCCGCCGAAGCTCGCGCGCCCCTCGACGACCGATCCTGGGGGAAGCAGCCCGAGCAGCGCCAGCATCGAGATCGTCTTGCCGCTGCCGCTCTCGCCCGCGACACCGAACACCTGCGCCTGCTCGACCAGGTAGTCGACGCCGTCCACGACGGTCGCGAACCCCGTCGGCGTCGGGAGCTTGACCCGCAGCCTCTCGACCTCGAGCAGGGTGTTCACTCTCGCTTTCCACCACCCCAGGAGGTCTGCGGATCGAAGAGGTCGCGCAGGCTGTCGCCGAGAAAGTTGAACGCGAGGACCGCGGAGAAGATGGCGAGACCGGGGAACGTTCCGATCCACCACCACTGGAAGTACTGCGCCCCCTCGGCGACCATGGAGCCCCACTCCGCGTCCGGAGGCTGCGCTCCGAGCCCGAGGAACGAGAGCCCTGAGAGGAGCAGGATCGCGGTCGCAAGGTCGAGCGTCGCGAGCACCAGCACCGGGCCCGCGACGTTGGGGACGACATCGCGGAAGAGCGTGCGTCTCGCCGACGAGCCGAGCAGCCGCGCCGACTCGACGTACTCCGAGTCTCCGACCGACAGCACCAGCCCTCGAACGACGCGCGCGTAGGCGGGCCACGCGACGATGACGATCGCGAGCGCAGCGTTCTGGAGCCCGCGGCCCAGAACCGCCGCGACGACCATCGCGAGGATGATCGCCGGGAAGGCGAAGAAGAGGTCGACGATTCGCATCGAGACGCCGTCGACAAGGCCGCGAAAGTACCCTGCGAGGCCGCCGATCACGCCGCCGATGAGTGCGGCGAGCGAGACGAGCAGCAGCGCGATCGGCACCGAGATGCGCGAGCCATAGATGACACGACTGAGAACGTCACGGCCGAGCTCGTCGGTGCCGAAGAGGTGCGCGCTCGACGGTGACTGTGAGGAAGGAAAGATCTGGGCGAGCGGGTCGTGCGGCGCGATCAACGGCGCGAAGATCGCGACCACCAGCCACCCGACGGCGATGACGGCTCCGACGACGGCGAGCGGTTGACGCCACGCGGGCGTCAGGCGGCCTCGTTCTCTCCCACGCGTCCGGAGCGCGATCGTGCTCATCGCACCCTGATCCTCGGATCGATCACCCCGTAGAGGACGTCGACGACGAAGTTGATCGTGATGTAGACGACCGCGACGAAAAGGCTGACGCCGGCGATCGCGGGCACGTCGAGGTTGACGGCCGCGTGATAGGCGTACTGGCCGATCCCGGGCCAGGAGAAGATCGTCTCCACGAGGACGGCGCCGGTGAGGACGTTCGCGAAGACGAGGCCGAGCACCGTCACGACCGACGGAAGCGCAGCCCGCAGGATGTAACGCCTGACGACCACGCGTTCCGGCAGGCCCTTCGCTCGCGCGGCACGGACGTAGTCGTTGCCGGAGACCTCGAGCACCGCCGATCGCGTGTAGCGCGTCAGGAGGCTGACGTTGAAGGCCGCCAGCACGAGCGCGGGGAGGATGAGGTGGTGCAGCGCCTGCACGGACAGGCCCCAATCGCCGGCGAGCAGCGCGTCGATGGTGTAGAGACCGGTCTTGCTCGGAGGAGGCGTCACCCCGGGATCGAGTCGGTCCGCGCCTGGGAACCAGCCGAGCTTGTAGAAGCCGACGTAGAGCGCGACGAGGGCGATCCAGAAGGTCGGCATCGAGATGCCGCCGAGCGAGACGACGCGCAGCGCATGGTCGGTGGGACGGTTACGTCGCATCGCCGCGATCACGCCGAACGGGATGCCGAGGAACGCCGCGATCGCGACGGAGAACAGTGCGAGCTCGGCGGTCGCCGGGATGAACTGCGCCAGGTCGTGCCTGACCGCGCCGTGCGTCAGCGACGACTGGCCGAGGTCACCTTGCGCGAGGTTCTCCAGGTAGAGCCAGTACCGCACCGGCAGCGGCTTGTCGAGGCCGTAGTGCGCCTTGAACGCGGCCACCGCGGCGGGATCGCCGGCGGCCTGCTCGCCGAGGTTCGTCGCAACGGCGTTGCTCGGCACCAGCTGAGTCAGCACGAACACGACGAGCGTGATCCCGATCGCGAGCAGCAAGAGCGCGGCCGCTCGCCGCAGCACGAAGCCCACGAAGCTCGAAGAGGGACGGAGCCTGCGCCGTGGCCTCGGCGCGTCGGCCAGAGCGGTGGGCGCGGTCGTCAAGGGCTAGCGATCGTACCGCGCCCGACCCAGCCGTCCCGTCGCGGTGGAGAATGCGGCGACGTGAGCTCGCAGCTCAGCCAGCAACGTCCGTTCCGAGAGGCGGCCCGGGCCGCGCTCGCCGACGAGCACGCGGTGTCGGCCCTCGACACGGCGACGGCGCGCCTGCGCGACGGCCGCCTGGGAGCGTGGTCGGAGCTGCCGGCGCTCGCGGAGTTGCGCGACCAGGGGCACGAGGCGCGCATGCGCGTGATCCGCGACCTGGACGCACACGTGCGGCGCTTCCGCGACGCCGTCGAGGCCAACGGCGGGAAGACGACGTTCGCCCGAACCGCGGCCGAGGCCTGCGACTACGTCGTGGAGGTCTGCCGTGCCCGCGGCGCCAGGCTCGCGGCGAAGTCGAAGTCGATGCTCTCGGAGGAGCTCGCCCTCAACGACGCGCTCGAGCGGGCAGGCGTGCGCGCCGTCGAGACCGACCTCGGCGAGTACGTGATGCAGCTCGCCGGCGAGCACCCGACGCACATCCTCGCCCCGGCGATCGAGAAGACGCGAGAAGACGCGGCGGCGCTGCTGTCACGGGCCGAGGGCGTCGCGGTCGAGGCTGACCTCTCTGCGATCGCGAGCGCGGCGCGGCGGCAGCTCCGCGAGACGTTCCAGACCGCCGACGTGGGGATCACCGGCGCCAACTTCGCCGTCGTCGAGACCGGGACGATCGTCCTCGTCACGAACGAGGGCAACGGCCGCCTCGTCAGCTCGCTGCCGCGCACCCACATCGCGCTGGTCGGGATGGAGCGGCTCGTCGCGAACCTGAGCGACCTGGCCGTGCTCCTGCGGCTGCTCGCGCGCAGCGCCACCGGCCAGCGGTTCTCGAGCTACACGACGCTGCTGACCGGGCCGCGCCGGGAGGGCGAGACCGACGGGCCGGAAGAGCTGCACGTCGTGATCGTCGACAACGGGCGCTCGCGGCTGCTCGGCGGGCCGTACGAGGAGATGCTGGCCTGCATCCGCTGCGGCTCATGCCTCAACGTGTGCCCGGTCTACCGGAAGACGGGCGGAACCGCGTACAGCCCGGTCTACTCGGGGCCAATGGGCGCCGTCCTCGTGCCGTTGCTCGCCCGCCTCGAACGCGCGCCCGACCTTCCGCACGCGTCCTCGCTCTGCGGCGCCTGCACCGAGGCGTGCCCGGTCAAGATCCCGCTGCACGAGCTGCTGCTGAGGCTGCGCCACGACCTGAGCAGGAACCGCGTCGGGGCGCGGAGCGAACGGGCCGGATTCGCGCTCTGGTCGCTCGCGTGGTCGACGCCGCTCGGCTACCGCCTCACCACGGGCGTCGCGCGGCGGCTCCAGCGCTTCGGCGGGACGCTCGGGCCCGGACGGGAGTGGTCGCAAGGCCGCCGGTTGCCGCGCCTCGGCCGCCGGTTCCGCGACTTGCCTTGACGTTCCGACGAGAATTGCGCGTGAGCCGATGACCGACCTCCAGCTGACCCGCACCGGGAAGAACCGCCGCTTCTACGAGCTCGACGGCGTGGGCACCCTGCGTCTGGAGGGCTTCCTGTTGCGCGCCGCGACCGCTCGGGCGGACGGGGCAACGTGGGGATTCGCCCGCAGAGGATTCTGGCGAACGCGGATCGTGGCCACCGACGCAACGGCCGCCGTGGTCGGTGAGTTCGGGTCGGACGGCACGCGCCGCGGCGGCCGCTTGAGCTGGGAGGGCCGCGCGCTCGCGCTGCGGCCGGCCAGCAAGTGGCGCGAGCGCTACGCCCTGGCGGACGGCGACGTCGAGCTCGCCGTCCTCGACGGGAAGAGCTGGGGCAGGCGTCCCGTGAAGGTCACTGTCGAGGATCCGAACGCGGTCGAGCCGGGGCTGCTCCTCTTCGCCGTCTTCGTCGTGCGCGGCCTCGCCGCCGACGCCGCTGACGCGGCCGCAGCAGGATCCTCCGCGGCCGCCACCGGCGGCTGACTTCTACGCAGCGGCGGCCAGGCCGGCGTCCGCGAGGCCGTCCGCGATGCGCCTCGCGTCCGAGGCCATCCCGTACAGGTTCGCCGAGGAGCGATGGGTGAGCCAGGGCGCGCCGATCGAGTGCAGGCCCGGGAGCTGCGGCCGTGCGCGGTGGTCGAGCGCGCCCCGGGGGAGCCAGCCGATGCTGGGGCCGAAGCCTGTCGCCCAGATCACCGTCGAGATCCCAGCGGTCCTGAGGTCGAGCGAGCGGGGGCCGCGCAGGCGGTAGAGACGCGGGGACGGCTCGTCGGCCGGGTCCGCCTCGGCGGCGTCGAGCTCCAGACCGGCGCGGGCGGCGTAGTCGTCCCACCCGGCGCGGAAGAAGCTCGAGACCTCGTCGGCGAAGCGGACGTTGGCGCCGACGTCCTGCGTCAGCTCGAGGCGGCGGCCGTCCCAGCCGGCGGCGCGCCCGAGGAGCGTTACGCCCAGCCGGGCGAGCTGCTGGTAGCTGACGGTGCGGCCGCCGGCGGCGCCCGAGATCTGCGGCGGCGCGGCCGCCATGGCCTCGGGATCGGCCTGCGAGCTCGGCGCGTCCAGCTGCCCGGCGTCGAGCATCCACTCGAAGGCGTCGCGGCCCCGGTGGCGGCGCGGCAGCCTGCCGACGCGGCTCGTCGCGAGGTAGACGTGATGTCCGCCGTCGACCAGGTCCTCGGCGATCTGCAGGCCCGACTGGGCGCCCCCGACGACGAGGACGGCGCCGTGGTGATCCTCGGGGCGGCGGTAGTCAGCGACGTGGAGCTGCTCGATCCCGGCCGGCAGCTCGTTTCCGAACGACGGGGTCCGCGGGACGTTCTGGAACCCGCTCGCCACGACCACCTCGGCCGCCGTCAGCGGGCCTGCCGGACGTCTCGAGCCTCCAGACCCCACCGACGCGCTCGGAACGAAGCACCTCGACGCCCTCGACGACTGGAAGGCGATCGGCGAAGCGCTCGAGCCCACGGACGAGCGAGCCCACGCTCGCGAACCCGTCGCGGGGCTCTCCCATCAGGTCGCCGGGGATGCGGCTCGCCCAGGCCGGCGTGTTCAGGCGGAACGACGCCCAGCGCTGGGTGCGCCAGCTCCAGCCGATCCGCCCGCGCTCGAGAACGAGGTGCGAGCGCCCGGCGGAGGCCAGCTCGCTGCTCGTGGCGAGGCCCGCCGGGCCTCCCCCGACGACGACGATGTCGACCCAACCGCGTCTGATCTTTTGCATGGCCCGACCGTACGGCCGCGCAGGAAGCGGTGGAGGGCGGTTGACACCACTCCTTGCGTTCGGACGGCAGGCGAACTAGCGCATCAGGGGAACAGCGACACGACGGAGGTGACCAGGTTGACGAGCGCGCCGGTCAGGCCCGCGTACACCACCAGGCAACCGAGGACGACCGTCCCCAGCACGACGCCGTACTCCGGCATCGTCTGACCTTCCTCGCGGCTCCAACGCACCCGCGGGGACGCGAACCGGTTCGAAGATCTCATTTGTCGACTCACCTCCTCGGGGCTGGAAGACCGATGGAGGAGGAGCATGCGGGGCCGCAACTCGCGGTTCCTATCGGCGTCGGCGGCGTCCCGACGCCATCCCCCGTCCGAGCGCTTCGGATGCAGGACCCGCCCGACGACTGTGAAAAGATCGTGGTGATGCGGCGAACCATCCTGGCAGTCCTGTGCGGGCTCCTGCTTGCGCCCGCGTCGGCCCAGGCCGGCCGGGTCAGAAGCGCGATTTTCTTCTATCCCTGGTACTCGAACCCGGCCCACGACGGGGCGTACACGCACTGGCAGCAGAACGGGCACGCGCCGCCGTTCGACGTGGCGTCGGTGTTCTTCCCGGCGCGCGGCGCCTACTCCAGCAGCGACCCGCGCGTCCTGCGCGGGCAGATGCTCGACATCGCGAGCGCGGGGGTCGACGAGGTCGTCAGCTCGTGGTGGGGATGGGGATCGCCGGAGGACGAGCGCCTGCCGGATGTCCTCGCCGCGGCGCGGCGCTCCAAGCTCGCCGTCGGCGTGCAGCTGGAGCCGTACCGCGGCCGGTCGATCGCGACGATGAGCTCCGACCTCGAGCACCTGCGCGCGCTAGGCATCCGCGACGTCTACGTCTACCGCGCCGACGACTTCACGGCGGAGCAGTGGGCGACCCTCAACTTCCGGCTCAGCGGGGTGCGCGTCTTCGGCCAGACGAATCGCGTCGGCTTCGCCGCCCGCTCGGGCTTCGCCGGCTTCTACACGTACGACATCCTCGAGTACGGGGGCGCGAAGTTCGGTCGCTTCTGCCAGCAGGCGCACGCGGCGGGGATCCTCTGCGCGCCGTCGGTCGGGCCGGGCTACGAGGCGTTCCCCGTGAACGGCGACCCCCGCGTCAAGCCGCGCGACGCCGGGGCCACGTACGACTGCATGTGGGGTGCCGCGATCGCGGCCCAGGCCGACGTCGTGACGATCACGAGCTACAACGAGTGGGGGGAAGGGACGCAGATCGAGCCCGCAGGACGGCGCTCGAGCTACCAGAGCTACGACGGCGCCTACGGCCTGCGCGGCCGGTCGGCGCAGCGCGCGTACATCCGCCGCACGGCGTACTGGACCGCGCAGCTCGCCGCGCGCTAGGCGAACACGTCGGCGCTGCAGCCCGCGACGAGCGCCTCGAAGACGTCGTCGACGCCGCGCAGCGACGGATGGCCGAGGTCGACGTGGACGTCGTCCCACTCGTGGAGCCCTAGCGCGCCCGCGCCCTCGTCGGCGCCGTAGCTGAGCAGCGTCCCGGTCGTGAGGACGTTGCGGCGGCCGGACTGGCGCCGAGCGATCCCCTCGAGCTCCCGCAGCTCCTCCAGCGGGTCGATGCGGACGTTCGAGTCCGAGCCGATGCAGATGCCGATCCCGCGCGTGCAGACCCGCTCGACGGGCAGGAAGCCGTCGCCTAGGTTCGCCTCGGTCGTGAGGCAGGCACAGATACGTGCGCCGGCTCGCGCCAGGAGGTCGAGCTCGTCGCCGTTCGCGTGGGTGGCGTGGACGACCGTGGTGCGCTCGCTCAGGCAGCCCGTGCGGTCGAGCAGCTCGATCGGTCGGAGGCCATGCTCGGCGAGGCACTCCTCGACCTCCCGCGGCTGCTCGTCGGCGTGGACGTGGAGCGGGAGCCGCTCCGCCGCCGCATACCGCCCGATCTCCTCGAGCCAGTCGGCGGGACAGGCGCGCACGGAGTGGGGGGCGACGCCGACCGCGATCCCACGGCCGCGGAGCTCCTCGACCTGGCCGAGGTACTCGGCGACCGAGGCCTGCCGGAAGCGGTCGAGGCCGCCGCGCCCGTAGGCGGCGAGGAGCATGACGATCCGGACTCCCGCCTCCTCGGCCGCGTCGACCGCCGCGAGCGCCTCCTCGAAGCCGAGGTAGTGGAACTCGCCGACGGCGGTGTAGCCGGCGCGGCGCAGCTCGCGGTAGACGTCGACGTACTCGCGCCGGACGAGCTCTGGGGTCTGCCGCCCCGCCTCGGCGAGCATGAGGCCGCGCCAGGCCCAGAAGTCCTCGCCCGCCCCCCGGCCGCGCAGGGCCCGCTGGAACGCGTGGCAGTGCGCGTTCACGAAGCCGGGGAGGGTGAGCGTCTCGGCCACGGGGGACGAATCGTCACAGTTTCGGCGCAGTTCGGGCGCTGACACGTGCCGTTTCCGGCGGTATCGTCGACCTCGAGGGAGGCGGGTTCAAACCCCACCCTGTCGAGGGTGGGGGAGATGGGTCGGGCATGGCCGGAAAGGGACCGCCGCCCGCGGCCGATTATCCTTGTCCCATGGCCACGCGTGCCGTTCCAGCACCGCTTGCGCAGCTTCCGAACGCGCTGACGATTGCGCGGCTCGCGCTGATCCCGGTCTTCGTCGTGTTGATGCTGAGCGCCGAGGGCGGCCACAGCTGGGAAGCGGGGATCGTCTTCGCCGTCGCGGCGATCACCGACCAGATCGACGGGTACCTCGCGCGGCGCTGGCGCGTCGAGTCCGAGTTCGGGAGGGTCGCGGATCCGCTGGCCGACCGCCTGATGATCGACGCGGCCGTGATCCTGCTGTACGTCGCCGACCACATGCCGCTGCTCGGCCTCGTCGTCATCCTCGGTCGTGACGTGCTGCTGATGCTGGGCTACAAGGCGATCGCGCCGCAGGGGTATCGCCTCGAAGTCAACCTGATCGGCAAGACCGCGACCTGGTTGCTCTATGCAGGCATCGGGTTCCTGATCGTCACGCCTCGCTCCACCCACTGGCCGTACTGGATCTTCTGGGCAGGGCTGATCCTGGCGCTGGTCGCCGGCGGTTTCTACGCCGTCAACGCATGGAAGGAGATGCGGCGGTGAAGGCGGTCGTGATGGCGGGCGGCGAGGGGACGAGGCTGCGGCCGCTGACCTCCAATCAACCGAAGCCGATGGTGCCGATCGTCGGCAAGCCGTGCATGGAGCACATCCTCGAGCTGCTCAGGGAGCACGGGCTCACCGACGTGGTCGTGACCGTCGCGTTCCTGCCCCAGGCGATCCGGAGCTACTTCGGAACCGGCGAGACCCTCGGCATGCAGATCGGGTACTCGGTCGAGGAGTCCCCGCTCGGGACCGCCGGTTCCGTCCGCCTCGCCGCCGACCAGCTGGACGAGACCTTCCTCGTCATCTCCGGCGATGCCCTCTGTGACGTCGACCTCGGCGCGCTGATCGCCTTCCACAAGGAGAAGAAAGCAACCGTCACGATCGGCCTCAAGTCGGTCGACAACCCGCTCGAGTTCGGGATCGTCGTCACCGACGAGGAAGGACGCGTCGAGCGGTTCCTCGAGAAGCCGACGTGGAGCCAGGTCTTCTCGGACACGATCAACACCGGCATCTACGTGCTCGAGCCCGAGGTCCTGCAGCACGTGCCGAGCGGCGGGCCGTACGACTTCTCGAAGGAGCTGTTCCCACTCCTGCTCGAGATGGGCCGGCCGATCTACGGCTTCTCGATGGAGGGCTACTGGCAGGACATCGGCAACCTCGACCAGTACCGCCAGGCGAACTTCGACGCGCTCGACCAGCACGTCCGGCTGAACATCGAAGGGATTCGCATCCGCGGCGACATCTGGCTCGGGGAGGGCGTCGAGATCGACGATCTCGACCGCGTCGAGGGCCCCTCGTTCATCGGCAACTACTGTCGGATCGGCCGGGACGCCGTCGTCGGCCAGCATTCGGTGCTCTCCAACAGCGTCACGCTCCGCGACCGCGCACGCACGACGCGCTCCGTCATCGACGCGGCCACTCACATCGGCCGCAGTGCGCTCGTGGAGGGCGCGATCATCGGCCGCTCGTGCGACCTGCGCGCGCACGTGCACGTCCAGGAGGGCGCCGCGATCGGCGACGAGGTCACGATCGGCTCGGAGAGCGTCGTCATGCCCGGCGTGCGGATCTATCCGTACAAGGAGGTCGAGACCGGCGCCCGGATCTCGGAGAGCCTGATCTGGGAGTCGCGCGCGTCGCCGCGGCTGTTCGAGCGGGACGGCGTCTCCGGCCTCGTCAACGTCGATCTGACGCCGGAGGTCGCCGTGCGCCTCGCGTCGGCGCTCGGGACAGCACTCAAGCGCGGTGCACGAGTCGTGGCCAGCCGCGAGTCGCCGTCCGCGTGCCGGATGATCAAGCGGGCGATGATCTCCGGCTTCACCGCGTCGGGTATCGACGTCGCCGACCTGCGAGTCCTGCCGGCCTCGATCGCGCGGCACGTACTCAAGACCGAGGGCTATGCCGCGGGCTTCCACGTGGGCACGAACCAGGCCGACCCGGAGGTCGTCCAGATCCGGTTCTTCGAGCCGCCCGGGATCCAGCTGACGGCCGGGCTGCAGAAGGAGATCGAGAAGAACTTCACACGCGGCGAGCTGCGCAGGGCCGCGTTCGGGGACATCGGCTCCGTTACCTACCCGGCGCGGGTCCGGGAGAGCTACGCGCAGGATCTCCTGGACAGCCTCGACCGCGAATCGATCCGCAACCGGGGCTTCCGGCTCGTCGTCGACTACGGCTACTCGGCGGCGTCCTTCGTGCTCCCGCTGCTGCTCGGGCCGCTGGGGGTCGAGGCGGTCTCGGCGCACGGCTTCACGACCGACCGAACCGATCCGGGCCCGGCGATGCTGCGCGAGGCGATCGGCTCCGTGAAGCCGCTCGTCTCCGCCGTCCACGCGGACCTCGGCGTCGTCTTCGACCGTGCGGCGGAGCGGCTCTACCTCGTCGACGAACGCGGCCGAGAGATCCCCGTCGAGCAGACCCTGCTGCTCTTCCTGCGGCTGATCGGCTCGAACGGCCGCGTCGGCAAGCTCGCCTTCCCGGTCACGGTGACGAGCCAGGTCGACCGGATGCTCGAGGGGAGCGGCCTCGAGGTCGTGCGGACGCCCGCGTCGCTCGCCGACCTGACGAAAGCGGCCGCGGAGGACGGCGTCATCTTCGCCGGCGCCGTCGGCGGCGGCTACGTCTTCCCGGAGTTCCTGCCCGCGTACGACGCCGTCGCAAGCCTCTGCAAGCTGCTCGAGCTGCTGGCGCCGATCGAGTCGACGCTCTCCGAGCTCGTCGCGGACCTGCCGGCGGCGACGCTCGTGCACCGGCAGCTGCGGTGCCCGTTCTCGCTCAAGGGAACGGTCATGCGCGTGTTGACGGAGCGCCTGAAGGAGCGCGAGGTCGACCTGACCGACGGGATCAAGGTCTTCGACGAGCGCGGGTGGGCCCAGGTGCTCCCCGATCCGGACGAACCGGTCGTGCACGTGTACGCCGAGGGACAGACGTCGGAGGACTCGGAGGCGCTCGGCGAGGAGTTCCGCGTCCTCGTCGAGGAGATCATGACGGGCGAGGGAGCCGCACAAGTCTCAACCTGAGGTTGACCCTTGCCTGGGCTGCTGCTTCAATGGGACCGCCCTCGACCCGAAAGGCGGCCCGGTGGAACCCCTCCCCGACCTCGCAAGCCTCACCGACGACGACCTGAAGAAGCTGATCGACGACCTCAAGCGGCAGGAGAACGAGATCTCCTACCAGCGTCGGATCCTGCACGGGAAGATCGACATTCTCCGCGCCGAGCTCGTCGCCCGGCTGCAGGGCTCCGAGGGGAGGAGTGTCCTCGACCAGGTCGACGTCGACCACCTCACGGCGATCCTTGCCGCCAAGGCAGCACCGCCGGCTCCAGCCGAGTGAGTCACATCTACTGCCAGGAGTGCGGTTTCCAGAACCAGGAGGCCGCCAACTACTGCTCCCGCTGCGGGGCCCTGCTCACGAAGGACGAGGTCGAGACGACCCAGTCCTTCATGCCGGAGGAGGGCGCGCCGGAGCCCGCCGACGTGCTCGAGGAGCTCGGGGTGACCGGACCGGCGCTCGTCGTCCGCTCGGGCGGCGGCCGCGCGGGGGAGACGTTCCACCCGGAGGGCGACTCGACGACGGTCGGCCGCTCGCCTGACTGCGGGATCTTCCTCGACGACGTGACCGTGTCCCGGAAGCACGCGGTGCTGGTCCGGCGCGACGGCGAGATCTTCATCGAGGACCAGGGCAGCCTCAACGGCACGTTCGTCAACAGGAAGCGCGTCGAGTCCGCCCGGCTCGAGGACGGTGACGAGGTACAGATCGGCAAGTACCGAATGACGTTCCTGAACCGCTGATGGCGACCACCGCGGGCCAACACTCCTCCCAGCGCCTCCTGACGATCGGGACCGTATGCGGGATGCTCAGGGAGGAGTTCCCGGACATCTCGATCTCGAAGATCCGCTACCTGGAGGACCAGGGCCTGCTCACGCCGCGCAGGACTCAGGGCGGCTACCGGCTCTTCGCCGAGGAGGACGTCGAACGGCTGGAGACGATCCTGCGGCTCCAGCGCGACGAGTTCCTGCCGCTGCGCGTCATCCGCCAGGAGCTCGCATCTCCGGCGGCGAAGGAACGGCGCCGGAAGCGACCGGTCGGGCTCAGCGAGCCCGAGGAGGGAGTCGACCTCGCCGAGCTGTGCGAGCGCTCGGGGATCGACGCCGGCCTCGTGCGCGAGCTGGAGGAGTTCGGGCTGCTCGTGCCCCTCGCGGCCGGCGGCGAGAAGCGGTACGCGGAGTCGGACGCGGACATCGCCCTCGCGTGCGCGGCGCTCGCCCGGTTCGGCATCGCACCGCGGCACCTGCGGACGTTCCGAACCTCCGCCGACCGCGAGGCCGGGCTCCTCGAGCAGATCGTCGCGCCGGCGCTGCGGGCCCGGAGCCCGGAGCGACGTCACGCGGCGCTCGAGGACCTCGAGACGCTCGCCGACGCGGCGCGCGAGCTGTCCCAGCTGCTCTTCTGGCGCGCACTGCGTAAGCTCGCGCCGTGAGCGAGCGTGAGACGTACACCGTCGACGTCGCCGGTGTGGAACGCCACCTGCCGCTATTCGAGGTCGCGCCGGGCGTCCGGATCGCCATCCTCAACATCCTCGGGGACACCGAGCTCGTCCAGGCCGCCGCCAGCGCCCTGTCCGACCAGATCGACGCGCTCAAGCCCGACGTGCTCGTGACCGCAGAGGCGAAGAGCATCCCGTTGATCCACGAGCTCTCCGCGCGTCTGGGCCTCCCGTACGTCGTCCTGCGGAAGCAGTACCGCCCATATATGGGCGACGCGCTCGAGGTCGAGACGGTCTCGATCACGACCGGGAAGCCGCAGACGCTCTACCTCGACGAGAAGGACCGGGGACAGCTGAAGGGGAAGCGCGTCGTGATCGTCGACGACGTGATCAGCACCGGGAGCACGCTCGAGGCGATGCGGAAGGTCGTCGAGGAGGCGGGCGGCGAGACGGTCGCCGAGACGGCGGTCTTCACCGAGGGCGACAAGGCCAAGTGGGCCGACATCATCGCCGTCGGACACTTGCCGGTCTTCACATCGTAAGAGTCACCTCGTAGGGGGACGGTCTGGCTGTCCGGCGTGCCGATTACAAAGGCACCTATGTACGACGCGCTGACGGGACGGTTCACGTTCCCGTGCCCGGCACGGGGAGAGACGCGCGTCATGCTCTCGTCCTTCCGGCGGCTGGAACGGCTCCCGGGCGCCGCGCACCCGGCCGTCTACCAGGTGCTCTTCGCCTGCGTGTGCGGTGAGGAGCACGACGGGCTCGTCTCCCACGACGAGCTCGACTGGGCGCCCCTGGGGCTGCAGGGCGGCGTGTTCCTCAACCTCATGACCGCGCACCTCGACCCGGTCGAGGACGAGCTCTCCGACCTCGCGGCGCGAAGGATCCAGGCCGGTGAGTGGCCTTGGAGCTTCTTCTGCTACCCCGAGGGCCGGCCGCGGCCGGTCTTCCCGTCCGCGTTCTTCCTGCTCGCGCCGGGCGACGGATCCCTCGGCCTCGCCGTCCGTTGCCCGGCCTGCGCCCGCACCTCCGTGAACCTCGTCTCCCACCAGCACGTGGACGTCCCGTTCCACCACGACGGCGAGGTGGGAGTGGTCGACCACGTGTTCAGCGAGGACCTCGGCCGGACGCTGGAGGAGTTCCGCGCCGAGCTCTACTCGTCCGCCTTCGACATGCGCCGCATCGATTTGTAGGCGATCTCCGTTCTCCAAGCGAGGGAGCAAACTCTCCGAAGCGAAGAAGAGGTGATCGCATGTACGGACTGACACGAGCGACGACGACGTTGATCGCCGCGGCGGGCGCGGGAGTGCTGATCTGGATCGCGACACAGGTCGACAACACGACTGTCGGCGGCTTCTGGGCGGCATACGGGCTGATCGCCGGCGCCGGGCTCGTCATGGCGCTCTCCCAGCTGCTCGGCGGCTGGACGAAGTGGGGGTGGCCGCGGCTGGCTGTGTCGTTCTTCCTGATCGCCTTCGTCCCGATCGCGATCGCCTCGTTGTGGGTCGTGCTCGCGGCGGAGCCCGGAAGCGGCTGGTTCCACCGGCACGTGCTCGCGTGGTCGGGCGACATCCACGTCCACGGCCTCGTCGACGACCTCGTCGAGTACGCCTCCGTGTTCGCGTTCGGGATCGGGCTCGTTTTCGGCTTCTCGTTCGACACCACCGGCCCGCGGGTGCGCGATCGCGAGATCGTGGAGGCGTCTCCGGCGGCCGACCCCGCGCACACGCACGACGCGGACGCGCCGCTGACGTACGACCGCGACACCGACGTCCGGGCCGACGACCGCGAGTCCGTGGCCACGACGACGCCCACGCGCTCGAACCCCACGTCCGACGACGCCTAGCAGCGCGAGCTGAGGCCGCCTCCCTCGGCAGCGAGTGGGGGCTGCTTTAGCACCCTCCCAGGGATGGAGTGCCCGAGGCGCTGCCGCCGATAGCAAGTTCGGAATGAAGGACTTCGCCGCGCCGAGGACGGCGGAGAGGGGGGATGCGCTCCTGCTCCGGCACTGTGACGCCCTGACGAGGGCGGAGCGCCCGTGCGCCTACAGCCGGCTCGAGCTCATCGTCGGCGCCGACCTCGCCCGTATGCTCGTCACGGCGCTCGCGCCGCGCGGCCGGGATCGTCTGGCCGCCTAGAAGGGCTTGGCGGACTGCTGCTCGTCGTCGGGGTGCGATGGTCGTTCCGAGGCAAGGACGCAGGGAGCGCCCATAGCCGTAGCTATGGGCGCGACTGAGGACGCGGCCTCGGGGCGAGCAGCGCGGCCGGACGACTCAGCCGTATTTCGCCAAACCCGCCTAGTCCTTCGCGTCCGGGGAGACGCGGACGAAGATGAAGATCGCCCCGAAGGACAGCAGCGCGACGATCAGCGCCGTCCCCTGGCTGATCCCGATCGCCAGCAGCCCGAGCCAGACGAAGAGCCCGAGCCCGAACGCCCAGAGGAACGACGTCACGCCACGATCGATGCTGGGCGGCCGCAAGTGCATCGGCAGAGGCTAACGCCTCCGCCCTCACTGCTTCAGACGAGGCGTCCTCCCCGACGTGATCCGGTGCCCCAGACGCCTAGCGTCTGTGTCGGACCAAAAAAATTCGCCGAGCCGGTTGCGCTTTCGTCCACCGCCTCCGCTGACTTTCGCCTTCCGGCTACGGCCTTCGGATTCAGTTTCGACCTACTTGCGCTCCGTGCTCGGCGCAAGAGGGAATCTAGGGGGCTGCAAGGGCCACTGCAAGGGGTCGAAAAACGTCGTGTCCGCAATTTGCGGAGTTTTCTGTTTTCAACATTTCCACAGCCTTTCTTGCACTGTGTGGATAAGGCTGTGGATCAGATCCTAAACGGTGAAGTCGATGAGACAAACGAGACCGAACACGACGCAGTAGACGCCGAAGGGCGTCAGTCGGTTGGTCTCGAAATACCGCATGAGGAACTTCACCGAGGCCCAAGCGCACACGCCGGCGCAGAGAGCGCCGACGAGCGCCGGGCCACGGACGCCGTCGCCGTCGTGACCTAGGAGGTCGGGCATCTTCAGGAGCGCAGCGGCGGCGATGATCGGCGTGGCCAGCAGGAAGGCGTAGCGCGCGGCGTCCTCGTTCGTGAGGCCCACGATCAGTCCACCGCCCATCGTCACGCCGCTGCGGCTGATCCCCGGCACGAGCGCGGCGGCCTGAGCGGTGCCCACGGCGACGCCCTCCTTCCACCCCAGCGTCGCGAGGCGCTTCTCGGCGTCCTCGGACGTGGGGGACTCGGGGAGGTGCTCCAGTTCCTCGGCGCGCTCGCGCGCACCGGGGGCGCGTCGCCGGAGCGCCTCGAACGCGAACAACAGGAGGCCGTTCACGATCAAGAAGACCGCAGTGGCGGTCGGGTTCGCGAACAGGGAGCGCAGCGCATGCTCGAGCGTGAGCCCGAGGATGCCGGCGGGGATCGTCCCGACAATCAGGAGCCAGGCCAGCCGCGCGTCGGGGTCGTCCTCGGAGATCTGACGGTCGCGGAGGCTGCGGCCCAGGCCGCGCACGATCCTGATCCACTCGCGCAGGAAGAACAGGAGCAGCACGATCGCCGTCGCCAGATGCGTGGCGACGAGGAAGGCGAGGAAGTAGGGCTCGTCCTGGTTCAGGTTCCAGCCGAAGAGCTTCGGCAGCACGACGGCGTGCCCGAGGCTCGAGATCGGAAACAGCTCCGTAATTCCCTGGATCGCGCCGATCACGATCGCCTGGAAGTAGGTGATCAGGTGTGCCGCGAGGATCAGCACTACGTTGGCGGCGCGTTCACCTGCTCGCGCGGGCCGGTGCGGAACCAGGCGAACGCGAAGCAAGCGAGGCCGACCAGGATCGCAGCGATGCCGTGCTTCGCATGGTGATGGCTCGACGGCTGCGAGGAGTGGCCGGGGAAGAAGGAGGGGATGTCGTGTGCGTTCTGAACGAGGTAGATCACGCCGACCAGGATCAGCACAATGCCGATCACGACAGCCACTGCGGCTAGCAGGCGGTCATTTCGCACGGCGTAGGACGTTAGCACCGTCCCGGGCCGCACCGGCAGTGAACGAAGCAGCGCCGCGTAGGGAATGCCGGTAGCGGGATCGCGGTAGACGCCACGGTAGAAGGTGGGGGAGGCCGGGACCTGGGCGGCGAAGGTGCCGTCCGACCCGAGCGCCGCCGTCGTCACCAGCTGGCGGGCCGTGCCCGGCGCCTCGCGGTAGATCGCGACCGTCCCGGAGGTCGCGCCGTCGACGCGGCCGACGGCCTGGCCGGCGGCATCGACGCTCAGGGAGACCCGGAGCGCCGGGCGAGGCGCCGAGAACCACTCGAGGCCCTGGTCGGTAGCGAGGAGCAGCTGCCGCGCAGCGCCGACCGCCGCGTAGCCCTCGACGCTGCCGTCGAGCTCGACCGGCGGGGCGTCCGGATAGACCAGCAGGCCCGCGTCGATCTCTCCGCTGTCGAGCTCGACCCAGTCGTTGGCCGCGACCTCCGGACGGCCGCCCGCGAGCGTGAGCGCGCTCAGGCGGGCGTGGGGGAGCAGGTCGGTGACGTCACCCGTCGGCGGCCCCTGCTGGAGCAGCACGTGCGTCTCGCCGAGGCTGGGGTAGTCCTGCGTCCAGGCGACGACCGCGGTCGTCGGCCCCGGCAGCGCGAAGACGCGGCCGACCGGCGACCCGAGCAGGCTCGCGAACAGGTACTGACCCGTCCACTTGCCGTGGTCGGGGAACCAGTCGATCAGCGCCGACGTGTACGCCTCGACGACGCGGACGGCGCCGCTGCGCGTCACGTGGGGTGTCGCGGACGGCGGCAGCGCGCTGTCGGGGAAGCCGAGCTTCGTGATCTGGGTCGTCCTGGCCCGGCCCTTCGCATCGATCCGCACGAGCCGCAGGTAGGTCTTCGCCGTTGCCCTGCGGACCGCGTAGGCGACGAGCGGCATGCCCCGAGGCGTGAGCGCGAGGCCGCCGACGCCGAGCTGGCTCCCGGCGGCGGCGCGGACGACCCGGATCACCAACCACTTCGCGGGGCGCCGCCAGGCGACCACGAGCGTCCTGCGGACAGCGTCCTGGACGAGCACGACCGGCCGCCCGTCCCGTCCCACGGCCGCCGCGACCACGTCTGCCTCCGACGCGGGCACCGGTACCCGCACGCGGCTCGCGCGCCAGCCGGCCGCCGTCCGGGTCGACACGACGAGCGCGCTCGCGTCGAGGTAGGCCACGGTCGGCGTCCCGCCGGGCCCGACGGCGAGCACGGCGGCCTCGATGGCGGGCGCGACGACCTCGGCGTGCGCGACCGAGGGGAGAAGGCACGCGGCCGCCGTCGCGAGGATCAACTTGACATAACGTCCGTTCCCGTGCACTGGGCCTCCGAAGGCTCTCCGAAGGCTGAGACGGCGGCTCAGGGCTTCAGATAGCGGTCGAACCAGTCCAGGATGATCCTGAACCGCTCGACGCGGTGCGGCGGAGAGCCGGAGCGCGACAGCTCGTGGCCCTCGGCCGGGAAGCGAACCATCTCGACGTCGTGCTTGCGCAGCCGCAGCGTGATGAAGAGATGCTCGCCCTGCTCGATGTTGCAGCGGAGGTCGTTCTCCGAGTGCATGATCAGCAGCGGCGTCTCGATCCTGTCGGCGTAGCGGGACGGCGAGCGCTCGACCCAGGCGTCGAAGTCCTCGTACAGGGACGCTCCGTACTGGCCCGTGAAGGCCCAGAAAAGGTCGCTGGAGCCGTAGGCGGAGACGAGGTTGTTGACCGCCCGCTCCGAGATCGCCGCCTTGAAGCGGTTCGTGTGGCCCACGATCCACGTCGTCATGAACCCGCCGTAGGAGCCGCCGAGGACGCCGAGGCGGTCGGGGTCGATGAAGTCGTACGTCTCGAGCGCGGTGTCGACCACGGCCATCAGGTCCTGGTAGTCAACCGTGCCCCAGCCGGGGCCCTGGCCGTTCGAGGGCCCGCGGATCGCGCGGCCCCACGCCTCCGTGAAGCCGGAGGAGCCGCGCGGGTTTGCGTACAGGACGACGTAGCCGGCGCTCGCGTAGATCTGGAACTCGTCGAAGAACCCGGTCGTGTACTGCGAGAACGGCCCGCCGTGGATGCTGAGCAGCGTCGGGTAGCGCTTGGCCGGGTCGAAGTCGGGCGGACGGACGATCCAGGCGTCGACCTCGGTGCCGTCCTCGGACGTGGCCGTGAACCGCTCCGGCTCGACGAGGTCGCGGCCGCCGGCGAAGCCGTTCCCGGACCGGGTGAGCGCGCGGTCGCCGACGTAGAGCTCCGTGAGCGCGGTCGACGTCGTCTGGGTGTGCACGAGCGTCCCGTTCCCGAGGTCGTAGCCGTTGACGACGAGCTCGCCGTCGAGGACCGGCTCAGGCGCCGCCGACCCGTCCGCGGGGACGGCGTAGACGTGGACGTTGCCGCGCTCCTCGACGCCGAAGACGATCCGCTCGCCGTCCCAGATGGGCTCCCGGACCGGCGGGTACGGCGCGCAGGTGCGGTCGAGGCTCTCCGTCAGCAGCCGCGGCTCGCCGCCACCCGGCCGGGACGACGGCGACCTGGCTGTGGTGGGGCCAGTCGAGCGTCCCGGGCGAGAACAGGAAGGCGATCGCCGACCCGTCAGGCGACCAGACAGGCCCTTCGCAGCCACCCTCCGCCTGCGTCAGCTGCGTCGGCTCGCCGCCGCCGGCGTCGACGACGTAGAGGTGGCTCGCGAGCTCGATGTCCCAGAAGTCGGAGCGGGCCGAGACGAAGGCGAGCTTCTCGCCGTCGGGCGACCACGCCGGCGACGAGTGCTCGAAATCGCCGTCGGTGAGCCGCTTCGGCTCCGTGGAGCCGTCGGCGGGGACGACGAAGACGTGCTGGCGCCGGTCCCCGATCCAGCCGACGTTGTCGAGCTTGTAGTTCAGGCGGGTGAATCTGCGCGGCCGCCGCTTCTTGTCGTCCTCCTCCTCGTACGCCTCGTCCCGCACGCGGGCGCAGAACGCGATCCGCGAGCCGTCCGGCGACCACGTGAGCTCGCTCGGGTCCTCCTTCAGGTCGGTCAGCTTCCGCGCCTCGCCGCCGGTGGCCGGGATCACGTAGAGCTGCCCCGCGTCGTCGTCCCCGCGGCTGGAGCTGAACGCCAGCTGCGACCCGTCCGGCGACCATCGCGGCGACGAGTCGCGCTTCTCGCCGGACGTGAACTGCCGCGGCGGCGTCGAGCCGTCCACGGCGGCGACCCACACGGCGCTGCGGTACTCGCCCTCCTCCCGGTCGATCCGCCACGCGACGTACGCGACGGTCTGTCCGTCGGGGTGCAGGCGCGGGTCGCCCACCCCGGTGAGCTCGTAGACGTCGTCTGGGACCATGCCCGCCACGACCCGAGACGTTAATGGTCGCGACGAGGGGTTGACGCAGTCGCCCCGGGCTGAGAGGTTCCAGGCTCGGGTTTGGGTCTGCACCGAGTGCGGCAAAGAACCCCAGGCGGGACATGACGGTCGAGATCGAGACCATCCTCCAACACGAGGAGATCCAGGCGTTGCTCGAAGGCGCCGAGGGATCGGGCCAGCTTCGCCAGCCCGAGCTCGCGGACGTGATCGAGACGCACCAGCTCGACGTGCTCGAGGTCGACCTCCTGTACCTGGAGCTCGAGCGGCGCGGCATCGAGGTGGTCGAGGAGCCCGAGAAGGAGCCGGAGCCTCCCCCACCCCCGCTCGTCACCTCCTACGAGACGACGACCGACGCGCTGCAGCTCTTCCTGCGCGAGGCGGGCAGGCACGCCCTGCTGACCGCCGCGCAGGAGGTCGAGCTCGCGAAGCGGATCGAGCGCGGCGACATGGCCGCGAAGACGCACATGATCCAGTCGAACCTGCGCCTCGTCGTCTCGATCGCGAAGAACTACCGCAACCAGGGGCTCCCGTTCCTCGACCTGATCCAGGAGGGCACGCTCGGCCTCATCCGCGCCGTGGAGAAGTTCGACTGGCGCCGCGGCTACAAGTTCTCGACGTACGCGACCTGGTGGATCCGCCAGGCCGTCGCGCGCGCGCTCGCCGACAAGGCGCGGACGATCCGGATGCCCGTCCACATCGTCGAGCGCCTGCAGAAGATGAACCGCGCCGAGCGGACGCTCTGGACGCAGCTCGGCCGCGAGCCGACGCTCGAGGAGATCGCCGAGGAGGCCTCGCTTCCGCTCCAGCAGGCGCTGGAGGTGCGCGCCGCCGCACGGGCCTCCACGAGCCTCGACCAGCCCGTGGGTGAGCAAGAGGACGCCGTCTTCGGCGACTTCGTCGCCGGCGACGACCCGTTGCCCGAGGAGGAGGTCGAGGTCTCGCTCCGCGCACAGGCGCTCTCGGCGGCGCTGGCGGCCCTTCCCGAGCGCGAGCGGCAGGTGCTGATCCTCCGCTACGGGCTCGACGACTCGGAGCCGAAGACGCTCGAGGAGATCGGGCGGCGGCTCGGACTGACGCGCGAGCGTGTCCGCCAGATCGAGCTCGAGTCGCTCAGGCGCCTTGCGACGCTGCGCGAGATGCAGGCCGTGACTGCCTGACCGTCTCGGCGAGCCCCAGCGCCGACCCATCGAACAGCGGCAGCGCCCGCTCCTCGCCGAGCCGCCTCACGGCGAGCTCGTAGGCATCGTCGAGGTGCGGCGGCCGGGTCGGGCGGTGGCCGTCGGAGGCGACGATCGTGGCGACGCCTCGCTCGAGCAGATCCCAGCCGAGGTCGGCGGGGTCCTCCCCATGCCGGCCGAGCAACGAGGTCGCGTTGACCTGCAGGAGCCAGCCCCGCTCCGCGAGCTCGTCCGCGAGCGCGGGCCGGTCGAGGACGGCCTCGGTGCGCTCAGGATGGGCGATCACGGGCCTGAGCCCGGCTGCTTCCGCGTGCTCGGCGAGGTCGAACAGGAGATCCGCGGGGCCGACGAACGGCACCTCCATCAGCACGAAGTCCGTTCCCTCGAGCGCGAAACGGCGTGGATCCTCGTCGAGCAGGCGCCGGTCGGGCGTCAGCTCGAAGCCGAGCCGCAGCTCGAGCCCCGCCTCGGGACGGATCAGGTCGAACGCCTCGCGGATCTCCAGCTCACGGGCGGCCGACAGCTGCAGTTCCGGCCAGACGTGCGGCGTCGCGAACAGGATCCGCGTGCCGTGCCGCGCCGCCTCGCGACAGAGGGAGATCCCGGTCTGAACGGTGGGCGCGCCGTCGTCACCCGAGGGCACGACGTGCGAGTGACAGTCGACGAAGCGAGGTCTCACGACCTCGACAACGTAACTATTCGCTTCGGAGGTACAGCTCGAGGTCCGGCGCAACCGCGCGCAGTTCGCGCAGGGCGCGCGACTCGAGCTGGCGGACACGCTCCCGGGTGATCCCGAGGCCGGAGCCGACCTCCTCGAGCGTCTGGGGCGTGTTGCCCTCGAGGCCGAAGCGCAGGGCGAGGACCCGCTGCATGCGCGGGTTCAGCCGCAGGAGCGCCTCGGCGAGCTCCTTGCGGCGAAGCTTCCGGGACGTCTCCTCGTCCGGGCGGTCGGAGTTCACGTCCTCGATCAGGTCGGAGTACATGCTCTCGCCGTCCCCGACGGGCGTCTCGAGGCTGACGGGATCCTCGACGAGGTCGAGCAGCTCCTGCACGCGCTTCACCGGGAAGCCGCTCTCCTGCGCCAGCTCTGCCTCGGTCGGTTCGCGGTTGAGCTTCTGGGCGAGCTGCCGGCGCGCACGCATCAGGCGGCGCACCTGGTCGGCGACGTGGACGGGAAGGCGGATCGTGCGGCCCTGGTCGGCGAGCGCCCGCGTCACGGCCTGGCGGATCCACCAGGTCGCGTACGTCGAGAGCTTGAACCCGAGCTTGTAGTCGAACTTCTCGACGGCGCGGATCAGGCCGAGGTTGCCCTCCTGGATCAGGTCGAGCAGCGGGACACCTGCCTTCGTGTAGTTCCGCGTGATCGACATCACGAGCCGGAGGTTCGACTCGATCAGCTTCTTCTTGGCCTCCTCGTCGCCCTCGTCTTTCCGGCGCGCGAGCTCGCGCTCCTCCGCCGCGGTCAGCAGCGGGCCGTCGCCGATCGCGCGGACGTAGAGCTTCAGCGGGTCCTGCGTCGCCTCGGCGCGCGCCGCGACGGGTGCTTCCTCGTCGGCGTCGCTCTCCTCGGCCTCGGCCTCGGCTTCAGCTTCGGTCTCCGCCTCTGCCTCGGGCTCGGACTCCGCGGTCTCCGCCGGGTCGTCCCCCACGTCCGGGAGAAGCTCGAGATGGCGCTCCGGGACGGTGGAGTCGAGAGGAAGTTCGGGGAGCGGCCGCTGCTCCATCACAGGACTCGTATCGGCCCACGCCGTCCCTCACTTGAGCGATCCGTCAACCCTCGATCGAGGGGCGCGGCCCCATCTAGCGGCTCAACCTAACTTCGCCGTCCGCCGACTCGTCTATGAAGGAAGGAGCGGCCTGCGGGTCGCTCGCCCTTTGCGGCTCTCATGTGCGGAATCTCCGGATACAGCCTCGATCCATCCAGCCCGCTCGACCGGACGGTCGCGGCGCGGGCGCTGCTCGCGGGGATCGCGGAGCGGGGCGCCGACGCCGTCGGGTTCGCGCACCGGGAGGCCGGCGGCCGCGTCACGGTGCACAAGCAGCGGTCGGGCGCCAGTGAGCTCCTCGATCGCATCGAGGTCGACCCGGCCACGACGCAGCTGCTCGTCCACGTGCGTGACTACACCAAGGGTCATCCCGGGATCGCCGGGAACAACCATCCGATCCGTCATGGCACGGTCGTCGGGATCCACAACGGGACGATCGTCAACGACGACGAGCTGTTCGCCCGGAACGCGATCGCCCGCGCCGACGTGGAGATGACCGTCGACTCGGAGATCATCTTCGCCCTCGCCGAGCGCTCTCGCGGCCGAACCGCGCGGGCGCTGGAGCAGCTCGTCGGCTCGATGGCGACGGCCTGGCTCGACGAGAAGCGCGCCGAGTTGCTGCTCGCGCGCGGCATGGGCCGGCCGCTGTGGACAGGCACTGCGAAGGACGCCTTCTTCTTCGCCTCGACGAAGCACGCGCTCGAGCTCGTCGAGGAGTACGTGGACATCTCGCTGCGAAAGCGGGAGCTCCCGCTCGGGAAGCTCCTCGCGGTACACGACGGCCGCGTCGTGGCACGGGAGTCGTTCCGGCCGGACCTGACATTCGAGGAAGAGTCCCTCCCGACGGTCCGCGCCCCGCACGAGCGGGAGGCGACACTCCGCCGCCTCGCCGCCCTGCACGCCGCCGCCTAAGGGGGCGGCTCGAAAGCTTCGCTTTCGAGCCGGTTGAGGTACGCCGCTCATCGCGGTGGAACGTGCGGGGCAGAGCCCCGCGCTCATACAGAACCCGGTGAGAGGCGGCTGTGCTTGGCAGTGCGCGCGGTGGCGCTTCGCGTCCCCGCCCGCATAAGGTCGGCCTACGGCTAGACCGGCTGCGCCCGCTCTAGCCTCCGGCCCCCGTCGGCAGTTGGTCGATCACCGCGATGAGCGGCGCACCCAAAACCGGTGCGAAAGCGCAGCTTTCGCACCGCTCATCCGAGGCGCCCGTCGGTTCCGACGTCCTCTCCCTCCTCGAGCAGCCGCTCGCGGATGAGGTACTGGAACGTCGACCACGCGCCGCGGCGGGCGTCGAACATCCGGTAGATCTGCCACTCCGTCAGGAGCGACTCGTCGCGCTTCCGGGCATCCGCCCAGTCCGCGAACTTCGGCAGCCGGCCGAGCCTGCGGGCGAGCGCGACGCCCTGGTCGACGGCGCGCTCGAGCCTCTCCTCCCCCACCGGCACGTCGAAGCCGGCCTCGCGAAGCGCGCTCGAGAGCGAGCCGAACGTGTGCCAGTAGAGGCTCTTCGAGGGCATCGATCCGCGCCGGGCCTCGATGTCCTTCGCGGTCGGGACCCGTCCGAGCTCGTCGCCGAGGTTGCGCAGGAGGCCGACGAGTTCCGCCCGCGTGGCGAAGCGCCTCGGCACGAGGCCCGCGGCCCGCTTCGCCTCGTTCCAGCTGCCGAAGTGCTCGATCACGGTCTGCGGATGGACCGTCGTCTCCGGATCGGCGGTGAACTCCCGCATCGTCGGCGAGCGCTTCAGCCGCGCTGCGCAGGCCCTCAGCTCGTCGAGGATCTGCTCGTTCGAGTAGCGCTTGCGGATGCCCGCCTGGAACGAGGCCAGGGCATCAGGGTCAATGCCCGCGAGCGCCCGGTAGGGCTCCTTCCGGGCCATGCCAAACATGGTAGAGCACTCTGGAAAAAGCGCAAGCGGAGACGAGTTCGCTAGGACGCGACGGCGGAGATGGACGGCCGGTCGGCGTCCAACTCGATGCTCTCGAGCGGAAGGATTCGCTCGAGTGCGGCGACGCAGCGCGGGCAGAACTGGCTGCCGGCGGCGCGACGTAGCTCGCCGAGCGCCTCAGCAGCGGGCCGCGCGGCACGGTAGATCCGCGTCGTCAGCATCGAGTCGAGCGCGTCGGCGACGTGGATGATGCGCGCGCCGAGCGGGATCTCCTCGCCGCGGAGCCGCTCGGGATACCCGGTGCCGTCGAAGCGCTCGTGGTGGTGCCGGATCGCCGGCACGGCGTCGTTGAGGAAGCCGAGGCGGTCGATGATCCGCGCGCCCTCCTCGGCGTGCCGCTGCATGAGCGACCACTCGTCCGCGGTCAGGCTTGCCGGCTTGAGGAGGATGGCGTCCGGGATCGCGAGCTTGCCGATGTCGTGGAAGAGCGCGGCGTGGCCGAGCAGGTCGAGCTCGGCCTGGGACAGGCCCAGCTCGCGGCCGATCGCGAGCGCGAGCTGCTGCACGCGGCGCGAGTGGCCCGCGGTGTACGAGTCCCGGGCGTCGACCGTGGCCGAGAGGGACTCCATCGCCGCCGTCGACCGCTCCTTGAGAAGCTTGTTGGCCTGCTCGAGCGAGACGTTCTGCGTCTGGATCGTCTCGGCGGCCTGGCGGAGCTTCTGGGCGCTCCGCTGCGTGTGCTGGAGGTAGGCCTCCTGCGTCTTACGCATGAGGAGGAGCGGCACGGCGAAGACGGCGAGCGCGAACAGGTCGACCGCCTGGTACGCGAGCGCCATCACGCCGCCGATGAAGCCGTAGACGACGTAGTGCGGGAGCAGCCAGGCGAACCGCTCGCGGAACACCGCCCACCAGCGCTCATGGCCCTCGAGCGCGAGCGCGAGCGAGAGCAGGCCCATCAGGACGCCGAAGTAGGCGGCCCCGGCGGCCAGGCCGAGCGCGGCGACCGTGATCCGGTGGCCCGTCCCGTGCGGGACGACGTCGCCGATCTTGAAGATGCTGGCGGCGGTGAGTGACGCGAGCGTAAGCGCGCCGATGTTGAAGAGGACGTTGTGCAGCGGTGAGCGCCGGGCGCTCCACTCGACCGCGACGACCGTCACCGCGAGCGCGAGCGCCGTGCGCGGCCCGAAGAGCGCCGCGCCGGCGAGACAGCCCACGGCGCTGACCGAGATGGAACCGCCGTCGTCCACCTCGAGCGCGAGCGCCTGGCCGACTCCGACAAGGGCGATGATGGCGATCAGGCCGAGGAGGTTCCCGGAGTTCCAGGTCAGGACAAGCCCGGCGATTCCTGCGCCGATACCGGCGATGCTGACGAGGCCGACAATCAGGGTGAGCCGCGTCGAGAGCGCCAGGAACCGCGGCCCGTGCATGGCATGCGGCTTGGGGTGGCGCGGCTCGCTGCGGCGCTCGTGCGTGGGCTGTGCGGGCGCGGGAGCGACGATCGGCGCGTGGTGCTCTCCGTCCTCCGGCACCGCGACGAGGCGGGCGGTGCGCTCGACGGGCAAGAGCAAGGGCTCCGAGCTGGCGCCGAGGACGCGGTTGCGGCCCTGGAGCTTCGCGCGGTACACGGCGAGGTCGGCCTGGTGGATCAGCTCGTTGGCGTCGGTGCCGTCCTTCGGATAGCCGGCGACGCCGATCGAGACGGTGGCGCGGATCGGCTCGCTCGACGTCTCGACGTCGATCGTGCGCTCGGCGACGGCGCGGCGGATCCGCTCGGCGATCTCCATCGCCTGCTCGGGCGGCGTCTCGGGGAGCAGGATCGAGAACTCCTCGCCGCCGAAGCGTGCGGGGACGTCGTAGTGGCGGAGCTGGGCGCGGAACACCTCGGCGATGCCCTTCAGGACGGCGTCGCCGGCGAGGTGGCCGTAGGAGTTGTTGATGTCGCGGAGGAGGTCGAGGTCGGCCATGATCAGCGACATCGGCCGCTCGAACCGCTGCGGCGCGGCCGAGCTCCTCCGCCAGGGCGGTGGCGAAGTAGCGTGCGTTGTAGAGGCCCGTCTTCGGATCGACGCGGGCCTCGGCCTGCAGGGCGGGGACGCTCAGGGAGCGGTGGATCAGGAACAGTGGCGTGAGGGCGAACGGCACGAGCCAGTGGTTCGTCTGCCAGAAGGCGTAGACGGCCACGCCCAGCGCCGCGAGCACGAGGTCGGTGGAGAGGAATTCGGTGTCGAAGAGGCCGGTCTCGCGCAGCGAGAAGCCGCGCGCGAGGCGGAGCATCAGGGCGAGCAGCGTGTGGTTGACCGCGACGAAGACGATGCAGCTCGCGAGCCCGGCGACCGAGACGCGCAGTGCGTCGTTGGTGATGTAGTTCTGGTCGAGGATCAGCTCACGGCCGACGAACCAAACGGCCATCGACGAGAGCAGGTAGTTGAAGATGTTGAAGGTCTGCAGGTACCAGCGGTACCGCATCTTCAGCCACTCCGGCACCATCAGGACGATCGCGACGAGCACGAGCAGCTCGGGCGGGAGGATGAGCGCCGCCGGGATCAGAAAGACGATGTCCGTGTGGTACGCCTGATCGCCCGGGGTGCGCACGACGAAGAGGCGCGCAACCGCCGCGGCGAAGCCGAACATGACGAATGCAGCCCAGTCGTGGGTGTCCTGGAGCCTGCCCAGAAACGGAAGCGCCGCCGCGGCGGACGCGACGGCGACGGCGAAGAAGTAGACACGGGCGCGCGGGGGCATGCCGGGGTCCGGGCCGGCATCCTGCCGCGCGACCATGGTGATGTCGACCGGGGTCGTGCTCATCCGGCCGGCCTTTGAGGGCCGGTGGAGCCTTCCTCCGAGCGGTCAACCTTCATGTTCGCTCCTTCATCCGCCGGTCCGCGGGGCCACAGGTCAAAGAGGGTTGGCGCCGCCGCCCGACGGAGCCGTCCTTCCATGCTCGACGGAAACTAGGAGCGCCATGAGACGCGGGCATCCCCCGATCGGGTGCCCCTCGATCGATTCCCCCTGAAGGGGTAGACGGGCTCCTGGGGTAGCCTCACGCTGTCGTGCGCCTACCGGTCCCGCTCGCCGCCGAGATCGCCGTCGCGCGGGCGGCCGGCCGGCTGTCGCGGCTCGCGGGCGCGGGCGGCGGGACGACCATGCCCGGGAAGCTGCTCTGGAAGCTCGATCCGGGCGCGATCGACCGCCTCGCAGCGCGGCTCACGCGCGGCTCCGCGTTGGTGTCCGCGACGAACGGCAAGACCACGACGGCGGCGATGACCGCCGAGATCCTCACGGGCCGGTTCCGCCTCGCGCACAACAGCTCCGGCGCCAACCTCGTGTCGGGAGTCGCCTCGAGTCTCCTGGAGGCGGATGGCGCGGAGCTCGGGTTGTTCGAGGTGGACGAGGCCGCCCTGCCGGAGGTGGCGGCGCGCGTCCAACCGCGCGCTGCTCTGCCTCGGGAACCTCTTCCGGGACCAGCTCGACCGCTACGGCGAGCTCGAGCACGTCGCGGAGCGGTGGCGGAGTGCCGTCCGCGCTCTCACGCCGGAGGCCGTCCTCGTCGTGAACGCCGACGACCCGCAGGTCGGCGACCTCGCCGCCGAGCGGCCGGGCGCGGTCACGTTCGGCGTGGACGATCCTGCGCACGCTCGCCCGGCGCTCCAGCACGCTGCGGACTCGAAGTATTGCGTGCGCTGCGGCACGCCGTACCGCTACGCCGCGGCGTACGTCGGCCATCTCGGCGACTACCGCTGTCCCGCCTGCGGACACGCGCGTCCGCAGCTCGTCGTCGCGGCACGGGACGTGGCGCTCCGCGGCCTCGACGGGGTCCGGTTCCGGCTCGTGACGCCGGACGGGGAGCGCGCGATCGAGCTCGCCGTCCCGGGGCTCTACAACGTCTACAACGCGTTGGCTGCCGCCTCGCTCGCGCGAGCCCTCGGCGCACCATTGGACGAGATCGCCGCGGGGCTCGAGCGCTTCAGCGCCGCGTTCGGCCGCTTCGAGCGCATCGCCGTCGGCGACCGCCGGCTGCTGATGTTGCTGATCAAGAACCCCGCCGGCGCGAACGAGGCCGTTCGGACAATCGTCGACGGCGGCGCACCGCGGGTCGCCGTGATCGCGTTGAACGACGCGATCGCGGACGGGCGCGACGTCTCGTGGATCTGGGACGTCGACTTCGAGCCGCTCCTCGAGGCGCTCGGGACGCTCGTCGCCACCGGCGAGCGAGCGGCCGAGCTCGCGCTGCGGTTCAAGTACGCCGGCTTCGATCCCGCTGCGATCGAGGTCGAACCGTCGCTCGAGCGCGCCCTCGACCGCGGCCTCGAGCTCACGCCGCCGGAGGGCGAGCTGGTCCTCCTCCCCACGTACACGGCGATGCTGGCGCTGCGGAAGATCGTGGCCGAGCGCGGCTTCGTGCGTCCCTACTGGGAGCGCGCGGCGTGAGGCGCCGCTCGCGGTGCCGACATCAGGAGGTGCGGGCTTGCCCGCGCCTCCGTCTGCGCGGCGTACCAACGCCGCGAGAACCGGAGGAGGCGGCGTGAAAATCGTCGTCGGGCACCTCTACCCGGACTACCTGAACATCTACGCGGACCGCGGCAACATCGCCGTGCTCGTGCGGCGAGCCGCGTGGCGAGGCCACGAGCTCGAGGTGCGGGCGTTGAGCGTCGGCGACGAACTGCGGCCCGGTGACCACGATCTGCTGTACGTCGGCGGTGGCCAGGACCGTGAGCAGGCGCTGGTGGCGACCGACCTCGTCGAGAAGGGCGCCGCGGTGCGCGCCGCGCTGGACGGCGGCGCCGCGCTCCTGGCCGTGTGCGGCGGGTATCAGCTGCTCGGCCGCTCGTACCGCGACCTCCACGGCGTCGACCTTCCCGGCCTGGGCGTCTTCCCGCTCGACACTGTCGCCGGCGAGCGGCGGATGATCGGGGACGTCCTGCTCGAGTGCGAGCTCGAGCCGGGGCGGAAGCGGACGCTCGCCGGGTTCGAGAACCATGCCGGCCGGACGCGCCTCGACCCGGGCGCGGAGCCGCTCGGGCGGGTAGTCGCCGGCTTCGGAAACGACGGTGAGAGCGGGTACGAGGGCTGCCGGGTCGAGCGTGCCCTCGGGACGTACCTCCACGGGCCGCTCCTGCCGCGGAACCCATGGCTCGCGGACTGGCTGCTCGTCCAGGCGCTGGAGCACCGCACGGGCGAGCCACCCACCCTGGAGCCACTGGCGGACGAGCTCGAGGCGCAGGCGCACGCCGTGTCGGCACAGCGGGCCGAGTCGCGCGGCGGCCGCTTCTAGCCGACCGCTCTTGGGTACACGCGCGCGCAACCCCCACCCATTAGAGGGTGGAGGTTGCACCCTCCACCCTCTGCGATCGAGACTACCGCGGAAACCCGTACGTGTCTGTGCCAGATGCGTGCCGATTGGTTGCGCGGCGGCTCAGGGGGCCCACAGCGCGCCGAGGTACACGGCGGGGTCGCCCGGCTCCCATCGCCTGAGGAAGCGTTGAATCGGGGGGTGCAGCACGATCGCGTCCAGGTCGGCGACGCCGAACAGCCGGTGGCCGCGCACCGCCGCGTCTTGTGACGTCACGCGCTCCAGCGAGCGGCCGCCCAGGTCGCCCGCAAAGATGATGTGCACCACGTGCTTCGGCGCGTACCGCTGCACGGGCGCGATCGAGTCGACGATCGCGACCGGCCCCTCCACCGGCAGCTCGTCGTCGATCCCGATCTCCTCCTCCAGCTCGCGCTGAAGCGCAGTGACGAGGCTCTCGCCCGAGTTGACGCCACCGCCCGGGAGCAGCCAGTACTCCTTCCCTTCCTTCTCGTGCCGGCACAGCAGGACTCGGCCTCTCCAGCGGAGGATCGCCGAGACGCGGATGCGCGGCTCGCCTGCCACTACGACGCGGAGGAGCCGAAGCCGCGGACGCCCCGCTCGCTTGCGGGCAGCTCGTCGACCTCGAGCGGCGCCGGCTCGGCAACGGGGACGACGACGAGCTGGGCGATCCGCATTCCCGGCTCGACGACGAACGGATGCTCGCGGTCGGTGTTGAGGAGAACGACCCGAAGCTCGCCGCGATAGCCGGCGTCGACGAGGCCGGGCGTGTTCACGATCGTGATCCCGTGGCGGGCGGCGAGGCCCGACCGAGGCTGGACGAAGCCGGCATGGCCCTCCGGGATCGCCACCGCGAGCCCGGTGCCGACGAGTGCCCGCTCGCCCGGCCCGAGCTCGACCCGGTCGCAGGCGCTGAGGTCGAGGCCCGCGTCGCCTGTGTACGCGCGCTCGGGGATGACCGCGTCGGGCCGCAGCCGCTGGATGGGCAGCTCGGTCACCGCGCGCCCGTGAGTGGCTCGGAGCGGGCCTCGGCAACGAGGTACCGCGCGAACCGCCGCAGCTCCCGCTGGGGGAGGCGCGCGCGCACGAGCACGCCCTCGTCCGTGTCGACCCGCTCCTCGATCGGCGCGCCGAGCGCGTAGAGCTCGGCGAGCTTCCCGCCCTCGTCGTACGGGAGCAGGAGGCGGACGGCCTCGAACCGGTCGGCGAAGCGCTCCGCGATCCGGGCGCGTAGGGCGTCGAGCCCGACGCCGGTGAGCGCCGAGACCTGGAGCGCCTCCGGGAACCGGTTCCCGAGCCGTCGGCGCCGGAGCGGGTCGAGCGAGTCGACCTTGTTGACCACGAGCTCGGTCGGAAGCTCGTCCGCTCCGATCTCGGCCAGCACGGCCTCCACGGCCGCGACCTGCTCGTCGAGCCGGTCGTCGGACACCGATCCGTCGACGACGTGGAGGACGAGGTCGGCGACGAGCGTCTCCTCGAGCGTCGCCGCGAACCCCTCGACCAGCTGCGTCGGCAGGCGCCGGATGAACCCGACCGTGTCCGTGACGAGATAGCGGCGGCCGTCGTGGTCGAATCCGCGCGTCGTCGGGTCCAGCGTCTCGAACAGGCGGTTGTCGACCGACACCTCGGCGTCCGTGAGCGCGTTCAGCAGCGTCGACTTCCCCACGTTCGTGTACCCGGCGAGCGCGACCGTCGGCGTCTCCGCCCGGCGACGTTCCTTACGGCGCACGTCGCGCTGCTTGCTCAGCGCCGAGAGCCGGCGCTTGAGCAGCGTGATCCGACGTCTCGCGAGGCGGCGGTCTGTCTCGAGCTGGGACTCGCCCGGGCCGCGCGTGCCCACGCCGCCGCCGAGGCGCTCGAGGTGCTGCCACATGCCCCGCATCCTCGGGAGGTTGTAATCGAGCTGCGCGAGCTCGACCTGGAGCTTCCCCTCGGCGCTGACCGCGTGCTGCGCGAAGATGTCGAGGATCAGCTGCGTGCGATCGACGACGCGCGCTTGCAGGGCGTCCTCGAGCGTGCGCTGCTGCGCCGGCGTCAGCTCGTCGTCCACGAGGAGCACCTCGGCCCCGGTCTCCTTGTAGGCGCGCTTGAGCTCCTCCAGCTTGCCCTTCCCGACGTAGGTCCGGTTCGCCGGGGCGGGTCTGTGCTGGACGACGTCGCCGATCGGGTCGACGAGGGCCGTGCGCGCGAGCTCTCGCAACTCGGCCAGCTCGGGGGACGGATCCACCCCCTGACCCAGCACGGCGACGATGAACCCACGCTCCGCGGCGGCGTCCGGCTGGCGGGGAGTCACACCGGGATTATGCCGAGGCACCGTCAGAATCTCGGCATGGACGCCGAAACGCTAGGCCGACGGACGCTCGAGCTGGTCGACATTCCGTCCGAGAGCCGCCACGAGGCGGAGATCGCGGAGTACGTCCGCGCCGCCGTTCCGTTGCCGATCCTCTTCGACGACGGCGACTCGGTTCTCTTCGGCCGCCGCAGATCCGGCGTCCCCCTCGTCGTCCTCGCCGGCCATCTCGACACGGTGCCAGCGCAGGGCAACCTTCCCGGGCGCGTCGAGAACGGTGTGGTGCACGGTCTCGGGGCCAGCGACATGAAGGGCGGCCTCGCCGTGATGATCGAGCTCGCCCGCGCCGAGCCTGCCGGCGATGTTGACGTCGCCTACCTCTTCTTCGTGCGCGAGGAGCTCGCAGCGGGCGAGAGCCCGCTCCCGGCCTTCTTCGAGGCGTGCCAAAGCGTCCACGAGGCGGAGCTCGTCGTGATGCTCGAACCGACCGACAACGAGCTTCATGCCGGCTGCCTCGGGAACATGAACACGCGGATCCGTTTCGAAGGGGTCAGCGCCCACTCCGCGCGGCCGTGGCTCGGGCGGAACGCGATCCACGGCGCGATCGAGGCGCTGACGGCGGTTGCCCGGCTGGAGCCGCTTGACGTGGAGGTCGAAGGGCTCGTGTTCCGCGAGGTCGTGAGCGTCGTCCGGATCGAGGGCGGGATCGCGCAGAACGTCGTCCCGGCCGAGGCGACTGCTGACCTGAACTACCGGTACGCGCCGAACCGCACGCCGGACGAGGCGGAGCGTCGCCTGCGGGAGCTCGTCCCCGCAGGCGAGCTCGTGTCGCTCGCGACCTCCCCGCCGGCGCACGTCGTCGTCGACACGCCGCTCGTGCGGCGGCTCCGCGCAGCCGGAGACTTCGACGTACGGCCGAAGCAGGCGTGGACGCCCGTGGCGGAGTTCGCCGCGGAGGGCCTCGACGCGATCAACCTGGGGCCCGGCGCGACGCGCTACGCGCACGCGCGCGACGAGCAGGTCGCCGTCCGCGAGCTCGTGCGGACGTACGAGGCGCTGGCACGGTTCCTGGGCGGTAGCGTCTAGGCGATGCACCTCTCCGCCGCCCTGCGCGAGACCGGCACGTACCCGTTCGTGAAGCTCGAGGAGGCGAAGCGGCGGCTCAGCAAGCAGGGCATGGCGGTGATCGACTTCGGCAAGGGCGACCCGCGCGAGCCGACGGACGCACGCATCCGGCAGGCGCTGGCCGACAACCTCACCGAGATCTCGAGCTATCCACTCGCCGCCGGGCTGCCGGAGCTACGCGAGGCGGTCGCACGCTGGTGCGAGCGCCGCTTCGGCGTCGCGCTCGACCCCGAGACGGAGATCGTGCCGACCTACGGGAGCAAGGAGGCGATCTTCCTGCTCGCGCAGATGGTCGTCGACCGGGACTCCGATCGACGCCTGGTCGTCACGACCGAGCCGGGGTACCCGGTCCCGGAGCGGGGCGCGGCGTTCGCCGGCGCGGACGTCCTGCAGCTGTCGCTGCTCGAGGAGAACGGCTTCCTCCCGGACCTCGACGCGGTCGACGCCGAGACCTGGTCCCGGACGGCGATCCTCTGGATCAACTATCCGAACAACCCGACCGGCGCCGTCGCGCCACTCGACTGGCTCGCCCGCGTCGCCGAGCTGTCGCGCGAGCACGACTTCCTGGTCGCGTCGGACGAGGCCTACACCGAGCTGTGGTTCGACGAGCCTCCCCACTCCGCGCTCGAGGTCCGCGAGCTCGGCAACATCTGCGTCTTCAACACGCTCAGTAAACGCTCGTCGATGACCGGCTACCGCTCCGGGTTCGTCGCGGCGACGCCCGACGTGATCGCGGCGCTGAAGCAGTTCAGGCCGAGCGTGGGAACGGCGCCGCAGGAGTTCGTCCAGCTTGCCTCCGTCGTCGCCTGGGACGACGAGGAGCACGTGGCGCGAACGCGTGCGGTCTACCAGCGCAAGCGGGAGCTGCTCCTCCCGGTGCTCGAGCGCAAGGGGATCCGCCACGCGGGCGGCAGCGCAACGATGTACCTCTGGCTCGACGCGCCGGCCGGAGAGACCTCGGACGAGCTCGCGGAGCGGCTGCTCGAGCACGGGCTGATCGTCTCGCCCGGGTCGTTCTTCGGAGATGCGGGCGAGGGCTACTGGCGGATCGCGCTCGTCCCGACCGAGGAGGAGTGCCGCCGGGCCGCAGCGATCCTCGACGACGTGCTGTGACGCCCGAGCGGGTCGAGGAGGCGATCGCCGCGCTCGACCGCGGCGACCTGCGTGTGGCGGAGCCTGACGGCGACGACTGGAAGGTCAACGGCGAGGCGCAGGAGGCGATCCTCGAGTACTTCCGCCTCCGCCAGGTGGAGCCCCAGGAGGCGGGGCCGTTCGAGTACCTCGACAAGATCCCGCTCAAGCGGGACTACGCACGGCTGGGCGTCCGCGTCGTGCCGCCGGCGGCCGCTCGCTACGGCTCGTTCCTCTCCCCCGGCGTCGTGATGATGCCGAGCTACGTGAACATCGGCGCCTGGGTGGGCCCGCGCACGATGGTGGACACGTGGGCGACGGTCGGCTCTGGGGCGCAGATCGGCGCCGACGTGCACCTCGCCGGCGGTGTCGGCGTCGGCGGCGTGCTCGAGCCGCCTGGGGCGCGTCCCGTGATCGTCGAGGACGGCGCCTTCATCGGCTCGCGCTGCATCCTCACGGAAGGGGTGCGCGTGCGAGCCGGCGCGGTGCTCGGGCCGAACGTCTCGCTGACCGCGTCCGTCCCGATCATCGACGTCACCGGCGACGAGCCGGCCGAGCATCGCGGGACGGTGCCGCCGCGAGCGATCGTCGTCCCGGGGACCCGGCCGAAGGAGTTCCCGGCGGGCACGTACCACCTCGCCTGCGCGCTCATCGTCGGCTGGCGCAGCGAGTCGACCGACCTCAAGGTCAGCCTCAACGAGGCGCTGCGCGAGCACGGGATCTCGGGCTAGCCGACGCGCTCGGCCGGCCCGGTCAGGAACGCGCAGCCGCCTTCGAGGCGCACGCGTAGATCGCCCCCGGGGAAGTGGACGAGGACCTCCCCCTCGTCGTGCGTGGCGGCGGCGACGGCGACGGCGCTCGACCCCGACGCGGCCGTCTCCCCCACGCCCCGCTCCCACACGCGCGCCGTGACCTCGCCGTCACCGTCGACCCGGACGACCTGGACGTTCGTCCGCTCGGGGAAGCGTGGGTGCATCTCCAGCAGTGGGCCGATGCGCGTGATCTCCGCGGGATCCCCTCGGACGACCGCGTGCGGGTTGCCGACCGATACCGGGACGAGCTCGATCCCCTCCACAGTCTCGGCAGGTCCCGACCTCGACCGGCCCGAGCTCCTGTTCCACGTCGGCGCCGCCGAGCATGCGGGCGCGGACCTCACGCGCGCCGACGCGGATCCTGACGTTCTCGGCGCCGGTTCGCTCCGCCAGCCACCGGGCCGCGATCCGTGTGCCGTTGCCGGACATCTCCGCCGTCGAGCCGTCAGGGTTCCAGATCACCACCTCGGCCCAGTCTGGGCCCGAGTCGAGGACCTGAACGATCCCGTCGGCGTCGCCGACGAGGCCCCGCGCCTCCTCGGGCGAGAGATCAGGCGTCTCGGCGACCAGGTACGAGTTGCCGAGCGCGTGCCAGTTCGACGATCTCATCCGCGACCTCGCCCGGAGGGCGATCGGCAGCGACCATAACCGCGCCCGGAATGCGCCGCAGCCACTTGCGTTGGTACGCGGCGTAGCGGCGGGTGCGGAGGACGAGCGCGTCAAACGCCTCGTCGCGCGGGAGGTCGGCGACGTCGCGGAGCCCGAGCGCATGGATCGCCGTCGACGAGACCGGTCCCGCCAGCGCGCGCCGCGCCTCCTCGACGACGCCCGCCTCGAACATCGCGTGCGCCCGCGCCTCGATCCGCGCACTCAGCGCCTCTCGTGGGACGTCGAGCCCGAAGATGATCGTCTGGCGCCTCGTCTCATCGCTCCAGAGCCGGTCGCTGTCGGGCCTGAGCGACGCGCCGAGCTCCGTCAACTCGAGTGCGCGAACGACCCGGCGCCGGTCGTTCCGGTGGACGTGGGCGGCGGCCGCGGGGTCGCGCTCGGCGAGGAGCTCGTGCGCGCGCTCGGCGCCGACGCGGTCGTAGAGGTGCTCGATCCGCTCGCGCTGCTCGCCCGTCGGGGCGGGCGGTAACGCGAGGTCGACGAGGGCGGCACGCAGGTAGAGGCCCGTGCCGCCGGCGACGACCGGCGTCCTGCCCTCCGTCAGGAGCTCGTCGATCGCCCGGTGCGCCAGCTGGGCGTACTCGGCGACCGACCCCTCGTGGGCGAGCGGCCAGATCCCGACGAGCCGCGTGGGGCGCTCGGGCTGCGCGGTGAGGATCGGCAGGCCCTCGTACGCCTGCATCGAGTCGGCGGAGACGACCTCGCCGCCCAGCCGGTCGGCGACGGCCTCCGCGACCGCGGTCTTGCCCGACGCTGTCGGGCCGAAGATCGCGACGACCTGATCAGGCGGCGACTCGGACCGCCTGCGTTCCTGACAGCGTCGTCGACGTCGCCGCTTCGATCGTCACGGGCACGAGCTCTCCGGCCGCAGCGGAGCCGGCGAAGTTGACCGTGGTGTTGCGACGGGTCCGCCCGCGCAGCAACGCGGGATCGGTCCGGCTCGGCCCCTCGACGAGAACCTCCTCGACCCGGCCGAGGCGCTCCGCGTGCCGGTCCTGGGCGACCCGCTGGACGACCTCGACCAGCCGCTCGATCCGCTCGTGCTTCACGTCGTCGGGGACCTGGTCGGTCATGGCGGCTGCCTCCGTCCCCTGGCGCGGCGAGTAGACGAACGTGAAGGCGCCGTCGAAGCCGACCTCCGCCACCACGTCGATCGTCTCCCGGAAGTCCTCCTCTGTCTCGCCGGGGAAGCCGACGATGATGTCCGTCGTCAGAGCGAGGTCGGGGATCGCGGTGCGCAGCTCGTCCACCAGCCGGAGGTACCGCGTCCGATCGTAGGTGCGGCGCATTGCCTTCAGCAGCCGGCTCGAGCCCGACTGGAGCGGCAGGTGGGCGTGCTCGCAGACGGCGGCGCACTCGGCCATCGCCTCGATCACGGGCCTGCGGAAGTCCTTGGGGTGGGGGCTCGTGAAGCGGATCCGCTCGATGCCGTCCACGGCGTCACAGGCGCGCAGCAGCTCACCGAACTCCGTCCGGACGTCCGGCAGGAGGTCGCGCCCCCACGAGTTCACGTTCTGCCCGAGGAGCGTGAGCTCGCGCACGCCGTCGACCGCGAGCCGCGTCACCTCGGCGACGATCTCGCCCGGGCGCCGACTGACCTCGCGGCCGCGGACGGCCGGAACGATGCAGTACGCGCACCTGGAGTTGCACCCCATCGATATTTGCAGCCACGCCTGGAAGGGCCGCTCGCGGTGCATCGGGAGCTCACCCGCGAACGAACGCTCCTCCGCGATGCCGAAGCTGCTGCGCGGCACGCCGAACCCGCCCGCGCCGAGCCACTCGCCCAGGTGCGGGATCGACCCCGGGCCGAACGCGACGTCGACCTGCGGGTAGAGCTCGAACAGCCGGTCGCGCTGAGCCTCCGCGTAGCAGCCGCCGACAGCGATAACGAGGTCCGGGCGCTCCCGCTTACGCGCGATCGCGTTCCCGAGGTGTGCTGCGAAGCGCGTGTCGGGCTTCTCCCGGATCGTGCATGTGTTGAAGACGACGATGTCCGCGTCCTCCTGCACGGTCGTCTCACCCAGCCCGAGCTCCTCCAGCATGCCCTTGATCCGCTCGCTGTCGTGGGCGTTCATCTGGCAGCCGAACGTGGTCACGTGATACCGGCGCACGGGCAAGAATGGTACCCGTGGCTTTTCCGGATTCGACCGCCGTCTGGCTCTTCTGCGTCGCCGCGATCGCGCTGCTCGCCATCCCTGGACCGGCCGTGCTCTACATCGTCGTCCAGAGCGCCGAGCAGGGCCGCCGCGCAGGCCTCGCCTCGGTGGCCGGCATCCACGTCGGCAGCCTCGTGCACGTCGCGGCGGCAACGGCCGGGCTATCGGCGCTGATCGTCGCCTCCTCCGTCGCCTTCAGCGTCGTCAAGTTCGCAGGCGCCGCCTACCTGATCTACCTCGGCGTGCGGAAGCTGCTGGAGCGGACACCTGCGGTGAAGGCCGAGCGTCGAGCCGAGCCGTTACGCCGAGCCTTCGGCCGCGGGATCGTCGTCAACATCCTCAACCCGAAGACGGCCCTCTTCTTCCTCGCCTTCCTGCCGCAGTTCGTCGACCGCGACCGCGGCAGCGTCTGGTCGCAGGTGCTCGTCCTGGGCCTGCTGTTCGTCGGCCTCGGGCTCGTCAGCGACTCGCTCTATGCGCTCGCCGCCGGAACAGTCGGCGGCCTGCTCAGGCGGAAGCGCGCGGCGCTGCGGTACGGCTCCGGGGCCGTGTACATCGGCCTCGGCACGGTCGCCGCGTTTGCGCGGCGAGCCTAGGCCGCTGCGTCCGGCTGCTGGAGAGCCTCGTTGTGCCCGCCGTTGCTGACGTTCCGTGCGATGTCGACCGCGCGGCTCTCGCGGATCACGGTCACCTTGACCTGACCCGGATACTCGAGGTGATCCTCGATCTCTCGCGCGATCTCGTGTGACAGGAGCACGGCGGCGTCGTCGTCCACCTCGCCCGGATGGACGATCACCCGGATCTCACGCCCGGCCTGGAGGGCGTAGACCTTTTCCACACCGTGCTTCTGGGCGGCGAGCTCCTCGAGCGCCTCGAGGCGCTTGATGTAGTGCTCGAGGCTCTCGCCGCGCGCGCCCGGCCGTGAGGCCGAGATTGCATCGGCGGCGATGAGGAGCACGGCCTCGACCGTCTGCGGCTCGACCTCGTAGTGGTGCGCCTCGATCGCGTGGACGACGTGTTGCGACTCGCCGTACCGGCGCGCGAGTTGCGCCGAGATCGCCGCGTGCGAGCCTTCGACTTCGTGCGTCATCGCCTTGCCGAGGTCGTGGAGGAGCGCGGCGCGCCTCGTCACCTTCACGCTCGCGCCGATCTCCGACGCCATGATCCCAGCGAGGTGGACGACCTCGAGCGTGTGCTTGAGGACGTTCTGCCCGTAGCTCGTGCGGTACCGGAGCCGCCCGAGCACCTTCACCAGCTCCTCGTGGAACTCGCCGCAGTTGGCCTCGAAGACCGCCTGCTCGCCCGCCTGGACGATGTGATCCTCGATCTCGGCCTTGGACTGGTAGTAGGCGTCCTCGATCCGCGCCGGGTGGATGCGGCCGTCCTCGATCAGCTTCGAGAGCGTCAGCTTCGCGACCTCGCGCCTGATCCCGTCGAAGGAGGAGAGCACGACCGCCTGCGGCGTGTCGTCGATGATGAAGTCGACCCCGGTCAGGTGCTCGAGCGAGCGGATGTTGCGTCCCTCTCGGCCGATGATGCGGCCCTTCATGTCGTCGGACGGCAGCTCGATCACGGACACGGTCGTCTCGGCCGCGTGGCTGGCCGCGACGCGCTGGAGTGCGTCAGCGACGAGGTTCCGGGCGCGGCGCTTGGCCTCGACCCGCGCCTCCTCCTCCATCTGGCGCACGTGCCGCGCGAGCTCGTGCCGCACGAGATCCTCCGACCGCTCGAGCAGATGCTGCTTCGCCTCGTTCGCCGTCATTCCGGCGATGCGCTCGAGCTCGGAGAGCTGCCTGTCCTTCACCTGCTTCTGCTCCTCCTGGAGCTGCTTGAGGTGCGTCTCGCGGTCCGAGAGGCCCTGCTCGCGCCGCTCGAGCTCGGTCAGCTTGCGGTCGATCTCCTCCTCCTTCGCGAGCGCGCGCTCCTCGACCTTGACGATACGGCTGCGATGGTCGGAGAGCTCGGTGTCGATCTGCGCACGCAGGCGCACGGCGTCCTCGCGGGCGGAGATCTCGGCCTCGCGGCGGATCGTCTCGCCCTGGAGCTCGGCGTCGTCGAGGATCTGGCGCCGCAGCTGCCGCGCCTCCCCTAGGCGCGATTTCCCGAGCACGCCGATCGCGAGAAAGACGGCCAGCCCTCCGAGGAGGAGGCCGACCAGTGTCCCGAGTGCGATCAGCATGCCTGGCTCCTGGGTCGGTTGACCGCGGCTGAGCGACGCGGCCGCCATCCCGGCGTGGAGCCGACAGGGGAACGTCCCGAATCGGGGTACTGCGAGCCGACACCGCGGCTCGTTGAGGCGGTCGACTACAGGGCCGCTGGCTGAGGTCTCTCGGTGTCGGGGTTGTGGTCGCGGAGGGACACGTATCTCAGATTCGGAATAGTCCGTTGTGCAGGCAAAACGTCGTGATGGTCTCCGAATCCTACCGCGGGTCAGGGGTCTGGCGCAAAAGTGGGCTCCAGGGCGGCCGCCACGGCGTCCTCGCCGAAACCTCGCGCGTGCAGATAGCGCGCCGTTCGTTCGCCTGGCCCGCGGCGCCTCACGACCGCCGTCGCGCGCTCGGCTTCCGGGTCGAGACCGGCGACGGCCACATCGACATCCGCGGGCTCGAGTCCCCTGTGCCGCAGGTCGTGGCGGATGGCCGCGTCGCCGTAGCCACGCTCCGCGAGCGCCGCGGCGCGGTTCTCGGCGACTCGGCGGTCGTCGATCGCGCCGGCACGGACGAGGGTTGCCAGGGCCTCGTCCCGTGCAGCCGGCGCGACGCGAGCCGCCAGCCGGTCACCGAGGGCCCGCTGTGAGAGGTCGCGGGCACGGAGGGCGCGGCCTGCGACCGCCAGCGCCTCCGCCCGCCGGAGCTCGCGCCGGACGAGCCGCAGCCTCGGGCGGTCGAGCTCGAGCCCGACGCTGAGCCCGGCACGGGCGACGACGTCGAGCGGCAATGTCCGCCACGCTCCGCCGTCGAGGTCGACCGCGACGCGGCGGCCCCGTTCGCGGAGCGCCGTCACGGTCGGCATGTCAGGACGTCGCGGCGGCTTCCTCTTCCGCGATCGCCTCCTCGACGGGCTTCCCGTTCTGCTCCGGCGCGCCGGCCGACGGGAGCAGCCTCGCCGACGCGACCTGCTCGGGGCCGATCTCGACCTGGATCCGCGCGAGGATCGCCCTCGCAGACGTCGGGATGCTCCCGGAGGAACGCCGTCGCGTTCTGGCGCCCCTGGCCGAGCCGCTCCTCGTCGAAGCTGAAGTACGAGCCCGACTTCTGGACCACCTTCCGCTCCAGCGCCGCGTCGAGCACCGTGCCCTCCCACGAGATCCCCGACCCGTAGATGATGTCGAACTCGGCCTGCTTGAACGGCGGCGCGACCTTGTTCTTGACCACCTTGACGCGGACGCGGTTCCCGATCGCCTCGACGCCCTCCTTGAGCGTCTCGATCCGGCGGATGTCGAGACGGACCGACGAGTAGAACTTGAGCGCACGGCCTCCCGGCGTCGTCTCCGGGTTGCCGAACATGACGCCGATCTTCTCGCGCAGCTGGTTCGTGAACAGACAGATCGTGTCGGTCCGGTTGAGCGTGCCGGCGAGCTTCCGCAGCGCCTGGGACATGAGCCGGGCCTGGAGGCCGACGTGCGAGTCGCCCATCTCCCCCTCGATCTCGGCCTTCGGCGTCAGCGCGGCGACGGAGTCGATGGCGACGATGTCCAGGGCGCCCGAGCGGATCAGCAGCTCCGTGATCTCGAGCGCCTGCTCGCCCGTGTCGGGCTGCGACACGAGCAGGTCGTCGATGTTGACGCCGATTCGCTTCGCGTAGGTCGGGTCCATCGCGTGCTCGGCGTCGATGAACGCGCAGATGCCGCCGCGGCGCTGCGCCTCCGCGATCACGTGGTAGACGAGCGTCGTCTTGCCCGAGGACTCCGGGCCGAAGACCTCGACGATCCGGCCGCGCGGCAGCCCGCCGATGCCGAGGGCGAGGTCGAGCGCGAGCGAGCCGGTCGAGACGGCGCCGATGGACACCGCTGCGTGGTCGTTCATCTTCATCACGGCGCCCTTGCCGAACTGCCGCTCGATCTGGCCGAGAGCGACGTCCAGTGCTTGCTCGCGATCCACCGAAATCAACCTCCTAGCGCAAACGATTGGACAACCTCGTACTGCGCTCCCGAGGACCGCAGCCGAGAAAGGTAAACAGCAGCATCGGACGGACTGAACGGGCCGAGCTGCGGCACAGGCGGCGTGAGCCGCGGACGTTGACGGAAACGGGCGACGGTGAGGTGCGGCAGCCACGGCCGCTGCTCGCGCCGGTAGACGCCGAGCGCCTCGAGGCGGCCGTGCAGATCGGCCGCGACCGCGGCCGCAGCGCCACCCTCGTCCGTGAGGACGAGCATCCCGACGCTCCGGGTCTCGCGGTACCGGAGCGGCTCGAGCCGGATCGGACGAGCGCCGCCCCCAGCGGCCTCACGGGTTGCGTCGAGGACTCCCGACAGCTCGTGCTCCGGCCTGTGGCCGAGAAAGGCGAGCGTGACGTGCAAGTTCGCCCGCGTGACCGCCCTGGCGGAGCGGACGTGCTCGTGCTGCCAGGCGGACAGCCGGTCGAGGACATCCTCCGGGAGGCGTAGCGCACAGAAGAGCCGCAGCGATTCATGCGACTCCACGCTACCGGCGACTTTCACACGTGTCTGTCGCGACTCTGTGTCAGGAAACGCCGCGCGAGATGGAGCGCCGTCGTCGTCGCACGGCGACGGATCGAGTCGCGGTCGCTCCCGAAGACGAAGTCGACGCCGCGCCCGCCGTCGGGGCCCTCGACGTGGATGTAGACGAGCCCGACGGGCTTCTCCTCGGTGCCTCCGTCCGGCCCCGCGATTCCGGTCACCGAGATCGCGACGTCCGCGCCGAGCCGCTCGCGCGCGCCGGCCGCCATCGCCGACGCCGTCTCCGCCGAGACGGCCCCGTGCCGCGCGAGCACCCCGCCGGATACCCCGAGCTCCCGTTCCTTGACGTCGTTCGAGTACGCCACCACGGCGGCGAGAAACACGTCGCTGGCGCCCGGGACGGCCGTGATCCGCTCCGCCACCATCCCACCGGTGCACGACTCGGCCGTCGCGAGGGTGAGCCCGCGTGCGCGGCACAGGTCGAGGACGTGCGCGGCGACCGGCCGGGCATCCCGTGCGAACAGGTGTCGCTCGAGCGGCTCCGTGAGCCGCTCCTCGAGGCCGTCCGCCCTTGCCTCGGCCCCCGGCTCGACGATCAGGTCGACGTGGATCTCGAAGTCGCGCGCACAGATGGTCGCCTCGACGCCGTCGCCGTCCCCGCCCGCGTCGGCGAGCGCCTTGGCGACGGCCGACTCGCTCGCGCCGAAGAAGCGGAGCAGCCGGCGTTCCGGCGCCTGCGCGCGCTCGAGCACGCGGCGGACCGGCTCGGTCTCCAACGCGCGCGGCCAGAGGCGCTGCAGCTCCGGCGGCGGCCCCGGCAAGACGACGACCGCGCACGCGCCGGCCTCCAGCACGAGCCCGGGAGCCGTCCCCGCGAGCCCGAGGCTCAGCGCACCGACCGGGATCGTCGCCTGCTTCCGGACGCCCGGCTCGAAGTCCGTGTACGGCCGGCCGAGCCGCTGCGCGAAGCCGCGCGACACTGCGCCGATCTCCTCGTGGAGCCCCTCGTCGACGCGCAGCTCGACCCCGGCGGCGCGCGCGACGAGCTCTACGGTGCGGTCGTCGTGCGTCGGGCCGAGCCCGCCGGAGACGACGCAGAGGTCGGCGCGCAGCCCGTCGCGCAGCGCGTCCTCCAGCTCGTCCTCGCGGTCGCCGACGATCTCGATCCGGGCCGGCTCGACCCCGAGCCGGAGCAACTCGCCGGCGAGGAACGGCCCGTTTCGGTCCGTGCGGTCGCCGCGGACGAGCTCGCTCCCGGTGATGACCAGCGTCCCCCGAGGGCGTGGGGTCAAGCTACGTCCCGACGGCGCGGAGTCCCCCGGGCGTCACCACGACGACGCGAGCGCCGACGGGGAAGTGGACGGTCCGGCCGTTCAGGCGCAGCGAGAGCGCGGCCGGCGTCCGGGCCTCGAGACGCAGCGAACGGCCCGTGAACACGTGCGCCTGACCGAGGTCGAGCCAGTTCTGGAAGAGCACGCGCGACCCCCGTTGCACGCGCAGCCATGAGCTGCCGACCGACGCGCGCACCACGAGCCTGACACGCGCCGGCGTCCGCGGCACGGCGGTCGCCGCCGGCGTCGAGCTCGGCTGTGTCAGTCCGACGACCTGCTGCGCCTCGGGGTCGCCGCGCGTCCAGGCGACGATCACGAGCCCTGTCACCAGCGCGATGCCGAGCAGGGTCAGGACGACAACCCGCGACTGGACCCGCGGCGACCGCGCCGACGACGACGTCCGGCGAGCCCGAAAGGGAGCATCGTCCTCGCCGACGACGTAGCGGGAGTTGTACTCGTCGAGGTAGAGCTGGCCGTCGAGGCCCAGATAGTCCGCATAGGCGCGTAGGAAGCCCTTGACGTAGGTCTGCGCGGGCAGGAGCGCGAACTCCTCGTCCTCGAGCGCCCGGAGATACTTGCCGCGAATCTTGGTCGCCTGCTCGAGCTCGGGAAAGTCGAGCCCCTGGCGGAGGCGCGCCTCGCGCAGGCTGGTTCCGATCTCGAACACGGCCCGCCGATTGTAGAGCCCGAGGCGCGCCTTGGACGGTCAGCGATGCCGTTCGTACACGAGCCACGCCTCGTAGAACCCCACGGAAAGCGCGCCGATCAGCGCGAGGCAGACCGCGAGGAGCCCGAGAACGATCCCGACCCGCGCGGCCCCGGTGCCCTCCTCCCGCAAGCGGAGCCACCGGAGGTTGTCCCGGGCCCGCTTCCCCAGCAGCAGCGCAGCGAGCCCGAGGAGAAAGCCGAGCGGCACCGCGTACGCGGCGTCCATGAGCGCGATGCGCTGCGACCGGCGGGCGAGGTCGATCGCCGCGGGCATCGTCAGGACCCCGGCGAGGCCGACGACGATCGCGGCCCAGGCGCGTGCGCTACTGCTTTTTGTAGGGCCGTCCACTGGCGGCGGGCGGGATCGAGCGGCCGATGACGCCGGCCACGGCGATCAGGGTGAGGATGTACGGCAGCGTCTGGAAGAGCGTCCCGGTGGACTGCCCGTACGCCGACGGAAGCCGGACGAGCGCGAGCGCGCTCGCGAAACCGAAGAGGCAGGTCGCGCCGAACGCGCCGAACGGACGCCAGTTCCCGAAGATCACCGCCGCCAGCGCGATGAACCCGCGGCCGTCGGTCATTCCCTGGTTGAACGAGTGCACATCGCCGACGGAGAGGTACGCACCGCCCAGCGCTGCGAGCATCCCCGACACGATCACGGCCGCGTACCGGGTCTTGTAGACGGAGATGCCGACCGTGTCGGCGGCGAGCGGATGCTCTCCCACGGAGCGGATTCGCAGGCCGAGCGGCGTCCGGAACATGAGGATGTGCATGACGACGACCAGAAGGAAGGCGAGCCAGATCATCAGGTTCAGCTGCCCGAACGCCTCGTAGAGGAAATGGCCGATCCACGGGATGTGGGTCAGGAAGTGCAGGTGCGGCCAGTCGGGGATGCCGAAGTCGGTCTGCAGGCCCTGGTCGCCGTAGATGGAGATGAAGAAGTAGCCGGTGATCCCGAGCGCGAGGAAGTTGAGCGCAGTGCCGACCACGATCTGGTCGGCGCGTAGGTTGATGCAGAAGAACGCGTGGATCAGGGCCATCCCACCGCCTGCCGCCATCGCGATCAGGAGCCCGAGCTCCCAGCTCCCGGTCTGGTCGGCGCCCCAGATCCCGAAGAACGCCCCCATGAGCATCATCCCCTCGAGGGCGATGTTCACGACGCCGCTGCGCTCGCAGAGGAGCCCGCCCATCGCCGCGAAGATCAGGGGCGTCGCGAACCGGAAGGTCGCCGCCGTCAGAACGCCCCACTCCACGGCCTGGTGGAGGTGATCCGTGCTCGACTGGATCGCCAGGATCCCGCCGATCATTCCCAGGAGCCCGGCGGCGACCGCGCCCCAGCCGAGCCGCTTCTCCTCGCGTGTCACGGCAAAGATCCCGGCGGCGACGGCAAGGAAGCCGAGCGAGAGCGGCGCATACACGGCCCGCGTGACCAGGGGCGGCAGCGCGACGTAGAACGCGACCAGCCCGAGGACGATCCCGATGTAGCCGATCAGCCGGGTCCCGCGCGGGAGGCGCTGGTTCCAGGTCGGAGTCGATTCGAGGGTACTCAGGACCCGGCCTCCGTCAGGGGCTCTGTCGCCGCTGCCGGCTCACGCTTTCGCGGTCGCAGCTTCTTCCTCGCCTGCCAGAGGTAGAGGATCAGCACGTCCGCGCCGACGAAGAGCACGATCAGCCCCTGGATGATCAGCGTCAGGTTGCTCGCGAGCTTCGGGTCGAAGACCTCCGGGTCGAGCTGGCGCGTCGACGTCCCGATCGTGAGCGCGGCGAAGAGGAGCGAGCTGAAGAAGATCCCGATCGCCGTGTTCCGGCCGAGGAGGGCGACCGCGATGCCGATGAACGCGATCGACGGAGCGTGAATGTCCGCCGTCGCGAGGCGAAACTGCCAGCCGAGCATGTCCAGCCCGCCGGCGAGGCCGGCGAACGCGCCCGCGATCGCCATCGCGAGGAAGTAGTTGCGTCGGACCGAGATGCCGCCGTACCGCGCGGCCTCCGGGTTGAACCCGACCGCGCGCACCTCGTACCCGAGCGTCGTCCGGTTCAGCGTGACCCAGTAGACGACGAGCATCGAGAGCGCGATGAAGAACCCGATGTGGAGCCCCTGCAGGATCGGATCGCCCCAGAACACCGGCAGCTTGGCGCTGTCGTTGATGGTGTCGGAGACCGGGTTGAACACCTGTGTGCTCGATTGGAGCGGCCCGCCGTTCCCGAATAAGTAGTCCGCGGTCCAGATCGCGATCCAGTTGAGCATGATCGTGGAGATCACCTCGTGGGCGCCGACGGTCGCCTTGAGGAAGCCCGCGATCCCCGCCCACATCGCTCCGCCGAGCGCGGCGAGCGCGACCCCGAGGGCGATGTGCGCCGGGCCGCCGAGGCTGGAGACCTTCGCGCCGACGATGACGGCCATGGTCTGGCCGACGATGTATTGGCCCTGCCCGCCGATGTTGAACATCCCGCAGCGGAACGCGAACGCGACGGCGAGCCCGGTCAGCATCAACGTCGTCATCGTCAGCAGCGTCTGCTGGAGGTTGCTCGCGTTCGTGTTGAGGTCGGAGGTGTTCCACCAGAACCACACGTGGTGATCCGTGAACGGAGCGTCGATGTGGTAGTTGCCGAAGTGGAAGAACCAGGCGAGGCCCGTGCCCTGAGCGATCCCCTTGTACGTCGACAGCGGGTTGTGGCCGGTCGCCGCGACGACGAGGCCGCCGATGAAGAAGGCGAGGACCGTGGTCAGCAGCGGCGTGATGAACCCACCCGCGCGCTGGTAGAGGGCCAGGCGCGCCGCAGGGCTCGGGGCGCTTCCGCCAGGCGTGCTCGGCGGCGGCGCGTCCTCTCCAGGCCCCGTAGAGACGATGTCGCTCACGTGGCCGTCACGCCGCCTCCCGCTCGCGGCCGCCGGTCATCGCCAGGCCGATCTCGTCCTCCGAGACGTCGGGCGTGAACTCGGCGACGATCTGACCCTCGTAGATCACGAGGATCCGGTCGGAGAGTGAGAGGATCTCCTCCAGCTCGAGCGACACGAGCAGGATCGCACGGCCCTCGTCGCGCTCGGTGACGAGGCGACGGTGCACGTACTCGATCGCGCCGACGTCGAGGCCACGCGTCGGCTGGGCCGCGATCAGCACCTTCGGGTCGCGCGACACCTCGCGGCCGACGACGAGCTTCTGCTGGTTGCCGCCGGAGAGCGCGCCGGCACGCGTCTGCGGGCCACCGCCGCGGACGTCGAACTCCTTGATCAGGCGCACCGCCCTCGCGATCAGGCGGCTCGGGTAGAGCCACCCGAATCTCGAGTCGGGCGGCCGGCGGTAGTCCTCCAGGGCCGCGTTCTCCGCAATCGAGAACTCGAGCACGAGGCCGCGCCGCTGCCGGTCCTCGGGGATGTGCCCGAGCCCTCTGTCGAGGATCGTCCTCGCGCTGGCGCCGGTCACGTCGCGGTCCGCGATCCGGACGTGGCCCGAGACCTGCTTCCGGAGGCCCGCGATGGCGTCGATCAACTCGCTCTGGCCGTTGTTGTCGACGCCGGCGACGCCGACGATCTCCCCCGCGCGCACCTGCAAGGAGATGCCACGGACCGCCTCGAGATCGCGGTCGTCCCGCACGCGCAGGTCCTCCACGTCGAGGAGGACGTCCCCCGGCTTTGCCTGCTCCTTCTCCACGCGCAGGAGCACCTCCCGGCCGACCATCAGCCGGGCGAGGCCCTCCGTCGTGGCGCCCTCGCGCGGGACGGTGTCGATCTTCCGCCCGCGGCGCAGCACGGTGATCCGGTCGGCGATCTCGAGCACCTCGTTCAGCTTGTGGCTGATGAAGATGATCGACATCCCCTCCTGGGTCAGGGTCTTGAGGATCTGGAACAGCTCGTGCGACTCCTGCGGCGTCAGCACGGCGGTCGGCTCGTCGAGGATGAGGATGTCGGCGTTGCGATACAGCGCCTTCAAGATCTCGACGCGCTGCTGCTGACCGACCGTGATGTCCTCGACCCGGACGTCGGGGTCGACGGCGAACTTGAACGTGTTGGCGAGGGCGCGGACGCGGCTGCGCGCGGTGTCGTAGTCGAGCAGGACGCCGGCGGTGGTCGGCTCGGTCGCGAGCACGATGTTCTCCGCGACGCTCATCACCGGGACGAGCATGAAGTGCTGGTGCACCATCCCGATCCCGGCGTCGATCGCGTCCTTCGTCGAGCCGAGCGAGATCGGCTTCCCGTTGATGAGGATCTCGCCCTCGTCCGGGTGGTAGAGCCCGTAGAGGACGTTCATCAGCGTCGACTTCCCCGCGCCGTTCTCGCCCAGCAGCGCGTGCACCTCGCCCCGCTCGAGGTCGAGATCGATGTGGTCGTTGGCGAGGATCCCCGGGAAGCGCTTCGTGATGCCGCGCAGCTCGAGGACCGGGACGCCGTCGGGGCCGCTCACCCGAGTGATCTTACGGAGGTGCCAGGAGGGCGGGTGACTTCACCCGCCCTCCCGACGGTGGTTCGTTAAGGGACGACCGACGGTGGCTTGATCTTGCCCTGCTTGATCATCAGCGGCGACCACGGTTGAGCGCCTTCTTCTGCGCGGCAGTCACGCCGCACGCGCCGGCACCGAACTTGCCGAGAGCGACTCCGCCGTTCTTCAGGCCGAAGACGTTGTTGACTCCGCCCCTGTACTTCCCGCTCTTCGCCGCCTTGATCTCCAGGTACACCGCCTGGTCGACCTTCTTGCGCGCGCTGGTCAGGATGTGCGGCCCGAGGAACCGCTGGTCGTTGTCGACGCCGATGCCGCAGAGGCCCTTCGACTTCGCCGCGTCGAGCGCGCCGAGTCCGCAGCCGCCGGCCACCTGGAAGATGACCGAGGCACCCTGGCCGATCTCACCGAGCGCGACCTCCTTGCACTTGTCCTGCGCGGTGAAGTTCTGCGAGTAGCCGTTGAGCGTCTTCGTGCCCGGCACGGCCTTCTTCGCACCGGCCTGATACCCGGCGATGAACCGGTCGACCGGCGGGATCTTGATGCCGCCGACGGAGCCGACCACGCGGCCCTTGCCCTTCGCCTTGAGGGCGGCAAGCCACCCGGCGAGATAGCCGACCTCCTGCTCCTTGAAGAGCAGGCCCTGAATGTTCGTCGGCTTCGTCTTGTACCCGTTGACGTCGACGTCCACGATGGCGAAATGTGACCTTGGGAACTGACTCGCCACGGTCGCGATCGCGTCGGTCTGCAGGAAGCCGACGCCGATGATCAGGTTGTAGCCCGCCCGTACCAGCGACGTGAAGTTCGGGATGTAGTCCTGCTCGCTCGTCGAGATCAGGACACGACCCTGCACCTTCAGCTGCCGCACCGCCCGCTGCAGACCCTGGTTCGCGAGCTGGTTGAAACCACGGTCGTTCAGGCCGCCGATGTCCGTCACGAGGCCGACCTTGAACTTCGCGTTCGCCTTCCCGGCGTTCGCAGGCGCCTTCGTGGACGGTGAGCCGGCGGCGAAGTTCGTCATCGCCGCGGCGCCACCCGCGAGGGCGGTAAGCGCGAGCGCCGCAACCGCAGCGGCAAGCGCGAGTTTCTTGCCTCTCAAGCTGTTCTCCCTCCTCCTGAAGTGAAACTGCCAGCACCCGATATGACGCGGATCCTAGCCCTTTAGTTGGAAGATGAGGAACCCCCTAGCCGCCGGCCACGCGGTCGAGCTCCCCCTCGCCGACGAGGACCCGGCGGGGCTTGGAGCCCTCGTAGCCAGAGATGATCCCGCGCCGCTCCAGCATGTCGATCAGGCGGCCGGCGCGCGTGTAGCCGACGCGCAGACGCCGCTGGAGGAGCGAGACGGACGCCGTTTGTGTCTGGACGACGATCTCGATCGCCTTGTCGAGCAGCGGGTCCTCGTCCGGGTCGAACTCACCGTCGTCGGCGTCCACGTCCGCCTCGAAAACCTCGGGGAGCTCCAGCAGCGACTCGTCGAGCTCCTGCTCCCGCTGGTGGCGGCACTGCTCGACGACCAGCGCGATCTCCTCCTCCGAGACGTAGGCGCCCTGGACGCGCTGGAGCCTGGAGGTGCCGAGCGGCTTGAACAGCATGTCGCCCTGGCCGAGCAGGCTCTCAGCGCCGGCCTGGTCGAGGATGACCCGCGAGTCGGTCTGGCTCGACACGGCGAACGCGATCCGCGACGGGACGTTGGCCTTGATCATCCCGGTGATCACGTCCACCGACGGCCGCTGGGTCGCGAGGACGAGGTGGATCCCGACCGCGCGGGACTTCTGCGCGAGGCGGATGACGGCGTCCTCCACTTCCTGCGGCGAGATCATCATCAGGTCCGCGAGCTCGTCGATCACGACCAGGAGGTACGGGAGGCTCTGCTCGCCGCGCTGGCGCAGCGACCGGTTCGCCTCGGGAAGGTTGCGTGCCCGCAGGATCGAGAGCTTCTCGTAGCGGCGCTCCATCTCCCCCACGACGTTCGCGAGCGCCGCGGCCGCCTGCTTCGGGCTCGAGACGACGGGCGTCAGCAGATGCGGGATCGACTCGTAGAACCCCAGCTCGATCCGCTTCGGGTCGATCAGGATCATGCGCACGTCGTCCGGTGTCGACCTCAGCAGGATCGAGGTCAGCAGGGTGTTGATGCAGCCGGACTTGCCCGAGCCGGTCGTCCCGGCGATCAGGAGGTGCGGCATCCGCGCGAGATCGGTCCAGACCGCCGTGCCGGAGATGTCCTTGCCGAGCCACACCGCGAGCGGGCTGGCCGTGGACGGGAGGTCGTCGAAGATGTCGCCGAGGGTGACGAGGTTCGGGCTGAGGTTGGGCAACTCGACCCCGACCGCCTGCTTCCCGGGGATCGGCGCGAGGATCCGGATCTCCGTCGTGGCAAGGGCGTACGAGAGGTCGTCCTTGAGCGCCGCGACCTTCGACACCTTCGTCCCCGGCGCGAGCTGGAGCTCGTAGCGCGTCACCCGCGGGCCGGAGATCTGGCCGACGATCGTCGCCTGGACGCCGAAGTGGGCGAGCGTCTGGACGAGCGCGGCGGCCGTCCGCTCGGCGACGTCGCCGCCGGCGTCCTTGGCCACCGGCGCGCGGCGCAGGATCGCGCGGTCGGGGAGGGTGTACTCCTCGTGGGTCGTCTCGGCGGTGACGTCGAACAGGCTCGGCTGGTCGGGCTCGTCCGGCTCGGTCTCCACGAGGAGCGGCGGCGGCTGCGTCTCCCCCACGACGTCCGGGAAGTCGTGCACGGCGTCGACCGGCGGATCGTGCGGGCGCAGCGGGACGACGGTCGCTGTCGGCGCGGCTCGCTCGTGGTGGCGAGCTTCTCTCGCCTTCGTGTGGGCTCGCTTGACAGCGTGGCCGCTGCGGCGGAGGAGCGCTCCCGCCGACGCGCCGGTCAGGAGCAGCGTCCCGACGACGAGTGCCAGCGCGCCGACGATCGCGACACCGGTCGAGCCGAGCATGAGGCCGAAGATCTCGCCGAGCCCGCTCCCCGCGGCGCCCCCGTGCGCTGACCCGAGCAGCATCAGCAGCCCGACGGTCGTGACGGCGAGGCCGGTCCGGAACGGCCGCACGTCCACGAGCGCGCTACGCGCCACCATCAGCGCCCCGATCGTGACGAACGCGACCGGCGCGACGTACGCCGCGGCGCCGAGCGTCGCCTCGAAGCCGTCGCCGAGCCAGCCGCCGACCATGCCGCCGCCCCAGCCGAGGTAGAGGATCGAGGCGAGGAACAGGCCGAGCGCGACAAGGCCGAGCCCGATCAGCTCGGCGTGCTGCGGGCCACCCACGGCTCGCTTCCGGGTCCTGCGGCGGATGCGCGAGGGCACGCGCGGCCTGAGGGTGCGCTTCTTGCGGCGGCGCGCCATGGCGGCTCCTTCGCCGCCGAACGTGCCGCTCCTACTAGTAGGAGCCCCTAGCGAACCGTAGCTGTGCCGTCGGGCCGCGCCGCTCGCCCCGAGGCTGCGTCCTCAGTCGCACCCGTAGCCTCGGCTACGCGAGCTCCCTGCGTCCTTGCCTCGGAACGACCGTCGCACCCCGACGACGAGCGACGCTCCGCTAGAGACTCCTCCGCTACCAGCCCTGAGGCGGGATCACGTACACCTTGGCCGCGAGCGGACCGAAGGTGTCGGAGAAGCCGGTGTCGTCCGAGCCGACCACGGCGCCGTCGTCGACGACGGTGGCCGAGCGCCCTGCGATCCCGTCGACCGAGATCTTCGCCTGCGCCGTGTCGTAGCCCGTGTTGACGGCGATCACGTACAGCGCGCCGTTGAGCGACCGCGCCGAGACCCGCACAGCGGGAGCGTCCGAGGACGCGGGAACCTGAGGTGCGAGCAGTGCGGGCGCGAGCGACTGGATCTCCCGGTTCGTCCGCCCGATCTCGTTGCCGATCGCGCCTCTCCAGCGGTTCGGGAAGTAACCGATCCCGTCGGCGCCGCCGGCGATCGCGAGCCAGGTCTCCGCGCGCACGGTCGCGGCCGTCGGGTCGAGCGCCGGGTTCTCTCGGCACTGATGCTCCATCGGCGCGACCTCGATCCACTGGAACGTCGGCTTGCCGCCCGTCGCGACGCTCAGCTCGTGCTGCGCGTCCAGGACGTCGCCGAACGCGGGCTTGCACCACACCTGCAGCGGGTAGAGGTCGAAGCCGACGACGTCGGCGAGCGAGTAGAGCAGCGGGTACATCCCCTTGCCCTGGGGCAGCGGCGCCGCGTGGCTGTAGAAGTGGTTCGTCAGCGTGAGGAAGCTGAGCTTCCCCGGCTGGCCGTCGGGGATGCTCGGGGCGAGGTCGGCGCGCGTGACGTCGCTCTCGAGGAAGGCGTCCCACTCGTCCGGGAAGTACCAGCCGATCACGCCGCGGCCGCCGACCTGTGCGTTGTCGGCGTCGACGATCGAGTAGGCGCGGCCGCCGACGTGGGCCGCGAGCGCGCGGTCCTGGTTGATGCCGCCGCAGCCGTCGCCCATGAAGAGGTTGATCCCGTCGGCGACGCTCGAGTTCAGGCCGTCGGAGCACTGGCCCCACACGGCGAGCGGGAAGAACGGCTCCCCGTCGAGGAGGATCCGATCGGCGCTCGTGGTCGCGGTCGTCCGGTTGCCCATCGGCTGCGTCGTGACACTCATGCCGACGGTCTGCGTCTGGTTCCACTGGTCGACCGCGTGCAGCCAGACCTGGTACGTCGTCGAGAAGGCGAGGCCGGTGATCGTCGCCTGGTGGTCGAGCGTGCCGCTCGGCTCCGGCGCCGTCCAGACGGCGGGCGTGTCGATCCCGTACGAGGCGCGCGTCTCGGCCGGCAGGTTCGAGTGGAAGGCGATCTGGACGCTCGAGGACGACGTGGCGATCACGCGCACGTCGGAGAGTGCGAGGGGCTCAGGCGGAGGCGGCGGCGTTTCGGCGGAGACGCGCGTGTCAGTCGTTGCCTGACCGGGGAGCTCGGCCGGCGGCGCATGCTTCGGCGGCCTGCTCGCCTGCTCGACCTCGACGCTGCCCTCACGAACGGCGTGCGCGGGCCGGCTCCGCGGTGCCTCGACCGCGGGCGACACGGTGACGGTCGGCGAGGCGGCGGGCTTTGGCACGGCGGGCACTGCGTGCGCCGCCACTTTCGCCGCGGGGGCGAACGAGCTCAGGACGGACTTCTGGGGCGCCTTGGCGGCCGTGACGGGCTCGCCGTGTGGGCGAACCATCAGCAGCGCGATCCCCATGCCGAGCAGCGCCACGAGCGCCAGCGCAAGCGGACGCACGCGACCGGCGTCGCGTCGGGCATTCATGGGAGGACTCCAAGAGATTGCCGCACTCCTCCTGCGATGTCGGCTCAAAACGCAGGTCGCTTTAGACCCGCTGGCGCCTCCCCAGCGCCTCATTGGACGGTACCGCGGTCCAGTCCGGCCTTCTACCCGTCGAGCGGACAGGTTTGTGGCGACTTCGTGCCTGATCTCCTCGCCACGCCCATCCGGCTCCTCGAAGGCTGCGATTGCCGAGACCCAGAACGGGATCGAGGGATCCGGTAGACGCGCACGTTCGAGACGCGCGACCTCGGGAGGCGCCACCAGCACCAATTCCGGCGTCAGCGGTTCCCGGTCCACGGCCGCAGGACACGGGGACATGGCGGGCGACGATAGCGCGCCGGGGGTCGGCAGGAGGCGTTGAGGCGCTACCGCTGGTAGGCGGCGCAGAGCATCCCGAAGTACGTCGGCGCCTCGTACGAGAGCAGCTCGTGGCGCCAGTCGCCCACAGCCTCGAGCGCGCCGTGCAAGAGCAGAAGCTGCCAGAAGCTGTCGGCCTTCGCAGCGTCCACGAACGCCGGGTCGAAACCGAGCAAGTCGGCAAGCCGGTGGCCCTCGACGAGCTCGACCATCCGGCCGTCGTACTGCCCCGCCGCCGGGTCGAAACCGTACGGCCCGTCGGCGTCGTGTGCGTGGCCGTGGTCGGCGCTGGCGATCAGGGCGACGCGCTTGCCCGACGCCTCCGCCGCGCGCGCGATCGCCGCGCCTGCACGCACATGCTCCTCCCACGGGCGGTCCCGCGCCGGGCTGGCGACGACGGCGGGGACCTGCGGGTCGGACCGGCCGCCCATGAACCACAGCGGGATCAGGGCGCCCCAGTCGAGCGGGGCCGTCGCGGCGGTGCTGTCGTTGGCGCCGTAGCTCACGCCGACGACCGGAATCCCGTCGGCGCGCAGCGCCTCCAGCACGGCCCCCGCGAGGTTCGCGTCGAGCCGGCAGGTCAGCCCAACCGCAGGCGCGTCCCAGTCGGCGAGCGTGCCGGCGGCGGTCGCGGCGACGAGGACGGCGAAGTGGCCTTCGACGTGGACGTTGTGCGGGGTCAGGACGATCGTGGAGTCGGGGGATGCAGCGGCGAACCGCCGCGACAGCTCCTCCATCGCCGCCTGCGTCTTCTCCGCCCCGTCGACGGCGGCGTCGGGCGCCTCGGGGACGGCGAGGGTGCCGTGCGGGGCGATCGCGGCGAAGACGAGGCTCATCCCAGGCCGTTGATCCGCTCGATCAGGAGCTCGCAGAAGCCCTCGGCGTCGACGTCGACGCAGACGTGGCAGTTCGGCTCCCACTTGGCCCGGCCCCAGAGGTCGACATACGTGCGCCCACGCGAGAGCTCGGGGCCGGTGTCGATCTCGACGCCGCGCTCCCTCGTCTCGACGAGGTCCGGCCGGACGACCGTCGCGACGGCAAGGGCGTCGTGGATCGGCGAGCCGTCGAAGCCGTAGACGTCCGAGTGGAAGCGGCCATAGAAGCCGAGCAGCTCGCGCACCATCGTCCCGGCACGGCCCTCGAGGCGCTCGGCGTGGCGCGGCGTGAACAGCGCCTTGTGCGTGACGTCGAGGCCGACCATCGTCAGGTCGATCCCGCTGGTGAAGACGCGCGCCGCCGCCTCCGGATCGGCCCAGATGTTGAACTCGGCGGCCGGGGTGACGTTCCCCTCGGCGATCGCGCCGCCCATCAGGACGATCCGCTGCGGCCGCGTGCTCGGGGTACCGCGCGAGGAGGAGCGCGACGTTCGTCAGCGGGCCGACCGGGACGAGCACGACGTCGGGCCCGATGTGCTCCGCGAGAAACTCGACCGCGTGCTGGTCGACGGGCTTGCCGCGGGCCGGCGGCAGGTCCGGCCCGTCGAGTCCGGTCTCCCCGTGGACGTTGGCGGCCACGTGCGCCTCGCGCACGAGCGGCCGGTCGGCGCCGGCGGCGACCGGGACGTCCTCCCGCCCGACGTGCTCGAGCACCCGCAGGGCGTTCGCGGTCGTCTTCTCCAGCGTCTGGTTCCCGGCGACCGTCGTGACGCCGAGCAGCTCGAGCTCGGGCGAGCCGAGCGCGAGCAGGAGCGCGATCGCGTCGTCGTGCCCCGGGTCGCAGTCGAGGAGGATCTTCGTGGCCATCAGCGCCGCAGTATCGCGTCTACCTCTTCGGCGGTCGGCAGTGACGGTTGCGCGCCGAACCGCGACGCGGCGAGCGCGCCGGCCGCGCAGGCCCGAAGGAGGGCTTCCTCGCGGTCCCGTCCCTCGAGCAGCGAGACGACGAGGCACGCCGTGAACGCGTCCCCCGCGGCGGTCCCGTCGACGGCCTCGACGTGCGGCGGTCGCGCGCGGGCGACCTCGCGACCGCCCTCGAGCAGGACGGCGCCCTCCTCGCCGAGCGTGAGCGCGACGAGGCCGGGCTGTTCGCCGATCTCCTCCAGCTCGAAGCGGTTCGCGACCACGAGGTCCGGCTCGACGGTGAGTCGGCGTGCCGGAGCGGCGTTGACGCAGAGCCACTCGGCCTGGGCGTGCGCGTCCTCGACCGCCCGGTCCGGGATCTCGAGCTGGCACAGCGCCGGCCCGTCGAGCCCGAACTCCCCCACCTCGGCGTTCGCGCCCGGGACGACGACGATCTGGTTCTCGCCGTCGGCGGCGACGAGGATGACGGCGATCCCTGTCGACGCGTCGACCTCGCGCACGTCGAGGTCGACGTCCGCTTCCCGAAGGCCCGTGAGGGCTTCCGCGGCGAACGCGTCGGCGCCGACGCACCCGATCATGCGCACCTCCGCGCCGAGCCGTGCCGCGGCGACGGCCTGGTTTGCTCCCTTGCCGCCCGGGATGCGGTCGAGCGTGGCGTCGGTCAGCGTCTCCCCCGGTCTGGGCAGCCGCTCGACACGCGCGACGAGGTCGAGGTTGATCGAGCCGACGACGGTCAGGGACTGGCGTGCCACGCGCCGACCCTAGCGCCTGAAAGCGCAGCGGCCTGCCGGACTTTTGACGGAGCTCAGGCGGCGAGCGCGCGCAGGTCCTCGGCGGCGCGCTCGAGATTCTCGCGTAGGTCGAAGAGGCCGGCCCAGAGCGAGGAGCGGTCGGGCGTGGCGTCCATGCGAGCCATGTCGGCGAGACCCTGGAGGGCGCGCACGAGCACCGCCAGCTCCAGGTATGCCTGTGCGACCCGGACCGGCGAGGCGTGGACGCCCGCACGCTTCAGCACCGGCGCCCACTCGAGCAGCTCGCCCGCGCCGGGGCCGCCGTACCACGACCGGCCTTCCGCCCGGTCGGCCTCCAGCTCGAGCAGGTACCGGTCGAGCGGGCGCTCCAGCCCCACGAGCGCGGTTTCGACACGGTCGGCTGCATGACGCAGAGCGGCCTCCCTGGCACCGGCGGTCGACGGCGCGGCATCGCCGCGGGCCCAGCGCTCCAGCAGCCGGCAGAACGCGAGCGCGGCCGCCTCGCAGGCGGCGAGCTGGCCGATCAGGCGGCGCGACGTCGCCCAGTCGGCGGCGTGGTCCACCAGGACGTCCGCCCAACCCGGCTCTCTCGCTCGAATTGCCATTACACCCTAAGGCGCCGCTGGCGGTGCTGTCCTCAGCGCGTGCGGGCTCTGCCCGTGCGCGCGTCTGAACTGACCGGTCGAGCCGATGTCAGGGATCACGATCACACCTCTACAACTACAGGAAGAATCATCGGCCGTCGACGGGTGCGGTCGTAGACGAGCTGGCCTACCTCGTCGTGCAGGTGCTCCTGGAGCAGCTTGATCTCGCTGATCTCGTCGGCGAGGCACCGCTGGAGGACGCGGTCTGCCTCCTCGCGGAGCTCGTCCAGCAGCGGCCCCGCGTCGTCGCCGAAGCCGCGCGAGATCAGCTCTGGCGGCCCGGCCGAGCCGCCGTTCGTGGCCGCCAGCGTCGCGACGATGATCAGGACGCCGTCCTCGGACAGCCGCCGCCGGTCGCGCAGCGCGACATCGTGGACGTCGCCGACCCCGAGCCCGTCGACGAAGGTGACGCCCGGCTCGATCTGGTCGACGATGCGCGCGCCGGAGCTCGAGAGCTCGACCACGGTGCCGTTCTCCGCCATGACGATCGAGCCCGCGGGGACGCCTGCGTCCCGCGCCAGCTGCGCGTGCGCCGCCTGCATGCGGTACTCGCCGTGCACGGGCATCACCGCGTGCGGCCGCAGCAGCGAGATGACCGTGCGGATCTCCTCAGAGCAGGCGTGCCCGGAGACGTGCACCGGGGCGATCTCCTGGTGCAGCACCTCCGCCCCGCGCTTCGCCAGCTGGTTGATCGCGTCGTGGACGCGCAGCTCGTTCCCCGGGACGGGCTTGGCCGAGATGATCACGGTGTCGCCGCGCTCGACGTGGATGGTCGGGTGGTCGTTGTACGCGATCCGCGTCAGCGCCGACAGCGGCTCACCCTGCGAGCCGGTGCAGACGATCAGCTGCTCGTGCGGCGGCAGCTCGTCGAGATCGGCCGGCCGGACGAGGGAGTCCTCCGGAACGTCCATGTAGCCGAGGTTGCGGGCGATGTTCGCGTTCTTCCGCATCGACCGGCCGACGATGCACACCTTCCGCCCGGTCTGGACCGCCACGTCGACCGCCTGCTGGATCCGGTGCACGTTCGAGGCGAAGGAGGAGACGAGGACGCGGCCCCGGCGCAGCGGGATGATCTGGCGGAACGCTTCGCCGACCACCCGCTCGGAGGCGGTGAACCCCGGCCGCTCGGCGTTGGTCGAGTCGCCCAGCAGGAGGTGGACGCCGGCGTTGCCGAGCTCCGCCAGACGGCCGACGTCGGTCTTCAGGCCGTCGACCGGGGTGTGGTCGAGCTTGTAGTCGCCCGTGTGGACGATCCGCCCGCCGGGCGTCTCCAGCACGACGGCGACCGAGTCCGGGATCGAATGCGCCATGCGCACGAACTCGATCTGGAAGGCTCCGGCGGAGCGCGGCGGGTCGTCCGGGTGGATCTCGAGCAGCTCGGCGGCCCGGAGCAGGCCGTGCTCGTCGAGCTTCGACTTCACGAGCCCGAGCGTGAGCCGCGTCGCCCAGACCTCCGGGATGTCGACCTCGCGCATGAGGTACGGCAGGCCGCCGACGTGGTCCTCGTGGCCGTGGGTCAGGATGACGGCGCGGATCGCGTCCGCGTGCTCGCGCAGGTACGAGAAGTCCGGCAGCACGAGGTCGACGCCGAGGTGCTCGTCGCGAGGGAACGCCAGGCCCGCGTCGACGACGACGATCGAACCCTCGGCCTCATAGACCGTCAGGTTCTTGCCGACCTCTCCAAGGCCGCCGAGGGCCACGATGCGGCAGGTGCCGTCCACGCGCCAAGTGTAAGGCGCACGAGGGTCACAGCCGATAGAGGCGGTATGCGGCCGTCTCGCGCTGTCCTCGGCACGATCGCCCTCGCGGGCGTCGCCGTGCTCGCATCCCTCTGGAAGGCGCAGCACGTCGCGCTGACGCCGTTCGCGCTGTTCCTGGCCGCAGCGATCCTGGTCGAGCTCTTCGAGGAGTCCGAGCGGGAGCGGTCACGCGAGCCCGTGGAGAGCCACCGGCTCCGGCTCGCGGCGGCCGTCGCGGTCGCGGCGCTGCTGGTGCTCGGCACATGGGCAGGTGTGCTCGTCGCCGCGGCCGGCGCGGTCGCCGGCGCGGCCTTCCGCTGCGCCAGGGCCCGCACGGCCGCCTACACGGCGTCCGCGTCCGCGCTGGCGGCGCTCGCGGGCGGCGTCGCCTTTCAGCTCGCCGGCGGCGAGACCGGGAGCCTTCAGCTGCTCGACGACCTCGTCCCGCTCGTCCTGCTCGGCGTCGCCTATCTCACCGTCCGCGCACTCCTGGTCGACGTCGTGCTCGAGCGCGAGGCGTTCGAGCCGTCCCTGCCTGCCGCGGCCGGCGAGGTGGCGCTCGGCGCGGCCGTGGCGCTGCTGTCCTACGGCCACTCCTGGAACGTGCTCGTGATCGTCCCGATCGCGATCGTCGTCCAGCAGGGCCAGCTGCGCGTCAACCGGCTCCAGCGGGAGACCCTCCGCGCCCTCGAGACGTTCGCGAACATCGTCGACGAGCGCGACCCGTCGACCTATCGCCACTCGATCCGCGTCGCCGCCTCGATCGACCGGCTCGCCCGCGCGCTCCAGCTTCCCTTCTCGGACATCGACAGGCTCCGCTGGGCGGGCCGCCTGCACGATCTCGGCAAGGTCGCCGTCGACTCGAACGTCCTCCGGAAGCCGGGCCGCCTCGACGGCATGGAGTGGGCCGCGATGCGGCGCCATCCGCGGCTCTCCGCCCGGCTCCTGCAGCGGTTCGAGTTCGTCGCGACCCAGGCGCGCGCGGTCGAGCTCCACCACGAACGGATGGACGGCGGCGGCTACTACGGCGTGCGCGCGGACGACCTGCCGCTCGCCTCGCACTTCCTGATCGTCGCCGACAGCTTCGACGCGATGACCACCGATCGCCCGTACCGGCCAGGGCTCACCCGCGAGCAGGCGTTGGACGAGATCGAGCGAAACGTGGGGTCACAGTTCCATCCGGCCGTCGCGAAGGCGTTCGTCGCGGTCGAGCGCGGGCTCGACCCGCAGGAGGTGCTGACGCCCGAGGAGCTCGCGCAGATCCGCGGCGCGTCGGCCTCGACCAGGCTCGGCGCCGTCCCCGGTGGCCGCGACCTCAAGCAGCGCCCCGAGCTGCTCGCGTTCGGCGGCGTCGCGCTCGCCCTGGCGGGGCTCGGCTTCGACCAGCGGTGGCTCGCCGTCGTCGGTGCCGTCGCCGCGGTCGTAGGCGTGCTGCTGCGCACGCTCGCGCGAGCCCGCTCCGAGCGGTTGACCGACACCTTGCGCCGCGCGCTGCACGCACCGAGCCGCCCGGCGCTCTTCGATGAGCTCGTGGACGGCCTCGGCCGGGCGTGGCCTGTCTCTTTTGCTTGCCTGGTAGCGTGGGACGAGGACGGCCTCGGAGGTCGGATCGAGCAGTCTCGCGGCGAGGGCCCGCGCGAGCCGGCGTTGATGAGCTGGCTCGTCCGAGAGGCCGAGTCGGGAGCAGACCTGATCGTGGCACCCGGCGCGGAGCTCGGCGGTCGCGACGGCGTTGCGCTCGCCCTCCCGCTACGACGGGACAGCAGCATCCTCGCCGGGTTCCTCGTGCTCGAGGCGCCTCGGCTCCCGCCGCGCCACGTCGAGCTCGCGTTGCACGAGACGCTCGACGACATCGGGCTTGCGCTCGCCAGGCGACCGGCCGAGCCGGTCCTGCCGAAGCTCGCTTCGGTGAGCTAGGCGGCTACCGGCTGCAGCAGCCGGAGCCGCTCGAGGCAGTCGCGTACCTGCGCCACCTCGTCCTCGTTCGCCTCGACCATCGGCAGCCGCAGCCCGCCGACCTCCAGGCCAAGGAGGTTCAACGCCGCCTTGATCGCGATCGGGTTCGTCTGCACCTTGAGGAGGTCATAGGCCGGCTCGAGCTCGCCCTCCAGGCGCTTCGCGGTATCGGCGTCACCGCTGCGGAAGGCGGCGATCATCTCCTTCACCTGCGGCCCGACGACGTGCGTGTGCACGCAGACCCCGCCGATCCCGCCCAACTCGAGGAACGGATAGATCAGGTTGTCGTCGCCCGCGTAGAGGTCGAGGTCGGTCTCGGCGAGGATGCGCCGCGCCTGCTCCAGGTCGTCGTTCGCCTGCTTCACGGCGCGCACGGTCGGGATCTCGGCCAGCTCGGCCATCGTGTCGGGCTCGATGTTGACAACCACCCGGCCGGGGATGTTGTAGGCGACGATCGGCTTGTCACTCTCGGCCGCGATCGCCTTGAAGTGCTCCACGATCCCCCGTGGCGGCGGCTTGTTGTAGTACGGCGTCACGACGAGGAAGCCGTCGACGCCGAGCTCGTCGGCCGCGCGCGTCAGGTGGACGGAATGCGCCGTCGAGTACGTGCCTGTGCCCGCGACGACCGTGCCGCGACCGGCGACCGTGTCGAGCGCGACGCGGAAGAGCTCCAGCCGCTCGTCGTCGGACAGGTTCGGGCTCTCGCCGGTGGTGCCGGCGACGACGAAGCCGTCCGAGCCGTTGTCCAGCAGGTGCGACATCAGGTCGCGGAACCGCTCGTAGTCGACCGAGCCGTCGTCCTTGAACGGCGTCACGATCGCGGTCAGGACCTCGCCGAACACCGGGCCGTAGTCTAGAGCAGCGAGTCGAGCCCGACCGTGAGCCCCGGGGGCAGGTCCGGCAGCTTCGCGAGCGCGAGCAGAACGCCGGGGACGAAGGCGTCGCGCGAGTACGTGTCGTGGCGGATCGTCAGCAGCTGGCCCTCGTCCCCGAAGAGGACCTCCTGGTGGGCGACGAGTCCCGGCAGGCGGACGGAGTGGATCCGGGGGTCGCCGCCGACGAGCGCGGCGGTCGCCTTCGCCGTTCCGGAGGGGGCGTCCCGCTTCGCCTCGTTGTGGAGCTCGACGATCTCCGCGCGCGGCATCAGCTTCGCGGCCTCCGCGGCGAACCGCATCATCAGGACGGCACCCAGGGCGAAGTTCGGGGCGTGAAAGCACGCGATGCCGTGCTCGCGCGCGAGCCGGTCCACCGCCTCTTGGTCGAAGCCGGTCGTGCCGACGACGGACGGCAGCCTGTGGGCCGCCGCGGCGCGCAGGTTCGACTCGACCGCCTCCGGCACGGTGAAGTCGACGACTGCCTCCGCGGCGTCGAGCTCCACCAGCCGGTGCCCGGCCGCCTCGAGGGCAGGCGCGAGCACGCGGCCGACCTTCCCGCCACGCCCGTTGAGGACAAGTTTCAAGCGGCGCGGGCGAGCACGGCCGGGTTGATCCGCCGGACGGCGCTGCGGAACATGCGCTCGTTCGGGCCAATCCCCGACACGGAGAGCTTCTCCGGGACGAGCAGGAGGCCGGCGAGCTCCGCGACCTCGTCCGCGTCGACGGCGTCGATCTCGGCGATGATCCGCTCGAAGGAGAGCAGCTCGGTGTCGGTGATCAGCGACTTGCCGAGCCGGCTCATCCGGTTCGACGTCGACTCCATCGACAGCATGATCCGGCCCTTCAGGTTCTCCTTCGCGCGCGAGAGCTCCTTCGGCCGGAGGTTCCCCGCGGCGACGTCGGCAAGCTGCTCCCCGGTGATCTCGAGACATGCCCCGAGGTTCTCCTCGCGGGTGCCGATGTAGACGCCGACCAGGCCCGTGTCGCGTGTACTGGGAGGCGAAGGAGTAGACGGCGTAGGCCATCCCGCGCTTCTCACGGATCTCCTGGAACAGCCGCGACGAGGCCGAGCCGCCGAGGATCGAGTCGAGCAGCGAGGCGGCGAAGCGCCGGCGGTCGGAGCGCGCGATCCCCGGCGCGCCGACGCAGACGTGGTACTGCTCCGTGTCCTTCCGGGCGAAGCGGAAGCCCGGCGGCGGCGCCTTCACGAGCGGCCGGCGCACACGTGGACCGCCCGCGGGCGGTCGCTGCTGGCTCTGGGCGCGCTGCAGCATGCGCACGAGGCGGTTGTGCTCGATGTTCCCTGCGCCGGCGATGACGACGTTGCCGCCCGCGTACATCTGGCGGTGGTAGCCGGAGAGGACGCGGCGCGACACGCTCGAGATCACGTCGGCTGTGCCGATCACGGGTCGGCCCAGCGCGTGGCGCCCGAAGACCGCCTCGGAGAACAGGTCGTGGACGAGCTCCTGCGGGGTGTCCTCGTACATCGCGATCTCCTCGAGGACGACCTCCCGCTCCGCGTCGAGCTCGGTGAAGGCCGGCGCGAAGACCATGTCGGTCATCACGTTCAACGCCGTCTGGACGTGGTCGTCCGGGACGCGCGCGTACACCATCGTGTGCTCGCGGGAGGTCGCCGCGTTCAGCTCGCCGCCCAGGCCGTCGAAGATCTCGGCGATCTCCTGCGCGCTGAAGCGGGCAGAGCCCTTGAAGAGCATGTGCTCGATGAAGTGCGAGACGCCGCCCTTCGCGTCTGTCTCGTCGCGCGACCCGGCGCCGATCCAGAAGCCGAGGGCAACCGAGCGCACGCTCGGAACCCGTTCCGAGATGACGCGCTCGCCCGTGTCGAGCTCCGAGACGGCGTACTTCTGCACTTGCACCGCGTCCCATTATCCTGGCGCAGCCTCATGGCCGCGTACCGCTTTCTCACGACGTGGCTGTTCGACGCTCCTCGCGAGCCCGTCTGGGACCTCATCTACGACGGCGCCGGCTGGCCCGGGTGGTGGCGCGGGGTCGAGCGGGCGGAGGTTCTGCGCCCCGGGGACGAGACGGGCACGGGCGCCGTCTGGCTGTCGGCGTGGCGAAGCGTCCTCCCCTATGTCCTGGAGTTCGAGTTCGAGCTCGTGCGGGTCGAGCGCCCGTTCCTGCTCGTCGGCCGCGCGCGCGGCGAGCTCGCGGGCCTGGGGACGTGGCGGGTGTACGAGGGACAGGACGGCACGGCCTCGACCTGGGAATGGCAGGTGGAGACGACCCGGGCGTGGATGAACGCGTTCGGGCCGCTCGCACGCCCCGTGTTCGCCTGGAACCACCACCGGATCATGCGCTGGGGCGGCGAGGGCGCCGCACGCCGCCTCGGCTGCCGGCTGCTCGCCGCGAGCTAGGAGAGCGGCGGCACGAGGTCGCCGTGCGCTTCGAGGAGGGCGTCGACGAGATCGTGGATCTCGTCCAGCGTGAGCTCGGCGGCCGTGTGCGGGTCGAGCATCGCGGCATGGTCGACGTGGTCGCGCCGGCCCGTCAGCGCGGCCTCGACGGTCAGCCGCTGTACGTTGACGTTCGTCTGGATCAGAGCCGCCAGCTGCGGCGGTAGCGGTCCGACCGGCTCCGGCGTGATGCCCGAGGCGTCGGCGACGCACGGCACCTCGACGCACGCGTCCTCGGGGAGGTTCTCGATCAGTCCGCCCGCATTCGCGACGTTCCCGTTGAAGAGGAACGGCTCGCCGGTCTCGAGCGCCTGGACGATCCCCGCGCCGTACTCGTCGCTGCGTCGCGGCTCCACCGCTGCTCCGCCGTCGAGTGCGGCCCGCAGCTCCTCCCACTCCTCCAGCTGCGCCTCGCAGCGACGCGGGTACTCGTCGAGGGGGATGTTGAGCTCGTCGACGAGCTCGGGCCGGTTGCCCTTGATGAACCAGGGCACGTACTCGGCGAGGTGCTCGGACGACTCGGTGCTGAAGTAGCCGAAGCGGCGGAAGAGCTCGTAGCGGACGCGGTTCCAGTCGGGCACGCGGCCGTCCGCGAGCACGCGGCGCAGGTCGGGATAGACGTCGCGACCGCGGTGTGCGAGCTCGAGGTAGAAGGCTAGGTGGTTGATGCCCGCGCAGGCATACTCGAGCTCGCCGGCGGGGATGCCGAGGTCTGCCGCGAGGTCGCGTGCCGTGCCCTGGACGGAGTGGCACAGGCCGACACAGCGGATGCTCGTCGTCCGCGCGACGGCCCAGCACAGCATCGCCATCGGGTTCACGTACTGGAGCAGCAGCGCGTCCGGGCACAGCTCCTCCATGTCGCGGCACAGGTCGAGCAGGACGGGGATCGTCCGCAGCCCGCGCATGATCCCGCCGACGCCGAGGGTGTCGCCGATCGTCTGGCGGAGCCCGAAGCGCTTCGGCACCTCGAAGTCGGCCACGGTCGCCGGCCGGTAGCCGCCGATCTGGAACATCGTGATCACGTAGTTCGTACCGTCGAGCGCCCGGCGCCGGTCGGTGCCCGCCTCGACCCGTGCGGTGGCGCCGAGCTCGTCTGCGATCCGGCGGGCGACGACCTCCGACGTTCGCAGCCGCTCGAGGTCGACATCCATCAGCGCGACCGTCGTGCCGGCGAGCTCGGGGTTGCTGAGCAGGTCGCCGATCAGCGTCTTCGCGAAGACCGTGGAGCCGGCGCCGATCAGCGCGACCTTCAACGTGCTCCTACTCGATGCAGAAGGGATTGCCTTCGGGGTCGCGGAGAACCGTCCACGTCCGTTCGGCGTCGGTCTTCGTCTCGACCACGGACGCACCGGCTGCAGTGAGACACTCGCCGTCGGCGTCGCGGTCCTCGCTCAGTGCGCCCCCTCCTCAGCGCGGTCGAGGCCGGCGTCCCAGAGCATCTGGAGGAAGTCGGGCGGCGGGATCTGCTCGGGCCAGTCGAGCGCCTCCGACCAGAACGCGCCGAGCACACGCGGCGCGGCGCTCGAGAACGTGACGTTGGCGACGTACGGCCCGGGCCGGCGCGTGTCGGGCCCTGGACGCAGAAGCCGATGCCCTCCGGATCCCGGAGCACCGTCCAGATCTCCTCGAGCTCGCCCACGACCTCGGTCTTGGTGGCGACGAGCCGCGCGCCGAGGCCGAGCAGACGCTTGACCTCGCCCTCGCAGTCTGGGGCGTTGACGTCGAGGTGGATCGGCTGCTCGATCGTGGGCGATTTCGGCGTGCGGTTGAAGAACAGCTCCGGCCCGACTCCGGTCGGGTCCGCGGCGGCCCAGCCTCGACCCCGCGGCTCGGCGTCGTAGCCGACGACGTCCGCCCAGACGCACGCAAGCGCCTCGGCGTCGTCGCAGGCGACGGTGACGTGCCCGACGGTCAGCACACGCCCGATCGTACGACCGATTCAGATGCACGCGCGCACCCCACGCGCGCACCCCCCACCCTCAAGGGTGGTGGCTGCGCCCTCCACCCTCACAATCGACCATACCGGCGAAATCCGCACGAGTGGGTGCCGGTTCCGTGCCGATTTCGCACGCGTGGACGCGCCTCGGAACGAAAGAGGGGCGGCCGGAGCCGCCCCTCGTCACATCGCTCGAGCCCGCGGGCGCTCGCTGCGCTCGCGATCCCGCTAGCGGCTTCTTCCGCCGCGGCCGCGCCGGTCGCGGTCGCCGCGCGGACGCTCCTCCTCCCGCTCGCGCGGTGGGGCGTTCTTCGCGCGCTCGATCAGCTCCTCGGGACTGACGACGCCGCCGTTCTCGTGCTTCTGGATCAGCTTCAGCCCGATCCGTCCGCGCGCCTTGTCCACCTCCTGCACGAGCACGTCCAGGATGTCGCCGCGGTTGATGACGTCCTCGATGTGGCCGACGCGACCCGGGCCGACATTCGACACGTGCAGCAGGCCGTCGGTGCCCTTCTTCAGCTCGACGAAGGCTCCGAACTGCGTCGTCTTGACGACCTTCGCGTTGTTGAACTGGTCACCGACCTCGGGCTCCTTCGTCAGCGACTCGATCGCCGCGATCGCCTGATTGGCCTTTGTGCCGTCGGTCGCGTAGATGAGGATCGTGCCGTCTTCCTCGATGTCGATCTGCACCTCGTTCTCGGACTCGAGCGCACGGATCGTCTCGCCGCCCTTTCCGATCACCATGCCGATCTTCTCGGGGTCGATCTTCACAGTCGAGATCCGCGGCGCGTTCTCGTTCAGCTCCGACCGGACCTCGGGGATCGCCTCGAGCATCTTCTCGAGGATCGTCGTCCGCGCCTCCTTCGCCTGCTCGAGCGCCGACTGCATGATCTCGCGCGTGACGCCCGTGATCTTGATGTCCATTTGCAGCGATGTGATGCCGTTCTCTGTGCCGGCGACCTTGAAGTCCATGTCCCCGAGGTGGTCCTCCGCGCCCTGGATGTCCGTGAGGATGACGTAGTCGTCGCCCTCCTTCACGAGGCCCATGGCGATGCCGGAGACCGGTGCCTTGATCGGAACGCCCGCGTCCATCAGCGCGAGTGTCGAGCCGCAGACGGAGCCCATCGACGACGATCCATTCGACTCGAGCGTCTCCGACACGATCCGGATCGTGTACGGGAACTCGTCCGCCGGCGGGATCATCGCCTCCAGGGCTCGCTGCGCGAGCGCGCCGTGACCGATGTCGCGCCGCTTCGGGCCTCGCATCATTCCCGTCTCCCCGACCGAGTAGGGCGGGAAGTTGTAGTGGTGCATGTAGCGCCGGTCGGTCTCGAGCGACAGGTCGTCGATCCGCTGCCCCTCCTTCGCCGTGCCAAGCGTCAGCAGCGACATGATCTGGGTCTGCCCGCGCGTGAACAGGCCGGAGCCGTGCGTGCGCGGCGAGACGCCGACCTCGCAGTCGATCGGCCGGATCTCCTCCGGGCTGCGGCCGTCCGGGCGGTTCTTCTCGACCGCGATCTTGCGCCGGACGAGCTCCTTGTAGATCGCCTCGGCCGACTTCTTGACGTAGCTCCTGGTCAGCGAGTCCTTCGTCGCCGCCGGCTCGCCCTCGCCGGTGGCGGCACCGACCGGAAACGGCAGCTGGACGGTCTCGATGATCCGGTCGAAGAGCAGGTGGCGCTTGGCCGACTTGAGCTCCTTCGAGTCCTGCTCCGCGTCGGTGAGCGTGCGCAGGTCGGACTCGAACTGCTCGCGCACCGGGACGAGCACCGACTCGAGGCGGATCCGCTCGAGGACGGTCGCGAGGCTCATCCTGCGCTGTGTCGCCTCGAGGACGTCGTCCTCCGTCGAGTCCATGCTGAGCGCCGGCAAGAGCTCCTCGACGGCACCGTCGGCCGCACGCAGCCCTTCGGCGTTGATCCGCTCGCGGATCGCGTCCCCGTGCTCCTGCTCGACCTGCTCGGTGACCGCGTCGTCCAGCCACTTGGCCTTGCCGACCTCGCGCTGGAGGTCGAACTGCGCGTCGCAGATCTTCTTGATCTCCTCGTGCGCGAGGTCGAGGGCCTCGAGCAGCCGGTCCTCCGGCACCTCGTTCGCGCCCGCCTCGACCATCGTCAGGCCCTCGGGAGTGCCGACGACGATCAGGTCGAGGTCGGCGTGCTCGTTCACCTCTGGCAGGGTCGGGTTGATGACCAGCTCGCCTTCGACAAGCCCGATCCGCACCGCGCCCACCGGCCCGAGGAAGGGCAGCGGCGAGATCATCAGCGCCGCCGAGGCGCCGTTGATGCAGAGGATGTCGTGCGCGGTGACCAGGTCGGCGCTCAGCACCGTGCAGATCACCTGCGTCTCGTTCTTGTAGCCCTTCGGCCACAACGGCCGGATCGGCCGGTCGATCATCCGCGCCGTCAGGATCGCCCGCTCGGTGGGGCGCCCCTCGCGCTTGAAGAAGCCGCCCGGGATCTTCCCTGCGGCGTACATCCGCTCCTCGACGTCGACCGTGAGCGGGAAGAAGTCCGCGCCCTCGCGCCCCTCCTGCCGACCCATCGCGGTCGCAAGCACCATCGTCTCGCCTGAGCGCACGACCACGGCGCCGTCGGACTGCTTCGCGAGCTTGCCCGTCTCGAAGCTGATCTCGCGCCCGCCGACGGTCACGCTGACCTCGGCCCGGCGCTCGGTGGCAATCGCCATATGTCTTCCCTCCACTCTGCTTGGGGGAGAGTGGGGACTCGAGTCAGCGTCCGCGGGGAGGACGCTCGCTCGAATCTCCACCCTCTCCGGGTTGAGGAGCTACCGCCTCAGGCCGAGCTCCTTGATGAGGGCCCGGTAGCCCTCGAGGTCGTTCTTCTGGAGATAGTTCAGGAAACGCCGGCGGCGGCCGACGAGCTTCAGCAGCCCGCGGCGCGAGTAGTGGTCCTTCGGATGCGCGCGCAGGTGCTCGGTCAGATCGTTGATCCGCTGCGTCAGCAGCGCGACCTGCACCTTGGTCGAGCCCGTGTCTGCATCGCCAGCACCGTGTTGGCGAACGATCTCCAGCTTTGCTTCCTTCGTAAGGGTCATCTCACCTCCATGTCGACAGTCCCAGCAACGCGCCGGAAGCAGGCGCAAAGCCGCGGCTGCGGTGCCCGCAGGGTAGCAACGATTATTTGAGCAGCAGCTTGTGGACGCGGCGGCCGGCCACGACGACGCCGATCAGGCCCATGCAGGCGAGGTAGAGAACGTTCACGGCCTGATACCAGCCGACCGAGCCGAGCATCAGTCCGCGCATGAGCGCGATCGCGTTGTAGAGCGGCGTGCAGCGGATCACCCACTGGATCGCCTCCGGGTACACCGACAGCGGGTAGAAGGTCGCCGAGAAGAGGAACATCGGCAACTGGACGATCGCCAGGAACTCGAAGTCCTGCCAGGTGCGCATGTAGGTCGTCCCCGCGATCCCCACCCCGGCGAAGCCGAACCCGATCAGCAGCGCAGCCGGCAGCGCGAGCACCGTCCAGGCCGAGTGGATCAGGCCCAGGGCGGCCGAGACTGCGAGGAACGCGGCCGCGTAGAGAAGGCCCCGGAAGAGCGCCCATGCCGCCTCCCCGACCGCGACGTCTCTTGGGCCGATCGGCGTCGCGAGCATCGCGTCGTAGACCTTCGCGTACTTCATCTTCCAGAAGACGTTCGTGGAGTCGTACACGGCGCCGTTCATGGCAGCGGAGGCGAGGAGCGCCGGCGCGATGAAGCTCGCGTAGCTGATGAGGCCGACGCCTTCCACGTCGACCTCCGGCACGTAGTGGCCGAGCCCGACGCCCATCGACGCGAGGTAGAAGAGCGGCTCGAACAGGCCGGAGAAGATGATCATCCAGGCGCGGCGGTAGACCATCCAGTTGCGCTCGAACAGGAGCGCGCCGCGGCCGAGCACGATCGCCGTCACCGACGCAGCCTCCTCCGGTACGTGATGCGCGCGGCAGCGAGGCCTCCTGCGGCGAGCGCCGCGAGATAGACGACGTGGACGAGCGCCAGCGGCGCGCCGATCGTTCCGAGCATCAGGCCGCGGCAGAGGTCGACGCCGTGCCACAGCGGCGTCGCATAGGCGATCAACTCCAGCCCGCGCGGCAGGCGAGACACGGGGAAGAACGTTCCCGAGAACAGGAACATCGGCACGATCAGGAACCGGTTGATCGCGACGAAGGCGCTGTCCGAGTCGACGCTCGCGGCGTACGCGGCGAACGGCGTCGAGAACGCCATCCCCGTCAGCATCGCCGCGGGCAGCGCGAAGACCCCGAGCCACGAGTGGAAGCCGCCGAACGCCGCGATCACGACGACGTAGATCGCGCCGCTCGTCAGCAGCCGCGAGAGCACGAACAGCTGGTGGCCAGCGAGGATGTTCGTCGGCCCGAGCGGCGTCGCGGCCTGAGCCAGGTACGTCCGCGTCCACTTGAACGAGCCGAGCACCGGCCAGCTCGACTCGGCCGAGCCGACCTGCATCGCCGCCGCGGCGAGCAGGCCGGGAGCTACGAAGTCTGCATAGCTGACCCCGCCCGGCGGCGCTGACGACTGGTTCACGAGCGTCCCCAGCCCCACTCCGAGCGCGGCGAGGTAGAAGACGGGGTTGACGACGCTCGTCACGATCGTCCCCCGCCAGATGCGCCGGTACTGCGCCAGCCAGAACTCGTAGGAGCGGAACGCGTAGGCGACCGTGGTCACGTCAGTCGACGAGCGTGCGGCCGGTCAGATGGAGAAAGACGTCCTCGAGCGTGGACCGTCGCACGAGCACGCTCTGGGGGTGGAGGCCGAGGTCGTGGACGCGGTCTGCGGTCGCGTCGCCGTCGTCCGTGTAGAGGAGCATCCGGTCGGGCAGCGTCTCGATCCGTTGGGCGAGTCCGTCCATTCGTGTGGCGAGGTCGGCCGGCGGCTCGGTCCGAAAGCGGAGCTCCACGACCTCGCGCGTCGAGTAGCGGCGGATCAGCTCGAGCGGGGATCCCTCGGCGGCGATCTCACCCTTGTCCATGACGACGAGGCGGTCGCAGAGCTGCTCGGCCTCGTCCATGTAGTGCGTGGTGAGCACGAGCGTGACGCCCTGCTGCTTCAGCCGGAAGAGGCGATCCCAGACCGTGTGCCGGGCCTGCGGGTCCAGGCCGGTGGTCGGCTCGTCGAGGAGGAGCACGTCGGGGTCGTTGACGAGCGAGCGGGCGATCGTGAGGCGGCGCTTCATCCCGCCCGACAGCGGCTCGACCTTCGAGCCGGCGCGCTCCTCGAGCTGGACGAACTCCAGCAGTCGGTCGACACGGTCCTGGAGCTCCCGGCGGGAGAGCCCGAAGTAGCGGCCGTAGATGATGACGTTCTCGCGGACGGTCAGCTCGAAGTCGAGCGTGTCGTCCTGCGGGACGACGCCGAGCCTCGAGCGGATCGCGGCCCCGTCGCGGACCGGGTCGAGGCCCAGGATGCTGAGGGTGCCGCCCGTCGGCGGCGAGACGCACCCGATCATGCGCATCGTGGAGCTCTTGCCTGCGCCGTTCGGGCCGAGGAACCCGAATGCTTCGCCGCGATCGACGTCGAAGTCGATGCCGTCGACGGCGACGAGATCGCCGAACCGCTTCGTCAGCCCGCGCGCATGAATCAACGCCGTCTGCTCCGAGACGTTCACGTCCTGCAACCTAGCGACGACGCCCGCGGTTAAAGAGCAACGGTGCAGGCGGCAGTTGCGGCAGGGCACCCGGCCACGACGGCGGCGGGCATCGAGATCCTCGCGGACGGAGGCTCGGCAGCCGACGCGGCGGTCGCCGCTGCGCTGGCGTCCTGTGTCGCCGAGACCGTGATGACCGGCCTCCTGGGCGGCGCACATGCGATCTACTGGGACGCGGAATCCCGGCGGGCACGGAATCTCGACTGCTTCGTGTCGATCCCGGGGCTGGGCGCCGAGGTGCGAGACGTCGAGCTCGTCCACATGGACGTGCCGTTCGGCGAGGAGCTCGTGCACTACGCGATCGGGCCTGCCTCCTGCGCCGTCCCGGGGCTTCCGGCGGGGCTCGACCTCCTGTGGCGGGAGCATGGGCGGCTGCCGTGGGCGCGGCTCGTGGAGCCGGGGCTGCGGCTCGCGCGGGAGGGTGTCGACTTCCCGCCTGCGCACGCGGCCTGCCTGGCGATGCTGGCGCCGGTCATGACGATGGACGCGGGGGCGCGGATCTACTCCCCAGGCGGCCGGCTCCTCGTCGCCGGTGATCGGCTGGAGCAGCCCGGCCTCGTCGCCGCGCTGGAACTGGTCGCCGACGAGGGCGCGCGCTCCGTCTACACGGGCACGATCGGCGAAGCTCTGCTCGCGTTGAGCGACGAGAGCGGCGGGGTACTGACGCCTGCCGACCTGGAGAGCTACGCGGCCGGGTGGCGCTCTCCCGTCCAAGTGCGGTACCTGGAAGGCCAGCTCGTGACTCGCGGTGGGCTCTCCGGAATCCCAGAGACGGCACCGAGGCTGCCGCGGCTGAGGGCCCTCGAGCCCACGGAGCGCGTCCTAGCGCTCGTCGATGCCTTCCGGAGCACGGCTGCCGAGACCCTGGGAGACACGACGAACCTCGCCGTCGCCGATCGAGAGGGGAACCTCTGCGTGCTCACGTCCAGCCTCGGCCTCGGGTCGGGCGACTTCCTGCCCGGCCTCGATCTGCACCTGAACAGCATGCTCGGCGAGGTCGACCTCCTGCGCGGCCCGGTCCGCCTCGGCCAGCGGATGGAGAGCATGATGGCGCCGACCCTCTTCGTGTCCAGAGACGGCGATCCCGTGCTCGCGGCCGGAGCCGCCGGGGGAACCCGCCTGCGCACGGCGCTGCTCGGCGTGCTGGCGGGGATTCTCGACGAGGGACTCGAGCCGCAGCAGGCGGTGGACCGCGCACGCTTCCACCCCGCGGAAGGGATCGTCAACGCGGAGCCGGGCGTCGACGAGGAGGCCCTCGCCGAGCTCGAGCGAGGCGGGCTCGGCGTCCGGCGCTGGCCGGCGCCGCATCACTACTTCGGCGGCGTCAGCCTCGTCAGCACGAGCGGTGCCGCCGCTGATCCCCGACGGAGCGGCTCGGCCGTTTCCGCCGCGGCCCCCTAGGACGGCCGAACCGCCGCCCGGGTCTCCTCGACGTCCTGCGCGATCTGCGCGACGAGCTCCTCTTCGCTTGCGAACGCGCGCTCGTCGCGGAGCCGTTGCCAGAGCTCGACGACGAGACGCCGACCGTAGAGATCGCCGTCGAAGTCCAACAGGTACGGCTCGATCCGCCGCTCCGATCCGCCGTAGTGCGGGTTGACGCCGATCGAGACAGCCGCACGATGGCCGAGGGCGGCGCCGGCGTAGATGCCGTAGCCGGGGACGAGCAGGTCGGGAGGGACGTCGAGGTTCGCCGTCGGGAACCCGAGCGTGCCGCCGCGCTGGTACCCGAGGACGACGGTCCCTTCGACCTCCGCTGGCCGACCGAGCAGCCGCGCCGCCCCCTCCACGTTCCCCTCGTCCAGCAGTTGCCGGACGACGGTGGACGAGATCCCCTCGACGAGTGGGACCGGCCTGACGTCGAACCCGAGGTCGGCCAGCGTTCCCGTGTCGCCCGCTGCTGCGCGGCCAAACCGGAAGTTGGTCCCGACGACGACCACGCGCGTCCCGATCCGACGCAGGATCCTGTCGGCGAACTCGTGCGGCTCGAGCCGTGCGAGGTCCGGCGTGAACTCGAGCACGAGCACCTCGTCCACACCCGTCTCCTCGAGCAGCTCGATGCGCCGTTCGAGCGTCGCGAGCAGCTCCACCCGATTTCCCAGGACGATCCGGGGATGCGGCCACAACGTCACGACCGTCGTCCGAGCTCCGGCCGCACGGGCTGCCTCGATCACCAGCCTGTGCGCGACATGAACACCGTCGAAGCTGCCGAGCGCGACCGTCCGTTCGGCGGGGAGGAGCTCCTCGGGGTTTCGGGCGACGATCACAGTCTCGCCAACGCTTCCTCGGGCGGGATGATCCGCTCCGGATCGGCCTCGTCGACGGAGAAGGGCCCGATCTCCGTCCGACGGAGCGTCCGGCAGTGACCGCCGAGCGCGGTCGCAATCGCACGCACGTAGGTGCCGGAGCTGACGTGCAGGTCAAGGCCGGCGACGCCGTCGCTATACGTGATGACGTCGAGCGCGTCGACGCGTGAACGCCGCATGGGCATCTCCACCGCGACACCCCGCCGCGCCAGGCGATAGGCGCGCTCGCCGCCGATCTTCACCGCCGAGGCGGCGGGGATCGGCAGCTCGATCTCACCGCGGAGGGCCCCGAGCCGTCCCTCCAGTTCCTCCGCCGTGGGCGGCGCGTGCCGCTCGACGACCTCGCCTTCCGGGTCGCCCGTCGACGTCGTCGCCGAGAGGTCGACGTCCGAGAGATAGCGCTTGTCCAGTCCGACGAATGATGAAGCCAGCTTAGTTGCCGCTCCGGACAACAAGAGCAACAGGCCTGTGGCAAACGGGTCGAGCGTTCCGGCATGGCCGGTGCGCGCCCCGGTGCGGCGGCGAAGCTCGGCGACGATCGCGAACGACGACGGTCCAGGCGGCTTGTCCATGAGGACGATGCCCGAGGGCCTAAGACCGCGCGGCGGCAAACTCCCGCCTCACGAAGTCCGTGATCTCGTCGATCGACGCCTCGCTGGAGAACCCCGCGGCCTGGCGGTGGCCGCCGCCGCCCGACTTGCGCGCGATCGCGGAGACGTCCAGCTCGTCGACGCTGGCACGCAGGCTGACTCGCCGCGTCGGACCGCCCTCCCGCGGCGGCTCCCGGATCAGGACGGCCATGTCTGCGCCTTCGACCGCCCGCAGGTAGTCGATGATCCCCTCGGAGTACGGCTCGGCCGCCCCCACCTCGTGGAAGTCGGTTCGGAGGAGATAGCTGACGACGATACGGCCGCCCTCGTAGACCTGGGCGCGCTCGAGCGCGCGCGCGAGCAGCTTGAGCTTCGCGAACTGGACACTCTCGTAGACGCCCTGGAAGACGCGGTGCACGTCTGCTCCCGCCTCCACGAGCTCGGCGGCGAGCCGCAGCGCCTTCGGCGTCGTGTTCGTGTACTGGAAGCGGCCCGTGTCGGTGACGAGCGCGATGTACAGCGGCTCGGCGATCTCGGGCGTCAACGCGACGCCGAGCTCTCGGAAGAGGTCGCGAAGGACCTCCCCAGTGGACGAGGCATCCGAGACGACCAGGTTGACATCGCCGAAACGGGAGTTGTCGTGATGATGGTCGAGGTCGATCGAGAGCGGCACGCGCCCGAGCACTTCGGGATCCGCGATCCGGCTCTCGTTGGCACAGTCGAGCGCAATGAGAACGCGCTCCGACACGTCGTCGGGCCAACGGCGCCGCAGCTCGGCGAGGTGCATGAACCCATACTCGCCGGGAAGCGGAGCGTCGCCGTGGAGCGTCATCACGGCGTCCTTGCCGAGCTGGTCGAACGCCAGCTTCGTCGCGAGCAGCGAGCCGAGAGCGTCCCCGTCGGGGTTCTCGTGCGTCGTCAGGAGGAAGCGTTCGTGGGCGCGAATCGCGTCCACGACCGCCTGCAGCTCACTCGTCGTCGTCTGGGGCGAGCTCATCGATCAGCTTCGACATCCGGACCCCCCGCTCTACCGACGCATCGTATTCGAACGCCAATTGCGGAGTTCGCTTGAGCCGGAGCTGATGCGCCAGTGCACCCTGGAGCACGGCATGCGCCGCCTCGAGACCTGCCAGCGTCAGCTCTCGCTTCCGCTCGCCGCCGAGGACGGAGACGAACACCCGCGCGTGACGGAGGTCGGGCGACGTCTCGACGCCGGTGACCGTCACGAAGCCGATCCGCGGATCCTTCAGATGCCCGACCTGCTCCGATAGCACCTGCCGCACGGCCTCGTTGACGCGTCGCATTCTCTCGGTCATCCGCGATATTCAAGCGCCTGGACGCTCTCCTCCTCGTCGTCGTCGCGCTCTGGTGCTTCCTCACCGCCCTTGTGGGCGGCCTGGTCGGCCTCGTCCTCGGGAACATCCGACTGCCGGTGCTCGTGCTCGTCGCCTCGAGCCCCGCGGCCGGCGCCGGCGCGAACATCGGCATCTCCGCCCTGGCGGCCCTGGCAGCGGCGATCACGCACGTGCGCGCCGGCAGGATCGACTGGCGCGTCTTCGCCTGGATGACGCCACCCTCCGTCGTGGGAGCCTTGGTGGGTGCCCTCCTCTCCGACGCCGTGCCCGCGAATGCCTTCCTCATCGCGATCGGCGGAACGTTGATCGTGTTCGGCGTGGATCTCCTCCGCCCGCGCGCCTCGGACAGGGCGGAAGAGGTCGGGGAGGCGAGCGCCGCTGCGGCGGTGGCGACCGGGGCCGCGATCGGCCTGCTCGGCGGCTTCGTGGGCTTGATCCTTGGGTCGTTGCGGATCGGAGCCCTGCTCCGCTTCGTCCGGGCTGACGCGTTTCGCGCCGTCGGGACGAACCTCGCAGTCGGCTTCTGCCTTGGCGTCGCCGGCGTGCTCGGGCACCTCACCGGCGGCGTCGACTGGACGCTGCTCGCGATCGGCGCGGCTGCCTCGGTGCCCGGATCGCTGCTGGGCGCTCGGCTGACCGGCCGCCTCGACCAGCAGCAACTCCTGCGAGCCGTCGGCTGCGTCCTGCTGGTCGCCGGGTCGGCGACCGTCCTGCAGGGCGTCTTCTAGTCGAGCGCGACAATCTCCCGTTCGGCACGCACCAGCTCGTACTCCTGCCCGTTGAGGTACCGCTCGGCGCCGGCGAGCAGCTGCTCGACCTCGCGGTGCTCACGTGCGACGCAGGAGAGCGTCAGCCGCGCGCGTTGCCACAGGTCGTGATGGTCGACCTCCGCGACCGACGCGCCGAAGCGATTCTGGAGCTGCGCCTTCGCGGACTTGACGAACTTCCGCTTCCCCTTCAACGAGCCGGCCTCCGGGAAGTGGAGCTCGACGCTGAGGATGCCGACGTAGCCGCCGCCCATCGGCGTGGGCGTCTGCGCTAGGAGGTCGCCGCGGGCGCGGCGGGCGTCGCGTCGGAGAGGTCGGTGCGCTCGACCTGCTTCGTCTCGTAGGCCTCGAGCACGTCGCCTTCCTTCACGTCGTTGAAGCCGTCCAGCAGGATGCCGCACTCGAAGCCCTCGGCCACTTCGCGCACGTCGTCCTTGAACCGCTTCAGCTGGGAGATCGACGTCTCATAGATGATCGTGCCGTCGCGGATCACGCGCACCTGTGCGTTTCGACGGACGACACCGCTTGTGACCATGCAGCCGGCGATCGTCCCGAGACGCGAGACCTTGAAGAGGGCGCGGACCTCGGCCTCGCCGAGCGTCTCCTCGTGCTCGACCGGACGGAGCATGCCGACGAGCGCCTGCTCGATGTCCTCGGTGAGCTTGTAGATGATGCGATAGGGCCGGATCTCCACGTGCTCGCGCTCCGCGAGCGCGCGCGCCTCGGCGTTCGGTCGCACGTTGAAACCGACGATCATCGCGTTGGACGCCGACGCCAACATCACGTCGTTCTCGGTGATCCCGCCGACGCCCTGATGGATGACGTTCACGCGCACCTCGGAGTGCTGGATCTTTGCGAGCTCGCTGACGACGGCCTCGACGGATCCGACGACGTCGCCCTTCACGACGAGGTTCAGATCCTGGACGACGCCCGTCTGCATCTCGGCGAACAAGCCCTCGAGCGAGATGCCGGCGGGCCGCTGCGCCAGCTGCTCGCGCCGGAGCCGCTCGCCGCGCGCGTTGGCGAACTCGCGGGCGCGCCGCTCGTTCTCGACGACGCGACCGAGCTCCCCGGCGGGCGGCGGATGGTCGAAGCCGAGGATCTCGACCGGATCGCCCGGCTCGGCCTCCTGAATCTTCTCGCCCCGGTAGTTGTAGAGCGCGCGCACCTTGCCCCAGGCGTCCCCGGCGACGATCGCGTCCCCGACCCGCAGCGTCCCGCGGTGCACGAGCATCGTCGCGGCCGGGCCGCGGCCGACGTCCAGGCGGGATTCGATGATCGGCCCGGACGCCTCGGCGCTCGGATTCGCCTTCAGCACCAGCTCGGCGTCCGCGACGAGGAGCACCTTCTCGAGCAGGTCGTCGAGATTCTCGCTCTGCTTCGCCGAGACGTCGGAGAACTGCGTCGAGCCGCCCCAGTCCTCGGGCGCGAGGTTCTCGGCCGCGAGATCGCCGCGCACGCGATTCGGGTCCGCGTCCGGCACGTCGATCTTGTTCACCGCCACGACGATCGGCACTTCGGCAGCCCGGGCGTGCGAGATCGACTCCCGGGTTTGCGGCATCACGCCGTCATCGGCGGCGACGACGAGCACTGCGATGTCCGTCACCTTCGCGCCGCGGGCGCGCATCGCGGTGAACGCCTCGTGACCGGGGGTGTCGAGGAACGTGATCCTCCGGCCGTTGTGCTCGACCTGGTATGCGCCGATGTGCTGCGTGATCCCTCCGGCCTCGGTCTCGACGACGGACGTCTTCCGGATTGCGTCGAGCAGCGTCGTCTTCCCGTGGTCGACGTGGCCCATGATCGTGACGACAGGCGGCCGATCCTCGAGCGCCTCTTCGGGGTCGTCGAAGGTCTCGGGCTCCTCGTCCTCCTCGCCGACGTGCTTGATCTTGACCTCGCGCTTTAGCTCGGCGGCGATCAGCTCGACCTCTTCGTCGGAGAGCGATTGGGTCGCCGTTCGCATCTGGCCGAGGTTCATCAGGATCTTGATCAGCTCGGGCATCTGGACGCCGAGCGCCTGCGAGAGATCACGGACGGTGACGCCGGACTCGACGGTGACCGGGCCGGTCGGCGGCGTAACCTCACGCGGCTGCCGCTGGCGCTGCCCCTCGTTGCGCTCGCGCTGCTGACGCGCGTCGCGCGGCCGGGCGGCAGACTGGTCGATGACGACGCGCCGCTTCCGGCGCTGGCCGGGAGCGCCTTGACGCGGCCGCATGGGCCGATTCGGTCGATTGGAGCCGGAGTCGTTCGCCATCAGGTCCTCAAGTGTAGAGGCCGCTCAGCCCGGGTTCGACTTGGATCGTGCGCCGCAGCGTGCGGTTGAACGCGCGCCGTGCCACCGCGCGCTCGAAGCACGAGAGCCTCCGGCAGGTGTACGCACCGCGACCCGGCTTCCCTTTCCCCGGGACGAGCCTCCCGTCCTCCGCCACGAACCGCAGCAGCTCGCACTGCGGCGCCTTGCGGCCACAGCCGACGCAGCTCCGGATCGGCTGCGCCGTCACGCAGAAGGCGTCCCCTCCTCGGTGCTCTCGGGCCGCCTGTCATCCACGTCGGCGTTGGGCTCGACGGGAATTCCGGCGGGAACCGGGTCCGGCTCGGCGACCTGCGGCGCGACGGTGTCGAGGTCGACCTCGCCCTCCATCGCCGCGATCTCCGTCGCGTCCGGGCCATGCGTCGCGGCCACGTCAGCCGGCGCCGCCGCGTCGAGCGGCTCGATTTCCTCGGACACGTCCGCAAGCGACTCGGGGCCGATGCTCTCCGCCTCCGGCGGCGCGATGTCCGCCTCCGCCTCGAGCTCCGCATCCGCTTCGGCGACCACCTGCTCGACGTCGCCCGTGTCGTGCAGCGCGAGCTCCTGGTGGGCCGGCAGGCCGCAGTACCGGGAGCCCGGCAGCGCCTCGTTCGGGCAACGCTTGCCGTTGGAGAGGATCGCGGCGCACCTTCCGGTCAGCTCCTCGCCGTCACCGCCGCCGTACGCAGCGTCCGCCTCGGCCTGGGCGAACTCCGTGTCGGACTGGATATCGACCCTCCAGCCGGTCAGACGCGCGGCGAGGCGGGCGTTCAGGCCCTCCTTGCCGATCGCCAGCGCAAGCTGGTCGTCCGGGACGACGACGGTCGCTTCCTTCGTGTCGTCGTCGATGTAGACCTCGCGCACCCGTGCGGGCGAGAGCGCCTTCGCGACGAAGCGCGCCGGCTCCGAGTTCCACGGGATGATGTCGATCTTCTCGCCGCGGAGCTCGGAGACGACCATGCGCACGCGCGACCCACGCGGGCCGACGCACGCGCCCACAGGATCGACGCCCTGGGCATGCGACTCGACCGCGATCTTGGAGCGGTAGCCGGGCTCGCGCGCGACGCCGCGGATCTCGACGAGGCCGTCCGCGATCTCGGGCACCTCGAGCTCGAAGAGCGTCTTGATCAGCTCCGGATCGCGCCGGGAGAGGATCACCTGCGGCCCCTTCGTCCCGGAGCGCACCTCAGTGATCACGGCCTTGATGCGGGACCCCTGCTCGTAGCGCTCGCCGTCGACCTGCTCGGAACGCGGCAGCAACGCCTCGACCTTCCCCAAGTCCACGAGGACGTTGTTGCGATCGCCCGCCTGCTGCACGATGCCGGTGACGACCTCGCTGACGCGGTCGACGTACTCGTCGTACATCATCGCGCGCTCGGCCTCGCGGATCCGCTGCAGGATCACCTGCTTCGCGGTCTGGGCGGCGATCCGCCCGAAGTTCTCCGGTGTGACGTCGGCGCGCTTGATCTGCTCCTCCGGCACGTCCGACCAGTCGACGTCGAGCTCGTCATCGGAGATGAGCGTGTGCGACCGCTCGCCCGTCTCTACCTCGAGCGCCTCGAGCTCGTCCAGCTTCCGCTCGCGCGCTTCCTCGATCAGGCGTCCCTCGATGTCGGCTGGGAGCTCGATCGAGTAGACCCGGAAGTCACCCTGTTCGTCGATCTCGACCGTCGCGTGGCGCGACGACTCCGGCATCTTCTTGAAGGCCGCTAGGAGAGCATCCTCGAGCGCGGCGACCAGCGTCCCGCTTTCGATTCCCTTTTCGCGTTCGATATCGCGAACTGCGTCGATGATTTCCTGGCTCATTTCACTCCCGCTTTGTCGATCAGATTGCCCCGGACGATCGCCTCGTACGGGATGTCCACCTCCATGCCCTCCACCGCGACGGTCACCGACCGCTCGCGCGCGTCGATCACCTCGCCGCGGAACCGCTTCCGCCCGCCGATCTCCACGGACGTGCGCAGGCTCACGCGTCGGCCGAGCGCCCGCGTGAAGTGGTCGCGCGTTCGGAGCGGTCGCTCGATTCCGGGCGACGAGACGTCGACGGCGAAGTCGCGCAGGTACTCGCGCAGGGCGTCGGTGACACGCTGGCACAGCGCGTGGTCGACGCCCTCGGCGTGGTCGACATAGACACAGAAGCGCTCCGAACCGTTCAGCTCGACGGCGAGCACCTCGACGCCCGGCAGCGTCTCCTCCACGCGTCGCGCGACCTCGCGGGTCAGCGTTCGTTCCTTCTCGTGGACCTTCGTTGCCATTCCTCACTCCCAAAAAAAACGGGCGCCGCGCGCCCATTTCAACAAGCCCGAAATGTGGTGAAACGAGGATAGCAACTCGACTGCCGGACGCCGGAACGCGCTCGCTCAGGGAAGAACGATCGTGACAGGGCCGTCGTTGACGAGCTCGACCGCCATGTACGCGCCGAAGCTCCCGCGCTCGACGGGGACACCGAGGGAGCCGAGCTCGGAGCAGAACTGCTCGTAAAGCGGCGCGGCCTCTTCGGGCGGGGCCGCTTCGGCGAAGCTGGGTCGGTTCCCTTTGCGCGTGTCGGCGATGAGAGTGAACTGGAAGATGGAGGAGCCATGACGAAGAACGATCCCAGGCCGCTCGTGCCGTACCTGCGCCAGAGCCGCGCGAAGGAACAGCTTGAGCTTGTTCGTGTAGCTCGTCGGGGGCCGGACCTTCCTCGTCCACCCGGAGACACAGATCGTCCTGCGGATGGTCGACTGGCGAACGCTCGGGTTGTAGGCGCCGGGTGTCAGCGTCCGGTTGGGGAGGACAACCTCCTGCCCCGTCGTGGTCGTGGTGGTCGTTGTTGTGGTCGTGGTCGTTGTGGTGGTCGCGGTGATCGTTGGCGGCGGCGGTGGCGGGGTCGCGCCGGCGGCACGGCAGTAGTAGGTCAACCCGGCGTAGACGATCGTGGTCGTGTCGCGGCTCGGGTCGTATTCGCGTGCTCCCGGCTCGGCGCAGTCCCAACTCAGGCCCGTCGTCGGATCAACCCACACGTAGGTGTGATGGTCCGACGGACAGATGTGCTGCGAGTGACACGGGTTGGAGTGCGCAGATGCGGGTGGAACGAGCGTACGCGCGACGCCGAAGCCAGCGACCCCGAGCGCGATCGCGCCTACAACAACCCAAAGCCTTAGTCTCATCGAACCTTCCAGATGCCGCTGTTCTTGCAGCTTCACACCCGTTCGCCTGGTTGGCAATGAGCGGCGAGGCGAGTGTCAGTGTCGGGGTCTCGGGGGGTGCTCGCAAGCGATGCCGTCGCCGTCGCGATCGAGCCCGGAGCAGGAGCGGCCCGCTTCGGAACCGCTCCCGGTAACAGCGCCTCCTTGGCGGAGTCCTCAGCAGCCCATGTGGCGGATCGGGTCACAGATCCCCCCGTCCCGCATGATGAGCGCCTGCGCCAGCGGCGAGGCGATCAGCGCCGTAGCGGCGACGGCGAGGGTCGAGATCGCGAACGTGACGCGAAGGCGGAAGGAGTTCCGCTTGCGCGATGAGTCGAGGGGGTGGTCACGAAGGCTCTGTTCGGCGTGAGGCGTGTCGGTCATCGGAGATCCTTTCCTTGGGCGTGATCGTTTCTTTCAGCCGACCCTAGTGCGACGCCACTCCCGGGTCGTTCATCCCCGCGACAGAAGGAGTGTCACCACCGCGATGATGCTCGGCTAGTGTCCGTTTCAGCCGTGGCCCCGGCGGCAGTCGCTATGACGTCACAGGGGAGCGCAAACGCCCGCTTTCAGCGCACGTGATCAGGCGCGGACGACCTGCTCGCCGCGGAAGACGCCGGGCACGCGCGACCGGGAATCAGGCGTGGTGAGCGCGCGTTAAGAACTTTCGTTTCAGCCGGTTGCTGGACCCGAAGCAGAATTCCCACTCATCCGCTGACACGAATCCATCCGGGTACTTCACGCCGGTCCCCTTGACGGGATACACGGTGCAGACCTTCCAGCCATAACCGAATGAGTGGGTTCCATCGTGGTTCGTTGAGCGCCCGTGGAGTCGTTTGAACAACTGCGGCCGCGTGATCGCGAGTGGAACAGCCCTGGCTTGACGGTGTGTGATCAGCGGCGCGCCGAAATAGGCGACGCGTAGAACCGAGTCGGGGATCGGCACGCGCGCCGCGCGCGCGCCTCCGGCCACGACGCACGCGACGGCAACCGCGACGACGATAAGCGTGAGAACGAAGCGCACGGACCCAGAGTTTGCTCCTCGGATCTCTGGATCTCAAACCACTTCGCGGGAACGTTCCCCGTCGCCTTAGACTTGGCTGAGGCCGACGCCCCAGCGGCATCCGACGATGACAAGCCAGGGCTCGGCACACGCACGGTTCCAACGCGCGATCCAGCACGGTCACGTGCTGAACGCAGAGATCGCTGCTCGCGAGCTCGGAGCGATCTCACTCTCAGACGCTCTCGCGCTCGTCCTGGTCTATGCGAGGGCCGGTGAGGACAAGTTCGAGCGGGCGGCGCGACGATGGATCCGGCGCGTGCAGGTCCACCACTCGCTCCGCCACAGGGAGGTTGAGTTGCTGCGAGGGGCGATGGGAGCTTTGGGCTCGCGGTTCGACCAGATCGCGCTCATGGCGCTGATGGAGGCGTGTCGGGAATTGCGGCTACCGCCGCCGACGCTTGATTCGGAACGTCGCTGACTTGCCTCCACCCGAGTCGACTGGGCTAGGCGGCCTTTGCGCGGCTCGATTCGTGGGAGATGCCTGTACGGAGCTCGGCGAGCTCGCGCTCGATCCGTTGGAGCGTCTCGCTGATCTCCTGCACCTCGGGGCTCCGCTCCGACCTGACGAAGTGCGAGGCGACGGTAGCGGTGAGGACGGACAGGAACCCGATGCCGACGAGCATCACGATGATCCCGATGACTTGTCCTGACACGTGCTTGGGATAGAAGTCGCCGTAGCCAACGGTCGTCATCGTGACAACGGCCCACCAGGTGCCATCCCAGATCGTCGGGAAGTCCTTGGCGTCAAAGGTGGCCTGTGCCGCGCCGGCGATCGTCGCGATGAAGACCGTCATGAGCGCGACCAGACGAAACGTTCCGGCCGTCGTCAAGCGTCGTTCGGCCTGGATCGCTCGCGAGACGATGACTCCGACACGCAGAAGGCGCAGCAGGCGGGCAAATCGCACGAACCGAAGCGACGAGAGGAACTGGCCGAACAACGGCGTCGTCACGATCACCACGGCGACGTCGAGCCAGTGCGCTCGCAGAGCCGCCACCTTCCGCGGCGCCACCACCAGGATCACGGCGAACTCAAGCGCGAAGACGGCCCAGATCAGCCAGTTGCCGATCGCGGCGACCGTGTGCCAAGCACCGGAGGCGTCGGCCTCGAGAATCATGACCGGAATCAGTGCCAGCGTCGCCGCAAGCACGACGGGCTCTAGCGGCGTTCGGACGCGGCCCGACGCATCCTGGCGGATGATCTTCCGCGTGCTCACACGTTAAGTCATCGGCAGGGGGCAATCGGTCGATTGGCCCACCTGGGTCAATTAGGTGGGTGTTCGCAACCTGCGCCGTCCGCGCGACCTGGCGTGCCGCGACGGAAGCCAAACTTCCGGTGCGCTCCGAACCGATTCGGCGCGTCTGACGAATCAGATCCGGCTGCGCCCGGACTTTGGCGTCGGGAACCCGGCCGCAGGGTTCCCAGCCCGGACGCAGCCGTGTTGCGCGACGGCCGCCGGGCTAAAGCCGAAGCCGGTCGCTGTTACTAGGCCGACGCGACCCTGGGCGCGACTTCGGTTGTCTCCTCGATATAGGCGATCGCGGGTTTGTAAACCGTCACGCGGCTGCGGTTGTCGCCGACCACGCGAGTGAACCGACCGACGTCGCTCGCGTGGAGCTCGGCGTTCACCTTTTCGTAGTCCTCCTCGACCGTGAAGTGGCCCTCTCCTCCGACGAAGTGGATTTGGGTGGACATCGCGACCTCCCTCTCGAATCGGCGGGAAGGCACCCTAACGACGAAGCGCCCGGAGCCTGCGCTTAACAGCACCTTGAACATCGCTGCCTTTCAAAAGTCGGAAGGCCGTTCTCTAACTGCGGGACGTTAGAGCCAGTTCGGACGCACCCCACCCCACCCCGGTTAAGGGGAAGGGTGAGGTGTGTCGTCTGCGGTCCGTCGTCGCCGAGCCGGCATGCCCCCGTTTTCGCGGAGGATTGGTGACGTGCCCATGACGGCAGCCCGGATATCTCACGTAGGCCGTTTTCCGCCTTCTTGTTGAAGGCCGGCTGTTTCCTCCACGCCCACTCGGCCGAGGCCGAAGCTGCGGTGGAAATCGCTAGGGAGCGAGTGCGTCCGAACTGTTGGTGAACGCACTGAAGGAGTGGCAGACCCCCGCTGATCGTGGCAGGCATGGTCCGCGGCGGCGCTCGACTACGCGCCACCCCCCGGGGCGCACTGCTCGCGCTTGTAGCTAGGTGTCCAGCACGATCGTGACGGGGCCGTCGTTGACGAGCTCGACCGCCATATACGCGCCGAACACGCCGCGCTCGACTGGTACTCCGAGCGCCGCGAGCGAGTCACAGAAGTGCTCGTAAATGGGTTCGGCCTCGTCCCGGGGCGCCGCCTTGGAGAAGTCCGGGCGAGTTCCCTTCTGACGTCTGCTATCGGCGATGAGAGTGAACTGGCTGACAACGAGGGCCGCGCCGCCGACGTCAAGCACGCTGCGGTCGAACCTGCCGGCGTCGTCCGGGAAGATGCGGAGGCGCGCGATCTTCCCGGCGAGAGCTGCGGCGTCACCGGACGTGTCGCCTAGCTTCACGCCGAGCAGGATCGCCAGGCCGCTCCCGATTCGCCCGACCACCTCGGACCCGATGCGGACCTCGGCCCGCGAGACGCGCTGGCAGACGGCCCGCATGTCGGTCGAACTAAACCGGATCGGCACGGGGGACCGACCTGTCCCCCGTCTCAGAGGTACACGCGCGCACCCGCGCGCACGACAACTCTTGCCCCCGGGGACCCCCCTTATGTTCCCCCGCGCTTTTCAGCGTAACGAGAAGGAGCGCACCCGTGGGTGACGGAAGCGTGCCGGATCTGCGACGGCGCGGCGCGGCGGATGTGGTCTGCGCGGGCCGCGGACGGACGGACTTCAGCCCTCGTCGGCCGCGTCGCGTGCCTCGGCCTCGGCGTCGAGATCGCGGATCCGTGACGCGTAGTGGCGACTCTGCGGCCGCAGCGAGCTCGCGAGCTTGTAGTGGCCGTTCGCCTCCGCATCACGGCCCTGCTTCTCCAGCGCCCGCCCGAGCCCGTAGTGAGCGTAGTGGTCGGTCGGCGAGAGCTCGAGCATCGCGCGAAATTCCAGCTCGGCCTCCTCGTAACGCTGGATCCTGAGATACGCGATCCCGAGCGCCTCGCGGATCGACGCCTTGTCGGGCTCCCGCCGCTTCGCTTTCTCCAGGGCGACCGTCGCCTGTGCGGCTCGACCCTTGCGAAGGTGCGTACGGCCCTGCTGGAAGAGATCGTAGGTCTCGCTCATGTCCCGCTCAGGTAGGGGAAGTTCTCCTCCACCAAGTCAAGCGGATCCGTCAAATCCCGCGTCTTCCCGATCTCGACCGCCGCGATCGCCTCGCCCGCGGCGAGCGCCGCCCGGTACGCGTTCTCGAGCTCGAACGGCACGCGGTCGAGGCAGAGACGGTCCGCGACCGGGCTGCCGAGGCCCCACAGCGGCGCACCGGAGAGTTCTCCCACGGCGTCGTCGCCGATCGCCACGACGCGTCCGGCGCGCACCTCTACGACCCGACGTCCGGGCCCGGGAGGAGGGTCGGCGCGAACGGCGATCGCCCCGGCCGCCCCTGAGCCGGCGAACGCAGCGCGCACGCGCCCGACGTCACCGGGCCGGAAGACCGTGTCGGCGGCAAGCACGAGACACGGCGTCTCCGCCCCTGCCTCGAGCGCGCGCCGGACCGCATCAGCGGAGCCGAGCACGCGCGGCTGCCTGGTCGTGCGTACGTCGAGACCGAAGGCAGTTCCGTCTCCGACGAGCGCCTCGACTTGCTCCGCGAGGTGACCGGTGACCACCCAGATCCGCTTGCAGCCGGCGCCGCCGAGCTCGCGCAGCAGCGTTGCCAGCACCGGCCGCCCGTCGATCGGGAGCACCGCCTTGGGCCACCGCGTCGTCACCGGGCGCAGGCGCGTCCCCTCCCCCGCCGCCATCACGATTGCGTCCAACCGCGCGGCCTAGGAGAAGCCGAGCGACCTGAGCGAGAAGAGGCCGCGCACGCGGTCGAGCAGGAAGATCCGGCGGCGCAGCAGCCGCTTCAGGTCGCGAAGCTCCGCGCGCGCCCGCCCCGCAGCCTCGGCTGCGTGGTCCGGGCGGCCGAACCGGGCCGACGCGGCCGCGTCCGCGAACGGACGCGCGTCGACCGCGAGCTCCGAGGAGACTGTGTCCGCGAGCTCGTTCAGCGTCGCTCCCGGCGGCGTCGCCACCCGCTGGTCCGTGAGAAAGTCGACGAGCTCGCGCGCACACGCGGCGGCGATCCGGCGGGGATCGCGCGTCGCGTACCGGAGCCGCCGCCGGGCGGTCTTGGCCAGCACGATCAGGCCACCGAGGCCGGCCGCGAGCAGTGCCAGGAACCCCGCCAGGCTGTGGCTGCTACCCGGCGCCTCCCCCGCGGTCAGCCCGCGGACGCCGACGTCGGCGGCGGACCGCGGCGTGCGGATGCTCGTGTCGAAACCGATCGGCCCGGCAAACCGCCCTCCCTTGCCGAAGACCTCGCCGTTGCTGACGATGCCGTTCAGCAGGCGGGCCGCCGCGGCGCGGTTGAACGCCTTCGAGCTCGCGCTGTACGACTGGCTGAGATGGCCGCGGTTCGGGGTGGGATCGAACGGGAGCCAGCCGTAGCCGCGGAACCAGACCTCCACCCATGTGTGGGCGTCGTGGTCGGTGACGACCCAGCTGCCGTTCTCGAGCTTGCCGCTGATGAAACCTGCCCCGACCCGCGCGGGAATCCCGAGCATCCGGAGCATGAGCGCCATCGCCCCGGCGAAGTGCTGGCAGTAGCCAGTGCGCGTGTCCGTGACGAAGCCGACGAGCGGCGGGACGCCCGGGGTCACGCCCGGACGCTCCGAGTACGTGAACCCGCCGGTCGTCCGGAACCACGTCTCCAGCGCCACGACCGCCGCGTACGGGCTCCGCGTCTGCCCCGCGACGTCGCGCGCGCGCGCGAGTAGGAGACGGTAGGGCTGGAGCCGGCCGGCGAGACGCGCCGCCAGAGCGGCGTCCCTCCCGGCGGCGCCGAACGGCCTCGCGTCGATCCGCGGCGCGACCTCCAGCTCGCGCCCCGGCAAGGTCAGCGACCGCGGATAGACCGCCGGCGAGCGGACGAGCTGCGCGGGCGTCGGCGACGCGGCATAGCTCCAGATGCTGTAGCGCTCGCCGCGCTTCAGGCCTCCCTGCACGAGCGCGACGCTCTGTCCGACGTACCGAACCGGCTCGCTCATGTTGTAGGCGACGGGCAGCATCCCGCCGACGAGGTGATCGTCGGAGAGCGCCTCGACGGTGATGTCCTGGCGGATCGAGTTGCGAAGGTCGCGTGCAGCCGGAGGGACGACCGCCCGCGCCTCCTGCGGCGACTCGTCGCGGATCCGTTCCTCCCACCGGTCGCGTGCGTAGCGCTCGAGCACGGTCGCGCGCCAGTAGAGGGGCGCACGCGGGCCGGCGATCCTCAGCACCGTCGTCGCCTTCTTCGGGAAGTGGAGCGGCGCGAAGTCGGCGTTCCACACGTAGCGGACCGAGACCGGTTTCTCGGGCCGGTTGTAGAAGTCCCAGTTCTGCCAGTCCAGGAAGGCGCTCTTCGCGACAGCGGGCGAGCTCGAGAGCGCGAGCGCGCCGAGGACGACCACCCCCGCGACAGGGACCGCCAGCCGTCCGGCACGACCGCTCACGCCGGCGAGGAGCGCCAGCGCTCCGGCGAGGATGACGGCTCCCCGGCCCAGCTCGTTCCCACCCGCGAGCAGCGTTGCCGGCCAGCCCGCCCCGACGAGGAAGAGCGCGACCGCGGTGACGGCGCGCCGTTCGGCGACCGCCAGTGCGACGGCGAGGGTGAACGCGAAGACCGCGACGAGGATCACCATGTGCATCCGCGGATGCTCGACCGGGTCGAGCGGCAGCCGGAAGTCGTAGAAGTCCGCGAACCCGCTCCCGAACCGTCGAGTGACCGTGCCGAAGAAACCGGCGCCGTCGGGCCACAACCGCGTCGGCGACACGGAGAAGGCGATCCCGAGGGCTACGAAAGACGCGATCGCCGCCGTCGCAACGCGAAGCGCGAATGGACGCACGAGCGCGGCGGCCACTGCGAACGCGACGAGCAGCACCGCACGCCCGTCTCCCGTCCGCGGCTCATCGAGCCGGAGCCAGTTCACAGCGATGATCGCCCCGGCGAGCGAGGCAAGTGCCGCGGTCCTAACCACCGGCCGCTCCCATCAGCAGCTGCCCTTCGAGCCGCTCGATGAGGTCGTCCCCCGCCCGGATAACGGCCACCGCGACGCCGGCGGCGGTGAGTCTGAGGAGTGCCGGGTCGGGGCGCGACCGCGCGCCCCCGAACGAGGCGGGATCGACGTGGACGAGCGACACCTTGCGGCGCCCGAGCGACCGCTGGACCAGCCGGTCGACGAGAGCAGGCTCGATCCGCGCCGTCACGACGACGAGCTCCAGCGCTCGGGTCGCCGGGCCCGATGCGTCGGCGAGCAGCCGCTCGAGCGAGGCTCCGGGCGACGGCTCCAGCGCCGCGAGCACTTCGAGCGCCCGCCGCCAATCGGCAATCGGAGAGTGGACGGCCTGAGCCTCGGGCTTTGCCGCGTTGACGACCAGGACGGCGCGACGGCCGCGGTGGACGTACGCGTCGAGGATGGAGCCGGCGGCCCGCACTTGCACGTCGAAGCTCTCGCCCACGACCGCCTGGGCGTCGGCGTCGAGCAGCACGGCGACCTCGTCGCGCGGAGCATCCTCCAGCTCCTTGACCATCAGCTGCCCGCGGCGGGCGGTCGAGCGCCAGTGCACGCGCCGGAGCGAGTCACCGTGCTCGTAGTCGCGCACCGAGTGCAGGTCGAAACCGGTCGGTCGCCTGAGCAGCATCCGCTGCCCCGCGTGCGACAGCGCCCCGGCGTCGGAGAAGAGCCGTCCCAGCTCCACGAGGCGCGGATAGACCAGCAGCGCACCGGGAGCCGGCAGATCGACGGCGGCACGCTGCAGGCCGAAGGGGTCGGCGAGCTCGACCCGGACGTCCTCGAAGACGTAGCGGCCGCGCGGCAGGGAATGCAGGACGTAGCGCACGGTCAGCCGCCGGCCGTTCCGCCGCAGGGAGTGCCGCTGCTCGCCGAGCCTGCCGACGCGCTCGATCAGCGTTGCCCCCGGCGGTGGAACGCGCCCGCTCGGCTCGACCTCCACCATCACCGGGACGTCCTCCCCCTCGACGTGCTCCCGGTCGCCGGAGCCGCGCCTCACGCGAAGCGGCCCGTTCGCGAGGTGGAGCCAGGCCCACGCTGCGACCGACACGAGGATGAGGCCCGTGGCGACCGGGTAGAGCGGCTTCGACCCGAACGCCCACGCGGCGACGTACACGACGGCGCCGAGCGCGAGGACGAGGCGCCCGCGCCGGGTCAGTGGCTCTCCCAATCGGGCCAGGCGCCGCGATGTGAGGCCCGGAGAGCCACTAGACCGGGACGGGGGTCTTCTCGAGCGCCTCGCGCACGATCTCGTCGCCCGTAAGCGCCGCGGAGCGAGCCTCGGGAGCCACGATCAGGCGGTGCGCCAGCACCGGCGCGGCAACCGCCTTGACGTCGTCCGGCATCAGGTACTCGCGGCCGTCGGCGAGCGCGCGCGCCTTGGCGACTCGGAGAAGCGCGATCCCGGCGCGCGGGCTGGCGCCGAGGTAGAGCCGCGTGTCGCTCCGCGAGGCCCTGAGCAGTGCCACGACGTACCGGTTGAGGCTCTCCTCGACGTAGATCGCCTTCGCCGCCTCCGCGAGCTCGATCGCGTCGCTCGCGTCCGCGACCGGCTCGAGGGTGTCCAGCGGCGGTTCACCCGTCTGCTCGGTCAGCATCCGCGCCTCCTCGGCGAGCTGCGGATAGCCGATCGACAGGCGCATCGTGAAGCGGTCGAGCTGCGCCTCGGGGAGCGGATACGTCCCCTCGTACTCGATCGGGTTCTGCGTCGCCATCACCATGAACGGCCGCTCCAGCTCGTAGCTGACCCCGTCGACCGTGACCTGCTGCTCCTGCATGCATTCGAGCAGCGCCGCCTGGGTCTTCGGAGAGGCGCGGTTGATCTCGTCGACGAGCAGGAGATTCGCGAACACCGGCCCTGGCTTGAACTCGAACGCATTCGCGCGCTGGTCGAAGACGTTGACGCCGGTGACGTCGGACGGCAGGAGGTCCGGCGTGAACTGGAGACGCGAGAACGACGCGCTCAGCGAGCGGGCGAGCGCCTTGGCGAGCATCGTCTTCCCGACGCCGGGGAAGTCCTCCAGGATCAGGTGGCCTTCGCTGACGAGGCAGAGGACGCACAGCTCGAGCGTGTCCGCCGGCGCGTGGATGACGTGGCGGAGGTTGGCCCTGATCGCCTCGATCGTCTGCGCCGCGGACTCGGTCCGGGCCCGGGTCTGCTCAGGATCCTGCACCGTTGGTCCTCATGAGCTCCTCGGCCGCGTCGATGATCGCTGCGGCGATCGCGCCCTTCGGCGCGCGGGTCACGCGACGCTCGCCCGTCGCGCTGATCAGGACGACCTCGTTGTCGTCGGCGTCGAAGCCGATCCCTTCGGTCGACACGTCGTTGTAGACGACGAGATCCACGTTCTTGGCTGTCAGCTTCCCGCGCGCACGCTCGAGGCCGCGTTCGCCCTGGTCGGCCGCGAACGACACGAGCACCTGGCCGTTGGCGCGCTGCTCGCCGAGCGTCCTGAGGATGTCAGTCGTCGGCTCGAGCTCGATCGCCCAGGGACGGTCGTCCTTGGGGCGCTTGTCGTCCCGCGTTTCGGCCGGCCTGTAGTCGGCAGGCGCAGCGGCCATCAGGACGAGGTCCGCGTCGGCCCGCGCCAGCGCCGCATCGAGCATCGCCTGGGCCGTCGGGGTCTCCACCACGTCGACTCCTACGGGCGCCGAGACGGAGAGGTTCGCGGCCAGCAGCGTCACGTCGGCTCCGCGCCGCCTGGCCTCCTCCGCGAGCGCGACTCCCATCCGGCCGGACGCTCGGTTGCCGACGAACCGAACGGCGTCGAGCGGCTCACGGGTTCCCCCCGCCGAGACGAGCACGGTCTTGCCCGCGAGCGCGTCCGACTCGCCGAGCAGCTCCCGCCCGCGGTGGAAGATGTCCTCCGGCTCCGCCATCCGGCCGATCCCGACCTCGCCCTCGGCCGTCTCCCCCTCGTCGGGCCCGACGAACTGGACGCCGAGCGCCCTCAGTGCCGCCACGTTCGCCTGGGTCGCCCCGTGTGACCACATGCGCGGATTCATCGCCGGGGCGACCAGCACCGGCCCGCGATGCGCGAGCGACGCCTCTGTGAGGACGTTGTCGGCGAGCCCGTGCGCGAGCTTCGCCAGCGTGTTCGCGGTCAGCGGAGCGATCACGAAGAGATCGGCGCGGGTCAGATGCGCGTACAGGTCATCCTCGGGCGAGCGGCGCGCGAGTGCGAAGAAGGTTTCACGGCGAACGAAGCGGTCAGCCTCGTCGGTGACGAGCGGGACGACGTCGTGCCCGGCCTTGACGAACAGGCGCACGAGCTCACACGCCTTGTAGGCGGCGATCCCACCAGTTACTCCGAGAAGGACGCGAGCCACAGCAAGATTCTGCCCGTTTGCGGACAGAACCGAGGCCTCGGCTCAGCTACTTCACGTAGGTGTACTTGAGCTTGCCCTCGGAGATCTCCTCGAGGGCCATGGTCAGGTAGTTCTTGGAGCGCGACTCGACGAGCGGCGGCGGCGCCTGCTCGAAGCCGATGCCTTCGCCGAGCTGGTGGTGGTAGTCGTTGATCTGGCGGGCCCGCTTGGCAGCGACGATCACGAGCGCGTAGCGCGAGTCGACGGTGTCGAGGAGCTCATCGATGCGTGGGTGGATCATGGCCGCGACATGGTACCCGCGGCGTGCAACTCGCGGTTGACGATCTCGAAGAGCTCGTCAGCAGCCCGCGCGACGTCGTCGTTCACGATCACGTGGTCGAACTCGTCCTGCTGCGCGAGCTGCTGCTTCGCGCGCTCGAGCCGCTTCTCGATCTCGCCGCCGCTCTCGGTCGCGCGCGCACGCAGGCGCCGCTCGAGCTCCTCGAACGTCGGCGCGCGGACGAAGATCGTGACGCTGTCCTCGATCGCGCGCTGGACCGCGAGCGCGCCGTCGGTCTCCAGGTCGAGCAAGGGCGCCTTCCCCGCCTCCCGGATGCGGCCGATCTCCGACCAGAGCGTCCCGACCCGCTGGCCCCACTCGAAGTCGACGTGCTCGAGGAAGTCGCCGGCCGCGAGCAGCCGCTCGAACTCGGCGTCGTCGACGAAGTAGTACTCGCGCCCGTGCTCCTCGCCCCTCCGGCGCGCGCGCGTCGTCGCCGAGACCGCAAGCTCGAGCTCGGGCAGCCGCGGCATCACGGCGGCCTCGAGGGTTCCCTTGCCTGCGCCAGAGGTCCCGGTCACCGCGATGACCGGCAGTGCCATCGACCTAGAAGCCGCCCGATCCACTTTTCTCGCTTCGACCGGTCATTCCCGACGCGCGGCGGGCGAAGCCCGCCGCGCTGCCCCGGCGCCGCCGAGTCGGCGCCTCAGCGGTGGAAGAGCCCAATCAGCTCGGTGCGCTGTCGGTCGGAGAGGCCACCGACCGTCTTCGACTGGCTGATGCGGCACGTGTTCAGGAAGCGGGACGCCTTCACCCGGCCGAACTTGGGCACGGCCATCAGCATGTCGAACACCTTCGCGGTCGACACGTACTCGGGCGGGTTGCTGAGGATCTGGTCGATCTGGACGAGGCCGTCCTTCAGGTCTTTCTTCAGCTGGGCCCGCCTCACCCGGATGTCGTTCGCCCTCTTGAGCGCCTCCATGCGCTGGTCGAGGGAACGCACCGGCGCCTCGGCCTGAGTCTTCGACGACACCATCAGAGCGCCGGAGTCTAACAAGTGGCCTGAGGCGGTCAACCGCCGTCTGTGCAGGGTGTTTCTACGTTGCCGCAGTCGGCAACAAGGCCCTGTGCGCGAGCGCGTGCACCTCGTTCAGATCGCGTAGCTCGCGGCGTTCGAGCTCCGCTGCCAGCTCCGCGCGGATGCGCGACGGCGCGTCCGGATCGCCGAAGAGGACCGTCCCGAGGGCGACGTGCAGGGCGCCCGCGGCGACGAAGTCGAGCACGTCGCGACCGGTCGAGACGCCGCCCATGCCGACGATCGGCAGCTCCGCCGCCCGATAGCAGGCGTGCACGGCGGCGAGCGCAATCGGCTTCAGGGCGGGGCCCGACAGCCCGCCGACCGCGGGGCCGAGCACCGGCTCGAGCGTGCGGTCGTCGAGGACGAGCCCGCGGATCGTGTTCACGAGCGACAGGCCGTCCGCACCTGCCGTCCCGGCGGCGAGGGCCACCTCCACGATGTCCGGGACGGCCGGGGAAAGCTTGGCCCAGAGCGGCTTACGCGTCGCGAGCCGCGCCGTCGCGACGATCTGCGCGGCGCTCTGCGCCGGCGACTCGACATTCGGGCAGGACACGTTGAGCTCGATCGCGGCGACGTCGGCCTCGTCGTCGAGGCGCGAGCAGAGCTCGGCGTACTCGTCGGCGGCGAAACCCCCGACGGAGACCCAGATCGGGACGCCGAGCTTCGCGAGCTGCGGCAGCGTCAGGCTCAGGAAGTCGTCGATCCCGGGATTCGCGAGCCCGATCGAGTTGAGCATGCCGACGTCCGTCTCGGCGATGCGGACCGGAGCGTTGCCCTCGCGGGGCTCCGGCGTCACCGTCTTGGTCACGAAGGCGTCGAGGCTGCGCGCGACGTCGGGCGCGGTCAGCGCGTCGAGGCAGCCGCTCGCGTTGAGGAGCATCAGCAGAGCACCGGCCCTTCCACGCAGAGGCGCTTGAGCTCCCCGCCGACGTCCACCGCGCAGCCGTAGCAGGCGCCGTAGCCGCACGCCATCGGCGCCTCCCAGGCGAGCTGGGCGCCGGGGGCGATTCGCCGCACCGCCTCCAGCATCGGCTCGGGGCCGCATGCGAGCACGTCGACGCCGTCGGGGATCAGCTCGGTCACGAGCGTCGGCTCGACGCACACCTGGGCGGCCGGGACGAGTGCCGCGGCCTCGGCGTGCCAGTCGGAGCGGAAGCCGAGCACGGCGGCCGGGCGGCCGAGCGTCTCCGACAGGTAGGGCAGAGGCGCGATCCCGATCCCGCCCCCGACGAGCAGCGGCCGGGCGACGTCGAGCCGGAACCCGTTGCCGAGCGGGCCGAGGAGCACCAGCGAGTCGCCTTGCCGAAGAGCGGAGAGCGAGCGGGTGCCCGGGCCGATCGGGTCGATCAGGAACCCGAGCTCGCCCGGCGGCGCGATGCAGAGCGACATCGGCCGCGGGAGCAGCCGTCCCGGCGCCTCGAGCATGAAGAACTGGCCGGGGATCCCGGGCTCGAGGCCGCCGCGGTCGAGGCGCAGCAGCGTGTACGGCCCGACCTTCTCGGTCGCGAGGACCCTACGCCGCTCGCGTCTCATTCTCGATTCGCTCCTGGAGGGACAGGGACTCCTCGCGCCGCGCGTTCGCGATCGCGTCGACCGCCGCGGCGGCGCCGGCGAGGGTAGTGATGCAGGGGACGCGTGCCACGAGCGCCGCCTCGCGGATCAGGTAGCCGTCGGTGCGGGCCCCGGCGCCGCCGAACGGCGTGTTGACGACGAGGTTGCAGCGGCCGCGGCGGATCAGGTCGACGACCGTCGACCCCTCCCCCGCCTCGGTGACCTTGCGGACGCGCTCCACGTCCAGGCCGGCGCCGGCGAGCGTGTCGGCGGTCCCGGTCGTCGCCAGCAGCCGAAAGCCGAGCCGCGCGAGTTGCGCGGCGACGTCGACGACCGCGGGCTTGTCCGCGTCGCGGACCGAGAGGAACGCCGTGCCCTCGGTCGGCAGCGGCCGCCCGGCGGCGCGCTCCGCCTTCGCGAACGCGGTCGGCAGGTCGGCCGCGCTCGCCATCACCTCGCCGGTCGAGCGCATCTCGGGGCCCAGGACAGGGTCGGCGCCGGGGAAGCGCGCGAACGGCAGCACCGCCGCCTTCACGCTCACCTGCGCCGGCAGGCGCTCGGACGGCAGCCCGACCTCGGCGAGGCCGGCGCCGGCGGCCACGCGGCATGCCGCGGCGACGAGGTTCACGCCGGTGGCCTTGCTCGCGAACGGGACCGTGCGCGAGGCGCGTGGGTTGACCTCGAGCACGTACAACTGCCCGTCCTGCAGCGCCAGCTGGACGTTGAGCAGGCCGACGACGCCGAGAGCGCGGGCGAGCGTGCGCACGACCTCGCGCACCTGCGCGTCCTCGTGAACGCCCAGCGACGGCGCCGGCAGGACGCAGGCCGAGTCACCCGAGTGGACGCCGGCCTCCTCGACGTGCTGCATCACGGCCCCGACGTACGTCTCCAACCCGTCCGAGACGGCGTCGACGTCGATCTCGATCGCGCCCTCCAGGAAGCTGTCGATCAGCACCGGCCGCTCGATCTCCCCGAGCTCGTCGGCGGAGTAGCAGACGCGCATCGCGCGGCCCCCGAGCACGTAGGACGGCCGGATCAGGACCGGGTAGCCGATCCGGCGCGCCACCCGTGCGGCCTCGCGGCCCGAGGCTGCGATCCCCCAGGCGGGACAGCGGATGCCGAGCCGTCCGAGCAGCGCTGCGAAGCGCTCCCGGTCCTCGGCGAGGTCGACCGCGTCGAAAGGCGTGCCGAGGATGCGGAACCCCGCCTCCTCGATCCCGCGCGCGAGCTTCAGCGGCGTCTGGCCGCCGAACTGGATCGCGACGCCCTCCGGCTGTTCCCGCTCGCAGACGGCGAGCACCTCCTCGAGCCTCAGGGGCTCGAAGTAGAGGCGGTCGGACGTGTCGTAGTCGGTCGAGACCGTCTCGGGGTTGCAGTTGACCATCGCGGCCTCGTAGCCGAGCGCCCGGAACGCCTGCGCCGCGTGAACGCAGCAGTAGTCGAACTCGATCCCCTGCCCGATCCGATTCGGACCGGAGCCCAGGATAAGGATGGAGCCGCGTGTACCTCGAGGGCCGGCCGGCGGCCGCTCGTCGGCCTCCCCCCAGGTGGAGTAGTGGTAGCTCGACGCCGCTTCGACCTCGCCCGCGCAGGAGTCGACGCGCCGGTAGACGGGCCGCACGTCCCAGGAGCGCCGCCACGCGCGGAGCACCTCCTCCGTCGTCTCGCACGCGCGCGCCAGCTCGGAGTCCGCCCACCCGGCGCGCTTCAGCCGGAGGAAGTCGTCTCCGACGAGGTCCTCCATGACCAGCGGGCCGAGCTCGCGCGAGAGCTCTGCGTGGAACCACGGATGGGCGCCGTCCGGAAGCGTCCAGCCGTCCTCGACGTCGAGCTCGCGGCTGCGCAGGGCCTTCAGGTACGCCTCCCTGAATGTCCGCCCGATCCCCATCGCCTCCCCGACCGACTTCATCTGCGTGCCGAGCGTCCGGTCGGCGCCGGGGAACTTCTCGAAGGCGAACCGCGGGAACTTGACGACCACGTAGTCGAGCGTCGGCTCGAAGCTGGCCGGTGTCGTCCTCGTCAGGTCGTTCGGGATCTCGTCCAGCGTGTAGCCGACCGCGAGCTTCGCGGCGACCTTGGCGATCGGGTACCCGGTCGCCTTCGACGCGAGTGCCGAGGAACGGGACACGCGCGGGTTCATCTCGATCACGCGCAGCTCCCCCGTGTCCCGGTTGCGCGCGAACTGGATATTCGAACCGCCGCACTCGACACCGACGGCGCGGATGACCGCGATCGCCGCGTCGCGCAGCTCCTGGTACGCGTGGTCGGACAGCGTCATCTGCGGGGCGACCGTGACCGAGTCGCCGGTGTGGACGCCCATCGGGTCGATGTTCTCGATCGAGCACACGATCACGACGTTGTCCTTGCGGTCGCGCACGACCTCCAGCTCGAACTCGTCCCAGCCGCGCACCGACTCCTCGACGAGCACCTGGCCGATCGGGCTCTCGGCCAGGCCGATCTCGACCTGGCGGTACAGCTCGACGTGACTGGACGCGAAGCCGCCGCCGTGGCCGCCGAGCGTGAACGCCGGTCGGACGACCGCCGGCAGCGCCACCCCGCGGAGGCCGCGCACGTCGGTCACGATCGTCGACCGCGGCACGCGCAGCCCGACCGACTGGACGGCCTCGCGGAAGAGCTCGCGGTCCTCCGCCCTCGCAATCACGTCGACCGGTGCGCCGATCAGCTCGACGCCGAGCTCGGCGAGGGTGCCGGACTCGGCCAGCTCGCGCGCGAGGTTCAGGGCGGTCTGTCCGCCCATCGTCGGCAGGAGCGCGTCCGGCCGCTCGCGCTCGAGCACGCCCGCGACGCCTTCGAGGTCGAGCGGCTCGAGGTAGGTCCGGTCGGCGAAGCCCGGGTCGGTCATGATCGTCGCGGGGTTCGAGTTGACGACGATCGTCCGGAACCCGTCCTCGCGGAGCACCTTCAGCGCCTGGCAGCCGGCGTAGTCGAACTCGCACGCCTGCCCGATCACGATCGGCCCGGAGCCGATCAGCGCGATCGAGTGGAGGTCGTCACGCCGCGGCAGGCACGCTCACCTCCTCGACCCAGCGCTCGAGGATCGGCCACGCGTCATGCGGTCCCGGACCGGCCTCGGGGTGGAACTGGACGCTCCGGGCCCGCTCGGCGGGGAAGTCGAGCCCTTCGACGGTGTCGTCGTACAGGGAGACGTACGTCGCCTCCACCGCGTCGGACGGCTCGACGGCAAACCCGTGGTTCTGGGCCGTCACCAGGACGCGCCCGGTCGCGCGCTCCAGCACCGGATGGTTCGCGCCCCGGTGCCCGAACTTCAGCTTGAAGGTGCGGTGGCCGGCGGCGAGCGCGAGCAGCTGGTGGCCGAGACAGATCCCGAGAATCGGAAGCCGCCCGATCAGCGTCCCGACGGCCGCGATCTCGTCGACGAGCGGCTCCGGGTCGCCGGGCCCGTTCGACAGCAGGACGCCGTCGAACCGCAAGAGCTCGTCCGCGTCGACGTCGTGCGGGAAGACCGTGACCGCAGCCCCCGCGCCCGCGAGCCGCCGCAGGATCGAGCGCTTGCAGCCGTAGTCGACGACGGCGATCTCGGCGCGGCCGAGCTCGGAGTAGACGTACGGCTCCCTGGTCGAGACGGAGGCGGCTAGGGCGCGCCCCGCCATCGGCGGCTGCGCCTGCGCAACGGCGACCGCCTCCTCGACCGAGGCGTCGCCGGCCGTCACGACGCCGCGCAGGGCGCCGGCGTCCCGCAGCTTCAGGACGAGCGAGCGCGTGTCGATCCCGCTCAGCGCGACGACCCCGCGCTCGTGCAGCCAGTCTGTCCAGGCGGGGCCGCGGGCCTCGCGCATCAGCACGGCCCGCGCATGCGGGCGCGACGACTCGGAGCGTCCCTCGGCGACACCGTAGTTCCCGACCATCGGCGCCGTGAAGCAGACGAGCTGCTCCGAGAACGACGGGTCGGTGACGACCTCCTGGTAGCCGGTCATCGCGGTCGTGAACACCGCCTCGCCGACCGCGAACCCCTCCGCCGCGACCGAGTCGCCGCGGAAGACGGTTCCGTCCTCGAGCGCGAGGAAGCCGGTCATGCCGAGTACGCAAGCCTCCCGGCGGCCACGGTCGCGCGCACGCGGCCCTTCACCGTCTCGCCCAGCAGCCACGAGTTCACCGAGCGCGAGCGGAAGACGTCCTCGCTCACGCGCCAGCTTGCGTTCAGGTCGAGCAGGACGAGGTTGGCCGAGGCCCCGACCGCGATGCGCGGCGCGTCGAGGCCGTACACGCGCGACGGCCCGGCCGACATCCGCTCGAGGATCGTCTCCAGCGGGACGAAACCCGGAACGACGAGGTGCGTGTAGAGCGCCGAGAACGCTGTCTCGAGCCCGGTGACGCCGAACGGCGCCGCCTCGAACGGGACCTCTTTCTCGTGCCGGGCATGCGGCGCGTGGTCGGTGGCGATCGCCTCGATCACCCCGTCCCTCAGGCCTTCGAGCAGCGCAGTCCGGTCGGACTCCCCGCGAAGCGGCGGGTTCATCTTCAGGTTCGGGTCGAGCGCCCGGATCGCCTCGTCCGTGCGGCAGAGGTGATGGGGCGTCACCTCGGCGGTTGCCTTGATCCCGGCCTGCCGTGCGCGGCGCACCGCCTGGACGGACTCCCACGCGGAGAGGTGCAGGAAGTGGAGCGGCTGCTCCTCGTACGCGGCGAGCGCGATGTCCCGCTCGACCATCAGGCTCTCCGCCACCGACGGGTACCCCGCGAAGCCGAGCTCCGCCGAGACGGCGCCCTCGTGCATGTGGCCGCCGCGCGAGAGCGTCGTCTCCTCGCAGTGGAGCGCGATCCGTCGGCCGCTGACCGCGCCGTACTGCAGTGCGCGGCGCATGAGCCCCGCGGATGCGACGGGGACGCCGTCGTCGGTGAAGCCGACCGCGCCCGCGTCGGCGAGCTCGCCCATCTCGGTCAACTCGGCACCGCTCTGGCCCTTCGTGATCGCGGCGAGGAAGCCGACCGGTACCTCCGCCTGCGCCCGGGCCGCCACGACGAGCGACCCGAGCGTCGCAGCCGAGTCGACGACCGGATCGGTGTTCGGCATCGCGAGGATCGCGCAGTAGCCTCCCGCCGCCGCGGCCGCGGTGCCTGAGGCGATCGTCTCCTCGTCCTCGCGCCCGGGGGTGCGCAGATGGACGTGCGGGTCGACGAACGCGGGCGCGAGCACGAGCCCCTCGGCGTCGATGACGCGGTGTGAGTTCGTGTCGAGGCCGGCGCCAAGCGCGGCGATGACCCCGTCGTCGACCCTGACGTCCAGGACTGAGTCCACGCCCTCGGCCGGGTCGAGCACACGCGCGCCGCGGACGACGAGGCTCTCCCTGGGGGCGCGCTTCGCGAACAGCATCACGCGACCCCCACCGAGTCGCCGACCGGGACCGGCGCGGGCGCGCCGACGAGCAGGTCGTAGAGGACGGCCATCCTGGTGACGAGGCCGGCCCGCACCTGCGCCTCGATCAGCGCGTCCGCGTCGTCGGCCACGCGCGGGTCGATCTCGACGCCGCGATTCATCGGCCCGGGGTGCATCACCTTCTGGCCGGGCCGGAGCCGCTCCGGCGTAACGCCCCAGCGGGCCGTGTACTCACGGAGCGACGGGACGTAGTTGGCGCCCTCCTGCATCCGCTCCTGCTGCATGCGGAGCACGTAGACGATGTCGGCGGCACCGATCGCGTCGATGTCGGTCGTCGCGTCGCAACCGGTTGCCTCGATGCCGCGGGGCAGAAGCGCCGGCGGCCCGACGACCGTCACCCGCGCGCCCATCAACAGCAGCGCCTGCGCGAGCGACCGCGCCACGCGCGAGTGCAGAGCGTCGCCGACGATCGCGACGTGCAAGCCCTCGATCCGGCCGAGCTCCTGGCGGATCGTGTACAGGTCGAGCAGCGCCTGGGTCGGATGCTGGTGCTTGCCGTCCCCGGCGTTGACGACGTGCGCCTCCGTGACGCGCGCGACGAGCTGCGGCGCCCCGATCTGCGGATGGCGGATGACGATCACGTCCGGGTCGTAGGCGCCGAGCGTGATCGCGGTGTCCTTCAGCGACTCGCCCTTCTCCACCGACGAGCCGGACGCCTTGATCGACATCGTGTCCGCGGACAGCCGCTTCGCCGCGAGCTCGAAGCTGGACGATGTCCGCGTGGACGACTCGTAGAACATGTTGATCACGAGCCGGCCCTTCAGGGTCGGCAGCTTCTTGACCTCGCGGTCGAGGCTCCGCTCGAACGTCCGGGCCGTCGCCATCAGCCGCTCGAGGTCGTCGCGCGTGACGTCCTTGATCGAGATGAAGTGCCGCTTCGGCGGCGGCGCGGGCGGACGCAGGTCCTCCCGCATGACCTTGATCTCACCCATCGTTCGGAAGCCTCCTCGGGGTTGGGAACGAGCAGGATGCGGTCGACCTCGTCGACCTCGACGAGCTGCACCTGGATGCGCTCGTCGCGCGAGGTGGGCAGGTTCTTGCCGACGTAGTCAGGGCGGATCGGCAGCTCGCGGTGGCCGCGGTCGACGAGGACGGCGAGCTGGATCCGGTCGGGGCGGCCGTAGTCGAAGAGCGCCTCGATCGCCGCGCGGATCGTCCGGCCGGTGTAGAGGACGTCGTCGACGAGCACCACGGTCTTCCCCTCGAGCGGGAAGTCGAGCGCGGTCGAGCGGACGACCGGCTGCGGATGGAGCGGCGCGCCGCCGCCGCGGACCTGGACGTCGTCGCGGTAGAAGGTGATGTCAACGGAGCCGGCGGCGGGCGCGTGTCCCGCGCGCTCCTCGATCAGACGTCGGAGCCGCTGCGCGAGCGGGACGCCGCGCGTCTGGATCCCGACGAGCGCGACGCGCGAGAGGTCGGGGTTGCCTTCGATGATCTCGTGCGCGATCCGCGAGAGCGTCCGGCGGAGCGCCTCCTCGTCGATCAGCGTCTTTCCCGGTGCCGTGTCCACCGCGCTCACGACGCAGGCAGGGGTCCGGGACTGTGGCCAGGCAGCTGCATTCGACTCCTTTCCGGCCTCGCTGGACCGGGTTAAGGGGGTTCGGGCTCGCGGGAGCCTATCGAGTCTTTCGGACGACGCGAAAGAGCGTCGCCCACTGTCGCGCATCGAGGTCGCACGGCCGGGCGCGCGGGGAGAAGCCGAGGTCCCGGGCGAGGCGCTTGAGCGTCAGCGGCGGGGCGACCGCGCGCAGGCCGCGTCGGAAGCCGGCGTGCACGAACGTCTCGTAGCGCCCTGCTTCGCCGTCCGGAACGAGCGGCGCGGAACGCCGGACGGCCCGGAGCAGCGCGGCGTCGACCGCGGGCGGCGGGGCGAACACGTCAGGCGGGAGACGGCGGACGAGCGTCAGCTCGAAAGCCGCGGCCCAGATCACCCCGAGGGCGGTGGTGGGCCAGAGCGCCGCCCGCTTGGCTGCGACCTCCCACTGGAGGATCACGTCGGCGCTCAGAAGGTTCTGATCGGCGAAGACGCGCCGGAGGATCTCCGTGGCGCCCTCGAACGGCAGGTTGGCCACGACGCGGTACGGCTCACGCGGCAACGGCACGCGGCGGGCGTCTCCCTCGAGCACGCGCGGGAATCGACGTCGGAGCTCGGCTGCGAGCGCCGGGTCTAGCTCGACCGCGACGACGCTCACGCCTGCGCGTGCCAGCGCGGCGGTCAGGACGCCCGTGCCGGCGCCTAGGTCGACGACGAGCTCACCGGGCCGGAGGCCGGCCGCGCCAACGATGTCCGTTGCGAGCGCGCTACTGCGGAGGAAGTGCTGTCCGCGGGCGCGCAATGGTCGCACGCGCACGGACACGGAAGACCGCCGTCGTCATCATGCCTCCCACTCTACCCCGGAGCGTTCAAGCCTTCCTTCCACGCTGACGATACTCATTGGTGTGATGAAGCTTCGGACGCTCACGGCCGCGGCGACGATCGGGCTGGCGGCGCTCGCCGCCGGATCGAGCGACGCGGCTTCCGCCCCACGCTGGATCGTCTTCGCGGCCTCGCCCCAGCAGGGGACGCAGCCGTCGCAGCTCTTCCGCGTCTCGACCGTCGGTGCGGGGCTCAGGCAGATCACGAACGGCGCCCGCGCTGCGGACCAGCCGTCGTTCTCGCCCGACGGCCGCCGCGTCGCGTTCACGCGCGCGGCCGCGGGCATCTTCGTATCAAGCCCGACGGCAGCGGGCTCCGCCGCTTGACCGGGGATCCGAACGACCGCTTCCCCGTCTGGTCACCGAGCGGACGCAGCGTCGCCTTCGTCCACCCCGTCCGCGGCGGCGTCCGGCTCGCCGTGATCGCGTCCACCGGGCGCGGCCAGCGCGTCCTCCGCCTCGGGCCCCCGCCGACCGGTCGGCCGTCGTGGACGCCGGACGGCAAGTCCCTCGTGATCGCAGTCAAGGGGTCGTTCTTCCGAGTGAGCGCGAGCACCGGAAAGGTGCAGCGGCAACTCGGGCCGACCTATGACGTCCGCGACGGCGAGCCGTGGTGGACGCTTGCCCCGAACGGCCGGACGATCGCGCTCGTTGCACGCGGGTCGGAGCCGGCGGGGTGCGGAGGCCTCGAGTGCGACGTCTTCGCGCTCTACCTCGCGCCGGTCTCCTCCAAGCAGACGCGACGACTGGTCGACGACGGCGGGTTCGCCGGGTGGACGCCCGACAGCCGCCGCGTCGTCTACAGCACCGGCAGTGGCCTCGTCGTCAAGCCGGTCGGAGCCGGCGCGAGCCGGACGATCTCGGTCGGCAGCGCCATCCGCCCGCTCGGCGACTCACCCCCCGCCTGGCAGCCTTAGGGCTCTGAAATCACGTCGTCCGGCTCCGTCATGGCCTCGATGGCGTCTTGAGCCGCTTCGAGATCGGACCCCGGGACGAGCACCACGACGGAGTCGTCCTCTCCTGACTCCAGCTGAGAGTCGATGCCCGCCGACTGGAGGATCCCCTGGATCTCCTCGGCCTCCTGGACGTCTCCCGCGACGGCTGCGTGGACCAGGTCGGTCACTCCGCGGGCGATGATACGACCTCCGCCTCGCGCCGGTGGGCCGCTCCCCCTTTGACGAGCTGCGGCGACCCACGCTCCGGCAGGGGGACCTCGACAACGTCGAAGTCGCGCGGGACGACCGTCTCCGGGAAGATCGCCCTCGCCTCACTCGCGATCTCGTGGCCGAAATAGCGGTTGGACAGGTGCGTGAGGGCGAGTAGCTCGACCTGAGCGCGCTGCGCGACCTCGGCCGCCTGCGCGGCGGTCTGGTGCATCGTCTCGTGCGCGCGGTCGCGCTCCTCCTCGGCGAACGTCGCTTCCGTGACGAGCACGTCGGCGGCCCAGGCCGCCTCCACGATCTCCTCCGACGGGGCCGTGTCGCCGGTGAGCACGATCTTCCGGCCAGGCCGCGGCGGGCCGAGCACCTGGTCGGGGGTCACGATCCCGCCGCCTGCGAGCTCGATCGGCTGGCCGTGCTGGAGCGCGCCGCGTTCGGGCCCATTCGGGACGCCGAGCGCATCGGCCTGCGCGACGTCGAAGCGGCCGGGCCGGGTCGCCTCGATCAGCGACCAGCCGAGCGACGACGGGCTGTGCGAGACGCCGAACGCCGCGATCCGGTAGTCCCCACGCTCCAGCACGTCTCCCGGATCGAGCTCGGCGAGGCGCAGCTCGTAGCTGAGCTTCCCGACGACACGCTTCAGGGAGGCGAGCAGCTCGCGCAGGCCGCGCGGCCCGTAGAGATCGAGCGGCAGCTCGCGGCCGCGCAGGGCGAACGTCTTGAGCATGCCGGGCAGCCCTAGCACGTGGTCTGCGTGGAAGTGCGTGATGAAGATCTCGTGCAGGTCGACGAGCCCGACCGCGGAGCGCAGCAGCTGGCGCTGCGTCCCCTCCGCGCAGTCGAACAGGATCCGCTCGCCGCCGCGGCGCACGAGCAGCGCAGCCGGCGCGCGCTGCGCGGTCGGCATCGACCCGGCCGTGCCGAGGAAGACGACGTCGAGATCCACGACCCGATTCTAGGGTCGCTCGTTTTCGGCCTCCTACGGGAGGACGAGCACCTGCCCCGGCGTCAGCGTCGTGCCGGCGAGGTGATTCCGGTGCTGCAGCCTCCACACCCCTTCGCGTGGGTCGCCCGCGTACCGCCTGGCGGCGATCGACCAGAGCGTGTCCGCCGGGCGAACGACGTACCGCTGCGGCGGCCCGGCGCTGCCCGAGGGGCGAGCGGCGTAGCCGACGACGAGCGCGGCGGTCAGGGCGAGGACGACGATCCGGGGGAACATGTGTTCGCAGTCTACCGAACACGTGTTCGCCCTGTCAAGGCAGGGTGACGAGCTCCGGCGTGAGGCGGTTCCCACGGATCTGGAGTACGAGCATCGACCGCACCGGCGCGGCGCGGCGCTCGGTCGGCGAGCCGGGATTGAGGATCCACAGGTGCTGGAACCGCTCCATCTGCGGGACATGCGTGTGCCCGTAGACGACCGCCTGGCAGTCGGGGAAGTGCGCCGCCAGCCGGGCCTCGCGTCCGGCCGTCGGTCCGGGGATATGGACCATCCCGATCCGGGTCTCCCCCGCCTCGACGACCCGCTCGCGCGGCAGCGTCTCGCGCAGTACCGGCTCGTCCATGTTCCCGTACACGCCCTCGACGGGCGGCCCGAGTGCACGGAGATCCTCGAGGAACTCGGCCGAGACGAAGTCGCCGCCGTGGAGGATCAGGTCGGCGCCTGCGAGCAGCCGCACGCACTCGTCCGGGAGCTGGCGCGCTCCCCGCGGCAGGTGGGTGTCGGCGATGACCGCGACGCGCGTCAGGGCGCGGCGACCGCTTCGGCCGGCTGTGGCTCGCGCAGGAACCGCCCCGCCTTCCAGACGAGCTCCCCGTCGGCGTAGACCTCGCCCTCCGAGCGGAGGTCGCAGATCATGTCCCAGTGCAGGCCGGACTCGTTCCGGCCGCCGAGCTGCTTGAAGCTCGAGCCGAGCGCGAAGTGCATCGTCCCGCCGATCTTCTCGTCGAAGAGGATGTCCCGCGTGAACCGGTCGATCTCGTAGTTCAGGCCGAACGAGGCCTCGCCGAGCACGCGCGCGCCGTCGTCCATGTCGAGGAGCGATCGCAGGTAGTCGCCTCCCATCTCCGCCTCGGCGGCCACAACGCGACCGCCCTCGAAGCGGAGGCGAACGTCCTCGACCGCCCGTCCACCGAAGATCGCCGGGAACGTGAACCGGATCTCGCCCTCCGTCTCCGTCTCCACGGGACTGGTGAAAACCTCGCCGTCCGGCATGTTGAGCCGGCCGTCGGCCGCGAGCCAGCGACGCCCGTCGACCGAGATGCGCAGGTCCGTGTCGGGGCCGACGATCCGGAGCTCGCGGAACGTCTCGAGCTCCCGGGCCTGGGCCCCGAGCTCGCGGGAGACCGACGTCCAGTGCGCCGCCGCGTCGTCCTCCGGCCGAACGTGGCAGGCCGCGTAGACGAACGCCTCGTACTCCTCGAGCGACATCTCGGCGTCCTGCGCGTGCGCGGCGGTCGGGTAGCGCGTTCCGCACCAGCGCGCCTCGCCCGCGTCGATCCGGTCCCAGAAGCGGTTGACGAGCTCACGCTGCGAGGACATCCGCCGCGCGACCCGCGACGGCTCGGCCTGCGAGAGCGCGCGCGTGTTGCGGTCGGCCCAGACGGTGACCACGGCGTCGAGCTCGTCGACCTCGCGCCGCTGGAGATCCGACACGTACTCGATCTGGGAATCCAAGCCCTCGTTGAGGAGGATGAAGTCCGTCTCCTCGAGGACCACCTGCGTCCTGGGATGCCCGCCGGCGCGGATCGCGGCCCGGTAGAGCTCGACCAGCAGCGGCGCGGCGACCGCGTCGCCGTCGAGCCGGACGATCTGACCGGGCTGGAGCGCGACGGAGTAGTTGACGATCAGGTCGGCCAGCTTGGCCGCGGACAGGTCCGCCATCGACCGCGCTTATATCGAAATCAGGGCACGCGGAACGACCGCGTGAAGACGCTCGTCCGCTGCGAGTTCGTCTCCGCGCGAACCCGCACGCTGACGCGGTAGGCGCCGCGTGAGAGCCCAGGCAGCTTGAACATCGTGGCCGTGTTCTCGTGGCCGCCGCCCTTCGTGCCCGTGACGCGCTTCGCGCCGCGGAAGACGGAGACGTCGTACACGAAGCCCTCGTTCGCCCTGACGAGGAACGAGCGCCGTAGCCCGCCGAAGTCCGCGGAGGCGCCGACCACCCCGTCCATGTGACGCCAGGAGGTCACCGTGCCGCGGCACTTCCGGTTCTGTGCGATCGCGGCCTTGACTGCGGCGTAGGAGGCGCGGCGCGTGCCGTCCGGCAGGACGAGACCGCTCTGCCAGGCCGGCAGGCTGCTCTCGTCGACGGCGTGGAAGAAGTTCAGGAGCTCGACGTCCGGATCGCACGCCATCAGGGCGATCAGCTGGGCGTAGTACGAGCCCTGCGTCGACTCGTCGAGGACGGGCACGTTCTCGCTGCCCTGGTAGAGGCGCAGCTTGTCCGGCGCGATCCGCGCCTGGTAGCCGACCTCGTCGACGAAGATCCGCACGAACGGGCCGGAGGCGCCGGGCTCGCGGAAGACCGGCTGCGCGGTGCCGTGGAATGCGTCCCACCACGCCTGCTTCAGGCGGGCGAGGTTGACGCACCCGATCTTGGGCCAGGCGTAGCCGACCGTCGGCGCGTCGGTGTTCTTGTTCGGGTAGCAGTGGATCGAGACGTCGTCGGCGATCGGCTTCGTGCGGCCGCTCGCCCGGTACGCCTCGCCGACCTCGGCGAGGAAGCGCACCGGTGAGTGCGAGACGTTGCTCTCCGCGTCGAAGTCGTCGTTGCCTCGCGGCGAGAGGCCGAACGCGATCACGTCGACGTTCGGGTCGACGCCCTTGAGCGCGTCGTAGCAGGCGGCCATCGCCCGCTCCTGGACAGCGCCCGAGATGCCGTTGCCGGCGTTGTCGAACTGCGGCTGGTGGAAGCGCGGCTGATTGCCCTCGTTGAGGCAGATGATCTTGCGCACCTGCGGGTACCGCTTCGCGACCCGCGCGGCGTACTGCGCGAAGAGCGCGATCCCGTTCGGCGTGTCGACCAGCGCGCGCGCCTTCCTCGGATAGATCGCGAACATGACCTCGACCCCGCGCCTGGTCGCCTGCGGGACGGCCCGGTCGAGGAACGCCTGGTCGATGATCCCGGGGACGGCCGGATCCCAGAACACCGCGATCCGGTTCTCGGTCATTCCGAGGTCGTTCAGCAGGGTGAAGAAGCCCGCGCCGCTGTCGTCGGCGTACTTGCCGGCGTCGTCGGCGACGCCGAACACGGTGCTGGACGCCGCGCCCGTGAAGACGAGCGCAGCAAGGATGCAGAGCAGGGCCGCAGTGGCTTTCCCCATGCGGCTGTTGTCGGCAGGTCAGGCCGCGAGATTGAGCACTGCATCGAGGAGCTTCGCGGCGCCGAACCGGACGGGGTCGTCCGCGGGCAGTCCCGTCTCCTGCTCGGCCGCGGCGATGGCCGCGAGCGCCTCTCCCTCGCCCACCCCCGCGGTGTTGAGCGCGACGCACGCGACCCTGGCCGGACGCCGCGGTAGGGACATCCGCTCGTGCAGGTCGACGAGCTCCGCGAGGCTCGCGAGCGGGGTCTCGGTTGCGTCGCCCTCGACGACCGTCCGCCCCACCTCGTGGCACAGGACGTAGAGATGCGGCGCGCTGCCGTGGATCAAACCCAGGGTCACGCCCGAGTAGATCGGGTGCAGGATCGCGCCCTGGCCCTCGACCCAGAGGAGATCGCCCCGGGCGGCGCCGTCGATCACCAGTCGCTCGGCCGCCCCGGCGATGAAGTCGGCGACGACCGCGTCGACGGCGATCCCCCAGCCGGCGATCGCGATCCCCGTCTGGCCGGTGGGGACGAAGACCGACCGGAGGCCGCGCCGCCGTGCCTCGAGGTCGAGCTCGCAGGTCGCGGTCATCTTCCCGATCGCGCAGTCCGAGCCGACCGTGAGGACGATCGTCGCGTCGACCTCGAGGTTCTCGCCCGTCGCCGTGCTCAGGTCGGCCGGCGGCTCCCGCAGGTCGCGCAGCTCGACGCCGTTCCGCTCGGCCAGCTCGGCCAGCCCCGGGACGTCGTGCAGCCGAACGTGGAGGCCGTTCTCGAGGTCGAGGCCGGCCGCGACGCAGCTCTTGAGCAGCTCCTCCCAGTCGCCGGGGAACCGCCCGCCCTGCGTGGCGACGCCGACGAGCGCGGTGTCGGGCCCGAGACCGAGCGCCTCGTCGACCGAGGCGACGACCGGGACGCCGTCCTCGCTCTCCCCCGCACGCTGCGTATCGAGGATCGCTGCGACCGACTCGTGCCGGTAGCGCATGACGCCTCGCAGCGTCTTGGCGTGGTGGGGATCGTGCGAGAGGCGGTCAGCGAGGACTAGGTACCGCTTGCCTGACACCGAGACCTGGTTGCTCCGAGGGCAGCTGGACGCCGTCGACGAACTGCGACCCCGGGCCAGGGGTCGTCGGCCAGCAGGAGGTTGCCGTCGAGGTCGACGTGGTCGCACAGGCTCGCCATCTGCGCGCCGGCGGAGATCGCGAGGCCCGACTCGACCATGCAGCCGAGCATGACGCCGAGCCCGAGCGCACGGGCCGCGTGCGCCATGCGCACGCCCTCGCGGATCCCGCCGGACTTCGCGAGCTTGATGTTGATCCCGTGCCCGCGCTCGGCGCAGGCGATGACGTCGGCGAGCGTGTGGCAGTCCTCGTCCACGTAGATCGGGATCGGCGAGGCCGCCTTCAGCCGCGGCCCGCCGGGATCGCCCGCCGGCAGCGGCTGCTCGCAGTACTCGATCTCCATCTGCGGCAGGAGCTCGAGCGCCTCGTCGACCGTCCAGTACTCGTTCACGTCGACCTGGAGCGGGACGTCCGGGACGGCCGAGCGCACCGCCTTGACCCGTTCGAGGTCGAGCCCGTCGCGCCCGCCGAGCTTGAGCTTCAGCCGCCGGAAGCGAGGCGCCGCCCTCTCGGCGCGGCGCGCCATGTCGTCGGGGTCGCCGAGCCAGACGGTCCACGAGGTCGGCGGACCGGCGCGGCGGAGCCCGAGCAGCCGCCAGACGGGGAGCCCGGTCAGCTTCCCCTGGAGGTCGTACAGCGCCGCGTCGATCGCGGCGCGCGCCGCGAACTCGCGCAGCGGCAGCCGTGCCTCGATCTCGTCGAGCGCGAACGGGTCGTCTCCCAGCAGCGCCGCGTGCTCCTCCAGGTAGGCGAGCGCCGACTCCGCGGACTCCTCGTAGCGCTCGATCGGGTTCGCCTCTCCGAAGCCGCTGACCCCCTCGTGCGCGATCTCGACCTGGACGACCTCGGCGGAATCCTGCGACTCGCGCGAGATCACGAACGTCTCGGCGAGGTGCAGCGTCGCCGTCCGGGCGGAGACCTCCATCGGGGCTAGACTAGACGGCTCCGCGCCTGTAGCTCAGGGGATAGAGCGTGCGCCTCCGGAGCGCAAGGTCGCAGGTTCGATTCCTGCCAGGCGCATAGCGACGTCGTTTCGGCCATGGCGGGCCAGGTGGGTTCAGACGGGGCCAGACTTCCGCGGTATGCAGGCAGTTCGGGACGCCGACGGGCGCGAACGGTCGGAACGATGCGGCGTCCCGAAACGGCCCTTTTCGGGCGTCTGAGTCACGGAATTGAGTCACGGCCGGTCCGTGACTCAGGACCGCCGCACGAACACTTGACGGTCGGCACGATGCCCGGCGCGACCGGGCGTTTTGTCGGCGTCGCGGGGGCCAACTTTCGGAAGGCCCGCCTCTACACGGCGACCCGCCACTACCTCGATCGTGCCCGTCACGGGTAGCGCACGATGACGTGCCCTGCTGTCGCGGCGTGGATCTGCCCGAGGAGCGGCATGTCTAAGATCCCAGCGAGCTTTGTGATGCCGATGGTCAGCGTCAACGGTGCCGAGCTCTACCACGAGGTCCGCGGCAGCGGTCCGCCTGTTCTTTTGATCATGGGGGCGACCGGCGACGGCGGTCATTTCGACACGCTCGCCGATCTCCTGGCCGACGAGTTCACGGTCATCACTTACGACCGGCGTGGGAACGGCCGGAGTCCGGCTCCGGCAGGGTGGACGACGACGTCGGCCGTGGAGCAGGCCGATGATGCGGCGGCCCTGGTCGATTCGTTGGCGGTCGGCCCGCTGGCGGTCTTCGGAACGAGCAGCGGCGGGAACTTCGCGCTCTGGATGTTGACCCGCCACCCCGCGATGGTGCGCGGTGCCGTCCTGCACGAACCAGGGGTGTACGCGGTCCTCGACGACTTCGACGTGGTCCGAGCCCCACTGCAAGGAGTCGTCCGGCAGTCGATGGCCGAAGGCGGACATCACTTGGCGGTGGAGCGGTTCTGGCAATACATCTGCGGAGACGACGCGTGGACACAGCTTTCCCCCGCACTCCGGGAACGGATCTGTGCCAGCGCCAGCACTCTCTTCGACGTCGAGCTCGGCACCTATGAGAGGTCCATGCCGGATGACCAGGCGCTAGCCGCCATCGCCGTCCCCGTGCTGCTGGTCGTGAGCGCGGACAGCCACGACTTCTTCGCCGAGGTCGCCGGGCGGCTCAGCAAGCGACTCGGCGCAGATGTAGTGACCACGCCGGGAGCGCACGGGGCCTACCACGATCGCCCCAGGGAACTCGCCGAGACGATACGGCCGTTCCTGCGCGAAGTCAGTCGGTCGTGAACGGCAGGCCGACGAGTAGGTGCGTCGGCGTGAGTCACGACGTGAGTCACGACCCCTCGTTTTGCAGGGATTCGTTCCTATCAGGCGCATCAGCCCCGCGGTTTGCAGGGATTTCGCAAGAGCCTGGCGGGAACGATTCACGACGGCTCCTTTTCGAGCATCGCCCGAGGGTGTCGCATCTCGGGGCGGGCAGCCGAATGTCCCACCCTGCGTATTTCGCTGTCAATCCAAGCGACCGTCAACAGCGTTCGGCCGACGAAGCCGGGCGAACCCTCTCGTAACGGTCCGGTGTCACCGGTTGTCCGCCCCTATGGAGGGGAGTAGGGTCGCCATCGCCAAGTTCCTCCTACCTGGGAACGAGGTCGAAGATCCCTCTAGCCCGGAAAGGAGACCATCATGAGTGATGGCTCAGCGGGGACCGTGGTTCTCGTCCACGGGGGTTTCGTAGACGGCTCCGGCTGGCAGGGCGTCTACCAGCAGTTGACGAAGGACGGTTACACCGTGAGCGTCGTTCAGAATCCGACGCTTTCGCTTGCAGGCGACGTCGACGCCACCAGGCGTGTCATCGACGCGCAGGCCGAGCCCGTGACTCTCGTTGGCCACTCCTACGGCGGAGCGGTGATCACGGAGGCGGGTACCGATCCCAACGTGAAGGCGCTGGTCTACATCGCAGCCTTCATGCCGGACGCCGGCGAGTCGGTGCAAACGCTCATCGCCGATCTGCCGCCCGAGACCGGCCCGCCGATTCTGCCGCCGCAGGACGGCTTTCTGATGCTCGACCGGGGCAAGTTCCACCAGGCGTTCGCGGCCGATGTGGACGACGACCTCGCCGAGTTCATGGCCGACTCGCAGGTCCCGTGGGGCCTCGAGGCCGCGGGCGGCTCGATCAGCGAGCCTGCCTGGCGGAGCAAGCCGAGTTGGTATCTCGTCACAACCGATGACCGGATGATTCCTCCATCGCTGCAGCGCGAGATGTCCGAGCGTGCCGGAGCGACGGTTGTCGAGACCCCGGGCAGCCATTCGATCTATGTCTCACAGCCCGCCGTTGTGGCTGACATCGTCGAGAGGGCTGCTTCCGAAGTGGCATCACCTACGAGGGCCTAGAGCCGAGCTAACGACCGGCCCGCCGTCAACGAGATCAGGGCGGCGGGCCGGTTTCCCCCTGACCCACCTAGCTCGCCTCCCGTGCCTCAATCGAGCTGGTGGATGGCGAACGCGACGACGAACCCGAGCGTGGTCACGACGCCGACCAGCTTGCCTCCGTGGTCGAACGCCTCCGGCATCATCGTGTCCGCGAGCATCGTGAGGATCGCGCCCGCGGCGAAGGCGAGGACGAAGGCGACGACGTCCGGCGACGAGTGCTGGAACAGCCCGTAGCCGGCGAGCGAGGCGAGGCCCGAGACGAGCGCGATCCCGATCCACATCCACAGGATGCGCGCCCGCTTCCAGCCGCCTGTGACGAGACCGGCCGTCGAGGAGATGGACTCCGGCAGGTTCGAGATGAAGACAGCGGTCAGATAGGCCGCGCCGACCGCTCCCCCCTTGAAGATCGTCAGCCCGATCACCATCGACTCCGGGATTCCGTCGAGCACCGTCCCGAGCACGATCGCGAGCGCGGAGCCGTCCGCCTGGGCACCGTCGACGTCCTTCCGCTGCTCCCCACCGAGGCGGTCGATGAGCCAGTCTCCGCCGAAGAACACGCCGCAGCCGGCGAAGATGCCGGTCACGACCGCCCAGTGCCCGGACTCGGTGTTGACGGCTTCCTCGACGAGATCGAACGCGACGGCGCTGATCAGCACGCCTGCGCCGAAGCCCAGGACCAACCCGATGACGCGCGCGCTGATCCGGAAGACGAGCGCAACGACGGCCCCGAGGACGAGCGACGACGCGGCGAGCGTCCCCCAGCCGAACGCGGAGCCCATCTCAGAAAACCGTACTCGAGCTCGAGGAGCTGCGGCCCTAGCTGACCGCGGATCACGCCAGACCCGGCTTTCGGCGCTACCCATAGGAACGAGGCAACGGGGGTAGGCTCGCCTCGTGCGGGCGTACCTCCGAAGCCTGGACCCACGGCTCCCACGGGACGTCTGGATCCTCCAGGCGGGCGGGCTCGCGAACATGTTCGGGAACGGCGTCGTCGGGCCGTTCCTCATCATTTACCTGCACAACGTCCGCGGGATCTCGCTCGGCATCGCAGGCCTCGTAGTCGCCTCGAACGCCGCGGCGGGGCTCGTCTCCGCCTTCGTCGGCGGCGCCCTCTCCGACCGGATCGGGCCGCGCGCGGTCCTCACCGGCGCCCTCGTCGTGATGACGGTCGCCTTCGCCCTGTTCCCGCTGATCCGCTCGCCGTGGGAGGCCTTCGCGCTCAACATGCTCGCCGGCGCCGGGAGCGGCTCCTTCTGGCCGAGCCAGTCGGCCCTGCTCACGGCGCTCACGCCGCGCGAGAGGAGGCACGCGGCGTTCGCGCAGCAACGGATGACGATGAACATCGGGCTCGCGCTCGGCGGTCTCGTCGCCGGATCGATCGTGCGCACCGACCAGCCCGGGACGTTCACGTTCGTCTTCCTGCTGAACGCCGCGACGTTCGTCGCCTTCATCGTCGTCCTGCGGCTCGTCCCCGCGTTCCGGCCGAGCGGGCGGCACGAGCTGCCCGGCCGGTACGCCCAGGTCGTGCGCCACCGGACGTTCGTCGGATTTATCTTCCTGAACGTCGTCCTCATCGGCGCGGGGATCGCGGTGATGAGCGAGCTCCTGCCACCATTCGCGAAGAACACGGCGCACGTGAGCGAGCGCGCAATCGGCGTGATCTGGTTCGTCTTCGCGGCGGCGATCGCGCTCGGCCAGCTGCCGACCATGAAGCTCGTCGAGGGGAAGCGGAGGATGCGCGGCCTCGCGCTGATGGGCGTGATCTGGGCGGCGTGCTTCGTCGGGATCCTGGCCGGCGGCGCCTGGCTCGAGGGAGCCCAAGCCGCTGCGGTCTTCGCCCTCGTCGTCGGCGTGTTCGCGCTCGCGGAGTGCCTCCACGGCGCGATCTACGCGCCGCTGGTCGCCGACCTCGCCAAGCCGCGGCTGATCGGCCGTTACATGGCGCTCTCGAGCTTCTCCTGGCAGCTCGGTTTCTTCATCGGCCCGGCGGCCGGCGGCTTCGTCCTCGAGCATGACCCGCTCGCGCTCTGGCCGGCGGTCGCGGTCGTGTGTCTCGGGGCTTCCGCCTACGCACTCGTGCTCGAGCGGTTCCTCCCCGCAGACGTCCGCATCACGCCGCACGACGTGCAGTCCCCCGCAGGCGTCCCGGGTACGATGGCGAACGTGACGCCAGCGACCGACGACCCGCTCAGTACCAGTGCCGAGCTTGCCCCGCATCCGGCGAACCCGGCCGCCGCTGGCGGAGGGCGAGCCGCGCCCGCGCGAAGCTCACGTCGCTGAGGTCGCCGCCGGCGGCCTGACCTGGATCAACGTCGAGAAGCTCGATCCGGACACGGTCGACGAGCTGCGCGAGCGGTTCGGGTGGCACCCGCTCGACGTCGAGGACGTCCTCTCCAAGCGCCAGCGGCCGAAGGTCGACGACTACGTCGACGACGGCTACCTCTTCGGCGTCCTCCACTTCCCCGCCTACGACAAGGCGATCCAGCGTCTGAACGCGGCCGAGCTCGACTTCTTCCTCGGCCCTGACTACCTCGTCACGCTCCCGAACGTCGAGCTGCTCCCTGTCACGCGGCTCTTCCGACGCTGCGAGGAGGACGAGCGCTTCCGCGAGACCCTCTTCGCGAAGGGCTCAGGACGGCTGCTGTACGAGGTGCTCGACGACCTCTACGACTACTGCTTCCCGATCCTCGACAAGATCGGGCACAAGCTCGACCGCATCGAGGACGACATCGACGAGCTTCGGTCCGAGGAGATCGTCCGGGACATCTCCAAGGCGAAGCAGGAGATCATCTCCTACCGCAAGATCGTGAAGCCTCAGCGCCCGGCGCTGCGCCTCCTCGAGCGGCACATCGAGCGCTTCCTGCCGGAGGAGCTCGAGCTCTACTTCGACGACCTCGTCGACGCGAGCGAGCGGATGTGGGACCAGCTCGACAACTTCAAGGAGGTCGTCGAGGCGCTCGAGGACACGAACGAGTCCGTGATCTCGCACCGCCAGAACGACGTGCTGCGGATCCTGACCGTCTTCAGCGTCGTCCTCCTGCCGCTCACGCTCATCTCAGGGATCTTCGGGATGAACGTCCTCTTCCCCGGCGAGCACACGCACACGGCCTTCTGGGTGATCGTCGGCCTGATGGTGGCGGTGATCGCAAGCATGGTCGGCTTCTTTAAGTACAAGAAGTGGCTCTAGGTGTGACGGTTCGGGCTCGCTCGTTCGAGTGATTCTTGTCTGATCGGCAAACGCCGATCTCACCGGCATGCCACCCTCCCCTCCGCCGCAGCGGGGATCGGTCCGGCTCATGGTCGCCATGGCCGTCTCCCTCTTCGCGACGCTCTGGCTCTCCGGCTGGGCGCACGCAGCTGGAATCGGCTAGGCGCTGGGCCACGCACCGACGAGCTTCCGCCGGGTCTCCTTCAGGTGTTCCGGCATCACCTTCACGTCGGCGAGGACCGGCATGAAGTTCGTGTCCCCCGCCCAGCGCGGGACGACGTGGAGGTGGACGTGGTCGACGACGCCGGCGCCGGCGACGCGGCCGAGGTTCCAGCCGACGTTGTAGCCCTGCGGTGCATACGTCTCGGCGAGAGCGCCGATCGCGGACGAGGCGAGCCGGTGCACCTCGAGCGCCTCCTCGTCCTCGAGCTCGCCGAAGTCGCCGACGTGTCGCTGCGGCGCCACCAGCACGTGCCCCGACGTGTAGGGGAACTTGTTCAGGAGAACGATCGCGTGCCTGCCGCGGTGGACGACGAGCCGCTCCTGGTCGTCGCCGTCGACGGCCGCGCAGAAGACGCAGCCGGGTTGGTCGTCGGCCGAGGTGATGTACTCGAGCCGCCACGGCGCCCACAGCCGCTCCACGCGGCCGCTTCTATCAGATGCGCTCGGAGGCGGTCTCGACCGGGACCGCCTCGGCCGAGCGGCGCAAGGCCGACAGCCAGGCGACGGACGCGAGCATCCCGGCGATGATCAGGAGCGACGACGTGACGAGGATGGCCTGGATGCTCAGCATGCGCGCTACGAGTTCGGGTGGGGCGCCGCGAATCCTTCACGCGGATTGCGCGCTCGAAGCTCGGCGACCGCCTCCTCGAGCTCGTCGACCCGACGCTCGAGCTCGCCCAGGCGATCGAGGCCGTTGGGCTCGGCCGCCGTGGCGCCCTGCGCCGGCTCGGCCGGTGCCGGCGCAGGCTGCTCCTCCTCGTCGCCGAGCAGCTGGGCGTACCGGTCTTCCTTCTGCCCGGGGCGCCGCGCGACCCGCACCGCGAGCTCTCGCTCCGCCAGCCCGTCCAACGTCCGCTCGACATCCTCGAGCGTGCCGAAGCGGTGCAGCCGCTCGCTGCGGCCCTTGAGCTCCCCCAGCGTCTGTGGCCCGCGGAGCATCAGCACGGCGAGCAGGGCAATCTCGGCGTCCGAGAGGCCGAGCGCCTCGTCGAGGAGATGCCGGTACTTGAGCGCGCGGCTGCTCGCGCCGCTCGCGAACCTCGTCCAGCCGCGCAGCGACATCCGTTCCAGCGCTGCCTTGATCGTGCGCTCGTCGTAGTCGACGATCGGATCGCGGTTCGTGCTCTGGTTGCACGCGAGCCGGAGCGAGTTGAGAGACAGCGGGTACTGGTCCGGTGTCGTCCGCTGTTTCTCGATCAGGCAGCCGAGGACGCGGATCTCGACGGCGTCGGCGTCCAAGCTCAAACTGCGACGCCGGCGGCGTACTTGGCGCGCAGGTACGCGAGGTAGGGCTTGGTGTCGATCGTCGTCCCGATCGCCCGCCGCAGAGTCTCCTGCGGCGCGTACTTGCGCCCGTGCCGGTGCACGTGCTCGCCGAGCCACCCGCGTAGGGCGCCGAACTCGCCGCGCTCGATCTGGTCCTCGAGGTCGGGGACGTCCTCCACGGCCTTCTGCCAGATCTGGACGGACATGACCGTGCCGAGCAGGTAGGTCGGGAAGTAGCCGATCAGGCCGGATGCCCAGTGCGTGTCCTGGAGGACGCCGCGCGCGTCGTCGGGCACCTCGACGCCGAGGTACTCGGCCATCTTCGCGTTCCAGGCAGATGGGAGCTCCGCGACGTCGACGCGGCCGTTGACGAGGTCCTGCTCCAGCTCGAAGCGCAGGATCACGTGCAGCCCGTACGTCACCTCGTCGGCCCGGACGCGGATCAGCGACGGCCGCACGCACGTGATGCCGGCGACGAACCGCTCGAGGTCGACCGTTCCGAGCTGCTCCGGGAACGTCTCCTGGACGCGCGGGTAGAAGAACGTCCAGAACGGGCGGCTGCGGCCGACGAGGTTCTCCCAGAGCCGGCTCTGGGACTCGTGGATGCCGAGCGACGCAGGGCCGCCCGTCGGCAGCCGTCCGAGGCTCCGCGGCAGCTGGTGGTTGTAGAGGCCGTGGCCGTACTCGTGCATGGTCGAGAAAAGCGGCTTGAGCGTCTGACCGTCGTAGCTCGTCGTCAGCCGGACGTCGTCGACGCCGGCGCCCGACGCGAACGGGTGCTCCGTCGGATCGAGGCGCCAGGTGTCCGGGCGCATGCCGAAGAGCGCGACGACCTCCTTCGCGATCGCCTCCTGACGCTCGACCGGGAACGACCCCGTCAGGAACGAGTCGTCGACGTCGGCGTCGCGCAGCTCCGCGATCAGGGATACGACCTCGGGCTTGAGCTCGGAGAAGAGCTCTCGCACCTCAGCGGTCGAGGTCTCCGGCTCGAAGTCGTCGAGCAGGATGTCGTACGGCTCCGCGACGTCGTCGAAGCACTCGATGTAGCGGAGGCGCAGCTCGACGTTCCGCTCGAGCGCCGGCCGGAAGTGCGCGTAGTCCGACTCGGCCTTCGCCTTGACCCACACCGGCCGGGCCTCGGCGGACGCGCGCGCCATCTCGGCGCGCAGCTCCGCGGGCACGCGGACCGCCTTCTGGTAGTCGCGGCGCGCACGCCGGATCAGCGCCGCGTCGTCGTCGTCCTCCTCGAGGGACTCCTCCACCCCGCGCAGCTCTTCGAGCAACCGGCCCGTCTGGTCCGCGATCAGCAGCTCGTGCGACAACCGCCGCAACGTCGCCATGTGGTCGGCGCGGTGGGCGGCTCCGGCGGTGGGCATCATCGTCTGCTGGTCCCAGGCGAGCAGGCGCCCGACCCGCTCGAGGTCGGTGATCCGGCTCAGCCGCTCCTTCAGCTGCGCGAGCGCGTCGGCCACAGGCCGGGAGCGTAGCCGCGCGTCTACGCGGACGCCGCGAGTGCGGATGCCGCAGGCGCCTCGGTCGCGTCGGCCGGCTCTGCGGCGGTCGCCGCTGCCGGCGGAAGCGACCAGACGCTGATCTTCCCGGCGCGCCCGCGCACCTCCCGCTCCCCGACGAAAGCGAGGTCGCGCACCGGCTTCCGCAGCGCCTCGACGGTCGACTCGCCGATGAGGACGGAGTGCCCGGAGTCCTTCGTCAGCCCCTCCAGCCGCGAGGCGGTGTTGACCGTGTCCCCCATCGCCGTGTACTCGAGCCGCCGCTCGGAGCCGACGTTCCCGGCGAGGAACGGGCCGCTGTTGATCCCGATCCCCATCCGGAAGCCCTCCCCCAGGCCCTGCTCGCGGAACCACGCGTTAAAGCGCGGCAGCCTCTGCTCGAGGATCTCGCGCGCGGCGGCGAGCGCTCGGTCGGCGTGGTCCTCCTGCTCGATCGGCGCGCCGAAGACGGCCATGAACCCGTCGCCGAGGTAGGAGATGAGCGTGCCTCCGTGGCCGAGGATCGCCTCGGTCAGCTCGCCGAGGTAGCGGTTGACGACCTCGACGACCTCCTCCGGCGGGCGGGACTCCGCGAACGACGTCGACTCGCGCAGGTCGGTGAACATGCACGTGCCGGTGACGCGGACGCCGCCGAGCCTCAGGCCCGCGTCCGCCCTCTGCACGACCTGGTTGACGACCTCCTCGGGGACGAAGCGCGCGAACAGGTCGTGGACGCGCTGCCGCTCGAACGCGGCGATCAGGTAGTGCGCGGCGAGCGAGCCGATCGACGAGAGGACGAGCGCGCCGAACGGGTAGACGACCGCGACGACGTGGCCGTGGTCGAACGCGAGCTGGGCTCCGGCCGCGAAGAGGGCGCCGCCCGCGAGCGCAGCGGCGAGCGTGCGGAGCGGCCCACCGCGGAGGCCCACGACGGCGGGCAGGAGGGCGAGGGCGAGCACCAGGAGGACGTTCCAGGACGCTGCGACGGTGCGGAGCGGGAAGCCGGCCAGTGCCGTCGCGATCGCGTTCGCCTGCACCTCCGGCCCGGACATCGTCGGCGTCGTCGCCGTCGCGTGCACATCCTGGAGCGCCGGCGCGGCCGTCCCGACGACGACGATCTTCCCGCGGAAGACCGACGGCGGCACCTCGCCGCGGAGGACGCTCGCGTAGGAGACGGTCCGGTACGTCCGCTCCGGGCCTGCGTAGTCGATCCAGGCCGAGGCGCCGTCCCCGCCGGGCGTGTCGAGTCGCTCCCCAAGGAACACGTCGGCCGCGGCGACGCCGAACGACGAGACGCCGTCGACGGCCGTACTGCATCCGGCGGATCACCGCACCGGGGTCGGCGGGGAACAGCGCCATTCCCGCGCGCGCGCCGAGCGGGGTCAGGTCCGCGCCGCCGAGGACCGGCGTGCCGCCGTGGCCGTCGCCCTGCGTCGAGGCCAGGACGACGTTGTGCGCGCGGTCGATCGCGGTCACCAGCGCGTTGTCGTCGGCGACCCGGGTCGGCGCGCGCAGCTCGATGTCGAACGCGATCACGCGCGCCCCGTCGCGCCGCAGCTGGTCGATCACCTGCGCGTGCAGCCGCCTGGGGAACGGCCAGCGCCGGTCGAGCGCGTCCAGCGTCGAGTCGTCGATCTGGACCACGACCACGTCACGCGAGGGCGCCTGCTCGCCGCGCACCGAGAAGCGAACGTCGACGGAGCCGAGCTCGAGGCCGCGCATGACGTGCACGCGGGCCGCCCCGAGCGCAAGCGCGGCGGCGGCGAGCCCGACGCCCACGAAGAGGAGCGTCCGGACCCGCCGCCTGCCGCGGAGGTGCAGCCGTCCGAGCAGCCGGCTCACCGGCGGGGACGCGCGACGTAGCTCTGACCGGCGGTGACCTCGACGGTCTTCCGCTTCACGAGGTCGCGGACGGCGACGACGCCTTCCTGCACGTAGGCGCGCGAGGCGTCACACCGGTCCTCCGTGAACCACGTCGTCCCGTGGACGGTCGCGGCGAGGTAGCGGCCACGCGTCTGGAACCGGCCTTTGCCGCTGCCCCAGAGGTGGCGAATGCTCTTCCGCGACCTCGCGCGAGCCGGCCGCTTCGGCTTCCTCTTCTTGTCCACCGAGGCGAACGCGCGCGTTGCGGCCTTGCAGGCGCCGAAGTTGCCGCCCGTCAGCCGCAGCTGCGTGACGCCGTTCGCAAGCTGCTTCTCGACCTTGAAGCGCCCCTCGGAGAAGACGGCGTGGAAGAGCGTCCCGGTGCCGTCGACGGTGGAGAGCTCGACCCGGCCGTCTGTCGTGTCCAGCTCCGTCCCGATCGGCACCTGGCTCGCCGCGGTCAGCGGGACGAAGTCCGTGCTGCCGGGGAGGCGGAGCAGGACGTTCCCGTCGACAGGGGCGACGTCGGCGCTCGTCTGGAAGACGGGCGGCGGCGGCCCGGTGGGGGCCGTCGTGGTGGTGGTTGTTGTGGTGGTCGTCGTCGTGGTGGGCGGGGGCGGCGGGCGGCAGGCGGAGGCGGAGGCGGTGCGCTCTGCGACGGCTGCACCGTCACGACGGCGCCTGCCGAGTCGACGACGACGGTGAACGGCGCGTCCGCGCTCGCGCCTGCGGTCGCGGGATAGCTGCCCGCCGCCGTCGGCGCCGTCGCGGCGAACCGGATCGTCGCCGTGCTGCCCGCACCGACGTCGAACGGACCGGCCCAGGTCAGCTGCTGCCCGTCGACGCGCGGATCGCCGCCCGCCGCCGAGCCGGCGCGGTACGCGAAGCCGTTCGGAAGCGCCACCCTGACGTCGCGGGCGACGACGCCCTGCTTGTTGCGGTTGGTCAGCGTGAGGCCGTAGTCGACGGGCGAGCCGCCGGCCACGCTCGTCGCGCCCGCCCGCAGCTCGACGGCCAGTGGGGCGAGGTCGTCGCTCGTGACGATGCATGTCCTCGCCTCGCCGAGCGCGAGCGTGCCCCTGCACTCGCGGGCGACCGTGGTCTGGTAGCCGAGGACTGGCTCGGCGGTGACGGCATATGCGCCGGCGACCAGCAGCACGTCCGTCCCGGGCGCCTCCGCGCCCGCGAACGAGGCCGGGGTCGCGGACGCCGCCTTGACCGAGAGGCGAAAACTCGAGGCCTGGGCCTTGCCGCCGTCGTCGTCGACGACGTGCATCACGACGGTCAGGTGCGCCGCACGGTCGTCGTCGCGCGCAGCAGCCCGGGCAGCGGGCACGCCGGCGCACACGAGCGTCGTCGCCGCGGCGACCGTGACCAGTCGCGTCCACAGATGCCGACCCAGGGCTCTCTGCTGCTGCATCGTCCTCTCCTCCTCCTCGGTTCCCCTTCTCGCTTGCCAGACGGGGCAGCCGCGGCGGATCTTCCGCAGGGAGATCGAAGGAAGGAGGCGACGGGAGCGGCGTCCCCCGGAGTGAACACACTCCGCCGTCGCGCGCCGTCTCCCGTCGCCTAACGCGCTTTAGACGTTCGCGGACTGCCCTCGCAGAAGCGCTCGTCCCAGCGCCCTCGAAGCATAGGCGCTACGTGGCGTCCGTCACAAATGTTTGCGGCCTTCCTCACAGTCGCCCGGGCTGAGCCCCGTCCCGTCCGCCTTCTATAGTCCTGCGGCATCCGTGGACGACGTGGCGGCAGTCCTTGCGCTCCTTGCGGCCGTGTGCTTCGCGCTCGCCGCCACGCTCTGGCAGAAGGCCGCGCTGAGCCTGACGGGTGTCTCGTTCCGGCATCCGAAGTCGTTTCTCGTGCTGCTCACGCGGTGGCTCTGGCTCCTCGGCCTGGCCGCGCAGATCACCGGTGTCGCCCTCCAGGCAGCGGCACTCGACCGAGGGCGTGTCTCGATCATCCAGCCACTGCTCGTCACGACCGTGGTCTGGGCGCTCCCGCTCGGGTACTTCCTGACCCACCAGGCAATCGGGGCACGCGAGCTGATCGGGGCGGCGATCATCGTCGTCGGGCTTGCGCTCTTCGCGTCGTTCGGCGACCCGGCGGCCGGGGTCGACAACGCGCCCGGCTCCGACTGGGCCGCCTCGATCCTCGTGATCGTCGCCGCCTGCGGGGCGCTGCTCCTCTTCGCGAAACGGGGCAGCCTGTCGATGAGGGCGGCGCTCCTCGGCGCGGTCGCGGGAATGCTCTACGGCCTCTCGGCGACGCTGATGAAGCCGGTCGTCGAGGGCTGGCACGCCGACGGCCTAGCCGACCTGATCGCCGGGTGGGAGTTCTGGGTGTGGGCCGCCGCCGGCCTCGTCGGCTTCCTGTTCCAGCAGCTCTCCCTCTCGACCGGCCGGCTCGTGCCCTCGGTGGCGACGGTCTCGGTCGCCAACCCGGTCGTCAGCGTCCTGCTCGGCGCTCTCGTCCTCCAGGAGCGGCTGGACAAGAACCCGCCCTGGCACGCGGTCGTCGCGGTCGGAGCGCTCTGCCTTGCGCTCTTCGGGGCGGTCGTGATCTCGTCGGCGCGCGAGCACGCGCACGAAACGGAGTCCGTCGAGCCGGAGGCGGCGCCCGCTACACCCTCGCTGGCCTGACGCGGACGACCTGGTCTGTCATCTATTCGCCGGCGACGTCGCGCCGGAGGAAGACGAGGTAGCCGGCGACGAGCGGGACGCCGATGTAGAGCGCGCAGACCCAGAGCGCGCGCACGACCGGCGTCCAGTCGGCCGGGACGCGCAGGAACCCGTGCCAAGCCTCGAACTGGGTGCCCAGCAGGTACGGCCGGATGCTCTCGGTCCCGGGAAGCACGCCCAACAGCTGCATGAAGAGCGCCCAGATGAGCGCGCCGACGACCGAGGCCGCGCTGTTGCGCGTCACGGTCGAGAGCAGAAGGCCGAAGGCCGCGATGCCGGCGAGCGGCAGCGCGTAGATCGCGAGGCTGGCCACGAGCAAGAGCAGGCCGTGCCCCGCCGACACCTTCGTCCCCGACAGCGAGGTCAGCGGGTGGAAGCCCCACGCGATGCTGCCGGCGACGAGGCCGACCACGCCGAGCGCGAACACGAGCGTCAGCGTGTACGTCGCTGTCGCGAGCACCTTGCCGGCGAAGACCTCCCCACGCTCGCGCGACCGGGTCAGGATCGTCTTGAGAGTGCCGTTGTGGGTCTCCGACGCGACGATGTCGCCGGCGACCAGCGAGGTGATCAGCGGCAGTCCCCAGATCGACATGAAGAAGAGGACGACGAACGGGACGGCGAGGCCCGTGTCGCGGATGTAGCGGCCGAGCGGCACGTCGTTGGGGCCGCCGCTCTGCAGGACGAGGACGACGACGAAGATGATCGGGACGATCGTTGCGGCGCCGAGTCCGAGGTATGTGCGCTTCTGCGCGAGCAGTTTGGCGAGCTCCCAGCGGTAGACGCGCGCGACGCCGGTCATACGGCCACCGCCGCCGGTCGATCGTGGTCGGACGACTCGCCGTCTGTCATGCCGAGGAAGAGCTCCTCGAGGCTGGCCGTCTCCGGGACGAGGGCGGTGAACGGGACGCGCGCCTGGCCGAGGGCGACGGTCAGCGCCGCAACGGCTTCCTCGTCGGCGGTGAAGCGGAGCGCGCCGTCGTCGAGGCGAAGCTCCGCGATCCCGGGCTGGTTGAGGGCGACGGCGCTGGCGCGTTCCGGCTCGCGTGCACGCAGGCGGTAGCCGCTCGCCGCCGTCGCGAGCAGGGCACGCAGCGTCCCCTGGTAGACGATCCGGCCCTTGCGGATGATCGCGACGCGGTTGCAGAGCTCCTCCACCTCGTAGAGGAGGTGGCTGGAGAGCAGGATCGTGATCCCCTCGGCGGCGAGTCGGCGGACGAGGTCGCGCATGTCGCGCATGCCGGCCGGGTCGAGGCCTGTGGTCGGCTCGTCGAGCAGGAGCAGGCGCGGCTGACGCAGCAGCGACGCGGCGATCCCGAGCCGCTGGCGCATGCCGTGCGAGTAGCCGCCGACCTTGTCCTTGGCGCGGTCCCGCAGCTCGACGAGCTCGAGCACCTCCTCGATGCGCCCACGCGACGGCGGCTCGTCGTAGTCGGCGAGCAGACGCAGGTTCCTCCGCCCGGACAGATACGGGTAGAAGCGCGGCGCCTCGACGAAACCTGCGACGCCCTCGAGGGCCTTCGCACCGTCGACGAGGGGATCGCGGCCGAACAGGCGCGCCGACCCCTCGGTCGGCCGGATCAGGCCGAGGAGGATCCGTAGCGAGGTCGTCTTGCCGGCGCCGTTGGGGCCGAGGTAGCCGAAGACGTCGCCGCGCTCGACGTTGAGATCGACGTGGTCGACCGCGACGATCTCGCCGTAGCGCTTGACGAGCCCGCGCGTCTCGACGGGCAGCGCATCGCTCACTTCACTGCCCGCGCCGCCGTCTCGGCAGCCGCAGCCGGCAGCGATCCGGCGAGGACGAAGGTGGTTCCGCCGGCTTGCCACGCCAGCGCAGTCCCGAGCTGCGTCGCGAGTTCGTGGGCGGTGAGCCCGTCGAGCGAGACGGTCGGCAGGCTCGAGAGCATCCCGTTCGAGCTCGACGCCTCGGCCTTCCGCTCGACGAGCACGATCCGGCCCAGGCTCTGTCCGTAGAGGACGAGCACCGTGTCGCCGCCGACGAGTCGGATGTCGTTGCGTGGCAGGCCGACGAGCGTGTCCGGTGCGACGACCGGGAAGCCTGCCGCCGCCTTGACCGCAGCGAGCCCCGTGACCGCCGGATTGCCCGAGTCCCTGTCCGAGTGCGAGCCCGTGGCGAGCTCGACCACCTTGGCGCCGGCCGGCGGAGCGACGTCGACGTCGCCGGCGGCGACGGGGCCGTAGGAGATGTCCTCGACCGCGAGCTGCAGGACCGGTGCGCTGCTGCCCTGGGCGTAGATCCCGAGCCGCAAGGGTGTCCCGTGCACGGCGTCCCACGCGAGCTCGAGCGAGCCGAGCAGCCCGCCGTCGTGCTTCGGCGACACCGAGACGCTGTAGGCGGGCCGGCCGGCGACGTCGGTCGGGCGCGCGCCGGTGAGCGCCCAGTGCACGCCCACCTCGGTCAGAACCTTGTCGATCTCGGCCAGCGCCGGCGGCGTCCCCTTGTCCTTCCCAGGCCCGCCGGGGCTCTGCGTCGGCAGGCTCGCGCGGTAGACCGTGTTCGAGGAGGCGTCGTAGACGCTGATCGCCGTGGCGCTCCAGACGACCTGGACGTCGCCGGCGTCCGACTGCAGCTCGATTCGGCCCCGTCCGTCGTTCGTGAGCCAGAGCCGTCCCGACGCGCCTGACATCAGCGCGGACCCCACCTGCCCCAGGAGAGCGCCGGATGGGAAGAGCTTGTTCGTGAAGGTGATCCGCGCCGTGACGCCATCCGGGGTCTTCGCGGCGAGGGCGTCGTGGATCGCCTGATCGAGCGGCTTCGGCGACGGCGTCGGCCCGCTTCCCCCGGCGGCGACGGCGATCGCCGCACCGCCGACCGCGACCGCCACGATCGCCACCACGAGCATGATCAGACTACGGGTGGAGAGTCGGCGCAGGTAGCTCACGGTGGTGGTCCTTTCTGTGGCTCCTCCGCGTTCGTTGTACCGGCGGGCTCTGAAAGGTCTCTGAGAGCGAGCGCCGGCAGCTCGATCGTGAAGCGTGCGCCCGCCGCATAGGCACGCCCGCCGTGCCGCTCCGCCGTCGCGCGCACGATCGCGAGCCCGAGCCCCGAGCCGCCCGCTCCGCCGTCGCCGCGCCAGAAGCGCTGGAACGCCAACTCGGCCTCCGGCTGGGGCAGGCCGGCGCCTTCGTCGCCGACGGTGAGCGTCGCGAGACCGTTCCGCGCCGAACTCTCGACGCGGACCCGGCCCGCGCCGTAAAGGCGAGCGTTTTCGACCAGGTTCCGGAGCGCCCGCTCGAGCGCGGCACGGTCGCCACGGACGGCGGCCGGTTCGGCGACGACGTCGTCCGCGCCCTCGACGGCGCGCGCGAGCTCGTCGAGCCTGACCACCTCGCTCGGCGGGGTGCCCGCTTCCTCGCGGGAGAGGGCCAGCAGGTCGTCGGCGAGGTCGGCGAGCCGCCGCGTGTCGTGCTGGAGCTCGTCGACCAGCTCGTCGCTCGCTCCGTGCTGCGCGAGGTAGGCGACGTTGCCGGCGAGGGCGGTGAGCGGGGTGCGCAGCTCGTGCGACGCGTCGGCCACGAAGCGACGCTCGCGCTCCCCTGCGCGCTCGAGTGCGGCGAGCATCCGATTCAGGGTCGCGGCGAGCCGCGAGAGCTCGTCGTCGCTTCCCGGAAGGGGTAGTCGCCGGCGCGCGTCGCCTGTCTCCTCGATCTCGGCGGCGGCCGCCGTGAGACGGCCGAGCGGCGAAAGCGCCCTGCGCATGAGCAGCGCGAGCGCGAGCGCGGCCGCCGCTGCAGCGGCCACCGCGGCGCCGACCACGAACAGGCGCACGCTGCGCAGCGTGTCCGTGACGCCGTCCGTCGAGACGGCGACGGCAACGACGCCGGCGTCGGCGAGGCCGCCCGTCGCTGCGAGCGGTGCGACGTACGTGCGCAGGCGGTCGGAGCCGAGCCGGATGGTCACGAGGCGCGCCACACCGGACGCGGCCACGCGACGTGCGGCGGCGCCGAGCGGCAGGACCCGCCCGCCGAGCGAGAGCGAGCGGGCGACGATCCTGCCTCGACTGTCGAGGACCTGGACGCTCGATTGCTCGCCTCCGACCGGCGCGTCGAGGGAGCCCGGCGCGGTCACGAGCGCGGGTGCGGTCGCGTTCAGCTGCGAGATCTCGACCGCGCGGGCACGTAGCGACCGGTCGAGCGTCCCGTTCAGGTGGCGCGCGACGAGGACGTCCACGCCGAAGCCGACGACGAGCAGCGCCACGAGGATCGCGATCGACGCCGCGACGATCGCGCGGCCGGTGAGCGAGCGGCGGGTCATCGGTCGAGGACGAACCCGACGCCGCGAACGGTGTGGATCAGCTGCGGCTCGCCGAGCTTGCGGCGGAGGTAGGAGACGTAGCGGTCGACGACGTTGAGGCTCGCCGCGGAGGCGCCTCCCCAGACCTCCTCGAGCGCCTGCGTGCGGCTGATTACGCGGCGCGGGTTCCGAAGCAGCAGCTCGAGCAGGTCGGCCTCGCGCGTGCTCAGCGCGAGCTCGGCGGTTCCCCGACGCGCGGTCCGTGACTCCACCTCCAGGACGACGTCGTCGAACGCGAGGATGCTCGCGGGCTCGACGCCGCGGCGGAGCAGCGCGCGCACGCGGGCGAGCAGCTCGTCGGTCGCGAACGGCTTCACGAGGTAGTCGTCGGCGCCCGCGTCGAGCCCCGCGACACGATCGGCGACGGCGTCGCGGGCGGTCAGGAGGAGGATCGGGATCGCCAGGCCGCGTGTTCGCAGCCGGCGACAGACCGCGAGGCCGTCGACGCCTGGCATGGCGACGTCGAGCACGACGACGTCTGGGGCGGTGCGCTCGACGGCCGCGAGCGCGGAGCCGCCGTCCGCGGCGACGGTGACCGCGTACCCCTCGGCGACGAGTGTCCGCTCGAGCATCCGACGCACGGGCGCGTCGTCGTCGACGACGAGAACGGCGACCATCGCTACCGGAGGACGCCGGTGTGGCCGAGCGAGTGGCGGCCGGGCTGCGGCCACACGCACAGGCCGTGCGGGCCGGCGCCGACGGGGATGCGCGCGAGCAGCCGCCCGGTCCCGGTCGAGATGGCGTACACCTCCGCGTTGTAGCGGCCGGACAGCCAGAGCACCTTGCCGTCCGCGGAGACGCCGCCCATGTCGGGGCTCGCGCTGCCGGGCAGGCGCAGCTTGCGGACCTGCCTCCGGGATTGGAAGCTGATCACCGACACCGAGCCGTCCGAGCGGTTGGTGACGTAGAGCAGCTTGCCGTTGCGGCTCGGGTAGAGGCCGTGCGCGCCGGCGCCGGTGGCGAGGAAGCGCAGGACGCGGTCACTGTATGCGCCGATCTCCCAGACGCCGCCGGCGCGCATGTCGGCGACGTAGAAGAGCCTGCCGTCGGGCGAGACCTTCACGTCCTGCGGCATCCCGGCGCGGCCGTCGGGGAGATCGACCGTCCGGACGACGCGCTCCCGTCTCACGTCGACCTCGACCATCTGCCCGGAGAACTCGCAGCTCGTGAGGAGGAAGCGCCCGTCGGCGGTGAAGTCCATGTGGTCGACGCCGAGGCAAGGCACCGTCAGCGAGTGATGGAGGCGGAAGCTGTGCGCGTTCCGGAAGTCGAGCCGGTGCAGGCGCTCGGCGACGACGATCGCGTAGCGGCCGTCGGGCGTGAAGTACATGTTGTAGGGGTCGTCCACCGGAATCGCCGCGCCTGACGGGCGGCCGGTCCGCGGGTCGATCGGCGTCAGGCTGTTGCCGGTGTCGTTGGTGACGTACAGCGTCCGCAGATCCCACGACGGGACGACGTGCTGCGGAAGGCCGCCGACGGCGAAGTGCTCGACGACCCGGAACGTGTGCGGGTCGATCACGTCTACGGTGTCGCTGCCGCTGTTCGGGACGTAGATCAGCGGCCGGGCGAGCCGGGCGGCGCCGTACAACATCCCTGCCCCGTCGTGGGCATAGACGCTTCGTGCCGGGGCGGCGGCACGCGCGGACCGCATGCTTCCCGCGGGCGCCGGTACGAGCTCACTGAGCCCGGCGAGCGTGCCGCCGCCGCTGCGGCCGCCGGCGAGCAGGATCCTCGCGCGCAGCGCCGTCGCCGCGAGATCCGAGCGCGCGGGCCTCAGCGCCCCCGCCGGGCGAACCCGGCTCGTCCGGACGTCGACCGCCACGATACGCGCGCTCGCCGAGCCCGGGTCGGCGCCGCGGCCGCCGATCACGTAGGCGACGCCGCCCAGTGCTGCCGCCGCCGAGTGCGTGGTGGCAACCGGCAGCCGGCCGATGCGGATGACCCGGCGGGTGCCGGGCACGTACTCGAGCACTGCCGCGCTCGCGGTGCCGTCAGGGAGCGACCCGCCGGCGATCACGAGTCGGCCGGACGCCGCCGTGACCGCGGCGTACCGCAGCGGGGCCGGCAACCGAGCGACGACGCGTGCCGGCGACCCCGGCCGCCACGCCACGATCGTGTCGAGCCAGCGCGTCCCGGTGTAGCCGCCCACGACGTAGGCGCTCCCGCCGATCGCCGCCGCGGCATGGTCGGAGCTCGGAGCCGGCAGCCGACCGACCTCGACAGCGCGGCCGCCGAGCGTGCTCACACGGACGATCGCATCACTCTGCGTGCCCGCATTCGTGCCGCCACCGAAGAGGTAGACGGATCGCCCGATCCGCACGGCCGCCGCGTCGTGGACGGCGGTGGCGAGGAGGCCGGCGGCGCGGTCGCCGACCGGTGAAGCGAGACGGATGTCCGCACGCGACGTGTCCGCCGCCGTGAGCCCGCCGAGGAGCATCGCCCGGTCGCCGTCGACGGCGGTGGCAGCCTCGTCCTGGACGGGTGCCCGGAGGCGGCCGGTGCGCCGCTCGGCGAGCCGGAGCGAACTGGGCTTTGCGTGCGAGGTCCGGCCCACAGTTCTCGCCGGGATCGGATCCGCCGCGGTGGACGCGTGGCGGTGCCCGGCCACGAGCGCTGCGCCGGCCGCGCACGCGACAAGCGCGAGCACCCCAAGCAGGAGCTTGCCGCGGCGCGGTCCGGGCACCCGCGCAGGATCCCGCCGCGAGCCTGAAACGCACCTGAACGGCTGCCGCTCAGCCGGCCGGCAGCTTCACGAGGAACCGGCCGCCGACCGCGGTCGGATCCGCCACCACGTCGCCGTCGATGCTTCGCGCGAGCCTGCGGGCGAGCGCCAGGCCCAGTCCTGCCCCCTGCTGCCCCGCCCGCGCTGCGTTGCCGCGGACCCCGGCCTCGAAGATGCGGTCGTCCTCGTCGGGCGCGACGCCCGGGCCGTCGTCCTCCACGGCGTAAAGGACGCTCGAGTTCTCGCGGCCGATCGCGACGCGGACGCGACTCGACCCGTAGCGGCATGCGTTCTCGACCACGGGCTGGATGATCCGCTGGGCCAGGTCGGGGTCGATGCCGACCCGGAGCGCCCGCGTTGGCCGGGCGACCGTCAGGTCGATATCCCGCTCGGCCGCAAGGCCGCTGCAGGCGCGCGCGGCGTCGTCCGCGACGGCATGCGCGTCCGCGGTGCCGCGCTCACCGCCCGCCTCGTAGCGCGCAGCGGCAACGAGCGCGTCGATCGTGCGCGCGAGCTGGTCGGCGTTCCGGTGGATCAGCTCCAGCGCCTGCCGGTACTCGTCGGGCTGACGCTCGCGGCGGAGGGCGAGCTCCGATTCGGCGAGCACGCGCGCGAGCGGTGTGCGCAGCTCGTGCGAGAGCTCGGCCGAGAACCGCCGCTCGTGACGGAGGCTCGCGGCAAGCCGGTCGAGGAGGCCGTCGAGCGTTGCGGCGAGCTCGGTCAGCTCGTCGTGCGGCGGCCCGAGCGCGAACCGGTGGTCGAGGTTGTACTCGCTCCATTCCGCCGCCTGGCGCGTCATCCGCACCACCGGCCGGAGCGAGGCGCACAGCAGCCAGCGCACCGCGACGAGCACGACCAGCAGGATGAGCCCGCCGAGGACGAGCGACGAGAGCACGGCGAGCCGCCGTGTCTGCTCGTACGGCGCGAGCGAGACGCCGGCGACGACGGTGCCCGCTCGCTTGCCGTCCAGCGTCACGGGTGCGGCGTACAGGCGCGTGTCGTGTCCGGGAACGTCGACGAAGCGTGCCCCTCCGGTTGCGAGCGCATGCGCGGCACGGTGGATCGCGGACGGAGCACGGGGCCGCTCGAGCACCCGGCCGCTTGAGAAGACCCACACGTAGGCGTCTGTGGAGCGATCGTCGAGGGCCTCCCCCACGCTCAGCCGGCCGCCGGACGTGCGCAGGGACTCGATCTGCGCCTCGGCACGGGCACGCGCGAGGTCACGGGCGTCGTTGTCGAGCACGTGTCCAAGGATCAGGTTGAAGCCCGCGACGAGGCCGACCAGCGCCGCCGCGACAGCCGCCCCGACCGCGAACTGCAACCGCCCTCGAAGGCCTAGCGGGCTCATCCGATCCGGTAGCCGACGCCGTGGACGGTGGCAATATGCGGCGCCTGCTCGAGCTCGCCGAGCTTGCGTCGCAGCCGGGCGACGTAGGCGTCGAGCGTGTTCTCGCGGACGATCGCGCCGTGCGGCCAGCCGGCGCGGACGAGGTCGCGGCGGCGAACGGCCTCGCCCGGCCGCGACATCAGCCGCGCGAGCAGCCGGAACTCCGTCGGCGTCAGAGCGACCTCTCGCGACCCGTCGCTCGCGGCGTGCTTCACCGGGTCGAGGCGGAGGCCCACGGCCTCGACGGTGCCGTCGCCGCCGCTGCGCCTGAGCAGCGCCTCGAGCCGAGCCACGAGCTCCACGAAGGCGAACGGCTTCGCGAGGTAGTCGTCCCCGCCGGCGTCGAAGCCGGCGAGCCGGTCGACGAGCGCGTCCCGCGCGGTCAGGAACAGGACGGGGCTCCGGATCCCCCGCGCGCGCAGCGCCTGGCAGAGATCGCGTCCGTCCGTATCGGGCAGCCCGATGTCGATTACGAGTGCATCCGGGCTGGTGTCCTCGATGCGCTCGAGCAGCTCAGCGCCGGTCGCGACACCCTCGACGGAGAACCCTTCCTCGCGCAGCCCGCGGGCGACGACGAGCCGCAACTCGTCGTCGTCCTCGACAACCAGGATCGACTGGCCGAAGCTCATTCCGGAATTGTCATTCCTCGCGCAGGATCGCGCCCAGCTGCAGCCGGCGGACCTGCAGCGCGGCCATGGAGGCCGCCGCGAGGCTGCAAGCGCGGTGAGCATCCGCCGCCAGGCAAAGCTGCGATCGGCCGTCGTCGTCACCGATTCACGGTGCATACGACGACCTGACGATGTTCTGAACGGGGGCGTCCGGAGGTACCTCTTCCGGGGGATTCGTCGTAGGGTCAGCGTCGGCAGGCGTCGTCCGCCGACTGAAGGAGATGATCGGTATGGCCCGACGTCGTTCAACCGGCTCGACCCACCCAGCGCCCCCGCCTGGCCGCTACGCCCACCCATTCTTCACCCACCTCGCGCCTGAAGTCCGCCCGCGTGACTTCACGAGTCACGGGCGGCGCATGGTCGACTGGATCGCGCAGAAGTCCGGCCCGATCCCGCCGCCGCAGCGCGACCCGACCGTCCAGCTCAGCGAGCTGATCGGCGATGCCGGCGTGAAGGAGATCGAGGACGCCGGCACGATCCGGATCCATGCCGTCGGGGACACAGGCCGCCCCGACGTCCACAACGCGAACCAGGAGGCCGTCGCCGACCAGATGGCGGCCGACTACTCACCCGGGGCCGGCGCGCGGAACCCCGCGTTCTTCCTCCACCTCGGCGACGTGATCTACGGGCCGAACAAGGAGCAGCTCTACCGCGACGAGTTCTACCGCCCCTACATGAAGTACCCGGGCAAGATCTCCGCCATCCCCGGCAACCACGACGGCGAGGTGTTCGCAGACACCGACCCGGTCCCGCTGAAGGCGTTCCTCGACAACTTCTGCGCCGCGACCGCGGCGGTGCCCGCGGTCGCGGACGACGTCCGGATCTTCCGCGAGACGATGACCCTCCCGGGCGTGTACTACCTCCTCCGCGCGCCCTTCGTCGACGTCGTGGCGCTCTACTCGAACATCGCGGAGGGCCCCGGGAACCTCGTCGGGGGGAACGGGGACACCGCGCAGAAGGACTGGCTCGACCAGACGCTCGCGACGATCGCCCAGGAGCGACAGGGGGGCGGAGCCCGGAAGGCGCTCGTCTTCGCCGTTCATCATCCGCCGTACAGCAACGGCGGTCACTCGGGCAGCCAGGAGATGCTCGCCGACTTCGACGCCGCCTGCGCCAAGGCGGGCGTCCAGCCGGACGCGGTCCTCTCTGGCCACGCGCACAACTACCAGCGCCACACGCGCCGCACGGACGGCAAGGAGATCCCCTTCGTGGTCGCCGGCTGCGGCGGGCACAACGACTCCCATATAGACCCGGCCGACGGCACCGTCGACGGCGACCACTCGTTCGACAAGTCCTTCAAGGGCTTCGGATACCTGATCGTCAGCGCGTCACAGGCACAGCTCGAGATCGATTTCATCAACCTCGGCGCCACGGAACCGTTCGACTCCGCAAAGGTCGCGCTGGCGTAGCGACGCTCTCCTGGAGCGTCCATCTGGGTGGGGCGCACTGCTGGAGTCCCTCTACCTTCTTATGCAGGGACGCTTCTTCGTGCTCTTCTGGCCCTTACGACAGGTCGGCTTGGGCTTCGCCGCGAACGTCGCCATAACGGAGGTGGCGCCCGTCATCGTCAGCTGGCAAAGGCCCCTTCCCGAACAACCCCCGCCCCAGGCGACAAGGCGATAGCCCACGGCAGGATTCGCCCAGAGCGTTACCGATGAGCCGCGCAGATAGCTGAGCGCGCACGTGCTCGTGCATGCCTTGTCATCCGTAGCTCCAATCCGAGCGGAGACGGATCCCTTTCCTTTGACGGTGACCGTCAAGGAGAACGAGGGAATCGGTTCGACGTATGGGCTGTCCGAGAGGTCGGGACACCCTGGAATGTGCGCCTTGTAGTAGTCATCGTGGTTGAAGTCCAGAACGGCCTGAGCCCAGCTCCAACCGAACGGTGACTTCGCATCAGGGCCGTACATCAGGTCGGTTGGGCTGTCATCGACATGGTCTCCATACCCATCTGCGCTCGCGTGAGGAGCGCATCGTGGCGTAAACCCGATCACATGCATGACCTCATGCAGGAGACCGATCTCGAAGTAGCCGGGTCGATCAGTGCCCGTTCCGAATCCCGGCGCATCGCGACACGGGCGCGGGTCGTTCGTCGGCTGCGCAAGTAGGTACATGGCACCTAGCTTCGGCAGTGCGGGCGACTTCGCTCCTCCGCACGCCCAGGTGCTGTGCCCGTCGTAGAAGGCCGCGTAGGCCTTGGCCGGGTTGTTGAACCCCGCGGCGACAAGATCCTCGCCCATGACCCAGAGCGGCCAGGGGTTCTTGCTCGTCGCCTGTGCATCCGAGTGTGGGAGCCGCACAAACGTGATGTCCGGAGCGCCCTTGTACGTATCGATCCGGAGCGCCTGGTCGCCGGCGTGAGCCTCGAACCAGCGCACGATGCGTGTGATCGACTGCTCCATCGCGCCGTTTGCATCGAGCTGGCGATCCGTCCCATCGGCGGGCACCACGTAGAGGAAGTGCACCTGGGGCCCCGACCTGTCGTCCGGCATGTCCCCGGTCGTACGGTCACGAGCGACCAGCTTCCGCGAAATCTCAGGGGTCGCGAGTGCGCTTGCCTGAGCTGCCGCTGCCAAGGTCGACGCGCCACCCGGTGCGGCAACCGGCAATGCAGTGGACTGACCGATGACGTGCGATCCGAGTACCGCCGGGTAGATCGGACTCGACGCCGCAAGGATGACCACGGACATCGCCGCAACCACCAAGAAAAAGCGCCCGCGAGACGCGCGCGTCCACAGCTGCCGCATGTCGATCTCCTTCTCCTACCGTTCGGGAGAGAAGGCCGGACGCTCTCCTCCTCTACGCCAAAGCGCGTGCCGAGACCGCAGAACCTTCTACCGCTGCCGCAGAAGGTCTAACGCACCCCGATTGTCCCACAGATCGCGACAGCCTTGTGCGAATCGGCTCCGCAATGGGTGCAGGAAGGAACCTACCTGGAGCCTTGCGGGGCTCTGTACGAGAGAGCGGACGACGGGGTTCGAAGCCGCGACCCGCTACACCCTCGCTGGCCTGACCACTATCCGCAGCGTTACGGTGCGCAGATGCGAGCGACCCGTTTCAACCACGTGAGCATCCATGCGGTCGACATGGAGGAGTCCCTGCGCTTCTACACGGAGCTGTTCGGGATGGAGCGGCTCCCGAGCCCCGACTTTGCGGAACGCGTCGAATGGCTCCGCCTCGGGGACCAGCAGCTCCATCTCTTCCAGGACGACAGCCCCGCTCCGGAACGCCATCACATCGCGCTCGACGTCGACGACTTCGAGAGCGCGTACGTCAAGGCGAAGGAGCTCGGCATCCTCGAGGAGCGAACGTTCGGCGGGGCAGTCCGCGAGCTGACCGACGGCGCCGTCCAGATGTACCTCCGCGACCCGGCCGGGAACCTCGTCGAGGTCGACTGGCCGGACGTCACAACACTCGACCGCTCGGTCGTCGACCCGATCCACAGGCTGGCCGACGAACGGCCGCAGTCGGAGGCAGCTGCGCACGCAAGCCTCTATCTCACGCGCCGGTAAGGACTGAAGCGGACGACGGGGTTCGCCGCCGGCGAGGTCGAAGGTCCGCTGAAGGCAAAGACCATCTTCGTCAGCAGTTGCCGGAGCGCGCCAGAGGCCGGCACCCCCATCTGGGTGATGCGACGACGCGCTCGCCGCCGGAGGATGGAGCGCGGGGGGAAGTGGGCCGTCTGCGGCCTCGGCCCGTTTCCCTTCTGCACAGGGCGATCGGGGTTCCCGCTATGGGGGAGAGCGGGCGCTCCGGACGTTCCTGGCGAGGTCAGCGCGTTCCTCGTCATCGGATGACCAGATGGTCTCGCACTCGGCTGGTGCACTCAGCCGTTCTTGGATGTCCCCTGGCCCCTATCGCCGGCCGGCGCGGGCCGGTCTTCTGCGTATCTCAGTGGAGCGGAGCGGTCCCCGTCAGGCCGTCGCGCGAGTAGCGGTGAGCCACCGCCCGCTCCGGTAGGCAATGGCGAAGAGAAGGATCGCGGTTCCGGAGAGGACCCCGAGGGCCGCGACGGAGACGGCGATACCGAGTGCCTGGGAGGCCCCGACGCCCGAGGCGATGAGGGCCGCGACGCCGCCGCCGACTTGCGTGGCGGCGCCGGCCGGACCGATCGGCAGCGCGGCGGCCGCCGCCCCGGCACAGAGAAAGAGGAGCGCGAGTGGGAACGAGTAGCCGACCCCGAGCGCACCCAGGAGCAGGAAGAGCGCAGCTGCCCGGACGACCCAACAGATGGACACGAGCACCCACGCCTGCGACGCCCGCCGCAGCGACGTTGTGCGCGGGCTCAGCCAGCGGCCGAGCCGGAAGCGCATGGTGCGCCTGCTTGCGACCAGGCGTGGCAGCGCGACGATCAGCGCGGCGGCCGCGACACCGGCGACCGCCACGACCGCGAGGCCGGCGCGCACTCCATTCCCCGCGCCCGCAAACACGGCAGCAACAAGAGCCAACGGCGCCAGGGCGACGCTGTCGATCAGGCCGAGCATGACGAGAGAGAGGCAGAGGGCACGCACTCCGGCCGGACAGGGTCGGTAGCGGCGGACGACGGCGACTCGCATCGCGTCGTCAAAGCGGCCAGGAAGCACAACGCCGATCAGGGCGGCGCCGCCGTTGCCGGCCGCGAGCGCGAGCGGCTGGGGCCGCTCCTCCGCCGTGAACAGCCGTCCCCACCCGTACGCCTTGAACGCCTGGGCGAAGACCAGAAGCAGCCCCGAGGCCACAAGTAAAGCCGGGTGTCCGCTCGACAAGGGCCAGGAGGTTGCCGCGAAATGACGAACCGCCAGCAACCCCAGGACGATCACAACCGCGCCCGACCCCACAGCGACCGTCCACTGGCCTTGCCGCGAACGATGCAACCGCAGGAGCGCGGCGGCGCTCAGCGCCAGTGGGCTCGGAGCCTCGGCCAGTTCAGGCAGCGGCCGAGAACTCTCGAGAAGCACGGTCGTCATGGGCGAGCTGCTGCAGAGACGCGGCGTCTGCGCGTGGGTTGGGAGGGAGCAGCACGCCACTGCCCACAGTTCAGGCAGATCGTGGTACCGCCCGCCGGCTCTGCAGCCGGCCACCAAATGGACGGAATGCTCGCCCGCGCGTCACGCGACCAGACGGCGTACTCCGTTTCACGCGCGCAGCCTGAGCAATAACGGTGGAGCCCGCTCTTCTGCCGAGGGATCGACTTAACTCGAGGAGGCTCGGGCAGCTCATGTGCGAGCGACGCGAGTCTCGCCTCGACATCAGGGACCACCTTCGGCTGGTTGAGCCGAACCGTGAACAGCCCAGGCTGGTCGGACAGGTCGACCGCTCTACCAGTCAAGGCAGAACGCTCACCGGTCGGCCCGTGGTAGACGAAAGATGCGTCCAACTCTCGGCCCGATGCCCCGGCGCGGCCGGCGCTCAATCTCGGCGTGGACCTGACGAAGTTCCTTCTGAGCCGCTCGAATCGCAGTGTCGGCGGCCGCCTCGTTTCCCTTCAGCAGCTCCATCTCCTCGGGCGCCTGGTGCTTGACGCCGGCGCGGTCGCGTGCGAGCGCGTAGTTATTGAGGCGATAGGTGTTTTCTCGCCACTCGCTCAACCCTGGCAGTGATCGCGCCAGTTCATCGCGCCGCTGCTCTAGAGATCTCTCTTCAGCCATCATCCCTCCCTGGTTACACCTGGTCAGTGCGCAAGACCGCTTCAGCTTCTCGTGGGTGGCATCGCCGCGACGGCGGCCAGGAGGCGCGCGGCTCCCGCCTCTCCCGGGTCCAGCTCGACTGCGTCAGCAGCGGGCTCTGTTGGGACGAGTCTCAGCCCTGTCGGCCTTTGAGGCCATTCGCGTCCCTGCCTGTACGCCGCGTAGGCGGACCGCGCTTCCGAGTCGTGCCGCCCCCGCTCGCGAAAGTAGCGGTCGGAGAAGGCAGCCCAGTCAAGTGCCTCTGGTGCCTCGTCTGCCCGAAGAAGCGGAGCTGTTGGCACTGCGTCCGAGCTGTCCTTGCGTACGCACGGCCAACGCGTGTCGAACGGGCCGTGCTTTCGTGACGCTTCCACCGCTGTCCCACCTCCCGCACGAAAGCGGGAGGACGCAGGAGCGTCACCGGGTTCGCCTAGCTATGCCAAGACTAGCACTCGCACTGCGAATCCGCCGGTGGTCCGCAGCGTCACGGGATCGCGAGTAGGGTGGGTGTGCGCGTAGGCCTAGCGCGGAAGCCGCTGAGGCTCCGAGGTTCCCTCCTCGACTTGCGAAACCTGGCCTACGTTGCACCAGGAGAGTTCGACTCGAGCTCTCCGACCCTGAAGCATGAAGTTAGGAGAGCAGATGTACGCCACCCATAGGCGCTACGACGGCATCGACCAGAGCCGGATCGAAGAGCTGACGCGGAAGGTGAACGAGACCCTGATTCCGCGGCTGAGCGAGCTGCCCGGTTTCAAGGGCTACTTCCTGATGGAAGCCGGCGACGGCGTCGTCCGGTCGACCAGCCTGTTCGACACGTCCAGCCAGGCCGAGGACTCGACTCGTGTCGCGGCCGAGTGGACGCAGGAAGAGAAGCTCGAGAAGCTCGTCCCGAATCCGCCGAAGGTCACGGTCCGCAAGGTGATCGCGCACGAGACGAAGGCACCGGCTCTCGTCTAAGTCGTTCGCCTGACCGGAAACAAGCAGAAGGCCTGCGAGAGCGGGCCTTCTCTGCGTCACTGCACGATCAAGACCGCTGGCGCCCACGCACCCGGCGCGTTCGGCGGTGATCTCAAACCGGCTGGGATGTTGCGACGCTGCCCGGATACCCGGAGAATCGGCAACGTGTATCGCTACATCATCACCATCCAGGCGGCGAGCTTCGAGGATGTCGACAACGTCGAGCTGCCCGCACTGCCCGAGCCTGGCGAGCCGATCGAGACAAACCTCGGCACATGCATCGTCACCAGCACGGAGTCCATGCCGGCCGAAAGCGGATACGCCGGCAGGATCATCTGCCGTCTCCCTTGATTGCGGATCGCAAGCTCGAGTAGGCGCTGGCGGGGGTGTCCGCGTCGGCTCGCCAAGGAAACGGCTCGCAACACAAATCACAAACTGAGTTGTATGATGGTCCCCACTGACCCTGCAGCCAGGATTCCGGCCGAAGCCCCAAAGCACGCCGACGTGCGTTCCGGCACGCGAGGCATCTGAGCTAAGGCAAACAGAGTTCGAGTCCGTGGGGTCAGTTCTCTTTTGCCGTGATGTGACCCTTGCGGGTCGGCGTACCGATCTGTCAGTGCTCGGCGGCTTCTTGGGACTCGTCCTTGCGGCGCATCGCCTCATAGACCGCGTCCCAGTGACCTGAGATCTCCCCGAGCGCGCGCGCTGTGGTTAGTGCAGCATCTTCTAGCCGCGTGTTCACTCTCTCGACAGCGGCGAGACGCTTCTCGAGGTGATCGAGCTTGTGGCCAAGCGCGCTCAGTTCCTGGGCGATCATCTCGGCGTCGTGCATCAACCGAAGGCTACTCCGGTATCGACGCGGGGGGCTCCGCTGACGGTGGCCCGGGAGCTAGTTGACCCATCGATGGCTCGGTGGTTGAGTGGTTCTTGTGGGGCATGACCCGGTTGCCGACTACCTGAGGCTCGCTGCGATACCGGTCGAGAACGTCTCGGAAGTCGAAGCGTTCCTCCGCCGGCAGGAGACCGGTTCGAACACGCTGGCCGTGCTCGAGCGGCCGGATCTTCCAGTCGCCCTGCTCCAGATCCACGCTGGCGAAGCGACACTCTTCTCATTCCTCCCGGGCCAAGGGGGCCGTAGCCTCGTCCACGAGAGCTACATCGGAAAGACGTATGACGCCACGATCACGCAGATCCACGCGATCGAGGACCTCGGCGATGCTGCTGCCCTGAAACCCGAGAGGGCGGAAATCGCGGGCTCTCGTCTTGCTGGAACGATCAACCTGACGTCCTACAGTGCCGAGGAGCGAGCGGCGCTCATGGACGCTCTTCGAGAAATCGTCGCTCGATAGCCGCAAGCCGGCCCGGCGCTTCGAGTGACAGACCTGTTGCTTTCTCCAGACTGGCAGGCGTAGTCTCGCGCCCAAGTTCTCTACCCAGGGGAGGTCCTCATGACCACCACCAGCCTGCTCCCTGACGTCGGGATCGAGCTTCGGGAGGGTTACGCCGAGGTCGGCGATCAGAGCTTGCATTACGTCGAGGCCGGTGACGGGCCGCTGATCGTTCTGCTGCACGGCTTCCCGGAGTTCTGGTTCGGTTGGCGGCGACAGATCGAGCCGCTCGTGGCGGCGGGTTTTCGGGTCGTCGCGCCCGACACGCGCGGCATCAACCTGTCCTCGAAGCCGGAGGGCTTCGAGGCCTACGGCGTCGACCTGCTCGCCGCCGACATCCGCGGCCTCATCGGAGAGCTCGGTGCCGAGTCTGCGCTGTTGGTCGGTCACGACTGGGGCGGGAGCATCGCCTGGACCGTGGCGATGAACCATCCCGAGGTGGTCGACCGACTCGCCATCCTCAACGCGGCACATCCGCGGAAGCTGTCGGAGGGCCTGAAGCACCCGAGCCAGCTCCGGAAGTCCTGGTACTTCTTCTTCTTTGCAGTGCCGGGGCTGCCCGAGGAAGTCGTGCACGCCAGAGACTGGCACTTCTTCCGACACTTCCTGCAGGACGCGAACCCGCCTTACACGCCGCAGGAGATCGAACGCTACGTCGAGGCGTGGTCGCAGCCGGGGGCAGCGGCCGGGATGATCAACTACTACCGCGCCTCGGTAAGACAGTCCCAGAAGGAAGCCGCAGCAAAGCTTCGCCCGATCTCGGCGCCGACACTGGTCATCTGGGGGGAGGGCGATTCCTACCTCGGCTCCGACCTCGCCGAGCCCGACCGCGACGACGTACCCAACCTCGACCGCGTGGAGCGCCTGCCCGACGCGTCGCACTGGGTACATCACGACGAGGCTGAACGCGTCAACCAACTGCTCATCGACTTCTTCGCCGCCGCGGAATAGGCGCCTAGGAAGCAGAGGCTGTCGCCCGCAGTGCGCGCGTCCGTGCGCGAGCCTCGCGCCACCAGATGATCTCGTACGTATGGAGTCCGACCCAGACGACTGCGACAAGTGTGAGCGCGACGAGAGCGGGAACGACAAGGGCGACTGGGAAGAGCAGGGCGCAGGCGACCGCGGCGACGAGACGACCGTGGCCGAGCGTGCGCGACACGCGAACCCGGAGCGCGACGTACGCAAACAGGTAGAGGGCGGGGCCGCCGCAGAGGCCGAGCGCCGGGATCGTGTCGAGGTCGTCGCCGACGTGCGCGAGCGTCGTCTTCATCGCGAATGCGAACAGGACGATGCCGGCGACCATGGGCAGGTGCAGGTAGGTGTAGACATCTCGGGCGAGGGCGGTCCGCTCCACGCCGCTTCGGTCCCTGAGCATCTGCTGGCCGCGGATCGGGAAGAAGTCGAAGTACGCTAGCCAGAAGGACGTTGCGACGACGAATCCGAGCACGGCCGCGACGATCACGCCGGTGCTAAGTCCGGCGCTTCTCTCCCCCAGGCCGATGGCGATCAACGACTCGCCGATCGCGATGATCACGATCAGCCCATGACGCTCGACGAAATGCGCCGGTTGCACGCGCCAGCCGCTCACCCCGACGAACAGCGGCCCGATAAAACCGATGCCGATCGCGACCAGCCAGAGCACCGCCTTGAGCCCGCCTTGGACGAATCCGGCGGCGACAATCAGGGCCGCGCCGGCAAGAGTCGAGGGAGCGACCCGCAGGATCGCCACCAGCAGGTCCCGGTCGCCGCGTGCTGCGAGCGCGTAGAGCGTGAGATGCATGACACTTACGATCAGGAACGCAACCCCGAAAACGACACCGTGCTGGCCGAACGCGTCGGGGACAGCCAGCGCGGCGACGAACATCGCAGCCATCGCAACCAGCATCGCCCCCCACACGGCGCCGACACCCGGGTCGACGGTGTTGGTCAACCAGGCGTAGGCCGCCCACGCCCACCACAGGGCGGCAAGGATCAGGAGACCGTGCCCGAGGCCACTCCAGGTCGGATTGTCGGCCAGGACCGTCGTGACCTGCGTGAACCCGAAAACGAAGACGAGGTCGAAGAAGAGCTCGAGCGGCGTGACCACGTGCTCGCGCTCGGCGTTCAGCTCGCTCACAGCCGGACGCTAGCGCGAACGGGTTCGAGAGATCTCCTTTTAGTTACTCGGTTCAGGCGGGTTGCGGCTCCGCCGTGACCGTTGCTTCCAGGTCGGCCGAGCGCATCGATACATCCGCGGCCGCGTAGGCGTCGGGTGCGTCGAGGGTCTCGGCTTCGAGCAGCGCGTGCGCGAGGCTGTCGAGTTGCTCGCGGTGTTCTGCGAGCAGGTCGCTGACTTCGGCGTGGGCATCGTCGACGATCCGTCGGACCTCCTCGTCGATCAGCCACTCCGTCTGGGGCGAGGCGTCGCCGGCGCCGGAGAGGAATGGTCCTTGTCCTTCGCGCGGGAGCAGGGTTCTCGGGCCGAGCTTTTCGCTCATGCCCCAGCGGCCGACCATCTGGCGGGCGATCTGGGTGAGTTGCTCGAGGTCCGATTCGGCGCCGGTGGTGATCTTCCCGTAGACGATCTCTTCGGCGACTCGCCCGCCGAGCGAGACTTTGATCCTCGCCTCGAGCTCCTCGCGGGAGTACGAGACGCGGTCGGCGTCGGGCGCCGAGAGGGTGACCCCGAGCGCCTGGCCGCGGGGGATGATCGACACCTTTCGCACCGGGTCGGCTTCCGGGGTGAGCATCCCGACGAGCGCGTGGCCGGACTCGTGGTAGGCGGTTCGCTCGCGGTCTTCGGGGCTGAGGATGATCCCGCGCGGGGCGCCGAGCAGGATCTTCTCCAGCGAATCGGTGAAATCGGCCATCTGGACGGTGTCGTGGTCTCGTCGGGCGGCCAACAGCGCCGCCTCGTTGGCCAGGTTGGCCAGGTCTGCGCCCACCATCCCCGGCGTGCTCGAGGCGAGCGCCGCGAGGTCGACGTCGTCGCCCAGCGGCAGCGACCGCGTGTGCACGTCGAGGATCCTTTGCCGCCCGGTCCTGTCGGGTGGCTGCACGGCGACTCGGCGGTCGAACCGGCCCGGGCGCAGTAGGGCGGGGTCGAGGATCTCCGGGCGGTTGGTGGCGCCGATGACGACCACGGCCTGCGTCGACTCGAAGCCGTCCATCTCGGTCAGGATCTGGTCGAGCGTCTGCTCGCGCTCGTCGTTGGCGCCGGTGATGCCCGCCGATCCCTGACGGGAGCGTCCGACCGCGTCGAGCTCGTCGATGAAGATGATCGACGGCGCGGCCTCCTTGGCCTTGGCGAACAGGTCACGGGCACGCGACGCGCCGACACCGACGATCGCCTCGATGAACTCCGAGGCGGCGATCGAGAAGAACGCCGCCTGCGCCTCTCCGGCCACCGCCCGGGCGACGAGTGTCTTGCCGGTGCCGGGCGGCCCGAACAACAGGACGCCGTGTGGTATGCGTGCGCCCAGGCGCATGTAGCGCTCCGGGGTTTTGAGGAAGTCGACGATCTCCGCCAGCTCGGCCTTTGCGTCGTCGATTCCGGCCACGTCCTCGAACGTCACCTGGATCGTCTTCGGATCGACCCGCCGCGCCTGCGAGCGCCCGAAGTTGCCCAGTCCACCGAGCCCGCCTGCACCTGACTGCGCCCGGCGTGCGAGGAACCAGAACAAGCCGATGAAGAGCAGTGTCGGCCCGAACCCGAGCAGGAGCTTGCCCAACAGCGACGTTCCGGGGTTCGGGTTCTGCGCGTTGACCTGGACGCCCTTGGCCTGGAGCAGCGCAGTCAGCGAGTCGTTGTTCCAGAACGTCGGGGACCCGGGTGGAGAACAGCGTCGTGGCGTCGCTTCGGCTCGCAGGCGCGTAGACCAGCTTGTGCGTGAACGTCCCGTCGATCGTGTCGCCCTTGGACGAGATCGACTTCACTTGACCGGCCCGGACCTCGTGGAGGAAGTAGGGGCTGAACGGGACCTTTACCCGCGGCTGTCCGGACGACTGCACCATCAGCACCCCGACCCAGTTGATCGCCAGCAGCACCAGGAAAAAGATCCAGAACCGCGGAAAGCGATGCGGCGGCCGCGGCTTGTGGTCGTCGGGCATCCCGCGGCCGTCGGGCGCCGGCGCCACCCGCCAGCGGCCCTTGTCCTGCGGCATCGGCGCCGGAGGCACCGCCGTGTTCGTATCGTCCACCATCTCCTCCTTCGGTCCGGCCTCGGCTACCCGAACGTGAAGACGTACGCCTCGGCGCCAGATTCGAGGAACGAGACCTCGAGCGTCCGCTCGCGAACTGCGTCGTGCTGGCGCACGAGCTGATAGAGGCGGCCGTCGTGGAGCACGCCGTTGCCGTCGCTCTTCGACGTCGATGCCGTGTGAAGCGCCCGGAGCCTCGCCGTCCAGGAGCACGCGGAACGGAATCGGGCTTGGCGCTCGCGAAGCAAGCACGAGGTGCGCGTCGCGCGCGTGGAAGCGGTACGCGATGCTTCCGCCTGCCTCCCCGAGCACGACGCTCTCCTGCCCCGTTGTCCAGTGGCCGGTGAGTGTCCACCGGTTCAACGGGAGCCGGCCGGGATCGGCATCCAGGAAGCGCTCTCCGCGGCCGGAACCGAGATACGTCTCGGGCGAGCGTACGTTGTCCCAGTCGGCCGCCACCTCGACTCCGACCCCCTGCACGGGGACCGGCGCGCGGTCGATCCCGAGCAGTACCTGAATCACGCGCTCCGACTCCTCATAGCGTCCTTCGCCGAAGTGGTGGTCGCGGATAACGCCGTCCCGGTCGACGAAGTAGAGGGCGGGCCAGTAGTTGTTGTCGAAGGCGCGCCAGATCGCGTAGTCGTTGTCGAGCGCGACTGGGTAGTCGATCCCCCGCTCGGTCGCCTGCCGGACGCGCTCGAGATCGTGCTCGAATGAGAACTCCGGAGTGTGCACGCCGACCACGATCAACCCCTCGTCCCGGTAGGCCTCCGACCATGCACGTATGTACGGCTCGGTGCGCAGCCAGTTGATGCACGTGAACGTCCAGAAGTCGACAAGGACGACGCTTCCCCGGAGGTCGTCCGCTGCGAGCGGCATCGAATTGAGCCAGCCGGTCGCCCCGTCGAAGCCCGGTAGGTAGCGCATCCCTCCCCTTACCTCGCTGCGGTGACGCACGATGATCTCACCGCAACCTCAGGGCGTCGAGGGCGTCGCGGGATCCCAGAGCCGGAAGGACCCGACGAAGGCGTTGTCGTTCTTGCCGAGCCGCACGTTGTCCGGCAGGCTCTCGAGCCGCTTCGCGTTTCCGCCGCCGAGGACGACGTAATCGGGCTCGAGCGCCGCGGAGAGCCGCTCGATCGTTTCCGCGACCGCAGCGTTCCACTTCTTCTTGCCGAGGCGCTTCGCGACCGCGCTCGCCGACGTAGTCCTCGAACGTCGCCTTCCGGAACGGAAGGTGGCCAAGCTCCATGGGCACGACGACCCCGTCGACCACGAGCGCCGACCCCAGTCCGGTGCCGAGGCCGAGGAACAGCATCTTGCCGCCCTCGTAGCTGCCCAACGCCTGCATCGCCGCGTCGTTGGCCACCCTGGTCGGTTTACCGAATGCGCCTTCGAAGTCGAACCCGACCCAGCCCCGACCGAGGTTCACCGGCTCGGACACGACGCGGCCGGCATGGACCGGTGCAGGAATCCCGATCGAGACAGCGTCGTACGACCAGTCACCGGTCAGGTCGGCGATGCCCTTCATCAGCGCTTCGGGCGTGAGGTCTGGCCCGGAGTCGAACCTGCGCATCTCGGCTCCCTCCTCCGAGCGGAGCAGCTTGACGTGCGAGCCGCCCACGTCGACGCCGAGGATCCGGTGCGCATGCTCTGGACTCTCGTCCACCGAGGCTGACGCTAGTCGATCTCGACGGTCGCGCCCGTGACCGCCGTGTTCGTCATGAGGGCACCGCCAGCGCGGCCGACGGTCGGGCCGACAGCTCCTTCGATAACGTGGCGTCGTGGATCCAGAGCGCGCCCGCCAACTGCTCGCCGCCCAGCGCGACCGGATCGAGCGGTCGCTCGCGCGGCGCGGCCACGAAGACTCCGGCGAGCCGGCGGACGAGGAGGATCCGGGGAATCTGGCGTCCGACCTGTACCAGGACGAGCTGGACGAGGGACTGGCCGACGACCTGCGCGAAGAGCTGGCCGCCGTCGAGCGAGCGGAGGAGCGTCTCGCCGCGGGGACCTTTGGCCTCTCGGTCGAGAGCGGAAGGCCGATCCCGGACGAGCGTCTCGAGGCCGTCCCGACCGCCGAGCGAACGGTCGAGGAGGAAGCGGGCTGAACGGGCCCTACGGTCGCGAGACCTTGAACGCCACGTCGTCGCCTTAGCACCAACCAGCAAACACATGGGAGAAGGCTTCCGGGCTTCTGGCCCAAGCCTCGCATAACGAGACTCTGGTCGATCGTTAAGTCGACGAAGCAGCCAGGAGCTCGCGGGCGACATCTACGTCTGACGCCCGCACGAGAATCTCCCGCGGACCGGCCGCCGTGAACTCCTCCAGGGACGAGTCGATCGCCTCCGTGTCGCGGTACCCGCAGTCGATGCCAGCCGACCTAAGCAGTCCGCAGACGACGTCGGCCTCCGGCCCGCCAGACACCACTGTCAAGACAACCGCGTCACCTGGCTCCATACGCGGAGGCTACTCCACGCCGCGCTGGCGTGGCGGCGCTCCAGCTGTGAGCCATACGGCAAGTTCGGCGTCCCGAGTATCGTCCCCGAGCAGGCCGTGTCCGTCGACCGTTCCTGGAGTGTCGCCTTGTTGACGGCGAGCGAGCCGGGACGGCGGAACCGGCGGACGATCGACTCGGTCCTCCTGATGGCGGCGGCGATCGTCGTGGGGCTGTCGGCAGCGACTGCATCGTCGGCACGTGGGCACGACGAAGACGTTGCCGAGGCCCTGACGACAGTGTTGGGGTGGGCAGGAGCGCTTTGGAGAGCCGCGTTCTTCGGTTTGCTCGCGCTTGCGGTTGTGATCGTCGTCGACGTGCTGGTACGCCGGCGGTGGGCCCTGGTCCGGGATCTTCTCGTTGCTCTCGTCGGCGTTGTTGGACTGGCCAGCGTTCTCAGTCGGGTCGTCGAGTCCGACTGGTCGCCCGTCGCGGGCCACGCCCTGTCTCGGTGGGGTTATCCCGAACCGAGGCTCGCCTGCACGACGGCAGTGGTCGTGGTCGTCGGCCCGGAGCTTGTCCGGCCGGTTCGAGTGCTCGTCGGCTCGCTCGTCCCATTCGCAGCGCTCGGTGCGGTCGTCCTGGGCGCTGCTCTGCCTACCGATGCGCTCGGTGCGCTTGCGCTCGGTCTAGGTGTCGGCGCCTTGGTGCGACTGGCGTTCGGAACAGTCGCGGGCGTTCCGCCGGCCGAAGACGTGCGCCGCGCTCTGACCACGCTCGGCGTCGAGGTGGCTGATCTACGCGCTTCGGTGCGGCAGCGAATCGGCGCGGCGGAGTACGTGGGGCACGACGCTCGCGGACGGCCGCTCAAGGTACGGGTGCTCGGTCGCGATGCCCAGGACACACAGCGGCTGGCCCGCCGCTGGCGCGCGCTCGCCTACCGGGACCCGCCGAGGAGCGTGGCCGACGGACGCCTCGAGCAGGTCGAGCACGAGGCGCTGGCAACGCTCATGGCCGCACAGTCGGGGGTCCGGGTGCCCGAGGTGGTCACGGCTGCTCTGGGACCCGACGGCGACGCAGTGGTGGCCACCACCCAGCCGGACATCGAGCCGCTTGAATGCTCCAGCCCCGACCAGGTCAGCGACGACACGCTCGAGGATCTCTGGCGGCAGGTCGCCCGACTTCATGCCGCGGGTATCTCCCACGGAAGGCTCAACGCCGGCAACGTGCTCGTGCTCGACGATGGCCCCATGCTGGTCGACCTGTCGGCCGCGACGCTCGGTGCTCCTCAATCGGCGCTCGACATAGACGTGGCCGAGCTGCTCGTCGCCTGCACCGTCCTCGTCGGCCCGGAACGGGCGCTGGGTCGGGCTATGAACGCAGGCTGGGGCGATGCCGTCGGGCGCGCGCTGCCGTACCTGCAGCGCGCCGCACTGACGCCGCATCTTCGAGACCTCGCACGTGCCCACGAGGTCGGCCTCAAGCAGCTCCGTGCTGCGGCCGCTGCCGCGACCGGCAGGGAGGCGTCCGAGGTCGCACCTATGCGCCGCATTCGCCTGAAGGATCTTCTGCTCACCGCGGCCCTGATCTTCGCCGCCTATCTCCTGATCACTCAGCTGGCCGCAATCGGCTTCGGAACGATCGCTCACGAGCTCGGCGAGGCCAACCCGGCCTGGCTGATCCTCGGGCTGCTCCTCGCTCAGTGCACGTTCATCGCCTCTGGGATATCAGTGCGGGGAGCTGTTGCGACGCCGCTCGCGCTGCTGCCGTGCGTGGTGCTGCAGTCGGCGATCAAGTTCATCAACCTGACCGTGCCGAGCTCGGCAGGCCGAATCGGCATGAATCTTCGCTTCCTGCAGCGGATGGGGACCCCCGCCCCGGAGGCAGTGGCGGCGGGCGCTATCGACGACGCGTCTGAGACGATCGTTCAGGCGGCTCTCTTCCTGGTGACCATCCCGTTGGTCCACGTGGAGGTGGACACGGGCCAGTTCCATGGGCGTCCCGACAGTCGCCTTCTGATCGCGATCGCGGTCGCGCTGGTCGTCAGCGCGGTGGTGATCCTTGCGGTACCGACGCTGCGGGCCAAAGTCATCCCCACGGTACGGAGTGCGCTCTCCGGCCTCTGGAGCGTGATTCGCACACGGCGCAAGCGACTCGAGCTCTTCGGCGGCAACGTTGGCTCGGAGTTGATCTACGCGCTCGCCCTAGGGGCGACCTGTCTTGCCTATGGCGTCGACCTGAACCTCGCTCAGCTTGTCTTCATCAACACGGCGGCCTCGGTCCTCTCGAGCCTGATACCGGTGCCGGGTGGTATCGGGGCCGCCGAGGCGACCCTCTCGGCCGGCCTCATTGCGATGGGAGTCGACAAGTCCACCGCCTTTGCAATCGCCATCACCCAGCGCCTCTGGACTTTCTACCTGCCTCCCATCTGGGGATATCTGTCGCTGCGATGGCTCACTCGCAAGGGCTATGTCTAAAGAGCGGACGATGGGGCTCGAACCCACGACCCTCAGCTTGGGAAACGGGTCGAGCGCCGCACGGATACAGCGGTTTCGCTCAACCATGCGCTTTGGCTACCGCTGGGAACCGCCTGAAGCCGCTGGACAAGGGTGAGCTTTGGTGCGCAAGGCTATGTCGCAGGATCGCTTACGACGCCACCGCCTGCTTCACGGCCTGCAGCTGCTCGAGTAGGGCACCTCCGTGGAGGCTCCCGAGGCCGGTGCACGCATCCCAACCGAGCCCCGCCTCGTAGCCGCGCGTCTGCGGCCCGTACGTGCTGGCCGGGACGCTGTTGTTGCCCTCGGTGATGTCCCGGAACACCTCGGACGCGGTGACCGCAGGCAGCGCGTACAGCCGCGGTGAGAGCGCGCCAACGGGGTGTCCGAGCGCCTGGTTCAGCCGAGCCGTGAGCGCGGCGTAGAGCGGCGCCACCGCGCTCGTTCCCCCGCAGGGGCCATACTGGCCGTGGACTAGCACGATGTATCCAGAGACGAGGTCGGCGTTGCCGGCAACGTCCGGCACGCCTCTCCCTGCCACGCCTGTGCCGTTCAGGTTGGCTGGCATGGAGACGTTCTGCCAGTCCGGGACCGGGAACGCATCGCTGATGCCGCCGCCCGTCGCCCAGCCGTCGAGGTCGTTCCAAGCGACTTCGGACACCGTCTGGCCGTTCGCGTCGACGAGCGTCGTGCCGCCGCACGCGACCAGATGCGGGCTCGACGCCGGGAAGTCGGCATGGACCTTGCCGTCCCGGGCGGCGTCGCCCGCGCCGTGGTCGCCGGCGGCCGCGAGCACGGTGATGCCGAGGGCCGCCGCGTCGGCGAGCACGTCGTCGAAGACCTTGCGGGCCTGACCCGTCCATCTCTCCTCCGGGGCGCCCCAGCTGATGGAGATGACCGATGAGCTGTGCTGGGTGTCGTGCACGGCCGTCGACAGCGCGTCGTAGAAGCCGCGGTCGGACGAGCCCGAGAAGTAGACGATGATGTCGGCACCGGGAGCGATCGCGCCGCACACCTCGATGTCCAGCAGCACCTCTTGGTCGGCGTTGCCCCCGGGCGAGTTCTGGGCGCCGTCCACGGACACCGGGGTCACCGTCGGTGGCCTGACGCCGATCTTCGCCCAGTACGCCTGCAACTCGGAGTCCTCGTACCCGCCGCCGAGCTCGAGGATCCCGATCGTCTCGCCGGAGCCGTCGAAGCCGTCCGGGAACGAGTAGAGCTGCGCCACCTGGGCCGGCCACATCGGACTGGGCTTTGCCGCCGCGAACGGCGCGCCGGCGGGGTCCGGCAGCTGATCCTCCGCCAGCGGCGCGCCGCGCTTCACATGGGCATGGGCTTGCGGACGATCGTCGAGGCCGAGCACCGCGTCTATCCTCTCGGCCAGCTCGGCGGGGACGCAGATATGGCCCTCCCGGCCGCGGTAGCTGACCCCCTCGCCCTCGTACCGTCCCAGCTCGACGTCGAAAGCCTCCTTGGCCTGCGCCGCCGTCGTCCGCACGACGACGACGCGCCGCGCAGCGTCCGACGACACGACCTCCATCCCGTGCTCGCGGGCGTACCGCTTCACCGCGGCGAGGTCCTCGGGATCGGCGCCCGCCTCATCGGTTAGGCGATGCCACGCCTCGGCCCGCGACACTCCCGCGTCCATCTGCACCTGATCGACCGGCGCCTTCCGCCGGACCACGATCGTCAGCTCGAGCTCGCTCTGCGGATCGACGTCACCGACCCGACGCGCGCCCGAACGTACCTCCCGCTTGCTGCCGTGGAGCGGAACCCGCCCCGTCGCCGGCTGCTCGTTCTCGGCCATAACACGCCACCTCCCGGAGCGTGTCGGCGACCCTACGCCCGCTTCGTGACGGGAGTCAACTGACCCGACGCAGTCGAGGAAGGAAGGCTACGTCCGGGCGTCGGCGACGGCGAGCGCTCGCCGGAGGACGACTCCGAGGGATCCCGCATGGATATGCGGAGTGCGCAGCGACCTTCTGCTGGCTGAGCAGGCGCTCCCAGCGCAAACCCTTTGTCCATAAGGGATTGCGAGATAGGTGGCGAGTGAATGGTGAGTGCTCGCGAGCTTCCAAGGACCTCGGGATGACGTCGACTCGCTGATCTCGAGAACGAGCTCGTCGTATCCGATGCAAACGGATCGACCACTGCCCGGAGCGGCCGCCCCAAACCGAGTTTCTTACCCCAAAGGGGTCCTTCGAGGCTCCGGGCGAGCCCGCTTCCCACTGAGTAGCGACCGGTGTACGTTGCGCGGATGAACCTGGCGGGTCGAGCCGGACACTAGGCGCGGTGCTCTAACCCACCACTTCAGGAGGCCACCAGATTGGCTTTTCGAGGAGCCCAAAGCATCTTGACGAATTCGGCTTCGAGCGATGCCGGCGCCGAGGCGGACGTGATCATGACCGCCGCGCTCCTGGGCTTCGCTGCTTCCCAGGTCATGGCGGATGTTCCGGTCCGATTCGACCTTGACCCGCTGGACGCAAAGGATGCCGCAACGTGGCAAGCGTTTCAAACGGTGGTGAACAAGATCGACACCGCGGTGGCGGACTACCTCCATAAGACCGGACGCGCGCCCGCCGGCAAGGTACATAGCGGTACGGCACCGGACTTTGCGAAGGGTGCGGTCATCATGGGCGTATACCAATTGGCGGGCCAATCCTCGCCCGCGTCAGTATCTGATCCAGCCCTGTCAACCAAAGGACAGGCTCTGTACAAGGAGATCGTCGCCGAGACCCTGCCGCAATATACGGGCCGTGGTGCGTACACCGGGTTCGTAGACAATCGGAATACCGAAGGAGACACCGACCCGGTTGGGCCGCGACCCACCGCGCGTTTCCTCACACCAGAGCCGACCGGCCAGCACTCCGGAGATTATGTGTTGGAGAGTCTGGACCGAAGATGGCTTCCGCCCGCGCCTTGTGCACTTTGGACGCAGCGCTTGCGGAGGGGGACGACCGACTCCTTCGTACCGTGGGGGATCATCGGAGGTGACAGCGCCCAGGCCCCGCCGAACACAACGATGTCAAACGTCACCGGGGCGACGAACCTCGCCGATCAGATCACCGGTGAGATGCAACAGACCTACAAGATGGTCTTCGTCGGGGATCCCACAACTGGTGACATCGTGGGGTATACGCACGGGATGATCCAAGCCATCTATAAGGCGTACTCACTGGGTCCCAGCTGTGCGCCGTATGAGATCGCGGTCGGCAGCCAGACGAAGAAGATGGCTTCGTGCGTGCCCTGCACGCTCTTCATGGTCGCACAGGGCTATCCACCCACGTCGACTCATCTCGGCCGAGGCGAGTCGTGGGCGCCTCTATATGAGCCGTACAACCCGAACGGCAAGGAGGAAGACCACGAATGGGCGGTGATCCGCGACCTGAACAATTCCTGGTGTGAGAAGTGTGACGGATACATGCGGCTGGGAGCCCAGCTGCTCTCGTCGGCGATTGTGTCAACAGACCACGTGGCGGCGCGCGACGCGCTGGGGAGCTTTCTGCAGGCAAGCGCCGGGAAGAAGGCGGCCGCTGCCATGATCATTCTCGACGCGCTGACCATCCATGACACCGAAGCAGCCCGTGTCGGTCGTACCCTCGGGTAGCGCGCAGTGTGACCGAGCGGACCGAGTCCGCCATGGCTCGACTCTGCTCCAGTGTCCTAAGTCGTGCCGGCCAGGCTCTTGAGCACGGCGCTCGCGGCGGCGCCGGCCGCCGTTCCGATCGTCACCGCCGGCCATGCTAGTCTGCTTGAACGTCTCAACACTCATGAAGCTCTGATCGGAGATTGGAGACAACATTGGCAGGACAAGTCAAGATTCAAAACAACACCAAGTATATGGGCGAGTCGAAGGACATCACTGCAGCCATTGGTAGCCGGGAAAAAAGGATTGCGGGAGGGAAATCTTTTACTTTTGATGATGTCCACTCAGGTAAGTACACCTTGAAAGTGACGGTGACGCCGTCAATAACGGGTCTCCGATCTGGGAACGCAAATTTCAATATCAGCGACGATTTCAAAAATATCTTGTGCAAAGTCAACCTCAACGAAAACGTCTGGCACATTCAGGTAGTGCCTCAGGAATAAGAGGGCCATCACCAGCTTCCAACTGGTGAGACCCCGTCAGTTTCGTTTTCGGTCGTTGAGAGAGGTCAAGCGAAGTGAGGCACCGAGTTCAGTCGCGCGTTGCGGTACGCGGTATCGCGACGTTCAGCCGAGAGCTCGGTATGGCGGCGGCGGAACTCCGCGGCGCGCGGGCGGGTCGCTGAGCATGCGGGCGGCTGCGGCGTCGGCGAACACGACACAGGACGCCGGCCGACCTGGCGGCGGAGACTCCGACATCAGCGGCTGCAGACCAACGCAGACGCCGGTAGCGCCGGCGGGCACGCAGACCTAGTACGAGCGACGCTCGCAGCGCCCGGTCGCACGGTCGCGTCTTTCCATGCGCCGACGGCGGTCGCGGCGACCGGCGAAGGCGGCTACGGCTCGATGTCGTTGAATATGGTCTGCAACTTCTTGGCGTACTCCAGCGACTCCGTCCAGCTTCCGTCTCCCTTTTTCCACGTCTTCCAGAACTTCTGCCAGGTCTCCTCGACATTGGATGACCAGTGGCGGCTCGCTGCAATGCCTGCGAGGTACTTGACGAAGACGTTCGACAGCTTGTTCACCTGGTCTTTGGGCGTGTCCGGCTTGTTGGGCTTGCCTGCGTAGGGGGTCAGGGCGGCCACGATCCCCCTTGTGTTCTTTTTCATCTTCGCGACGTATTCGGCCTGGCCGGTCTCTCGAGTTGTGCTCATGCCTTTTCCTGCCCCTCTGGTTTGAGTCCTACTATGTCTTCTTCCTGGATAGCCGCCAGACCGACGCTCCCGGCGGCGCTTGGTTGCCGAAGGCGTACACGCGCTGCGCCGTGTCGTTCGCGTTCGGCTCCCCGAGCAGATAGCCGAGCTGCCCGTCGGGGTCTTGCCAGCGGCTCTGGAAGCGGACGAGGTCGCCGTCGACGACTTCCGCGCGCGGGCGCGGGGCCGCCAGGAGCAGCTTCCATTGCGTCGCAGCGGCGTTCGGGTTCGCGCCGGTCGGTGCAGTCAACCCGTCTCCCACCATGTAGGTGTCGTCGTGTCCGGCCCGGGCGTCGAGGTAGGTGCCGGCTGAACTCTTCAACGCCACCGTTTCGCCGATCTTCACCTCGCCGGTCGCGTCCGGGTGGGCGGCGTTCATGATCGTCCATCGCAGCGAGGTGTCGCGTCCCGGATCGTTCGGATCGGCGCTGATCGTCGTGTGCGTGAACTGCTGCTGGCCGGACGACAGGTAACGCTGCGTACCGCTGGAGCCGAGGCCGATCACGACCTCGTCGCCGTAGTGCATGATCTCGTTCCTGACGTTCTCGCCGTTTTTGGTGAGGTAGCTCCCGATCTCCGCTTTCAGGAGATCGTGCTTCTTCTGAATGTCCGTGTCCGTCGGGAAGTGGACGGTCGTCAGCAGGTCGTACAGCGGTGCCAGTGTGATCTTGATCGGCGCGGGCTTGTCCTTCACGTAGCTCGACCAGTTGTCGTACGTTCCGGTCTGATCCCCGCCGGCGTAGACGATCCCATCCGTCGTCGACTTCGTCGCTGCTGCGAACTTCTGGCTGATGTTCTTCTCTCGCGAGGCGCTCGCCTTGCCCGCGGCGACGTCGAAGGTCGCGGTCGCTTCCGCCGAGATGCTCATCCCGTCCTCCAGGAACGAGGAGTAGTCCGCGGAGTCGACCGTGATGCGCTGGTGCATCATCCCGCCCAACATCGCGTACGTGGCGAAGTGAGTTCCGAACTCCTCGATGAACCCTGCGTAAGCGCCGGAGCCGTCGTCGTTCGCGGGCAGGGCGTCCACCGCCGCCGATAATTCCGCAGTGAGGTTGAACCCTTTGTCGTGCAACCTCAGCCAGTACGAGTGGACGGTCGCGTCCGTATACGTCGCCATCGCCGTGTGCGACTGAGTCGTGTCCTGCGTCTGCTTGAAGGAGGCGCTGGCCGTGGCGCTGAACAGCTGGCCGGTGGGATCGCTCACCGTCACCGACCCGCTTTGCTGCGTGAAGCTGTGGAAGTCGTACGTCGATGACACCTCCGTCGCAACCGAGGCGTACGACCCTCCCGACAGGGGACCGTAATCCATGCACGCGGGGTACTGGGCGGTCTTGTCACCGGTGTCCACGAACTTTTCGAACTTGACCGCCATCAATCGGCTGCCCAGCTCGATGTCGAGAGGATCGACCGCCAGCGCGTCGTAGCAGCGCCCGACGAAATCGCAGGAGGGGAGCGGCTCTGGCATCTCAGCCGCGCCCGTCGACGACCGTGACCGTAACAGCCTCCACCGAGCCTGAGCCGCTGAACCCCTTGACCGTCGCGGCAACGTCGGGGTCGGAGAACGTCGCGTTGAACGAGTTCGACGCACCGGGCGAAGCCGGGACGTCCCACGAGATAGTGAGGACGACGTTCTGGTCGTCCTCGAAGCGGTAGAAGACGGTCCCTGTACTTCCGCCCGGGAGATTCGGCCTACCCGTCGCGACGAACGCCGGCACGTCGGCGGTCTTCGGTCCGATGTCCTTCACCGGGTCGTGGCCGTCCTGAAACACGCCCCAGCTGAGATCGGACTTGTCGTACAGCAGGTGCGTGGCAGCCCTGTTGCTGATCGTGACGTGGCACTGCTCCCTATCCATTCCCTTCCCTCCCCAAGATGTGATACGGGTCAGGAGACCCTTACCGCGTCCGACTCTGGAGTCAAGCCTGTATAGGAGTCAACATCTCTGCCCGACAGCGCGGTTTTCCGTTCAAAGGAATGCTCCAGCCGATGCCGGCTCGCGGGATACGCCGAACGGAGACACATACGCTGGCCGCAGTGGCGGGGCAGCCGAGGCGAGAGAGGAGAGAACAATGGAATCCTCGGAGCACGTGTCAGGCCCTCTGTCGTACGGCGCTCGGCGGGGACTTCTACGGAACCACCGATCTCACGCCGATCTCCAGCTCATCTACAGCGCAACAGATGCCGCGGGCGACCTGGGAGTTTGGCATCTTCAAAGACGTCGCAGATGACGTGAGGCGCTGATGCGACGTGGGCGCGCGAGGCCGGCCCGGTGCGTTGTTCGCGACGCGTCCCCACCAGGACCACGCACGGGTACGGCCAGTTGACGCCGGAGGTGAAGGAGATCATCGACAAGTCACTCGAGGTAATCCGCGAGACTCTTCGGCTCCAGCCCCTATGGGCGCGTCTTCGATAAGCGCGCGGATTTCTCGCCGCATGCGTTACGTCCCGTCGGCGACGGCGAGCGCGCGCCGGAGGACGATTCCGAACCGGCGGTCGTACCACACACGTTCCGGAGCGGTCAGGTGGTCGCGCTGTCGGATCCATGCGAAGGCCGGGCAAGGCCGTGTCCCCGCGGTCAGTCCGGCACGCCCGGCGAATCCTTCGTGATCCCGAGGTACGCGGCCTCGAAGATGTCGGTGACCATTCCCAGGTCAGACCAGTCGGTGCCCGGCGTGTACTGGTAGTCGGAGGGGTCGGTCAACTTGTCGCGCCGGTGCACCTTGCGATCGCTGTCGGCGTAGAACAGTGGGGCGGTGTGGAGGGTCGGCCCTGCCGTCGGGGCGTTCGGCCCAATTCCGCCGACCATCGGGACGAGATCCCGCATCGCCACGTGCGTCGTGTCGTACGTCCCGTTCAGGTACGCGTCGTACACCTCGTCGGCGGACCGCTGCACCGCGGTGATCGCCTTGGTCAGGTTCACCGCATTCTCCTTGTCGCGCACGAACCCATCGCCGTAGCCGACCCACGTCTTCGTGGAGTCCTTCCTGTCGAGGTACAGCACACCGTTCTTGTTGTCCTCGTCGTGCATCGTCTTGGCCAGGTAGCCGGTCTCGCCCGGGGTCGTGTCGTCTCGGTCGTGCAGCGCGCGCCGGGGTGTGCGTGAGTGCCCGGCGGAGAACAGGTCGGTCAGGAAGTGGTCAGCGAATGCGTTCATCGCGTACGCCTGGCGCAGCTGGCTCAGGGTTGGGTGGGCGGTCGGGTCCTTTCCATGCAGGTGTTTCGCCCGTTCGAGCGCCGCGGTGTGACCGGCAGCGTACGCCGTCCACGCGTCCGCCCCGAAGTGGTCCATGTTCACCTGGGCGAGCTTCATGTAGCGCCCGTACGGCCCAGTGACAAGAGCCGCGATCTGCAAGATCTCCGGGATCGTCACCGAGCAGGTGATCGAGTTCCACTTGCCGGACAGGCTGTTGCCGAGCGCCTGGAACGCAGATGACGGAGGATTTGCGGCCGCAACCTTGGCGACCTCCTCGTCGATGACCGCGACGATCTGCTTGCGCTCGTCCATGTCCGCGTTCACGAGAGTGTTGAACGCGTCGTTGAAGGCGGCAACAGGATCGCCGGAGCCAGAGATGGGCGTCAGATCAGAGGTTCCGTAGAAGTCGCCGCCAAGCGCGACGATGTACCCGTACGCGAGCGGTCCCGACTGCAAGTCGAGCAGCGACGTGGCCGCCGGCTTCTTCGAGCCGTCGGGCGCGGTCCACTGGATGCTGTTGCCGACGAACACGTGCTCTGACGATTCCATCGCTCTCCTTTCCTCGCCTCGCGCTGCCGCCCCGCGAGGCCGAATGTACACGGCCGTGCCCAACTCGAACGCCTGCACTCACATCCGGCCCTGAGTCGACATCGAGCATGGATCTTGGACCCCCTGGCGTCCAAGTTCACAGTTGACACCGTGTGGTCGAGGGGCAGCCCTCGTGCTTCATTCCCGAACACTGGCCCAGTCTCGATCTGGGCCTATGTCGCAGGATCGCTCACGACGCCACCGCCTGCTTCGCGGCCTGCAGCTGCTCGAGTAGCGGCCCCTCCCATCTGCACCTGATCGACCGGCGCCTTCCGCCGGACCACGATCGTCAGCTCGAGCTCGCTCTGCGGATCGACGTCACCGACCCGACGCGCGCCCGAACGTACCTCCCGCTTGCTGCCGTGGAGCGGAACCCGCCCCGTCGCCGGCTGCTCGTTCTCGGCCAAGACTCCCGTCACGAAGCGGCGGCGTAGGGTACGCCGGCAGGTTCCGGGAGGGGAGTGTAATGACCCCACGCAGTCGAGGAAGGAAGGCTACGTCCGGGCGTCGGCGACGGCGAGCGCTCGCCGGAGGACGACTCCGAACCAGCGGTCGTACCACGCACGCCCCGGGGCTGTCAGTCGTTCGCGCTGTGGGACCCAGGCCAGGGCGGTGGCGAGCCGCCCAACCCGGACCGCGAGGTCGAACGCGGCGGCCGCGTCGTCTCCCCAGGGCTCGAGGTAGGCCGCGCGTAGCCGTCCAAGCCACGGATCGCGCGGTGGGAGGTGGTTCGTCTTTTCGAGAACGCGAAAGGTGACGTCGAGCGAGAAGAACGGGTTCGCAATCGACGCCTGGCCCCAGTCCAGCACCCGCCGACCGTACAGGTTCGCGGGCTGCAGATCGCCATGCTGGATCGACGGTGGGACGCGGTGGGCGTCGAGCTCCGCGCAGAGGTCGGTGAACCGTGGCCGAAAGGCGCGTAGGCGGTTGACCTCGTCCGGGTCGAGAGGAAGGTCGCCCCGGAAAAGGTCGTCGAACCGCGCAGGCAACGCCCCGACCCGTAGGTCCGGCACGCCGTGGGCGAGGTGCTCGTCGGCACGCACCGCCTCGCCGCGCTGCAGCTCCGCGTAGAGCGGAAGCGCCTCGACCCACGCCTCCGGCGATTTGACCGCCGAAGCGAGCGATGATCCGGCGTCGGCGAGGAGCAACCAGGCCCTCTCCGCGTCGGAAGCGATGACTTCGGCGACGCGGTCGGGCCAGCGGGCGAAGAGCGCCCCGGTGAGCTGGGGCTCGAACGCTTGCACGGCGCCGCACGCCTTGAACCAGACGCAGCCGCCGGCTACAGGCACCCGCGCCACCCTCGCCCACGGCCGTGACTGGATGATCTCGACGGGCCCCGAGGGGACGACGAAGCGGCGAATCCACGCCTCCGCAGCGTCCACGATGTCCAGTATCACGGAGAAGTCGCGGCGGTCCAACGACGGCCGTCGCCCTGCTAGCGTCCTGAAAGCTGTCGCCGTCCAAGGAGACGCTGCCGATGAAGATCATGCTGCTTTACCCGAACGCGCGGTCGGAGTTGATCGGATGGGGCGACCTCGGGGCAATCGCCGAGCCGTTGGCACTCGAGTATCTCGCAGCCGGCGCGCAGTCCGACGGCCACGAGGTGCGGATCCTCGACCTGCGTCTCCACCGTGACGAGCTCGATGACGCGCTCACGGAGTTCCAGCCGGACGTCGCCGGCGTCACCGGCTACTCGATGCACGTGCTGCGCAACCTCAAGATCTGCGCCCGCGTCAAGGAGGTGGTTCCGCGCTGCCGCACGGTCGTCGGCGGACACCATGCGACGCTGTTGCCCGAGGACTTCTTCGAGCCGCAGGTCGACTTCGTGATCCAGGGCGAGGGGGTGCGCCCGTTCGCGGCGCTGCTGGGGGCCCTCGAAAGCAGGCGATCTCCCGACCGCATTCCCGGCTTGTGGTCACGCGACGGCGGCGGTTTCGTCTCTGACGGACCTCCCGCGCACTTCGACATCGACGATCTTCCACCGCCGGCCCGGCACCTCACCGCCGCAGATCGCGCGCACTACTTCATCGACTGGATGAAGCCGATCGCACTCCTGCGTTCGACGGTCGGCTGCCCGTATCGCTGCTCGTTCTGCTCATTGTGGAAGATCATGGACGGCCGCTACCACCAGCGCGATATCGATCGCGTGGTGTCCGAATTGGGCGCGGTTCCCGAGGAGTGCGTGTTCATGGTCGACGATGAGGCATTCATCAATCGGCGTCGCATGACCGCCCTCGCGGAGGCGATTCGTGCTGCCGGCATCCGCAAGCGTTACTTCAGCTACTGCCGCATCGACACGCTGTTACGGGACCGCACCCTGATGGAGCTTTGGCGCGACATCGGCCTCGAGCGCCTCTTCATCGGCATCGAGGCGGTGTCGGCGCAAGCCCTTTCCCGATACAACAAGCGGCTCGAGGTGGCGCAGATCGAGGAGGGGCTCGTGGCCGCGCGCGGCCTCGGGCTCGAGGTATTCGCCGGGTTCATCGTCAACACCGACTTCACCGCCCGCGATTTCAAACAGCTGGTCCGCTTCATCGAGCACAATCGCGTCGCGTATCCGTCGTTCACGGTGCTGACACCGCTGCCTGGGACGGCCGCGCTCGAGAACTTCAGCGCGGTGATCGAGCGCCAACCGAACGGGCGGCCCAATTGGGAGCTCTTCGATCTTCAGAACCCGGTGACGCGAACGGCGCTGCCCCGAGAGGAGTTCATGCACGAGTACCGCAACCTCTTCCATGTCTTTGCAGGGCGGTCGCTTGCTTACCGAGAGGATCTTGTGCTCCACGCCCCGGGATGAGCACGTTCTTCAGCGCGGTCCCGGCCACGGGTGCGCTGCGCTTCCTGTTCCACCTCCAATCCGATGTCGACGACGCGTCGGAGTTCGAGACCACGGGCGAGGGCCACCACCTCTTCATGCGGACGGCCGAGCGCCTCGGACAGTGACTTGAAGCTTGCGAGGCTGTCGCACGCATCGAGGAGCGCAGTCTCGGTCGTAGAGAGCACCGCCGGCGGCAGGTAGCGACGGAACCGCACGACTGATACGCCGCGCGAGCGTTCAATGCCTGCCACGGCTCGGCCGAGCGAGATCCTGGATCGGGCCTCCAGCTCCCGACGCCGTACACTCGTCAGCTCGTCGATCGAGCCGTTGAAGCGGGCCTGCCGAACACCGAGTCGCATGCAGGCAGCCAAGAACTCAGCGCGCGACCGGGCCATTTCGCTCCCCCGGCCGTCGTCCACGACCAGCGTTGCGCAATCGCCGATCGGCGCGGAAGCGGCGATCAGGCCGCAGGCCAGTCGGCCGAGCGCGTCGCGGGCGCAACCCTGCAACGCCCCGCGCGCGGCGCCAGAGCTGGCAATGACGCTGAACGCTGTCGTGCCGATCGCCACGGCCTCCTCAAGTCGAACGCCGGTGTGCTCGCGCCGGAGGCGATCGGGTCGCACCCAGGTGGGGACGGGCACATCGGTCGTGATGGAGGGGATGACGCCCGCGCTCGCAGCCGCATCGCCCAGGCGGGCGGCGAGCGTCGAAGCCACCAGTTCCACGGGCGTGTCTGCGGGCGTCGCCTTGCGCCCGAGGATCGCGGACAGAACGCGCCATCCGATGGCTTCGGGCACGTCGGCAGCGAGCCAATGGAGCGCGGCCCGCAACCATGCACTGTAGGCGTCGAACGGCCGATTGCGGTCTTCGTTGAGGCGGGCGACGCAGACGTTCGTGTAGACAAGATCGCTTTCGGTGCGCGTGCCCAAGGTCGTGTCGAATGCACGCTCGTAGTACGTCGCAGCGGCCGTGAGGTCGCCGCGCCTCCGGAGCAGTCGCGCAATGTTGATCGAGTTGACGTAGGCGAGCCGCCCATCGCGTTCGTCGCGAGCGGCCAATGCTGCCTCGATCTCACGTTCAAGCCTCAGTGCGCCCTCGAGATCGCCGAGGTTCACACGGCCGAGCGCCGAGATGTTGAGCAGATACAGGTACTCGAGTCGCCCGCTGAAACGCGGCAGGAGCAGCTCCCTTGCCTCGTGCATGTACGGCTCGGCGCGCGCCGACTCGCCCGACATCACCAGCCCCCAGCCTTTGGTCATCAGCAGCACGCCCCGCAGAGGCGCGTAGACGCCGGGCGACGGGTCGGGGGCTGCGACGGCCTCGCCGAACCGCATCAGGGCGATGCGGAACCCCTGCAGCAAGGACTGGAGCGCGGCGCGATCCGCAAGCGAGCGTGCGCACGCCACGGCTCGCTCCAGTAGCTCGAGCGCCAGGTCGTGGCCACCCTCTGCGAGACGACGGTTCGCCTCGGCGCAGAGGAGCCACGGATCGACGAAGTGGTTGTTGCCATGGAGCTGCGCGAAGGCGCGCAGGCCCGGCGAGATGGCGCTCGAAGTGCCGAGGCGGTCGTAATCCAGCCGCGCGGCCGGGTCGCGCGGAGTGCGCCACTCCGGGGGCACCAGGGTCCAGCCTTCCGGCAGTGGGTGGCCGACGACGTCGAGGGCCTGCGCGGTCTCGACGTCGACGGCACCCGGGACGAGCGGGGCAAGCCCGCCGGGCCTGGGTCGCACACCCGCACGCGGGACGTCGCGCCACGAGATCTCGAGCCCCGGGAGCACGGCAGGTGGCTCTGCGTCGTCGGTGGCGAGAAGCAGCGAGTCGGAGAGTCGTGCCCCCTGTGCGAGGAAGCGTAGGAACGCCGCGTCCTCGGTGCGCCAGCGGGAGCCGAAGCGAGGAGCGATCACGACGAGCGCGAGCGGACGATCGCCGAGCCCGCCGAACAGCGCTTCGGCGAGCGTGACGGCGCTCAGCGTCGCCGCGTCTCCGCGTCCCTCGGCATCGATCCAGTCACCGATCGACGAGCCCGCCTCGTGCGGCTCCCGATCGCCGGGGGCTTCGGCGTCCATCCACGCGGCGCGCAGCTTGCGCTGATCGCCCAGTGGTGGATCGGGCAACGGCCACGGCAGCCCCAGCTGGGCGAAGCACGAGCGCGCCACTTCGTGACTGCGCCAGGTTCCGATGGAGAGATCGGCGATGGCCGGATCGACCACGCTGCTCGCCGTGAGCGCCGTGAGCAGCCCGTCCACGCTGTTCGTGCGAAACCCGTTCAACGGCGCTATCGCCGGCCGCCGCGTGACCCGCACCACGGTGCCGCCCGCGGCGGAAGCCGTCATGGCTCGTCGATCCCCGGTGGCTCCTCGGGGCGGCGAGCAACCGCCACCATGTAGACGGTGGACTGGGTGACTCCGTCGATACCGAGGAGTCGGTCCATGGCACGGTCGAAGTACCCGCCGACGTTGAGGGCTCCAAGGCCCAGCCCGGTCGCCGCGAGGTTGAGATTTTGCGCAACGTGACCGGCCTCGAGCAGGATGAAACGGTATCCGCGCGTCCCGTACTTGAACGTCGAACGCTCGAAGATCGCGGTCAGGAAGAACACGACCGACGAGTCGTGCGCGACGTCACTCTGAAAGTGGACGAGGCCTTCGGCGATGATCGGCCCGTGATCGCCCTCATCCAGCAGCCGTACCTCGTTGCGTACGGGGTTGTAATGGTAGAGCCCCGGCCGCAGACCGGTGACACGCTTCGTGTGGAAGTAGATCTCGAGCGGATACAACGCGCCTCCGGAGGGCGCCGTGCGGAAGGGACGGGTGAATCCGGTGCCTTCGTTGGTGCGCGTGATGCCGTAGGCCGCGTGGAGGAGCGCCGCGAGATCGGCCAATGCGATCTGCTGCGGCTTCACATCGCGAAGACTCACGCGGGATTCGATCACCTGCGACAACGATGCTTCGATGGGCTCGGCCGTCGGGAGCGGGGTCGCCGGATAGCCGTCGTACGGAAGCGAGTCGAGTAGATCGACCATGCGCCGCAGCACCGCCTCGTTCGACGGGAAGTCATCGTGCAGGCCCAGCTTGGACGACTCCAGGAACTGCTCGCCCGGATCGGTCTCGACATGAAGATCGCGGACGTCGTTCCATCTTTGTTCCTTGTTCACGGACGGCCCCTCAGGGGTATGGATGTGGAACGGGGTTCTCCCCGGCCTCGCGCGTGATGCCAGGGTGGCCGAGCCGCTGGGGCACTTCGTACAGCCGTCGTCCCCCGCGCGCGCGGAACGCGAAGCCGAGCGCGAGCGGGTGGTAACCGGGGATGATGGCGCGCACGACGGAGAAGCCGAGCTCCCGCACGTCCGACGTCGTCAGGTCGACAAGGAGCACGCGGTGGCCGGTGCGCTCGACGGCCCGCGCCACCGTTTGCAGGTCGCTTCGCGGGTCGGCGATCTCGGGATGAGGCAGCTCGTCGAACCCGATCCGCTTCTTCGATGCGAAGAGAAAGTCCGCGTGACGCACGTTGTCGTGGTCGCACCAGAAGTTGAGGTGGCTGATCTGCCCGGTGACGTTCTCGTGGCGCGGCGGGTCGGGGACGAGGCGTGGCACCCTCAGATTGATCTGCTGGGTGTAGCGACGGGTGTGCGCCAGTTCCTCCAGGCTCTTGCGCACCGCCTCCTCCGGGTCGAGCGACGCGGATGCTGCCACGACCATGGCCGGTTGCTCGCGTGACGCGCAGCGCAGGACGCTCAGCGCCGTCGGCACGCCCACGTCGGTGGTGATGTCGAAGACCGTCACGCGGGCGCCGGCGCGCTCGTAGCGTCGAACAAGATCGTAGTTCTCGTCCGAGAGAGTCTCGATCAGAACCTGGGCCGGCGAGATCATGGCCTGCCACGTCAGCGTTACGGCGTCGCGCTCGATGACCTCGCAGACCCCCGAGACCGCGGCCTCCGCGGGGCTCATGTGGCATGCCAGTCCAGTCGAGATTGGCTGGCAGATAGGCGTGTCGCCGGTGCCGACGTAGTACGTGTAGGGGACGTACACCTTCGCCGCGGGGACATGGAGCACGTAGCCGGTGAGGGCGTCGAACGCCGGCACCCAACGCACGGGAGTTCCGTGGTCGAACGACACGAACGGGAAACCGTCGGAAGCGTATTGCTCCTGGTTGTAGTGGGCGAAGAGGGATGGATCGACGCAGGGAAAGGGCGCAGACTCCGCCGCATACAGCGGCAACTCCTCGATGTCGTAGATGGCGCTGCAATACCGCTCGACCGCTTCGCCGATCGCCTTGGCCAGGGCCACCCCCCGATCAGCCGAGGCGCCCCCGGCCGCGTAGAAGTTCACCTGCCGCGTGAACGCGAACGTGTTGCAGGCGCTCGCGTAGTAGTGGAAGAAGTCGGGCGCTCCCGCGTCCGGCGGCCTCTCCGACAGGTTCTTGACGATGCCCACGCGCGGGTCCACGAGGTCGGGGATGATCTCGGCGAGCCGCCGCAGTTGCCGGCCCGGCCGCGGACGCTCCCCGGTCATCAGCGGAACTCATGGTAGTCGACCCGGTTGCCGGGGACGAACGAGCCCGAGTCGATGGGGGCGGACGATGTCTTCACGATGGTGCTGCACACGGGACAGCGGGGCAGGCGAAGCACCCGGCGCGAGGTCATCGACGGCTCCAGGAGGTTCACCTCGATGATTCGGTTGGCGTGCCAGGGCATGCCGCCGCCGTACAGCTTGCACAGCTCCATCGCCGCGATCTCGCCGAGGACGCCGGTCATGGCCGGGTGGAAGCCCGTGACGGCCTGCCGCGCCGCCGCGCCGGACTCGACCAGCCGGACGATTTTCGGCGCGTCCATGTTGGCGTTCTCGCGCAGTCGGAAACATTCGTAGCACGCGGTCTCGCCCGGGATCACCAGCGGGCCGACCGTGCCAATGAAGCGATCCAAGACGACCGGCAGGAACTGCACGCCCTGCTCGACGCAGAACGCGTTCCACTCACGGAGCAGATAGGGGCCGCCGAAATCGGAGGCCGCGACGAGGCACCCAACGCCGTCGGTGCCGAGCGTCTCGGCCCAGGCGTCGTACGAGATGGGTGCCGCGCCTTCCCAGGCATCCCCGCGCAGTAGCCCGTCGTCGTCGAAGAGCCGCAGGTTGCGCAGGACATGGAAGTCGACCACGTGCACGGTCTCCACGCCGAGCGCACTCAGCGACGCGGCAATGCGTCGCGAGATGGTGTTGACGCCGAGCAGGACGATCGGCTGCGCGGCAAGGTCGGAGGCGGCCGCGCTCGCTTCGCGGCCGAACTGCCAATAGAACACCTCCAGGCTGTTCTCCGGACCGACGGCCGGTGGCTTGTCGCCGGCGACGACCAGGATGTGCCGCCTGCGAAACTCGTCGACCAGACGAGCCACTTCCTCGCGATCAGGGGCCGCGAACCGCTCGACGAGGTCGCGCACCGTGGTCCCGTCACCCGAGGCCGCCTCGAGCATCTCCGGCACGAGCTCGCCAGCGCGTTCGCCCGCGATCCGCAGCGTCGTCACGCCGCGCACGAGAATCACCTCGTCGTCGGCGGTCATCAATTGGACCGGCAGGGCGCGGAGCCGCTCCGCCGACGATTCGATCGGGGTTTCTGAGCTCATCGCGGAATCGTCAAAAACCGTGGGCCAAATTGCGGGTCGGGAAACAGGCCCGACTCGCCGTTAACTCAGGTTGTGACCGCTCTTCGAAACTCGAGATTGAAGGATCTCAGAGGCTTTGAACAGGCGAGATCTCGGCGACCGCGCAGCAGGTGCAGCAGGGAGTGCAGCAGCAGCAAACTGTGATGTGCTTCCGTTCGGCAGCGGCCTGTACGTCCGGCTTTGGGTAGGCCTGGGCCAGCGAGCTGATGTCCTGAACGGTGAGTGCGCTAATTCCCTCCGTCGGGGCGGCGCCTTCCGCCTGGCTCCAGTCGTCTAGGGCGATCAAGTCGGCCTTGGTCAGCTCGGCCGCCCTCGGTGTGAGCTGCGCTATCTGACTCTGGCTGAAGCCGAGCTCAGCGAGGCTTGCGTTGCTCGGGAGGTTTCCAGGTTCGGGAGTAGACATTGCGGCATACCTCCGTGCAGGATTCTTGCCCCGAGCGCGACGAATACCCGAGGCGGAGAGCAGGGCAGAGTCGCGATTACACCAACGTTGAAGACCGAAGTCAACCGCGTGTCCACGTAATCCCACGCCCGGATTAGTTGGCTTCGACAGCGGACGGGGCACAGTCATCGGCGGTCATCCTACGGAGCCACCCAGAGAAAGCACGAGGGAGAGGTTCGCTACGTCCCGTCGGATCTCACGGCGGCCTCCGCAGGCGGATCGCGGGGGTAAAGCGCGGGTTCGAGTCCCGTCGCTCCCGCTCTATACGCCCAGCGTCGTCGCGTGTGCGGACGGCCGTTCTGGTTTCTCGTTTCGAGGCCGCGGCGAGCGCCGAGCTTTTTTTAGAGCGGACGACGGGGTTCGAACCCACGACCCTCAGCTTGGGAAGCTGATGCTCTACCAACTGAGCTACGTCCGCGCGAGCCGCCATTCTAGCGCTGCAGGGTTTCGCGAGCCCCGCGAGTCAACTGGAGTACGGGGCCGGTGTCGGCGTCGCTGCGGGCGGAATGCGGCCCCGTCCGCGCGCCGGCGACCGGCCCCGCTTGACACGCAATGAGCCGGCGCACCGAAGGATGCGGCCACCCCCGGCACGACCGGCTCTACCGTAGTTTGGCCCGGAATTCGCGCGTCGCAAACATCTGCCTGCCCTGCGCGACGTCAGCCGCATTACGGGGAAACTCCCTGGCCGCGCAGGGCCGGTCAGGACTTCAGGATGGCACGGACCGCGCGAACTGTCTATTGCGGGTCGGCCGGGCCGACGATCAGGCGTCGGTGATGAGCACCTGCGTGCCGACGTCTACGTGCTGGAACACCCATTCGGCGTCCGGGATGTGCATCCGGATGCAGCCGTGCGAGGCGGAGTAGCCGATCGACGCGTCGTCGGGCGTCCCGTGGATGCCGACGCCCGGCGCGGACAGGCCCATCCAGCGGGTGCCGAGCGGGTTACCGGGGCCCGGCGGGATGGGCTTGAGCCCCTTCGCCCAGGGCGAGTCCGGCGGCCGCCACCACGGGTTCAGCTGCATGTCGACGATGCTGAACTGGCCGGTCGGAGTCGGATACACCGACTGGCCCGTGGCGACGCCGAACGTGCGGACGAGCCTCGTGCCCTCGTAGTACCGCAGCTCGTTGGCGCCGCGTCGGATCACGATCACGGGCCCGAAGTTCGTAGGGGTCACGGTCGGCGCGACGACGCGGACGCCTGCGCGCACCCTCGCCTGCTTCGCGCCCGCGAGCGCGCGTGAGATCCGCTGCACCGTGAGCGCCTTCTGTAGCTGGAGGCCCTGCTCCGCGTCGCTGATCTCCGGGCTCAGGCCGGAGAGGCCGACGAGCTCGGCGTCCTTCGCCGGATACGAGATGCGCTTGTCGAGCGCCCTCACGAACCCGCGTACGGCGTCGACGTCGACCTTCGCGCTCAACTCGACCGCCTCACCCGGATCCGCGGCGAGCGCGCTCGAGACGCCGTTGGCGAGGGCGACGGAGCCTCCGAACTTCGCACGGTCGAGGCGCCACGCCCTCCCGTCGTACACGACGCGGATCGGCCGGGCAAACGCCGGCCTCACCGCCGCCTCGGCCTGCTCGTAGGACATTCCGCCGACCGGGATCCCGGCCAGCGTGACACCGTCCGGCGCCAGCACGGGCGGCGCGGCGTCCCCGCTCAGCACGGGCGCGAGGCAGGCGACGACGACGACGGCGAGGACAAGTCGGAGCACGGCGTGTAAATCGTACTCACGGGACCGGGCGTCGCCAAAAAGGCCAAACACCTCGTTCACAAACACAGAGGGGCGCACCGCCGCAGCGTGCTCCTGGCCGCGCATTCGAGCGGAAAAAACGGGGATACTTGGCGCGACCCGACTTGGAGGACGAAATGGCTGCAAAAGACCTGCACGAGACCGCGAAGGCGCTCGTCGCGGACGGCAAGGGGATCCTCGCCGCCGACGAGAGCACGGGCACGATCAAGAAGCGCTTCGACTCGATCGACACGGAGTCGACGGAGGAGACGCGACGGGCCTACCGCGACCTGCTCTTCACCACCGAGGGCGCCGAGGAGTTCATCTCCGGCGTGATCCTCTACGACGAGACGATCCGCCAGAGCGCCTTGGACGGCACGCCGTTCCCGAAGCTCCTCGCCTCGAAGGGAGTCACCCCCGGGATCAAGGTCGACCTGGGAGCAAAGCCGCTCGCGCTCGCCGAGGGCGAGACGATCACGGAGGGTCTCGACGGGCTGCGCGGCCGCCTCGAGGAGTACCGGGATCTCGGCGCCGGGTTCGCGAAGTGGCGCGCGACCTACTCGATCGGCGGCGGAAAGCCCAGCGAGTACTGCGTCTGGACGAACGCCCACGCGCTCGCCCGCTACGCGGCGCTCTGTCAGGAAGCGGGGATCGTCCCGATCGTGGAGCCCGAGGTGCTGATGGACGGCGACCACGCGCTCGAGGACGCGTCGAAGGCGACCGGCCGCGTGCTCCAGGCCGTCTTCACGGAGCTGCACGACCAGCGGGTCGACCTGCGGGGCTCGCTCCTCAAGCCGAACATGGTGCTGTCCGGGTACGAGGCGTCAGGCCGTGCCGGCGTCGACGACGTCGCCGACGCGACGCTCGAATGCTTCTACCGGCACGTGCCAGCGGCGGTGCCCGGGATCGTCTTCCTCTCGGGCGGTCAGTCGGACGAGGACGCGACCGCCCACCTGAACGCGATGAACGCCCGCGGCCCGCATCCGTGGCAGCTGTCCTTCTCCTACGGCCGCGCGCTCCAGGCGCCGGCGCTGAAGGCGTGGGGCGGCAAGGACGAGAACGTCGAGGCCGGTCAGCGTGCCTACTACCACCGGGCGAAGATGAACAGCGCCGCCCGCACGGGGATGTACGCGCCGGAGATGGAACGGGAGGCGGTTCCGGCCTAGCGGAGGCTGCGGCCGGTCAGCTGCTCGAGCTTGTCGAGCGGGTGCGTCGCCTGAACGCGGCGCACTGTGCCCGACCGTGAGCGCATCACGATCGAGTCCGTCACGGCGCCGTTCGGGAGATACCGGACGCCGTGGAGGAGCGAGCCGGTCGTGACGCCTGTGGCGGCGACGAAGACGTCGTCGCCCGAGACGAGGTCGTCCGTCGTCAGGACGCGGTCCGGGTCGATCCCGGCGTCCACGAGCTTCTGCCGCTCCTGGTCGTCGCGTGGCCACAGCTTCGCCTGGATGCCGCCGCCGACGCACTTGAGCGCCGCGGCCGAGATCACGCCTTCGGGCGTCCCGCCGATCCCGTAGAGCATGTCGATGCCGGTGCCGCCCTGGGCGGCAGCGATCGACGGCGCGACGTCCCCGTCCCGGATCAGGTTCACGACCGCGCCGGCCTGGCGCAGCTCGCCGATCAGGTCCTCGTGCCGGTCCCGCTCGAGCACGACGACATTGAGATCACGGAGGGACACGCCCTTCGCCTTCGCGACCGCTTTCACGTTCTCGGTCGGGGACGCGTTGATGTCGACCACGTCGATCCCCTCCGGTCCGACGGCGATCTTGTCCATGTAGAACGCGGCGCCCGGGAAGAACATCGTCCCGCGCTCCGCGACCGCCATCACCGCGATCGCATTCGGCTGCCCGAGCGCGCACAGGCGCGTGCCCTCGAGCGGGTCGACGGCGACGTCCACCCTCGGGCCGCTGCCGTCGCCGATCGCCTCGCCGTTGTAGAGCATCGGCGCCTCGTCCTTCTCCCCCTCGCCGATCACGACGACGCCGTCCATCGAGACGGAGTCGAGCATCCCCCGCATCGCGTCGACCGCGGCGCCGTCGGCGGCGTTCTTGTCGCCCCGGCCGACCCAGCGGCCCGCCCCAATCGCGCCCGACTCCGTCACCCGGACGAGCTCCAGGGCCAGGTTGCGATCGGGAAGCAGGACGCTCATGCCGCGCTCCTGAGCCTACATCCGTTCGGGCGCGTCGACGCCGACGAGGTCGAGGCAGCGGGCGATCACCGTCTGGGTCGCCCGGCAGAGGCCGAGCCGGAACGCCTCCGTTTCGGAGCCGACGACGCGGTGCTCGTGGTAGAAGCGGTGGAAGTCGTCGGCGACGCGGATCGCATACAGCGGGATCGCGTGCGGCGCCCGACGCTCGGTCGCCTCCGCCGCGACCGCGGGGAAGTCTGCGAGGCGCTTGATCAGGTCGCGCTCCTCGATCGCGAGCTCCCCTGGGGCTTCGGAGGCGGCCCCGGCACCGGCGGCGGTCCGGAGGATCCCCGCGATGCGCGCGTGCGCGTACTGCACGTAGTAGACGGGGTTCTTCTGCGAGCGCTCGGCCGCCAGGTCGACGTCGATCTCGATCGGCTGGTCCGGCCCGCGCGAGATCAGATACCAGCGCGCGGCGTCGACCCCGATCGCGTCGATCAGCTCGCGCAGGAAGACAACGTCGCCCCGCCGCTTGGAGCCGCGCTTCGACTGCCCGCCCTCGACGATGTTCACGAGCTGGTAGATCGGCACCTCGACGCGGTCCGCGCCGTAGCCGAAGGAGTCGGCGAGCGCCTTGAGGCGCGCGACGTACCCGTGGTGATCGGCGGCGAGGACGTAGATCACGCGGTCGAACCCGCGCTCGAACTTGTTCCGCATGTAGGCGGCGTCGCTCGCGAAGTAGGTGAGGCTCCCGTCCGACCGCATGACGACGCGATCCTTGTCGTCCCCGTGGGCGGTCGTGCGCACCCAGCGCGCGCCGCCCTGCTCGTAGGTGCCTAGCGCGTCCAGCGCCTCCGTGACCTCGGCTTCGAGCTCGGACTGGTGCACCCAGACCTCGACGTGGACGCGGAACTCCTCGAGCTCGTGCTCGATCAGCCGGATCATCTCCTCGACCGGATCGCCAGGAAGCTCGCCGATCCGGGCCACGTACTCGCCGACGTACCCGCCCTCGGGCGGCTCCTCCCCGCGCCGGCGCGCCTCGACCGATTCGCGGAAGAGGTCGATCTGCCGTCCGATGTCGTTGAAGTAGCACTCCCGCACGACCTCCGCGCCGGCGAACTCGAGCAGCCGTGCGATCGAGTCGCCGTAGGCGCCGTTGCGCGCCGATCCGACGACCAGAGGTCCAGTGGGGTTCGGGGAGACGAGCTCGACGAGGATCCTCTGGGCCGCGGCGCTCTCCTCCCCGGCGCCGTAGCGGTCGCCGCGCTCGAGGATCTCGGCCAGCGCCTGCTCGTACCAGTCCCGCGTCAGCCAGAGGTTGAGGAAGCCGGGCCCGGCCACCTCCGCGCGCTCGACCGACGCCAGCTCCGCCGCTGTGGCCGCCCACTCCTGCGCGAGCTCGCGAGGCGGCCGCTTCCGGACCGGCGCCGCCCGCAGCGCCACGTTCGTCGCGTAGTCGCCGTGCGCCGGATCGCTCGGCCGCTCGAGCTCGACCTCCGTCCCTGCGACCTCGGCGAGCTCCTCCGCGAGGCGCTCGACAGCGCTAGCCGGCAACGGCTTCCCGCGGGGCGAAGAGGTTCTCGAGCAGGCGCAGCTCCTCGCCGGTGCCGGCCGCGATCATCACGTCGCCCGACTCGAGCTGCGCCTCCGGCGTCGGCGTCGTGTCGAAAGTCCCGTCCTGCTTCCGGAGTGCCACGACCAGCGCGCCGGTCTCCTTGCGGATGTCGACGTCCCTGATCGTCTTCCCCGCGTGGCCGCAGGCGTCGGTCACCACGATCTCCTCGAAGCGGAGGTCCGCGCCGGCGGCGGTCGTCACGACGTCCATGAACGCCGTCACCTGCGGCTTGAGGACGAGGTTCGCCATCAGGCGGCCCGCGGCCGTGTAGGGCTGGACCACGCGGTCCGCGCCGGCGAGCTTGAGCTTCTTCCCGGCGTCCTCGTTCGACGCGCGCGCGACGATCAGGAGGTCCTCTTTCGCGGCGCGAGCCGAGAGCGTGATGTAGAGGTTGTCCGCGTCGTCGTCCGAGGCTGCGACGAGGCCGCGCGCCCGCGCGATGCCGGCCTCGCGGAGGTCGTCGTCGTTCGTCCCGTCGCCCTCGATGAACAGGACCTCGGCCTCGCCCGCGGCCTCCTTGGCGGTCTCGCTGAAGTCGAGCACGACGAACTGCGCCCCGGTCTCCTGGAACTCCTCGGCGACCCGCCGGCCAACTCGGCCGAAGCCGCAGATGATGTAGTGGTCGCGCAGCCCTTCCACTGCCCTCCGCCTCCTTCGCTCGACCCACATGCCGCCGACGACGCCGCGGGCGATCAACTCGACGATGAGCGAACCGACGTACGCAAAGATACTGATGCCCGCGAGGACGACGAACATCGTGATGATCCGGGAGCTGTCGTTCGGCGGGACCGTGTCCAGCCCCGTGAGCGAGGCCGATACGAGCGACCGGTAGAACGACTGGAGCCACGGCTCGTCGAGGCTCCACCTGAACAGGAGCGTGCCGATCCCGAGCACGATCGCGAGCCCACCGATCGCGTAGAGGAAGCGGCGCGGATGGAAGGCCTCCACGCCAGTAGTATCGTTGGCTCGTGGACGGCGACGGCCAGGAGCGCCAGCTCAACATCCACCTCGACACGGACCAGATGGCCGGTGTCTACGCGAACTTCGCGAACGTCACCTTCTCCGCGTACGAGTTCACGATCACGTTCGCCCGCATCGACCACGAGCTCGAGGAGGGCGACGTCCCCGGCATCGTCGTCTCGCGCGTGAACATGTCGCAGCAGTTCTTCCAGGAGCTGCTCGCCGCGATGCAGGACAGCTGGTCGAAGTACTCGACCCAGCAGGGCATCCGCAACCTGCCGGAAACCGAGCCGGGCGACCGCTAGCGATACCGGCGAGCCCAGGCGCGTGCGAGCTCGATCCGTTCCAGCAACGTCGGGTGGTCGTCGAGGAACGCGTGCACCCAGCCGGGCGGCGTCGGGTCCTGGAGGCTGTCGGCGGAGAAGCCCCTGAAGAGCCCCCGGGCCGTGGCTGGATCGCGGGTGCTGACGAGCGCGACCCAGTCCGCCTCGGCCTCGTAGCGGCGCGAGATCGCGTTGCGGAGCGGCAGCACCGCCACCGTCGTGGCGACGAGGACAAGCAGGCCGAGCGGGACGTTACGGGGCTCTCGCAGACCTCCGCGCCGCTCGGTCACGAACGCCACGAGCCCGAGGATCGGCAGCGTGAAGAGGCCGAACCACGCGACCCCCTTGAGGATGTGGCTGCGGGCGAGGTGCGCAAGCTCATGCGCTGCGACGAACCGCACCTCGTGCGGCGTGAAGCCCTTCAGGAGGGTGTCCCAGAACACGATCGTGGCAGTCGGCCCGAACCCGATCGAGAACGCATTCGCCGCGCGGGTCGTGTCGCTGACGGTCTGGACGCGGACGCGAGGGCTGCCGGCGTGCTCGCGCCGCTCGAGGCGCTGGAGATCCGCGGCGAGCCGGCCGTCCCGGAGCGGGTGCGTCCCCAGCGTCGCCAGGTACGGGAAGACGAGCTGCACGACCACCGCGACCGCGACGATCGTCGGGCCGGCCGCCAGCCACCAGCGAGCACCGAGCGTCTTGGCGAAGCCGAGGATGATCGCGAGCGCGAGGAACGCAAAGGCCGTCGTCCCGAGCAACCCTCCCCACGCCTGCGCGAGGGTCTCGGTGTAGCCGTCGAAGGAGATCCCGTGGCGCCGTTCCCACCACTGCGCCGCGACCACCCACGGCAGGCCGCCGGCCCACACGACCGTCAACGTCACGACGCCCGCGACGATCCCCGCGTTGACGCGGCCGAGGCCCAGCCCGCGCACGAGCCGGTCGCCGCGTCGGGCCAGCACCGCAAGGACGGCGAGCTCCGTCAGCGTCGCGCCGAGCCACAGGAGATCGAGGAGGCGCTCGTAGTCGCGCGCCCGATGGACGAGCCCGCGGCCGAACACCGCGTCCTCGTCGAGATGCGGCAGCCGGAGGCCGTTCGGGATCCTCGTCCGCCAGAGAAACAGCACGGCTGCGACCCAGAGCACGACCGCGGCGGTTATGGTCGCTCCCCTGACGATGCGCGTCGCGGTCATCTCCGATGTCCACGCTAACCGCCATGCCCTCGACGCCGTGCTGGAGGATCTCGAGGCGGAGCGGCCCGACGCGGTGTGGTGCTTGGGCGACACGGTCGGCTACGGGCCGCAGCCGAACGAGTGCTGCGACCTCGTGCGCGCCCGGGCCGACCTCTGCCTCGTGGGCAACCACGACCTCGTGGCGCTCGGGGTGCTCGGCTCGGAGGAGTTCAACGAGGAGGCGGCCGCCGCGGCCAAGTGGACGGCGAGCGTGCTCACGGAGGAGTCGCGCGCGTTCCTCTCGGAGCTCGCGCCGAACGGCCGGACCGACGAGGCGGAGCTCTACCACGCGAGCGCGCGCGATCCGGTGTGGGACTACATCATCACCGAGGACGGCGCCCGCGACACCTTCGCGCTCACGCGCTCGGATCTGGTTCTCGTGGGCCACACGCATGTCGCCCTCGCGCTTCGCGAGGAAGCGGACGGCCGCATCGCAGGAGGGCTCGCTCCCGGCGGCGCCGAGGTCGAGTTACAGGGCCGCTGGCTCCTCAACCCCGGCTCGGTCGGGCAGCCGCGCGACGGCGATCGCCGAGCGGCCTGGCTCATGCTCGACCTCGAGCGGCGTCTGGCGTCCTTCCGCCGCGTCGACTATCCGGTCGACAGGACGCAGGGCGAGATGCTCGAGCACGGACTGCCGCCGTCGCTCGCGTTCAGGCTCGGGCGGGGGGAATGACGAGCGACGGTCGCAGCCCTGCTGCGACTGGGGCAGGCCGTGTGCCTAGGTGGAGACGGCTGCGGTCGGCTCGGCCTGGTCGCCGACCGTGATCCCCTCGCGGGCGAGGGAGAGCTGGACGTCCTCGCGGGCCTTGTAGATCCGCCACTTGACGGTGGCCAGCGTGATCTCGAGCGAGTCGGCGATCTCCGTGTAGGAGAGCCCGACGATGTCGCGGAGCAGGAGCGCCATCTTCAGGTCGGTGTTCAGCGCTTCGACGGCACGCCACACGGCGTCGATCGTCTCGAGGCGCTCCATCGGCGCGTCGACGACCTCGAGCGGCGGCACGTCCTCGAGCGCGACGACGGCGCGCGGCCGGCGCTCGACCGCCCGCAGCTCGTCGAGGACGCGGTTCTTCGTCACCTGGAAGAGCCATGTCGTGAACTTCGACCGCAGCGAGAACTTCGGCAGTCCCTGGTAGACCCGCAGGAACACCTCCTGTGTCAGATCCTCGGCGAGCGACCGGTCCCCGACCAGGCGCAGCACGTAGTTGAAGACAGGGACTTGATACGCGCGGACGATCAGTGAGAACGCCCGCTCGTCGCCTCGCTGTGCCTTCCGCAGGACGCCAAAATCTGGTTGCTGCAGCGACAAGGGACCCGAGTATAGCCGCTACTCAGCGGAGGTCGTTAGGGGTTTGCCGGTCATCTGTAAAGGTTGATCGAAACCCAAAAAGTCCAGCACAGTAGGCACTAAATCTGCCAGTTTTCCCCCGTTCCGCAATGGCACGTTTGGGTCAGTAACGACCAGCGGGACCGGGTTGGTCGTGTGAGCTGTGTGAGGGCTCGCACCGTCTGCCTCGAGCATCTGCTCGGCGTTTCCGTGATCGGCTGTGATCAGGGACACACCCCCTGTTCGCTCCACCGCGGCCACGACCTCCCCGAGGCACGAGTCTGTCGTCTCGACCGCGCGGACGACGGCCGGGATCGAGCCGGTATGTCCCACCATGTCCGGGTTCGCGAAGTTGACGACCGCGAAGGCGTAGTCGCCGGACTCGATCTCCTCGACGAAGCGCCTGGTCACCTCGGCGGCGGACATCTCCGGCTTCAGGTCGTAGCTCGGGACGTCACGGGGTGAGGGGATGAGCACTCGCGTCTCGCCTCCCCACTCCTCTTCGCGCCCGCCGTTGAAGAAGTACGTGACGTGCGCGTACTTCTCGGTCTCGGCCACGTGGAGTTGCCTGACGCCGTGCGCTGAGAGGACCTCGGCCAGCGTGTCCGCCACCTCCCGCTCGGCGAAGGCGACAGGCACATCGAGCTCCGCCCGATACCTCGTCATCGTCGTGATATCGGCACCAAGCTCGACGAGCTTCATGGTCAATTGGCGGGCTCTGTCCGGCCGGAAGTTGAAGAAGACCGCCGAGTCGCGCTCGGGATCGAGCCGCGGCGTCCCCTCATGGACGATCGGCTCGATGAACTCATCGGTGACGCCGCGGTTGTAGCTCGCCTGGACAGCCTCGAGGAGGTCGGCGGCGGAGGTGGATGTAGATGTAGGTGGAGGTGTACCCCTGTGCAGGGCGCCGGTGATCGCGTCGAGCGCGAGCTCCGTCCGCTCCCATCGCTGGTCGCGGTCCATCGCGTAGTAGCGGCCGACGACCGTGGCGACACGGTCGAGCGGCAGCTCCGCGAGATCCTTGACCGCCGAGGTCGGCGAGACGTCGCGCCCGTCCGTGAAGGCGTGGATCCACGTCTTCTCCGGTGCGAACCGCAGCAGCGCCTGCAGATGGGCGACGTGCGAATGGACGCCACCGTGCGAGACGAGGCCGAGCAGGTGCGTCCGCTCGCCGCGGTCGAACGCCGCGCGCAGCGCCGGGTTGTCGAAGAACGACCCGTCCTCGATCGCCTTGTTCACGCGCATGAGGTCCTGGTAGAGGACGCGGCCCGAGCCGATCGTCAGGTGACCGACCTCGGAGTTACCCATCTGGCCCGGCGGCAGGCCGACGGCTTCACCGGACGCCTCGAGCGTCGTGTGCGGGTACTGCTCCCAGAGCCGGTCGAAGATCGGCGTCTCGGCCTGCTCGACGGCGTTCCCGGGCCCGGGCGCGGCGCACCCCCACCCGTCCAGGATCACGAGCGCTACGAGGTTGTACGTGGACATACCGTCTCTCCTTGGGATCGCCCGCGGCGTCTAACCAGGGCGCGTAGCGCGGCAAATCGCGGTGAACGAGTCGACGTCGAGGGAGGCGCCGCCGACGAGCGCGCCGTCGACGTCGGCTTGGCCGAGCAGCTCCGCCGCGTTGTCCGGCTTGACCGAGCCGCCGTAGAGCACCGGCCGAGCGAGGATGCTCTTGACGAACGCATGGGCCTCCTGGGCGATCTCCGGGGTCGCCGTCTTGCCCGTCCCGATCGCCCACACCGGCTCGTAGGCGACGACGAGGCCGTCGTCGTCAGGAAGGACGGAGACCTGCCGTCGGAGCACGTCCTCCGTCTCGCCGCGTTCACGTTCCTCCTCCGTCTCGCCCGCGCACGCGATCACCTCGAGCCCCGCGGCGAGCGCGGCCTCGGCGCGACGCGCGACGTTCTCGTCGGTCTCGCCGAAGATCTGGCGTCGCTCCGAGTGGCCGACGATCGTCCCGTAGACGCCGAGCTCCCGGAGCATCGGCGCCGAGATCTCGCCCGTGAACGCGCCGTCCGCTTCCCAGTGCACGTTCTGCGCCGCGACGGCGATCTCCGTGGGCGCGAGCAGCTGCACGGCGACGGCGAGTGAGACGTAGGGCGGGCAGACGACGACGTCTGCGTCGCCGAGGTCGGCGTCGCGGAGCGCGAGGCAGAACTCCGCCGTCTCCGCCGGCCCCTTGAACATCTTCCAGTTGCCCGCGACGAGCACTGCGCCAGCCTAGTCCGCGGCGGGGATCGCGGCGACGCCTGGCAGCTCCTTGCCCTCGAGCAGCTCGAGCGCGGCGCCCCCGCCGGTGGACAGCCACGAGACCTCGTCGGCGAGGCCGAGCTCCTGCAGTGCACGCGCCGAGTCGGCGCCGCCGACCACGGAGTACGCGCCGGACCGGGCCACCGCCTCGGCCACCGCCCTCGTTCCCTCCGCGAACGGCTGCCACTCGAACACGCCCATCGGCCCGTTCCAGAAAATCGTCCGCGCGGCGGCGACGTGCTCGCGTGAAGGCACGGCGCGTCTCCGGCCCGATGTCGAGCCCGAGCCATCCGTCCGGCAGCTCGTCGTACGGGACGATCCTCGTCTCCGCGTCGGCGGCGAACACGGCGGCCGCGACGACGTCGGACGGAAGGACGACCTCGAAGGAGAGCGGGTTCTCCGCCCGCAGCTGCTCGGCCATCTTCCCGCCGACGAGGACCGTGTCGGCCTTGCCGCCCAGGCGCTCGAGCACGCCGAGCTTGTCCTCGACCTTGGCACCCCCCGACACGAGCACGAACGGGCGCTCGACCTCACCGAGGAGCTTCCCGAGCTCGTCGAGCTCCCGCTCGAGCAGAAGGCCCGCGTAGGCGGGCAACAGGTGGGCGACCGCCTCGGTCGACGCGTGGGCGCGATGCACCGAGCCGAAGGCGTCCTGGACGAACAGGTCGTGCCCGTCGGCGAGCTCGCGGGCATAGCCGGCGTCGTTCTTCGTCTCGCCGGGATGGAAGCGCGTGTTCTCGAGCAGGTTCACGCGTGCGCCGCGCTGCTCGAAGCCGACGTCGTGTCCGAGTAGCGCGCCGAGCCGCTCCGCCACCGGGCGCAGCGAGAAAGCTGGATCCGGCCCGTCCTTGGGACGTCCCAGGTGCGAGCACACGTCGATCCCGGCGGCGCCGTGCTCGAGCAGGAGCTTGATCGTCGGCAGCGCCGCCCGGATGCGGGTCTCGTCCGCGACGACCCCGTTGTCGAGCGGGACGTTCAGGTCGGCGCGGACCAGCGCACGCTTTCCGCCGACGTGGGCGTCCCGGACGGATCGCCGGCGCTGCAAGCTAGGCGGAGACGGCGGCCGGGATATCGGCCGCGATCTTCGAGACGACGTCGACGAGCCGGCAGCTGTAGCCCCACTCGTTGTCGTACCAGCCGAACACCTTGACCATCGGCCCGTTCGCCATCGTCAGGTCGCTGTCGAAGATGCACGAGTACTGCGAGTGGACGATGTCCGTGGAGACGAGCGGCTCGTCCGCGTACCGGAGGAGCCCCTCGAGGCGGCCGGAGGATGCGGCCCCGCGGTAGGCCTCGTTCACCTCCTCGATCGTCACGTCGCGCCCGACGCGCACGACGAGGTCCGTGATCGAGCCGACTGCGACCGGCGCCCGCACCGAGATGCCGTCCACCTTCCCCTTCAGTTCCGGCATCACGAGGCCGATCGCGCGCGCGGCGCCCGTCGACGTCGGGATCAGGTTGATCGCGGCGGCGCGGGCTCGGCGGAGGTCCTTGTGCGGGAGGTCGAGGATCTGCTGGTCGTTCGTGTACGCGTGGATCGTCGTCATGAACCCCTGCTCGATCGTGAAGGTGTCGTGCAGGACCTTCGCGAGCGGCGCGACGCAGTTCGTCGTGCACGAGGCGTTGGAGACGATGTGGTGCTGCTCCGGGTCGTAGGTGTCGTCGTTCACGCCAAGGACGATGGTCAGGTCGGGGTCGGTCGCGGGCGCGGAGATGACGACCTTCTTCGCACCGGCGTCGATGTGCTTCTGCGCGCCCTCGCGCGAGGTGAAGAAGCCGGTCGACTCGATCACGAGCTCGATCTCGAGGTCCCCCCATGGAAGCGCAGCCGGGTCTCGCTCGGAGAGGACCTGCAACTCGGTCTTCCCGGCCTTGATCGTCGCCTCGCCGACCTCGACGTCCTCTCCGAGGGGGCCGAGGACCGAGTCGTACTTCAGGAGATGACCCATCGTCTCCGCGTCACCGAGGTCGTTGATCGCGACGAGCTCGAAGTCGCCGCCACGCTCGAGGTGGGCGCGGAAGAAGTTGCGTCCGATGCGTCCGAAACCGTTGATTCCCACGCGTGTCTTCGCCATGCGCCGAGTGTATTTCATGGGCTCGGCAGCAGCTTCGAGCTCAGCGGCGGGCCGCTAAGGCGTCGACTAGTCGACGCCGACCATAGGAGGCGTGCCGGCTTCGCCGGCGCGCCGTTTCGCCCGATCGGCCCGCCGCGACGATGTCGCGGCGGGCCGGAGGGGAAGCTCCGAGGACGACCTCCCCCTCCGGTTGAACCACGCTCAGGACCGTGGCGTCGGACGGGGTCTGAATCCGGCGCCGGACGAGCACGGACCCGCCGCTCCGTGAGTATGACAAGAGGGGCGACAGACGACAACGCGCGCGAAAAGTTAGGCGTCCGCGAGCTGTTGCAATTTCTGTAAACGCCTCTGCGCAGCGGCTTTGGAGGCGGGTGGACGGCACCGTGCGGCGAGCTCCCGCAGCGACAACGTCGGGTGTCGCGTCCGTAGTGCGGCGATCTCCTGAAGGGTGGCCGGTAGCCGTTCGAGCTCGCCGCGACGCCGGAGCCGGTCGACCGCCTGAAGCTGCGCATGGGCGGCTCGGCTCGCGCGGACGAGGTTGGCGTGGTCGGCGTTGGCGAGGCGGTTCGCACGCTCGCGGGTGGCCGCCATGACCGCCCCTTCCTCGAGCCGGAGGATCGCACCGCCGGCTCCAGCGGCTGCGAGCAGGTCGGCGACCGCCTCCTTGCCCTTGGCGTAGGCGGACGCGTGGCCGCCGCGGTCGCGCACCGCGAGCTGCGCGCCTTCGCGAGCGGCGACGGCCGCGACGAACGCGGCTCCTTCCGCCTCCGCGCTGCGGATCTCGAGATGGAGCGCCCGCGGGCCGCTCAGTGAGCCGCCGCCGAGCAGCGCCCCGCGAAGGTAAGCCCGGCGACAGCACGAGCGGCTGACCACCCTGTGCGGCGGGTGAGCGAGCGGCGCCAGCCCACGGCCGAGAACGCCGGCCTCGTGCAGGACCTGGAGCGCATGCTCGTCGCCGGCGACGTGCAGCTGGTACCGCGTGGCACGGTCGAAGGCGCGGCGGCGGTACGTCCGGATCTCCGAGGCGACGCCGAAGTGGCGGAGGAGACTGAACGCCCGCCGCGCGACCGCCGACTCGGCGACGTCGAGGTGGACGGAGACCTCCCCGCGGCCGCGCAGGTGAACGCGCCCAGCAGTGTGGAGCAGGCCCGACAGCTCCGCGAGCCTGTCGCAGTCGCTGCGCGGCGCGATCGCGGCGAGCTCGCCCCGCAGATCCTCAGACAGAGACACCTTCGAGCGCGAGCAGTCGGCGCTTGTAGTCGAGGCCGAGCGAGCCGTAGGAGCCGACGCCGTCGGCTCCGACGACACGGTGGCACGGGAGGACGAGCGGGTACCGGTTCCGCGCGCAGAAGGTCCCCGCGGCGCGCTGCGCCCGCGGGTAGCCGGCCAGCCGGGCGAGGTCCGAGTACGACACGACCTCGCCGTAGTCCACCGAGCGCAGGGCCGCCGCCACCTCCTGCTGGAACGGTGTCCACCCGTCGGTGTCGATCTGGACGTCGGCGAACGAGACGCGCTCCCCGCCGAAGTACCGCTCGGCGTTGTCGACGAGATGTTCCACTTTCGACACGGTCCCGACACACTTCCGTGCGCCTTTCGCCGGTATCGTCGACCTCGAGGGAGGCGGGTCAGATCCCCTCCCAGGGTGGGGGTTGCGTGCGGTCTGCGGCAGCTCGTGCCAGACGAGACGCGTCCCTTCGAACCAGAGCTCGCCCACGCCCCAGCCGTCGGCGGCGTAGAGAACGCGCGTCACGGACACTGCCCGCAAAACTTACAATCGCGGGCGATGACAGCTTCCGGCCTCTTCAGACCGCCTGCCCCGCAGAACGAGCCGGTGTCGTCGTACGCGCCCGGCTCCCCCGAGCGAGAGCAGCTCGGGCTCCGCCTCCAGGAGATGAGCTCGACTCGGGTCGAGGCGCCGCTCGTGATCGGCGGTGAGGAGGTGCGCACCGGCGAGACATTCGAGTCCGTGATGCCCCACGACAAGGATCACGTGCTCGCGACGGTGCACAAGGGCTCCGCGCAGCACGTCGACCAGGCGATCAAGGCCGCCGCGGAGGCGTGGGAGGACTGGCACCGGACGCCGTGGGAGGACCGCGCCGCGGTCTTTCTCCGCGCCGCCGAGCTGCTCGCCGGCCCGTGGCGCGCCACCCTCAACGCCGCGACGATGCTCGGCCAGTCGAAGACCGCGCACCAGGCCGAGATCGACTCCGCGTGCGAGGTGATCGACTTCTGGCGCTTCAACGTCCAGTTCATGCTCCGGATCTACGAGGAGCAGCCGAGCTCGTCCGCCGGGACGTGGAACCGCATCGAGTACCGGCCACTCGAGGGCTTCGTCTTCGCGGTCACCCCGTTCAACTTCACTGCGATCGCGGCGAACCTGCCGTCGAGCGCGGCGCTGATGGGCAACACGGTCGTCTGGAAGCCGGCGTCGACGGCCGCCTACTCGGCGCACTACCTGATGCAGCTGCTCCAGGAGGCCGGGCTGCCGCCGGGCGTGATCAACCTCGTCTACGGCTCCGGCGCGGAGATCGGCAACCCCGCGCTCGCAAGCCCCGATCTGGCCGGCGTCCACTTCACCGGCTCGACCCCCGTCTTCCAGGGGATGTGGGAGACGATCGGGGCGAACATCGCGAACTACCGCAACTACCCACGCATCGTGGGCGAGACCGGCGGCAAGGACTTCATCGTCGCGCATCCGTCCGCGGACGCCGAGGCCGTTGCGACCGCGATCGTCCGCGGCAGCTTCGAGTACCAGGGCCAGAAGTGCTCGGCCGCGTCGCGGGTGTTCGCGCCGTCCAATCTCTGGCCGGAGATCCGGGAGCGCCTCGTCGAGGAGATCCGGACGATCAAGGTCGGCGACGTCGCCGACTTCCAGAACTTCATGGGCGCGGTGATCGACGCCGGCTCGTTCCGCACGCAGAAGGAGGCGATCGAGGAGGCGAAGGCGGCCCCGAAGGTGAACGTGCTCGTCGGCGGCGGCTACGACGACTCCGAGGGCTACTTCGTCGAGCCGACCGTGCTCGAGACCGAGGATCCCGACTTCCGCACGATGAAGGAGGAGCTCTTCGGCCCGGTCGTCACCGCGTTCGTCTACCCGGAGAAGCAGTACGGCGAGACGCTGGACCTCGTCGACAAGGGCGCACCCTACGGCCTCACCGGTGCGGTCTTCGCGCGCGAGCGCGGCGCGCTCGAGCTCGCCGGGGAGAAGCTCCGCTACGCGGCCGGAAACTTCTACGTCAACGACAAGCCGACCGGCGCCGTGGTCGGGCAGCAGCCATTCGGCGGCGCCCGGGCCTCGGGCACGAACGACAAGGCCGGCTCGATGTGGAACCTGATCCGCTGGGTCAGCCCGCGGACGATCAAGGAGACGTTCGTCCCCCCGACCGACTACCGGTACCCGTTCATGGCGCCGGACGACGGCAAGGGCGCGACCTAGCAGTCGTGCGCCGTGGGCTGGTCGTCGCGGCCGCGCTGGCCGCGCTCGTCGTGCCCGCAGCCGCGGGCGCGCAGGCGCTCGACGACGCCGCCTCGTCACTCAGGAGCGACCCGGTCTACGTCGCGCCGAACGCCAAGCCGACGCTGAACGCCGACCAGGCCGACCTCCTCCGCGCGCAGATCCGCTCGACCGGCGCCGCGCCGATGTTCGTCGCCGTACTGCCCGCCTCCGCGGCCGCCGAGTCGGACGGGACGCCCGAGGGCGTCCTCCGCGACCTCCACGGCCGGGTGGGCCTGCCCGGCACGTACGCGGTCGTGGTCGGCGGCCGGTTCCGCGCCGGCGCGACCGCCGGGATTCTCCCGCGGGGCGAGGCCGGGCGCCTGGCGACCCTGGCCTTCCAGGAGCATCGCGACGAGGGCCTCGCGCCCACGCTCATGGCCTTCACGTCCGACGTCGGGACGGAGCGCCGGGCGCCTGCGCCCAGCACCGCAGCACGCCCTGGTCGCGACGAGCCCGGCGGCTCCGGGATCGGCCTGATCGTCGTGCTGGCGGCGGTTGGCGGAGCCGTGTTCCTCTTCCATCGCATCCGCAGCTCCCGCCGGGAGCAGCAGGCGCTCGCCGAGGTGCGGGAAGCGACCCGGGACGACCTCGTCGCGCTCGCGGACGACGTCCAGAAGCTCGAGGCGGGGGTCGACGCTCCGGGGGCGCCGCCCGCGGCAAAGGAGGACTACCAGGCCGCGCTCGAGCGCTACGATCAGGCGAACCAGGCCTTCGACCGCGCCCGCCGGCCCGAGGACATGGCACCCGTAACGGGGGCGCTCGAGGAAGGTCGCTACAGGATGGCGTCCGCCGAGGCGCGCCTCCAGGGAGAGCAGCCTCCGGAGCGGCGGCCGCCCTGCTTCTTCGACCCGCGCCACGGGCCGTCGACGCGCGACGTCCAGTGGGCGCCGCCCGGCGGAGCGGAGCGAGGCGTCCCGGCCTGCGAGGCGTGCGCGGTCGACGTCGACGACGGCCGCGAGCCCGCGGCGCGCGAGGTGCTGACCGGCGGGCGGCGCGTCCCGTATTACGCCGCGCCGGCCTACTTCAGCCCGTGGGCGGGCGGCTACTTCAGCCCCTTCGGCGGCGGTGGGTTCGTCAGCGGGCTGTTCATCGGCAACCTGCTCGGCGGCGGCTTCGGCGGCCTCGGAGGCGGCTGGGGGAGCCACGGCGGCTGGGGCGGGTACGACCAGCCCGGGAACGGCGGCGGCCTGGGCGACTTCGGTGGCGGCGGGGACTTCGGCGGCGGAGGAGACTTCGGCGGCGGCGACTTCGGCGGCGGCGGCGACTTCTAGCCCCGCGCAAGCACACTGACGGCGTGATCCACCCCGTCACCCACGCGATCGGTGTCTTCTTCGGCCACCTCGCCGCGGTCGAGTGGCAGTGGATCGGCTTCGCAATCGCCGCGCAAGTCTGCAAGCTCCTCGCCGCCTCGCGGGCATGGCGCAACATCGTCAAGGCCGCGTACCCCACGGTGCCGGTCCGCTGGGTTCAGATGTTCGGCGCGTACGTCGCCGGGACGGGCGTGAACGCGATCATCCCTGCGCGCGCAGGGGACGCCGTGAAGCTCGTCATCGCCAAGCGTCGGATCGAGGGCGCGACGTACACCACGCTCGTCGCGACGATCCTGCTGCAGACGCTCTTCGACATGGTGGTCGCGGGGTGTTTCATCATCTGGGCGATCACGCAGGGCTCGCTGCCGGGCCTGCACGTCCTCCCCGACCTGCCGTCGCTCGACTACGGCTGGGCGCTGAGGCACCCGACCGCCGGCCTGATCATCTTCGTCGCCGTGCTGCTGTTCGGCGGCCTGCTGCTGATCTGGATCGCCGAGCGGATCGAGGACTTCAGGGAGCGCGTCGCGCAAGGTTTCTCGGCGTTTCGCGACCGCACGTACTACGTCACGCGCGTCATCCCGTTCCAGCTCCTGGACTGGGCGCTGCGGCTCGTCACCGTCTTCTGCTTCCTGCACGCCTTCGAGGTGCCGGCCACGCTCCGCAACGTGCTGCTCGTGCAGGTGAGTCAGAGCCTCGCGACGATCCTGCCGTTCAGCCCTGGCGGCATCGGCACCGAGCAGGCGTTCCTGGTCTACCTCTTCCGCAACGTGACGTCGCACAGCCAGGCGCTGAGCTTCAGCGTCGGCATGCGCGTCTCGCTGACCGTCGCCAATGCCGCGCTCGGATTTACCGCGATCCTGCTGATGCTGAGAACGCTCCGGTTCCGGGATGCGATCGATACCGAGGAAGCAGCCGGGGACGAGTCGGCTGGACCAACGACGGACGGCCGCCCGAGAGCGGCCGCCTTGAAGGCTAGGAAATAGCTGTACCTGTCGGCGAGGACTTACCTGACAAGCCGTCCGTCGGAAAAGCCGCCCGTGCTGAAACCGCCGGCAAGGCGTCCGTCGGAGAACCCCTGCTGGCCGAACTGCGAGGCCCACGCGGGAGGGCCGGGCGGACCGGGGTAGTCATGCTTGGCACTGGCCGGGCCCGCGCCCAGGGCGAGCGCGACCACGACGAGTGCTCCCAATGAGAGAAGCTTCCGCAGCATCCTGATCACCTCCTTCCCTTAGAACCTGACGTCCTGGAGGGCTTCGGCAGCCTGGCGGTACAGGGTCGCGGCCGTCTTCGCGTCTCCACGCTTCGACGCCACGTCTCCCTGGGCCGTCCATGCGACCGCCCGATGACTGGCGGAGGAGAGCTGCGCAAAGCTCGCCTCTGCCTCTTCGAACATCGTCTGGGCCTCGTCGAGACGGCCCTGCTCGAGCAGCGACCGGCCGAGCACGATCTGCGCGTTGCCGATCTCGTCGACGAAGTCGTCACGGTCGCCGAGCAACTCGAGCGCGTGACGCGATTGCTTCTCGGCGAGCTCGACCTCGCCGGTGCCGAGGTGCACCTGGGCGAGCGACGACACGGCCTGGGCCGCGTCGGCGTCGCTCCCCAGCTCGAGAGCGACCGAGAAGGCGCGCTTGAGGTAGCCGACCGCCTCCTCCGGCTTCCCGAGCAGGTACTCGAGGCCGCCGAGATTGTTCAGCATGCGACCGAGGTTGAGGCGGTCGCCGTGCAGCTCATACAGATCCTTCGCCTTCTCGGCGAGTGTGCGCGCCCGCACCCAGTTCCCGCTCCGCTCGGCGACGAGCGAGGCCTGAAACATCACGTGGGCGACGGTGAGCGTGTCCTCGAGGCCCTCAGCGAGCTCGAGCGCGAGCTCGATGTCCTCACGCGCGGCCTCGAAGTCGCGCTGCCGGCGCGAGCAGCGGGAGCGCCACTCGAGGATGTCGGCGCGCAGGCGGTCGCACGGGAGGCCCGAGCGCTCCGCCAGCTCCAACGCCTCGTTCAGGAGCAGCAGCGCGGAGTTGATCGACGACAGCTTGTAGCGGCAGACGCCCATCCGGTAGAGGACGTCCGCTCGCTCGACGTCGGAGAAGATCTCGTTCTCTGCGATCGTCCGCGCGTCCGCGAGCAGGTCGAGCGCAGGCTTGACGTCGCCGAAGTAGAGGGTCGCCCAGCTCTGCGCGAGCAGCCCGCGCAGCTCCAGCTCGGGCGCGTCGGGTGAGAAGCGGAGGCGGGACAGGATCTCGATCGCGTCCTCGTAGTGCTGGCCCTCGACAGCGGCCTCGCCGCGCGCGACCGCAGCCTCGACGGCCGCGTACTCCGTCCAGCTCTGGCCGGTCTCGAGGTACGTGACGTCCACGCGCAGCGTCTCGGCGATCCACTCGAGCGTGGATGCCGTCGGCCGCGTCTTTCCGCGCTCGATCTGGGAGACGTACTCCTTCGAGCAGCGGCCGGCTGCCAGCTCCTCCTGGCTCAGCCCGGCCGACTGGCGGAGCTGGCGCACGCGGGCGCCGACCGTCGACGGGGAGCGAAGGGCTGCGGCTGGCGCAGACGAGATGAAAGTGCGGGCGGTCATGCTGCGGCCCTTCCGGTATCGGCGGCAAAGGGCGATCAGCCCATAGCTCGGCTGAGGGAGGCGAGAACTAGGCCCGGCCGGCCTTGTGAAGCTGGCGGTAGATCGAGCGGGCCGTCTTGGCCGGGACTCCGGGGACGCCCTCCAGCTCCTCCTGCGACGCTGCCAGGAAGCGGTCCGCGGAGCCGAAGTGGCGCAGGATCGCCCGTCGTCGCACCGGGCCCACACCCTCCAACTCGTCGAAGATCGACTCGAAGGAGCGGGCGTCCCGCCGCTGGCGGTGGAAGCCGAGCGCGAACCGGTGCGCCTCGTCGCGGATCCGCTGCAGGAGCTGGAGGCCCGGCGTGTGCGGCTCCAGGACGATCGGATCCGGCAGGCCGGGGACGAACACCTCCTCTGCGCGCTTGGCGAGCGCCACGACCGCCACGCGCGGCAGGTCGAAGGCGTGCATCGCGGCCAGCGCCGCCGACAGCTGCCCCTTCCCCCCGTCCACGACGACGAGGTTCGGCCGCGACGCGAACGACTCATCGAAATCGTCGGCAGTGGCACCGTTGGACAGCCGTGCGAACCGCCTCGAGATCACCTCCCCCATCGCCGCGAAGTCGTCCATCCCCACCTGACCGCGGATTCCGAACTTGCGGTAGTGCGCCTTCTTCGCGACGCCGTCCTGGAAGACGACCATGGAGCCGACGTTGTCCTGCCCCATCGCGGTCGAGATGTCGTAGCACTCGATCCTGATCGGGAGGCTCTCGAGGTTCAGCGCCTCGCGCAGCTCCTCCAGGGCCTCGATGCGCCGGAGCCGCTTCTGCTCCGAGACCGCGGCGTCCGACGCGAGCGCGACACGGGCGTTCTCCGAGGCCAGCTCCTGCAGACGCCGCTTCTCCCCGCGCTCGGCCGGGCGCAGCTCCACGCGCGCCCCGCGCCGCTCGGTGAGGAACTCCGCGAGCGGCCCGAGATCGCCGGCGTCGCGCGGGACGACGATCTGCGGCGGCACCGACGGCGCAGACCCGTAGTACTCGAGGCAGAACTGCTCCAGGACGGTCGTCAGGTCCTGGCCGCCGACGTTCTCGAGGTGGAAGCTGTGCCGGTCGATCAGCTTCCCGTCGCGCAGCGGGAATACCTGCACCGCGGCGCGGTCGCCCTCCGCGGCGAGCCCGATCACGTCGATGGTGCCGACCGACCGGCGGTCGGCGGCCTGCCGCTCGGCGAGGTGCTCGACCGACCTGAGCCGGTTGCGGTAGCGAGCCGCCTCCTCGAACCGGTGCTCCGCCGCCGCCTCGCGCATCCGGGCCTCGAGTGCGCGCAGGATCGGCTTCGTCTCGCCCGAGAGGAACTCGATCACCCCGTCGATGATCCGCCGGTAGTCCTCCTGGGAGACGTACCCGACGCACGGTGCCAGGCACCGGTCGATGTGGTAGTCGAGGCACGGGATGCCGCTGTGCCGCCCCGGCTTCGGCCCCTCGCAGGGGCGGTACTGGAAGACGCGGTTGAGGACGTCCAGGGTCTCCCGCACCTTCTTCGCGTTCGCGTATGGCCCGAAGTAGACGACGCCGCGCCGGTGCCGCTCGCGCGTGAACATCACGCGCGGGTACTCGTCCTCGACCGTGACCGCGATGTACGGGAACGTCTTGTCGTCCCGCAGACGCACGTTGAACGGCGGGCGGAAGCGGTTGACGAGGTTCTGCTCGAGGTGCAGCGCCTCGACCTGGTTGGACGTGACGATCACCTCGATGTCCTCGACCCGGCCAGGGAGTTGGCGGATCGCGGCCCGCGAGTCGAGGCTCTCCTGGAAGTACGAGCGCACGCGCTGGCGCAGCGACTTCGCCTTCCCGATGTAGAGGACCTCGCCCTTGCCGTCGCGAAACAGATAGACGCCGGGCTTGGTCGGGAGCCCACGGAGCTGATCTTCGAGGCGCTTGGCCATTTCCGGCTAGCGTATCCACGGCAACTCCCGGGTCATGCAGCGGTTTCTTCTCATCGTCCTCCTCGCGCTCGCCATGCCTGCGCGCGCGCTTGCGGGTGGCCCGACCATGCTGATCGGCGCGACCGAGGACGCCGTCCGGCAGCCGACGCTCGTCGGCGCGAAGGGACAGATGGACCTGCTCCGCCTCGCGGGCTTCAACTCCGTGCGCGTGACCCAGATCTGGGCGCCGCCCCAGGCGGAGCCGAGCCCCGGCGACGTCGCGGTGCTCCAGAACGTCGTCACCGCCGCGAAGCTCGACGGCATGACCGTGATGGTCACTGTGACGAACTTCGGGAACCGCACCACGCCGCTCACGCTCGAGGCGCGCGGCCAGTTCGCCGCCTACGCCGCTGCGCTCGCACGGGCCCTTCCGGACGTCCGCCACTTCGTGATCGGCAACGAGCCGAACATCAACCGCTACTGGCTGCCTCAGTTCAACCCCGACGGCTCCGACGCGGCGGCGCCCGCATACGGGGCGCTCCTCGCCGAGACCTACGACGCGCTCAAGGCGGTGTCGCCGAACATCGTCGTCCTCGGCGGGGCGGTCTCGCCGCGGGGCGGGGACGTCGCCGACTCGATCCGGCCGACGCACTCCCCGACCACGTTCATCCAGGACCTGGGCCTCGCCTACCGCGCGAGCGGCCGCACGGCGCCGATCATGGACGCACTGGCGTTCCACCCATACGAGGACAACTCCAGCATCGCGCCGGAGAGCGGCCGCCATCCCAACTCGAAGACGATCGCGATCGCGGACTACGACAAGCTCGTCGGCGTCCTCGACAAGGCGTTCGCCGGCACCCCGCAGCGAGGCGACACCCTCCCGATCTTCTATACGGAGTTCGGGGTCGAGACGCAGATCCCGGCGGCGAAGGCGGCTCTCTACACGGGGATCGAGCCAGCCGCGGTCAAGCCGGTGACGCCCGACGTGCAGGGCCTCTACTACCGCCAGGCGATCGGGCTCGCGTTCTGCCAGCCGACCGTCCGGGCGATCTCGATCTTCCACGCGGTCGACGAGTCCGACCTGAACCGCTGGCAGTCCGGGCTCTTCTACGTCGACGGGAAGCCGAAGTCGAGCCTCCCCACCGTCCGGAAGGCGATCGCCGAGGCGCACAGAGGCGTCATCGCCCAGTGCCCCAACCTCCGCCTGCGGCCCCGCGTCATCCGGCTCCGAACGACCGCGAAGCCCGTCGCCGCCGTGACCTTCCGCTGCGACCTCGACTGCGAGTACACGGTCACCGCGCGCCGCGGCGCCAGGGTGGTCACCAAGACGGGGACCGCCGTCGGTAACACGGACAAGCGCGTCACGCTGGGCCGCCTGCTGCCCGGGCGGTACGCGATTCGTGTGGCCGCCGTCGCGACCGTGAATCGCGGCGCAGCGCGCACGGCGACCGCGGCCCTCCTGATCGGACGTTGACAGCCGAGCGGCCCGGTCGGAGATGGCCGGGCCGCCGGGCGAACAGGTCGGGCCGAATCAGGGAGAGCGGCGAAGCTTCCCGGACTACCTGCGGCCGATAGTCCTGGCAACTCGACCCTAACCGAAGTCAACAATAGCGCATGCTTCGCCGCCGTGCCCGGTCCCCGAAGTGGGGAATTCCCCCGCTAATGGCCGGTTGACCGCGTCCGAGGGCCGTCCTAGACTCCCGCGCGGTCGACAACTGCGGCCCTTCCACCGTGCCCCTCCGCCGGATCATCGTCTTCGCGGCCTTGCTCGCGACCCTGGCCCTGACGCCTGTCGCCGGTGCCTCGCTGACCATGTACATGGGCGCGGCAGAGGACGAGGGCCGGAACGGCGACCCGCTCGTCGCCGCCGCGAAGCTGGAGCTCGCGCGCGATGCGGGCTTCGAGGCGATCCGGGTCACGGCGATCTGGACGCCGGGGCTGAGCTCGCTCCCGGACGACCAGCTGGAGGCGCTCCGGTCCGTGGCCGCGGCCGGCGACTTCGGCGGGATCAAGATCGTCGCGACCGTGATGCCGTTCGGGAGCAGCGTCACGCCGCTGACGGCAGCCGACCGCGCCGACTTCGCGAGCTTCGCGGCCGACGTGGTCGCCCGCACGACCATCCGCGAGGTGATCGTCGGCAACGAGCCCAACATCAACCGCTACTGGCTGCCGCAGTTCGGTGCCAACGGCGAGGACGTGGCCGCCCCGGCCTACGTGCGCCTGCTCGAGCAGGCGTACGACGCGATCAAGGCGGTCGACCCGACGACGTTCGTCCTCGGCGGATCGGTCTCGCCCCGCGGTAGCGACAGGCCCGAGCTGCCGCGTCACACGCACTCGCCGACCGCCTTCATCACGGACATGGGCGACGCGTATCGCGCGAGCGGCCGCCAGGCGCCGATCATGGACGGCTTCTCGTTCCACCCGTACGGCGAGACCTCGAGCACGCCGCCGGACTTCCTCCACCCGCGCTCGACGTCGATCGGCCTCGCCGACTACCCGAAGCTCGTCTCCCTTCTCGGCCGCGCCTTCAACGGCACCGCCCAGCTCGGGTCGAAGCTCCCGATCGTCTACGACGAGTACGGAATCGACTCGAAGATCCCGGCGGCCAAGCTGTCCTTCTACTCGGGGCGCGAGCCGGCGACGACTCACCCGGTCTCGGAGCAAGTCCAGGCCGAGCACTACAGCGAGGCCCTGATGATGGCCGCCTGCCAGCCGACCGTCCGCGGTTTCCTCATCTTCCACGTCACGGACGAGACCGACTTCAACCGCTGGCAGTCCGGGCTCTACTACGTCGACGGCACGCCGAAGACGAGCCGCGCGCTCGTTCGGAGCACGATCGATCAGGTCCGCGCGGGGGACGTCGAGTGCGGAGGGCCCACCGCCGTCGGCGGGATCCGGCACGCCCTGCCGCACGTCTTCCCGCTCTGACGGCGCTCGGTAGCCTTCGCCGCATGGAGGGCCAGTACGTCGCGTACACCTTCTACCGCGTCGATCCGGCGTGGCGGCGGCTCCCGGTGGAGGAGCGGGCGGCCGGCAAGGACGCGTTCGCCGAGACCGTCGAGGACTGGGCGTCGCGCATGGACGCGCTTCGCGTCTACAGCGTCACCGGCGTGCGTCCCGACTCCGACTTCTTCCTCTGGAAGATCACGTCGAGCTACGACGACCTCGGCGAGCTCGGCGCGGCGTTGAACGGGACGCCGATCGCAGGCTGGCTCGAGACGCCGTACTCCTACCTCGCGACGACGAAGGCATCCCAGTACACGCGTGCCCGCCGCCCGCGGAAGGTGATCCCCAAGGGGTCGCCGTACCTCGTCGTCTATCCGTTCGTGAAGGTGCGGCCGTGGTACGCGCTGACGCCGGAGGACCGGCAGCGCGCGATGGACGAGCACATGCGGGTCGGCGCAGAGTTCGCCTCGATCCACAACCACACGACGTACTCGTTCGGGATCGACGACCAGGAGTTCATGACCGCCTTCGAGTGCGACGAGCCCGCCGACTTCATGCACCTGATGCTGACGCTCCGCGAGAGCGAGGCGTCCCGTTACACCGAGCGCGACACGCCGATCTTCGTCGGCCGGCACGTCGACGTCCGGACGGCGCTGGACGCCCTTGACGGCGCGGCGTCGCGCGTCGAGGCCTAGGCTGGGTCGGTCGCAGCCTCGCGCCAGCGGCGGAGGTGGCGCAGGCCGATCGCCGCGGGTAACAGCGGCAACCAGAGGTTGAAGATCCGGTACGCGGCGACGGCGAGCACCGCTGATGCCAGGTCGACGCCCGCCCAAGCGAGCGCGAACGGCACGAGCGCCTCGACCGAGCCGGCCCCGCCGAGCGGCAGCGTCCGCCGGGTCAGCGCGTAGCCGGTCGCGTAGCCGATCACGAGCGCCGCGAGGTCCGGGCTGTCGTGGAAGGCGCGCAGGCAAGCCCACAGGCAGGCCATGTCCGCCACCCAGTAGAGGGCCGTGCCGAGGAACGCGCCTGCATGCTCGCGCGGCTGCTCCGCCAACCGCCTGAGGACGTGGAGCGCGTCGAGCGCATGCCGGAGCATGCTGCGCCAGCCGCGACGGCCGTGGAGGCGCTCCCGGTAGCCGAGCGCGATCACGGCTGCCCCGAAGCCGAGCGGCACCGCGACGACCCATGGCAGCGTGAAGCCGAGGCTCGGGTGCGACTCTCCCCTGGCGACGACGATCATGGCAGCCACCGCCGCCGCCGGAGCCAGCACCGCGTACTCGAGCGCGCCGAGCCCGAGCACGCGCACGCGCGCCTGCCGCTCGGGCAGCCCGGCGCCCTCCATGGCGAGCCGGTCGACGACGAACCCGCCGCGGATCACGAACATCCCGAAGCCCGCGGCCACGATCGCGATCGCCCGCCCCATGCTCAGGCTCGGGCCGCCCTCGACGCGCACGACCTCGCGGTAGGCGACGACGTAACCGAGGTACGCCGCGACCTCGAAGCCGAGCGCGACCGGGAGCCACACCGCGTCCACGTTCTTCGCTTCCTCGATCACCTCGTCGAAGCCGGCCGCCCAGGCGACTCCGATCAGCGCGCCCAGCGACAGGCCCGCCCCGACCAGTACGAGCAGGACATGCTGCGCCGGGTCCCGCTCGAGATGGGGACGTGGGCGGAGAAGCCGCTTCAGGCGCACCGACGCGCGGTCAGCCGTACGTGTGCCGGCTCCGCCACACGCGGAACATCGCATAGCCCGCGCAGCCGAGGATGCCGATGAAGCCGAGTGCGTCGTAGCCCGGCAGGCCGTGCAAGACGTAGGAAGCGAGCGCGAGCACGATCAGGAGCGCCGAGCCGTAGAAGACGACGCGCTCGCGCGTCGACCACATGCTGATCTCGTCGCGCCGCTCACGCCACAGGAGGTAGACGAAGAACGCGATTGCGAGGAAGAACGCGATGCTCAGGATCGCCTGGACCGTGAACAGCGCCACGTACAGGTTCAGCGCCATCACGACCACGACGATCCCGATGATGATCAGGAACCCCCGCAGGGTCGGGCGGTCTGACAGCCATTTGCTCATGTCGCGGTCATGTAGGCGCGGACGCCCAGGGCGGCCGCAACAAGCGTAGCTCCGCCGAACCACAGCAGCCGCCGGCGAGGCTCCGCCGGCGCGTAGAGCCAGGGCGACAGCGTGGCCACGAGCGCCAGCGAGCCGTAGAGGTAGTGGAGGTGGTCGGCGGCACGGCGGTGGTCCCCGAGCAGCAGCAGCCCCAGCGCGACCTGGGCGACGAGCACCGTCTGTGCGAGCGCGAGGAGCTGCGCGACGACCCGCCCGGCTCCGCTCCGACGGCGGTAGGCGACGAACGCGGCCGCGGCGGAGACGAGGCAGACGCCGATCACCAGGAACGCGTTCGCATGGTGCGCCGTTAGCATCGACCGAGCCTACGACCTGTAGCCCTACGACGGAGGTTCCCGCGCATGACTGTCCCGGAGGCAGAGCTGAAGAAGACGGATGCCGGGCTCATTCCCCAGGGCGAGGGCTGGTTCGTGCTCAACGCGCGCGACGTGTCGTGGATCCGAAGCGACGAGCGCGGGCAGGACACCGACTTCGAAGGTGGGCAGGAGTGGGCGCAGCTCGGCTTCCGCATCCAGGTCGTCGCGCCCGGTCAGCGGGGCATCTACCACGGCGAGCGCGGCCAGGAGGACTTCCTCGTCGTCTCCGGCGAGTGCGTGCTCGTGATCGAAGGTGAGGAGCGCCACCTGAAGGCCTGGGACTTCGTCCACTGCCCGCCGTGGACGAAGCACACCTTCGTCGGCGCCGGTGACGGGCCGTGCGTGATCGTCATGGCCGGCAACCGAGCGGGCGGCTTCGAGGTCGTCTACGCCGTGAACGACGTGGCGGCGCAGCACGATGCGAGCGTGCTCGAGGAGACGTCGAATCCGGACGAGGCCTACGCCCGCTTCGGGCCGGAGGAGCGGTCGGCGTACAGGGAGGGATGGCTGCCGTCCTGAGGAGCGGAGCGCGTGCGGAATGCCGCCGCCTCGCCCGCCGTTAGCATCGACGTCCACCGACGAGGAGGTTCCGGCGTGATCGAGGAAGGCAAGCCAGCACCCGACTTCGAGCTCCAGAGCGACAGCGGCGACACGGTGAAGCTGTCGGACTTCCGCGGCCGCCCGGTCGTCCTCTACTTCTATCCCAAGGATGACACCCCCGGCTGTACCACCGAGGCATGTGAGTTCCGCGACGCCTACGACATCTACCGCGACCGCGGCGCCGAGGTCCTCGGGGTCAGCCCGGACGACGTCGCGTCGCACGGGAAGTTCAAGTCGAAGTACGAGCTGCCGTTCACGCTGCTGGCAGACCCGGGCCACCAGGTGGCGGAGCAGTACGGCGTGTGGGGCGAGCGGAAGTTCGCCGGCAAGTCCTACATGGGCATCAACCGCTCGACGTTCGTGATCGACCGGGACGGGACCGTCGCGCGCGCGATGCTCGGGATCAAGCCCGCCGGCCATGCGCAGGACGTCCTGGACAAGCTGCCGGGCTGAAAAGTTCACCCGTTCGGGGGAGGCGTCCTCCCCCTGACGGGTGACCGTTGCGCGGAGCTTCGGATGGGAGACTCGAGGGGCGGCACCGATGCGGCTACGCCTCTCCGATTCGAGCTACACGGACCGTCTGGCGACCTTCCTCCGAAGCCTGGGCCAGGCGGTGTTGGTGGCCGCCCCCAACCAGCTCGAGGTCGAAGCGCCGTCGAGCTCGGCCGCCTCGGAGATCCAGATCTACCTGCGCGTGTGGAACGTGCTCTACCCCGACGCGGAGGTCTTCCACGTCGTGAACGGTGACGAGGTCGCGCCCACGTAGGGCCGCACCGCGCCGACGTACGACAGCGCGTAGGCCGTGTCGTACAGGCTCGAGATCTTGACCACGTCGCCCGTGTGCGGCGCGTGGATGAACTCGCCGTTGCCGATGTACATCCCCTCGTGGTGGGGAACGCCGCTCGCGTCTGGGTGGAAGAAGACGAGGTCGCCGGGCATGAGCTGGCTCGGCGGCACAGGCCGGCCCTCGTAGATCTGCGAACCGGTGAAGTGAGTCAGGCGGATGCCAAGCAGCCCGTAGACGTACATGGTCAGGCCGGAGCAGTCGAACCCGGACGGGTCGGCGCCGGCCCAGACGTACGGGACGCCGAGGAACCGCTCGGCGAGCGTGACGGCCTGCAGGCCGATCGGGCTTCCGGGCGGGGCGAGCGCGGCGAAGGTCGGGATGCCGGCGGCGGATGCCTGGGCGGCGTGCAGCTGCGGCAGTCCCAGCACTGCCGCGGCGCGGCCCACGGCGCCGGTCGGGCGCGCCGCGCGGGCGAGGCCGACGAGCACCTGCGTCCCCGGCGCGAGGCCGAGCGACGGGTCGGAGGCGAAGGCGCGCAGCGCGACGAGGCCGGAGCCGTTCCTCCCCGGAGTGACCGCCTCCTGCAGCGCCACGAGGTAGCTCCCGCCCCGCATCGGGATGAGCGAGTTCGGCCCGACCGCGTACGCGCGGCCGTCGACGACGAGGCCGTCGACCTGCGCCCCGCGGAGGCCGCGCGCCGGGACGACGAGCTGCCGAACGGAGACGCGGCCGTTGAACATGGTCACGTCGCGGAGGACGACGCGGTCGGCGAAGGCGCGGGCCGAGCCCACGCGGAGCACGGAGCCGTCGGCCGGATACGCGTAGGAGCCGCTCCCGGCCTCGCCGATGAGGAGCCCGTCGGCGGAGCGCACCTCGGCGAGGCCGAGCGTGGCCGCGTGCGCCGCGGGCGCGAAGGCGAAGAACACGCCCACGATCCCCACCAACCGCCGAATCATCGAGTCGCCGAGTGTACTGGCGGCACCAGGGTGCGGCTAGCCGTACCGACGGACGCGGGAGCGCCGTATTCCGTCACCCACCTCTCGCGAGGCACGCTGACGACGTGCAGGCGGAGCGCGCAAACGGACGTCCTCCGGGCATGCCGGAGTCGACGGTGAGCCTGTCGATCCCGACGATGGCCTCCGTGACGGCGACCTGCTCCTGCGGCTTCCGGACGAACGCGATCTGGACTCGATGATCGCGGCGTTCTCGGATCCCGAGATCCAGGAGCCGGCCAACCTTCCGAGCTTCAGCCGCGACGAGCTCGCGGCGAGCCTCCCCTACCTTCCTGCCGCGATCGCGAGCGGCCGGCTCATGCCGCTCGTGGCCGTCGACGTCGCGACGGGCGATGTGGTCGGCGGCGGGCAGCTCCACCACCTCGACGGCGAGCGCGCGATCGTGGAGCTCGGCTACTGGGTGCTCCCGCAGGCGCGCCGGCGCGGCTTCGCGACCCGGATCGCGCGCACGCTCGCCGAGCACGCGTTCTCGATCGGGATCCAGCGGGTCGCCGCTTACGTGAACATCGGGAACCTCGCGTCCGAGGGCGTCCTCGTCCGCGCCGGCTTCACACGCGAGGGCGTCGTGCGCTCGCTGCCGAAGCCCGGCGGCATCCGGGTCGACAAGACGCTCTTCTCGCTCCTGCCCGGCGAGTAGCCGGGCGACCAAAGCCGAAGGGCCCGGCGGCCCGGGCCCTTCGCGCTCGTGGAGGAACGCCTGGAGGGTTTGGCGGAGTGCCGCTCGTCGTCGGGGTGCGTTGCTCGTTCCGAGGCAAGGACGCAGGGAGCGCCCATAGCCGTAGCTATGGGCGCGACTGAGGACGCGGCCTCGGGGCGAGCAGCGCAGCCCGACGGCTCAGCTGCATTTCGCCAAAGCCTCCTAGTGGCTCATCGTTCCCTTGACGTTGCCGACGTTGAGCAGGCCGACCTGCCCGAGGTCGACGGCCGCGAACGAGTGGCTCACGAACGGGTAGAGGCCCGGCTGGTCGATCTTCACGTCGAAGACGCCGGCGCCGCCGGCCGGCACGAGCGCGGTCTGGATGTTGCGCTGGAACTGCGTCATGTCAGAGTTGATCCAGGCGCGGTCGAGCAGCGTGCCGACGACGTGGAAGTCGACGTCGAAGCTCGGGCCTGCGTCGACGACCCAGAAGCGGACCGTCTGGCCCGGATCGGCCGTGAGCGGGTGCGAGACGTACTGGCCGGCGTAGCCGTTCCAGGCCACCCAGTCGGGCTCCTGCCGCTGGGCCTTTGCCATGTCGAGGTGCGCCGGCTTGGGGAAGCCCGGCGCGTCGAGATACCACTCGCTCGCGACGAGGACGTAGTTCAGGTCGGCATGCGGGAGCGGCGTCCGCGGCTCGACGATGATCGCGCCGTACATGCCGTTGGCGATGTGCGCGAGGACGGGCTTCGTCCCGCAGTGGAACATGAACGCGCCCGGGTCGTTCGCGATGAACGTGTAGTGCACCGAGCCGCCCGGGGCAACGTCCTTGAACGCCACGTTGGGCGCGATCCGGGCGGCGTGGAAGTCGACCGAGTGCGGGATCGTCCCGTTGTTCGTCAGGGTCAGCTCCACCTTCTGCCCCTGGCGCACGTGGATGAACGGGGCGGGTGCGCCGCCGCTGAACGCCCAGGCGCTGTACTTCACGCCGGGGGCGATCTGGATCGTCTTGTCGACGAGCACGAGATGGACCTTCGCGACCGGGCCCGCAGGCGCGGGCGGCAAGGCGGCGTTCATCGGCACGTGCGCCTTGGCCAGCGCGGCTGCATTGGCCGGCCCCTGGCCGGAGAAGCTCGTCAGGTCGTTGCCGCCGCTCATGTCCATCCCCGGCATCCCGGCCATCGAGGCCCCGCCGGCGGCCGCGGCTGCCTTCTTGGCGTCGTTGCTGGCGTTGTGGGCGGAGACGCCCATCCAGACGGCAATTCCGCCGAGGATCGGGACGAGCAGTCCGAGCAGGAGCGCGAACGCCGCCCAGTAGCCGCCGTTGTCGCTGTCGCGTCGGGGTGGCCGCTGGCGCGGCGGCGGGGTCGTCCCCGTGCCGTTGACGCGCGGCTGCTCGAGAGTCGTGGACATCGTTCCTCCTACGGTCTTCGGGTTCTTCGCTGACCCTAGGAGGCAGGCGGCGCCGTTACCTCAGCGAGAACGCCGAACGTTCCTGCGGGTTTCCACGGATGAGGGGAAGCCCCTAGTAGCTGAACACGGTCGTGTCGCTGCCCGCCCACTCCCACATGGGCGTCGCGCCGACGACGGAGCTGTTCGCGACCTTCTCGGCGTCCGCGAGGCCACGCGAGTTGAGGCAGATCGGGCACAGCCACAGCTGGCCGCCGCCGTCCACGAACTGCTCCCACAGGCGCTCGAGCGGCGGGCAGCCGTCGCAGACGACGCCCGACAGCTCACCAGGCAAGCCGAGCCGAACCGCGTCCTTGGTCGTCCAGACGACGACCTCCTTGCCCTCCGCCAGCGCCGCCGTGGCGACGAGGAAGGCAACGAGGACCCGCTCCCCGTCCTCCATCCCCGTCGCAAGGTTGATCAGAACCTTGTCGGCCACGCCGCTCCCCCTTATCTGTAGCCGACGCCCTTCTTGTCGTTGGCGGCCAACTCGCGCATGACGAGGATCGCGATCGCCAGGCCCGCGAACCCGTACCACGGCGTGGCCGCGATCATGACGAGGCTCTGGACGATCACCAGCCCGGCGAAGCCGTAGCCGAGGATGAACCCGAGCTCCTTCCCCTTCCACAACGACAGGCCGGCCGTGAGCGCGAGCGCCGCGATGATCAGGTCCCAGACGCCCCAGTAGAACAAGTGGTGGGAGAACGCGCCGCCCTCGACGTTGTTCACCCGGTCGCTGTCGGCGAAGTAGTAGATCGCCGACAGCACGCGGAAACACCCGACCGAGATCATCACGATCGCGGCGAACGTGATTCCGGACGAACGTTCGAGCCCTGATTCAGCCTGCGTCGACACGGCCGTGGGATCCTCTCGCCCCCGGCCCTCTCCGTCAACAGCGGGGCTGGCTCCAACGACGAAGGCCGCCCGCGTGGGCGGCCAACGCCGAGCCTCTTCAATGGGGAGCGCCCGCGGCGATCGCGCGGGGATGCCCAGCTGGCTACGGCAGCAGCCGGGTCACCTTGCGCCGGCTACTAGCCCGGCAGGACGTCGATCACGGACTGGACTGCGTTCGTGATCCCACCCGAAAGCGCCGTGAAGATGCCGATGGTGAGAAGGCAGATCACAGCCAGGACGACGCCGTACTCGGCCATCGTCTGACCCTCCTCGCTCACGAACCGAGCGCGGAAGTAGTTGATCCACTGCGAATACGTCATGTGAGGTTCACCTCCCTTCGGCTGCTCAGGCGCGTGGCGGCGCGCTAGGGGACTCAGTGAGCCGGCGAGGCGAGTGGTGCTGGTGGAGAGATCGACTTCAGTAGTGGCGGTGAAGCGCGGCACGCTGTGCGATCCCTTCGGTCGAGGCGTGCCGCAACGCCATCCTGGTCAATCTCTGCGGCCTTCATCGACCCTTCGGACGAAGTGTCGATCCCTCGTTGTGATGAATCACGGGGCGCTTCCCCTATCCGAGGGACGGTGCCAGCAACAGACGCCTCGGCGGCCGCCACGCTTGCCCGGACAGCGCGCTCGTCTAGTGACCGAGGACGTCGATCACCGACTCGGGTGTGCCCGACATGACTGGCCCGGCGTGGCCCAAACGACCTCGCTATGCGGATGAGAGGACTTGAACCTCCACGGGGTTACCCCCACACGGACCTGAACCGTGCGCGTCTACCAATTCCGCCACATCCGCGCGGAGCGACAGTGTAGCGGCGGGTCGTCGCCCGATCCCGCGCCACGCCACACGTTCTCGGGCTCGCGCGGGTCTCTCCGCGCGGGCGCCGTCCGGCGTCGGCGCACAGCGCTGACCATCGCCAGCGGACCGCCGGCGATTCGACGGGCGCGCGTACCATTCCCGGCCTGAAACGGGGTCTCTTGATCTGCGGTCTCCTTGCGCTCGCGGCTGCGCCGTGCGCCCATGCCGCGAGGTCGTCCGAGGTGATCGTGACGCTGAAGCAGCCGCCGCTCGCCGAGGAGTTCACGCGGTCGCGCTCGCTCGCGTTCTCGTCGTTCGCCCACCCGCAGCGCCTGCTCGCGAGCTCCCTGGCCAGCCGCCGCTACCTCGCCCGCCTCGCGTCGGACCAGCGCGCCGTGCAGCTCCGGATCCGTAGCGCGATCCCCGGCGCGCTCGTGCGCTGGCGCTACTCGACGGTCCTGAACGGGATGGCGGTCGTCGTGCCGACGGAGGACCTGCCGCGGCTCGCGTCGATCCCCGGCGTCGAGCAGGTCTGGCCGAACGTCCGCTACCACGAGCTGCTCGACCGCACGCCGCAGCTGATCCGCGCGCCGGAGCTCTGGGGCCCCGATCTCGCGACCGCGGGCAACGGGATCAAGATCGGGATCCTCGACCAGGGCGTCGACCCGACGCACCCGTTCTTCTCGCCCCGCGGATTCACGTATCCGGCCGGCTTTCCGAAGGGCCAGCGCGCATTCACGACGCCGAAGGTGATCGTCGCGCGCGCGTTCCCGCCGCGCGGGACGGGGTACAAGCCCGCCGCGAAGGCCTTCGACCCGGCCGGCGAGCACGGCACCCACGTCGCCGGAATCGCGGCCGGCGACCACGACACGAGCGCCGACGGCGTCGTCGTCAACGGCATCGCGCCGCGGGCGTACCTCGGCAACTACAAGGTCCTGACCGTCCCGACCCCGGGCTTCGGGCTGGACGGGAACTCGACCGAGATCGCGAAGGCGGTCGACGCGGCGGTCACGGACGGGATGGACGTCATCAACTGCTCGTTCGGCGAGCCGGAGATCGCGCCGGCACGCGACATCGTCGTCCGGGCGCTGAACCGCGCGGCGCTGGCGGGCGTCGTCCCCGTCGTCGCTGCCGGGAACGAGTTCGAGGACTTCGGACGAGGGACGATCAGCTCCCCCGGCTCGGCGGCACGAGCGATCACCGTCGCGGCTGCCACCGGCGGCGCGCCGCAGCAGACCCCGGACATCGTCGCGTCGTTCTCCTCGAGCGGCCCGACCCCGTACTCCCTCCTGATGAAGCCCGACGTCAGCGCGCCGGGCGTCGCCGTCCTCTCGTCAGTCCCGCGCTCGCAGGGGCTCTGGGCCGGCTTCAGCGGGACGAGCATGGCCGCCCCGCATGTCGCCGGCGGCGCCGCTCTCCTGCTCCAGCGGCATCCGAGCTGGACGCCGGCGCAGGTGAAGTCGGCGCTCGAGTCGAGTTCAGTGCCGGTGCGCAGCGGCGGAGCCGAGGCGCCGTCCACGCGGCAGGGCGGCGGTCGGATCGATCTCGTCCGGGCGGACGACCCGTTGGTCTTCACCTCGCCGACCGGGCTGTCGTTCGGCCTCGTGCGCCCCGGGCAGACCCTCGTCCGGTCGACGACGCTCACCGATGCGGGCGGCGGCGCCGGAGCGTGGGCCGCTGCGGCCGTACTGCAGTCCGGCTCCGGCTCCGTCTCGGTGACTGCGCCCGCGACGGTCACGGTGCCGGGCGTGCTCCAGGTCACGGCAGTGGCACGCAGCGGCGCCGCGCCGGTCGACGCGACCGGGTTCGTCGTGCTCTCCCGCGGCGGACAGACCAGGCGCATCCCGTTCTGGCTGCGAGTCGACACCCAGGAGCTGTCCGCCCCGAGCCGTGTCCTGACGCGCGCGGGCGCCTACCGCGGGACGACAGTCGGAGCTCCCTCGCGCGTCGCGACGTACCGCTATCCGGACCTGTCCCAGAACGGGTTCGACTTCCCGGCGCGGCTCCCAGGGCCGGAAGTGGTGTACCGCGTCCGCCTCACGCGTCTTGCCGCCAACTTCGGCGTCGTGATCACGAAGCGGGATCCCGGGGTCGGCGTGGAGCCACGGATCGTGCAGGGAGACGACCAGAACCGGCTCGCCGGCTACACGGCACTCCCGCTCGACCTCAACCCGTACCGGGGCCAGTACGGCGACCACCGCCTGATCGCCGGCGTCGTCCTGCCCACTCCCGGGAGCTACGACGTCGTCTTCGACTCACCCGCCGGCGCGCGTCCCGGCGCCTTCTCGTTCCGCTTCTGGGTCGGGGACGCGACCCCGCCGCGGATCCGGCTCGTCGGCACCCGCGGCGCCAGCGCTGTCTTCTCGGTCACCGACACGGGCGCGGGCGCGGATCCCGGCGCGTTCAACGCGACCGTCGACGGCCGCACCACGCGGGTCGCCTACGGCGGGGGCCGTGTGTCCGTCTCTCTCGCGGGGCTGCGCCGGCGCACGCACACGATCGTCCTCAGCGCCGCCGACTACCAGGAGACGAAGAACTCGGAGGACGTCGGGCCGATCCTTCCGAATACGCGCACTTTCAGGGTGCGCGTATTCGGGCCCTAGCGCTTTCGATCTGTCTCTTCGATGGTCGGCAGCTCGTCCAGGTCGCGCCGGACGCTCTCCTCGAACTCGTCCGACTCGGTCCGGATCACGGTCAGGCTCGCCTTGCGCCTGGCACGGTCACGCCGGCGGCGGGCCTCGCCACCGTATCGCTCGCTCAACCGCGGCCACTCCGCCGCGACCACCGCCGCGACGGCGAGCACGAGCAGGGCGATCATCAGCCAGCTCACAGGCAGCTCACGCGCCTGATTCTAGCCGCGACGAGCCGGTGCTAGAGTCGTCGAGATGCGCGCGTTGCTGCGCTATTCGTGCGCCGTTGCGCTGGCCGCGCTTGCGTTCCCCGGCGGGGCGCTCGCCGGTGTCAAAACGCTCGTCTTCAACTCCGCGCCGATCAAGATCGGCTCGTTCGGCGTCGAGCGCGGCTATCAGCTCGCTCCGTCACCCAGGGAGGACGGATACGTCGTCGGGATGCGGGCCGACGTCTTCGACGTGCTCGGCAACCCCATCCCGCACACGGACGTGATGCTCCACCACCTCGTCTTCGCGAAGCTCGGGACGCCCGACGCGACGTGCCAGTCGACGACCGACCTCGACGGGAACCCGTCCAGCCTGATCGCGGAGCGCTTCTACGCCGAAGGAGAAGAGCACGCCCAGCTGGCGCTGCCCTCGCCCTACGGCTACCCCAACCGAGCCTCCGACCTGTGGGGGCTCGTCTACATGCTGATGAACCACCACGCGACGAACTCGGTCGTCCAGGTCCAGTACACGGTCGAGTACGCGACCGGTGAGCCGCGGACGGCCGTGAGGCCGCTCTGGCTCGACGTGCAGAACTGCCGCGCCGACCCCGTCTTCAACGTCCCCGGGACAGGCGGCCCCGGATCGACCTTCAAGGAGACCTGGGACTATCGCCTGCCGGCCAGCGGCCTGCTCGTCGCAGGCACCGGGCACCTCCACGGCGGCGGCATCTCCCTGGACGTGGCCGACACGAGCTGCGGCTCGCTCTATACCTCCTACCCCACGTGGGGCGGGATCGAGCCGCGCCCGGTCCTGCACGAACCGGGGCCGCGGCACATGACCTCCTTCGCCGATCCTGCCGGAAGGCCGGTCCGCGCCGGCGACGTGCTGCGCCTGACCGCGACGTACGACAACAGCAGGCCGCACGTCCGCGTGATGGGGATCTCGCTCGTCTTCCTCGCCCCCGCCCCGGTCGCCGGCTGCGCGTCCTACGCTTCGGCGCTGCCCGAGCCGACCACGCCGGAGCAGGTGACGATCCAGCTGCTGAAGCGGCCGGTGGGGACGCAGCAGCGCGTCTCCTCGACCTGGGTCGGCGACTACCGCTTCGGCGCCCAGCGGGTGACCGTGCGCCGCGGCACGCGGTTCACATGGCGCTTCGTCGGCTCGGTGGCCCACGACGTGACGCTCGCGAGCGGGCCGGTGGGCTTCTCGTCGCCGAGCCAGGCGCGCGGTTCGTACTCGTTCCGGTTCGAGCGACGCGGGACGTACCGGCTGTTCTGCTCGCTGCACCCGTCCCGGATGACGCAGATCGTCACCGTCCGCTAAGAACTCGATTCAGAATGACTCACGCGCCGATGGGGCGCGCTGGCCGGTTCCCGGCAAGGACGCAGGGAGCGCCCATAGCCGTAGCTATGGGTGCGACTGAGGACGCGGCCGGGGGCCGGGCAGCGTGTTCCAGCGGCCCGTGCTCATTGTGAAACGAGTTCTAAACCCGTGTGGGCCTCGATCCGATAGATCGACAAATGACCGGCACGCTCGTCCTCCCGTACTTCGTGCTCTGGGCGACGCTGATGCGGGCGCTGCTCGTTCAGGCGAAGATCGTCCCGCCGAACTGCGGCCGGTGCGGCCGGCCCCTGGAGCGGCGCGAGCTCGGCGGGCCCGTCTGCAACTGCCAGCGCTAGGAGCTGCCTAGCTCCAGGTGGCGGCTACCCTGCCGGGATGGGCACCGTGGAGCCGCGTCGCGGGATCGTCGTCGGCGCGCGGACGGCGTCCGACGCACTTCGCCGTCTCTTCTCCGTCGCGACACCGATCCGCCGGTGGGCGCTCAGGCTGGCCCTGCTCGGCCTCGCAGCCGCCGCGGTGATCGCCTACACGCTGCTCCGGCACGGCTTCCCGGACCGGCCGGACACGGGCTTCCTCACGGTCGTGGTGCTCGCCGTCGTCCTGACGCCGCCGGTCGTGCTCGGCGCCTTCTGGGTCGTCGTCGGCGAGGTGGCCGCACTGCCGGACCGGGTAGGCCGGATGCCGGTCGAGGCGCGCGGGCGCGCGGACGAGCTGCGAGGCCTCCTCGGCGACCTGCGGGAGCGCCGCGGCCCCCGCGCCCTCCCCGGGCACGTCTGGCGGGTCGCGCGCCTGACGTCGTCGTCGCGGGAGCTCCTGTCGCCCTACGCGCCGCTCCTCCCGCTCCTGAACGTGCCGTTCCTCGTGGCGGTCGGGTTGTCCGCGCTGGCCGTCCTCCCCGTGGTCGCGGGCGCCGTCGCCGCGGCGATCGTCCTCCTGGTGGGCTAGCGGCTCGACGTCGGCCATGTGAGATCTTCGCGCGGACAACGGCGCACGAGGAGGTTCGAGGATGCAATCAGGCACGCAGGCGAGCGCGTATCCCGTCCAGCTCTCGGTCGAGTACCCCGACCGTGATCTCGATCGGGTGACGACGGCGCTCAGGTTGATCTGGGCGCTCCCGATCGTGATCGTGGTCGCGACCATCCAGGGCGGCCCGGCGGCCTGGGAGACGCCCGGAGAGAAAGGGTCGGTCGCGCTCAGCGGCACAGCCCTGCTGTTCGTGCCGCCGCTGTTGATGATCCTGTTCCGCCAGAAGTACCCGCGCTGGTGGTTCGACTGGAACCTCGAGTGGATGCGGTTCACGAATCGCGTCTGCGTCTACGTCGGACTGATGGACGACCGGTATCCCTCGACGGACGAGCAGCAGTCGGTGCTGCTCGAGCTCCCGTATCCGGACGCCAAGAACGGCCTGAACCGCTGGCTGCCGATCGTGAAGTGGGCGCTCGCGATTCCGCATTTCATCGTGCTGTTCTTCCTCTCGATCGGCGTCTTCTTCGCGGTGGTTGGCGCGTGGTTCGCGATTCTCTTCACCGGCCGCTATCCGCGCGGCCTGTTCGACTTCGTGCTGGGCGTCTTGCGCTGGTGGAACCGCGTGATCGCGTACGCCTTCGCGCTGGTGACGGACGAGTACCCGCCGTTCCGACTGGGCGCCTGACCGAGTTCGCGAGGTCTTACAGCTAGCCGGCGGACACTGCGGCGCGCGACTCGCCCGACTGGAAGGACCGCATCGGCAGCCCGGCGAGCGGCTCACCCCCGTCCGCGGTCACGAGCCACGTGTCCTGCATGTAGAGGCAGTCGCGGCCGTTGTCCGCGATCGCGTGCGGGTGCATGGAGAACACCATGTTCTCCGCGAGCTCCGTCTCGACGCCCTCGCCGATCTTCGGATGCTCGATCATCGTCATCCCGATCGAGTGCCCGGTGACGTGGCCGAGCTTGTAGCCGCTGTCGACGAAGCCCTTCGCGACCGCGCGATGCGCGTCGTGCGCCGTGTTGCCGGGCCGCAGCGCCGACTTCGCCGCCTCGAAGTACTCCTCGTAGGCCTCGAGCATCCGGCCGACCTCCTCGTTGGCCGGCCCGATCGCACGCGACACCTCCACCCAGTGGCCGCCTGGCCCTGCGATCTCGAGCGATGGAAGGCAGAACTCTCGGAGCACGAGATCGCCGCGGGCGATCGAGAACTCGGGCCCGACGAGCACCATGTTCATCGTCAGGCGCCCGCAGCCTTCGTCGACGAACAGCCGCTCGGCCGGGGCCAGTACCTCCGCGGCGGTCTTGCCCGGCGCGAACGCCTCGAGGAAGGCCCAGAAGCCGTCCGTGTTGATGCGCACGGAGTCACGCACGGACTCGACCTCGGCGTCGCTCTTGATGGCGCGTGCGAGATCGAACTCGAGGTCGAACGGGACGCACTCGACCTTCCGGCACATCGCCTGGTAGTCGCGGACGGTGACGACGTAGTCGAGCCCGTACACGCCGACGCGCCGGCTCGCGAGCCGGTCCGCGAGCCACTCACCTGGGCGGTCGACGAAGACCTGGTCCTCGATCCAGCTCGTGCCGTGCACGCCGACGTAACGCGCCTCGGTCGGAAAGACGATCGCTGGGTCGCCCTCACGCGGGAGGACGACGTACGCGTACCGGTGGACGATCTGGAAGCCGGACATGTACGTGACCGCGCCCTCGAAGCCGGTGTACTCCGACCCCGCGACGACGACCGCGTCGAGGTGGTGCTCCTCCATCGCGGCGCGGACGAGCCGGTAGCGCCGGTCGACCTCCTCGCGCGTCACGGTTGCTGCCACGACGCCTCCAAGCCTCTCACGAGCGCCCAGATCGCCGCGTTCATCGGCGTCGGCACGCCGTGCTCCTCGCCGACGCGGACGATGCCGCCGTTGAGGTAGTCGATCTCGGTCGGCCGGCGGGCCTCGACGTCCTGCAGCATGGATGCCTTGTGGTCGTAGGCGACCTCCGGCCTGGCCGCGTGGTCGATCAGATCCTCGGGATCCTGGTCGAGCTCGATCCCCTGCGCGGCCGCGACCGCCTTGCCCTCGTCGACGAGGGCGCTCACGACGAGGCGCAGGTCGGGGCGCTCGCAGACACGCCCATGCGTCAGACGGGTCAATGCACCGACCGGGTTGGTCGCGGCGTTGAAGATCACCTTGCGCCATTGCGGGCCGCGGGCGTCCGCGACCGCGTGCGTCGGCATGCCGGCCCGCGTGCAGGCGTCGGCGAGGCGCTCGACCTCCTCCGTCGACGCCGGCTTCGGCTCGAACGGGCCGAAGGTCGTGTCGCCCTTCACGTCCCACTGCACGTGGCCGGGCGCGAGCAGCTTCCCGGCGGGGAAGGTCGTCCCCCGGATGACCCGCTCGACGCGGCGCGCGAGCACCTCCTCGTTACCGAGGCCGTTCTGGACGGTCGCGACCGCCCCGTGCGCGAACGCGGGCGCCGTCGCCTCGATCGCCGACTCGGTGTGCATCGCCTTCGTCGCGACAATCCCGAAGTCGCACGCGGGGAGCTCGCGCGCGTCCGACACGGCACGCGGATGTCCGACCACCTCGCCCGCGCCGGAGAGGCGGAGGCCGTCGCGGTTGATCGCGTCGACGTGGTCGTGCGCGAGGTCGTACGCCCAGACCTCCACGTCGTCGAGTTGGGCGAGGTTCGCCGCGAACAGCGACCCGACCGCCCCGCAGCCGACGACGCAAACTCTCATGGCGCGTACGCCGCCTCGCGGCCCTGCACGAGCCGGTAGACCGCGTTCTGAAGCGGCACCTCCAGCCCAGCCCGCTCGCCCGCGCGCACGAGCGAGCCGTTGATCAGCTCCACCTCGGTCGGCCGGCCGGCTGTGACGTCCTCGAGCATCGAGGGGGAGTGGGCGCTTCCGCGCTTCGTCGCGAGCACGTTCATCTCCCACGGATCGTCGTGGAGATCGACGCCGGACGCGGCTGCGACGCGCCTTCCCTCGTCGACGAGACCGTGGACGAGCCGGCCGAGGCTCCACGGCTCCGACTCGTCCGCGAAGTGCGGCAGGTGCGGCAGCCCAGTCAGCGCTGCGACGCCGTTGACCGTCGCATTGAAGATCAGCTTCGACCACTGCGCGGGACGGAGGTCGGGGAGGACCTCGACCTTCAGGCCGGACTCGGCGAGCAGCGCGCCCGCCTCCTCGACGCGCTCGGGCGGCGTCTCCTCGAACGGGCCGAGCCAGGTCTCCGTGTCGAGGATGTACTCGACGTGCGTGTCCGAGTGCTTCGTGCCGCTCATGAACGTGACGCCAGAGATCAGCGGCCACGCGCCGCGGGCCCGCACCGCCTCCTCCGCGCCGAGGCCGTTCTGGACGGTCATCACCGTCGCGCCCGGGAAGTGCCCCTCCAGCACCGCCGCCGCCGACTCCAGCTCGGTCGTCTTGGTCGCAACGATCACGAGATCCGGCTCGGGGAGCTCGGCCGGATCCGCCGCAGCCCGGACGCGCGCCGTGAAGTCGTGCCGTCCCGAGACACGCAGCCCCTCGCTGTTGAGCGCGGCGGCGTGCTCGGGCCGCCGCGTGAGCACCAGCGCGTCGCAGACGGTCGCGAGGTGCGCCGCGTAGAGGCTGCCGATCGACCCCGCGCCGACGACGCAGACGCGGTGCGGCCACGCCGGCGTCATGCCCGAGCCCGTGGGTCGCGAGCGGCAAGCCAGGCAAGGACGCAGGGAGCGCTCATGTCGCCGACATGGGCGCGACTGAGGACGCGGCATGGCGCCGCCGATCGCGGGTCACGGGCCGGGTGATGGGGCCGGCGTGGCCGCCAATCAGGAGGCGAACTTTCTCTCGAGATAGGCGAGGTACGGCTTCGCGTCGATCCCGCTGCCGGTGATGCGGCGCAGCAGGTCCTCGGGGGCGTAGACGCGCCCGTGCCGGTACACGTGCTCCGTCAGCCACTCGCGCAGCGGCCCGAACTCCCCGCGCGCGAACTGCTCCTCGAGGTCACCGAGCTCCGTCTCGGCCCGCTCCCAGATCTGGACGGAAACGACGTTGCCGAGCTGGTACGTGGGGAAGTAGCCCATCAGCCCGATCGACCAGTGCATGTCCTGGAGGACCCCGTGGGCGTCGTCGGGCACCTCGACGCCCAGGTACTCCCGGATCCGCGCATTCCAGGCCTCGGGGAGGTCGGCGACCGCCAGCGAGCCGGCGAGGAGCTCCCGCTCGATCTCGAAGCGCAGGATGATGTGGACGCCGTACGTCGCCTCGTCGGCGTCGATACGGATCAGGCCCGGACGGACCGCGTTGGCCGCGGCGACGAAGCGGTCGCGGTCGACGCCGCCGAGCACGTCCGGGAAGATCGACTGGAGCTGCGGGTAGAACCAGCGCCAGAACCCGGCGCTGCGGCCGACGAGGTTCTCCCACGTCCGGCTCTGCGACTCGTGGATCGCGCTCGACGTCCCGCTGCCGAGCGAGGTCCGCGCCAGCTCGGGCGCCACCCCCCACTCGTACACGCCGTGCCCGAACTCGTGCATCGTCGAGAAGAGGGAGTGCAGGTTCGCCTCGTCGTAGTGCGTCGTCAGCCGGACGTCGCCGCGTCCCGGATTCGACGCGAACGGGTGCGGCGTCTCGTCGACGCGCCACTCGTCGTCCGACCAACCGAACGCGTCGAGGACGCGCCGCGACGCCTCCTTCTGCTCGGCGAGCGGAAACGGACCGCGCAGGAACGAGTCGTCGACCTCGCGCTCGCTCAGCCGGGCGATCAGCGGCACGAGCCCCTCGCGCAGCTCCTCGAAGACGACGGCGACGCGGGCGGTCGTCATCCCCTCCTCGTAGTCCTCGAGCAGGACGTCGAACGGGTCGTCGACCTCGGGGAAGCACGCGATGTAGCGATGCTTCAGCTCGAGCTGCCGTTCGAGGTGCGGCCGGAACGCCTCGAAGTTCGAGGCGGCCTTCGCCTCGTCCCACGCCGCAACGGCGATGCTGCTGGAGTGGCTCATCTCTGCCGCAAGGTCGCCGGGCACGCGTCGGTACCTGTCCCAGTCCCGCCGGGTCACGCGAATCAGCGCGGCGTCGACCGAGTCGGGGCCGAGCTCCTCCTCGAGCGGCGCCAGCTCGTCGAGCAGCGCGCCCAGCTCGTCCCCGACGGCGCGCTCGTGGATCATCCGCGTCAGCGTCGAGGACGCGTCCGCGCGCGCTTGCGCGCCGGCGTGCGGCATCGAGACGCGCGAGTCCCAGTCCAGCACCTGCTCGGTGTGCCGGAGGTCCGCGATCTCGGCGACCATGACGCGGAGGCGGTCGAGCGCCGGCGCGGCCGTCTCCGCCGTCGCGGTCAAGCGGGCTGCGGCGCGAGCTTCTCGCGCAGGTAGCGGACGTACGGGCCCGGGTCGATCCGGCTGCCGGTCACCCGCTCGATCGTCTCCTGGGGCTCGAACTTGCGGCCGAGCACGTACAGGTTCGAGCGCAACCATTCGCGGATCTCGCCGAACTCGCCGCGCTCCATCTGCTCGTCGACGTCGATGTCCTCGCCGAGGCGCTCCCAGATCTGGACGGACATGACGTTTCCGAGCGCGTAGGTCGGGAAGTAGCCCATGCTCCCGCTCGGCCAGTGCATGTCCTGGAGGACGCCCTCGCGCGCGCTGGGGACGTCGATGCCCAGGTACTCGGACATGCGCTCGTTCCAGGCGTCCGGGAGGTCGCGCAGCTCGACGCGGCCCTCGATCAGCTCCTGCTCGAGCTCGAACCTGAGGATGATGTGCATGTTGTAGGTGACCTCGTCCGCGTCGATCCGGATCAGCGACGGGTGGACGCGGTTGACCGCGCGGTAGAACGACTCCTCGTCGACCGAGCCGAGCTGCGGGAAGTGCTCCTGGAGGCGCGGGTAGAAGAAGCGCCAGAACGCCCGGCTGCGGCCGATCAGGTTCTCCCACGTCCGGCTCTGCGACTCGTGCACGCCGAGCGAGACGCCGGTGCCGAGCGGCGAGCGGGCCAGCTCCGGCGCGACGCCCCATTCGTACACGCCGTGCCCGAACTCGTGCATCGACGCGAACACGGACGTGAGGTCGTCGGGGCGGAAGTTCGTCGTCAGCCGCACGTCGCCGTGGCCCGGGCTGGTCATGAACGGGTGCGCCGTCGTGTCCAGCCGCCACTCGTCGTCCGTGTACCCGAACCGGCGCACGACCTCGAGGCTGAACGCGCGCTGCGCGTCCGCGTCGAACTTGCCCGTGAGGAAGGAGTCGTCCACCTGCCCCGCCTCGCCGATCTCCTTGATCAGGGGGATCAGCTCCTCCTTGAGCGTGTCGAAGATCTGCCGGACATCGGCGGTCTTCATCCCGGGCTCGTAGTCGTCCAGGAGGACGTCGTAGGTCTCGTCCGCGGGGTCGAAGCACTCGACATAGCGATGCTTCAGCTCGAGGTGCTTCTCCAGGTGCGGCAGCATCGCCCCGTAGTCGGCGTTCGCCTTCGCCGCGCCCCAGTCGGCGACGGCGAGCGCGCTCGCGCGCCGTATCTCACCGGTCAGCTCGGGCGGAACCCGGACGGCCTTCTCGTAGTCGCGCCGGGTGATGCGGATCAGGCTCGCGTCGTCGCTGTCGAAGTCGAGGCTCTCCTCGACCTCCTTCAGGTCCTCCAGCAGCGACCCGAGCTCGGGGTCGACGAACCGCTCGTGCGTCAGCCGGCTCACGGTGGCGATCGCGTCGGCGCGCGCCTCGGAGCCGCCGGGCGGCATCATCACGCGCTGGTCCCAGAAGAGCAGCGTCACCGCCTTCCGCAGGTCGTCGTTCTCGCCGAGCAGGCGCTTCAGTTGATCGAGCTTTGGATTTGAGGTCATGGGGCGAACTTTGTCAGAAGGCGGCGCCTCAGAAGACGCGGTAGCGCGATCTCCCGGCCGCCCGTGAGCCCGGTCGGGCGCAGGATGAGGACGATCGCCATCAGGGCGCCCACGACGACGATGCGCGTGCCGCCCGGGAGGTCGATCGTGTGGCCGGCGACGTCGATCCCGTTCTCCGCCTCCGCGAGGAAGGAGTCGACGCCGCTGACGGCGAGCGCGCCGACGACCGCTCCCCAGAGGCTCGTCGCGCCGCCGATCACGAGCATCGCCAGCGTGATGAACGTGAGATCCAGGTAGAGGCTCTCCGTGTTCACCGGCAGCAGGTGGACGTACAGGCCGCCGGCGAACCCGGCCAGCGCTCCCGAGAGGAAGAAGCTGACGAGCCGCTGCCGGTAGATGGAGACGCCGACGGCGCGCGCCGCCGCAGCGTCCTCTCGCGTGGCGCGCAGCATGCGGCCGAAGCGGCTGCGCTGGTACGCGAAGGCGACGACGACGGCGAGCACGGCGCCGATCCCCGCCTGGAGCAGCCCGGTCGTCTCGGGGACGGCCGAGAAGGTGTTCAGGCCGGGGCCGATCCCCTCCCAGTAGCGGAGCACGTTGTGCGTGATCTCGAGCACGCCGAAGGTGGCGATTCCAGCCGCGAGGCCGGAGAGGCGCATCAGTGGCAGCCCGACGACGAGCGCGTAGGCGGCGCCGACTGCGGCGGCGAGCGCGAGCGACGGGATGTTCCCGACCGTCCGGTCCTGCAGGAAGCCGAGGAGGTTCGGCATCACGGCCGGCTTCTCCGAGACGGGCACGGTCAGGACGCCGGCAAACCAGGCACCGACCGCGACGAAGCTGACATGCCCGAACGAGACGACGCCCGAGTTGCCGATGAACACGTAGAGCGCCACGACGATCGTGACGTTGACGAGTGCGCTCAGGAAGTACGTCTCGGTCGACTTCGAGACGAGCGTGCCCAGGAGGGCCGCCGCGACGATCAGGACCACGGGACCCGCCAACTGAACCGCAGCCGCCCCGGCGCGCCTCATACGCGCTCCACAGCCCGCTGCCCCTCGCGCGTGAACAGCCCGCCCGGCCGGACTACGAGGACGAGGATCACCGCGGCGAACAGGAACGAGGGGAGGTACTGGCTCTGGTTGGTCGGGAGCGCGCCGCCGAGGAAGCCCGAGGCGAAGCCGATCGCGAACCCACCGAGCGTCGCCGAGACGAGCCGGTTCATCCCGCCGAGAACGACTCCGGCGAGGACGACGATCGTGTCCCGCAGCGCGAAGTCCGGCTGCACGAGCGGGTTCTGCACCGTCAGCAGCACAGCGACGATCGCGGCGAGCAGGCCGGAGATCAGCACGGCGGAGCCGATCACGCGGTTTGCGCGCACCCCGAGCAGGCGCGCGGTCGAGAAGTCGAGCGCAGCGGCCCGCATCTCGAGGCCGACGCGCGTGCGTTCGAGCAGGACGACAAGCGCCAGGAGAGCGGCCGCTGCGACGACCGTCGCGACGATCGCGATCTTCCGGATGTCGGTGTCCCCGATCGTCACCGGCCGGTTGAGCGAGGCGAGCGAGGTCGCGATCTTCCCCAGCGGGCCGAACCAGAGCAGGGCGATGCTCTGCATGAGAAAGGCGACCGCGAACGTCGCGACGAGCATCACCGCGGGCGTGTGGCCGCGGAGCGGCCGGAAGACGACCTGGTCCATCGCGAGCGACAGGGCGAGGACGACGGCGAAGCACAGCAGAATCGACGTCCAGAGCGGCCAGCCTCGCCCCGAGCCGTACGCGATGGCGTACGCGCCGGCCATGACGAGCTGCCCGTACGCGAAGTTGACGAGCCGCAGCACGCCGAAGACGAGCCCGATCCCGACCGCCATGAGCGCGTAGATCGAACCGAGCCCGACGGCGTCCGCGCACCAGCCGGCGAACGTGTGCCAGTCGGTTCCGAGGATCGCCAGCGTCATGCGAAGTACGCGGCCACCATCGTCTCGGTGTCGTCCGCGGATTCGGGGCCGAGCGTGAGTCGCACCTGCCCGTTGGAGAGGACGTGAGAGCGCGCGGCGAGCGCAACGGTGCGCTGCGCCCGCTGCTCGACGAGCAGGACGGCGAGCCCCTGGTCGCGAATCGCCGTCAGCGCCTCGAAGACGAGATCGACCAACCGCGGGGCGAGCCCGAGCGAGGGCTCGTCGAGGAGAAGGACGTCGGGGGCAGCGACGAGGGCCCGCGCGATCGCGAGCTGCTGCTGCTGGCCGCCGGAGAGGACGCCGGCCTGTCGGCGCCGGAAGTCGCGCAGGATCGGGAAGAGGTCGTGCACGCGCTCGACTTCCTCGCGTGTCGCGCGCCGCGCCGACATCCCGAGCCGCAGATTCTCCTCGACCGTGAGCTCGGCGAAGATGCGGCGGCCCTCGGGGACGATGGCGATGCCTCTCCTGGCCACCGCCTCGGGGGTGCGGCCGACGACGGAGCGCCCGTCGAGACGGATGTCGCCCGCGCTCGGCCGCACGGCGCCCATGATCGTGTTGAGCGTCGAGGACTTCCCCGCTCCGTTCGGACCGATCAGCCCCACGATCTCGCCTCGGTCGACGGAGAGCGAGAGCCCGCGCACGGCCACGACGGCGCCGTGCCGGACCTCGACGTCCTCGAGCTCGAGAGCGGGAACCGTCACGCGTCTTCCTGGACGGCGCTCTCGCCGAGGTACGCGGCCGCGACGTCGAGATTGCCGCGGATCTCGGCCGGCGTGCCCTCGGCGAGCGTGCGGCCCTGGTCGAGCACGTAGATCCGGTCGCAGAGATCCATGATCAGCGCCATGTTGTGGTCGATCAGAAGCACCCCCGCCCCGTGCTCGCCGCGCACCGAGGCGATCGCGGCGGAGAGCTCCGGCACCTCGGCCTCGGGCAGCCCCGCACCGGGCTCGTCGAGGAGGACGAACCGGGGCTCGGTCGCAAGCGCCCGCGCCACGCCCAGGCGGCGCTCGTCCCCCTGCGGGAGCTCGGACGCCGGCCGGCCTGCCTGGGCCGCGAGGCCCAGCAGGTCGAGCAGCCGCTGCGCCCGCTCCCGCGCCTCCCGCGGGCCCGCGTGGACGCCGAGCGCCGCGACCTCGACGTTCTCGCGCACGGTCAGCGCCCGGAAGGTGTGGCTGTGCTGGAACGTGCGCGCGAGGCCGTGCCGGCCGCGGCGGCCCGGCGACCACCGGGTCACGTCACGTCCCGCGAGCTCGACGGTGCCCGAGGTCGGGAGGTCGAACCCCGTCAGGACGTTCACGAGCGTCGACTTGCCCGCGCCGTTCGGCCCGATCAGGCCGACCACCTCCCCGCGCGCCAGCTCCAACGTCACGTCGCGCAACGCGTGGATTCCCTCGAACGAGCGCGAAACGGCGGAGGCCCGGAGCGTCTCTCCGGGCCTCCCGTTTCCGTGCTCGGCAGCCGCCGCAGCCAATCCCGTCAGATCTTGGGAACCTTCTTCGCGACCACCGTTCCCACGACCTTGGGGACGTTGTTCTGGATCCGGATCACGCGGTACCGCCGGCCGAACACCGTGTGGAGGTTCTTCGAGAAGCTCACGTTCCCGGAGATCGTCGGCACCTTCCTGAAGTTCTCCATGATCTTCGCGAGCACGAGGCCCTTCGTCGACCCGTGCGCGCGCCTGATCGCCGTGGCGACGCCGTCGATCGCCGACGGGCCCGTGATGAAGCCGCCCGTCGCCGCCTTGACGCTCTTGGCGAGCCTGTTGACGGCCTTGCTCGGGTCGTCGCCGAACGACGACGCGAACGTGACGAACCAGTAGTTGGTCACCTTCGGACTGGTCGGCAGCCAGTAGGTGCCGTCACCGGCCCACGAGTTGAGGACCGGCGTGTTGTTCCCCAGCGACCGGAGGCCGGTCATCATCGTCGAGAGGGCGCCGAACGCGCCCGCGGTCGACGTCACGATCACGTCCGACCGGACACCGTTGAGGCGCGTGACGGCGTTCTGGACGTTGTTGCCGCCGAGCGACTGGTAGGTCTCCCTCGCCACGATCGTCCCGCCGAGCTGCTTCCACCGCGCCTCGAACGCCTGGACGACGTTCTTGAAGTAGACGATCACGGTGTCGGTCGCGAGCGCGGCGCGCCGCCAGCCCCGGCTCCACGCGTACTGCGCCATCGCCGACCCCTCGTCCTGGGCGACGTTGCCGAAGCTGAACGCGAGCCGACCCTTCGTGCCGAACCGCTTCGGCCCCATCTGGTCGGTGCCGATGCAGGACGCGACCGCGAGGTGGCCGGAGTCGATCGCCTCCTTCACGACCGGCGCGGCGAGATCGACGTCGCAGGTCGTGAAGATGATGTTCGCCTTCTCGCCTAGCAGGCGGAGCGCGCACGCCTTCGCGATGTCGGGCTTGTTCCCCTGCGTGTCGCAGGTCTTCAGCTGGATCTTGGCCCCGAGCACGCCGCCCTTCCGGTTGAGCGCCGCGATCTCGAGCTTCGCCGCAGCCAGCGCCGGGTTGTCGAACGGTGCCATCGCGCCCGAGCTGTCGTAGGCCCAGCCGATCACGATCGGCTTCTTCGCCTGGACCTTGTGCGTCCCGGCCGTGGCGGCGATCGCGCTCCCCAGCAGCGCCACCGCCAGCAGCGCCGCCATAGCGGACGCCAACCTCCCTCGTGCTCTCATCTAGCCGCCCTCCTCTTGTCTGATCATTGGTCGATTACAGGGCACCGGGCGATACCTGGTCAACGGTGGTTCGGATTCGCGCCTCCCAGACGCGCTCGAGTGCCTGCCGTGCGCGGCGCGCGAGGCCCGCGGCCGGGACGTCCCACAGGGAGTCCGGCCACGCGTTCCCGAAGGCGCCGTTGTCCGAGAAGATCTCGACGTCGTAGTAGCCGTCCCAGCCGGCGCAGTCGAGCGCGCCCAGGATTGCTGGCAGGTCGGCGACGCCGTCGCCGGGCAGGACGCGGTCGCACCAGCTGCGGGTGGGCTCACGCCAGTCGGCGACGTGGACGCCGACGAAGCGGTCGGCGTGGCGCTCGATGTCGTCGAGCAGCGTCTCCGTGTTCCAGAGGTTCCACGCGTCGAACTGGATCCCGAGCGCCGGGCGGTCGGCGTCCTCGAGCAGGTCGACCGCCTCCGGCAGGGACGTGATCATCGTCCAGTTCTCGCCGCCGACCCTGTTGATCGGCTCGAGCCCGATCCGGACGCCGGCCCGCTCGGCCTCGTCGCCGATCGTCTGGAGGCCCTCGACGACGCTGTCGCGGTCCTCACCGGGGCCGGTCAGGCACACGACGCCGGACGGCCCGAACGGCGCGAGCCGGTGCAGGGACGCGCAGATCGCCTCGACCCGCTCGGCCGGCTCCTCCGGCCCCTCCATCAGCGGCAGCGGCAGGATCGACGGGACCGCGGGAATCGCGGCCGCGGAGCCAAGCCCAGCAGCCTCGAGCAGCTCGAGCGCTGCGGCGTCACCGCCCGGATCCTCCAGCTTCATCTCCCAGATCCCGATCGCCTCGGCGCCGGCGTCCGCGTACGCCCGGACGTCGTCCGTGAAGGTGGACGTCATGGTCGTGATCTGCGAGATGGAAAAAGACGCCCCGATGCAGGCAATCCTACGCTTGCACGAGACCGCGCACGCGGGCGGCGAACCGGCTCGCCGCAGGCGGCTTGAGCAGCTCCTGCGCAACGAGCGTCCCGGACCCGGCGCCGAGACCGGGGCCCGGCCACGTGCTCGCGCCGATGTGGAACAGCCGTTCGACCGGCGTCCGGTGGCCCGGCTGCCGCGCGAAGGGGCGAAAGAGGAAGTTCTGGTCGAGGGCGAGCGAGCCGGAGTAAGGATCCCCCTGCTCGAGGTTGATGTTCGCGGCCTGCAGGTCGGCCGGGGACAGGACGACGCGGCGGACGATCGAGGAGTCGAGGTTCGGGACGTGGCGTGCGATCCGCGCCTGGATGCGGTCCGCGTAGCGCTCGCGCAGGCTCTCCGTCCAGGTCCCGTCCCCGGCGTCGAGCTCGCCGGCGGCATCGCCCTTGACGTGCCAGGGGAGCTCCTGGAGCTGGATCCAGAGCATGCCCTTGCCCGCGGGAGCGCGCGACTCGTCCATCGTCAGCGGCTGGCCGACGACCACCGTCGCCTCGGCGGGCAGCAGACCTCGCTCGGCCTCGTTGACCGCGCGCGAGACGCCGTCGAGCCCCTGCGTCAGGTGGATCAGCGCCGTCCGGCCGAGGCGGTCGTCGCCCTCCCACCGCGGCGGCTCGGAGAGCGCGAGGTGGATCTGCATCTCCGAACGGCCGTACCGGAAGCGTCGGCCGGCCTCGGCGACGTCCTCCGGCACGTCGCCCGGCGCGAGCAGCCGTCCGTACAGCTGGGTCGGGGTGACGTTGCAGATCACGGCGCGGTCGGCCGTCATGGTGAGGCCGCCGGCGAGGCGGACACCTTCGGCGCGCCCGTTCCCGACGAGGATCCCCTCGACGTCCATTCCCGTCTCACAGACGCCGCCCTCGTCCTCGATCAGGCGCACGAGCGCATCGACGAGGCGCGCTCCGCCGCCGCGTGGGATCGGCATCCCGCCGGCCTCGATCGCGAAGGCGATCACGCGGGTCATGAAGCCCGACGCGGCCGCGTCGGGCCCGAGGCCGGTGTGCAGCACCCAGGGGGCGAGGAGCCCGTGCGCCCGCTCCGACCGGAACGTCTCGACGAGCCAGTCGCGGCTCGACCGGACGAGCTCGGCGCCGAACGCCGCGAGGCCGTTCCGCCCGAGCCGACGGAACGCCTTGAGGGCGAGCCCGGCGCCGCCGCCCGACCAGAGCTCCGTCCCGAGGACGCCGAACGCGAGCTCGGCCTGCGCGCCGAAGCCGGCGATCGTCTCGCGCCACGCGTCGCCGTCGCCGGATGCATGCCGGTCGAGCTCCGCGGCGTTCGCCTCCGTGTCGGTGGTCAGGAACGCGGCCTCGCCGTCCGGATACAGCGTCCCGGTGGGGTGCTCCGTGTTCAGGTACTCGAGCCCGCGCTGTGCGAGGTCGTCGCCGAGCTGCGCGTGGGCGGCGCCCCCGACCCAGAGTGGGTGCCAGGCGCTGAACACGTCGTGAAGGAACCCCGGCTCGGTCAGCTCGGCCGTCCGGACGGCTCCGCCGAGGACGTCCTCCCGCTCGAGCACGCGGACGCTCCACCCCGCACGGGCGAGCAGCGCGGCGCATGCGAGCGAGTTGATCCCGCTACCGACGATGACCGCGTCGTGGTCAGCCACGCCGCGCCAGCTCCAGGAACTCCTCGTCCGTGACGAGCCCCCGTTTCCGCGTGCCGAGCTCCTTCACGCGGACGAGCAGGTCGCGCTGCGCCGCGTCGTCGAGGTCGAGGCCGAGCTCCGCTGCCTTGATCCGGATCGAGTCGATGCCGCTCTTCTTGCCGAGGACGATGCGCCGCTCGGCGGCGACGACCGCGGAGGAGTACGGCTCGATCGCCGGCGGGTCGTGGAACTGGCTCGCGACGGCGCCCGACTCGCGCGTGAAGAGGTTCTCGCCCACGAACGGCTTGAAGGGCTCGAGCTCGTAGCCGCACAGGTCGCGCAGCCGGGCGGAGAAGGCCCGCACCCGCTCGAGCCTCAGGTTCGTCTCGACGCCGTAGAGGCCATGGAGGGCGAGCGCGACTTCCGGCAGGCTCGCGTTGCCCGCCCGCTCGCCCATCCCGTTGATCGTCCCCTGGATCCAGCGCGCACCTCCCTTCACCGCCGCGAGCGAGCAGGCGGTCGCGAGCCCGAAGTCGTTGTGCCCGTGCCAGTGAACCGGGATCCCCGGGCCGACCCACTCGCGCGTCCGGCGCACGAGGGACTCCGCTGCCTCCGGCGCCGCGATCCCGATCGTGTCGACCACGACCACCTCCTTCGCACCCGCCTCGACCGCCGCTCGGTACACGTCGGCGAAGTACTCCGGGGCGGCGCGGGTCGAGTCGACGCCGAAGAAGGCGACGTGGATCCCGTGCTCGACCGCGTTCGCGATCGCGGCCGTGATCCGCTCCAGCATCCGCTCGCGCGAGACGCCGAGCGCCTCGAGCTTCAGGTCGGAGATCGGCGACTCGATCACGCTCGCCTCGACCCCGAGCTCGACGAGCGCGTCGACGTCCGCGGGGACTGCGCGGGAGAAGCCCCAGACTTCGGCGCCCAGGCCGGCGGCGGCGATCAGCTCGACGGCGCGGTAGTCGTCCTCGGAGACGCGCGGGAAGCCGGCTTCGATTCGCTCGATGCCGAGCTCGTCGAGACCGTGCGCGAGCTCGAGCTTCTCCTCGGGGCTGAGGACGACGCCGACCGTCTGCTCGCCGTCGCGCAGCGTCGTGTCGTAGAAGCCGACCTCGGCGTCGAGCGCGAAGCCCTCGTTCAGGGCACCGGTCCAGAACTCCGCCCCGCCCGTCACTGCCGCACGATCCCGTCGGGGAAGGACGAGAGCTTCTCGGCCCCGTCCGCGGTGATCAGGAAGTTGTCCTCGACGCGGAGCCCGCCGCCGCCGTCCCAGTAGACGCCCGGCTCGATCGCCAGCACCATGCCCTCCTCGACCGTGCCCTCTCCGGCCTGGTGCGCATAGGGCGGCTCGTGCGCGCGTGCGCCGACTCCGTGACAAATCGGATGAGTCGGTTGCCCCGGATAGCCCATGTCGGACAGGCCCGCGCGCATCGCTCTGTCCAGCTCGGCCAGGTCCGAGCCGGGTCGGCATCCCCGAGTGATGTCTGTGTACACAGACATCAGCTGCTCCTCCAGCTCCGCGTAGGCGGCGGTCGGCTCGCCCGGGCAGACGTTCTTCGTGTGGTCGGCCCAGTAGCCGTCCGCGCAGACCCAGATCTCGAACAGCGTCGGCTCGTGCTCCTGCACGGGGCGGTCGGCCGTGGCCGTGAACGTGCGGATGCCCTCGCCCGACCAGACGAGCGAGTAGCCGAGCGCGAGCTCGACCTTGCCGCCGTCCCAGCCCGTGCCCTCGCCGTGGACGAACCCCTGCCACAGCGCCGCCGCCTCGCTCTCCTTCATCCCCGGCCGGAGCTCACCGACGACGTGCTCCATCGCCGCTGCCGCGATCGCGTTGGCGAGGCGGACCCGCTCGATCTCCTGCTCGGTCTTGGTCGCCCGCGCGGCCGCGAGCAGCGGCGTCGCGTCGGCGGCGTCCGGGAACCCGTCGAACCAGGCGCGCGTGTACGTCGTGGGCTCCCCCACCATGCGATCCGACGCCTGCGTGCCGAGCGAGAGCTCGAGGCCGACCCGCTGGTACCCGCTCGCCGCGTCGCGCGCGAGCTCGAGCGTACGCGCCGTCGGCGGGCGGGGGTCCGACGGGTCGTACCCGGCGAAGAAGCGCACGTCCTCGGTCCAGCTCATGCGCGCCGCGTCGTCCGCCGACGCCTCGAGGCAGATGAGCACCGGCTCTCCCTCGCGCGGGAAGACGACCGCGTCGTAGCCCTTCATCGGCCAGAAGTTCGTCAGGTAGAGGACGTTGTCGGGGGCGCGGGCGACGATCGCATCGAGCTCCTGCTCGGCCATCAGCCGCCGGACGCGGTCGAGCTTGCCGTCGTCCCGGGGCCAGCCCACGTCAGGGACGGGTCACCACTGGACCCGCGGCGGCGCCGGCTCGCCGTGCGCGTCCTGCCACGAGACGACCGGGTTGCGGAGGACGCCGATCCGCTCGATCTCCGCCTCGATCACGTCGCCCGGCTTCAGGTAGAGCGAGGCGGCGTCCTCGCTGAAGCCTGCCACGCCGCTCACCGTCCCGGTCGAGACGACGTCGCCCGCGGAGTACCCGAGCGCCGAGTAGTGGCTCAGGATCTCCGGGATCGTGACGGACATGTTCCCGCTGTACGACTCCTGGCGTCGCTCGCCGTTGACGCGCAGCTCCATCCGCAGGTCGCGCGGGTCGCCGAGCTCGTCCGGCGTCACGATCCAGGGCCCCAGCGGGCAGAAGGTGTCGATGCCCTTGCAGAAGGAGAACACGCCCGAGCGCATCTCGCGCCGCTGGATGTCGCGGGCGGTGATGTCGTTGAAGATCACGTAGCCGCCGATGTAGTCCTCCGCCTGCTCCGGCGTGAACCACTTCCCGGGCTTCGAGATCACGACCGCGAGCTCGAGCTCGTAGTCGAGCTCCTCCGTCAGGTGCTCGGGATAGACCACCGGCTCGTCCGGCCCGACGATCGCGTCGACGTTCTGGAAGAAGACGATCCAGGGCGCGATCTCGTGCGACCAGCCGACCCGCTTCGACTCCTCCTCGTGCTCCCTGAAGTTGCCGGCCGTATGCAGGAACTTCTTCGGGACGATCGGCGCGCGCAGCCGGACGTCCTCGAGGGCCCGCTCTTCGCCCGTCGCCTCGACCGACCCGCCGCGCTCGAAGTACTCGCGCATCGATCCGACGTCGAGCCGCGTGACGGCGCCGTCGCGCACCTCTCCGACCAGGCCGTCGTCGAAGGTCACGAGCTTCACGCTGCCGCCTCCGCACGCCGCTTCGCCGCCCGCAGCACCAGGATCCGCGTGAGCCCGCTGAAGGGGCGGATGACCCGCCAGTAGCGTGCGAACTTCCGTCGTGAGCCGAGATCCTCGACGTGGACACGGGTCTCGGTCGTCAAGCGTCCGGGCTCGGCGCGGAAGTCGACCACCGCGGTCGCCGGCGGCTCGTCGTCCGGGCCCCGGCGAAGTCGCCAGAACGGGCCGATGGTCGAAAGCACGAGGCCCTCGCCGGGGACGTCCTCGAGCATGGTGGAGCGTCGCGTCATCGCTCCGATCACCGTCTCGTCCGCGCGCGGTCTGCGGATGCCACGCGCGAACAGCAGGACGCGCATCAGAGGGACGTCCCCGAACGTCACCTCGCGGAGGGCGCGGTCGGCACGCGCGGCGTCGGCGCCGATCGAGACCGAGTGCTGCTCGGCGAACTCGTAGGACGGCAGGAAGGCGTCCAGCGGCCTCAGGTGCGCTCGGTCAGCCATGCGAGCACCTCCTCGGCGTTTCGGTCCGGCGGGAACACGGGGTAGAAGACCTTGACGATCCGGCGCTGCTCGGCGACGAGCGCCAGGCGCTTGTAGAGCGTCAGCCCCTCCACGTCGAAGGTCGGCAGGCCGAGCCAACGCTCGAGCTCGAGCCATTCGTCGCTCATGACCGGGTACGGGATCCGGTTGCGCCCGGCGAACTCGACCTGATCCTCGAGCGACTGCGCGCTCACGCCGGCGACGCGCGCGCCGAGCGCGGCCAGCCCGCTCGCATGGTCCCGGAACCCGCACGACTGCGGCGTGCACCCGCGCGCGCCGGGGAGCTCGTCCCAGCCGGGCAGCATCGGCAGCCCGGGGCGGCCGGAGCGGGGATAGACGTACAGCACGAGCCGTTCGGCGGCGAGCTCCGCGAGATCGACCGGCCCCTGCGACGACGGGAGCACGAGCTGCGGGAGCTCGAGCCCGGCCAGATGGTCGGCGCCGCCGTCGTCGACCGGAACCGGGAGCCCCTCCGGGAGAACGTAGGGATCGTGGACGCTCACGGGACGACCCCGCAGACGTCCGCGGCCGCGCGGGCGTAGACCTCGGCCGTCCTCACGAGACCGTCCACGGCTGAGATTCTCGCCGAGCTCCGCATCCGGGAGCCCGCTCGACGTGCCGTAGTTGACGGTCTGGATCCCGTATCGGGTAAGGACGGACGCATCGGAGAACCAGCGCGTCACGTCGCGCTCGGGCGCCGCGCCGAAGACCGCCTCGTGCGCGCGGTCGAGCGCCGCCACGAGCGGGTGGCCCTCGTCGATCCGCGCGCCGGGCGCCGTCACGTAGACCTCCGCCTCGACGCCGTCGAGCGAGCGAGCGAACTCGAGGGCGCGGCGACGCGCCTCGGCCATCTCGACGTCCGGCGGAACGCGGAGGTCGAGGAACAGGTCGGTTCGGTGCGGCGTGCGCGACGCGCGCCAGCCGAACCCGCCCTCGATGCCGCCGATGTTCGCCACCCCGCGCACCTCGTCGAACCCCATCTCCTCCTCCCACCGCGGCAGCCACTCGAGCACGGCATCGAGCACCGGCCGCATGCGCAGGATCGAGTTCTCGTCGCGTCGCCCCTCGCTGAACGCCGTGTGGATGAACGGGCCGTGCGTCGAGAGCCGGAGCCAGAGCGAGCCGAAATGGGCCAGCACGACCTTGTTCTCGGTCGGCTCGCCGAGAATGCAGACGTCGGCGGCGCCGCCGTGGGTGACGAGGTAGCGCGAGCCGGCCGCATAGCCGCGGTACTCCGCGCCCTGCGCGTCCCCCTGCTGCGTCTTCTCGATCTCCCCCGCGACGGCGGCCACGAGGACGTCCCCGCGCAGCCGTACACCCGCCTCGCGCAAGGCCCGCACCGCCTCCACGTAACAGGCGAGAGCGCCCTTCATGTTCGAGATGCCGAGCCCGTAGATCCGGCCGTCCCGTTCGAACCCTTCCGGCTGGAATCCCGGGATCCCCTGCAGCCACGGCTCGCGCCCGGAGTACGACGTGTCCATGTGCCCGTTGAACATGAGCGTCGGCCCGCCGCCGTCACCCGGCCAGGTCCCGACGACGTTCGCGCGGCCGTCCTCGACCTGCTGCCACTGCACCTGGAGGCCGAGCTCCTCGAGCACGGCGCGCATGACGTCGGCGCACGCCTCCTCGGAGCCCGTGAAAGACGGCGTCGAGACGAGCCGGATCGCGAGCTCGGCCAGCCGTTCGCGGTCGATGTGAAGGCTCGTCACGCCGCGCACCGCTCGAGCTCGCCGAGCCATGGATGGCCCGGGTGGACGCGCGCCAGCGCCTCGCGGAGCCATCCCTGGCGCTCAGCTCCGAGCCGCGGAAGCACGGCGGCAAGATCACCTCGGTTCTTCTCCTCTTCGGGCCGCTTGGCCTTGAAGAGCAGGACGACCTCCGGGCGGCCGTAGGGAATACCGTCGTCGGTTCGCTCGACCAGCTCCGCGTATGGCAGACGGATCGACGAGTCACGCCTACAGATCCAGGTCTCGCCGATGGAGGGCTCACGGAAGATGTCGAGCCGCCACGCTCCCGTCGTCGGCTCGCGCACCCAGGTCTGGTGCGTATCGGCGAGGCGGCTGCGGGCGAGCGCGAGCGGGACCGCCTCGTGAGGCGCGGTGATGACGAACAGATCGAAAGGCCGAAGTGCCTCCGTGAACTCGTCGAACCTGCTGCCCGGAACAGCGATCTCGAGATCCTCGTGCGGCCGGCGCTCTGCACCGAGGAAGAGGTCGATCGCCCAGCCGCCGGCGATGTACCACGGCGCGGACACGCCGGAGAACAGCCGGGCGACCTGATCCGGCCGCCAGGCGTCCCACTTCGAGACGTCGGGCTGGATCGCCATCACGAGCGGAAGTGCGGGAGCACGCGCTCGCCGAAGAGGCGGATCTGCTCGTGCCGGCGGTCGCCCCAGAGCTCCAGCATCACGTGCGTGCAGCCCGCCTCGCGGTACTCCTCGATCGCGGCGATGCAGTCGTCGGGCGTGCCGGCGATCGGCCTGCACTTGTCGAGGATCGCGTCGCTGACCTGCTCCTTCGCCGCGAGCCGGCCGCCCTGCTCCATCGCTTCGGCGACCGGGCGGATCTCGTCCTGCTCGAGCCCGGCGAGGTCGAGCAGCGTGTCCGCGGCGCCCTGGATGTTCTGGACCTTGTTTGCGAGGTACATGCCGGCGATCTCGCGCGCGCCGTCGCGGCCCGCGGCACGGTCGCTCTCGTGGATCGAGGCGACGACCGTGCAGCCGATGTCGATGTCGGCGTCGACGTTCTCGCGGGTGTAGCGGACGAACGCCGGCGTCGTGATCGACGGCGTCAGGCAGCCGTCGGCGATCTCGCCTGCGAGCGCCTGCATCTTCGGCGCGGTCGCGGCGACGTACACGGGCGGCACGCCCCGCGGCGTGTGGGCGCCGTCCTGCAGCGCGGGCACGGATGCGCTCCAGGTCTCGCCGCTGTACTCGAACGCGCAGCCGCCGAGGACGCCGCGCACGATCTCGACCGCGTCGCGCATCGGGCCGAGCGTCCGCTTCGTCTGGAGCCGGGCGTTGTTGAGGAAGATCTTGGACGTCCCGAAGCCGAGGATGAACCGCCCCTCACCGGCGGCCTCCTGGACGACGCGCGCGTCCATCGCGACCTGGACGGGATGGCGCGTGAACGGGGAGATGATCCCCCAGCCGACCGTCAGCCGCTCGGTCTCGCGCGCGATCAGCGCGGACGTCACCGTGGACGAGCGCGCCTCCATCCCGTGCTTGCGCCACCACGGGTACGCCTCGGCGAGCCAGATCGTGTCCATTCCGGCCGCGTCCATCTCGCGCGCGGACGCGAGCATCTCGTCGAGCGGCTCCATCGTCAGCTGCATGACCCCGATCCGGAACGGCGGCGGCATTCGCCGCGATCTTCTCAGCTACGGGGAAGACGACGCCACGACGAGCACCCGAAAGGCCTGTGGATGAATCGTCACACTCTTGTCTCGATGCGGCCGCGTCCAGTCCAGACCGTGTCCAGGGACAGTCCCTGGACGCGTCTGGAACGGGCACGTGTGCACGAAAAGTCTCACTTTCGGCGCGAACCGGCGGCCGGAGTGCCGAGGTCCCGGTAGTAGAACGCGCCCGGGGCGAGCGTCCCGTCCGGCAGGCGGGAGTAGTTCGGCATCACGCCCAGCCTCGTGTACTCGATCGCGTCGTAGAAGCTCGCCGCGGCTGTGCCGTCGTGCGTCGTCAGCCAGAGCAGCGTCAGGCCGCGACCCAGCGCCTCCTCCTCGACCGCGGCCATCAGGCTGCGGCCGACGCCCTGCCCGCGCGCCTCGCCCGCGACGGCGACCCGCTGCACCTCGGCCCGGTGCGCCGCGTTCGCCGCCCGGCTCGGCTCGAGGTGCGCCATCCCGACGATCACCTCGCCGGCCTGGGCGACGACGATCACGCGCCCGCTTTCGTCGACCGCGCCGACGACCTCCCGGTAGGTCCGCTCGAGCCCCTCGCGCTCGACGGGGTCGAGGAGGCCCAGCGCCATCCCGTGCCGCATCGCCTCGAGGTGGAGATCGGCGAGCGCAGCCGCGATCGCTCCGGCCTCGCCGGCGCCGACCACCCGGTAGCGAACCGCATCCGGCGCTACGCGCCGGTCACTCCGTCTTGGCGTCCTGGACCTGCTGGTCCAGCGCCGACAGCACCTGCGTCACCTGCTGGTTCACGATCGGCTGCAGCACCCGCTGCCCCATCGACGCGACCGGGCCGAGGAGGTGGACGTCCGCCTCCCACTTCATGTGCGTCGTCTCGCCGCCCCCGTCGCTCAGGTGGAACGCGGTGTCCATGTTCATGATCGCCCCGACGCCGTTGCCCTTTGCGTGCAGCTTCGCGAACTCCGGCTCGCGCTCCTCGGTCTTCTCGAAGTCGATCGACATCTTCAGACCGCCGAGGCCGAGCGGCACCTTCACGTTCGCGCGCCAGTGCGTGTCGTCCTGGATGTCGAACGACTCGACGCCGGGCATCGTCTGCGCCATCCGGGAGGGGTCGTTCAGGACCTCCCAGACCGTTTCCAGCGGTGCCTCGAACTCGCGCTCGCCCTCGACCTTCATCTGCTCTCCACGGAGACGAGCTTACGTGACTCGTCGGGTCGCTGGAGCAGGTCCCACACGCGGTGGTACGGATTGCAGCTCCGCCAGACGATGGGGCCTTCGCCGCGGCGGCCCAGGGCATCCTGCAACGCAGCGCAGACGGCGTGGATCCCGGCGCCGCCGCCCTCCCCCATCCCCTTCGCGCCGAGCGGCGTGAACGGGGACTCCGACTCGATGTAGCCGGTCTGCATCGGGGGCATGTCGAGCGCGTGCGGCACGTGGTAGTCGTAGAAGTTCGGCGTCAGGAGGTTGCCCTCGTCGTCGTAGGTGAAGCACTCGTGCGTCGCCGCGCCGAGCGCGTGCGCGGTCGCGCCGTGCACCTGGCCCTCGACGATCTGCGGATGGATCCGCTTCCCGCAGTCGTCGACGGCGGCGTAGTCGACGATGTCGTAGACGCCCGTGTCGGGGTCGATCTCGACGATGCAGGCGTGGACCTGCGTCGCGTACGTGAGCGTGAGGTTCCCGTACTTCCGCTCGAGGTCCGGCTTCTCGAACGGCGGCCGGTAGACGTGGCGGACGTTGAGCGTCACGTCGAGGTCCTCGGGCAGGCCGGCGTTGTTCGCGTTGAGGATCGCGCCCAGCGCCATGAACGGGAGCGCCGCCTCGGGGTTCCCCTTGATCCGCGCGTGCCCCTCCGCGAGCTCGATCGCGTCGACCGGGCAGCCGAACACGGCGGCGGCGAGCGACTTCATCTCGACGGCGAGCTTGTCGGCGGCGCCCTTCACCGCCCCGAGGCCGGTGACCGCGAACTGGGAGGCATAGGTGCCCGAGAAGCCGGCGTGCGAGTTCCAGTACGAGTCGTGCCCGGCCCGGACGTGGACGTCGTCGGGGGTGCAGCCGATGGTGTCGGCGACGACCTGCGCGGTCGTCGTCTCGTGGCCCTGGCCCTGCGGGACGGTGCCGAGCGTCACGACGACCTCGCCGAAGATGTCGAGCTTCACCGTCGCGACCTCGTTGTTCCCGGAGAACTGCAGGTCCGGGTTGAGGATCATCGACTGGCCGAAGTTGTTCGTGCCCGAGTCGAGGGTGGAGCCGATCCCCACGCCGAGCAGCTTCCCGCGCGCCTCGGCGTCGACCCGCCGCTCCTCGATCTTCTCGTAGCCGACCAGCTCGAGCGCGATGTCGAGGCAGCGTGCGTAGTCGCCGGAGTCGTAGACGCAGCCGTTGGGCGTCTCGTACGGGAACTCCTCCTGCTTGACGTAGTTCTGCTTGCGCACAGCGACCGGGTCGAGGCCGAGCTCCTGCGCGACGATGTCGACGATCCGCTCGGTCAGCCAGAGGTGCTGCATGCGGGAGTAGCCGCGGTTCGGCGCGGTCGGCGACTTGTTGGTGCAGACCTGCGTGAAGTCGACGCGCACGTTCCGCCAGCGATAGCAGCCCGGCGTCACCTGCGCCCAGATGATGCAGCCGAGCGGCTCGTAGCGGGGGAAGGCGCCGCAGTCGTCGATCGCCCGAACGGAGAAGCCCAGCATCGTGCCGTCCGCCTTCACGGGGACCGTCACGTCGAGGAACGTGCGCTCGTTTCCGTGCGTGTTGGCGGTGTGCTGGTCCGTGCGCCACTCCGTCCACTGCACGGGCCGGTTGAGCTTGCGGGCGAGCAGGCAGCAGGCCGTGAACTGCGGATGGAGCGTGATCTTGTTGCCGAAGCCGCCGCCGATGTCCTGGCTGACGAAGCGGAGCTTGTCGAGACCGACGCGCAGCGCCGGCGCCATCCAGATTGCACCGATTCCCGGCATCTGGTGGTTCCCGTGGAGCGTCCACTGGCCGGTGCCGCGGTTGTACTCGACGAGCACGCCGGAGCACTCGAGCGGCGTCGACGAGAAGCGGTCGAAGTGGAGCCGCTCGATCCGGACGACGTGGTCGGCCTCCTCGAGCGCGGCGTCGAAGTCGCCCCAGTCGAAGACGCCCGACCAGACCGTGTTCGAGCCGGCGTCGTCGTGGAGGAGCACCTCGTCCTTCAGCGCCTCCTCCCCGTCGAGCACGTGCGGCAGCGGCTCGTACTCGACCTCGACCAGCTCGGCCGCGTCGCGCGCGAGCTCGCGCGTCCGGGCAACCACGGCTGCGACCGGGTCGCCGACGTGACGTGCGGTGCCGACGGCGAGCGCGTAGTCCTTGACATGCGCGCCGGGCGGCGTCGAGAGCTCGAAGAACGGATCCGTCAGGATCGCGACCTCGTCGCCGGTCAGCGTCCCGTAGACGCCGTCGAGCTCGAGCGCCTTCGTGACGTCGACGTGCTTGATCCGCGCGTGGGCGTACGGCGACCGGACGAAGTGGACGAACCCCATCTCGTGCCGCTTCACGTCGTCGAAGAAGACGCCCTGGCCCTGGACGAGCCGCTTGTCCTCCTTGCGCGGCACGCTGGTGCCGATGAAGCCGCGCTGCTCTTCGCCCTGCTCGACGACGAGTGGCTTGGCCGGGCTGACGGTCGTCGTCTCGGTCACGCGCCCGAAGCCGCCTTGATCGCCTCGACGATGTTCACGTAGCCGGTGCAGCGGCAGAGGTTGCCCTGGATCGCCTTGCGGATCTCGTCGTCCGAGGGGCTCTTGTTCTGCCGGAGGAGCGCCGTCGCGCTCATCAGCATCCCGGGCGTGCAGTACCCGCACTGGAGCGCGTGGTGGTCGGAGAACGACTGCTGGAGCGGCGCCAGCTCGTCGCCGTCGGCGAGCCCCTCGACCGTCTCGATCTTCGCCCCGTCGGCCTGGACGGCCAGCATCATGCAGCTCTTCAGCAGCGTGCCGTCGACGATGATCGAGCAGGCGCCGCAGTTGCCGGTGTCGCAGCCGATGTGGCTGCCGGTCAGGCCGAGGTCGTCGCGGAGGAAGTGGATCAGCAGCCGCCGCGCGTCGACGTCGCGCTCGTACTCGACTCCGTTGACCTCGACCTCGACGGTCTGCGTGGTGACCGGCTCCACTACGCCCGCTCCCCGGCCTGCTCGACCGCGCGCACCGCGACCACCTCGGCGAGGTGGCGGCGGTAGTCCGCCGACGCGTGGAAGTCCGCCGGCGGGTCGAGGCCCGCGCCGCGCACGGCCTCGCGCACGGCGTCCGCATCGGCCGACGCCGGCATCACGAGCACCGGCACCGCGTCCACGCATCCGATCGCGACGCGCACGGCGCCGTCCTCGAGCGAGGCCGCGGCATTGACGATGCACGTCCCGTCCCGCCCGATCGGCACCGACGCGAAGCCGTCGCTGCGCCCCGGCGGGATCGAGATCCGCGTCAGCAGCTCGCCGAGCCCGACGGCGGTCATGTAGACGCCGAGAAAGAACTCGTGCGCCTCCACGTCTCGCTCCCCTTCACCGCCCTGGATCGTCATCGTCGCGCCGAGCGCGACGAGCAGCGGCGGCAGGTGGTTGGTTGGGTCGTTCGAGCAGACGTTGCCGCCGATCGTGCCCCGGTTTCGCACCTGGACGTCCGCGATCTGGCCGCAGACCTCGCCCAGGATCGGGCGTGCCCGCGCCTCCGCGGACTCTAGGATCTCCGTGTAGGTCACCATCGCGCCGACCGTGAGCGTGCCGTCGCCCGCGAGGTCGATCCCGCGCAGCTCGTCGAGGCGGTTCAGGTCGACGAGCACGTCGGGGGACGCGGCGCGGGCCTTCATCACGTTGATCAGGGTCTGGCCGCCCGCGAGCGCGCGCGCGCCGTCGTGCGCCGAGAGCAGGCGCAGCGCGTCCTCGACGCTCGACGCACGAGCGTATTCGACCTCCCGCAGGAGCATGCTCTATTCAGAGCAGAAGCCCCTGGAACGGTCAAGAAAGAAGCGGCTGTAGCGAGCGCTGCCGACGGCGGTCTATAAAGGGACGCCCGATGACTCGCGACGAACTTCGCATGCTCGCCCGCTCGAACGGAGCCTTCCTCGAGTGGGACGAGATGGCCGTGGAGGTCGAGGTCGCGGAGCTTCTCTACGCGCTCGTCCGCGCGGCAAAGCCAGAGCTGGTCGTCGAGGCCGGGACGGGGCGCGGCATCGCGTCGGTCTTCCTCGCCGAGGCCCTGCGCGACAACGGGCTCGGCTGGCTGGTGTCGTTCGAGCCGGACCCGGCCTTCGCCCAACAGGGCCGGGACGCGCTGGCCGGGCTGCCGGCAGAGGTGCGGCAGGGCCGGTCGCTCTGGTTCGTGGGGCGGCAGCCCGACCTCGTCTTCATAGACTCGCTCGGCGACTACCGGCGTGAGGACCTCGAGTTCTGGCTCGCCTATGAGCCGCGGCCGCTGCTGGTCGTCCACGACGCGAACCGCGACTACGACCTGCCCGAGGGCGCGCGGCTCGCATCCGGCCGCGGCGTCTGGATGCTCGGGACGGCAGCGCGTCCGAGTGACTGACGCGATCGAGAACGCGTTCCGGTGTCTGGTTGCCACGGCCGCGCCGCGGCGCTGAGGCCCTCAGACGGAGTAGCCAAGCTCCCCGAGCTCGTTCAGCGCCCCACGCAACTCGGCTTCCCGCGCCCGGACGAGCTTGCGCGCGGCGTCGTATCTGCCTGCGCTTCCCGCCGAGGCCGCGCTCCCGAGCGTCGTGTAGCCGCGCTGGGACGCGCGCGCGTCCGCGACGATCCTCGTGTGCGCCGGCTTCGCGTACGCCGTCGGCGCCGCACCTCCGAGTTGCTTGACGAAGGCCGCGTAGGCGGCGGCCACCCGGCTCGCCGCGGCGGCCTGGGTCTTCTGCGTCGCCGCCCGCCCGAGCGCGCCGAGGCCGCGTGCTCGGGCGCCGTTGAGGGAGCCGACCGCGCGTTTGAGCGTGGCCGCGTAGCCGGCGGACGGCGCGAGGTCGTAGTCCGTGCCGCCCTGCAGCTGCAGCGAGGCCGCGACGTCGTCGCACTGGGCCGGCGGATCGCCTCCACTGCCGTAGCAGGCCACGAGGAGCTCCGACCTGCTCTGCGGCACGGCGTACACGGTCAGCGACCCGTCGTACCCCTTCGGCTTGACGTTGGCGTAACGATACGCGCTCAGACCGCCGATCCGGACGAGCTGCCGCCGCTTGACCGCGGCCGGGCCGATCGACTTGCGGAAGCTCGCCGGCAGGAACGTCGGCCAGGCCTTACGCGTCGTGGCCGCGGTCAGGCCGCCGCCCTTCCCGCCCGACGGCGCGACGGTGAGGCCGTTCGCGAGGCGCAGGCCGGGGATCCTCGGCGCCCTGGTCTGCTTCTGCCAGCTCACCGGCGTCGTGACGGCGACGTCGCCCGCCGTCGCCTCGCGCCGGGTCTGGTCGACCACGGTCTTCTGCTTCTCCGGCGCGCTGCTCTTGCCGCCGACAAAGGCCGCGACGGCCAGACCGGCGACCGCGACGGCGCCGACGGCCCAGATCCGCCTCGACCCGCCCGCGCGACCGGGCGGCGCCGCCATCGTGGCGGCGACCTCGCGCTTGGGGACCGTGGTCGGCTCGGTGGGAGGAGGCGGCCCCACGGTGGTCTCGTCCGGCACCGCGATCTCCGGCTCGGGCACCTCGATCGACGTCTCCGGCTCCGGCGTGGGCGAGGCGATCGTCGCCCCGGCCGGCGGCTGATCGGGCGCCTCGGTGAGGTGCTCCTCGGGCGTCGCCGCACGGGTCTCGGACGCAGGCGGAGGCGGCTCGGGCGCCGGCACGACGCGCGTCGCGGTCGCGGGCACGGCGTCCTCTGGGGCGTCGGAGACGAGCGTGGTCGGCGCCGGCGCCTGCGCCGCCAGCACCGCGGCGAGCTCGTCCATCAGCTCGGTCGCCGTCGTGTACCGGTCGTCGGGCTCCTTCGCCATCGCGCGCACGACCACGTCGTCGATCCCGGTCGGCAGCTCCGGGCGGTGCGCGGTCACCTTCGGGACGGGCTCCGAGAGGTGGGCGTTGATGATCGACGCCTCGGTCGGCATTGCGAACGGCACCGTCCCGACGAGCGACTCGAACAGGACGGCGCCGAAGGCGTAGATGTCGCTCTGCTCCGTCGCCTCGTAGCCCTTGAACTGCTCGGGCGCCATGTACGCGAGCGTCCCGACGAGCTGGCCCACCTGCGTGAGCCCGACCGCACCACGCGCCTTCGTCACGCCGAAGTCGGCGAGATAGGAGTGGTCGCGCCGCTCGTCGATCAGGATGTTGTGCGGCTTCATGTCGCGGTGCACCAGCCCGACCTCGTGCGCCGCGTCGAGCGCCGAGGCGATCTGGGTCAGGAGGTGGACGGTCCGCTCGACCGTCAGCGACGGCTTCCCGATCAGCGCCGCCAGGCTCGGCCCGCGCACGAGGCGCATCGCGAGGTAGAGGCCCTGCTCGCTCTGCCCGGCGGCGTAGACGTCGATGACGTGCGGATGCTCGAGCGTGGCCTGGATCCGCCCTTCGCGCCGGAAACGCTCGCGGAAAGCGAGGTCCTGGCTGTAGGAGGTCGCGACCAGCTTGAGCGCGACCGTCCGCTCGAGCGACAGCTGAGTCGCCTCGTAGACCACGCCCATCCCGCCGTCGCCGACGATGCCGTCGATGCGGAAGTCTCCAGCGACGATGACACCCCGGTCGAGCACGCCCTGCATGCCGTCAGGTCCCTAGGGGTGACGGACGACCAGGCTTCGGCTCATCCGCCGCCGATGATCACGCCGTTGTTGCCGCCGCTGCTGCTGCTCCCGCCCGACGACGAGCTCGAGGAGGACGACGAGCCGGACGGGCTGGACGGGCTCGACGCCGGGGCAGGCGGCGCCTTCAGCGGCGCGATCGACGCTGTCGCCAAGGACTGGAGGCGCGGGACCTTCGACGACACGACGACAACGGGCTTCGCCTTGGCGCCGCGCTTCACGTGGACCGTCTTCTCGCTCCCCCCGCCGGCACGCCCGCCGAAGAACGCCGCAACGACGGCCACGAGCGCGACCGCGCAGACGGCGATGACCGCGCGCCGCTTCTGCACGTCCTCCTCCGGGGCCGGCACCGGCGCGGCCGCGAGCTCCTCCGCCATTAGCCGGTGACCTTACAGTTGGGGATCAGCGGAGCCACCTTCCCCGGCGGTGTGCAACCGCTCTTGATCGGCACCACGTTCCGGGACGTGACGCGGGCGACCTTGTATCGGCCGAAGTAGCTGGGGCTCGTGTAGATGAACGTGATCGTCGTTCCGACGCCGAGCCGGCGACCGTTCACGCCCGGGAGCGCGCCGGGCCCCCGCCGGTGCACCGTGACGCCGCCGATGCGCGCGGTCACCGTGGCGCCGGCCGGAGCGTTCGTCACCGCGATCCGGCTGAAGAAGAGCCCATTCCCCGACGGCCCGGCCGCGAAGGTGAAGTTCGGGATCGGGTACTTCGGCGCGCAGCCGTCGCCGTCCTTGTCGAACTTCCCGCCCGGGAAGCGCGGGCAAGCGTCGGCGGAACCGGCCACGCCGTCGTTGTCGGCGTCGGCGCGGACGTCGTACGAGTACGCACCGCTGTCGGGGGCCTGGTCGTGTCCCTGGCGCGTGGTGTCGTTCGGGTTGTCGGGGTCGGCGTAGTCGCCGAACACCACGATCCGGATCGTGAACCAGTTCGGCGTCGTGACGGGGAAGGTCACGGCATGGGAGTCCGTCCCGGTCCGCGCATTGGTGACGATGCCGTCCGCGAACCGTTCGCAGTTGAACGTGTTCGCGTTCTGGAAGTTGCACAGGTCGTAGTTCACGTGGCCGCTCGTCGGCGAGTCTCTGACGCCTTGCGCCTGGAGCACGGTGTCGAACCCGCTGATCCCGTCGTTCGCGTTCATGTCGTTGTCGATGTAGACCCGGACCAGGTCACCGATGTAGAACGTGCCGCCCGGCTCGTTGAGCCCGACCTTGAAGGCGACGTCTCCGTTGTCGGCGCTCGTCACCTCGAGCGAGCTGACGTCCGGCGCGAAGCCGGTCGTGCCGTCGTTGATGCGATCGTTGAAGACCGCGTGGTTCGCTGCGACGGACGCCCCGGCGAGAATCGTCGAGAGCAGGCCCATCGCCAGCAAAAGGCCTGCAATTCGCCAGCTCTTGATCCTGATCAACCCCTTTGTATCCGCGAAGGAAGAGGTTGAGCGTACTCCGCCCCGCGGAGGCTGTCTACACCACGATCAGCGGGTCTGGGGCTACTTGAAAAGGCCAGAGGGCTGTGCTTGAGTCGGACCGGTGGAGGCGTCTCCGCGGAGGAAGTCTCTGCGGATGCGGGCAGGCGGACTGTTGCGGAGGTGACGATGGCGTTCTGCGGGATGCAGAGGCTCCTGCTTCTCGGCGTGGTTGCGACGGCGCTGCTCGTCCCGGCGGCCGCGGGGGCGCAGGACACGACGACGACGGCGACCCAGCAGGATCCGGTTCCGCTCCTCGTCCAACCGAGCATCACCTACCTCGGGCTGGACTGGACGTCGCCGATCTACGACGTGAACCCACCCGTCGGGTACCTCGGCGGCGGGAACCCCGTGGCCGAGGTCACCGGGCACTGCTCAGGCTTCTTCGTCAGCCCGAACGGCCACGTGATGACGGCGTCGCACTGCACGGAGCTGGGCGACAACATCAAGAGTGCGCTGATCGACGGCGCCGCCGAGTACGCGTACTCGCACCGCTACTTCTCCGACAACCCCTCGCTCAGCCAGGTGCGCGCGTACGCCCAGCGCTACTTCCGGCTCCGCAAGCCGAAGCTGACGACCACGGTGGTGTGGAGCTTCGCCGCCGACGGCTCCGATCCGAAGCATCTCCCTGCCCGCCAGCTGGGCAACCGGGCGTTCCTGAAGGGCGACGTCGCGCTGCTCAAGGTCGACTCGGACCACACGATCCCGCTGCCGATCTCGACGGCGCCGGTGTCCGTGGGAATGAGGGTCGACTCGGTCGGGTTCCCGGGCCTCGTCGACGACGTCACGGACGTGGACAAGGTCAACCCGAGCTTCAAGGACGGCGAGATCAGCTCGAAGAAGACGATCGAGCAGGGCCTCCAGGACGTCTATGAGGTGAGCGCGGCGATCGCCCCGGGCATGTCCGGCGGCCCGACCGTGGACGGGAACGGCAAGGTGATCGGGGTCAACAGCTTCGGCGCGAGCGCGAGCACGGAGCAGTTCAACTTCATCTCGCCGTCGACGTTCGTCGCGGAGCTGCTCGAGGACAAGGGCGTCCAGCCCAGGGACAGCCAGGACGCGCAGCTCCTGCGGGAGGGGATCACTGCGACGGTTCAGGGGGACCGGAGCAAGGCACTCGATGCGCTCGACGACGTCGTCCAGCGTGAGCCCGACTGGAAGGTCGCAGCGACGTACCGCGCCCAGGCGGTGCAGCTGCCGAAGGCGTCGACGGGGCTGGCGCCCTGGGCGATCATCCTGATCGCCGCCGGCGTGGCGGCGCTCGTCGGCGGGCTGGTGATGGCCTGGAAGCGGCGCCGTAGCGGGCCCGCGGCGGCCGAGCCCTCGCCGGAGGCCGCTCCTCCCGCGTCGCCTCCGCCCGCGGCCGCAGCGGTCGCGCCGGTCGCAGCGGCGACCCGGATCGTCGGGGCACCGTCGGCGGCCGCCGCGACGCCGTTCCTCAGCGTCACGTCGGGGCCGGGCGCGGGCGAGCGCGTGCCCGTCCACGGCGAGATCATCATCGGCCGCGAGACCGCTGACATCGTCGTCCTCGAGGACACAGCCTCCCGCCGCCACGCGGCTGTCCGGCCGACGACCGACGGCCTGGAGGTCACCGATCTCGGCTCCTCGAACGGGACGTTCGTCAACGGCGAGCGGATCGACGGCCCGCAGGCGCTGAAGGACGGTGACGAGATCACCGTCGCGGGCACGACGATCGCGGTCGAGGTACCGGAGCCGGCGGCGCCGCAGGCGGTGCCGACGCTCGTGGTCAAGTCGGGCCCGAGAGCAGGCGAGCGTCACCAGGTGGACGGGCAGCTGACCTTCGGACGCGAGAACGCGGACATCGTCTTCGAGGACGCGGAGGTCTCGCGGCGCCATGCGGTCGTGGTCGCGCTCGACGGAGCGCTGGAGATCACCGACGCCGGCTCGGCGAACGGCACCTACGTCAACGACTCGCGGATCGACGGGGCGACGAGGCTGAGCGACGGCGACACCATCCGCCTCGGGAGCACGACCCTCGCCGTCGAGCTCGAAGTCCCGCCGGCCGGGAGTCAGCGGACGACGGTGAGCCCCGGGCCCTCGGCCACGATGGTCAACCGGCCGGCCCAGGGCGGCGAGACCCCCGGAGGCGCCGGGACCTAGCCTTCGCGGGCGTTCAGCTGCCAGAGCTCGCGGGCGATGCGCCGCTGGGCGTCGTCGTCCTCGACCTTCTCCGCGAGATCGGCAGCACGCTCCCAGAGATCGACCGCCTGCGGGTAGGCGTGCGCCGCGGTCGCACGCTCCGCCGCCTGGACGAGGTACCAGAGCGCGCGCTGGAGGTCGCCCGCGCGGGCGTTGTAGAAGGCGAGCTGCTCCAGGTGGGCGTCCAGCGTGTCGCGGAAGGTGCGCTCGATCGCGGTCGCGACGGTGCGGTACAGCTCGCGCCGCTGCGCACGCGGCAGCGTCGAGAGCGCCGCTTCGCGCAGGAGCCCGTGCGTGAACTCGTACGCGGGCTCGACCGTCGTCTCCTCGCGCCGGAGGATGTCGCTCCGGATCAGCTCCCGCAGCTCCTCCTGGAGGTCCTCCGCGCCGACGACTGCGGGGAGCAGGTGCGCTGAGAACCGACGCCCGACCACAGCTGCGATCTGCGCGAGCCGCCGCGACCGTGCCGGCAGCGCGTCGATCCGGGCGAAGAGCAGGCTATCGAGTGCCGACGGCAGCTCATGGCGCACGACCGTCATCGCCCAGGTGCGTTGTTGGACGAGCTGGCCGGACTCCGTCACGAGCCGAAGGAGCTGCTCGAGGAACAGCGGGTTGCCCTCGGCCTGGCGCGTCACCTGGGAGACGACCGAATCCTCGAGGCCCCCGGGCTCGACCTCGCGGAGGAACAGGGCTGACTCCACCTCGCTGAGGGGCCAGAGCCGAAGCTCGGCCGCCAGGCCGGCGCGATCGGTGAGGACCCCCTCGCGGAACCTCCAGCCCAGGCACTCCGGCTCGTTCCGCAGGGTCGTGAGCAGGATCAGCGGCGCCGAGTCGGCCGCAGGGAGCAGGCTCTGGGCCATGGCGATCGCGGCTTCGTCGGCCCACTGGAAGTCCTCGACCGCGAGGACGACGGGGCCGAGCTGCGCCAGTGCCAGGACCCATGTCCTGTAGGCGACGCGGATCTCCTCGGCGAGCTGCTCGACCGAGAGGTCGCGCACCCGCTCGTCGGACACCGGATCAGACCGCACCGACAGGAGCGACGCGAGGTACGGGAGCACCTCCTCCGTCTCCGGCCCCAGCAGGTCGCGGAGCGCCAGCTCGAGCGCTGCCCGGATCTCCTCGTCCTCCTCGGATCCCTCGAGCCCGACCCAGCGTCGGACCGTCTCTGCGTACGGCAGGACCGAGGTCTCGCCGGCGTGCGAGGCGCAGGCGCACTGGAGCCATGTCACCTGGCCGCTGGTCAGCTCGCGGAACCAGTCTGCGACCCTCGTCTTGCCGATGCCCGTGTCGCCGGTGACGAAGACCACGCGGCCGCGGCCGGCCCTGAGCCCGTCGAGGATGGCTCGAAGCTGTGCGCTCTCCGGCTCCCGGCCGACGAACGGCTTGGCGGGCGCAGGTCGCGTTGCCGTCTCGGCACGGACGAGCCGCCACGCCTCGACAGCGGCGTCGCGCCCCTTGACCAGAATCTCACCGAGCGGCTCGAGGTGGAACCGCCTCCCCAGCTCGGCGGCCGTCCGGGGGCCTACGAGGATCGTGCCCGGATCGGCGTGCGACTGGAGTCGTGCGGCGACGTTCATGGTGTCGCCGAGCGCGACGGGGCGCCGGTTCCCGGCACCGACGAAGCCGGTCGCGACCTGGCCGGTGTTCAGGCCCACGCGGATGTTGAAGTCCGGCAGCGACCAGATCGCCCGCACCTCCTCGGCGTAGGCGCCGATGCTCTCGACGATCCGGAGCGCGGCTCGTGCCGCGCGCTCGGCGTCGTCCTCGCGCGCCTGCGGGAACCCGAAGAACGCCGTGATCCCGTCCCCCGCGTACGAGTCGACGACGCCGCCGTACTGCTCGACGACGACGCTCATGCGGGTGACGCACTCGCCGACGATCGTCTTCACCTCCTCGACCGGGAGCTGCTCGCCGATCCCCGTCGAGCCAACGATGTCGGCGAAGAGCGCGGTGACGGGCCGCAGCTCGTCCTCGCTCGGGGCGCCGAGGAGGTCGGGGGCCGGTTCGGGGACGGCGGCGACGGCGGGCTCCGGCTCCTCGACCGGAGGCTCGGCAGGAGCGTCCGGCTCCGGCGGCGCGAGCACGCGCAGATGCGTCGCCCCGAGCTTGACGACGTCGTCCGGCGCGAGCCGGACCGCGCCCGCGATCCGCTCCCCGTTCACCCACGTCCCGTTCAGCGAGCCGAGGTCCTCGACCTCGAGCGTCTCGCCGTCCAGCCGGAACACGGCGTGACGGCGCGAGATCTCCGGGTCGGGGAGGATCAGGTCGACGCCGACGTCCCGCCCGACGGACGTCTGCTCAGCGACGACGATCGCGCGCCCGTCCTCGTCGCCGCCGACGATCACGAGGTTGGCCGCGCGGCTGCCGTCCGTGGTCATGCGCTACAGGCTAAGCGCGGGCGGAGCGGGAGGACAAACCGGGCCGGACCCGAGGAAGCTCCCCAGCTCGGATAACGCCGTACTCCGGGTCCCCCGCGCGGGCGCGCGAGCGCGGGGGTACCGGGTGCGGGGACGGCCATGACCTTGAGCCCGGCCTCGCCGGCAGAGCCTCCGGGTCGGGATTTCGAGGCGATCCTCGCCAAACAACGTGAACCGCTAGCAGCTCACCGAGGCAGCGTTCTCAGAGACCGGCCGGCTCGCTCAGCGCGACTTGTCTGCCCATGCGCGCTCGGCTTCGCGCTCCATTCGCTCGAGGCGCTCGTAGTAATCGGGGAACTCCTTCATGTGTGCAAGCGCGATCTTTCCGGTGATGATCGGGTCGTCGTGGGTGACGTCGGTCTGCGGGTCGTGGCTGCCGTGCTCGAACTCGACGTCCATCCCCATCCGAAACTGCTCGAGGTCGAATCGGTCCCAGTCGACGCCGATTTGTGTCGCCGACGCGCTGCGCCTCCTCGGGCGAGGTTCGACGGCTCTCAGTCATGAATCTCCTCCTCGTTATCGCCAGCCGAAGTATTCGCGATAGATCTGTCTTTGCGGAAGACGTCGCGGCAGGCCCCGCGAGTCGCCTCGTATTTGCGGGGGTGCGGGGGCCTGGGGCGAGAGATCGCCCTCGTGTACCTCAACAGTGCGGTTTCCAGTGCCCAAACGTCCGTTTACGCATCGAGCGGGCCCATGTCAGTCGACGGGCCTGAGCTCCTGCACGAGCTCGGGATGCTCGGCGAGGATGCGGCGCTTCAATGCGTCCCGCTGCTCCCTCGTCATCTGGCTGACGTCCAACGGGTCAGCCGGCTCCTCGTCCTCGGGCTGCTGCAACTGACGCCCGTACACGAGCTGAACGTACTGGATCGCGACGGCGGCCGCCTTGCGGGCGTCCTTGTCCTTCAACCCGGTGCGGAGCGCGGCGAGGACATCCGGCCAATCATCGTCGAGCGCATGTGCAGCGCGCTCTCTGACGCTCAGTCGGGCTTCTTCGACATCAGGCGCGTTACCCGTCGGCTCTCTGCCTGGTCGTGTAGTAGACGGCAAGCGTCGCATGCGCCTGCGCCTTGACGTAATTCGTAATGAGTCCGAGCCGGCCCTTGAGCAGTCGCTCCGCTTCCTGTGCGTGATGCTCGGCACGTTCATCTGCGCTGGCCTGTGCAGGAACGACAGCCATTCCAGTCACCCCCTTCCTTTCGCGTCCGGTAACGCCGCGGAGCGGGATGCTCCTCCCGCTCCGCGGGGCTAGGAGCCGCCGCCACGATCAGCTGCCCGATGTCCTCCTGCTGAAGCCCCATTTCGCCACGGACATCGTCGCGAACAAGGCGAAGAGTGCGACGAAGATCCCGGACGGGATCGTCGTGTGGTTGCCGTCGTTGCTGTATCCGACGAAGTCCGGGCCGAACAGGGATGTGAGCAGAACCGCCAGCCAGATTACGGCGATCGCCAGCGAGGCCCACAGATCCCGAAGCTCGACCAAAACCGACCTTCTAACGAGCGACGAAGGCTCATGCGGAATCGAGGTCATGTCACCTCCTCTCGTCTACTCGAGCATCGCGAGAGCGCGACCACATGGCATCGGCGAAAGCACCGATCACGGGTTCTTCCCACTACGGAGGCGACCCGCTCCGAGGGGTAGGGGGCCGGACAGTCTGGCTTATCGCGCCAGATCCAGGCCCGTGCGCGCGGCTCGCGATCGCGGGGTACGGGGGCCGGCACCTCCTAGCTGGCTCAACCATGCGGCCGCGTTGCCTAAACGTTCGTTTACGGACGACGCTTCTCTCGCGCGTGCGCGCGTCACACAGCTAGCCGGGGGATCTGAGCTCGTCGACCAGATGAGGATGCTGCTCGAGCAGCCGGCGCTTCAAAGCGTCACGCTGCTCGCGCGTCATCGCGCTCACGTCCAGCGGGTCGGCCGGCTGCTCATCCTCGGGCTGCTGCAACTGCCGCCCATAGACGAGCTGGACGTAGGAGACGGCTGCAGCAGCGGCCTTGCGGCATCCTTGTCCTGAAGCCTGCGGCGCAACGCGGCCGGCACGGCCGGGAGATCATCGTCGAGCGCGCGTGACGCCGGTTGGATGTGAACGTTGGGCGGCGTTCCGGCGGGGGAACGCCGCCCGGCGTGTCGGTTCTGTCTACGGGTGGTACTGCTGGTCGAGCGAGCGGACGGTGTCGCTGTGCACGCGGATCCAGAACTCGACTCGGGGCAGTGGCTTGGCGAGCTTGGCGACCGTGGTGTGGGTGGAGCAGGTTGCGTGGGTGAGGACGGTGACGTGCGCGGTTGCGGGCACGAGGTGGGTGAGCAGCCGGTGGCTCTCATCGCGGGTGTAGTTGTCGTTGGGGACGTCGCTCGATCCGGTGTCTTCGAGGGCGGCGCGGGTGGCGGTCACTCCGCGGAGCAGGAATGCGGGATCGAAGCGCAGCATGAAGCGGTGGCCTTTGGGTGTCAGAGAGTTGATGTGGCCGTACAGCGTCTGCTCGCCGGCTGCGGCGGCGGGTGGCAGCGAAGCGAAGGTGCACGACGACGACGACGGCGTCGTCGGGTGAACATCAGCGGTGTCGGATGTAGGAGCCGGCGTCGCCAAAGGCGCCACTCGCCACGAAGCCAACGCCCGTGGACGCCGACTCCGCTCGGTGCTTGTGGTGTCTTCGAGAGCCTCGACGTGCGTCAGCGTGATCTCAGCAGCGGGCACGCCTTGCCGGCGCAGCGCCTCCGCCGGATTCTGGGTCCATGCGAGCCTCGGGTTCGCGGGGGGTACGGGGGCGGGGCACCGTGGGGCCTCGAGGCGAGGCCGCCCTCGGCGTCGTCCCGGGCCGGCCTTTGGCTCAACCATGCGCCTCGAGGCCGAAACGAGCGTTTACGGCCTAGGCGGGCCGCAGTTCGTCCACCAGTTCGGGATGCTGGGCGAGGATGCGACGTTTCAAGGCGTTCCGCTGCTCGCGCGACATCTGAGACACGTCCAACGGGTCCGCCGGCTCCTCGTCCTCGGGCTGCTGCAACTGGCGGCCGTAGACGAGCTGGACGTAAGCGATCGCGGTCTTCGCAGCTTTCCCGGCGTCCTTGTCCTTCAGGCCGGCGCGGAGCGCCTTCAGGACATCGGGCCAATCATCGTCGAGGGCCTGTGCGGCGCACTCTCTAACGGAGAGTCGCGCTTGCCTGCGTTTCTCCGCGGCTTTCCGCCGGCCCGCTACGCCGACGGCGCTGTTCAACGGTACGAGCTTCAGGTGTCCGGCGCACTTGTCTTTCCCGGTTACCGCCCATGCGTTGCACCGTTCGCCGTTTCGCTTGATACCTGAGCAGCGTCGGCGTTGCGGGGTGTTTGGTTCGCGCCGGCTGTTGGCGAGCTCGAGCAGCCGGTTTCCATCTGCTCGACGTTACAGGGTGCTCAGTCGACCTCGGCGCGATGATTCGACGTGGCGCGGTTCGCTCACCAGGGCGGGGGACTACTCCACGCGGTGGGCGGCCGCGGCCTCTGCGGTGATCGGCGAATAGATCCGAACTTGGGAGAGCTTCCCATCGCGGAACGTCCACAGGTGTGCCTCGTGACTGGCGACGGTGCGACCGGTGTTCTGGACAGTTGCCTCGGCGTACACCAGGGACACCACCTTGTCGTTCTGGGCAATGAACTCCCGCGGCTCGAACGTCGTGAAGTCGAGCGTCGAGGCGAGGCTGCCAAACCAGCCCAGGACGGCTTCCTTGCCTCTGAACGTTCCGGCGTTCGGGTCGATGTCGGGATCGCCGGATTCACCCACTCGATGTCGTCTGCCATCACCCCAGCAAGCGCCGGCATGTCACCCCGACCGAAAGCCTCGTATGCGCTCTGGACAAGACGGGTGTTCTCATCTGCTGACACTGGAACTCCATGACTGTGGATGGGCGGCGAATCGATGAGACAGCCGCTCGAAGGACTCAATCGGAGTTTCCATCTGGTTCGACGCTAACACCGCATCCAGTCGTTGTCGCTCGAGGGGGAGCCGGCGATCGGCGGCGTGCCGCTGAACGTCGAGCTCGTCGGGTGCGGCGTGGCGGTCGAGCATGGGGATGTCTCTCTCTGCGCGGCGCTGAGGTTCGGCTTGTCTACAACGTTTGCAGGCTGTTTGCACCTGTTTGGCCGGGGTGTTTGCAGGCCGAGCGCGGCAGGTCTGGCGTCTAGGCGGCCCTCCCTCGCTTCGACGCGGACGCCGATGAGCGCACGGACGTAGTAACCAGGTGGAGTGAGTCCGAGGGATCAGCTCAGGAGCGCCCCAAGGATCGAGCGGGCGCACTCTTCCGGTGACTGACGTGATGTGTCCACGATTAGGTCGTATTCGATGCCCTGGTGAATCACGTCGATCTGAGACCGCGCCTCGCCGGCGATCCGGTTGCCGCGCGCCTTTTCGCGTTGCTCGAGCGTGTGCAGAGGAGCCAGTACACCTACCAAGAGCAACTCGATGTAGGTGAGCTCGGTACGCCACCCGTCGAGCCAGGCTGGACTACGAAGACGTCATCTACGAGCAAGTCGTTGTCGGCGCGCGCGAACGCAGCCAGTGCGGCTCGCATACCCGCCGCGAGCCTTTGCCCAACTGGGCCGGGGACGATCGTCGCGTCCTCCCTCCACAGGAAGCTCTCGGAAGCGCGCGGGCCATGCTCCATCCATCGCTCATCGATTGCGCTCCAGACCACGTCGATGCCGAGACGGACCCAAGGCTCGTCTGAGAGCTTCTGTACGGCGCGAGCGACCGTCGTCTTGCCCGAGCTCGACGTGCCATGGAGAAGGACGACCCTGCCCGGCATCGGCCGATCGTAGGCGGTCTCTCTAAAGCTCACAGCCGCGTTCAGGCATTCGCTGCGGCCGGCTCGACCGTCCAGACCGCGGTGATGTCGTCCATCCCGGCCGCGGTTGAAGGTGATTGCACGTCGAGGATCCGGTAGCTGCGGCCTGCGCGGAGCATGAACTCGTCGCTGATGCTCCAGTGCGAGTCGAGGCACATGGAGCCGGATCGGCGAAGCGGTCGGCCAGCGCAACCTCGCCGTGACGGCGAACGTCTACAGCCACGTGCTCGCCGACGAGACCGAGCTCGACTACGCGTCGATGCTGGCATCAGCACACAAGACGAGCTGCTAGCCGAGCTCGGGCAATTGGAGTGGGAGCGGCAGGCGGCGATGCGACCCTGGTACGAGGAGATGCCGACGCGGCCCCCCGTCACTCAAGGTGCGGACTCTCGCCCTTGAACTGCCCTGTCCGCGCATCGCGGAACTCATCCTTGTGTCGAGCGAACGGGCTCAGCTCGAAGAGCACCCACGCGACGACGGCCAAAGTTCCAATGACAAACGCGAGCGCAAGGAATGTGGCGATGAACGTGTCCATTCTGCCTCCCTTCGTGCGTGTTGTCACTATCGCGAAATGGAAGGGTCTCTGTCATCAGTGCCTGCGCGGATTGCCGGTGCTCGGAACTACTGATTCCTCACCCGGTTGGGGTCCCCCCGAGGACTCCCTGTCGTCGCGAGAGTCGGTTGTGACGTTCGGCGGCGTTCTGGCCCCAAGACGCCTAAGCGGATGTCAAGCTGGCCAGGCGTCCCGCTCTTCTCACCGCACGACCTACGTACCGCCGCGTCACGCTCCTGCACCTCGCCGGCACGCCCTGTGAACACAGCGGGGTCGACCGGCTCGCTGTCGGCCGTGACGAGCATGAATCGGAATGCCATCTGACAGCCCTCCTCTTCTCCTGGCTGGGGCCGGACGGCGACGGTGTTCTACCACGGGAGGTCCCGCGGGGGTGCCGTGCGACGCGAGGGAAGCTGACCCGTCGTTGAACCCCTCGTCAATGACGAAGGACGACCTGATGCCGCCACCGGAAAGGTCTTCTTTCATCGAGCGTCACGTTCGACGGATCGCCAACGCGCGGTCTTTGACCCTCGGCCTTGCCCTCACGTTCGTCGGGCTGGCGTTCGTCGGGGCGATCGTCATGCGGATCGTCGATCACGACAACTTCCCTTCTCTGGGCTTGGCGATCTGGTGGGCGTTGCAAACTGTGACGACGGTGGGTTACGGAGATGTCGTGCCTACGACCGGTGTGGGCCGGGCCATTGGGGGCATCGAAATGGTGATCGGCATCTCCTTCATCGCATTCCTCACGGCAGGGGTGACAAGCACGGTGATCCAGCGTGCTAGCGAAAAGGCGCAGGCAGTCGAGCGTGCGCACGATGAGCGCGAGGTCAAGACCATCCTCGACGCGGTGGTCGACACACGACGGGCGATCACCGAGCTGGACGCGCGTCTTGACAGCATCGAGTCAAAGATCACCACGAGCGGGTAGCTGAGCCGGCGGGGAGAGCCGCAAGTTTCGGCACCTGCGCGGGTCTACTCGTTGGGGGGCCGGGCGAGGTGGTTCTGTGCGGCCCAGATCCAACCGTCGCGCCGGGGGGAAGGGCGCGGCGCAGTCTGGCCCCCTTTACCGGCACCGCGCTGCGCAAGAACGGCCAGCCAACGCGACCAGATCGAGGTCTAGACGCGAGAGAACCCCGCCGAAGCGGGGCCCTCGTCGTTATCCGCGGCTAGTGGAGGCCGGGACTTGTCACGGTTCCAGGAGTCCGGGACTTGACACGGTTCCACGGCCGTCGCGGAACCTGTCTGAGCATCGGCCATGGCACCGGCCTGGCGCTGGACCGATCTGGGCCTATCGCCGCCACAATCGGGCGGTCCGGGACGGGGTGGACCCGTGGCCACCGTCGCACTGATGGCGTAGATCCAGCCCGCTGCCCCCGGGAACTCTGCGCTGACGGGGTGCGTACAAACCCGACGATCGGGGTCAGCGAGGGTTGAGCCCAGCTGAGGTGGCCCTTGACGATCGCAAACCATCACCCCTCCGGCTCCCGGGAAATCTGAGCCCCGCAGAGCGGCGATCAGGGGCTCCCAGCATCAGGGTGGCTCCCCACCCCAGGAGGCGGGTTCCGAGGGCTCTACGCCGACCACCACGCGGGAGACCCGAACGCCGGTGTTCGTGACCGTGAACATCGTCGCGGGAGGGGTGCTCGTCCGCGGCCTCGACGAGCTGGTGTTCGAGCCGAAGTCCGAGGCTCGGCTGACCGGCTCACGGTGACGTGAGGCCGGCAGGTCCCCGCGCAGCGTCGAGTACTCGGCCGGGGTCGAACGGGCCGCGTGTGCGCTTCGGCTGGGCGCGACCGCTACCGGACAGCGGGATCGTGATCCCGGCGAACGTCGAGCGCCGCGTTCGTCGGACGAGGTCGGCGCTCAGCGCGCCGCGCGTCGGACTTGAGCCGGTCCTCGGGCGGCTCCGCGGCCGCCGTCGCGTCGGCGTCGCGTCGACGAGCGGCCCGGCACCGGGCTCGACGCATGTCCGGTTTGCGTCGTCCCGTCGCCGACGGGCTCCGCGGCCGGCGCGGCGCTGACGTCCGGGGCGACCGCGGTTGGCGCACCGGCGACGTCGTCGCGACGATTTCCGGTCCGGCACGGGTCCAGCATGACGGCTCTTTTCCGGCCTCCCCGGCACCTCTGGCCCATGGAGGAAGCGGGTTAGGGTAGCTCCCCAGGTTGGACTCGAACCAACAACCCTCCGGTTAACAGCCGGATGCTCTGCCAATTGAGCTACTGGGGACCGAGGCGCGGTCAGTGTACCGGCTAGTGCGGCACGATCTGGGCCGTCGCGAGCTGCTCGACGGCACTGCGGATTCGGCCGAGCGAGGCCTGGAGCTCGAGCGTCCGCTCCGGCCCGGCGTCGATCAGCTCGCGCCGGATCCGCCGCTCCCGCAGGCGTAGGAGCAGCTCCTCGGCTGTCCGCTCGTCGATCCCCTCCGCGGCGGCGCGGGCGTCGAGCTCGGCGACGAGGCCGACGAGCTCGGGGTCGTCCGTGGCTCCCGTGCCGAGGAGGTGCGCCCGCACCCGCCGGTAGAGCTCCGAGTCGAAGTGCTCCGGGCCGAGCTCGGCGAGCACGGCGGCGAGTGAGCGGTGGGCGGTGACGCCGGCGAGGGCGTTGCGCTCCAGCCGGTCGCCCGCGTCGAGCAGGCGCGGCGAGACGCGCCCGGTCGCGTTCGCGCCGGCCTTCGGGGCGAGCCCCGCCTGCGTCTCCTTCGGCAGGTCGAGGCGGTCGGCGACGTAGCGGAGTGCGGCGTGCCGCTCGGGCGAGTCCTCGAACCGCTCCAGGACCTCGCGCGCCCGCACGAACGCCTCCTGTCGGTCCGGCGCTCGGTCGATCTCCAGCCGAACTCTGTACGCGAGATAGGACTCGGCCCCGCCGAGCCGCTCCTCGAACCCTTCGGCGAGGTCGGCCGGATCGAGGCCCGGTGGGAGGGTCACAACGCGAACGTCGAGGCCCTGTGCTGCGGCGAGGTCCATACCGCGCAACGTCGCCGCCTCTCCGGCGGCGTCCCCGTCGAAGCAGAGGATCACGCGCTTCGTCAGCCGGCCGAGCTCCTTGAGCTGCCGCTCCGTAAGCGCGGTGCCCATCGAGGCGACGACAGGCTCGAGCCCGGCCTGGCGCAGCGCGAGGACGTCGGGGTTCCCCTCCACGACGACGGCGCGCTCCTCCTTCGCGATCGCGGCGCGCGCGCGGTCGAGCCCGTAGAGGAGGTCTCCCTTGCGAAAGAGCTCGCTCTCGGGCGAGTTGACGTACTTCGCTTTCTGGGGATCGTCCTCGCGCAGCTTCCTGGCCTGGAACCCGAGGATTCGCCCGCGGGCGTCGGCGAGCGGGAACAGCAGCCGGCCGCTGAAGTAGTCGTTGCCGCGGCGGTTCGCGAGCCCGGCGGCGAGGAGCTCCTCGCGCGTGAACCCTTTCTCGAGCGCCTTGCGCGTGAGTGTCGAGCCGCCGAGCGAGAGCCCGAGCCGGTACTCGCGGCAGATCTCCTCGCGGAAGCCGCGGCCTGCGAGATAGTCGCGCGCGAGCGACCCGGCCTGCGACTCCCAGAGGTAGCGCTCGTAGAAGCTCGCCGCGGCGTCGAGCACGGAGAGCAGCCGCTCGCGGCGACGGCGGCGCGCGTCCTGCTCCGGCGACGTCTCCTCGTACTCGATGCGGACGTTGAAGCGGTCGGCGAGCCACTCGATCGCACCGGCGAAGTCGAGCTGCTCCGTCTCGCGGACGAACGTGATCAGGTCGCCCTTCGCGCCGCAGCCGAAGCAGTAGTAGAGCTTGTCCGTTGCGTTGACCGAGAAGCTCGGCGTGCGCTCCTCGTGGAAGGGGCAACGCCCGCTGAAGCGGCCGCCGACCTTCCGCAGCTGCGTGCGCCCGGAGACGACCGCGACCATGTCGGCCGCGGCCTTGACCTCCTCGACGGACGCGTCCTTGATCAGCGCCACTAGGCGAGGCCCGCCGCGTGCTCGAGCGCGAAGCGGTCGGTCATGCCGGAGACGAAGCTCACGATTGCGTCCGCATCCTCCCCGCTCTCGACCAGCGAGTCGAAGATCCGACGGACGGTGGCGTAGGCGCGCTCGTGCTCCCCACGCGCGTGCGGGCCGAGGTACACCCGGTCGAACATGAACGAGCGCAGGGCGAGCATCGCGGCCCCGATCTCGTCGCTCTGAACGATGTCGCCCGCGGGCCGGGAGCTCTCGACCAGGTCGCGGACGAGCGTGTCGATCCGGGCAGAGCCGGTTTCGCCGAGCAGCGCGACCTCCTCCTGGGGCAGGTCGTCGGGCGCGAGGATGCCGAAGCGGACAGCGTCGTCGATGTCGTGGTTGATGTAGGCGACGCGGTCGACGATGCGGACGATCTTCCCCTCGAGCGTCGCCGACTCGCGCTCGCCGGTGTGCGTGAGGATGCCGTCCCGGACCTCCTCGGTCAGGTTCAGCGACTCGGCGATGCGGAGCGACTGCTCGTTGTGGCGGAAGCGGCGGCCGAAGCGCTCCTGCAGCGCAACGTCGAGCGCCTCCTCGCCGGCGTGGCCGAAGGGCGGGTGGCCCATGTCGTGCCCGAGCCCGACCGCCTCGACGAGGTCCTCGTTCAGCCGGAGGGCGCGCGCCACGCCGCGCGCGATCGCGGTCGTCTCGAGCGTGTGCGTCATCCGCGTGCGGTAGTGGTCGCCGGCGGGGTCGATGAAGACCTGCGTCTTGCCCTTGAGCCGCCGGAACGGCTTCGAGTGGAGGATGCGGTCCCGATCGCGCTGGAACGGCGTCCGGAGGTCGGAATCGTCCTCCAGCCTCAGCCGCCCGCGCGTCTCGTAGGAGCGGACGGCGAGCGGCGAGAGCCACTGCTCCTCGTGCCGTCGGATCTCCTGTTCGAAGGTGTCGGCGACGCTTCCGGCGAGATCGGGCATCGCCTCTCAGCGTACTCGCGTCCGCGGCCAGAGAGTCGTCGGCCGCAACAGACGTATCCCGTCGCGCCAGGCGGCGTGGGTGATCGACGCGCCACCCCCACCCATTACAGGGTGGTGGTTATCACCCACCACCCTCGCCATCGAGCGTACCGAGCCTCGGCGCACCTATCTGTGTCGATTCGATGCCGATTCTCCGGCACCGCGATCTGGCCGGCCTGGCCCCGCGGCCACTCAGACGATGATCGGCACCGTGCCGCCGTCGGCGCTCCACGCCGCGCCCGTCACGTACGACGCGCGGTCGGAGCAGAGGAAGACGATCACGGCCGCGATCTCCTCCGGCTCGGCGAGGCGTCCGAGCGGCCGGCCGGCGCCCACCGCGGCGAGCACCTCCTCACGCGTCTTGCCGCTCCGCGCCGCCTGCTGGTCGGCGAGGCCCCCGTCGCCGAGCCAGGCCGCCGTGGCCGTCGGGCCAGGTGCGACGGCGTTGCAGCGGATCCCGTCGCCCGCGTAGAGGTCGGCGACGAGGCGGGACAACGACAGCACCGCCGCCTTCGTCACCGAGTAGTTCGGCATCCCCGTGGACGGGCGCTTCCCCGCGGTCGACGACACGTTGACGATCACGCCGCCGCGCTCGCGCATCGAGGGAAGCACGGCGCGGATCGACCGGACGTAGCTCATGACGTTGAGCTGCCACATGTCGTCCCAGTGCCGGTCGGAGAGGTCGTCGAACGCGATCTGGTACGCCTCGCCGACGTTGTTGACGAGGCAGTCCACGGGGCCGAGCGCAGCCACGGTCGCGGCCACGAGCTCGTCGGCCGCTGTGGGTTCCGCGAGGTCGGCGACGATCCCGATCTCGGCGCCGGCGGCGCTCCGGGCGGTCTCGACCCGCCCCGGGTCCCGGCCGGCGACGGCGACGCGCGCGCCCTCGGCCGCAAGCAGCCGGGCAGTCTCGAGCCCGATCCCCGACGTCGACCCCGTGACGAGGCAGACCGTGCCGCCGAGCCCCAAGTCCACCCGGCTAGCGTACTCGGCGTGACGACCCTGATCCTCGTCCGCCACGGGGAGACCGACTGGAACCGCGACGGCCGCTGGCAGGGGCAGGCCGACACGCCCCTGAACGACCGCGGGCGGGAGCAGGCCCGAGAGCTCGCGGACGAGCTCGCCGCAGAGACCGTCGGCGCCGTCTATGCAAGCGACCTCAGCCGTGCGCGCGAGACGGCCGAGATCGTCGCCGCCCCGCACGGGACGCCGGTGCAAATCGACCCGCGGCTGCGCGAGGTGCACATCGGCGGCTGGTCGGGCCTGACCACGGCTGAGATCGAGCAGCGCTATCCCGAGGCGGTCAGGCTCTGGCGCAAGGGCGAGCTCTCCCACGCGTTCGACGGCGGTGAGACCTACGCCGTCATGGGCGAGCGAGTGGTCGCCGCGGTCGAGGAGATCGCCGCGCGCCATCCCGGGGAACGCGTCATCGTCGTGCTGCACGGTGGCCCCATCCGCGCGCTCCTCGCCCACGCCGCCGGAATCACCTACGTGGAGCAGCGCCACCGCCGAAGACACCTGGAGAACTGCGCCTTCGTCCGCGTCGCGGTCCGGGACGGCGTCTTCACGGGGATAGACTGAGGCGGGTCGCCCGGTGGAGGACTACACGAACAAGTACAAGGGCGAGCAGGTCGAGGTAGCGCTCTTCGGCGGCGAGTATCAAGAAGGCGTGCTCACCGCGTACTGCTACGTCGAGGACGTCGCCCACATCGAGCTCAACGGCCACATTCTCGTGCCGCTGCAGAACATCGCCTCGCTGCACTGCTCCTCCAGGTGCGACGCGCCCGAGGACGACTGGCCGCCGCGCGGGCTGCGGGACGACGAGCAGGACGACGGCGCCTAGCCGGGCGCGGAAATGATGGCATCCACCGTATCGACCGGTCATTTCGGGCGGAAGCACGGGCTAAGCCCGTACGTCCTGACGGCGGCGCCGCAAGCGGCGCCTTAGGCCCTCGACGCCGGTGTTGCTCGCCGCTCGCAACATCTTCAAGGTGCTGGTTCTCCTCGTCGGCTTCTGCGGGCTGCTCGGCCTGCTCGGCTGGGTGCTCGGCGGCGTGCGCCTGCTGGAGATCTTCGTCTTCGCCGGCGCGCTGATCGCCGGCGCCCTCTACTGGCTGTCCGACCGCGTCGCGCTCGGGCTCGTCGGCGCCAGGGAGCTGCCCGTCGCCGAGTCGCCGGGACTGCACTCCACGGTCGAGCGCCTCGCGGCGGTCGCGGGTCTCGCGAAGCCGCGCCTCTACCTGATGGCAGACGGTCTCCCGCGGGCGCTCGTCGTCGGGCGAGGGCCGCGAGCATCGTCGCTCGCCGTTTCGAGCGGATTGCTCTCGGCCGCCACGCCCGCCGAGCTGGAGGCGGTGCTCGCTCACGAGCTGGCGCACGTGCGCCACCGCGACGTCGTGGTGCAGACGCCGGTCGTCGTCGTCGCCGCGACGCTGTTGGAGACGAGCAGGATCGGCGGCTGGTTCCAGCGGGCGCTCCTGTTCGTGCTCGGCCCGATCGCCGCCGCCTTCGTCCACCTCATGCTCTCCGAGAAACGCGAGCTCCTCGCCGACCGCGCGGCCGCCGCGATGCTCGGCTCGCCGCACCCGCTCGCGGACGCGCTCGTCCGGCTCGATGCGGCCACGGAGCTCGTCTCGTTCGCCGGCAGCCCTGCGACGGAGCCTCTCTACACGGTGAACCCGTTCGCCGTGGAGGGTCTCGCGGCGCTGTTCGTGACGCATCCGCCGGTCGGCGAGCGCGTCCGCCGCCTGCGCGAGCTGGACCCCGCCTGGCGTGACAAGCTCCGCGCCGCATGAGAATCCAGGACGCCGAGTTCGACGCCCGGGCGGCCGCGCTCGCCGAGCACCTCCGCGAGCGAAGCCTCACCGGCGTCGTCCTGTTCGACACCGCCTATGTCCTCTACTACACGGGGTTCGCTTTCATCCCGACCGAGCGGCCGGCTGCGCTCGTGGTCGCCGCCGGCGGCGAGCGCGGTCTCTTCGTCCCACGGCTCGAGCGCGAGCACGCCGGGGCGAACGCGACCGTGCAACACGTCTCGGACTACCCGGAGTACCCGTCCGAGCGTCACCCGATGGAGGCGCTGCGGGAGCTGCTCGAGCGGATGGACGTGCGCGACCCGCTGGGAGCCGACCAGGACGGCTACCCGTGGATCCTCGGCTACCGCGGCCCGACCCTGACGGAGCTCACAGGCAGCACGCCCGAGAAGATCACCGCGTTCGTCGAGGATCAGATGGCTGTCAAGAGCGAGGCCGAGATCGCCCTCATCCGGGAGAGCGCGAAGTGGGGCAACCTGGCGCACGTCCTCCTCCAGCGGTACACACGGGCGGGCGTGACCGAGACCGAGGTCAGCCAGCGGGCGTCCAACGAGGCGACGCTTGCGATGCTCGACTCGATCGGCCCGATCTACCGGGCGCAGGGCGGGTTCTTCGACGGCGCCGGCGCGGGCTACCGTGGCCAGATCGGCCGCAACGCCGCGATCCCGCACGCGTTGGCGAACAACATCTCGTTCCGGGAGGGCGACGTCCTCGTCACCGGCGCAAGCGCTCCGGTTTGGGGCTACCTGTCGGAGCTCGAGCGGACGATGGTGATCGGCGAGCCGTCCAACGAGCAGCAGCGCCTGTTCGACCACATGGTCGCGCTTCAGGACACTGCCTTCGAGGCGATCAAGCCCGGCTCCCGCTGCTCCGACGTCGACCGCGCGGTGCGTGCCTACTACGACGAGCACGACCTCTGGGACAACTGGAAGCACCACGTCGGCCACGCGATCGGCCTCCGCTACCACGAGGGCCCGTTCCTTGACATCGGCGACGACACCGAGATCAAACCGGGCATGGTGTTCACCGTCGAGCCCGGCCTCTATGCCGCCGAGGTCGGCGGCTTCCGCCACTCGGACACGGTCGCGGTGACCAGCGACGGGATCGAGTTCCTGACGTACTACCCGCGGGATCTCGAAAGCCTCACGATCCCCGCGTAGACCCAGGCCGGAGGTTAGTGCGCAGCACTAACCGGAGGCCGAACTGATGCGGCCGGAGATGCGAAGCACCGCCGGCCGCGCACGCAGAGACAGCCGCCGACCAGGCTCCTAAAAGAGGGCGGGGCTCTGCCCCGCACGTTCCCCGCGATGAGCGGCGTACATAAAAACGCCGGGCCGCGCAAAGCGCGGCCCGGCGGAACTAATGGGCGGCAACCTACTCTCCCGGGAGGTTGCCCTCCGAGTACCATCGGCCCTGGCGAGCTTAACTGCTCTGTTCGGAATGGGAAGAGGTGTTTCCCCGCCGGTATGACCGCCCAAATTGTCGAGTGAACCAGGGCGCGTAGCGCTCACCCTCAAAACTCCATAGCGGCGCGACGTGTTCAAAATCAAGACCTCGAGCAATTAGTACGGGTCCGCTGAACGCATTGCTGCGCTTGCACGTCCCGCCTATCAACGTGGTGGTCTCCCACGGCTCTTACTCCCTCAAAGGGGATGGGAAGCCTCATCTCGAGGTGGGCTTCCCGCTTAGATGCTTTCAGCGGTTATCCCATCCAGACGTGGCTAATCAGCAGCGCCGTTGGCACGACGACTGATACACCAGAGGTCTGTTCGCTCCGGTCCTCTCGTACTAGGAGCGACTCCTCTCAAGCTTCCAGCGCCCATGGTGGATAGGGACCGAACTGTCTCACGACGTTCTGAACCCAGCTCGCGTACCGCTTTAACGGGCGAACAGCCCGACCCTTGGGACCTGCTCCAGCCCCAGGATGCGACGAGCCGACATCGAGGTGCCAAACTCTTCCGTCGATGTGGACTCTTGGGAAGAATAAGCCTGTTATCCCCGGCGTACCTTTTATCCGTTGAGCGACGGCAATTCCACTCTTAACCGCCGGATCACTATGGCCTGCTTTCGCACCTGCTCGACATGTCTGTCTCGCAGTCAAGCTCCCTTATGCCATTACGCTCTACGCACGATTTCCAACCGTGCTGAGGGAACCTTTGCGCGCCTCCGTTACGTTTTAGGAGGCGACCGCCCCAGTCAAACTACCCACCTGACGCTGTTCCCGAGCCGGATCACGGCCTCGGGTTAGAAGCCCAGAACACGAAGGGTGGTATCCCAAGGTTGGCTCCACGAAGACTGGCGTCTCCGCTTCAAAGCCTCCCACCTATCCTGGACAGCGAATCCCAAACTCCAACGTCAAGCTGTAGTAAAGGTGCACGGGGTCTTTCCGTCCAACCACGGGTACTCGGCATCTTCACCGAGACTACAGTTTCACCGGATCCCTCGTTGAGACAGCGCCCAAGTCGTTACGCCATTCGTGCAGGTCGGAACTTACCCGACAAGGAATTTCGCTACCTTAGGACGGTTATAGTTACCGCCGCCGTTTACCGGGGCTTGGATTCAAAGCTTCGCCCGAAGGCTAACCTCTCCTCGTGACCTTCCGGCACCGGGCAGGCGTCAGCCCCTATACGTCGTCTTTCGACTTCGCAGAGACCTGTGTTTTTGGTAAACAGTCGCTTGGGCCGTTTCACTGCGGCCCCCTCGAGCTCCACCCGAAAAGGGCTTCACTCTACCGGGGCGTCCCTTCTCCCGAAGTTACGGGACCATTTTGCCGAGTTCCTTAACGAGGGTTCTTCCGATCGCCTTGGTATTCTCTACCTGCCCACCTGTGTCGGTTTTGGTACGGGCACGCGCCACCTCCCTAGACGCTTTTCTAGGAGGCATGGCTTCAGGAACTTCGCCCCGTTAAGGGGCTCGGCGTCCCGTCTCAGGCTTGATGACCGGCGGATTTCCCTACCGGTCGCCCTACGCGGTTACCCCAGGACGACCATCGCCTGGGATTCCTTAGCCTACCCCGTCCCGCCATTGGTGGTAACGGTGGCTACGTGGTACAGGAATATCAACCTGTTGGCCATCGCCTACGCCTTACGGCCTCGGCTTAGGACCCGACTAACCCTGAGCAGATTAGCTTTACTCAGGAACCCTTGGGCATTCGGCGGGCGAGTTTCTCACTCGCCTTTCGTTACTCGTGCCAGCATTCTCACTTCCCATGCCTCCACGACTGGCTTCCGCCGCCGCTTCGCCGGCATGGGAACGCTCCCCTACCACTCCACGCAAGCGTGAAGTCCGTGGCTTCGGTTCCATGCTTGAGCCCCGTTACATTGTCCGCGCCCGACCACTTGACCAGTGAGCTGTTACGCACTCTTTGAATGGTGGCTGCTTCTAAGCCAACATCCTGGTTGTCTCTGCAATCGGACATCGTTTCCCACTTAGCATGGAATTAGGGACCTTAGCCGACGGTCTGGGCTGTTTCCCTTTCGAGCACGAAGCTTATCCCTCGCACTCTGACTGCCACGCTCTGGAATAACGGCATTCGGAGTTTGCCTGAGTTCAGTAAGCTGGTAGGCCCCCTAGCCCAAACAGTGCTCTACAACCGTTATTGAACGCGTGACGCTATACCTAAATATATTTCGGGGAGAACCAGATATCTCTGAGTTTGATTAGCCTTTCACTCCGACCCACAGGTCATCCGCTCAGTTTTCAACCTAAGTCGGTTCGGTCCTCCACGGGGTCTTACCCCCGCTTCAACCTGCCCATGGGTAGATCACTCAGTTTCGGGTCTACCTCCAACGACTGAACGCCCTGTTCAGACTCGCTTTCGCTACGGCTCCGTTTCCTTAACCTTGCCGTTGAAGAGTAACTCGCTGGCTCGTTATGCAAAAAGCACGCCGTCACAGCACGAAGCTGCTCCGACCGCTTGTAAGCGCACGGTTTCAGGTACTATTTCACTCCCCTTCCGGGGTACTTTTCACCTTTCCCTCACGGTACTAGTTCACTATCGGTCGCCAAGGAGTACTTAGCCTTGCGGGGTGGTCCCCGCGGGTTCCGACCGGGTTTCCCGTGCCCGGCCGTACTCAGGAACCTGATAAGGAAGGCCGAACGTTTTCGCCTACAGGACCATTACCTTCTATGGTGTGGCTTTCCAGCCACTTCGGCTAACGAACGACTTTGTAACTTCCCGACCCGCCGGCAGACGGATCAAATCAGGCCCTACAACACCCAGGTGACAACGGCTGCCGCCTGTCACATCACCCAGGTTTGGGCTCTTCCCTTTTCGCTCGCCACTACTCAGGGAGTCGAGGTTTCTTTCCTTTCCTCCGGGTACTAAGATGTTTCAGTTCCCCGGCTTGCCTCTTTCCAGCCTATGGATTCAGCTGGGAGTACGCGCGCATTACCACGCGTGGGTTTCCCCATTCGGACATCGCGGGATCAAAGGTTGGTCAGCACCTCCCCCGCGCTTATCGCAGCCGCCCACGTCCTTCATCGGCTCTTGGCGCCAAGGCATCCACCGTGCGCTCTTGTTCTCTTGATCGAAAAGAACACGTGTATACCGCTATGGAGTTTTCAAGGTGCACGCGGGACGCGCCCGCCCAACGAGAAGAACCGCCCCGAGGGACGGTCTCTCAAAACTCAGCAGCAAGACGCTCTTGTCGAGGTCGACATATTCCAGGCGAGCCCGGTATCCGGACGATCCAAAGATCCAGGATCATCAACGGGCCGGACGCCTACAGGAGTAAGAGCTCCTGTATTCCCTAGAAAGGAGGTGATCCAGCCGCAGCTTCCGCTACGGCTACCTTGTTACGACTTCACCCCAATCGCTGACCCTACCTTCGACGGCTCCCTCCCTTGCGGGTTAGGCCACCGGCTTCGGGTATTGCCAACTCTCGTGGTGTGACGGGCGGTGTGTACAAGACCCGGGAACATATTCACCGCGGCGTTGCTGATCCGCGATTACTAGCAACTCCACCTTCATGGAGGCGAGTTTCAGCCTCCAATCCGAACCGGGACCGGCTTTTTGGGATTCGCTCACCCTCGCAGGTTTGCAGCCCTTTGTACCGGCCAATGTAGCACGTTTGTAGCCCAGGACATAAGGGGCATGATGACTTGACCTCATCCCCACCTTCCTCCGATTTGTCACCGGCAGTTTCCCATGAGTCCCCGTCTTTCACGCTGGCAACATGGGATAGGGGTTGCGCTCGTTGCGGGACTTAACCCAACATCTCACGACACGAGCTGACGACAGCCATGCACCACCTGTGCACAGGCCCCGAAGGGCTTACGTGTTTCCACGCAATTCCTGTGCATGTCAAGCCCTGGTAAGGTTCTTCGCGTCGCGTCGAATTAAACAACATGCTCCGCTGCTTGTGCGGGTCCCCGTCAATTCCTTTGAGTTTTAGCCTTGCGGCCGTACTCCCCAGGCGGGGTGCTTAATGCGTTAGCTTCGGCACGGACGGAGTCGACACCGCCCACACCTAGCACCCATCGTTTACGGCGTGGACTACCAGGGTATCTAATCCTGTTTGCTCCCCACGCTTTCGCGTCTCAGCGTCAGTCACGTCCCAGAGAGCCGCCTTCGCCACGGGTGTTCTTCCTGATATCTGCGCATTTCACCGCTACACCAGGAATTCCACTCTCCTCTTCCGGACTCTAGCCAGATGGTTTCCATCGACGTCTCGAGGTTAAGCCTCGAGTTTTCACAACGGACCTACCTGGCCGCCTACACGCTCTTTACGCCCAATAAATCCGGACAACGCTTGCCCCCTACGTATTACCGCGGCTGCTGGCACGTAGTTAGCCGGGGCTTCTTCTGGAGGTACCGTCACCCTCTGGGCTATTAACCCGAGTGGCTTCGTCCCTCCTGAAAGCGGTTTACAACCCGAAGGCCTTCTTCCCGCACGCGGCGTCGCTGCGTCAGGCTTTCGCCCATTGCGCAAGATTCCCCACTGCTGCCTCCCGTAGGAGTCTGGGCCGTGTCTCAGTCCCAGTGTGGCTGATCGTCCTCTCAGACCAGCTACGGATCGTCGCCTTGGTAGGCCGTTACCCCACCAACAAGCTAATCCGCCGCGGGCTCATCCTCGGCCAGAGGCCGAAGCTACCTTTTCCTTCAGCTCCAAGGAGTCGAAGGGCCATTCGGTATTAATCCGGGTTTCCCCGGGCTATCCCGATGCCGAGGGCAGATTACCCACGTGTTACTCACCCGTTCGCCGCTGTCCCCGACCCCGAAGGGTCGGTTCTCGCTCGACTTGCATGTGTTAAGCGCGCCGCCAGCGTTCGTCCTGAGCCAGGATCAAACTCTCCGTGAAGAAGTGATTCGCTTCCGAAGAAGCGAGCTTTCGTCACTTTGAGCTTGTGCTCAAAGTCAGTCTCCGAAGAGACTTGACAGGTTGATTCCTCGCCGGCCCACAGAAACGGACCGTCGAGGTCTCGACGTAAACGCTTGCTGCTGAGTTTTCAAAGACCGTCACCGCCTGGCGACGTAAAAAAGCCTCCGACTCGCGCCAGAGGCCTCAAGCTGCTCACGGATCTTGCGTCGTATCCGAGTGCGTCCTGAGGGCGCTCCAGTGTCGAGTTTGCAGGGACCTTCCTACGCCGCCCTATCGGGCAGCCGAGGGATGATAGCAACCTTCACACACTCGTCAAGCGGGCGAAACGCCGCTTTCCCGCCTGGATGACCGCTCCGGCGAGTCGCTCGCGCGGGAGGTCGAGCTCCGACACCGGCTCGCCGTCGAGCTTGACGCCTCCCTGCGCGATCAGCCGGCGTGCCTCGCTGGTCGACGCCACGCCGAGCTGCTCGACCAGCAGCGCAGGCAGATGGACTGGATCGCCGTCCGGCAGCGGCGCCTCCGGGACGTCGTCGGGAGCCTGGTGCTCGCGCACGACGCGCGTGAAGTGCTCCTCGGCCCGGGCGGCCGCCTCCGGTCCGTGCGACCGCTCGACGATGAAGCGCGCCAGCGCGAGCTTCGCCTCCATCGGGTCGGCGCCGGCATCCGGCTCGCGCTCCCGGACGAGCCGGTACCACTCCTCGAGCAGGTCGTCCGGGATCCGCATCGTCCGGCCGAACATCTCCTCCGGCGGCGCCGTCAGCGGAATGTTGTTGCCGACGGACGAGCTCATCTTGTCGCCGTCCCAGGAGCGCAGCAGGGGGGTCGTGAGGACGACCTGGGGATCCATGCCGTGCGCCTCCATCACCTCCCGCCCGGTGAGCAGGTTGTAGAGCTGGTCGGTGCCGCCGAGCTCGACGTCGGCCTCGACGGCGACCGAGTCGTAGCCCTGCATCAGCGGGTAGAGGAGCTCCGAGACCGAGATCGGCTCACGCGCGGCGAAGCGGTTGGCGAAGTCGTCACGCTCGAGGATCCGGGCGACCGTTGTCATCCGCGCCAGCCGGACGACGTCGGCATACGTCAGCTTCGACAGCCATTCGCCGTTGAACCGGACTTCGGTGCGGTCGGGATCGATGATCTGGAACGCCTGTTCCTGGTACGCGCGGGCGTTGGCGTCGATCTCGTCGTCGGTGAGGATCGGCCGCTCCGCCGAGCGGCCGGACGGGTCGCCGATGCGTGTCGTGTAGTCGCCGACGATCAGCACACCGACGTGGCCGGCATCCTGGAAGGCACGCATGCGCTGCAGCGGCACGCCCCGCCCGACGTGGATGTCCGGCGACGTGACGTCGATCCCGAGCTTCACCCGCAGGGGGCGTCCGAGGGCAAGCTTCTGCTCGAGCGCGCCGGCGGGCAGGACGTCGACCGCGTTGCGCGTGAGCGTTGCGACCGTCTCCGCCACAGCCATCGCTAGTGCGCGACGTGCTCGAGGTTCTCGATCTCCAGCGGCGCGAGCTCGTCGGCCGGCGAGAACCCGAAGACCTGGCCCATGAACGAGAGGTCCGCCTCGACCATCCGCCGGATCGAGTCGGCGCGGCGGAAGCCGTGGCCCTCGCCCTCGTACGCGAGGTACGCGTACGGGATGCGGCGCCGCTTCAGCGCCTCCACGATCGCGTCGGCCTGCGACGGCGGGACGACCTTGTCGTCGAGACCCTGGTGGAGCAGGAGCGGCGCGGAGATGCCGTCGGCGTGGTGGATCGGCGAGCGCTCCTTCCAGACCTCCTTCGACTCCGGGTACGGCCCGACGAGCGAGTGGTCGTAGTGGAGCTCGAACTTGTGCGTGTCTGAGAAGAGGAGCTCCAGGTCGGCGACGCCGAACGCGGAGATCCCCGCCGCGAACTCGTCGCGGATGGCGAGGACGAGCAGCGTCGTGTAGCCCCCCGCGCTGCCGCCCGTGATCAGCATCCGGTCCGGATCCGCCTCGCCCTGCTCCGCGAGGTAACGGGCGGCGGCGATGGAGTCCTCGACGTCCACGATGCCCCACTTGCCCAGAAGCCGGTCCCGGTAGGCGCGGCCGTAGCCGGTGCTGCCGCCGTAGTTGACGTCGACGACCGCGATCCCGCGGCTCGTGAAGTACTGGACACCGAGGTCGAGCTCGTCGTTCGTGTGAGCGGTCGGGCCGCCGTGGATCTTGACGACGAGGGGCGGGCGCTCGTCCGGCGGCGCCTCGAAGTCGGCATTGCGGGGTGGATAGAAGAACGCGTGCGCCGTCTGGCCGCCGGAGGTCGGGAACTCGATCGCCCGCCCCGGTGAGACGTACGTCTCATCGACCTCGGCCGACGAGCTGCGTGCGACCTCCTCGAGCCCGCCGGTCGCGACGTCGTAGACGACGACCGCCGGCTGCTCCGTCGGCGAGGCTGCGACCGCCACGATCCGGTTCCCGTCCGTCCGCATCCCCCCATACCCGGTGTACGGCAGGTCGAGCCGCTCGAGCCGGCCCGTCGCCGGATCCAGGAGCTCGAGCGACTCCCGGGCGGCACGCGTGACCACGCACGCGATCCGCCCGTCCGCCAGGAACGCGTAGCACTCGCGGGCGAAGACCCACCAGGGGTAGGCGAACTCCGCCTCGGCCTGCGCGAGCGGCCGCATGTGGTCCCCGCGCTGCGAGTAGAGGTTCCACCAGCCGGTGCGGTCGGAGACGAAGAGGAGGTCGCCGCCGGGGCTCCACAGCGGGTCGAGAACCGACTCGGTCGTTCCGCCGGCGACCACATGCTCGTCGGCGAGGCCGCCGTCGGAGGAGATCCCCGCCAGGTGGAGCTCGGTTCCGTCGAACGGCATCTGCGGGTGGTCCCACGTCAGCCAGGCGAGCTGCTCGCCGGCGGCGTCGAGCCGGGGAGACGCGTAGAAGTCGTGGCCGGAGGCGAGGAGGCGCGGCTCCGCCGACCCGTCGGCCGGGAAGGCGACGAGCTCGTTGAGCACCTCACCGCCCTCGTGGCGCTCGCGCACGCAGACGACGAGGCCGCCGTCCGGCGTCACCGTGCCGTCGGCGTACCGCAGCGAGCTCGGCTCCGGCGGCTCGGGCGTGACCGGCTGCCCCGCCGAGCCCGGAGCGTCGAAGCGATAGACGCGGCCGTCGTCGAAGCTCGACGCGAAGACGACGTCCTCGTGCCGCCAGACGGCGCCGCCGCCGTACTCGTGGACCCTCGTGCGGGCGTTGAAGCCCTCCGGGACGACGTCGACACGCTCCCCGCCGTCGGGCCGGAAGACGGGGGTGGTCCGTCCGCCCTCGTGCGGCCTCCCCTCGAGCCAGTAGATCCCTTGCGGCGAGATGTCCGGGTAGCTCAGGGAGACGGTCGCGCCGACCAGCAGATCGACTGTGATCGGCGACGACCAGGATCCGTACGGCGCGATGCTCGGCATCGCGCGGATTCTCTCAGAACACGTACGGGACGACGCCCTGTGCCCCGAGGGCGTACCAGACGCCGAATGCGAGGCTCAGCCCGCCGAGCGCCGGCGCGACCCGCTCGAACGAGCGCCGCACGCGGTCGGCGCCGAGCGTCAGGCCGAAGCCCGTCGACAGGAGCGTCATCGAGATCGCGGTGCACAGCGCGAACAGCGCGAGCGCCACCACGGCGACGGTGTGGCTCGGGATCGCCGCGAGCAGCAGGATCCCGACGCCGGCGGTGCCGCCCATGCCGTGGACGAGCCCGATCGCGTAGGCGCCGCGGCCGCCGCGGACGCGCACGTGGCTATGGCCGTGGCGGTCCGCCCGGAACTGGCCGCGGCGCCAGCGGACGAGCAGGAGGACGGCGAGCCCGACGATGACGAAGCCGACGCTCGTCTCGGCCCACGCCTGCACCGGCTCCGGCAGATAGGCGCTGTAGAGCACCACGGGGAGGCCGAAGACGAAGAGCGACGTGGCGTGCCCGAGCCCCCAGGAGAGGCCGAGTGCGGCGGCGCGGCGGCCGACCCGCTCCTTCCCGGAGGCGATCAGCGTCGTCACGGCCGCGAGGTGATCCGGGTCGCCGGCGTGCCGGAGGCCCAGGACGATCGAGACGGCAACGACGATCAACAGCGTCGTCCCGTCGGAGAACGAGGCGATCTTGTCGTCGAGTCCGAACATGAGATCAGCTCACTTTCGGGATCGCGTGGACGGTCATGAGGATCCCGGCGGCCAGGATCAGCGCAGCGCTGGCGGCCGGGAGGAGGCGGATGACGCGGCCCTCGAAGCTGGACCGCGCGAAGGCGCTCTTGGCCAGCACGGCGACACATCCGATCCCGGTGATGGTCGCGGCGAGGCCGACGCTGAAGGCAACGATGAGCACCATCCCGTAGGCCACGCGGTGCAGCGAGATCGCGGCCAGCAGGACGACGAGCGCCGACGGACACGGGAGGAGGCCGCCCGAGACGCCGACCGCGGTCAGCGACCGCAGGCTGAGGTCGCCGTGCTGAGCGTGGTCGTGGTCGTGGTGATGGTGGTCGTGGCCGCTCGCGTGCGCCCGGCGGTGGCGCCAGCGGGCGCGCAGGACGGACGCGCCGATCCCGACCACGAGCAGGCCCGAGACGAGGTTGAGCCAGGGGTAGAGCTGATCCGGGACGACGAAGCGGGACAGCAGCAGCGTCACGAGGCCGAGGGCGAAGACGCCGATCGTGTGCGTCACGGTGACGACGGCTCCGAGGATGGCCGCGTGCCGCGGAGTCCCGCGCTGGCCGACGAGGTAGGCGGTCACGATCGACTTGCCGTGTCCCGGCGAGAGCGCGTGCGCGGCGCCCCAGAAGAGCGCGAGGCCGAGCGAGGCGAGCACGACCCAGAAGCCCAGCTGCTCGCGGCCGATCAGCTGCGCGAAGCCGGAGTCGGCGACCCGGTCCGGCGCCGCCAGGGCCGCTCCGGCGGAGAGCGCCGGCGCGCGGTCCGGCCCGCTTGAAGGCGACAGCCGTGTCGACACCGACGTCTGGTCGAGCGGGCTCGAGAGGAGATCCTTCGGATACGCACGCAGCTCGTGGCTGCGACTCGGAGCGTCGCCGACGACGATCTCCTTCCAGCCGATCCGATCGGCGTAGTTGCCGTCGCGATAGGCGATCCGCGCCGGTCCGTCGAGGCGCGGGCCGCGGAGCACGACCTCGAGACGGGTCGTCCGCAGGCCGCCGGCGCCGGGTGGGTGGGCGAGCGCGTGGGCGCCGGCGACGAGCCGAGCGGGGCGGCCGTCGACGGTCAGCGTGACGCCGCGGGCGATGCGGCGGGCGTAGGCTCCGGCGTCGATCCGGCCGGCCTGGAAGGTCGGGATCTCGGCGAGGTCGAGGACGTAGCGGACGTAGAGGCGCGGGCCGGAGGCCTCCACCCGGCTGAAGCGGTTGATCGTGAAGTTGCCGAGCGGGTGCGCGGACGCGGCGGCGGTCACCGCGAGCGCGACGACGAGGCCGGCCAGCAGGACGAGCTTCTTCATGCGTACCTCCGTGCGACGGGGGCCCAGAGCAGGGAGAAATGCGGGTTGAGGGCGAGCGCACCCCGGAACCAGGAGCGGGCGGCGTCAGGGCGCCCGAGGCAGCGCTCGATCATCCCGCGGTGGAAGAGCTTGGTCGCGTCGCGGGTGCCGAGGTGGAGGGCGCGCTTCGACCAGCCCAGCGCTTCGGTGCAGCGGCCCGTCCGCGTCAGTGCCCAGGCGAGGACGTCGTCGCCGTCGATCGACGGGCGATCCGCCCGCGCCGCCCGCGCGGCGGCGACCGCGTGCTCGAGGCGGATCCCGTGGTCGACGTCGAACTGGGCGCTCTCGAGATCGGTGCGGACGCCGTTGGCGTGGAGGAGCTTCCGGATCGCGCCGATCAGCGCGTACTGGCGCCCTGCCGCCGCGTCGTCGCCGGCGACGGAGTAGAGGTCGCCGAGCGCGGTGACGAACTGCTGCTGCGGCACGACCTCGGCCGCGCGCCGCTCGAGGGCGATCGCGCGCGCGAGGCGGCCCTTCGCGGCCTCGACCTGCGCGAGCGCGTCGAGCGCGTAGACGTAGCTCGGGACGACGCGCAGCGCCTCGCGATACCAGCGCGCGGCGGCGTCCACGTGCCCGACGCTCCACTCGATCTTCCCGAGCTGGACAGCCGTCCATGCGAACGGCTCAGGCTCGCCGGTCGCGGCGTCGAGGGAGAGCCGCATGGCCGCGATCGCGCCGGGAACGTCGCCCCGGAGCTCGCGCGCGTAGGACACGCGCGCGTACGACGACTCGCCGGGCCGCAGCGAGACCATCGTGTCGAAGGTGTGGAACGCCTCCGTGTAGCGGCCCAGCTCGATCAACGCGTCGCCGAGGACGCCGTAGCCGCGGGCGGTGTCGGGCGCGAGCGCGACCGCCTTCCGCCCGAGGACGAGCGCCTCGCGGAAGCGGTGCCGCGAGAGCGCGAGCGAGCCGCGGGCCACGACGGCGAGCGGGTCGTTCGCGTCGGCGCGGCGGAGCACGCCCTCCGCGCGCGTGTAGAAACCTGGATCGGCGGTCGCGCGGGCGCGCTGCTCGTACGCGAGCCCCAGCAGCGCATAGCCGCGGGAGCTCGGATGCGCGCGCACCTCCGACTGGAGCCCGGCGAGCGAGCCCGGGGCGCCGGCGAGCGACGCCGCGGCCGGCGCCGAGCCGACGTCCGCCGGCTCGCCGCGCAGGACGCCGCCGAGGAGCAGGGTGGCGGCAACGAGAGTCGCCGCCACCCCTGCGATCAGAAGCCGTCGCTTCACTACGGCTTCTGCTGTCCCTTGGTGTTATCCGCCCCGGACTGCGGGTCGGACTGGTACGGGAACGACGCCAGGCAGCCACGGTCGTCCCCGTCGACGCCGTCGCCGAGCGGGATCTTCGTCCCGATCAGCGCGCCGGCCACGGCCTGCTCGGCGATGTCGATGACGTCGTCCTCCAGGCGTCGGCCGTTCGGGTACCCGGCCAGGTCGCCGCCGAGGACGCCCATCCGGTTGCCCTGGCACACGCCGGCGGTCGGCTTGATCGACAGGTTGAGCCGGAGCTCGTCCGCGAGCGTCTTGCCGGTGTTGTTCAGGTTCGGGACGCCCGTGAGCAGGATCTGGACGAGGTCGTCACGGTTGTCCGTCTTGAGGTTCAGGCCGTACAGCTGGTTGATCACGGCCGCGAGGATCGGCTTGCGGAAGTTGTCCGCGAAACGCGAGTCCTGCGACGGGCCCAGCCGGTTCCACTCGTCCTTCTGGGTGGTCGGGATGATCACCTCGTTGACGAGCGGGTTCCCGAGCCGGGAGACCTGCTGCCACGGGGTCGAGACCACCTTCTGGCCCTTCCACGTCGTCACCCGCGTGACCTGGCGGTCGGTCGACGACCAGACGCCGATCACGTGGTTCGGTGTGTCGACGTCGGCGATCGGGACCTGCAGGTCGATCGAGTGCACGGCGTAGCCGGCGAAGAAGTCCCTGCCGCCGCCCTGGTTCCCGATCCCCTTGCGGATCGCGACCAGGTCGAAGATGTCGCCGATGTCGCCGAAGAAGCCGTCGTCGCGCTGTCCGGCGAAGACGACTCCGCCGCTCGAGAGCGGGAAGGTCTTCGACGCCGCCAGCTGACGGTAGTTCGGGGTCGACCGGGGGCCGATGTTGTTCGGCGGGGTCTCACCCTGGGCGACCACGGCCGCCTTGCCGCCGACGACACGCGTGACGGTGTACTTCTGGACGGTGTTGCCGAGGAAGAACTGCCCCGCCGGCCGCGTGAAGCGGAAGCGGTAGGTGACGTCCGCTTTCCCGTCGCCGTTGCGGTCGACGAAGATGTTGTAGCGGGCGGTCGGCGAGAACGTGTACCAGTTCGGTCCCGCCGCCGGATCCTCAGCCGGGATCCAGTTGGAGATGATCGTGAACGTGTTCGGCTTGTCCGGGCTCACGAACGCGTAGAGATCGGTGTTGTCCGCACTCGGGTCCTCCGAGATCAGCGGCGCCTCACGATGGCTCGACGCTCTGGCCGGATCCGGGCCGCCGCGCGTCACGGCGGCGACCAGGAACGCAACCAGGGCCGCCGCTCCGATCGAGACGATTGCCAGCTTGCGCATCCCACTTGCTCCTTTCGGACGGCCGGTCGGGGTCTGCGGTGGCCGTCGTGTCGGCGCTCATTCGCCCGTCGCCCGGATGCGGTTCGGACCAGCCGCGCGGCTCTTCCCGCCGGAGCGATCGACCAGCCGGGGTGAGACGGCCGCACGGACAAGTCCGCACGGCCTCTGTTGCGGCGCCGCCGAGTCGGCGCCTTCGGACCGAACCGGTTCGGGGTCGCTCGGCGAATCACTGGCGATGCGAGAGACTCCCCGCCGGATGCCACGGGCCTTCGCTCACCTCTCCGACGAGGCGGTGGTCGCCCTCGTCGCGCGCTCCGACCAGGACGCGCTCGGCGAGCTCTACGACCGCTTCGGCCGTGTCGCGTACGGGCTCGCGTACCGGATCCTCCGGGACCGGGCGCTGGCCGAGGACGCGGTCCAGGAGGGATTCGTGGCCGCGTGGCGGAACGCGCATCGCTTCATGCCCGAGCGCGCGAAGGCGAGCACGTGGCTGCTCACGCTCGTCCACCGGCGGGCAGTCGACCTCGTCCGCCGCGAGAACCGCCGCCGCGCGGAACCGCTCGACCAGGGCTACGAGCCCCCCTCGGACTCCTCGGCGGAGCAGGACGCGTGGCTGCGGTTCGAGCGCGAGCGCGTGCAGGAGGCACTCCGGCGCCTCCCCGACCAGCAGCGCGAGGCGCTCGAGCTCGCCTATTACGGCGGCTTCACGCAGACGGAGCTGGCCGAGAGGCTGGGCGAGCCCGTGGGTACGATCAAGAGCCGGATGTTCACCGGGCTGGCGCGGCTGCGCGAGCTGCTCGCCGAGCCCGGTCCCGACGACAGGACCTCATGGACACCGAATCACTCCACGACCTGACGGGCGCCTACGCCCTGTACGCGCTCGAGCCCGACGAGGCACGCGCGTACGAGCGGCATCTCGCGCACTGCGCGCGCTGCCGGAGCGACCTCGCCGCGATGAGCGAGACCGCGGCCGCGCTCGCGTACGCGGCCGACGGGCCGGAGCCGCCGGCCGGCCTGCGCGACCGGATCCTCGCCGCTGCCGGAGCCGAGCGGGAGAACGTCGTCCCGCTGCGGCCCCGCTGGGCGGTCCCGGCCGCGGTGACCGCGGTCGCCGCAGTGGCGGCCGTCGTCGCGCTCGCGATCTGGGCGACGACCCTCTCCAACCGCCTCGACAGCGAGCGCAGCGCACGCGCGTCGCAGGAGCACGCGATCGCGATCGTGGGCGACCCGGCGGCGCGGCGGGTCACGATCGAGGGCGGCCGCGGCACGCTCGTCGTCACGCCGGCCGGCCAAGGAGCGCTCGTCCTCGACCGGCTCGAGCCCGCGAAGTCCGGCAAGACGTACGAGGCCTGGGTGGCCGAGAGCGGGAACCCCAGGCCGGCAGGGACTTTCGACGGCGGCGGCAGCGTCACGACCGTCGCGCTCGACCGGCCGGTGCCCGAGGGGGCGACAGTGCTGGTCACCGAGGAGAAGGCGGGCGGGGTCGACCTGCCCACCCAGATGCCGTTCGTCACCGTCAAGAACGCGCCGACGGCCTAGACTGGGCGGCTTGCTCGGCCGCAAACGTAGGAATTCGCCCGACGGCGGGCGTCGGCGCAGGATTCGCAAGCTCCGGCTTCTGCTTCTCGTCCTGATCCTGTTCCTGCTCGCGTTCTCGTCGTTCGCGTTCGGGATGATCACGGCGGTCGCGCGGCAGATCCCTACCTGTGATCCCGCGCGGGTGCACCGCGAGGTCGACGGCCATATCTACGCGAACGACGACCACACGATCCTCGCGACGCTGCGCGGGTCCGAGAGCCGCATCCTCGTCCGCCCCGACGAGATCTCCCCCTGGATGCAACACGCGATCGTCTCCGTCGAGGATCGCCGCTTCTACGAGCATCGCGGCGTCGACATGCGCGGTATCGCGCGCGCCGTCTGGGCCGACGTATCGTCGAAGGGCGTCGTCCAGGGCGGCTCGACGATCACGCAGCAGTTCGTCAAGAACTCCTGCGTCACCTCGAAGCGGACGATCTCGCGGAAGCTGAAGGAGGCCGCGCTCGCGTGGCAGCTCGAGCAGCGGTGGCCGAAGGACCGGATCCTGACCGCCTATCTGAACACGATCTACTTCGGGAACGGCTCGTACGGGATCCAGCGGGCTGCACAGACCTACTTCGACACCTCCGCGGCGAAGCTCACCCTGCCGCAGGCGGCGCTGCTCGCCGGGATCCCGGCCGATCCGAGCCGCTACGACCCGGTCACGAACCCGGCCGCCGCCCGTGAGCGTCGGCGGGAGGTCCTGGAGGCGATGCTGAAGGAGCACGACATCCTCCCGAGCGACTACCGCGCCGCCGACCGCGCTCCGCTGCCGCGGCCCGACAGCATCCGGCTGCCCGGCATCCAGGGCCCCGCGCCCTACTTCGCCAACTACGTCAAGCAGCAGCTGATCTCCAAGTACGGGACGCGCAAGGTCTTCGGCGGCGGGCTCGACGTGAAGACCACGATCGACCTGCGCCTCCAGAAGCTCGCCCGGAAGGCGATCCAGTCCGTGCTGAAGGATCCCGGCGGCCCGTCGGCCGCGCTCGTGGCCATCCGGCCGCGCACCGGCGAGGTGCTGGCCATGTACGGCGGCGACAACTACCGGCAGAGCCAGTTCAACCTCGCCGTCCAGGGTGAGCGGCAGGCAGGCTCGTCCTTCAAGCCCTTCGTCCTCGCCACCGCGCTTCGCGAGGGAGTGGCGCCGTCGACGACGTTCGCGTCGCATCCCGTGTCGATCTTCATGGGCGACCGCTACTGGAACGTCAGCAACTACGAGGGCGCGTACCTCGGCTCGGCCGACCTCGTCACGGCGACGGTCCAGTCGGACAACAGCATCTACGCGCAGCTGACGAAGCTGGTGGGCCCGCGCAAGGTCGCGGCCACGGCCCGCGCGGCCGGGATCACGCGACGGCTGAACCCGTACTTCGCGATCGGGCTCGGCGCCGACCCGGTCAGCCCGCTCGAGATGGCGCGCGCCTACTCCACGTTCGCGAACCAGGGCTACCGCGTCGACGGCCGCGCGTTCGGCAACCGCCCGCGCGCGATCGTGCGCATCCGGAATCCGACGGACAAGATCGTGGACGACAACTCGCCCGTGCTCCGGCCGGTGCTGTCCCGCAACGACGACGGCGTGCTGACGAGCATCCTCGAGGGTGTGATCCGGTCGGGCACCGGGCGCCGCGCGGCGCTGCCGGACCGCGTCGCCGCGGGCAAGACCGGGACGACGGAGAACTACGGCGACGCGTGGTTCGTCGGCTACACGCCGCAGCTGGCCACCGCCGTCTGGGTCGGCTACCCGAACAAGCTCATCCCGATGATGACCCAGTACCACGGCGACCCCGTGGCCGGCGGCACGTTCCCGGCGGAGATCTGGCGCGCGTTCACGACGCTGGCGCTCTCCGGGACGCAGCCCGAGCAGTTCCCCTCGTACAGCCAGAGCTACGCGAGCTCGCGGCGGGTCACCTGGCGCGACGGCCGGCTCGAGCTGGACAACGGCTACTGCAAGGACACGTCGCTGATCGCGTACTTCAGCGGGCGGGGCCCGCAGCGGACGGCCAACTGCCGGCCGAACGAGGTCGACGTGCCGCGCGTCGTCGGCCAGCCGCTCGCGCAGGCGAAGGCGAACCTCGCCGCACAGCCCCTCGGTGCGAACGTCGTCTACAAGCCGGCGAAGCCGCGGCAGCGCCTGGACGTCGTGCTCGACCAGTTCCCGCGGCGCGGCCGGCTGTCCTCGTTCGACACGGTCACGCTCGTCATGGCCAAGCCGCTGCACGGGGTGATCCCGAACGTCGTCGGGCTCACGCTCGCGCGGGCGCGCGCGAAGCTACGCGCGGTCGGGCTCGCGCCCAACGCCCCGGCCGATGCCGCCGACACGGCGCGGGTGGTCGCGCAGTGGCCGAAGCCGCGCGTCGCCGCCGCGCCGAAGCTCAGGGTCTCGCTCGCGCTAAAGGGCGGCTGAGGAACCGCGAGCCTGCCAGGCCGTAGCGCCACGAACGCTCGGTCGCCCGCGTGATCCCGATTCGCGCCCCGGTGAGGATCTCCGGGGGCTCCGGGCGGTCCTCGAGCCGGAACGGGGGCTCGTCCAGCGCCAGCCCGTCGTGTTCGGCGCGTGATCGCAAGCGCCTGACAGAGCCGGCCGGGCCCCGCGCAGAGCAGCCGGACGTCGTCGAGCCCGCGGCGCTCGCGCTGCTCGTCGAGCCCGTGGGTCGGCTCGAGCGCCCGGATCAGGGCGGCCTCGGGAGTGCCTTCGTCGCCGCAGACGAGGTTGAGGCACCAGTGGATCCCGTAGGAGCGGTAGACGTACGCGTGGCCGGCCGGCCCGAACATCGACGCGTTCCGCGCGGTGCGGCCGCCGTAGGCGTGGCTGGCGGGATCCTCCTGGTCGTAGGCCTCGACCTCGACGATCCGCCCTCCCACTCCCGCCACGAGCAGCGTCACGCCGATCAAATCAGGCGCGACGTCGTGGACGCTGCGCGCGAAGAAGCCGCGGCCGATCACGGAGGCGCCCCGGCCGGCTTCCCCTGGTGGCGCACGAACGCGGGGATCGCGAGCCCGACGAGGACGATCCCGGCGACGCAGAGGACGCCGCCCGAGACGATCGCGAAGCGCAGGTTGACAAGCGAGGCGACGACCCCGGCCTCGAGGTTCCCGAGCGCCGGCGTGCCGGCGACCTGGGCGAGCTCGATCCCCGACAGGCGCCCGCGGAGCCTGTCCGGCGTCACCGAGAGGAGGATCGTCGAGCGCAGCACCGCGCTGATGAAGTCCGCCGCACCGGCGATCGCCAGCAGCGGCACCGCCATCCAGAGGGCCGTGCTGAACCCGAAGAGCGCGATCGCGCCTCCCCAGACGGCGATCGCGACGCAGACGCCGAGCCCCTGCCGCCGGACGCGGGTGATCCAGCCGGAGACGACGGACGCAGCGAACGCGCCGATCCACGGCGCCGCGTAGAGGAAGCCGACGGTCTCGGCTCCGCCGCCCAGGTGCGCGGCGAACGCCGGGAAGAGCGCCTCGGGCATCCCGAAGATCATCGCGTTCGTGTCCGCGACGAAGATCCCGAGCAGCACCGGCTTTGCGATCACGTAACGGAAGCCGTCGGCAATCGACCGGAGGCTCGGGTGCTCCGCGTCCGGCGTCGGCGGGACCGCCGGGAGCAGCCAGATCGCGAGCATCGACGCGCCGAACGTGGCCAGGTCGACCCCGTACGCGCCGCCGAGCCCGATCACCGCGATCAGGACGCCGCCGAACGCCGGGCCGGCGATGTGGGCGAGGTTGAAGACGGTGTCCTCCACGGCGATCGCCGCGGTCAGCTGCTCCTCGCCGACCAGGCGCGGCGTGAGCGCGTTCCGCGCCGGCCGCTGGAAGCCGTACGCCCCCGTCGACAGCGCCTCGCACACGAACAGCGCCCAGACCCTGGGATTCGGCATGAGCGCGTTCACGAGCAGCCCGACGGAGACGGCCGCGAGCGCGATGTCGGAGAGGAGCAGCAGGCGGCGCCGGTCGACCGCGTCCGCGACCGCGCCGGCGTAGAGCGGGACGATCAGGATCGGGAGGAGGCCCGCGATCGACAGGAGCCCGACCTGGAGCGTCGAGTGGGTCAGCTCGTAGACCTGGAACGGGATCGCGACGCTCGTGATCTGGCTGCCGATCGCCGAGATCCCCGTCCCGAACCACAGCCGGCGGAACGGCTTCGACTGCCGCAGGGGCGTGATGTCGACGGCCAGGCGCGCGAGCCGGCCCGCGATTGCGGGCCGCTCGGCCTCGACGTTCTGAAACTCGTCCGCCACGGCGGCGGAGGCTCCCTAGAAGAGCTTCTCGCCCTCGCCGGGCTTGGACGTGGCTTCGAGCAGGCGCTTCGCCCGCCGGCTGAGGTCGGCGAGGTCGACCCGGCCGCTGTCGGTCTGCTCCACGAGCCGCTCGGCCAGCTCGAGCGCGTCGTCGACGATCGGCGACGCCCCGCTGGTGTCGTGGCCCATGTCGTGCAGGATCGTCCGCTCCGTCCTCGAGGCGACGATCGGGTCGGGGACGCCCTCGATCCAGACCCGCGTGCGCCGCCCGTGGCCGCGCTCGCCCTCGCCGAGCGGCTCGAGCGCGTAGATCTTGTCCGCGCGCGCGTACTTGCCGAAGCCGAGGAACACCATGCGCCCGTTTGCCATGCGCTGGATTATGTCGCGGCGGGCGCGTAAGGGATCGACCGCGTCGGAATAGGGGAACCCCTCTAGAGCGGCCGACCCGCAGCTTCCTAGTGTCGAGGCATGGACACTCAACACAGAAAGCACCGGGAACGGCTTTACACGCTGGCGCTGGGCGTACTCCTCGTTGCGGCAATGACTGCGCCGGCAAGCGCGGCGCGCGGCGCGCCCGCCTCGGCTGCGCCGGGGTTCCTGACCCGGCCGAGCTCGGAACGGCCGCTCGCGATCGTGGTCGGCTACCTGAAGCAGCATCTCGCCGCCTACGGCCTGCAGCCGGGCGACGTCGACGACGTGGTGGCGACGAAGGTGGTGAGGGGCAGCGACTCCGGGGCGACCTACGTCTACCTCCAGCAGCGCCACCACGGGATCGACGTGTACGACGCGATCGCCAACGGCGCCGTCATGAGTGACGGCAGGCTCGTCGATCTCAACTCCAGGTTCGTGGGCGGCCTGGACGCGAAGGCGAACACGACCCGGCCGGCGGTCGGCCGAGCGGTGGCGGCCGGCGCGGCCGCGCAGGCGCTCGGTCTTACCGGCACTGCCGCGTTCCGCGTCGTCCGCGAGCGCAGCGGGCCGGCCGAGGGAGCGGAGGTGTCCGCCGGCGGCGTCTCGCTGGAGCCGGATCCCGGTCAAGCTCGTGTACCAGGCCGCCGGTGGCGCGCTTCGCCTCGCCTGGAACGTGGACATCCAGGAGCTCGACGCGCAGCATTGGTGGAACGTCCGCGTGGACGCGGTGACGCGTGAGCCGCTCGCGAAGACCGATTTCGTGGACGACGAGACGTCTGCGCCCGCGGGGGTCGCCGACGGCTCCTCCTACGCCGTGTACGCGCCTCCGGACGAGAGCCCCGACTCCGGGCCGCGGACGGTGCAGCGAGGCCCGGCCTACTACAGGGCGGACAGGTTCGGCTGGCACGACACGAACGGCGTGACGGGGCCGGAGTTCACGACCCCCCAGGGCAACAACGTCCACGCCTACGTCGATGCCGACAACGACAACCACCCGGACCCGGGCGAGCCGGACGCCGGCTCGGGCCTGGACTTCAGGTTCCCGCTCGACCTGTCCCAGGATCCGAGCACCTACGGGCCGGCGGCGGTGACCAATCTCTTCTACTGGACCAACATGCTCCACGACCTCTACTACCGCTACGGCTTCGACGAGAAGGCGGGCAATTTCCAGGGCAACAACTACGGCCGCGGCGGCGCCCAAAACGACCCGCTCCAGGCAGAGGCACAGGACGGCGGCGGGGTGAACAATGCGAATTTCGCCACGCCTCCCGACGGCCAGTCGCCGCGGATGCAGCTCTACCTCTGGAACCTCACCAACCCCACTCGCGACGCCGCCCTCGACTCGACCGTGATCATCCACGAGTACACGCACGGCCTCTCGAATCGGCTCGTCGGCGGGGGCTCCGGCAGCTGCCTCAGCAACGCGGAGGCGCCGGGCGAGGGGTGGAGCGACTGGTACGCGCTCGCGCTGACGCCGTTGGCAACCGACACCGGCCCGACCCCGCGCGGGCTGGGCACCTACGTCCTCGGCCAGACGCGGGAGGAGCAGGGGATACGGCGGACGCAGTACACGACCGACATGAACGTCAACCCGACGACGTACGACTTCATCAAGTCGTACCCGGAGGTCCACGACGTGGGCTATGCGTGGGCGTCGATCCTCTGGGAGGTGTACTGGGGCCTCGTCGAAGCGCACGGCTTCAACCCGGAGCTCGCCGGCGACTGGACGACCGGTGGGAACAACCTCGCCATCCAGCTCGTCACCGACGGCCTGAGGCTCACGCCGTGCAGCCCCGGCTTCGTCGACGCACGCGAGGCGATCATCGCCGCAGACCAGGCGCTGACCGGCGGCGCGAACAACTGCATCCTGTGGACGGCGTTCGCGAAGCGCGGCCTCGGCAGTAGCGCGATCCAGAACAGCCGCTCGAACACTCGGGACGGGACCGAAGCATTCGACGTGCCGAGCACGTGCAGCGTGCCTTAGACCGGCGTCAGTCGAAGAGCGTGTCCTCGTGCGAGTACGGCGGAGCGCAGCAGCAGAGGAAGCGGAGCAGGCTCCCGGCACGAATCTGGTGCCGGGAGCCGGCCGGGATCAGCACCGCGTCGCCAGGCCCGACCTGCCGCCGCTCGCCGTCGACCTCCATCTCCCCCTCGCCCTCGAGCAGGAAGTAGATCTCCTCCGTGCGGGCGTGGTAGTGCCGCTCCGTCGCCTGGCCGGGCTCGAGCGTCGCTTCCGCGAGGCTCTGATCCTCCGTGTGGTGCAGCTCGCGGATCGTCGAGCCGTCCCTGGTCGTGAACGGCTCGGCCGCTGCGAGCGACTCGACCCGCATCAGCCGACGGCGGCCGCGAGCACCTCGACGACGCGCTCCTGGTCGTCCGGGTCGATCCCGGTGAAGAACGGCAGGGCGATCGTGCGCCGCGCCGTGCCCTCGGCGACGGGGCAGAGCCCCTCGCCGAACCCGTAGCGCTCGCGCATGTACGGCTGCAGGTGGATGCACGGGACGTACTCCGCGGTCGCGACCCCGTTCCGGCGCAGCTCGGCCATCACCGCCTCGCGATCGAGATCCGAAGCCAGCCGGACGACGTAGACAAACCACGAGCGGCGGTGGTCGTCGTCGTCCTCTGACGGCGGCTCGACGGAAGCGAGGGCCGCGAGCAGGTCGCTGTACCGCCTGGCCGCCGCCGCTCGCAGCTCGAGGATCCGGTCGAGCTTCTCGAGCTGAGCGATCCCGATCGCCGCCTGCACGTCCGTCCAGCGGTAGTTGAAGCCGAGCCGGACGTGGTTGAACCAGCTGCTCCCGGCCTCGTACGACCGTCCCTGGTTGCGGAGGCTGCGGATCAGCTGCCACTCCTCCTCGGAGTGCGTGACGACGACGCCTCCCTCCCCCGTCGTCATCTGCTTGTTCGGGTAGAAGCCGAAGACCGCGGACGGGCCGTGCGCGCCGAGCGGCCGCCCCTTGTACTCGGCGCCGAGCGATTCGGCCGAGTCCTGGATGAGCGTGAGCCCGTGCCGGTCGGCGATCGCGCGCAGCTCGTCGAGCTCGCAGGGAAAGCCGAACATGTCGACCGCGACGATCGCGCGCGTGCGCGGGGTGATCGCGGCCTCGACCGCGCCGGGGTCCATGTTCAACGTCACCGGGTCGACGTCCGCGAACACCGGCGCCGCCCCCTCGAGGATGAAGGCGTTCGCCGATGCGACGAACGACAGCGGTGAGGTGATCGCCTCGTCGCCGGGCCCGAGCCCGGCGATGTGGCAGAGCATGTGGAGGCCGGCCGTGCCGCTCGAGACGGCGGCGGCGTAGGGCGCGCCGACGCGCGCCGCGATCAGCTCCTCGAAGCGGTCGATCGTCGGGCCGAGCGACAGGCGGCCCGAGCGCAGGACCTCGAGGACCAGCTCCTCCTCCCGCTCGTCGACGTAGGGCCGGGAGAGCGGGATCTCCCGGACGGCGTGGCTCAAGCTTCCGCGGCCGTCGGCGCCGGCGAGGCGTTCGCGTACTCGAGCCAGTGGGCCCAGCGCTCGCTCTTCCCCTTGACGGTGTCAAGGTACGCCTGCTGGACCGCGAGCGTGACGGGCCCGGGCGGGCCGATCAGCTGGTCGTCGACCTCGCGGATCGGAGTCACCTCGGCCGCGGTGCCGCACATGAACACCTCGTCGGCGAGGTAGAGGTCGGTGCGGATCAGCTGCTTCTCGACGACCGTGTAGCCGAGATCCTGGGCCATCTGGATGATCGTGTCGCGCGTGATCCCGGGCAGGATCGACGCGGAGAGGTCGGGCGTGTAGATCGTGCCGTCCTTGACCGTGAAGATGTTCTCGCCGGAGCCGTCTGCGACGTAGCCGTCGTCGGTGAGGAGGATCGCCTCGTCGTAGCCGGAGCGGTTCGCCTCCATTACGGCGAGCATCGAGTTGAGGTAGATCCCGGTCGCCTTGGCGACGTGCGGGATCACGTTGGGGCCGACCCGCTTCCAGGACGAGACCTTCGCCCGGATGCCGTTCGTGAGGCCGTCGGCGCCGAGATACGTGCCCCAGGGCCAGCTCATCATCACGACGTCGACCGGGTTGCCCCGTGCCGAGACGCCGAGCTCGCCGTAGCCGTAGTAGGCGATCGGCCGGATGTAGCACTCCGCGAGCCCGTTCGCCGCGATCAGCTCGTTGCACGCTCCTCTGAGGTCCGGAATCGAGTACGGGAGCTCCATGTACAGGAGCTTCGCCGAGTTGTGGAACCGCTGGAGGTGGTCGCTGAGGCGGAAGACGGCGCTCCCCTTCTCGGTCTCGTAGGCGCGGATGCCCTCGAAGACCCCGGAGCCGTAGTGCAGGCCGTGCGTGCCGACGTGGACTTTGGCGTCGGCCCAGTCGACCAGCTCGCCGTTCATCCAGATCTTCTCGAGTTCCCGCATCGTCGCTCCTTGTCGGGGGAGGCCGCCGGACCTGATTGTACCCTCGCCCCCTGTCATCGACCTCACCCTTCCCGGGAGAGATCTGCGGCCGCGGCGCGGGTCACCTGAGCCAGCACGGTGGGGCTCAGGCCCAGGAAATGGCGCGGCGATCCCGCTTCGACCCACACCGTCTCGCCGGTGAGCAGCAGCTGCTCGAGCAGGACTCGCGCGGCGTGCTCGAACGGAAACGCCGGTGTCCTGTCCGACGGCCGCGCCAGGCGAGCGCCCGCCGCTCTGGCCACCTTGACGGGATCGGGCTCGGCGCTCGCCTCGACGAGCGCGACCACGTCACGGCCGTCGCAGTCGTACGCGACGGCCCGTGCCGCCACTCCGGGGAACGCCCGCTCGCCGGGGGCCAGCTCCTCGAGCCGAGCCTCGACGCCCGCGGCGCGGAGCGGCGCGGCGATCCGCTCGACCTCGTCCGGCCACATCGGAGCCGAACCCCGCGGCTCAGGCAAGCGAGAGGAAGCGCGCGTCGTCGAAGTCGTCGGCGAGTCGCGCGAGGAGCTCCGGCGGGACCGGGGCGTCGACCGACAGAGCCATCAGCGCCTTCCCGCCCCGGCGTGTCCGCGAGACGGCCATGTTCGCGATGTTGATCCCTGCGTCGCCGAACAGCGTCCCGACTCGCCCGATCACGCCGGGGACGTCGTCGTAGCGGAAGAAGACGAGCAGCGGCGCGAGCTCCATGTCGAGCTCGAAGCCGAGCGCGCTGACGAGCCAGAGGCGGTTGTCGTTCCCCAGCGTCGTCCCGGCGACGCGCAGCGTCTGCCCGTCGGCGCGCGCCTCCACCCGGACGAGGTTCGTGAAGTCGCGCGAGGCGCGCCGGCGTTCCTCCCGCACCTCGACGCCGCGCTCCGCGGCGATCACGGGCGCGTTGACGTAGTTGACCGGCTGGTCGGAGCGACCCTGGAACGCCCCGTTCAGCGCCGCGACGGTGAGGAGGCGCGTGTCGTACTGGGCGAGGCTGCCGAAGTACGTGAGGCGCAGCTCGTCGACGCGGCCCTGCGCAAGCTCCATCGCCAGCCGCCCGAGCTTCGCCGCGAGCGGGATGTACGCGCCGAGCACCTCGAGGTCCTCCGCGCCGATCACGGGGATGTTGACCGCGTTCGTGACGAGCCCGCCCTCGAGCGCCGCGGCGACCTGCTCGGCGACGATCACGCCCGCCCGGTCCTGCGCTTCCTCCGTCGAGGCGGCGAGGTGCGGCGTGACGACGACGTTGTCGAGCTCGAGCAGCGGGCCCGAGTACGGCTCCGCCGAGAAGACGTCGAGCGCAGCGCCGGCGACCTTGCCCGCCCGGAGCGCCTCGAGCAGCGCGGCCTCGTCGACGAGCTCGCCGCGCGCGGCGTTGACGATGCGAACGCCCTCGCGCATCCGCGCGATCGCGTCGGTGCCGATGGCACCGCGCGTCTCGTCCGTCAGCGGCAGGTGGAGCGTGAGGAAGTCGGCGGCGGCGTAGACGTCCTCCGTGCTCTCGACCCGGTCCACGCCGAGCTCGCGGAAGCGCTCCGGCGCCACGAACGGGTCGTACGCGACGACCCGCATCCCGAGCCCGGCGGCCCGCCGCGCGACCTGCTGGCCGATGCGGCCGAACCCGAGCACGCCGAGCGTCTTGTCGGCGAGCTCGATCCCGCCGTAGAGCTTCCGCTCCCAGCGGCCCTGCTTCAGCGCGGCGTGGGCCTGTGGGATGTTGCGCGAGAGGGCGACCAGGAGGCCGATCGTGTGCTCCGCGGCCGAGACGACCGTCGACTCCGGCGCGTTCGCGACCACGATGCCGCGCCGTGTGGCCGCGTCGACGTCGACGTTGTCGATCCCGACGCCAGCGCGGCCGATCACCTTCAGCCGCTCGGCCCGCTCGATCAGGTCGGCGGTGAGCTTCGTCGCGGAGCGGATCACGATCCCGTCGTAGCGGCCGATCGTCTCCGCGAGGTCCGACGAGCCGTCCACGTCCACGTCGAACCGTTCCTGGAGGAGGCGGACGCCGGCCTCGGCGATCTCCTCTCTGACGAGGACGCGCGGTCGGGTCAAACCTTCGCGTGCTCGAACGCCTCGAGCGCGCGCGAGACGGCGGCCCCGCGCTCGATCTCGACACCGGCCTCGGCCAGCGTCAGCTCGACGGCGGCGAGCGCGGTCGTGATGTCGAAGACGTTGAAGTAGCCGATGTGGCCGATCCGGAAGAGCCGCTCCTTCAGCTCGCCCTGGCCGGTCGCGATCGTGATCCCGTGGCGGTCGCGCAGAGTCGACACGATCTCCGACGAGTCGACGCCGTCGGGCGTGCGAATCGCAGTCACCACGGCGGACCGGTCGTCGTCCGGCGAGAACAGCTCGAGCCCCATCGCCTTCGCCCCCTCGCGGCAGGCGCGGCCGAGGCGGACGTGCCGGTCGAATGCCTGCTCCAGCCCCTCGTCGAGCAGGAGCCCGAGCGCGACGTCGAGCGCCCTGACGAGTGAGACCGCCGGTGTAAAGGGGGCGTCGAGCTTCGCCTGTCCCTTGCGCGTCCGCTCCCAGTCGAGCACGTAGCGCGGCGAGGTCGCGCGGGCCGCCGTCTCCAGCGCGGCCGGCGAGACGGCGCAGAACGCGAGGCCCGGCGGGCACATCAACGCCTTCTGCGAGCCGGAGACGAGCACGTCGATCCCCCACGCGTCGGTCTCGAGCGGAACCGCGCCGAGGGAGGAGACGGCGTCGACGACGACGAGCGCGCCTGCCTCCTTCGCGGTCGCCGCGAGCGCCTGGATGTCCGCGACGACGCCGGTCGAGGTCTCCGAGTGGACGAGGTAGACGACCTTGACCCCGTCGTCGAGCGCGCGCCGGAGGTGCTCGGGGTCCGGGATCTCCCCCCACTCCAGCCGCTCGTGGACGAGGTCGGCGGCGTACGCACGGGCCATCGCCGCCCAGCGCTCGCCGAAGTTGCCCGCGCTGAGCACGAGCTGCCGGTCGCCCGGCGAAGTCAGGTTCGCGACCGCCGACTCGAACGCCCCGGTACCCGAGCTCGTGAAGAGGAGGACGTCGTGCTCCGTCCGGCAGACCTCCTGGAGCCGCGTGAGGCAGCGTCCGTAGATCTCCTTGAAGTCGCGTCCGCGGTGATGGACGACCGGCTCGGCGAGGGCGGCCAGCACCTCGGGCGGCACCGGCGTGGGCCCCGGCGTCATCAGGTACCGCTTCTCGGCCACTCGGGCTGAGACTAGCGGCGGCGGTGGTTGGCGAAGGTGATGACCTGCTGGAACGTCGGCCGGTTCGTCCAGCGCGCGGTCAGCGGGAGAAACCCGAAGCTGAGCCGCTCCGCCGTGGCGTCGGCGCGCCAGCGGCTCGGGTCGTCTCCCTGCTCGGCGGCGAGCTTCCTGCCGGCTGCGTCGAGCGCCGCCCAGAGCAGCGCGCGGCAGGCGGCGGGGGGACAGAAGCGGCCGCTCGCAAAGCCGCCGCTCAGGTCCTTCACGACGTACGGGTACCACGCGCCGTAGAACGACGAGCCGCCCGGGTTGGCTGGGTCGTCGACTCGGATCAGCTCCTCCAGCCGCGGTGTCAGCGCACCGAGCTCGGGCCGCATGACCGCCTCCGCGATCCGCGGCCATGCCTCGTCCAGGAGCGCAGCGCCCGGGCTGTCGATCTTGCCGTCGAGGTCGCGGTCGAGCCGGCTCGCGCCGTTGCCCGCCCACACCGTCAGCAGGCCGAGCAGCTGCGCGTCGAACGGGTTCGGCGCGTCGCCGAGCTCCTTCGTCAGCGCCGGCAGCACCTCGACGATCCGGAGGTCCTGCGTCGCGGCGCGGTTCATCGCGCCCACGAGCGTCGCGAGCGTGTGGGTCTTCCGCGCGGCGACTGCGTTCTCCAGGAGCTGGACGCGCTGGACCGGCCCGTACGACCAGTTGTCGTCGGAGGCCGTGAACCCGGCGCCGGGCTTGTTGTTCCAGTTCACGATCGCGCCGGACTTCGGGTTCGCCCCGCGCACGTGGCGGGTGAGCGGCTCGAACCCGCGCCACTCGTGGTTCCCGTCCCCGTTCGTCGGCAGGCCGGAGGCGACGTCCGCGGCGCGGATCGGCAACCGGCCGCTGGAGAACATCGCGATGTCGCGGTCGTCCGCGTAGAACCAGTTGAACGTGAACTCCAGCTGGTTCATGGCGCGGTAGAAGCTCTGCACGTCGTTGACGCGGTTCGTGTTCAGGTCCTGGAACGCGAGTGCGGACAGCAGCTCTCGTCCACGGGTCGACCGCTTCGTCGAGATCGCGACGCGGCGCCCACCGACGGTGGCGTAGCCGAGCACGGGCCCGTGCACGGTCTCGCGGAAAGTGAGCTCCCGGTCCGGCTCGGTGGCGGTGCCCTTCAGGAGACCCGCGTCGAACGTCGTCATCGGCTCGCAGACGCCCTGGTAGAGGTAGTGCGTGTCATCGCCGCACAGGGTCTCCACGTAGTGGTCGACGATGTCCGAGTTGGCCGAGGTGGCGCTCCAGGCGAAGTCCTTGCCGCGGCCGAGGAGCACGTAGAACGAGAGGCCCGGGAAGGAGGCCCCGCGGGCGTCGATCCCGCCGCCGTGCAGGTCGAGCTCCAGGAGGATCTCCGGGTAGAAGTAGCCGACCTGCGGGCCTGCGACGAAGAGCGGGTGGTGCGTCGCCGAGCGGCGCGCGGACACCAGCAGCGCGTTGCTCGCGGCGACCGGCTCGTGGAAGTGGAAGCTCAGCGGGGACGCGCCGCCGCTCGGCTCGAAGCTGCCGTCGTCGAGGACGACGTTGCCGGCGGCGGGGGCCTGGAGCGTGTCGTAGGGGAACGTGCCGTCGACGCTGACGGGCGCGCTGCGGTCGTCCTGTTGGGCCAGGTCGCGCCAGATCGCCGTCCCGCGCTCCTCCCCGAACTGGTGGATCAGCGCGTCGAGGAAGAGCGACCGGCGGGTCTCGTCGCCGCCGCCGACGCCGAGGTTGGCGCCGAGGAGCGACCCGACGGCGATCACGTCGGTGAGCGTCCACGGGCGCAGGCCGACGTCCAGCTTCCTGTAGTACGCGTTGATCCCGGCGACGTACGCCTGCGCGTCCGCGTACAGCCGCCTGCCCTTCGCACCGGCGCCCCGGACGAGCGCGATCTGGCTCTGGAGCCGCTCCTCCGTCGCCGCGGTCGGGACGAACTGTCGGCCCGAGGTGGCGAGCGCGAACGGGTCGACGCCCGGGACGTCCAGGGCGGCGATCCGGCCCGGGCCTCGTAGGAGCTCCATGAAGACGTACCTGTCCTCGGCCGTCGCCCAGCCTGCGCCGAACTCGACGTCCGCCCGGGTGCGGCCGTAGACGTGCGGGACGTCCCACCGGTCGCGCAGGATCCGCAGGCCCGCCCGCGGCCGCTCGACGCGCACGACCTTCCCGCTGACGCCGAAGCGCTCCGGCTTGAAAGAGCGGGAGAGGTCGCGCGTGGAGACCGAGCCCGCCTTCGGCGTGAGGCCGTCGTAGAGCTTCAGCTGGTCGCTGGAGGTCGGCGGGAACCGCAGGTCACCCGACTGGCCGGGTGGGAGGACGTTGAACGCCGTTGCGGCGAAGTCGATGCGCTGCGCCGATCCGCCTGCCGCAGGCGTGGCGGCCGCGGCGAGGGCGACGAGCGCTACTGCGACCGCGCGTCGCATCGCCGCGAGCCTACTACGCTCCGGCCGTGCAGGAACTGCTCGCTTTCGCGGCAGCGCTGATCGCCCTGCGGCTCGGCGGCGACCTCGCGCGGCGGTGGCGCGCGCGCCGGGCGCCGGAGCTCGCCGCATGGTCGGCGGCGCTGGTCGCGTACGCCGTCGCGTGCGCTGCGCTGGCCTGGGGAGCGGCCGCGGGCTGGGACGACCGCGTCTTCCGCGTCTACTACCTCTGCGGCGGGCTCCTCACGGCGCCTCTGCTCGGCGTCGGCTCGCTGCTGCTGAGCGGCCGCCGGTGGGCGGCGCCCGTCGGGCTCGTCTGGGCGGGTCTCGCGGTCGGCGTCGCCGTGTCGGAGCCGTTGACGCATCCCGTCACGGGCTCCGGGATCCCCGCCGCACAGGACCATCTCGACTTCTTCCCCGCCCGCGTGCTCGCCCTCGTGGGCAACTCCGCCGGGACGATCGCGGTCGTGGCGATCGCGCTGATGACGTTCAGCCGGCGTCCGGTCGGCAACGCGCTCGTCGTCGCCGGGATCGCCGTTGGCGGGATCGGCAGCGCGCTGGTCGGCCTCGGCGAGGCCGGCACGGCCCTCTTCTTCGCCGCCGCGGCACTGCTCCTGTACGCCGGCTTCATGAGCCGATCCGCACGAAGTTTGCTAACTCTTCGCCCGGGTATCCGTCCAACCCGCTGAACAAAACCTGCCGTCTTCGTCTGCGGCACCAGTCGCGAGACGGCACGGACCCGGGGGGTTCTTCGTATGCGTCCATATCTCATCTTCGTTCTCGCGTGCGCGTGCGCCCTGGTTGGCGCACTGGCCGCGCGGGGCCAGTCGGAGCCGCCTTCGCCGCCCGAGCCCGTGCCGACGACCACGACGACGACGACCGACGCCTCGGTGCCCGACGTCTCCGACGTCGTGGCGCGCCAGCTGCAGCGGATCCTCGTCAAGTACCGCCGGCAGGTCTGGCACTGGCAGCGGGTGATGGGGCATCCCGTGACGATGACGCTGCGCAAGCCACCGTCCGAGCTCGCCGAGCGCGTGCAGGTGTGGCAGCGCGTGGCGAAACGGACGTGGGCCCACGCGCGGCGCCCTCCGCACGCGGCCGCCTGGCGGTGCCTGCAGCACTACGAGGGCGCGTGGGCCGACTCGGGGGGCCCGTACTACGGCGGGCTCCAGATGGATCTCGGCTTCCAGCGGAACTACGGCGCGTACCTCCTCCGGAGGAAGGGCACGGCCGACCACTGGACGCCGCTCGAGCAGATGTGGGTCGCGGAGCGCGCTCTACGAGCCGGCCGCGGGTTCTATCCGTGGCCGAACACCGCCCGCGCCTGCGGCCTGCTCTAGCCCGAGCCGAACGTGTCCTTAAGAGCCTGGGTCTGACCCCAGGTGTCGCAAGAGTGTGACGTTTCGTCCACAGGACCCGGCGTTGGCGACGTGGTGGCGGGCCTCGCCCGTCGGGAGTTCTTGGAACTCGAATCAGAATGAGTTCGTGCGTAAGGCGAGAGCGGCCGCGGGCAGCTTGGTGTTTCTCGCGTTGGCGCCTGGCGTGGTCGCGGGCCTCGTTCCGTGGTTGCTGACCGGCTGGCAGGCGCAAGGGCCCTTGCCGTACTGGGTTCCGTTGTGGATCGCGGGCTCGATCCTCATCGCGGCCGGCGTACTGGTGTTGATGCACGCGTTCGCGCGGTTCGTCGTCGAGGGCGTGGGCACACCCGCACCCGTCGCCCCGACCGAGCGCCTCGTCATCGGCGGGCTCTACCGATACGTACGGAATCCCATGTACCTCGCGGTCGCGGCGATCATTCTCGGGCAGGCCCTAGCTCTGGCCCAGCCCATTCTGCTGCCGTACACGGGGACGTTCGCTGTCGCGGTCGCCGCGTTCGTGCGCTGGTACGAGGAGCCGACTCTGCGCCGCGAGTTCGGCGAGCAGTACGAGACGTATCGGCGTGCGGTGCCCGCTTGGTGGCCCCGCCTCGAGCCGTGGGACGCGAGCAATGTTGACCGTTCCTGACGAGGCGACCGTCGGCGAAACTCAGCCGCCGAGCCGCGCACGCAGGAGCTCGTTGACCACCTGCGGGTCCGCCTTGCCCTGCGTCTCACGCATCACCTGGCCCACGAAGAAGCCGAGCAGGCCTTCCTTGCCGCCGCGGTAGGCCTCGACCTGGCCAGGATTCGCCGCCAGGATCCGCTCGACGATCGGCTCGAGCTCGGCGGTGTCCGCGACCACTGTCTCGGCGAGGTACGCGTCGGCGCGGAACTCGGGATCGGCGCTCTCCGCGAGCGCGCGTGCGAACGTCTCGCGAGGGAGCGTCGCCCGCGCGGCGATCACCTTCGCCAGCTCCTCGGCGTTGACCGCGGCCGGATCGACGCCCGTCGCCACGAACTCGTTCATGAGCACGTTCGACGCAGCCTTCGCGTCCACCCCGTCGAGCGCGACGCGCTCGTACAACGCCGCGAGCGGCGCCGACGAGTTGAGCACCTCCGCGTCGTAGTACGAGAGCCCGTACTGGCTCTCGAAGCGGCGGATCCGCTGGCCCGGCAGCTCCGGCAGCTCGATCCGGTCGAGCAGCTCCCGCCCCGGCTCGACCGGCACGAGATCCGGCTCGGGGAAGTAGCGGTAGTCGTCCGCCTCCTCCTTCTGCCGGCGCGCGGTCACGGTGTCGGACTTGACCTCGTAGTCGAGCGTCTGCTGGACGACCTCGCCGCCCGACTCCCACACCCCGACCTGCCGCCGCACCTCCGCCTCGATCCCGCGGGCGATGTGGTTGAAGGAGTTCATGTTCTTCAGCTCGGTGCGCGTGCGGAACCCCTCCTCCCCCACCTCGCGGACGGAGACGTTGGCGTCGGCCCGCAGCTGGCCCTTCTCCATCTCCGCGTCGGAGATCCCGAGCTCGACCACGGTCTGACGCAGCAGTTGGAGGAACCGCTTCGCCTCGTCGGCCGAGCGTAGGTCCGGACGCGTGACGATCTCGACGAGCGGCGTGCCGCCGCGGTTGAAGTCGACGTTCGAGTGCGCCGCGCCGACGATGCGGCCGGTCGCGCCGCCGACGTGGATCGTCTTCGCCGCGTCCTCCTCCAGGTGCGCCCGGACGATCCCGATCTCGGCGTCGCCGTCGGGGCCGGGGACGATGAACCGGCCGTCCACGCAGAGCGGCTCGTCGTACTGGGAGATCTGGTAGCCCTTCGGCAGGTCCGGGTACGGGTAGTGCTTGCGGTGGAAGAGCCCGCGGTCGGCGATCGTGCAGCCGAGCGCGAGCCCGAGCTTCAGTGTCCACTCGACCGCCTGCGCGTTCGGCACCGGCAGCGCGCCCGGGAACGCGAGGCACACGGGGCACGTCTGCGTGTTCGGGTCGGCGCCGAACCCGTTCGGGCAGCGGCAGAACATCTTCGTCCGCGTCTTCAGCTGGACGTGGATCTCCAGCCCGATGACCGGCTCCCACTCAGGCACTCGCCAGGAACTCCTTCGCCTGGAGCAGAGGCACCTCGATGTCCCCGCGCACCTCGAACACGGCGAGGTACTCCTCGAGCGCACCGTGCATGCGGATCAGGCAGAGCTCGCGCTCGCGGGCCTCGAGCGAGAGCCGGACGTCCCCGATCTGGACGGCGCGCGAGCCGTCCAGGAGCCTGGGGCGAACACCGAACACCCGCTCGACCGCGAGCACGAAGTCGGCGGCCTGATCGACGATGCGTCTCACGAACGCAGACGCTCCGGGACCGTGTCGAACCCGATTGCGCGCTCGAGCGCGTGTGCGACGCTGAAGAGCGTGTTCTCCGAGAACTGCGGGCCGATCAGCTGCAGCCCGACCGGCAGCCCCTCCGACAACCCACAGGGGATGCTCATTCCCGGGAGCCCGGCCATACAGGACGGGATCGTGAGCAGGTCGGAGAGGTACATGGCGACCGGGTTGGCGGTCTTCTCGCCGAGCCGGAAGGCCACCGTCGGCGACGTCGGGCTGACGAGGACGTCGAAGCGCTCGAACGCCTCCGCGTGCTCGCGCGCGATGATCGTCCGCACCTTCTGCGCCTGCCCGTAGAACGCGTCGTAGTAGCCGGCCGAGAGGGCATACGTGCCGAGCATGATCCGCCGCTTCGGCTCGTCGCCGAAGCCGGCGTCGCGCGTGCGGGAGACCATGTCGTAGAAGTCGTCCGCCTCGACCCTGAGCGAGTAGCGGACGCCGTCGTAGCGCGCGAGGTTGGAGGAGGCCTCCGCGGGTGCGATCAGGTAGTAGCACGCCATGCCGTAGTCGACCGAGCGCGGCAGCGAGCACTCCCCCACCTCCGCGCCGAGCTCGGCCGCGAGATCGATCGCACCGCGAACGGCCGCCGCGACCCCGGGCTCGATCCCCTCCGCCTCGTTCAGCTCCCTCGGCACGCCGACCCGGACGCCCTTCAGGTCCTCGCCCTCCGGCAGCTCGACCGGCGGCACGTCGACGGTCGTGGAGTCGCAGTCGTCGCGGCCGCTGATGATCCCGTAGAGCAGCGCGTTGTCCCGCACGGTCTTCGTGACCGGCCCGACCTGGTCGAGGCTGGACGCGAACGCGACGATCCCGTAGCGCGACACGGTGCCGTACGTCGGCCGCAGGCCGACGTTCGCGCACAGCGCGGCCGGCTGCTTGATCGAGCCGCCGGTGTCGGAGCCGAGCGCCCACGGCGCGAGCCCCGCGCTCACGGCGGCCGCCGACCCGCCGCCCGAGCCGCCCGGCACCCGCTCCGGATCCCACGGGTTCCGCGTCGGCCCGTACGCCGAGTTCTCCGTCGAGGAGCCCATCGCGAACTCGTCGGTGTTCGTCTTGCCGAGCAGCGACAGGCCCGCGGCCTTGCATCTGGACGCCACGGTCGAGTCGTACACCGGTACGTAGTCGTCGAGGACCTTCGACCCGGCGGTCGTCCGGACGCCCTTCGTCCCGATCACGTCCTTGAGGGCGATCGGCACTCCCTCGCCCTCTGCCTCGTCGACGAGCGTCAGGTAGCAGTGGAGCTCGGGATCGCGGGCGTCGATCGCCTCGCGGTAGGCGGCCCGGAGCTCGGCTGCCGAGACCTCGCGGCGCTCGAGCAGCCCCTTCGCCTCCTCGGCGGTCAGTCGCAGCGTGTCGATCATCCGCTCGGCGGGACGCGGAACAGGTTCTCCTCGTGCGCGGGCGCGTTCGCGAACACGTCGTCGAGCGCGAGCGACGGCCGCGGTTCGTCGGCGCCGAAGACGTTGACGACGTCCAGCGGGTGCGACGTCGGCGGCACGTCGTCGAGGTCGAGCTCGGACACCTTCGACACGGCCTCCAGGATGGCGTTCAGCTGCTCCTCGAGCCGCGCCACCTCGTCCTCGCGCAGGTCGAGCCGCGCGAGCGCCGCCACATGAAGGACGTCCTCTCTGCTGATCGCCATCCGCCGCGCATCCTCCCAAAACAACGGGCCCCCTTTCGGGGGCCCGGATCACTCGGTTCCGAAAGAGCCTAGACGGCCTGCACGTTCGCGGCCTGAGCGCCCTTGGGGCCCTGCACGACCTCGAATTCCACGCGCTGACCTTCGGTCAGCGACTTGTAGCCCTCCATCGTGATCGCGGAGAAGTGGACGAACACGTCCTCGCCACCCTCACGCTCGATGAAGCCATAGCCCTTCTCGTTCGAGAACCACTTCACGGTGCCCTGAGCCAACTACTTCCTCCTTCAAAAACATGCGACGGCCCGGGCACCGAGCCGCCACCACTGGATACAGCGGGCGGAGTCTAGCTCAGACCCGCGGGAAGGCAAGCAGCCCCTGTCGAAATCGTGCGGCCCGGACCGTGTTTCCGAGCAGGGCCGCGATCGTCATCGGCCCCACGCCCCCGGGGACGGGCGTCAGGTGGGCGGCCACCTCTGCGACCCCGGGATCGACGTCGCCGAGCAACCCGGCGTCGGTGCGAGTTATCCCGACGTCGATCACGGTCGCGCCTTGCCTGACCATGTCGGCCGTGACCAGGCCCGGGAGCCCGACAGCGGCGACGAGCACGTCCGCGTCGAGCGTCTGCCGGGCGAGGTCGGCGGTGCGGGAGTGGCAGATCGTCACCGTCGCGTTCTGGTGCAGGAGCAGCAGCGCGAGCGGACGGCCCACGATCAGGCTGCGACCGACGACGACCGCGCGCGCCCCTGCGAGCGAGACCCTGTACTCGTCGAGCAGCTGCATGATCCCGACCGGCGTCGCCGGCACGAGCGTCTGCCGGCCGAAGAAGAGCTGGCCCGCGTTGAAGGGGTGCAGGCCGTCGACGTCTTTCACCGGGTCGATCGTCCGCATCACGCGCGCCTCGTCGATGTGCTCCGGCAGCGGCGTCTGGACGAGGATCCCGTCGACCGCGTCGTCCTCGTTCAGCTCGGCGACGAGCTCGAGGACGTCCGCCTCGGGCGTGTCGGCTGGCAGGCGGTTGTCGATCGCGCGGATCCCGACCTCGTCGGCCGCCTTGTGCTTGAGCCGGATATAGATCTGCGAGGCGGGGTCGTCCCCGACGAGAACGGTCGCGAGGCCGAGCTCGCCGAGTCCCGCCACCTCCTCCTTCACCCCGGCGCGCACCTTCGCGGCGAGCGCGGCACCGTCCATCAGTGTCGCCATGACGTCAGAAGGGAAGCTGGACCTCGCCGACTTCGAGACCGAGCGATTCCGCGAGCCGGACACCCTGCTCCAGATCCTCCTTGAGCCGCTGGACGTCGCGGGACTCCATCGCGCGGCCGATCCAGGCGCGCTCGCGCGGCCGCCACATCGCGTGCGCCGCGAACTCGGGCAGCAGGCGGTTGGCGGCATCGACAAGCGTCTGCTTCGTCTTCTTCGACGCGTGCCGGAGCAGCACGCGCTCATATGCCATCCCGGCCCCGTGGTGGATGCCGTCGTCGGTGGCAAGGCGGTTGCAGAGGTCCTCGAGGACGGTCCCGCGTGACGAGCGGGCGATTAGCCGGAACCGCGGGATGATCAGCCGCTCGTAGAAGACCTGCATCAGGAAGACCTTCTCCTCGAGCGTGTCCGCATCGAGCGTCATGTGCGCGAGCTTGTCGAGGTGCGGGTCACGCTCGGCCGTGCCGCCGACCTCGGCGATCAGCTTCAGCCACGCCTCGGTGTGGCGCGACTCGTCCTGCACCATCGTCGAGTAGTAGAGCCTCGCCTCCGGGTCCGGCGCCATGTTCAGGAGCTGGGAGGCCATGTCGCACGCGAGCATGTCCGCCTGCAGCTGCTGGGTCAGCACCGAGCGCCACATGTCGTTCCGGCGCGCCTGGCGCTGCGGCGAGCCCTTTCCCTCGGGAATCGGCGGGAGGTCGTGCCAGGGCAGATCGCGCACCTGCCACTCCTGCCGCTTCGCCAGGTCGTAGAAGCGCAGGACGCCCGCGTACTCCTCGCGGTGCTCGTCACGCTCCTCGATCAGCTGCTCCGTCGCCACCCGCGGCAGACTAACGGGCGAGGAGGAGCTGCCCCATCTCGCTCGCCCCCTCGAAGAGCTCGACGACGTCGTCCGGGAGGCCGGCCGCTCTGGCGTGCGGCACCAGGTCGGGGTGCTCGACCCGCGCGTCGGCGAATCCCGCTTCGAGGGCGAGCTCGACGAGGTGTTCGTCGGCGTAGAAGCGGCCCCGGCCGGCCATCGGCTCCGGGCAGGCGGGCGACCCCTTCGCCGCCTCCGAGACGGTGAACACCGCGAGCCTGCCGCCCGGCCGGACGATGCGCCGGCACTCCGCGAGCACGCGCTCCGGGTCGAGGAAGAAGAACACCTGCATCATCGCGGCGCACGTGCAGCTGTCGTCCGCGAACGGCAGCGCCTCTGCGCTCGCCTGCACGATCTCCAGCCGCCCCTCCTCGATCGCCGCCGCGTTCAGGTCGCGCGCGACGCGCACCATCTCCGGGCTGTGGTCGACGGCCTTCGCGCTGCAGCCACTGCGAAGCGCCTGCTCGAGGAACGCGCCACCGCCGCAGCCGATCTCGAGCAGGACGTCGTCCGGCCCGAGGCTCAGCTCCTCGAGGATCGCGCCGAACGACGGGCGGTGGTGCGACGGGTCGCGGTAGCTGGTGCGCTGCGCCGCGCCGGTCGGCCTTCGAGCGGCGCGATCGGTCAGCCAGTCGCCCAGCGCCGGCGGCGAGGCCGCCTCGAGGAGCGCCGCCGCGACCGCGTCGGCGAACCAGCCGAGCAGCTCCGCGTCGTCCCAGAACGAGCCTCCGAACCCTCGGAGCTCGACGACGATGCGGCCGCCCTCACGCCGGAGCGCGAGCTCGCTCTTCGCATCGGGCTGCCAGTCCGCCTCGCTCCACTCAGCGACCCGCGACCCGGGGTCGAACGCGATGCCCCGCCGGGACAGCGCAGCCGTAAGCTCCTCGACGAACTCGTCGAGCGACCCATCGAGCTCGGCCCCGACCGTGATCGTCGCCACGAGCTCGATACTAAGCTCCCGCCGTGGAGCTGAAGCGCTGGCCGCGCAAGAACGACCCGGAGTCGATCCGGGCTCGACAGGAGGCGCTCGGGCTCGAGCGCGAGGTGACCGCGATCGACCTGCGTCCGTTCCTCGACGCGAACGAGATGCTCACCGGCACCGCCGTGATCCCGGTATCCGTGGTCGGACCGGTCGCCGTCGAGCTGGGCGAGTACGAGCTGGAGGAGCCGTTCGGCCGCGTCGCCGAGACCGGCCGCGCCCCCGACCAGGTCTACGTCCCGCTGGCGCACACCGAGGGCGGGCTCTCCGCGTCGCTCTACCGCGGCGCGCGAGCTGCGGCCGACTCGGGCGGCTTCCGAACGTACGTCCTCGGCGACCGAATCACCAGAGCATCCTGCTTCGTCTGCAAGTCAACTGGAGAAGCCGTCCAGCTGGCGCGCTTCCTCGACGCGCACGTCGCGGAGATGCGGCGCTGGCTGGCCGAGCGCGACGAGGACTGGATCTCGTCCTACGCGAAGCTGCGTGAGGTCGAGACGCACGTCGTCGGCCCGATGTGCCATGTCCTCTGGGCGTTCACCACCGGCGACGCGTGCGGGCCGAACATGATGACCCGCAACGCCTACGCGCTGAACACCGGCTACGTGCTCGAGCACGCGCCGGTGAAGCCCGAGCGGACGATCCTCGAGGCGAACATGGGCGGCGACAAGAAGCCGTCCCACCGCTACTTCGAGCGCGGCGGCCACGGCAAGACCGTGCTCGCCGAGGCGACGCTGTCGGAGGAGGCCGTTCGCCGCGTCCTCCGGACGACGATCGACGACCTGCTCGAGCTCTCGTTCGCGGGGACACACGGCGCCGTCGCGTCCGGGATGCAGTCCGTGGCGTTCACGCCCGCCTCGGCGATCGCGGCGATCTTCGCGGCGACGGGCCAGGACCTCGGCATGGTCGGCACCAGCTCGATGGCGCACGGCACCGGGCATCGCGTCGACGGCGGCCTGCACGTCGCGATCCGCCTGCCCGGGCTCGAGGTCGCGACGGTCGGCGGCGGGACGACCTATCCATACGCGAGCCGCTGGCTCGAGCTCCTCGGCTGCGCGGGCTCCGGGAAGGTCTACCGCTTCGCGCAGATCGTTGCGGCGGCGACGCTCGCCCTTGAGATCTCCGCCAGCGCAGCGATGGCGACGTCCGGCTCGGAGAACTTCTTCCGCGCGCACCACGAGCGCGGCGGCCTCCGCGGCTGAAGCGGACCTGTCGCGTGTGGAAGAAACGTCACACTCTTGCGACACCTGGGGTCAGACCCACGCTTTAAGGGCCACGTCGGAAAGGGCGGGCTCAGCTGGCCCAGACGATGCGGTGGATCCGCCGCACGCGCCGGCGCCTCGACCACAGGACGACCGGTACGGAGACCCGGCCGAGAGAGGTGGGGAGCGTGGGCGCGTCCCCTCGCGCGCCCGCGCCCCGCCGCAGCCACCTCGGCTCGGCTAGGCCGTGGTCAGACGTCCGCGCCGCCATAGCACACCGAGCACACCTGCAAGGAACACGAGCGCACCGAGCAGCACGAGCTCGATGCCGGACGCGTTCCAGTCGAAGCCGCCGTCGTCTGACGACGTCGTCGCCGGCGGCGTGGCGTCTGCCTGGAACGCCGAGACCTGGCTCGGTGCGACGAGCTCGCCGCCGATCTGGACGAGGTGCGAGCTTCCCCGCGAGCCGGCGCTCTGCTGGTACGCAGACACCTGGCTCGGCGCGACGAGCTCTCCGCCGATCTGGACATACGCCCCGGTCGCCGGCGCCGGTATGGGCTTCGCCCCGGCGTTGGGAACAGCGACCGCCGCGGCCGCCGCGCCGATCAGCACGAGCTGCCGCACTCTTTTCACAACCGTCATTTCCGGTCCTCCATCTGTGGTGTTTGGACCACTGGACGGGCCGGAGGGTGGGAATCTTCCCTCGGCTAGCGGGTTCCGAGCTGTATGCCGAGCAGCCGCGGCAGCGAGGCTCCAGCGCGCGCGAGCAGCGCCGGCGAACGTGAGTCCTCCTCGGCGGCCTCGCAGGCCATCACGGCCGCGCGCACGAGCCCCCCGCCGAGGCGCTTGAGCGGCTCCGGCGGGAGCTTCGGGACGGTCCGGCTCGCGAGCGGGAGCGTCGTCCACTCGTCGTCGCGGCCGAGCGCCAGCGACGCGAGGATCTGCCCCCCGAGCCAGCTCGGGCCGACGCCGTGGCCGGAGTAGCCGAGGCCGTAGTGGACGGAGGTGCCGTCGACGGTGCCGAAGAACGGCAGGTGGTCGGCGGACACGTCGATCGGCCCGCCCCACGCCCGCTCGATCCGCGCCGCGGCCAGGCCGGGCAGCAGCCGCCGCAGCCCCTGCTCGGCGCGGGCCACCGTCGGGAGATCGCTCGTGAAGCGTGCGTCGACGCGGCCGGCGAACCCGATCGGGCCGGAGCCGCTGCCCATCAGCACGCGTCCGTCCGGGGTCGTCCGGAAGTAGTGGAGGAACATGCGCCCGTCGACGACGGCCTCGCCGCCGGTCCAGCCGACCTCCTCGAGCAGCTCCGGCACCGGCTCCGTGAGGACGACGTACGACCCGAAGTTCGTGACGTGCCGCGCGACCGGCCTCCAGCCTGTCGCCGCCGCGTTGACCGCCACGACGATTGCGTCCGCCCGCACGCGCCCGCGGGGCGTCACGACCTCGCCGTCCCCGATCCGAACTGCCGGCGTCCCCTCGTGCACGCGCACCCCCGCCTCCGCGACGTTCCGCCTGAGCACCCGGACGAGGCGGGCCGGCTGCACCGTCGCCCCGTCGGGGAAGAACACGCCACTGCGGAAGACGGGCGACCGGATCCGCGCGTCGACCCCGTCACGGTCGAGCGGAACGGCCTGCTCCGGCGCACCCACGGCGGCCGCCGCCGCGACGGCGTCCTCGACCGCAGCGTCTTGTGCAGGCGCCGCCGAAACCATCAGCATCCCGCCCTCACGCAGCCAGACGTCCTCGCCGAGCGCGCGCACCGCGGGGACGATCCGCCCGCCGGCGCGGGCCAGCTCGAGCGCGCGGTCGCGGCCGAGCAGCGGCACGAGCTCCGCCAGCGACGCCCAGTAGCCGTGGCAGAACCCGCCGTTGCGACCACTGGGGCCGGCGCCGCACGTCTCCGCCTCCAGCAGGAGGACGTCCACCGCGGGATCGCGCTCGCGCAGCGCCAGCGCGGTCCAGAGCCCCGTGAATCCGCCGCCGACGACGCAGACATCGGCGGCGACGTCGCCCTCGAGCGGCGGCGCAGGCTCCTCCGCCCCCGCCTCGTCCAGCCACCACGGTGGCAGCCGCGGCGGAACCGTCAAGCGTTGGCCGTCGACCGCTCTCGCTTCATCTGGACGACGACGTTCCCCACCATCGCGACCACCGCGACGGCGAAGATCGCCGTCCCGATCACGTTCACCTGCGGCGGCGCCCCCACACGCGCGGCGCCCCACACGAACAGCGGGAACGTCGTCCGCGCCCCTGCGTTGAAGTACGTCACCACGAAGTCGTCGATCGAGATCGCGAAGCAGAGCAGGAGCGATGCGAGGATCGCCGGCGCGATCAGCGGCAGCGTCACCTTCCGGAACGTCGACCACTCGTTCGCGCCGAGGTCCATCGCCGCCTCCTCGAGGTGACGATCGAACCCGATCAGCCGCGCCTTGACGGTCACCACGGCGAAGCTGATGCAGAACATGACGTGCGCGATCAGGATCGTCGTGAATCCGAAGTTGGCGTTCAGGTTCAGGAAGAGCGTCAGCAACGACGCGCCGAGGACGATCTCCGGCGTCGAGAGCGGCAGGAAGATGAGGATGTTCGTCGCACCGCGTCCACGGAACCCGTAGCGCACGAGCGCGAGCGCGATCAGCGTCCCGAGCGCCGTCGCGATCAGGCTCGCGATCAGGCCGATCTCCAGCGAGAGCACGAGCGCGCTCCGGATCCCGGGCACCGCATCCCACTGCTGCCAGTTCTTGAACGTGAAGCCCGACCACGTGTAGTTGAAGCGGCCGGCCGGGTTGTTGAAGGAAAACGCGACCACGACCGCGATCGGCAGGAGCATGTAGACGAAGGCGAGGATCGCGTACGCCGTCAGGACATTCCGCTTCACGAACGCCCAGACACGGCCGAGCGCGCTCTCGCGCGGGCGTGCCGCAGTGACGGTCGCGGCGCTCATCCCGTCAGCTGCTCCGTCCCGACTGCGCGTGCGTACAACGCCACCATCAGCAGGATCGCCGCCATGAGCACGAACGACATCGCGGCCGCGGACGGATAGTCCGTCAGCTCGAGGAACTTCGACTGGATGACGTTGCCGATCATGTGCTGCTTCGGCGACCCGAGCAGCTGCGCGTTGATGAAGTCGCCCGCTGCGGGGATGAACGTCAGGAGCGTGCCGGCGACGACGCCCGGGAGCGAGAGCGGCAGCGTCACGCGCAGGAAGGCCTTCCACTTGCTCGCGTAGAGATCCTGTGCCGCCTCGATCAGCCGCTGGTCGATCTGCTCCAGCGAGACGTACAGCGGCAGCGCCATGAAGGGGAGGAAGTTGTAGGTGATGCCGGCGACGACGGCCACCGACGTGGCGAGCAGTCGGCCGTCGGGGCCGAGCACGTGAATGTCGCGCAGGAAGCCGACGACCGGCCCGGAGTCGGCGAGGATCGTCTCCCAGGCGAGCGTTCGGATCAGGTACGTGACGAAGAACGGGGCGACGATGAAGAGGAGCAGGAGGTTCTTCCACCGCCCGCCGCGGAAGGCGATCCAGTACGCGAGCGGGTAGCTGAAGAGCAGCGCGAACAGCGTCGCGATCCCGGCGTACTCGATCGACCGGATGAAGTGGCCCTTGTAGTTCCGGATCGCGTCCCAGTAGTTCGACCAGGCCCAGTCGAACGTGTACCCGAAGTCGAAGGTGCCCGATTTGAGCGACTCGACGAACAGGTAGAAGAGCGGGACGACGAAGAAGACGCCGAGGAAGAGGATGCCCGGCGCCAGCAGCAGGTACGGCGTCGTCCACCGGTGCCGGTGCAAGAAGCCCATTCCCTACGCCGACGCCACTACGACGAGATCAGGTTCTGCCAGGTTTCCAGGTACTTCTGGTTGTTCAGCGCCGCCGGGTCCATCGTGGAGACGTTGGCGAGCATCTCCTTGGTCGGGAAGATCAGGGTGTTCTTGGCGACCGCCGGGTCCTCCTTGAGGAGCACCGCCCTCGCCCCGACCACGGGAGAGATGTAGTTGACGTAGTCGGCGATCTTCGCCGCGACCTTCGGGTCGTAGACGGAGTTCATGTAGACCGACGCCGTGTAGACGTTGCCGCCCTTCGGGATCAGCATGTTGTCGGTCCAGATGTCGCCGCCCGTGGTCGGCAGGTTCCAGTGCAGGTGGCTGTTGTCGGCCTGGAGCTGGACGACGTCGCCGGACCAGGCCATCGCCGCCGCGAGGTCGCCCTTGGCGAGCGGGCCGCTGTAGTCGTTGCCCGTGAACTGCCGGATCTGGCCGGAGTCGACGGCCGCCTTGATCCGCTTGATCGCCTTGTCGAAGGTCGCGTCCGTGACGTGCTGCGGGTCGTCGCCGTTGGCGAGCATGACCAGCGTGACGGTGTCCGCCATCTCGTTGAGCAGGGTGACCTTGCCCTTGAGCTTCGGGTTCTCCAGCAGGTCGTCCATCGTGAGGACGGGATCGGTGAGCTTGTCGTTGTAGGCGATCCCCGTCATCCCCGACTGCCAGGGGAGGCTGTACTCCCGATTCGGGTCCCAGGCGGGATGCCGCTGCACCGGCAGGAGGTTCTTGAAGTTCGGGATCGCGCTCTTGTCGAGCTTCTCGACCCAGCCCTTCTTGATCAGCAGGGCGGGATAGCGCGAGTTGTCCGTCATCACGATGATGTCGCGCGAGACGGACTGGCCGCGGGAGAGCGGCCCCTGGATCTTCCCGAAGAAGGACGCGTTGTCGTTGATGTCCTCGGTGTAGGCGACGTGGACGCCCGTCTTCTTCTGGAAGTCCTCGAGCGTCGGGTGCCGGCCGCCCGGCTTGTTGTCGATGTAGAGCGTCCAGTTCGAGAAGCGAAGGGTCTTCGCGAGCGTGTGCGAGGTGGTCGAGCTCGCGGACGTGGACGTGCTTCCGCCGCAGGCGGACAGCAACCCCGGCAGCGTGAGCACGGCGCTTCCGGCCGCGGCCCGCTGCAGGAGCTGTCGTCGGGTCAGCGCGTCGTTCATTCAGGTTCCTCCAGAGGGTCGACGACGAAGGCGGCGTCCGGTCTCCAGCTGAGCGTGACTCGCTCACCGGGTGCGTCGCCGTTGAGCCCGGATGCGGCGTTCTGCCGGTAGACGGTCAGCCGCCCGCAATCGGTCTCGACGATGTACTGCGTGGCCACGCCGACATAGGCTTGCTCCACGATCTTGCCGTCGAGCGCGTTCTCGTGACCGCCCTCGAGGTCGATCTTCTCGGGCCTGATGCCGACCGCGACCCGCCCCGTGCGGCCGCCGAGCGCCTCCGGGAGCACGCGGACCTCCGGCCCGCGGTCCAGCCGGACCCGGTCGGAGCCGCTGACAGTGCCGGTGATCAGGTTCGAGACGCCGAGGAAGCCGGCGACGAAGGCGGTGGCGGGGATCTCGTAGAGCTCGGCCGGCGTGCCGAGCTGCTCGATGCGGCCCCCGTTCATGACGGCGATCTGGTCGGCCATCGTCATGGCCTCTTCCTGGTCGTGCGTGACGTGGATGAAGGTGATGCCGACGTCGTGCTGGATCGCCTTCAGCTCGAGCTGCATCTGCTTGCGGAGCTTGAGGTCGAGTGCGCCGAGCGGCTCGTCGAGCAGCAGCACCTGCGGCTTGTTCACGAGCGCGCGGGCGAGCGCGACGCGCTGCTGCTGGCCGCCGGAGAGCTGGCGCGGCTTGCGGCCGCCCATGCCTTCCAGCCCGACGATGCGGAGCATCTCCTCCGCCCGGCCGCGCACCATCTGCCCGCGTTGGCCGCGCCGCCGGAGCCCGAACGCGACGTTCTCGAGCACGGAGAGGTGCGGGAACAGGGCGTACGACTGGAAGACGGTGTTGACGTCGCGCTTGTACGGCGGCAGGCCGCTCACCTCGCGGTCGCCGAGGTAGATGGCGCCCTCGGACGGCTGCTCGAAGCCGCCGATCATCCGCAGCGTCGTCGTCTTGCCGCAGCCGGACGGCCCCAGCAGGGCGAAGAAGCTCCCGCGCTCCACGTCGAGGCTGAGGTCGTCGACGGCGGTCGTGCCCTCGAACCGCTTCGTCACGTTCATCAGCCGGACGTCGACGTCTCCCTGCTCGGCGGGTTCCGGCGCCGGCGCCTCCTGCTCGGGCGTAACCGCCACTTGCTCGCTCGTCTCCGTCATCGGCTCACACGTGTCCAGGCCTCGGCGAGCGTGTCGCCGAGGATCGAGGTGATCTCGTCGAACTGCTCCTGCTCCGCGATGAGCGGCGGCGAGATCTGGACGACGGGGTCGCCGCGGTCGTCGGCCCGGCAGATCATCCCCCGCTCGAACAGCCGCGGCGAGAGGAAGCCGCGCAGCAGCGTCTCGCACTCGTCGTCGCCGAAGCTCGTGCGCGTCTCCTTGTCCTTGACGAGCTCGACGGCGTAGAAGAAGCCGGTCCCACGGATGTCGCCGACGATCGGCAGATCGAGCAGCTGCTCGAGCGTCGCGCGGAATGCGTTCTGCTCCTCGGCGACGTGCTCGACGATGCGCTCGCGCTTCATGATCTCGATGTTCTTGAGCGCGACCGCCGACTGCACGGGATGGCCGCCGAACGTGATCCCGTGCGAGTACATGCTCGACCCCTCCATGAACGGCTGCATCACGCGATCGGTCGCGACGACCGCGCCGATCGAAGCATAAGACGAGGACAGGCCCTTCGCGAGGGTCATGAGGTCGGGCCGGATGTCGTAGCGCTCGGACCCGAACCAGGCGCCGAGCCGCCCGAAGCCCGTGATCACCTCGTCGGCACAAAGGAGGATGTCGTAGCGGTCGCAGATCTCGCGCACGCCGCGCCAGTAGCCCGCCGGCGCGATGAACGCGCCTCCGGCGTTCTGCACCGGCTCCATGATCACCATCGCCACGGTCTCGGGCCCCGCTGTCTCGATCGTGTGCTCGAGGTCGTCGAGCAGGAACGAGGTGAACTCCTCCTCGGTCTCCTCCGGCGGGCGGTGGTAGCGGTTCGTGTTGCGCACGTGCAGCACGTCGGGGACGAGCGGCTCGAACGGCATCCGCAGCGCCGGGATCCCGTTGATCGACAGCGCGCCCATCGTCGTCCCGTGGTAGGCGACGTGGCGCGAGATCGCCTTCCACCGGCGCTCGGCCCGCTGCGGGACCGCGCGCGCCTCGTCGACGCGTACCGGCACCTCGTCGGTCGAGAGGACGGCCGCGGCGCGCCGGCCCTCGCCGCGCGCGGAGTAGTACTGGCGCGCCAGCTTCCAGGCCGACTCGACCGCCTCGGACCCGCCGGAGACGAAGAACAGGCGGTTCAGGTCGCCCGGCGCGAGCGACGCGACCTCGCTCGCGAGCTCGATCGCGCGCGGATGCGCGTAGGACCAGTTCGTGTAGAAGGGCAGCTCGCGCATCTGCGCGGCCGCGGCCTCCCCCATCTCCTCGCCGAAGCCGTAGCCGATGTTCACGGAGAAAAGCCCGGCGAGCGCGTCGAGGTAGCGCTTGCCGTTCGCGTCCTCCAGGTAGCAGCCGTCGCCGCGGACGATGATCGGGACGTCGCCGTCGGCGTAGCCGCCCATGCGCGTGAAGTGCATCCACAGGTGCTCGCGCGCGGCTCTCTGCAGATCCAGCGTCGCGGGCTCGGTGCTCGTCACTCCGGGACGCCCCAGTCGTACAGCTGCTTGACGAGGTCGAGGTACAGGAAGGTCTCCGTCGAGACGACGCCGGGCAGGCGGCGCATCCGGTTCGTGAGGTCGAGCAGCTCGAGCCGGTCGACCGCAACGAGCTCGACGACGAGGTCGTACTGGCCGGCGGTCACAACGACGTAGTCAGCCTCGATCCACGTTGCGATCTCGTCCGCGACCGTCTGCGGCGGGCCGGTCGTCTTCACGCCCACGAGCGCCTGCTCGAAGCCCAGGCCGAGCGGGTTCGTCACCGCCACCACCTGCAGGATGTTGTCCGCCGCGAGCCGGGTATAGCGGGAGCGCACCGTCGCCTCCGACACGCCGAGCCGGGCGGCAATGCGGCGGAACGGCTCGCGGCCGTTCTCCTGGAGCGCCTCGATGATCCCGTGGTCGAGCGCGTCGATTCGCCGCGGGACGCTCACGGGTCCCCGGCGACGCTCGCGGGCCGCTGCCGGCTGGGCTAGCGCTCTGCGCAAAGCGAGGCGATTCGTACCACGCTCCACGCATTGGGTCAATGCAGAGGCGACTTGAACTCGCAATGCGAATCCGCGATGCTCGCCGGACGTGAGGATCCTCGTTGTCGGTGCGGGCGGCGTGGGGACCGCGGTGGCGGCCGTGGGCCGGCGCCGGTCGTTCTTCGAGCACATGACGCTCGCGGATGTCGACCTCGGCCGCGCCCAGCGCGCCGTCGAGCCCCTCGGCGAGCCGGATCGCTTCTCCGCGGCACAGGTCGACGCGTCCGACGCGGCAGCGCTCGTCGAGCTCGCGCGCACGACGCGCGCCGACGCGATCCTCAATGCCACAGATCCCCGCTTCAACCCCCAGATCTTCGCCGCTGCGTTCGACGCGCGCTGCACGTACCTCGATATGGCGATGACGCTGTCGGAGCCGCACCCGGAGCGGCCGTACGAGGAGCCTGGCGTGAAGCTCGGCGACGCGCAGTTCGCCGAAGACGAGCGCTGGCGCGACGCCGGGCTGCTCGCGCTGGTCGGAATCGGCGTCGAGCCGGGGCTGTCGGACGTGTTCGCGCGCTACGCCGCCGACCATCTCTTCTCCTCGATCGACGAGATCGGCGTCCGCGACGGTGCGAATCTCGTGGTCGAGGGCTACGCATTCGCGCCGACGTTCTCGATCTGGACGACGATCGAGGAGTGCCTCAACCCGCCGCTCGTCTGGGAGCGCGCCCGCGGCTTCTACACGACCGAGCCGTTCTCAGAGCCGGAGGTGTTCGACTTCCCGGAGGGGATCGGCCCGATCGAGTGCGTCAACGTCGAGCACGAGGAGGTCGTACTGATCCCGCGCGAGCTGGACTGCCGCCGCGTGACCTTCAAGTACGGCCTCGGCGAGGAGTTCATCCAGGTGCTGCGGACCCTCAACCTGCTGGGGCTCGACTCGACGAGGCCGGTCAGCGTCCGCGGGGTCGAGGTCGCGCCGCGCGACGTCGTCGCCGCCGCGCTGCCGGACCCGGCGACGCTCGGCGACCGGATGACCGGCAAGACCTGCGCCGGCACGTTCGTGACCGGCATCGGGACTGACGGCCGCGACCGCAGCGTCTACCTCTACCACGTGGCCGACAACGAGCAGACCATGCGCGAGTTCGGCAGCCAGGCGGTCGTCTGGCAGACCGCGATCAACCCCGTGATCGCCCTCGAGCTGCTCGCCGACGGCAGCTGGAAGGGCACCGGCGTGCGCGGCCCGGAGGCCTTCGACGCGGAGGTCTTCCTCGAGCGGATGCGCCAGGCGGGCTGGCCGACCGGTTTCGTCGAAAGGAGTGCAAGTGTCAGCTAGCGTCGAGCAACGAACCGAGAGCGAGCGCGTCGTCGCCCTGCGCGAGCAGCACGTCGCGCGCGGAGTCGCGACCACGCCGCTCGTCGTCGCGCGCGCCGAGGGCGCGCGCCTGTGGGACGTCGACGGGCGCGAGTACGTCGACTTCGCCGGCGGCCTCGGCTGCCAGAACACCGGCCACGGCTTCGCCGCCGCGGCGATCCACGAGCAGGTCGACCGCTATCTCCACCAGTGCTTCATGGTCGGGATGTACGAGCCCTACGTCGATGTCTGCCGCCTGCTCGGGGAGACGTGGCCCGGCGAGACCGAGACGAAGTCCCTGCTCGTCAACTCCGGCGCGGAGGCGGTCGAGAACGCGGTCAAGATCGCCCGCGTCGCCACCGGGCGCACGGCCGTGATCGCGTTCGAGAACTCGTTCCACGGCCGCACGAACCTCACGATGGCGCTCACGTCGAAGGTCGTCCCGTACAAGCGGGGCTTCGGGCCGCTCGCGCCCGAGGTGTACCGGGTGCCGGCGCCGTACCCGTACCGCGGCGTTACCACCGACGACTCCCTCGTGGCTCTGAGCCACCTGTTCAAGTCCGACGTCGACCCGGGAGAGGTCGCCTGCGTCGTGCTCGAGCCCGTCCAGGGCGAGGGCGGCTTCATCGTCATGCCCGAGGACTTCCCGCCGCGGCTACAGGAGGTCTGCGCGGAGCACGGGATCCTCTACGTCGACGACGAGGTCCAGGCCGGCTGCGGCCGCACGGGGCCTGTCTGGGCGATCGAGCACTACGGCGTGGAGCCGGACCTGCTCGTCGCGGGGAAGTCGCTCGGCGGCGGGCTGCCGCTGGCGAGCGTCACCGGTCGCGCGGAGATCGTCGACGCCGTCCCGCCGGGTGGGCTCGGCGGGACGTTCGGCGGCAACCCGCTCGCCTGCGCGGCGGCGATCGCGGTGCTCGAGGAGATCCGCACCGACCGCTTCCGCGAGCGCGCCGAGGCGATCGGGATGCGGCTCCGGGGACGCCTCGAGAACGTCGTGTCCCAGCGTCACCTGGACGCGGAGGTGCGGGGCCTCGGGCCGATGCTCGCGCTCGAGCTCGCGGAGCAGACGCCCGATCTCGCGGGCGCCGTCACGGCCGCGGCCCGCGAGCGTGGGCTCGTCCTCCTCTCGTGCGGGACGTACGGCAACGTGATCCGGATCCTCGTGCCGCTGTCGATCTCGGACGAGGAGCTCGAGCGGGGGCTCGGCCTCCTGGAGGAGTCGCTTGGCGACGCAGGCGCTGCCTGAGACCGTTCCACAGGTGGAGCAGGAAGCTGCGGCGACGCCGGACGTCCGGCTTGCGGGCGTGCGCAAGGCCTACGGCGACGTTGCCGCGGTCGACGGCGTCGACCTCGAGATCGCGCCGGGCGAGTTCTTCACGCTGCTGGGGCCGTCCGGCTCCGGCAAGACGACGACCCTGCGCCTGATCGCCGGCTTCGAGCGGCCGGACGAGGGGCTGGTCGAGCTGCACGGCCGCGACGTCACGCGGGTCGCGCCGTACGAGCGCGACGTCAACACGGTCTTTCAGGACTATGCCCTCTTCCCGCACATGACCGTGGCGGACAACGTCGGCTACGGCCTGCGCGTGAAGGGCGTCCGCCGGGCGGAGCGACGTGCCCGTGTCGACGAGGCGCTCCGGCTCGTGCAGCTCCCGGACGTCGGCGGGCGGAAGCCGGTCCAGCTCTCCGGCGGCCAGCGGCAGCGGATCGCGCTCGCCCGCTCGCTGGTCAACCGTCCGCGCGTCCTCCTGCTCGACGAGCCGCTGGGCGCGCTCGACCTGAAGCTGCGGCAGGAGATGCAGATCGAGCTGAAGCGCATCCAGCAGGACGTCGGCCTGACGTTCGTCTACGTCACGCACGACCAGGAGGAGGCGCTGACGATGAGCGACCGGCTCGCCGTCTTCAACCGGGGACGCATCGAGCAGGTCGGCGCCCCGGCGGAGGTCTACGAGCGGCCGGCGACTGAGTTCGTGGCGGGCTTCGTCGGCGTCTCGAACGTGATCGAGCGCGACGGCCGCCGCTTCACCGTCCGGCCGGAGAAGATCCGCATGCTCGAGACGGGCGAGGACGCGGCCGGCGGTGACACCGTCGAGTCCGGCCGCATCCGCGACGTCGTCTACGCGGGCATGTTCACCCGCTACGTGGTCGAGCTCGACTCGGGCGGCGAGCTGACCGTCGATCAGGCAGAACCTCGAGACCTCCTCGCGAGGAGGCGCTCGAGTCCGAGGGGCAGCCGGGTCCGCCTCGAGTGGCGGCCCGAGCACACATTCGAAATCGAACCGGGAGGGCAAGGATGAGACGTATCCGGAGGAGACACGTCGCGCTGGCTGCTGTGACGGCCGCGTTGTGCGTGCCGGCGTCGGGCGTGAGCGCGAGCTCGACGCCGTCGATGATCACGAAGATCGGCAAGGGAGAGGGCCTCTTGAACCTTGTCGTCTGGGAGGGGTACACGCAGCCGCAGTGGGTCAAGCCGTTCACCAAGAGCACCGGCTGCAAGGTGAAGGCGAAGTACGGCGGCTCCTCCGACGAGATGGTGACCCTGATGCGGACCGGCCAGTACGACGCGGTCTCAGCCTCCGGTGACGCGAGCCTGCGGCTCATCTACGGCCACGACGTTCGCTCGATCGACCCGAAGCTCGTCCCGGGCTACAAGAATTTCATCCCGCAGCTCAAGTCGCCGCCGCACAACACCGTCAAGGGCGTCCATTACGGGATCTCGCTCCAGTGGGGCCCGAACACGCTCCTCTACAACACGAAGAAGGTGAAGCCGGCCCCGAACAGCTGGAGCGTCCTCTACAGCTCGAAGTACAAGGGCAAGGTCACGGTCCCGGACAACCCGATCCAGATCGCGGACGCGGCCCTCTACCTCTCCAGGACGAAGCCGTCGCTCGGCATCAAGGATCCGTACGAGCTGAACGACGCGCAGTTCAAGGCGACGGTCGACCTGCTGAAGAAGCAGCACCCGCTCGTCAAGAAGTACTGGGCCTCTGCCGGCGACGAGATCGACCTCTTCAAGAACGGCAGCGCGACCGTGGGCGCGTCGTGGCCGTATCAGACGATCACGTTGCAGACGGCGAAGTCGCCGGTCAAGGATCTGATTCCGCGGGAGGGCGCGACCGGCTGGGCCGACAGCTACATGATCTCCACCAAGGCGAAGCATCCGAACTGCGCGATGCAGTGGATCCGCTGGATCTCTACGCCGAAGGTGCAGGCGCAGCAGGCGCTCTCCTTCGGCGAGACGCCGGCCAACAAGCAGGCCTGCTCGTACATGAACAAGATCCAGAAGGGCGGGTGCGGGCAGTGGCACCTGAACGCCCCGAGCTCCTACTTCAGCTCGATCAAATTCTGGAAGACCCCCGTCAAGGACTGCGGCAACGGCAAGAGCAACTGCATGGACTACACGAAGTGGCAGCAAGCCTGGACTGACATCAAGAGTTGACGGCGCAGGCGTACGAGCCGGCGGGCCGTCCAGCAGCGGCGGCCCGCCGCCGCGTGTCGGCGGCGCTGTGGCGGCGGCCGTGGTTGCGCGGCGTTGCGCTGCTCCTGCCGCCGCTCGGCTGGATGGTCGTCTTCTACCTCGCGGCGCTCGCCGTCCTCTTCGTCTCGGCGTTCTGGTCGATCGACGCTTTCACCGGCAAGCTCACGCACACCTGGACCTGGGCGAACTTCCACACGATCATCCACGATCCGACGTACCGTCAGATCGCCGTCCGGACGATCGTGATGGCGGCGCTGGTCACCGTCACGGACGCGATCGTCGCGTTCCCATTCGCGTACTACATGGCGCGGATCGCGTCGCCGAGGAAGCGGACGCTTCTGTTCGTGCTCGTCCTGCTGCCGCTCTGGTCGAGCTACCTCGCGCGGATCTACGCGTGGCGGCTCATCCTCAACCACGACGGCGCGCTGAACTGGACGCTCGGGAAGCTCGGCCTGCCCACCCAGGGCTGGGCGTTCACGAACACGGCGATGTGGATCGTCTTCTCCTACATCTGGCTGCCGTTCATGATCCTGCCGATCTACGCGGCAATCGAGCGGATCCCCGACTCGTACCTGGAGGCATCCCGCGACCTCGGCGCGCGCGGCTGGACGACGTTCCGGCGGGTGATCCTGCCGCTCGCGCTGCCGGGGATCGTCGCGGGCTCGATCTTCACCTTCTCGTTGACGCTCGGCGACTACATCACGCCGTCGCTCGTAGGCAACGTCGACTACATCGGCAACGTCATCTACCGGAACGTGCTCGGCCTGACGAACAACCTCCCCTTCGCGGCGGCCTACGCGTTCATCCCGCTGATCGTGATGGCGATCTACCTCGCGCTCGCCAAGCGGACGGGCGCGTTCGAGGCGCTCTGATGGAAGGCCGCGCCACCCGGATCTCGCTTGCCGCCTGGTCGACCGCGGTCGTCCTCTTCCTCTGGCTCCCGCTCGTCCTGATCTGCCTGTACGCGTTCAACTCCTCGAACATCCAGAGCTGGCCGATCCCGGGACTCACGACGAGGTGGTTCCGCGCCGCGTGGGACAACGAGGACGCCCGATCGGCGCTGATCCTGTCGTTGAAGGCGGGCGGGCTCGCGACGCTCGTCGCCGTGATTCTCGGGACCGCCGCGGCGGCTGCCTTGAGCCGCTTCAAGTTCTTCGGCCGCGACGCGCTGACGTTCCTGCTCGTGCTGCCGATCGCACTGCCGGGCGTGGTCACCGGGATCGCGCTCAACTCGTTCTTCCAGAACAACCCCGTGCACAAATTCGAGCCGTCGCTCTGGACGATCGTGGTCGGCCACGCGACGTTCTGCATCGTGATCGTCTACAACAACGTCGTGGCGCGGCTCCGGCGCACGCAGACGTCTCTGACCGAGGCCTCGATGGACCTCGGCGCGGACGGCTGGCAGACGTTCCGCTTCGTCACCTTCCCCGTTCTGTCCACCGCCCTCGTCGCGGGCGCGCTGCTCGCGTTCGCGCTTTCGTTCGACGAGGTGATCGTGACGACGTTCACGGCCGGCGCCCAGAACACGCTGCCGATCTGGATCCTCGGCAACCTCCGACTCGGACAGCAGCTGCCGCAGGTGAACGTCGTCGTCTTCTTCGTGATCGTCATGACCGTCATCCCCGTCTGGATCGCGCAGCGCCTCACGCGCGACACGGGCATCCTCAGAAGGAGGTAGTGGTGAGCACGACCGTCAGCAAGCACCAGAACCTGATCGGCGGCGAGTGGGTCGACGCCGCCGGCGGCGAGACCATGGAGGTGCTCAACCCCGCGACCGGCGAGACGATCGCGGAGGTCCCGAACGCCTCGGCGGAGGACGTCGACCGCGCCGTGCAGGCGGCGAAGCACGCGCTGCCGGAGTGGCTCGAGACGACGCCCGGCGAGCGGGCCGAGTACCTGCTGAAGCTCGCCGACGCGATCGACGAGCACACCGACGAGCTCGCCGAGCTCGAGTCGCGGAACGTCGGCAAGCCGCTGTCGTACGCGAAGGACGAGATCCCGATCTGCGCCGACAACATCCGCTTCTTCGCCGGCGCCGCACGCGTGCTCGAGGGTCGATCGGCCGGCGAGTACATGCGCGGCTACACGTCGTTCCTCCGCCGCGAGCCGATCGGGATCGTCGGCGGGATCGCCCCGTGGAACTACCCGCTGATGATGGCCGTCTGGAAGCTCGCGCCGGCGTTGGCCGCCGGGAACGTCCAGGTGCTGAAGCCGTCCGAGCAGACGCCGCTGACCGTCCTCCGGTTCGCGCAGCTCGCGGCGGAGATCCTCCCCGCCGGGGTGCTGAACGTCGTCACCGGCGACGGCGTGCCCACCGGCGAGGCGATCGTGAAGCACCCCGACGTGCGGCTCGTCTCCCTGACGGGCGACGTCGAGACCGGGAAGATCATCGCGCGGACGGCCGCAGACAACCTCAAGCGCGTCCACCTCGAGCTCGGCGGCAAGGCCCCCGTGCTCGTCTTCGACGACGCCGATCCCGCCGCCGTCGCCGAGGGGATCAAGATCGGCGGCTACTGGAACTCCGGGCAGGACTGCACCGCCGCCTCGCGCGTCGTCGCCGGCCCGAAGATCTACGACAAGCTGCTGGAGGAGCTCGTGCCCATGGTCGAGTCGCTCCACGTCGGCGACCCCGCCGAGGGCGACGAGGTCGAGATGGGGCCGGTGATCTCGCAGGCGCAGCAGGAGCGCGTGCTCGGCTTCCTCGAGCGGGCGAAGAGCGCAACCGTGCTGACCGGCGGCGACCGCAACGGCGACCGCGGCTTCTTCGTCAAGCCGACCGTGGTCGTCGACGTCGGCCAGGAGGACGAGATCGTGCAGCGCGAGGTCTTCGGCCCGGTCGTCACCGTCCAGCGGTTCGCCGACGACGACCAGGCGATCGCGTGGGCGAACGACGTCAACTACGGCCTCGCGGCGTCCGTGTGGACGCGGGACATCGGGCGGGCGCTGAACGCGGCGCGGAAGCTCCAGTTCGGGACGGTCTGGATCAACGACCACATCCCGCTGGTGAGCGAGATGCCGCACGGCGGCTTCAAGCAGTCCGGCTACGGGAAGGACCTCTCGGCTTACAGCCTCGAGGACTACACGCAGATCAAGCACGTGATGGCCAAGCTCGACTGACGCGAAAGCTGCGCTTTCGCGTCACTCTAGGAACGCCGGCTTGTCGCCGGGAAACGCGCGGGGGCGAAGCCCCCGCGCTCCAATTTCAGGCCGCGGTCGGCCATTCTCCGTGCCGTGCGACCGGTGGCGCTTCGCGTCCCCGGCCGCATCAGTCCGGCCTCCGGCTAGAGCGCTTCGCCGCTCTAACCTCCGGCCCGGAGCGCCCAAGGTTCTGCGGCGTCGAGCCTGGGAACACGCGTGAGGCCGGACGTTAGAGCAGGCGAAGCCGGTCTAACGGGAGGCCGGACTGACGCGCGCGGGGACGCGAAGCGCCACCGCGCGCGCTACGTGACGCGCCGCCGACCGAAGGCCAGGAGCGCGGGGCTCCGCCCCGCGCGTTTTCCCGCGATGAGCGGCGTGCCTTTTAAGCAGCTGGAGCCGCAGGCTCCGGCTGCTTTCCATTCCCGTTCTTGCCCGACCAGTCCGACTCTCGCCGGTCGAACTCGGCCTGCAGCTGCTCCACGTAGACCGAGAGCGCGCCCTCGCGGCTCTTCAGCTGCTCCGCGAGCTCGGCGTCGGCCTGCTCGCGCGCCTCGAGCCGCTGCTCGCGCACCTCGAACTCCGCCTCGAGCTGGGCCTCCTTGAGGTGCAGCTCCCGCTCGCGGGCCTCGATCTCCTCGAGCCGACGGACGATCGACGTCTCCCGGAGCGACAGCTTGTGCTCGTTCGTCTCGAAGCGCGACACCGCCGAGGCCGAGAGCGCCTCGTCCTTCTGCAGGCGCGCCTCCCGGGCCGCGAGCTCCTCCTCCTTCGCCCTGAGGCGCCGGTCGGCGAGCTCGTCGAGCGGCGTGGCCGGGCCGACCTCGGCCGCTCGGCGCAGCGCCGCCTCGTCGCGGTGGAGCTCGGCTTCCCGTGCGCTGAGCTCGGCCTCCCGGCGGTCGATCTCCTCCAGCCGGGCCTCGACCTCCCGTGCGACGTCGTCGCGCCCGCTCGTGTCGCGCTCGAGCTCCTGTGCCCGCGACGACAGCCGTGCCTCGAGCGTCTTGAGCTCGAGCTCGCGCTCGTCGAGCTCCTTGGCGCGCGCCCGCACGACGTCCTCGCCGGGCACCGGCATCGTCGCCAGCTCCTGCTCGCGACGCGCGACGGTCGCGAGCTGTGCCTCCAGCCGCGCCTTCGCCTCGTCCAGCTCGACACCCTTGGCAACCAGCCCCGCCTCGGTCGCCGTCAGGTCCGCGAGCTGCAGCTGAGCCTGCTCGAGCTGCTCGCTCTTCGCGTCGAGCTCCGCCTGCAGCGCGCTGAGCTCCAGCTCGCGCTCGTCGAGCTCTCTCGCCCGGGCCTGGGCGAGCTCCTCGCCCGGCGGGCGCATCGACTTGATCTCCTGCTCGCGGCGGTCGAGCTCGGCGTGCCTCTGCTCCAGCTCGTGGACCGCGTCCTCGCGACGGGACAGCGTCGAGAGCTGCGCTCGCAGGCGGGCCTTCGTCTCCTCGAGCTCCTGGGCCTTGGCCGCGAGCTGCTTCTCGCTCTCCGCGACGGCCTCGACGCGACCGTCGACCTCCTGGAGCTGCTCCGCCTTCGCATCGAGCTCGGCCGCGAGCGCGTTCAGCTCCAGCTCGCGCTCGTCGAGCTGCCGGCCCCGCGCCTGGACGAGCTCCTCGCCGGGCGGGCGCATCGTCTTGATCTCCTGCTCGCGGCGGTCGAGCTGCGCCGTCTGCGCGTCCAGCTTGGCGCGGGCCTCCGCGAGGGCGCGCTCGCCGTCAGCGGCGGCACTCTCGCGGTCGCCGAGCGAGGACTCGCGCGCCTCGAGCTTCTCCTTGCGCTCGGCCAGGCGCCGCTCCAGCTTCGACGTGCTCCGCTCGCTCTCGCTCCGGGCCGCCTCCGCGCGCGTCAGCTCCTGCTCACGCTCGGCGATCGACGCGATCTGCTCTGTGAGCTGGGCGGCGGACTGGGCCCGCTCCTCGTCGCCGGCCTTCAGCTCCCGCACCTTCAGCTCCAGGAGCCGCTCGCGTTCCTGCACGCGCGCCTCGGCCTTCGCGGTCTCCTGCTCGACGTCGCGGATCCGCGCCTCCGTGTCGGCGACCTCCTCGAACCGCTCGAGCACCTGTCGCTCGCGCTCCTCGAGGTCGGCCTCCGTGGCCGACAGCGCCTCGGCGCGACGGTCGAGCTCGGCCGGGTCGTGGCCGTCCTCCGTGGCCGGCCCGAACGCGTCCGCCTCGGCGAGCGACGCGCGCAGCTCGTGCTCGCGGGCGAGCGACGCCGACAGCTCGGCGCGCAGGGCCTCGATGTCCGGCTCGGGGAGCTGCCTCGCCTTGGCGAGCGCCTCGCCCGGCGAGCGGGGCGCCTCGGGCTCGGCCGTGGGCGGCCCGCCCTCGAGCTTCGCCCTCAGGCCGGTCCCGAATCCGCGTTCTGTCGTGCCGGAGTCGGTCAAGGTGTCCGCCTAGAAGGCGAAGAGCTTCCCGAGGTTGAGGAACGCCGGGCCGAGGATGACGATGAACATCGCCGGGAAGATGAAGATCACCAGCGGGAACAGCATCTTGATCGGGGCCTTCATCGCCCGCTCCTCGGCCGCCGCCTGACGCTTCAGCCGGGCATCGGTGGCCTGCACGCGGAGGATGCGCCCGAGCGAGATACCGAGCTGATCCGCCTGGATGATCGACCGCACGAACGCGGCCATCTCCGGGACGGCGACGCGGTCGGCCATCTTCTTGAGCGCGTCGGAGCGGTTCTCGCCGATCTTCATCTCGCCGAGCGCGAGCTCGAACTCCTCGATCAGGGGGCCGTGCATGTGCTCGGTCAGCTTCGAGACGGCGCCGTCGAAACCCATACCGGCCTCGACGCTGACCGCGAGCAGGTCGAGCGCGTCCGGAAGGTCCGCCGACACGCGGTTCTGCCGGCGCTTGGCCTTCGACGAGACGAAGAAGCTCGGGAGGATGAAGCCGCCGAAGCCGCCGACGAGCACGAACATGAACCCGGTCGAGCCGGGCGAGGAGCTCATGATGATCAGGCCGAAGAGGATCCCGCCGGCGCCGATCGCCGCCTGAGCAGCGAGGAACCCGGTCGGCGACGTGCTTCGCATGCCGGCCGCCATCAGCTTGGCGGTCACGCTCTCGACCGACGTCTTCGGGTTGAGCCGCAGCATCAAGCGTGCGGCGCGATTGACGAACGGCTGCACGACGCGCTCGCGGAACCTCGGCAGCTCGCTGCCGTGGCTGACGCTCACCCGCCCGTACTCCGTGGCGCGCGTGACGAGGTTCCGGCGCTCGCGCGCCGGGGCGGTGGCGAGCTCCGAGAGGAAGTAGAGGGCGGTGCCGAGGCAGACGGCGGCTAGGAGCAAGAGGAGCATGGCATCAACCTTTGAAGGAGACGATCTTTTTCAGGAATGCCGAGCCGACGATCATCATCCCCAGCATCAGGAAGACGAGCATGTGGCCGGCCGAGGTGTGGAACAGCGGGCTCATGTAGCTCGGGTTCAGCAGGCTGATCGCGCCCGCCAGGAAGAACGGGATCCCCACCAGCACGTAGGCCGACATCCGCCCCATCGCCGTCAGCGACTTGATCTTGCGGGCGAACTGCTGACGCTGGCGGACGGTGTCCGCGACCATGTCGAACAGGCTCGCGAGCGAGCCGCCGACCTGGCGTTGGATCGTGACGGCGGTGATCGCGAACTCGAAGTTCTTCGAGCCGGCGCGCTCCGCCATCGCCTCGAGCGCCTCGTCCATCGGCCTTCCCAGTGACGTCTCCGTCAGGACGCGCTTGAACTCTGCGCTCGCGGGCGGCTGGCCCTCGTCGACCACGGCCTGCAGCCCCTGCTTGAAGGAGTGGCCGGCCTTCAGAGAGGCGGCGATCGTGATCAGCACGTCCGGCAGCTGGTCCTCGAACGCCCTGAGGCGCTTGCGCATCTTGATCAGGACGTAGAGGAACGGCAGCGCGCCGCCGAGGCACATGGCGCCGAGGATCACGAGCGGCGCCTGGCCCGCGAGGGCGCAGAGGAACGCAAGGCCGAGGGCCCCGCCGATCATGATCCAGAAGAACTCGACCGTCTTCAGAGGCAGGTCGGCCCGCTCGAGCATGCGCTGCACCTTGCGCCACTGGCGCAGGTGGCCGAACGTCCGCTCGGTCGCGTGGAACACGGCGGAGAGGGTCGCCGTGCCGCTGCTCCCGGCGCTTCTCCTTCGAGGTCGCCTTCGTCTCGCCGACATGCGCTGCGATCCGGGTGCGGACCCACGAGCCCTGCTGCGCTGCGAGGAAGAGGAACACAGCGACGAGAATCAGCCCGGTGACCGCGAATCCGATCGCGAGCGCGCCGCCCGCGCTGTAGAAGGTCGCCGGGATCAGGCTGGACGGGCCGGACGGCTTGGAGACGTCGAGCGCGTCCCTGCTGATCGTGTACTCGACCGTGCCCGTCCCGGCGCCGACGACCGACGCCTCGAGGCGCAGCCGGTCGCCCGGCCGGGCCGAGGTGAAGTACTCGAGCCGCCACGTGTGCCTCAGCGTCGCCGCGATCGCGGCGTAGACCCCGGTCAGCTCGGCGGCCGAGCCGGCGCTGTAGTACTGGCCGCCGGTCTCCGTCGCAAGCCGCTGCAGGGCATCCGGCGTGAAGCCGGATCCCTCGATGCCGACCGCATAGACGGTCACCTCGGCCTTGCGCGCCTCGGCGATCGCCTGGTCGAGCGTCGCCCGACTGCCGGAGTCGTGACCGTCCGTGAGGAGGACGAGCACGCGGCTCGCCAGGTTTTCCGTGTGCAGCTGCTGGACGGCGAGGAGGATCCCGTCGTAGAGCGACGTCCCCTGCTCGGCGTCGACGCCGAGGTTGGCGAGTGCGGCGTCGGCGTCGATCGGCGACGACGACGGCCGGGAGAGCGCGTACGCGCCGTGCCCGAACGCCACGACGGAGATCGCGTCGCCGGCGCACTTCGCGCCGACGAACGACCGTGCGGCACTCCTTGCCTGCAGGATCGGCGTCCCCCGCATCGAGCGGGAGCGGTCGACGCCGAGCACGACCGCCTTCGAGCAGGCCAGGTTCTGGGCGCTCATGCCGACGACCGCCTGGCCGTTCTCGCGGACGACCGGCTGGGCGCCCGGGCCCGCCGACGAGACGACGGTGGCGCGGATGGTCGGATACTTGGTCGCGTCCACGCCCCGGAGGGTTACGCCTGCCGCCGCGTTCGCGGGCAGGACGAGCAGTGCGGCCGCGAGGGTCGCGAGGGCGAGCGGCTTCAGCTGTCTCATTGGAAGGCTCCCTTGAACTTCGAGACCTGGTGGCTCATGGCGGCCGCGGGCGTCTCGTCGTCCGCGCTGAAGAAGGCGGGCTGGAGCACGACGCCGTTCGTCGCCAGCTTCTCGAGGAAGAGCGGCTTCAACGACGTGCACCTGAGCGGCCCGAGAAACCGCGTCGCGCGGCTTTCCGCCGCGGACTCCTCGTCCGGCGGCTTCGCCACGAAGATGTCCTGCAGGGTGATCACGTCCGACTCCATCCGGAGCACCTCGGTGACCTGCGTGATCCGGCGCGAGCCGTCGACGAGGCGGCCGATCTGGATCAGCAGGTCGAACGCCGACGACACCTGCTCGCGGATCGCGCGCAACGGCAGCTCGACGCCGGCGGTCATCACCAGCGTCTCGAGGCGGGCGAGCGCGTCGCGGGGCGAGTTGGCGTGGATCGTGGTGAGCGAGCCTTCGTGGCCCGTGTTCATCGCCTGGAGCATGTCCAGGGTCTCGGGGCCGCGGACCTCGCCGACGATGATCCGGTCGGGACGCATGCGCAGGGCGTTGCGGACGAGCTCGCGGATGCGGACCTCGCCCTGGCCCTCGATGTTCGGCGGGCGCGACTCGAGCGTGATCACGTGCTCCTGCTGGAGCTGGAGCTCGGCCGCGTCCTCGATCGTGACGATGCGCTCGTCGCCGGGGATGAACGCGGACATGGCGTTCAGCGTCGTCGTCTTACCGGTGCCCGTTCCTCCCGAGACGAGGATGTTCAGCTTGCCCTTCACACAGGCGGCGAGGAACTGCGCCGCCCGGGGCGAGATCGACCCGAACGAGATCAGGTCGTTCATCGTGTACGGGTCGCGCGCGAACTTCCGGATCGTGAGCGTCGGGCCCCTGAGCGCGAGCGGCGGGATGATCGCGTTCACGCGCGAGCCGTCCGGGAGCCGGGCGTCCACCATCGGCGAGGCCTCGTCGACGCGCCGGCCGACCTGGGAGACGATCTTGTCGATGATCCGGAGCAGGTGCGAGTTGTCGGCGAACGCGGCGTGCGTCCGCTCGATCTTGCCGTCCCGCTCGATGTAGATCTTGTCGTGGCTGTTGCACATGACCTCCGTGACCGAGTCGTCGCGGAGGAACGGCTCCAGCGGCCCGTAGCCGAGGATGTCGTCCGTGATCTCCCGGATGATCTGACGCCGCTCGTCGCGGGTCAGCGGCGTCCGATCGAGCACGAGCTGCTCCGTGACCGCCCGCGTCACGCGCTCGGTCAGGTCGCCCGTCGCCTCACGCTTGAACAGCTCGGCTCCGAGCGTGGCGATGCACTGGTGGTGGATCCGCGTCTTGAGCTCGGAGTACGGGTCGTGCGCCCCCGAGTCCGTCGCGATCTCTCCGGACGGGTGCCCGGAGAGCTCGGCGACGGCGAAGGCCCCGTTCCCGTTGCCGTTCGGGGTCTTGAGGCGGTCGTGGAGGCCCATCGCCCTACGCCTTCCCGAAGGCGGGGACGAGGCGGCGCCTGGCCGTCTTCGCCTCCTCGACGGGGAAGAGGCTCTTGGCCATCTGGCGGATCGCCTTCGAGACGTCCGCGCCCTCCTCGTCGAGGAGCACCGGCTTGCCACGGTTGACCGCGAGCGGGACCGCCCGGTCGGACGGGATCTCGAAGCGGATCTTCATCCCGAGGGCTCCCTCGACCTCGTTCTGCTTCATCCCGACCTTCGAGTTCGAGCGGTTGAGGACGATCTTGACCCGCTGCTTCGGGAACGAGAGCAGCTCGAGCGTCTGCAGCGCCAGGCGCAGGTTCTTCAGCGTCGGCACGTCCAGGCCCGAGAGCAGGAGCAGCTCGTCCGTGCGGTCGAGCGTCGCGAGCATGGGGCCGTGGAAGAACGGCGAGGTGTCGACGACGATCGCGTCGTACGACTCGCGGGCCACCTCGAGCAGCCGCGCCAGCTTCGCCTCCGTCACGAGCTCGGCGTCCTCCGGGCGCAGCGGCGCCGGCAGAACCTCCAGGCCGGACGTATGCCGCGTCGTGTAGCCGGCCAGCTTCTCCGTGTCGAGCTCGCCCGGTGCGACGACGAGGTCGTAGATCGTCTTGTCGGGCTCGAGGCCGAGCATGATCGCCGCGTCACCGAACTGGAGGTCCAGGTCGAGCAGCAGCGTCTTCTTGCCCTCGTACTTCGCGAAGGCCGCGGCGAGGTTCGTGGCCGTGACGGTCTTGCCGGTCCCGCCCTTGGGCGAGAACACGGTCACGATCTTGCCGTTCCGCCCGGGGCCGGAGGTCGCGTGACGCGCACGCGTGTGCGTGGCCTTCCGGATCGCGAAGACGACGTTGTCCACGAGCTGCGGGAGCAACAGGACGTCGGCGATGTCGGCGTCGAGCGCCTGCTCCAGCATCCCCTGCGAGCCGCCGGAGGCCACGATCAGGATCGGGGCACGGTTGTGCTCGCGCAGGGCTGCCAGCTCGTCCGCGGGCAGGCTTCCGCCGCGGGTCGCGTGGAGGACAGCGTCGAGGTGGCCGCCGGCGAGGCCCGCGGCGCCCTCGGCGACCGTGGCGCTCGCGCCGACCAGCTCGAGCTCGGGATGGGCCGCCAGCGACTGGCGGAGCTTGTCGAAGCCTTCGCAGGAGCCCGTGCAGTAGATGCGCACGCGCTCACGCTCGGTTGTCTGGTCTGCGCCCGACATCACCGCCTCCTTCCAGGACCGTCGCGGAGCATCAACCTGTCGTCCTCGAAGGTGTTCGGGCTGTCGGCGGACTTCACCGGCGGACGCAGGATCAGCCACCAGTCGCCGTTGTGGAACATGTATTGGAGCTTGAGCGCCTGCGCGTCCGTGACGCGCAGCTGGACGGCGCTGGCGTTCTCCTGCCCGGCCAGCTTCGCGCTGGCGGCAACGCCGTCCGCCGCCTTCAGGACGAGGATGTTCCTGAGGACGACGCGCGTGACGTGGTGCGAGCTCCCGTCCGGGATCGTCCAGTTGCCCACGACGTCGACGTAGTCGCCGTTCTTCAGCGTGCCGGCGAGAGTCTGGTGCGGGTCCCCGTTGATCTCGATCGCGCGCTCGGTGGCGCGGGTGAGGCTGCGGACGCCCTGCTCACGCGGCGGCGCGAACGAGCGGACGGTCACCTGCTGCCCCTCGTAGACGACCTGCGTGGAGACCTGGTCGTTGAGCTGGTCGGTGCGGCCGAGCCAGCCCGGGACGAGGGTGCGGCGAGGCACGGCCTCCGTGCGGACCATGTGTTGCTCGACGACCTCCGAGCCGGTGGTGCCGGCGGGAATATCGCGAGCGGCGACGAGCACGTTGACCTTCGACTCGCCGTGCTGAACGTGACGCTTGTAGTTCACCACGTAGACGAGGGTCAAGGCGCCCGCAAGCGCGGCCAGAGCGACCGCGACGACGATATTTCTGACTCGATAGGTCATCGTTTTTCTCGCTTTGCGATTGCCTTTCTCTATCCGATTAGTTGGACTGTCCGAACGCCGTAAGCCAGCGGAGATCCCTCTCCTGCCTTCGCCTGAATCCCCTGGGCGATGTATTCCGTGAAGTAACCGGAGAGGGTCGCGGTGTTTCCGTGCACGACGTAGCTGTTGAGATGGAATCCGATCCAGCCGATGATGTCGTACACGGCGTTCTGCCCATTGCCGGTGAGCGTCTTGAAGACGGGGAACAGGAGAACGGTTCCGATGCGAGCGGTGAGCGCACTGCGAACGTTCTGCGAGGAGAACTTCGCGCCCGGATCGGACTTGTAGTCACCGAGCCCGAGGTACTTGTCGAACCCTTTGAGGATCCACGCCCCCTCCGTGGAGGCTCCCACGGCGCCGTTGCCGCCGTCGAGATTGAGCATCCCGAACGCACCCGGCGCGCCCATGGCGCCGTAGTCCAGCGTCGTCGGCGGTCCGAACTGCGGCGACTGGTTGCCGCCGTCGCAGTTCTGGATCAGCGGGTGGTTGCAGCTGACGACCATGGGGGCGACCGCGAGCGCCTGTGTCGGAGCCGCGGTGCGGGCCTTTGCGTCCGCGCCGATGTCCACGGTCGCAAAGCCGACCACTCGGCTGAAGGTGCCGCTGCCCGTCTTGGCGGCGTGAACGCTGATCGTGTCGTTGGCGGCGAATCCGGTGCTGAGGGTGACATCGCCGCCGAGCACGCCGCCGCCGTTCTTGTCCCCGTAGGCCAGAGCCTGGGCGTGAGCCCCACCTGGATCCTGGGGAAGGAGCTGGGCGCCGGCCAGAGCCGCGGCGTCGGCCGTGGCCTGGAGCTGACGCTTCTGGTGGAACCACGCGCCGACGTCCAGGACGAGCGCGGCCATGCCGAGCACGACGACCAGTGAGATGACGGTCATGACGAGGGCCTGGCCCTGGTCGCGCTTCGCGGCCGTCACTCGACCCGCTCCTTGATCTGGCTCGTCAGGTTGCCCTTCTTCACGACGACGCCGAGGACGTTGATGCTGTACGGGTACGAGCCGGTCACGGTCACGTCGGCGCCGGGCTGCCAGGTCGACACGCAGGTGACGCTGAAGTTGGCCTGCTTGAGATCCGCTCCGGCGTTGCGAGCGGCTGCGATGCAATCTCCCGTCGGGTTGCCCGACAGGCGCGAGACGGACCCCTTACGCGCGCCGGCACGAACCGCGTCCGTGACGGCGAGGTAGTTGTTGAACGCAATCCCGAGCTGGATGATCCCGAAGATCAGGATCAGCAGCAGTGGGAGAATCATGGCCAGCTCGGTCATGGTCTGGCCGCGTTCGCTCTCGATGTGGCGCTGCTTGAGATTCATTCCGACTCCCGAATTCAGCCGCGGGGCCCTCGCCGCTCGAGGAGGGCCCCGCGGGGATGCCCAGCTGGCTACGGCAGCAGCCGGGTCACCTATCTGCCTTGGCTTCCTAGCCAGGCAGAACGTCGATCACGGACTGGACTGCGTTCGTGATCCCACCCGAAAGCGCCGTGAAGATGCCGACGGTCAGGAGGCAGATCACAGCCAGGACGACGCCATACTCGGCCATCGTCTGACCCTCCTCGCTCGCGAACCGAGCGCGGAAGTAGTTGATCCACTGCGAATACGTCATGTGAGGTTCACCTCCCTTCGGCTGCTCAGGCGCGTGGCGGCGCGCGCAGGAAATCGGTGAGCCATTGAGGCGAGTGGTGCTGGTGGAGAAATCGACTTCAGTAGTGGCGGTGAAGCGCGGCACGCTGTGCGATCCCTTCGGTCAAGGCGTGCCGCAACGCCTTCCTGGTCAATCTCTGCGGCGATCATCGATCCGAGCGACCGCGCCGCTGATCCCTCGTTCGGATGATTTCCCGTGCGGAATCACCAATCCGAGGGACACGGCCGGCGCGTCTGCGCTCGATACCCCATTCACCGTAAGCGGCTGCGGATGTGAACCGATCGATCCGCGCCTGTGGCGGCCACGGCGCTCGAACCAAGGAGCTACCAGGCCATGCCACGACGGAATCCGCACAGCGACAACTGGGAGTTCGGAAGCGCGCGTCCGCACGAGGAGACCACGCAGCCGCAGCCCCGCCCGCGCATGAGGCGAGTCGCCACGGCGATCGCCTTCACGACGATGTTCTTCTCCGGCGCCGCGCTGACCGCGGTCGCCGGCGACCAGCTCTCCGCCCACATGTCGGCCGACGACCTCGCCGCGGATGGGACGACGACCACCGACGCCGCGGCGCCGTCCGAGGCTCCGGCCCCGGCCGACGCGCCGGCCGCCCCTGCGCCCGAGGCGGCGCCCCCCGCAGACGCCGCACCGTCGGCCGCGGCCGAGCCCGCGCCGGCCGCCGACTCGTCGGTCTCGAGCGCGGACGACGTCCCGCAGGCGCCGACGCCCGCAGGTGACGCCGCTTCCCCCTCGGAGCCCGGAGCGGACGCTGCTCCGGCGGCGGACGCCCCGGCGGCGCTCTCCGCGCCCGCGCCTAGGTCGAAGCGAACCCGCGCGCCGAAGTCCCGTCCGTCCAAGATCGTGCTGCTGCCGGCGCTGAAGCCGGCTCCGAAACCGGAGCTCGAGGGCCCGGCCGCGGGCGCCACGGTCTGGCTCAACGCCGTCGAGCCCGATCCGACGCCGCCGGCCAAGCGCCTAACCGGCGCGTTCGGCCGCCGGCTGTCTGCGACCGCCGAGAGCTCCGGGGTCGACTGGGCCTTCCTGCTCGGCGTGCTCCGCGCAAAGGGTGCCACCGGCCGGACGCCGGCAGATGCGTCCACGCTGACGAAGCTGGCGGGCCGCCTCTCCGACCTCCACCAGGACCGGAGCGGCTGGGCCACGGCACTCGCCTACGGTGGCAGCGCAGCGTTCGCGGATCGAGCCGTCGCGCTCGCCCGCTACGACCGAGCCGTCGGTCTTCTGGGGCTTACGCACGGCCTCGAGGGCGTCAAGGACGCGCTCGGGGCGAAGCTCCTCGCCGACCCGCAGATCACGATCTACGAGGGCGGCCGCCGGGACATCGCGCTCGGCCGCGTGGACGTCCGCGTGCTCGCGACGATCGCGTACCTGCACGAGGCCTACGGCCAGGTGACCGTCTCCTGCCTGATCGCCGGCCACCGCCTCTACGCACGGCCGGGCCACATCTCGGCGCACATCTACGGGCGCGCGGTCGACATCGCCTCGCTCGGCGGCGAGTCGATCCTCGGCAACTCGTCGCCCGGTGGGCTCACCGAGCACGCGGTGCGTGACCTCCTGCTCCTGCCGCGTGAGGTGATGCCGCAGCAGATCATCTCGCTGCTCGGCCTCGGCGGCCCGTCCTTCCCGCTGGCGAACCACTACGACCACATCCACGTGGGGTTCTGATCGGGCGATGCAGACAGTCCTTCGCGCAGACGACGGACGAGTGGTGTGCGAGCGCTGTGTCCTGGCGGACACGGCGCTCGCTCGTATGCGCGGCCTGTTGGGGCGCAGCTCGCTGCCGAGCGGCGAGGGGATCCTCCTGCGCCCCACGTCCTCCGTCCACACGGCGTTCATGCGCTTCGCGATCGACGCCGTCTTCCTCGATCGCGAGCTGCGCGTGCTGAAGGTCGCGTCCGAGCTCCGTCCGTGGCGCACCGCCGCGCGGCGGAAGGCCCACGCCGTGCTCGAGCTTCCGGCCGGGGAGGCGACGCGCCGCGGTCTCGAGCCGGGCGACCGCCTCGTCTCCGATGCTGCCTGACCGGCGCAAGCTCGCCGCGGCCGTTCGGCTGTGGGTGCTCCTCTGGAGGCTGCGGGGGACGTAGGGTCGGCCACGCATGTCCGGCAGCGTGGACTACGAATATCGCGGCCTGCTCGCCGCCTCCTGGGATCTCCTCCGCGGGGACACGTCCAACTGGGACGACCGGCACTTCTATCTCGCGTTGATCCGCGCGGAGGGCGAGCCGGTCCTGGACGTCGGCTGCGGCACCGGCCGGCTGCTGCTCGACTACCTGGCCGAGGGGATCGACGTCGACGGCGTCGACGTGTCGCCGGAGATGCTGGCGCTGTGCCGGGAGAAGGCCGGGCGGCTGGGTCTCGCGCCGGCGCTCTACGAGCAGTCGATGGAGGAGCTCGACCTGCCGCGCCGGTACCGGACGATCATCGTCCCGTCGTCCTCGTTCCAGCTCGTGCTCGAGCCCGAGGCGGCGCGCGAGGCGATGCGGCGGCTCGCGGCGTGTCTCGACGCTGGCGGCGTGCTCGTCCTGCCCTTCCTCGTGATCGAGCCGGGGGAGCACGAGTACGCGCAGGAGCGTCTGCGCGAGGATGGCGCGCTCGTCCGGCGCCTGCTGCGGTCACGCTACGACCCGGAGACGCAGCTGGAAGAGACCGACGATTCGTACGAGGTCGTCCTCGACGGCGAGGTCGTCGCGCAGGAGCGGCACGTCCGCTCCCCGGCGACGCGCGGCTACACGGTCGAGCAGGCGTCCGAGCTGTGCGGCCTCGCCGGGCTGGGGGTCGAGCGCATCCTCGACGGCTTCGGCGAGCGGCCGTACGACGGCGGCGAGATCTTCACGATCGTCGCGCGCCGGCCGTAGGTCAGCCGCGGCCGATCCGCGCGCGGATCCGGGCAAGCAGGTCGAGCACAGCCGCCCCTGGGAGCTCGACGCTCGGATCCAGGCGCTGCGCGACCGCTTCCCGGACGGCGGGGAGCGTCGGGTCGCGGGCGAGCGCCCAGGCGGCAGCGGCCGGCTTCGACACGTGGCGCCGCTCCTCGGCGAAGTGCCAGACACGGCAGGCGGTGAACGCCATCAGGGCGCCGTACCTCGGCTCGTACTCGAGGGCCAGCCAGTCGTCCAGCTGCGCGATGCCCACCGAGTCGACCCACTCGTCCGGGACCTCGCCGATCACCGCTGTCGGCTCCGGGCCGACGATGCTGCGGCCCGTGGCGCGGCAGACGGAGAGCTCGACGACGAGATCCCGCTCGGCGTCTTTTCGCTGCTCGACCTCGAGCGCGCCGCTCGGGCCGAAGCGGACGTACAGCTCGAGCGGCGGATCCGGCGTCGGTCTCGCCGAGGCTGCGCGCGTGACTACGCGGAGATCCACGTGGCAAGAAGCCTCTGGCCGCTCCGCCTCGGCGAGGTGCAGGAGCGCCCGAGTCTCGGCGTCGCGCAACGCTTGCTCGGCGATCATGAGCAGGTCGATGTCGCTCCGACCCGGGACGTAATCGCCCAGAACGAGCGACCCGTGCAGGATCACAGCCGCGACAGCGTCGCCGAGCACCTTCACGCAGCCCTGAGCAAGCCGCTCTGCGAACCGGCAGGCCTCTCGCTGTGGACGAATCGTCACACTCTTGTTCCGACTCGGACGCGTCCCCAACGGCCACGTCTAGGGACAGACCCTTGTTGTTCGGTTGTCACAGAGTTGGCACAGAGGGCTGCGCGGGGCGAAGGCGCCGACCAGAATCGAACTGGTGTGCGAGGCTTTGCAGGCCTCTGCCTAACCACTCGGCCACGGCGCCGCGACGGCCATCGTAGCCCGCGACCGGGCAGAATCGATCTCCGTGATCGTCTCCCTCCACGTCGCGACGGGTGCCGCGATCGGCGCGCTCACCGGCACGCGGGGGCGCGCCGCTCTCCTCGGTGTCGCCGCCCACGCGGCCGGCGACCGCGTGCGGCACCAGGACATTCCGTCGCACCGCTACGAGCTCGTCACGGGCGCAGCGGCGCTGCTCGCGGTCGCCGCCCGGCGGGGCCTGCTCGACCCGGCGACGATCGGCGCGGCAGCCGCATCCGCGCCGGACATCGAGCACGTCGTTCGCCTGCCTCGACCGGGCGGGCGCAAGCTCTTCCCGAGCCACCGCATCCATGGCTTCCACCGATCGGGCGGCATCTCCGCGCAGGCCCAGCTGCTCCTGGCCGGCTTCCTCCTTGGGGCGCTGATCGGCCCACGATTCGAGCGGTGAACCCGCGGGAAGTCGCGGACGGTCTGTGGTACTGGACTGCGCCCCACCCTGAGTGGCACGGCGCGACGGACTGGCCCGAGCACGTGGGCTGCGTCTGTTACCGCTCGCCCGAGGCGGTGGTGCTGATCGACCCACTGCTGCCGCCCGGCGCGGAGGACGAGTTCTGGACGTTCGTCGACGGCTCCGGCCTTCCGGTGGCCGTCCTCCTGACGGCGTCCTGGCATCGACGCAATGCCTACGCCGCGGCAGAACGCTGCGGCACGACGGTGTGGGCACATGAGCTGGCCGGGCAAAGGATCGACTTCCCGACCCGATGCGACGCTCTACCCGCCGGCGTCGAGCCATTCAGGCCGAACGGAGACGCTGAAGGTCAGGTGGCGTTCTACCTCCCTGAGCACGCCGCCTCGTCGTGGCCGAGTTCTTCATCGGGACGGACGAAGGCCTGCAGCTCTGTCCGTCCCCGACGCTCCGCGACCTCGAGGCGTTCCACCGGTCGATGCGGACGCTGCTCGACCTTCCGATCGAGCGCGTGCTCGTCGCCCACGGCGAGCCCGTCCTGACCGACGGCCGCCGCCGGATCGCCGAGGCGCTAGCCGCTCCCTAGGACGTCGTCCAGAAATGCCACGGCCCGCTCGAACGTCTCGATCCGGTTCTCGAGCTTCGAGATGGCGTGCCCCTCGTCCTCGTGCACGAGCAGCTCGCAGCGGATCCCCTTCCCGGTCAGCACGCGGTGGATCTGCTGGGTCTCGCTCAGCGGCACCCGCGGGTCGTTGGCGCCGTGCTGGATGAAGAGCGGGGCGCGGATCCGGTCGACGTGCGTGATCGGCGACGCCTCGACGAGGAACTCGCGGTCGCGCTCGATCGACCCGTACTCGGGCTCGCGCACCGCGCGCCGCCACGGCGCCGTGTTCTCGAGGAACGTGACGAAGTTGGAGATCCCGACGCACTCGATCCCGGCGGCCCACCGCTCGGGCTGGAAGGCGAGCCCGGCCAGCACCATGTAGCCGCCGTACGAGCGGCCGTACAGGACTGCCCGGGAGGCGTCGAGCCGCGGCCGCGTCGCCAGCCAGTCGTGGAGCGCCGCGAGGTCGTGTACCGAGTCGAGGCGCAGCCGGACGTCGTCCAGGTGCTCGTACCGCTTCCCGTAGCCGGTCGAGCCGCGCACGTTCGGCGCCGCGACCGCGTACCCGCGCGAGACGAGGTGCTGCTGCAGCGGCGTGTAGCTCGGCAGGAACGCCGGCCGGAGCTGCGACTCCGGCCCGCCGTGCACCATCACGACGACCGGGAACGGCCCGTCGCCGGCCGGCTCCCAGAGGAACACCGGCACCGACTCGCCGTCGAACGAGTCGACGCGGTGCAGCTCCGGCTCCGGCAGCCCGTCGAGCGCCGACGGGCGCGGCAGCTCGGTCACGCGGGCCAGGCGCTCGGCCTCGACGTCGTAGACCCAGACGTCCCCCGGATCGACGGGCGAGCTGAACCTGAACGCGAGCTTCGACCCGTCCGCGGAGAACACCGTCTCCTCGACGACGCCGCGGCCCGGCAGCGGGACCTCGCCGACCGGCTCCGCCGTCAGGGCGTCGTGGAGGACGAGCCGGCTGTAGCCGTCCTCGTTCGCGTGCACGAGCAGCCGCCGGCCGGCATCGTCGCCCTCGCACAGAACGTCCCAGTCGGACTCGACGACGACCGTCCACTCGCGCGTCGCGAGGTCGTAGCGGCTGACCGCCGTCGTGTCGCGGCCGACGTTGGTGGCGACGAGAAACGCCCGTCCGTCCGGCGCCCAGACCGGCGGGCCGAACCACGAGTCGTCGTCGTGCGGGGTCACATGGTCGATCTCGCCGGTGTCGAGGGAGACGAGGTAGAGGTCGTTGTCGCTCGGCCGGCCGGAGTCGCGCTGGACGACGAGGATCCCCGAGTCCGGAGAGAACCCCGCTGTCCCGCAGACGCCCCCGCGCGCGAAGACGCACCGCTCGCCGCCGTCGGCCAACGAGCGGACGTACACGGCCCAGTCGACGCCGTTGTCGCGGTTCGTCGCGTATGCGAGCCACGAGCCGTTCCGGCTGAGCGACACGTCGCGGTGGACGAACCTGGGGTCGCGGACGAGCGGAGCCGGCTCCGTGCCCGGACGACCCTCGAGCAGCGACAGCTGCGTCAGCTCGTTGCCGGCGTCGTCGTGCTCGAGCAGGACGGTCTCCGTGCCGGGGACGAAGTGGCCGGTGACTGGATCCGGAAAGGAGGTCAGCTGCTCGAGCGCGCCGCCGTCCAGCGGTATGCGGAAGAGCTGCATCGTCCCCGGAAGGTCGCAGCGGACGAGGAGCGTGTCGCCCTCGATGTCCGCCGGCGCGGCCGTCCGCAGCTCCAGGAGATCCTTCAGGTCCATCAGCCGCAGCCCAGGTTCGCCCCGCCGCCGACCGGCCGCGAGGCCTCCAGCGCCTGGAAGCACTGCTCGCAGATCGCGGTGACCACGGCGACCGCGCGATCGATGTACCGCGAGCGGACGAAGACGGGGACGTCGCGGTCGGCGACGTCGAGCAGGAACCGGTCGACGGCGTGCGACAGGGCCGGCGTGCCGTCGAGCGTCTTCGCCTGGATCGGCGCCGCGAGCGTGCGCAGGCGCGCCACGTCGCGGGCAAGCTGGCGTTCCTTCCGCGCGCGCACGGCCGCCGTCTTCGAGCCGTTGCACTTGTCGACTGTCGTCGTCGCCGACGTCACCGGCGCCGCCGCTTGCTCGCCCGAGCTGCCGCACCCCGCAAGCAGGAGCGCGACGACGAGCGACCAGGCCGACCCTCCCGAGCATCCCCGAATGATTCCAGCCGCAGCCGGCCTAGCGGCGGATGGTCAGATGCACGGCCACGCCGAGGTTCCCGCCGCCGCAGCGCGCCGTGACGACGTAGCGGCCCGGCCGGCGCGTGCGCGGGATCACGGTCGTGGCGCGGAACCCACCGCCGGCGCGCACCTTCGCCAGGACGGCGGACACGCCCGCGAACTCATGCGTGTGGACGAATGCGCGGGAGAGCACCAGGACCGTGTTCCCGCGGGGACAGCCGTCGGCGTTGCCGCGGATGTGCACGGTGCCGCCGCGGTGGACGATCGACGGCGAGATCGCGAGGTGGACGGTGGATGCACCCGCAAGCGGCGCCGCAACGACTGCAAGCACGACGGCTGCGAGGAGCCGTCGCACCGCCGGTCAGGCGGCGACGGTCGTGAACTGCGGGATGATCTCCTCGCCGTAGGCCCGGAGCGTCTCCTCCTGCCCGTGGGTCATGAGGTAGATGTTGAACTGGTCGACGCCGATCGACTCCAGTTCCTTCAGCTTGGCGGCGCAGGTCTCGGCGTTGCCGAGCACGCAGAAGCGGTCGACGATCTCGTCGGTGACGAACTCGCCGTGCTTCGCTCCGACGCGCGAGTGCTCCTTGTAGTCGTAGAACTTCCGGGCCTTGACGAAGTCGGTCAGGTCGCTCGGGATCTCCGAGTCGTCCCCGTAGCGCTCGACCAGGTCCATGACGTGGTTCGATACCATCGCCGGGAACCAGCGGGACTGCTCGCGCGCGTCGGCGACGTCGTCGGAGACGTGGCTGGGCGCGCCCACGATGCACTTCAGCTCCGCCGGGTCACGGCCGGCCTCCTCGGCGGCGTGCCGGGCCGTGTCCATGATCCACTGGATGATCACCGGGTCGGCGAGCTGGATGATCACGCCGTCGCCGACGTGCCCGGCGACCGCGAGCGCCTTCGGGCCGTAGCCGGCGACCCACATCGGGATCTCGGGGAGCTCCGGCCGCACCCAGGTGAGCTCGAGCTCCTTCTCGTTCCACTCGACCTTGCGGCCGTTCATCAGATCCTTGAGCATCGCGCAGCGCCGCTCGAACTCGGCCACCCGCACCGGCTTCAGCCCGACCACGCGCCGAGACGAGTCGCCGCGACCGATCCCCATCACCATCCGGCCGTTCGAGACGTCCTGCATGGTCGCGTACCAGCTCGCCGTGATCGTCGGGTCGCGGATCCCGGGGTTGGTGACGAAGTGGCCCAGCTTGATCCGCTCCGTCTGCGCCGCGACGAGCGGCAACGTCGCGTACGACTCCTGCCAGAGGATGTGCGAGTCGTACGTCCAGCCGTACTCGAACCCCCGCTGCTCAGCCAGCTGCATCAGCTCGATCAGGCGCGTGTGGGGCGGGTCCGGAAGGACGGTGACGCCGAAGCTGAGCATGGAGCCTCCACCGGTCGCGTGGCAGGAAAACGAGCATAACGCCGCCAAACGGCCGGTATAGTCCGCACCTGGCTGTGGGGGCGGTCAACCGCCTGCCGTTCACGACGCGACGACTCCGGAGGCGAGCGCCTTGGCGAAGATGCTGTTCCGGCTGCCTGAGGCGGCCCGCACAATCGAGAATCCCGGCGAGCAGGAGCTACAGGAGCTCGCCGCCAGGATGCCGGAGGCGCGCTGGACGAAGTACGGGAACCTCAACGTCCAGACAGAGGTCCTCGCCCGCTCGACCCCCTCCACCTTCATCGTCACCGACGAGCCCGACCCCGGTGTCCCCCGCACGATGAGCCGGGACGAGGCGGAGGAGTGGGCGGCGAAGCAGGACGCCTACATCGCCGACCAGGAGATGATCCTGCTCGACGGGTGGCTCGGCGCGCAGCCCGATTTCCGGACCCCCGTCCGCCTCTTCATCGAGGCGCGCTGGGCGAACATCGCCGGCATGCAGCGCCAGCTCTGGTTCCCGGTGGAGGACGCCGCGGAGCTCGAGCCCGAGCTGACCGTCATCTACACGCCCGGCCTGAAGGCGCCGGGGAAGCCCGAGGAGCGGCTGATCACCGTCGACCTCGAGCAGGGCGTGAACCGGGTCCTCAACTCCGACTACTTCGGCGAGTCGAAGAAGGGGATCCTGCGGATGTGGAACAAGCTCGTCTACGACCGCGGCGGGATCCCGCTGCACGCGGGCTGCAAGATCATCCCCACCGACCGCGGCGATCGCGTCGCGCTGATCGTCGGGCTGTCCGGGACCGGCAAGACGACGACGACCTTCACGCGCCAGAACGGCTCCCTCCCCGTGCAGGACGACTTCGTCGCCTGGATGCCGGACGGGAAGGTCTTCGCGACGGAGAACGGCTGCTTCGCGAAGACGTACGGCCTCAACCCCGAGGACGAGCCGGCGATCCACGGCGCCGTGACCCAGCCGCGCTCGTACCTCGAGAACGTGTCGCAGCACGGCGAGGACGTCGACTTCTACGACGAGAGCTACACGAAGAACGGCCGGGCCACCTTCGGCTTCGAGCTGATCGAGTCGGCGGCCACGCGCCCGATCGAGCAGGCGCACTTCCTCCTGATCCTCAACCGGAACGAGAACATCGTCCCGGCCGTGGCGAAGCTGGAGGGCCCGCAGGCAGCCGCGTTCTTCATGCTCGGCGAGACGACCGGGACCGCCGCCGGCGGCGCGGCCGAGGAGGGCAAGTTCATGCGCGTGCCCGGGACGAACCCGTTCTTCCCGATGCCACACGACCTGCAGGGGAACCGCTTCCTCGAGCTGCTCGAGGAGAACCCGCTCGAGGTCTACGTCATGAACACCGGCTCCATCGGCGGCAAGGCCGGCGCGGAGGGCGCCGAGAAGGTGCGGATCCCGCACTCGTCGGCGATCGTGAAGGGAATCGCCGAGGGGACGATCGAGTGGGAGCGCGACCCCGACTTCGGCTACCTGGTCGCATCCGCGGTGCCCGGGATCGACGCCGGGGACATGGGCGTCCTCCAGCCGAAGCGGCTGTACGAGGCACAGGGACGGCTGGAGGAGTACGAGTCGCTCGTCGAGCGCTTCAAGGCCGAGCGGACGGAGTTCCTCCAGGACTTCCCGAGCCTCTCGGACGAGATCGTCTCCGCCGTCGGCTAGTCGATCAGGCCTGCGGGCTCCTCGATCAGCTCGGCGAGGGTGTCGAGGAACTGCGCCCCGCGGGCGCCGTCGACCACGCGATGGTCGAACGAGATCGTCAGGGTGCACATCGGCCTGATCTCCGGCCGACCGTCGACCGGGACGACACGGTCCGCGATGCGGCCGACGGCGAGGATCGCCGCCTGCGGCGTGTTGAGGATCGCCGTGAACGCGTCCACGCCGAACATGCCCAGGTTCGAGATCGTGAAGGTGCCGCCGCCGACGTCGTCCGGCCGGAGGCGGCCCGCGCGGGCGGCCTCGACGAGCCCGGCGCGTCGCTCGACGACCGCCCGCAGCTCGAGACCGTCGGCGCCGTGGACGACCGGGACGACCAGCCCGTCGTCGACGGCGACGGCGATCCCGACGTTCACGTCCGGGCCCTCCGCGATGCCGCCGTCGTGCCAGGTTGCGTTGACGCGCGGATGGCGCTGCAGGGCCGCGGCCGCGACCTTGACGAGCAGGTCGGTGTGGGTCAGCCGCTCGTACCCTTCGCGCCTGCGGGCGCTCTCGCGCCAGGCGTCGAGCCGGCGGGCGTCGACGTCGCGCGAGAGGTAGAAGTGCGGCGCGGTCTGCCAGGACCGGGTCGTCCGCTCGGCCATCCGCTGCCAGACGGCGCCGGTCGTCACGACAGCGGGCGGCGCGGGTGTGGCGGGCCCGGTCCCGACGTCCGCAGCAAGGACGGCGCCACGGGGGCCGGAGCCCGTCAGCGACGCGACGTCGATGCCGCGCTCTCGTGCGACCCGGCGGGCCTTCGGCGAGGCCAGCGGCCGCTGCGCGCGCCGCTCCGCCGCGCCCGAGCCGTTCCCGTCGGCGGCGACCGGGACCGGCGCCGGCTCGGGCTGCTCCTCCTCGACCGCGGCCGGCGCGGTGGCCGGAGCCTCCTCGCCCGCGGCGAGGATGAGCGCGACGACGTTGCCGACGGGGACGTCGGCGCCCTCGGCGAACCGGATGCCCGCGAGCGTCCCGGAGGCGGGCGCCTCGACCTCGACCGTGACCTTGTCGGTCTCGATCTCCATCAGCGGCGCACCCTCCTCGATCTCCTCGCCCTCGTTGCAGAGCCAGCGGAGCACCTTGCCCGTCTCCTGGGCGACGCCCAGGGCGGGCATGATCACGTCAGTCGGCATCGACGCCCTTCACGAGCCTCGATCCCTCCCGGTGGAGGTCGTCCGGGGTCGGCACGGTGAGGTCTTCGAGCACGGGCGAGAACGGGATCGGCACGTCCATCGCGCAGAGCCGCCGGACGGGCGCGTCGAGCTCGTAGAACGCCTCCTCTGCGATCAGGGCGGCGATCTCGGCACCGGCGCCGAAGCTGCGGTGGCCCTCGTCGACGACGATCGCGCGACCGGTCTTCGCCGCCGAGCCGACGATCGTCTCGCGATCGAGTGGCACGAGCGTGCGCGGGTCGACGACCTCGGCGCTGATCCCGTCGGCCTCGAGCTTCTCCGCCGCCTCGAGCGCGACGTAGACCATCGAGCTCGTCGCGACGATCGTGAGGTCCTCCCCCTCGCGCTTCACGTCGGCGACGCCGAGCGGCAGGACGTACTCCTCCTCCGGGACGGGGCCCTTGACGGCGAACATCATCTTGTCCTCGAAGACGACGACGGGGTTGTCGTCCCGGATCGCGGCCTTGAGCAGCCCCTTCGCGTCGTACGGGGTTGCCGGGAGGGCGACCTTCAGGCCGGGGACGTGGGCGACGAGCGCGTGCAGGCTCTGGCTGTGCTGCGCGGCCGAGCGCCGGGTCGCGCCGAGTGTCGTCCGGATCGTGAGCGGCGCGTTCAGCCGCCCGCCGGACATGTAGTGGATCTTCGCGGCCTGGTTGACGAGCTGGTCCATGACCAGCGTCATGAAGTCGCCGAACATGATGTCGACGACCGGCCGCATGCCGGTCATCGCGGCGCCGAGCCCGATCCCGGCGATCCCGGCCTCGGAGATCGGCGAGTCCATGATCCGCTCGGGCCCGAACTCGTCGACGAGGCCCGTGAAGACCTTGAAGGCCGTGCCCGCCTCGGCGACGTCCTCGCCGATCACGAACACGGTCGGGTCGCGCCGCAGCTCCTCCGCGAGCGCCTCCCTGACGGCCTGGGCGAGCGTCAGCTCCCGGGTCGCCGTCTCAGTCGCCGACGAAGACATGCTGGTCCACCTCGCTCTCGTCCGGGTAGGGGGCGGCGAGCGCAAACTCGGCGCCGTCGTCGACCTCCTGCTGGGCCTCCGCGCGGATCCGCTCCAGCGTGTCGTCCGACACGCCCTCGTCGCGCAGCCGCGCGGCCAGCAGCGCGACCGGGTCGCGCGTCGAGCGCCACTCCTGCTCCTCGTCCTTCGAGCGGTAGTAGGCGCGGTCGACGTCGCCGACGTGGTGGCCCATGAAGCGGTACGTGTCGAGGACGAGGAAGGTCGGGCCGTCCCCCGCCCGGGCGCGCTTCACCGCACGCCGAGCCGCCTTGTTCACCGCCCACACGCGCTGCCCGTCCACCTGCTCGGCCGGGATCCCGAACGCCTGCGCGCGGGCGATCAGCTCCCCGGCCGTCGTCTCGGAGTAGTGCGTGTACTCGCCGTAGAGGTTGTTCTCGCAGGCGTAGATCACCGGGAGCTTCCAGAGCGCGGCCATGTTCATCACCTCGTAGAGGACGCCCTGACCGAGCGCACCGTCGCCGAAGAAGCAGACGGCGACCTGGTCGCTGCCCCGCTTCTTCGCCGACATGGCGGCCCCGGTCGCGATCCCGGTCGAGCCCCCGACGATCGCGTTCGCGCCGAGGTTCCCGTTCTCGTGGTCGGCGATGTGCATCGAGCCGCCCTTGCCGCGGCAGTACCCCGGCTCCTTGCCGAGCAGCTCGGCGAACATCCGGTCGACGGCGGCGCCCTTGGCCAGGCAGTGGCCGTGGCCGCGGTGCGTGGACGTGATGTAGTCGTCCTTGCGGAGCGCCTCGCAGATCCCGACCGCGACCGCCTCCTGGCCGATGTAGAGGTGCGCCAGGCCCGGCATCTTCGCGCCGCGGTAGAGCTCGTTCACGCGCTCCTCGAACAGGCGGATCTTCAGCATCTGCCGGTACGCGTGCAGCCAACGCTCGGTCGCCTCCTGCGTCGTCGTCGGTTCCACCGCCGTCATGCGCTTACCTCCGTCTCGAGCCCCGACATGCGGGCGAGCACGTCGAAGAGGATCGCGAAGTCCTTGTCCTCGAGCCCCATGCCGCGGGCCGTCGTCAGGAGCTCGTTCGTGATCGCCGTGGTCGGGAGCGGGACGTCCAGCTGCTGCCCCAGCTCCTGGGCGAGGTTCAGGTCCTTCTGCATCATGTTCACGTCGAACCAGGCCTCCTCCGGCTGGTCCAGGGCAAACGGGCCGCGGTACGCAAGCATCGGCGACGCGATCACGCTCGCGAGCTGCACCTCGACGGCCTTCTCGCGCGGGATCCCGCTCTTCTCGGCCAGGACGACTCCCTCGCTGAACGCCAGCATCTGCACCGCGATGCTGATGTTGACCGCGATCTTCATCGTCACCGCCGCGCCGTTCGGCCCGAGGTGGAACACCTTCGGCCCGATCGCCTCGAGGATCGGCTTGACGCGCTCGAAGACGTCGGTGTCGCCGCCGACCATGAGCGACGCCTGCCCCTGCGCGATCGTGAGCGCGGAGCCGGAGACAGGCGCGTCGAGCATGTGCGCGCCGACCTCCTCGACCCGCTCGGCGAGCGCGCGCGCGTTCCCAGGGCTCGCGGTGGACATGTCGACGTAGACGCTCCCCGCGCGGAGACCGGCCAGGATCCCGTCCGGCCCCTCGCACACCGCCTGCACGGCCCCCGTGCTGGTGACCATCGTGAAGACGACCTCGCTCGCCTCGGCGGCCTCGCGCGGGCTGTCGGCCCAGCGCGCTCCTGCCTCGAGCAGCGGGTCGGCCTTCGCGCGGGTCCGGTTCCAGACGGTGACGGCGTGCCCGGCGCCGAGCAGGCGTCTCGTCACCTCGCTGCCCATCGTGCCGAGGCCGACGAAGCCGAGCTCAGCCACGCTTCGTCCTCGCCTTCCGCGAGCCCCGGAGGTCCCGCTCGACGCTCTCCAGGTGCCGGTGCATCCGCTCGCGGGCGACGTCGGGCCGGCGCTCGCGGATCGCGTCGAGGATCAGCCGGTGCATCCCGATCGCCCGGTCCGGGCTGCCGGGCACGTGGTACGCGGAGGAGAGCGCCCGCTGCAGCGGGTCGCGGATCGCGTCCATCAGGTGCGTCGCGATCCGATTTCCGCTCGCGTCGGCCACGGTCATGTGGAAGCCGAGATCGGCCTCGATGAAGGCGTGCTCGGACCCGAGCGTGGCGTCCATCGAGTCGATCGCCTCGCGCATCCGCTCGAGGTGGCCGCGCTTGCGGCGCGCGGCCGCGAGCGCTGCGCACTCGCCCTCGAGGATGCGCCGGATCTCGAACAGCTCGACGACGTCGGTCTCCTCGGTCTCCAGCAGGAAGTTCAGCGACCGGTTCAGCGGGTTCGAGAGCTGCGCGACCCGGAACGTGCCGGCGCCGTTGCTCTCGATCATGCCCCGGGACTCGAGCATCCGCAGCGCCTCGCGCACGGACGAGCGCCCGACGCCGAAGGCGGCGACCAGCTCACGCTCGGGCGGCAGGAGGTCGCCGGGCTCGATCTGGCGGGAGCTGATCTCCTCGGTCAGGCGCTCGGCGACGAGCTCATACGTCTTGCGCCGGGAGATCGGTGCTCTGATTGTCGTCTTGTCTGACAAGAAGACCGGCGGCAGCGTAACGGACCGCAGGCAGCGCCGACAACCACAGCGCGCCGAGCACGGCGAAGCCGATCCGTCCGTCGCCGGGAAGCGCGAACGTCAGGCCGATCAGCGGCGTGCCGACGACGATCACCAGGGTCGCGACCGAGTTGACGAAACCGATCGCGGCCCCCGGCGCGTCGGGACGCAGCCGCTGCGCGCCGGAGAACGCCGCCGCGAACGGGATCCCCGCCGCCAGGCCGGCCAACGCGGACGCTGCGATGAGTACGGGGAGCGGCGCCGGCAGGGCGAGCACGGCGAGCGCGGCCGCCCCGGCGACGATGCTGGTCGCGAGCGCGACGCGCGTCTGCCTCGGGCCGGCGCGCACGAGCCAGCCGCCGAAGGGACGGGTCGGGAGGCCGAGGAGCAGGATCAGCGCTCCGACGGCGCCGGCCAGCCGCCGCGAGTGCCCCTCGTCGTCGATCAGGTCGACGATCCAGTTCCCCGCGATCACGGTGAGCGAGAAGGACGCCGTGTGCAGCACCGCGAGTGGGTAGAGGCGGCGGTCGCGGACGACGGATGCGCGAGGCGCTCGTGCCTGCCGCGGGCTGTGGCGCTCGTCGCCGGGCGCGGCCGCGAGCATGAGCGCGAGCGTGGCCGCGACGACAACGGCACTCGCGTACGGCGCCCGCCACCCCGAGAGGAACGGGACAACGGCGAGCGCGACTCCCCCGCCGCCGACGCCCGCGCCGCCGTAGAGGCCCTGCATGGTCGGCGACGGCGTCGCCCAGCGCACGTAGTCCGAGCCGGAGACGAAGCCGACGCCGGTGCCGAAGCCGATCACGAGGCGAGCGACCAGCGCGAGCCCGAACCACGGGCCGATCAGCGCGAGCGCGTTCCCGGCCACGACGATCCCGATCGCGCCCAGGCCCGCGCGGCGGGCGCCGATCCGGTCGACGAGCCGTCCGCCCGGGATCTGGATGACGAGGTGCGTGACGAACAGGGCCGTCGTCAGCAGGCCGATCGCCGCGAGCGGGACGCCGTAGGCGTCGGACAGCGGGCCGGCGGCCGCGCCGGTGTCGGCGATGTTCCAGCCGACGGCGAAGCCGAGGGCGAGGCCCCCGGCGACGGCGCGCCGCACCGCCGGGGTCAGTCCGCCGCGACCCGTTCGATCGTCTTGGCGGCGAGACGGTCGAGCGCCTGCACCGACAGCTCGAGGTGCTCCTCCTTCGTGTCCTCGAGCTTCGTGTGCGACAACCCGCGCAGGCTCTGGACGAACACCATCACGGTCGGAATGCCCGCCCGGGCCACCTCGGCAGCGTCGTGGAGCGGGCCGCTCGGGAGCCGATGCGACGTGCCCGCGAGCTCACGGATCGACTCGTCGGCGAGCTCGATCAGGCCGTCGTCGAACAGGATCGGCTCGATGTTCCAGATCCGCTGCCACTCCACCTCGACGTCCTCCTCGCGGGCGAAGCGCTCGCTCGCCACCTTTGCCTGGCCGAGCATCCCGGCGAGCTTGCCCGCGTCGAGGTGACGCTGGTCGAGCAGGCACTCGGCCGTCTCGACGACCGACGTGACGATCCCCGGCTTCGTCACGACGCCGCCCATCGTGCAGACGGCACCGTCGCCAGTCCGCTTCGCGATCTCGCGGATCTCGAGCTCGAGCTTCGCCGCGCCGGCGAGCGCGTCGCGGCGCTTGTCCATCGGCGTCGAGCCGGCGTGCGCGGCCTGCCCGACGAAGGTGACCTGGTGGCGCTCGACGCCGAACGTGCCCAGGACGACGCCGAGCGGGAGATCCATCGACTCCAGCACGGGCCCCTGCTCGATGTGGAGCTCGAGGTACGCGGCGGCACCCTCCAGCTCCGAGCGCGCGTCGAGCGCCGAGTCCAGGTCGACGCCGTGCTCCCGGAGCGCGTCCGGGAGGGCAATCCCGTCGGCGTCCTTCCGCGCGCGGAGGTCGTCCTGGTCGGCCATCGAGCCGGCGGCCGCGCTCGAGCCGAACAACGAGCGGCCGAAGCGCGCGCCCTCCTCGTCGGCCCAGTTCACCAGGCGCACGGTCACCGGCGGCTCCCCGTCGGCCGCGATCCGCCGGAGCACCTCGACGGCGGCGACGACGTTCAGGCACCCGTCGAGCCAGCCGCCGTTCGGGACGGAGTCGATGTGGCCGCCGAGGAGCACGGCGCGATCCGTGCCGCCGGCGAGCGTGAACCACTGGTTGCCCGCCGCGTCGACCGTCTCCTCCGCCCCGGTCCCGGCCACCTTTCCGCGCAGCCAGTCTCGCGCGCGCTCCCAGGTCTCCGTCCAGGCGACGCGCTGGGCGCCGCTTCTCGTCACCGGTGAGCTCGCGGAGCTCCTTCAGCTCCGCGACGGTTCGCCGCGGCTCCAGAGGCACGCGCCGACTCTAACCCGAGTTGTGGTAAGGATCGTGCGATGTCGGCGATCGCGGTCGAGCAGCCGAGGACGACGGCCGCCGCAGGGCTCGCGCGGGCGGTCGTGCGCGGGCTCCTGCTCGTCACGGGCCTCCTCGTCCTCTGGGGCATCTGGGAGGGCTACCGGTGGATCGGCATCCGCAACCACTGGACGTGGCCGTTTCCGGTCAACGACACGACCATGCCTCACGCCGGCACGATCTGGCACGCGTTCGGCCAGCCGCTCCAGCCCGGCGGCCCGCCGCTCCGGCACTACCTGTGGCACTACGCGCTCTTCACCGGGAAGGAGGCGCTCGCCGGGTTCGCGCTCGGTGCCACGATCGGCTTCCTGCTCGCGGTGCTGCTCGCGCACTCCACGCTGCTGCGCCGTGGGCTTCTCCCCTACATCGTCGTCTCGCAGACCGTGCCGATCCTCGCGATCGCCCCGATGGTCGTCATCGGGCTCGGGACGAAGGGTGTGGAGCCGTGGGTGGCCGTCTCCGTGATCGCCGCCTACCTGACGTTCTTCCCCGTCGCGATCAACACCCTGCGCGGCCTGCACTCGGCGGACCCGCGCGCCCTGGAGCTGATGCGCTCCTACGCCGCCGGCCGGAACAAGGTGCTCTGGCGCCTGCGCGTCCCGGCCTCGCTGCCGTTCGTGTTCTCGGCGCTGAAGATCTCGGCGACCGCCAGCGTGATCGGCGCGATCATCGGCGAGACGCCGGCGTCACTCCAGGGCGGCCTCGGCTACGCAATCGTCAACTTCAACCAGTACTACTCGATCCAGCCGGCGAACCTCTGGGCGACGATCGTCGTCTGCGCGCTGCTCGGGATCACGTTCTACCTCGGCGTCGTCCTCGCCGAGCACCTCGTCCTCAAGCGGGCGCCGGAGCACGTGGTGTGATGTGAGCGCCGTCTCGGTCAAGAACGTCTCCAAGTCGTTCAAGACAGGCGTGACGGCCCTGCAGGCGATCGACCTCGACGTCGAGCCGGGCGAGTTCGTCTCGCTGATCGGGCCGTCGGGGTGCGGCAAGTCGACGCTCCTGCGGATCATCGGCGACCTCACCAAGCCCTCGTCCGGGACCGTCGAGGTAGCCGGGAAGCCGGCCGAGCGCGCCCGGCGCGACCACGAGTACGGGATCGTCTTCCAGGACGCCGTCCTCTACGACTGGCGCACGGTGGCGAAGAACATCGCGCTGCCGCTCGAGCTCCTCGGCTGGAGCCGCGCCCGCCGCGCTGCCCGCGTCCGGGAGATGCTCGAGCTCGTCGAGCTGTCGGGCTTCGAGAACAACCACCCGTGGCAGCTCTCCGGCGGGATGCAGCAGCGCGTCTCGATCGCGCGCGCTCTGTCGTTCTCGCCATCGCTGCTGTTGATGGACGAGCCGTTCGGGGCGCTGGACGAGATGACGCGGGAGCGCCTCAACGCCGAGCTCCTCCGTATCTGGGAGGAGATGGGCGCGACGGTCGTGTTCGTCACGCACTCGATTCCGGAGGCCGTCTTCCTGTCGACGCGGGTGGTCGTGATGTCGGCGCGCCCCGGGCGCGTCTGCGGCATCGTCGGCATCGACCTCCCGCAGCCGCGCACGAACGCGACCCGCGAGGCGCCCCGGTTCTTCGAGCTCGTCACGCAGGTGCGCGAGCAGCTGATCGCCGGCGGCGCACCGCTCGGCGCCGCACAGGAGCCTGAGCTCGTGGAGGAGACCGCGTGACGACCGTCGCCGAGCCTCTTCCACGTGGGATCGGGCGCCGCCTCGGGCGCCAGGCGCTGGACTGGGTCCCGGCGCTGCTCGTGTTCGTGCTCGGGATCGCCGCCTGGCAGGGGCTCGTCGCGGCCTTCCACGTCCAGGAGTTCCTCCTGCCGAAGCCGACGTCGATCGCGCAGACTTTCTGGCACGACCGGAGCGGACTCTGGAGCGCCAGCGTCTACACGTTCAAGGAGGCGCTCGGCGGCTTCGCGCTCGGATCGAGCCTCGGCATCGCCGTCGCGATGCTCTTCGCCGCGTGGCGCCCGCTCGGGAGCGCGTTCATGCCGTACGCGGTCGCAGCGAACGCGATCCCGATCATTGCCTTCGCCCCGATCATGAACGACTGGTTCGGCCTGCTGAACCCGTTCTCGAAGATGGCGATCGCCGCGGTGCTCTGCTTCTTCCCGGTGATGATCAACACCCTGCGCGGGCTGACGTCGGTGCACCCGTCGTCGATCGAGCTGATGGAGTCCTACGCGGCGGGGCGGCTGTCCCAGTTCCGACTCGTCCGGATCCCGAACTCGCTGCCCCACCTGTTCACGGGACTGAAGGTTGCGACCGTGCTGTCGATGATCGGCGCGATCGTGGGCGAGTACTTCGGCGGGCCGATCGACGCGCTCGGTGTACGGATCCTGAACGACTCGTCGTACGGGAACTTCACGCAGGCGTGGTCGGGGATCGTGATGGCCAGCCTGTTCGGGATCGTCTTCTACATGGCCGTCGCGGGCGTCGAGCGGCTGACGACGAGCTGGCATCCATCGGCACGAACGTTCCACACGGAGTGAGAAGGGTCAGAATGGCTGGACGTCTGACGGGAAGAGGAGGGAGCGCATGAAGGTGAGGTACCGGGTCGTCGCAGTGGCGGCGGTCCTGGCCTTGGTCGCGACCGCCGGGGCGGCGGCGCACAGCGACCTGGTGTCCGGGCCGACCGGGACGGCGAAGGCAACCAAGACGAAGGTGACCCTCCAGCTGAAGTGGGTCACGCAGGCGCAGTTCGCGGGCTACTACGCCGCGAAGGCGAAGGGCTACTACAACCAGGCCGGCCTCGACGTGAACATCAAGGTCGGCGGGCCCACGATCACGCCCGAGCAGGTCGTCCTCGGGAAGCAGGCGGAGTTCGGGGTCGACTGGCTGCCGAGCCTGCTGTCCTTCCGGGACGGCGGCAAGAAGATCATGAACATCGGGCAGGTGTTCGGGACCAGCGGGATGACCGAGCTGACCTGGAAGACCAGCGGCATCACGTCGATCAAGAAGATGAAGGGCAAGCGGGTCGGCGTCTGGTGCTGCGGCAACGAGAACGAGCTCTACGCGGCGCTGGTCAAGAACGGCATCGACCCGAAGAACAAGGGCGACGTCCAGATCGTCAACCAGCCGTTCGACATGAACCTGTTCCTGAACAAGCAGGTGGACGCGGCGGCGGCGATGACGTACAACGAGCTCGCTCAGGTGCTCGAGCAGAAGAACCCGAAGACCGGGAAGCTCTACAAGCTCAGCGACCTGAACGTGATCAAGATGGAGGACTCGTCCAAGGGCGCCGGCACCTCGATGCTCGAGGACGGGGTCTTCGTCCGGGACGACTGGATCAAGAGCAAGGCGAACCAGTCGACGGCGACGAAGTTCCTGGCCGCCTCGTTCAAGGGGTGGATCTACTGCCGTGACCACTGGCAGGCCTGCGTGAGCATCGTGCTCAAGAACGGGCCGGCCCTGCCCAAGGGCCACCAGACCTGGCAGATGAACGAGATCAACGCGCTGATCTGGCCGAACAAGCTCGGGATCGGGGTCATGGACCCGAAGGCGTTCAACCGGACGGCGAGGATCGCGAAGCAGTTCAAGGTGATCAAGAAGCTGCCGTCGGGCGCGTACCGCACCGACCTCGCAAAGGCAGCCGTGGCCTCGCTGAAGAAGCAGGGCGTGAACGTCACCGGCAGTGGCTGGAAGAGGGCTGTCGTCAAGGTCACGCCGGGCGGGAAGTAGGAAGGAAACCGAGCCGAAGGAGGGAGATCCGAGATGTCCGTTCTGATCCGTGGCGGCCGCATCCTCACCGCGGCCGACGACTACGTCGGCGACATCTACGTCGAGGGCGAGCGGATCTCCCTCATCGGCGAATCGCTGGACGTGCAGGCCGACCGCGTGATCGACGCGGCCGGGAAGTACGTGCTCCCGGGCTGCGTCGACCCGCACACGCATCTGGACATGCCGTTCGGCGGGACGACGACGATCGACGACGTCGAGTCGGGCCAGACCGCGGCCGCGTTCGGCGGCACGACGTGCCACGTCGACTTCATCATCCAGCCGCCCGGGTCGTCGTTCGCGGACGCCATCGAGGACTGGCGCGCGAAGGCGAACGGCAAGCAAGTGATCGACATGGGCTACCACATGGCGGTCACCGACCTGCGCGAGGGCGGCTCGCTGGAGGAGCTCGCGTCGCTCCCCGACCAAGGGATCACGTCCTACAAGCTCTTCATGGCCTACAAGGGCGCGTTGATGGTCGACGACGAGACGCTCTTCCGCACGATGGAGGTCGCGGCGGAGACCGGCGCGCTCGTGATGGTGCACGCCGAGAACGGCGACGCGATCGACGTGCTGGTGAAGAAGGCGCTCGCGGACGGCCACACGGAGCCGCACTGGCACGCCCTGACGCGGCCGCCCGAGACCGAGGGCGAGGCGACGAACCGGGCGATCCAGCTCGCGCGCGTCGCCGGCGCGCCGCTGTACGTCGTACACGTCTCCTGCCGGGAGTCCGTCGAGCCGATCGCGCTCGCACGCGAGAAGGGCTGGGATGTCTGGGGCGAGACCTGCACCCAGTACTTCTTCGTCGACTACTCGTTCCTCGAGCGGCCCGACTTCGAGGGGGCGAAGTACGTCTACACGCCGCCGCCGCGGGCGAAGGAGAACCAGGACGTGCTCTGGAACGCGGTGCGGACCGACACGCTCTCGGTCGTCTCCACCGACCACTGCGCGTTCCTGTGGGACGGCCAGAAGACGCTCGGCAAGGACGACTTCTCGAAGATCCCGAACGGCGGTCCCGGCCTCGAGAACCGGCTCCACATGATCCACGAGTTCGGCGCGCGCGCCGGCCGTATCTCCCTGAACCGGATGGTCGAGCTGCTCTGCACGAGCCCGGCGAAGCTGTTCGGGCTCTACCCGCGCAAGGGGACGATCGCGGTCGGCTCGGACGCGGACATCGTCGTCTTCGACCCCGAGCGGGAGCACACGATCACCGCCGCTGCGCAGCACTCGAAGACGGACTACAACCTCTACGAGGGCACGAAGGTCACGGGCACGCCGGAGGTCGTCCTCCTACGCGGCCAGATCCTCGTCGAGGGCGACGAGCTCGTGGCGGAGCCGGGCGTCGGCCGCTTCGTCGCGCGCGCCAGGTTCGGCCAGGAGCTGAAGCCGGAGCGAGCCGCCACACCCGCGTAACGGCGTTGACCCGATCCGGCGCCGGTGCCAGCATCCAGGAGTGCCGCAGACGCCGTCAGCGGTCGCGGGCTCGGAGCGTGTCGAAGGCATCGCCTCGCGGGTGCGGACCGACGCCGAGGGCAGCGGGTGCGTCCTTCGCTTCGTCGTCGAGACGGAGGAGGGCCGCCGCGTGCCGGTCGAGATGCGCGGACGGGAGGTTCTCGGCGTCCTCGACGAAGGCGACCGCGTCAGGTTCGCGGGCGGCCCCACGGAGTCCGGCACCGCTCGCCCCCGAAGCATCGAGAACCTGACCACGGCCGCGACGGTCGAGGTGCCCGCCTCCGGACGCTTCGACCGCATCTCGGGCGTGGTCGGGCTGCGAGATCTTCGGGCGGCGCTGATCTCCGCGCTCGTCACCGTCGGCGTGGGATCGGTTGTCAGCGTCTTCGATTCAGGCGGGCCGTCAGAGCAGACGCCGACGGGCACCGGTCAGACCCCGACAACGCCGACGACCGGGCCGACACCGCGTGAGCCTGCGTCGAGCTCGCAGTGGGTGTGGTGGGTGGTCGTTGGAGTGGTTGCCGGCGCCGTCGTTCTGGCGGTAGGCGTCTGGTTCTCGCGCCGTCATCCGGCGCCGGCGGGACAGCCTGCACCGTCGCCACCCCCACGGTCGACGCGGCTCGGAGCGCGGCGGCTGGCGGCGATCGCCGCCGGCGTCGTGATCGGCATCCTCGGCGTCCTGCTCCTCTCCTAGCGGCGCCTGGACTTCGTCCGACCTGCCCTCCTAGACTCGCCCCACCTATCGGGTCTACGGAGGAGGTCTGCATGACCGAGCCTCGCCCCCGGCACGAGATCGCGACCGACATCGACGATCTCCGCGCCGACCTCGAGTTCGAACGCCAGGAGCTCGAGACCTCCATCCGGCACGACTACTCGACCAGCGACACCGGCATCGTGCCCCTCGACCGCAGGCGGCCGATGTGGCACTTCATGGGCCTCTGGACGACGTTCGTCGCCGGCTTCTCCTACATGGTCCTCGGGTTCGAGATCCACGACGGCGGCTACAGCCTCGCCGGCACCGTCGGGATCGCGGCGCTCGGGTACGGGCTCTATGTCGCCTACGCGCTGGTCGGCTCGTACCTCGGCTCGCGGACGGGCCAGACGCACGCGCTGCTGACGCGCTCGATCTTCGGGAGCGGCGGGTCGGTCGTCGTCTCGCTCTTCATCCTGATCGCCCCGCTCGGCTGGGTCGGCTTCCAGGCAGGCCTGCTCGCCCAGCTGTGGCACGACTTCTACGGCTGGGGCCACGTGGAGGCGCTGACGATCATCCTCGCGGTACTGATGATCTTCAACAACCTCTTCGGCTTCACCGGGATCAGCGTGTTCGCCCGCTACCTCGTGACGCCGATCCTGATCGTCTGGTGCATCTACCTCGTGCTGAAGGGGTTCATCACCGACAGCGGCAACCTCGGCGGCACTCCCGACGGCACCATGCCGTTCTGGGTCGCGGTCGGCGCCTCGATCGGCTTCTCGATGTGGGGGAACGAGCCGGACTTCTGGCGCTACGGGAAGCCGAGGTTCACGTGGCCGATCCCGACGTACCTGTTCGCGATGGTGTGGTTCGTCCTCTTCACGATGGGCGGCTGGATGATGCTGACGCTCGCCGGGGACGGCGAGCCGTTCGCGTTCAGCGTCCACTACTCGCTGTTCGGGGCGTTCTGGCTCGCGTTCATCATCGCGACGGTCAGCCAGATCGCGATCAACGACGGCAACTACTACGAGTCGGTCAACGCCGGGCAGAACCTGCTCGGCGGCTGGCGGCGGTGGTCGCGGATCTACACGTGTCTCGTGGTCGCCGCCGGCGGCGGGCTCGCGGCCTGGATCGTGAATTACAAGGCCGTCAACGGCTGGTTCGACGTGGCGACCTTCCTGGCGATCACGGTGCCCTGCGCCACGGTGATCATGGCCGTCGACCACTTCGTCCTGCCGGGGCGGTTCGAGATCTCGCGGCCGCTGCTCAAGGTGCCGTCCTGGCAGGAGGCAGGCGCGATCAACGTCCCCGCGGTCGTGTCGCTCCTCGTCGCCGTGGCGTACGGCGCGATCGCGAGCGCAATCCTGCCCGGGAACTGGGGCTACGACTCGGCGCGCAACTGGGGCCCCGTCCCACTGGAGTCCTGGGTGATCGCCGGCGGGCTGTACTACGTGGCCGTCGCCGCCGTGCACTCCTCGGCGAAGGTGAAGACGATCCTCGCGTTCAGCCGTCCGGCGCTGGAGACGAGCGTCCCGCCGGGGGCGGTCGTCAACATCGCGAGCGAGGCGGAGGAGACGCCGGTCAAGGAGCCGGCGCCGGCGCCGGCGGTCTAGTCCTCCGGATAGACGGCCTCGTCGACGACGACGGGCTCCAGGCGGCGGCGCCGGAGCCCGTCGTCGGCGCGGGCCCGACGCGCCGCCTCGCGCGCCTCGACGAACTCGACGTCCCCCTCGATGAGCGCGTGCTCGATCAGGCTACGCAGCACCTCCACCCGGTGTGGCCGTCCCGAGAGGAACGGATGGCACGTCAGGACGAACAGGCAGCCGTAGCGCCGCATCGCGTCGAGCTCGCTCGTCCAGAGCTCGAGCACCTTCTGCGGCGACTCGATCTGGCTCTTGAACGGCGGCCGGGGCATGTACACGTACTGCTCCCAGTCGTCGAGGCTCCAGTGGACGGGAAGCTCGACGATGTCGCCCGACGGCGTCTCGAGCAGGTAGGGCCGGTCGTCGTCCATCAGGCTCGAGTCGTAGGCGAGCCCGTGCTCGGCGACGAGCGCCGGCGTCCGCCACGCGGGCTCCCAGCTCGGGCAGCGGAAGCCCTCCGGCCGCACGCCGAAGCCGTCCAGCACGGCGAGCGCGCGCTCGAAGTCCGCCCGCTCCGCCGCCTCGTCCTGGTCGAACGGGCTGAAGTGGGCGTACGAGTGGTGCCCGATCTCGTGGCCCGCCTCGAGGATGCGCTCCACCGTCTGCGGGTACCGCTCGGCCGTGACGCCCGGGACGAAGAACGTCGCCGGCACGGAGCACTCGGCGAGCAGGTCGAGGATGCGCGGCACGCCGACGAGCGGGCCGTACGCCTGATGCGACATCACGCCGGCGTTGTCCGCGTGGCGGCGGCCCTCGACGAGGATCGGCGCCTCCGCGTCGACGTCGAAGGACAGGATCGCCTGGATCACATGAGCGCCCTCAGCGCGAGCAGCTCCCAGAGGATGTTCGCGGCCGCCAGCGCCGTCTGCTGACCCGGCCCGTCGTAGGACGGCGAGACCTCGACCACGTCGCAGCCCTCGAGCCGGATCCCGCGCAGCGCGCGCAGGAAGCCGACCGCCTCGGCCGTGGAGAAGCCCGCGATCTCGGGCGTGCCCGTACCGGGGGCGAACGCCGGGTCGAGGAAGTCGATGTCGAACGAGATGAACACCGGCCGCTCCCCCACGCGCTCGCGCACGAGCTTCCCGTAGCCCTCCGCGCCGAGCGCCCGCAGCTCCTCGCTCGGGACGACCGTGAAGCCCAGCTCGCGCGAGTCGTCGAGGTCGCCGGCCGCGTACACGGAGCCGCGCATCCCGGCCTGCACCGACGCCGCGGGCTCGAGCAGCCCCTCCTCCACCGCGCGCTTGAAGGTCGTGCCGTGGAAGTACCGCTGGCCGTAGTACTCCTCCCACGTGTCCGCGTGCGAGTCGAGCTGGAGGAGCGCGAGCGGACCGTGCTTCCGCGCGAGCACGCGCAGCTCGGGCAGCGTCAGCGAGTGGTCGCCGCCCATCGCGGCGGGGAAGACGCCCGCGTCGACGAGCGCGGCGAGCCCCTCCTCGACCTGGCCGTAGGTGCGCTCCGTGTCGCCCGGGGAGACCGGCAGGTCGCCGTAGTCGACGATCGAGAGCGCCTCGACGACGTTCACCTCGTGCACTGGGTGGTAGGGCCGGATCAGCGCCGAGGCCGAGCGGATCGCCTCCGGCCCGAACCGCGACCCCGCGCGGAACGAGGTCGCCGTGTCGAACGGGATCCCGTAGACCGCCGCGTCGACACCGCGCAGGTCGGTGACGTGCGGCGCGCGCATGAACGTCCGGACCCCGGCGAAGCGAGGGATCACGTGTGCGTCGAGCGGCCTGTACGGAGGTTCCGGCACGGGTTTACGGTAACCCGGTGGACCTCCTCGTGAGAAACGTGCGCGTCGGGGACGGGATCGTCGACGTCGCGATCGAGGACGGACGCTTCGCTCGAATCGGCCCCGACCTCGACGCCGACGCCCCGCAGACGATCGACGCGGACGGCCGGCTCGCGACGCCGCCGCTCGTCGACTGCCACCTTCACCTGGACGCATCGCTGACCGCGGGTCGGCCCCGCTACAACGAGTCCGGGACGCTGATCGAGGGCATCCACGTCTGGGGGGAGCTGAAGGAGAGCCTCACCGTCGACGACGTCTTCGAGCGGGCGCGCGAGATCGTGCGCTGGTCGGCCGCGCAGGGGACGCTCTACATCCGCGCCCACGCGGACGTGTCGGCAAAGAACGAGGTGCCGCTGCGCGGGCTGCTGCGGGTCCGGGACGAGCTCGCCGACCTGGTCACGATCCAGGTGACCGCCTTCCCACAGGACGGGATCTACTCGGATCCCGCGAACGACGACCTGTTCGAGAACGCGCTGCGGCTCGGCGCGGACTGCGTCGGCGGGATCCCGCATTACGAGCCGACCGCCGAGCTCGGCCTGCGCGAGGTGCACCGCGTGTTCGAGCTCGCGAAATCGTACGGGCGAAGGATCGACGTCCACTGCGACGAGACCGACGACCCGAGCTCCCGCTTCCTCGAGGTGATGGCGGACAACACCGTCAAGCACGGGCTCGGCGGCCGCGTGACCGCGAGCCACTGCACGGCGATGGGCTCCTACGAGCCGTACTACTCGTCGAAGCTACGCGGCTTCCTGCGTCGCGCCGGGATCAACATCGTCGTCAACCCGTACGCGAACTCGCTCATCCAGGGGAGGCTCGACCCGTACCCGAAGCGCCGCGGGTTCGCGCAGCTCAAGGAGCTGCTCGCCGAGGGCGTCAACGTCTCGCTCGGGAACGACGTGATCGTCGACCCGTGGTACCTGCTCGGCAAGGCCGACCTCGTCGACGCCGCGTCGCTCGCCCTCCACTTCACGTACATGTCCGGTCTGGACGAGATCCCGCAGCTGCTGGAGTGCGCGACCACCCACGGAGCCCGCACGCTCGGGATCGAGGACGAGTACGGGATCGAGGAGGGCAAGCCGGCCGACCTCGTCGTCTTCGACGCCCCCACGCCGCTGGAGGTGATGCGGTTGAAGCCCGTGCGGCGGTGGGTGATTCGGCGGGGCCGCCTCGTTGCCGAGACGACCCCGCCCGAGACCCGGCTGGAAGGGGAGCCGGTCACGTTCACCGCCCCTCCGACTAGCTAGCGGGGCACTTCACCTTCGGGTTCCACGGCTGGAACGTGCCGGTCGGGTTGTTCTTCCAGACCCACGCGTGCAGCGAGTAGAACGCCGGGATGCCGAACCGGTTCGGCTCGGACGTCAGCGTGAACGGCCTCCCGAACAGGGACGGGGCCGCCGCATTGGCTCCGTACTTGTCCTCCCAGGCCTGCTTGAACACGATGTACTCGAGCGCGGCGAGCTTCAGCGCGCCGTTCTTCTGCAGCCGGTAGACGAGCGCCTCGGGGTGCTTGGGCTCGACCGCGGTGTCGAGCAGCTTCGGGTCCAGCAGGTGGACACCCATGCCGCCGACACCCGGCTCGGCGATGCAGACGTTCCCGGCCGTGTCCGCAACCGTGTTCGTGTACCCGGCGGCACGGGCCACGTCGGTGTTGCGGAACGGCTTCGTGGCGCTCTTGGCCTGGTCGAGGAGGCCGCCGGCGATCGCGTAGCCCGCCACGAGCAGGGCGGGCACTACGATCACGACGGCCAGTAGGCGACGTTTGCTCTTCATCGGATCCCTTTCTCCTAGGCGTTGACCGGCTCGGGATCGGGGCGCACGTAGACCGTGTCGACGACGCGGACGATCTCGTCCACCGGGAGCCCTGCGGCGCCCGCGTGGGCGCGGATCGCCTCGGGACTGCTGGCCTGGTAGACACAGACCGTTCCGAGGCCCCCCGCCTGCTCGTCGAGCACGTAGCTGCGGATCCAGCGGATGTCGTCCGACATCCGGTCGCCCTCCTCGGTCGAGCGGGCGGCCGCCGCCTGGAGATCCTCCGGAGAGCGCCAGCCGGCGCGCCTCAGGATCACGTACGTCTCCATCGATTGTGCGCTCCTTTCGTGAGCCTTTGCTTCGACCATTCGAAGGTAGGCCCCGGGGCGGGCGCAGGAAATCGGTAGGACTGCCTAGATTGGGCCCGCTGCCTACGTGTCTTTCAGGCGCGAGCCCTGGCCGCCGGTCCTCCGCCCCTCGGACGACCGGCGGCCCCCTGTGAGGTGCCCCCACCTACAGGATTCGCCCAAGAGGCTAGGCACGTCGTATGAACGCGCCGTTTTGCAAACGTTAAGACTTCTTAGCGTTTCAGCGGGTCTGCGGGAACCCCAGATCGACCCTCGACGTGGCCGGATCAGGCCAGCGCGACGTGACCACCTTGCCTCGCGTGTAGAAGTCGATCCCCTCGGGCCCGTAGATGTGCGTGTCGCCGAAGAGGGAGTTCTTCCAGCCGCCGAAGGAGTAGTACGCCACGGGCACCGGGATCGGCACGTTGACCCCGACCATGCCGGCCTGGACCTCGAACTGGAACTGCCGGGCCACGCCGCCGTCGCGCGTGAAGATCGCCGTCCCGTTCCCGTACGGGTTCTCGTTCACGAGCTGCACGGCCTCGTCGTACGTGTCCACCCGCGTCACGACCAGCACCGGCCCGAAGATCTCGTCCTTGTACGCGTCCATCTCGGGCGTGACGTGGTCGAGCAGCGACACGCCGAGGAAGAACCCGTCGCCGTCCGGGGCTGTCTCGCGGCCGTCGGCCACGAGCGTCGCTCCCTGGTCGCGGCCGGAGTCGAGGTACGACGCGACCTTGTCGCGGTGCTCGCGCGTGATCAGCGGCCCCATCTCCGAGTCGGGCTCGCTGCCGTCCCCGACCTTGACGTTCGGCAGCCGCGCCTGGATCGCCTCGATCAGCCGGTCGGCGGCATCGCCGACGGTGACGACGGCGGAGACGGCCATGCAGCGCTCGCCGGCAGAGCCGTACGCCGCGCTGACGGCTGCGTCCGCGGCCATGTCGATGTCGGCGTCGGGCAGCACGATCATGTGGTTCTTGGCGCCGCCCAGTGCCTGGCACCGCTTCCCCGTCTTGGTCGCCGTCTCGTAGACGTAGCGCGCGATCGGCGTCGAGCCGACGAAGGAGATCGCGGCGACGTCGGGGTGCTCCAGCAGCGCGTCGACCGCGACCTTGTCGCCGTGGACGACGTTGAAGACGCCCTCCGGCACGCCGGCCTCGTGCAGCAGCTCCGCCACGAAGTTCGAGGCCGACGGATCCTTCTCGGACGGTTTCAGGACGAACGTGTTCCCGCACGCGATCGCAGGCGCCCACATCCACATGGGCACCATCGCCGGGAAGTTGAACGGCGTGATTCCGCCGACGACGCCGAGGGGCTGCCGGATCGAGTAGACGTCGATTCCGGTCGAGGCCTGCTCGGAGAAGCCGCCCTTGAGCAGCTCGGGGATCCCGCAGCAGTACTCGATCACCTCGAGCCCGCGCGCGACCTCGCCCTGCGCGTCGGAGAAGACCTTCCCGTGCTCGGCGGTGAGGATCCGGGCGATGTCGTCCCCGTGATCGTGGACGAGCTGGCGGACCCGGAAGAGGATCGCCGACTTCTTCGACAGCGACGTCGCGCGCCAGGCGGGAAAGGCCTGCTTCGCGGCCTGGACGGCCTGCGTCGACCTCCTCGACCGTGGCGAAGTCGACCGCGCCGGTCTGCACGCCGCGTGCCGGGTTGTAGACGGGGCCGCTGCGGCCCGACCCGCTCTCGACGGTGCGACCTCCGATCCAGTGGTGGATCGGCTTGACGGCCGCCGGTGCCTCGATCGTCTCGGTCATCGCTCCTCCTCGCGTATCCCGAGGAGGAGCGTAGCGATCAGGTGGTCGGGGCGGCGCGCACGCGGCGGCGGGCGAATCGCACGACCGTCAGCGCCACAGCCTCCAGGCGCCTGCCGACGGCGAACGGCTTCCGCGGCTCGCGTGCACGGCGGGCCTGGCTCGCCAGGCGGCGTCGCGCTGCTTCCCGGTCGAGGTCGGCCTGGTGCTCGCGCCCGAGCATTCGATAGGTCTCGTCCATGGCTCGACGGTACGGCGATCCGCCACGAAGCTCATCGTGAGAACTCCCCACCTTCGGGCGAGGTGCTACCCATCTTGGCCCGGCGCTCGGGTAGCCGTGCGAAGGCGAGGCCCGCCGCGACCAGCCTCGCGCCGAGTGCGACCTGCCTGCGTCTGCGGTCGGGTCCCGCCTCGGCCGCGACGCGCTGCCGCTGAGCGGCGCGGGCGAGCTCGGCCTGGTGCTCGCGCGCGCCCATTCGATTGAGCTCCTGCATTGGAGGCCCTTCCGTTCGAGGTCCTCTTCCACGGTAGGGACGAGCGCCTCGGGTGGGTATTGGGCGAACTCCCTAGGTTCTGAAGGGCCGCCACCTATCTCTCGAGAGGGCGCTACGGGGTCAGGACGAGCTTGCGGTGCGGGCTCCGGGCCTGACGCTCCCAGGCGGCTGTGACGTCGTCGAGCGGGATCCGGTCGATCTCCACCCGGATGTCGCCGTTGACCGCGTGCTCGACGAGCCGCGCGTACTCGCGGTCGAGCACGTCCTTGGGGAGGTTGAAGTTCGAGTAGCCGTAGAGCTCGAGGCCCTTGAAGCGGATCGCGGCTGACGTCACCGGCGCGGTCGGGCCGGCCGCCTGGCCCAGTTGGACGATCCGCGCACCCTGCGCCGCGGCCTCGCACGCTGCGGCGCCCGGCTCGCCCCAGAGCGGATCGAAGACCAGCGTCGGCCCGCCGTCGCACGCGTCGCGGATGGCGCCGACCGGATCGTCGCCGTCGAGGACGACCGTCGCGTCGGCGTCGAGGCGGGCGAGGAGGTCCCGGTCGCGCCCGGCGGCGACGACCTTGCGCGCCCCGAGCAGCCGCGCCGCCTGGACGGCGACGCCGCCGACCGTCCCCGTGGCGCCGAGCACGAGCACCACGTCGTCCTCGCGCACGGGCACGCGCGTGGAGAGCGACGCCCAGCCGGCCATGCCCGCGATCCCCATCGCGCCCGCGAGCGCCGGATCCGCGCCGTCCGGCACGGGCGTGATCGCCTCAGGCGGGACGGCCACGCGCTCGGCCATGCAGCCGTTGCGCACGATGCCCACGCCGCCGCGATACACCCACACGAGGCGACCGTCCGCCGTCCCGATCCCTTCGCATCCGGGGACGTACGGCAGCGGCGGATGCCCGGCGGGATTGCGGCCGGCGGCGACGGCGAGGTCGATCGGGTTCAGCGGCGCGGCGAGGATCTCGACCAGGACCTCCCCGTCTCCCGCGGCGGCGTCCGGGGCCTCGGCGGCCGCGGGCGGCGTCCCGAGATCGGAGACGACGGCGGCACGCATGCGGGCGGACGCTACAAGGTCAGGCCGAGGCGCGCGGCCTCCGCGCTCGCCTCGGTGCGCGTCCGGACGCCGAGCTTGCGCAGGATCGCCGAGACGTGGTGGCCGACGGTCTTCTCCGTCACGAACAGCCGCGCCGCGATCTCGGCGTTGCGAAGGCCCTCCGCCACGAGCGCGAGCACCTCGAGCTCCCGCGGGGTCAGGCCGGCCGGGTTGCGCCGCGTCGCCGGCCGGGGGCCTCGAGGGACCGAGCGGATGCCGAGCCGGCGAAGACGCCGGGCGACGATGCCGGCGGCGGCGCGCGCGCCGAGCCCGTCGAGGATCGCGAGGCTGCGCCGCAGGGAGCCCTCGTCGTCCGTCTCCGCCAGCGCCAGCGCCTCGTCGTAGGGGCAGCCGAGCTCGTGCCAGTACTTCGCCGCGCCCGTCCAGTCGCCGTCGAGCTCGAGCGTCCACGGGTCCCAGACGCCCTCGGGCACGTCCTCGTCGATGCCGCACCGGCGCCGCCAGGAGGCGAGCTCGCCGACGAAGCGCCAGGCCCTGAGCTCGAGCGCGCGCTCGAGCGCCTCGTCCGTCTCGTCGCGGACGCGCTCCGGCTCGCCCGCGAGCCACAGCGCCTCGGCCCGGGCCGCCGCCACCGGCGCCGTCCACTGGAGCTCGTTCGCGGTCTGCGCGAGCTCGGCGGCCTCGTCGAGCGCGTCCCACTGCTCCGGGTCGCCGCGCCGCGCCCGGAGAAGCGCCAGCACGATCAGCGCGTAGATCCGCGGCAGCGGCGTGCCGGGGTTCTCGACGGTCAGGGGAATCGCGGCCGCCGCCTCGCTCCAGTGCCCGCGGTCGAGCTCGATCCGCGCGCGATAGACCTCGAGGTACCGAAGCCAGAGCTCGAGCCCGCGCTCGGTGCAGTACTCGATCCCCTGGCGCAGGAAGCGGTCGGCGACGCCGTAGTCGCGGTTGTAGGCCGCGGTCATGGCGAGGTGGAGGTACGCGCGGCCGATGTCCTCCTCGAGGCCCGCGTCGGCGGCGAGCTCGAGGCTCCGCTCGAGCTTCGGCAGCCCCGCCGGCTGCCGCGTCAGCAGCTCCGCGGTGCCGACGGTGTTGAGTGAGTGGACGAGCGCCGCGTTCTCCTCCGCCGTCTCGGCGACCTCCGCGGCCCGGGTTCCCCACGTGACGGCGTCCTCGAGCCGGTCCGCATTGAGGGCGAGCATCCCGGTCTGGGCGTAGGCGAACGCGAGCTCGCCGCTCGTCGGGAAGTCCTCGAGCAGCTCGACCGAGCGCCGGCCGGCATCCTCCGCCAGCGCCTGGAAGGAGCCGCAGCGCGCGACCCAGGAGAGCTGGCGGAGCGCGGCGCCCTCGCGCAGGCGGTCCCCGGCCCGGCCGTGGAGCTCGATCGCCTCCTCCAGCAGCTGGATCGCCGTCGCGTAGCGGTCGATCAGGTGGAACTCGTGCGCGCCGAGCTCGAGCAGCCGCGCGCGGTCGTCGGGCGTCAGGAGGTCTCCGCAGGCGAGGGCGCGCTCGTACTGGGACGCCGCCTCGCGGTGGGCGCCGGTCGACGCCGCCTGCGCGGCCGCGAGCGGCGCGAGCTCGGCCACGGCTTCCGTGTCGCCGGCGGCGTCGGCATGGTGCGCGAGCCGGGCCGGGTCCGCCCCGACCGTGCGCAACGCCTGGAACGCAGCCCGGTGCAGCTCGACGCGCCGGTAGGGCGCGATCGAGTCCTCGATCGCAATCCGTGCAAGCTCGTGACGGAAGCCGACGTCCTTGCCGTGGTAGGTCAGCATCCCGGACGCGAGACACTCGTCGAGGTGGGCGATCTCCTCCCCGGCGAGGGTCTCCAGCACGCGCAGGTCGGCCCGCTGCGGGAAGACGGCGACCGTCTCGAGCAGCGCCCGCGCGCCGACGCCGAGCACGGCGGCCCGGGCGATCACGGCGTCGCGGACGGTCGGCGGGACATCGGGCACGCCGCTCGCGAGGGCCTCCGTGACGAAGAACGAGTTGCCGCCGGTGCGGCGGAAGAGCTTTTCGGCGTCGACCCCGTGCGGAGCCGCCAGCTCCCGCACTGCCTCGAGCGAGAGCGGCGGCAGGCGCATGCGGTCGACACCGGCCTCGCCGGCGAGCCCGCCGATGACGACGCGCAGCGGGTGGACGGGTTGGAGACCGTCGTCCCGGTAGGTGGCGAGGACGACGCCGCGGGTCGCCTGGACGCGCCGGCCGAGCAGCCGCACGAGGTCGAGCGTGGCCTCGTCGGCCCAGTGCAGGTCCTCGAGGACCAGGACAGTCGGCCGTCCGCTCAGCTCGGCGAGGAGGGCGCCGAGCACCTCGTGTGCCCGCGCGCCACGGTCGATCAGCTCCGCAAGCTCGCCGCCCGTCTCGGCGGCGACGTCGGCGAGCGGCCCGAGCGGCCTCGGCGCGAACAGCGCGTCGCACGTGCCCCAGGCCACCCGAGCCGAGCCGCTGCTCTCGGCGCAGAACCCCCGGACGAGGGCGGTCTTCCCGACTCCCGCCTCCCCGCCGACAAAGACGAGCCGTCCATGTCCCGCCAGGGTCGAGGCGAGCGTGTCGCGCAGGAACGAGAGCTGCGTCTCGCGCTCGAGGAGCTCCGTTCCACCTGTCTGCGCGACCGTCGTGCGTCCTTCCATGCGATCCATAGTGGACCGGGCGGCGCAGACCGGGCAAGCGACGTCCTGGAGCACGGCACCTATACGGCCGACGATCTATGCTCGGATCGTGCAGCAGACGCGGAGCCGCGCCGTGGGCCAGACGAAGTTCCTCCTCGACGAATCCCGGCTGCCCCGGCGTTGGTACAACATCCGCCCCGACCTGCCGACGGCGCCCCAGCCCATCCTGCATCCCGGCACCGGCGAGCCCGTCGGGCCCGACGACCTCGCCCCGCTCTTCCCGATGGAGCTCATCGGCCAGGAGGTCAGCGAGGACCCCGAGATCGCCATTCCCGACGAGGTGCTGCAGATCTACAGCCTCTGGCGCCCGACGCCGCTCTACCGCGCTGCCCGGCTCGAGGAGGCGATCGGGACGCGCTCCCGGATCTTCTACAAGTACGAGGGCGTCAGCCCGCCGGGCAGCCACAAGCCGAACACGGCCGTCGCCCAGGCCTTCTACAACAAGCAGGAAGGGCGCACGCGGCTCGCGACCGAGACCGGCGCGGGCCAGTGGGGGAGCGCACTGTCGTTCGCCTGCAGGCTGCTCGGGCTCGAGTGCAAGGTCTACATGGTCAAGGTCTCGTACGAGCAGAAGCCCGCACGGCGCTCGATGATCAGGGCCTGGGGCGCGGACGTCGTGCCGAGCCCGTCCGAGGAGACGGAGTCCGGGCGCGCGATCCTCGCCGAGCGGCCCGACTCGCCGGGGAGCCTCGGGATCGCGATCTCGGAGGCGGTCGAGGACGCCGCGCAGCGCGACGACACCGCGTACTCGCTCGGCAGCGTCCTCAACCACGTGCTCCTGCACCAGACGGTGATCGGGCAGGAGGCGCTCGCGCAGATGGAGCTCGCCGGCGCCTTTCCCGACGTCGTGATCGGCTGCGTCGGCGGCGGCTCGAACTTCGCCGGCCTCGCGTTCCCGTTCCTGCGCGAGAAGATCGCCGGCCGCGACATCGACGTGCTCGCCTGCGAGCCGGCGGCGTGCCCGACGCTCACGCGCGGCCTGTTCGCATACGACTTCGGCGATACGAGCAAGCTGACGCCGCTCGTCGCGATGCACACGCTCGGCCACGACTTCGTCCCGGCCCCGATCCACGCCGGCGGGCTCCGGTACCACGGCGTCGCGCCGCTGATCTCGCAGCTCGTCCGCGACGACCTCGTCCGGGCGGAGGCGTACCTCCAGAACGAGGTCTTCGCCTCGGCCGTGCTCTTCGCCGGCAGCGAGGGCATCCTCCCGGCTCCCGAGGCCGCGCACGCCATCCACGGGACGATCCAGGCCGCGAAGACGGCTGACGAGGCGGGCGAGGAACGCACGATCCTCTTCAACCTCTCGGGCCATGGCCACTTCGACATGGCCGCCTACGACAACTACTTCGCGGGCAAGCTCGAGGACGTCGCCCTCGACGAGGGCGAGATCACCCGCGCGCTGCAGGCGATCGAAGGCCTGCCGACTCCGGCCTAGATCAATCCCAGCCGCGCGCCCTCGGCGCTCGCCTGCATGCGTGTCCGAACGCCGAGCTTGCGCAGGATCGACGAGACGTGATGGCCGACCGTCCGCTCGGAGATGAAGAGCCGCGCGGCGATCTCCGAGTTCGGCAGGCCCTCGGCGACGAGCGCCAGCACCTCGACCTCCCGCGCGGTCAGTCCCGCCGGGTTGTTCCTCGTCGCCTGACGGGGCCCGCGCGGGACCCCCCGGACGCCGCGCTCGCGCAGCTTGCGCGGCGGCGAGCGCCGCCGCCGGCGCCGCCCCGAGCTGGGTGAGCGTCTCGAGCGCAGTGCGAACCGCGTCCTCCTCGTCGAGCTCGACGCGCGCGAGCGCGGCTTCGTAGGGACAACCGATCGCTTCCCAGGCGTCGACGGCGCCCTGCCACTCGCCCGCCAGCTGCAGGGCCCACGGCCGGGCGACATGCGACGGGATCTCGGTCTCGAGCCCGGCGCGGCTGCGCCAGGCGGCGAGCTCGCCCGCGAGCCACAGTGACCGGCGCTCGACCGCGAGGGCGAGCGCGCCGGAGGTCGCCTCGGCGACCGCCTCGGTGTCCCCGCGAAGCCATGCCGCCTCCGCCCGTGCCGCCGCCGCCGGCCCGAGGCGCGGCAGCTCGCCGGTCGGCTCCGCCAATGCCCATGCCTCCTCGAGCGGCGGCGCCGCCTCGGGGTCGCCGCGTCTCGCTCTGACCAGCCCGAGCACCACGAGCGCGACGATGCGCGGGGACGTCGACGTTTTCGGGATCCGGAGCACGGACGCCGCCGAGTCGGCCGCCTCCGCCCAGCGCCCGTCGTTCAGCTCGAGCCGCGCACGGGACGCGAGCAGGTAGACGCGGAAGAGCTCCAGCCCGTGCTCGTTGCAGTAGTCGATTCCGGGCTCGATGTACTGCCTTGCGCGCTCGGCGTCCCGGGAGTCGACCGACACGCCGGCGAGGATCAGGTACGCGCGGCCGGCCTGCTCCGCCAGTCCCCCGCGCCGCGCCCGCTCGAGGCTCTGGTCGAGCTCCGGACCGTTCCCGAGGCTCCCGAGCGTGGCGAGCGCATGGACGGCGATCTCCTCGTCCCCGAGGCGCCCTCCGAGCTCGAGCTCGCGCTCGGCCCAGCCGCGCGCTTCCGCCGCCCGCGCGTCCGCCGCCATCGTCGACGCGAGATTGCCGTACGCCAGGGCGAGCTCGCGCCCCGGCGGAGAGCACTCGAGCAAGGAGATCGCCTCGCGGCCCACGCGTTCCGACTCCTCGGTCCGGCCTGGGCACCAGAGGATCTGCGACAACGTCCGGAGCGAGTTGCCCTCATTGAGGACGTCACCTGCCTCTCGGTGGCTGCCGATCGCCCGCTCGAGCTCGTCGATCGCCTCGTCGTGCTGGTCGGTGAGATAGCACTCGTACGCGAGCCGGTCCCGGAGGTCGGCCCGCTGGGTCGGCTGCAGGCCGTCGCCGAAGCGCAGGGCACGCCTGTACTGCCCCGCGGCCTCGCGGTGCGCGCCGATCGAGGCGGCGCGCCCGGCGGCCACCGGCGCGAAGCGAAGCACTGCCTCGGCGTCGCCCGCAGCCTCTGCGTGGTGCGCGAGCCGCGCGAGATCCGCCCCACGCTCCTCCAGCGCGTGCAGCGCCGCACGGTGGAGCACCCGCCTGCGGCTCGCGCCGAGCGACTCCTCGACCGCGATCCGCGCCAGCTCGTGGCGGAACGCAACACCGCCGCCTTCGGCAACGAGCATGCCCGCGTCGAGACAGCCGTCGATGCCGTCCGTCCCGCCGCAGACCTCCTCGACGAGCGAGAGCTCGGCGCGCGGGGGCACGACCGCCACCGCCTCGAGCACCTCCCGCTCGCGTGGGCCGACGCGCGCGGCGCGGGCGAGCACGGCGTCGCGGATGCTCGGAGGAACGTCGTCGGTCGAAGCGGCAAGCGCTTCGGTGACGAAGAACGGGTTGCCTCCCGTGAGGCGGAAGAGGGTGTCCGCGTCGACCGCGTGCGGATCGGCCAACGCGCGCACGGCCGCGGCCGAGAGCGGCGGCACGCGAAGCCGCTCGACCCGGTGCTCGGCGACGATCGCGCCCACGACGACGCGGAGCGGGTGCGTCGGGCCGAGCTCGTCGTCGCGATAGGTCGCGACGACCAGCGATCGCGTACCGCTCACGCGACGCGCGAGGAGCCGGAACAGGTCGAGCGTCGCCTCGTCCGCCCAGTGCAGATCCTCGAGGACGAGCGTCGTCTGGGTCCGGAGCTCCTGGAGGAGCGCGTCGAGAACCTCATACGCGCGGGCGCCGCGCGTGACGACGTCGGCGAGCGGCGAGCCGACCTGCGCCGCGATGTCGGCAATCGGCCCGAGAGGGCGCGGCGTGAAGAGCGGGTCGCATGCTCCGGCGAGAACCCTCCCTCCTGTCTCGCGCTTGAACGCTTCCACGAGCGCGGTCTTGCCGACGCCCGCCTCTCCTGCCACGAGGACGACCCGGCCGCGGTCGCGCGAGGACGCCCTGAGCGCGTCGTGCAGCTCCTCGAGGAAGGACTCCCGTTCGAGCAGCCCGGAGCCGGCTTTGACGGCCATCCGACAATGGTGCTTCGTTCAACCGCGCTTCCGCAAGGCGTAGCATTGCTCCATGGCGATCGTCGAGTCCGATCCCAAGCTCGGCGCGCAGGTCGTCGAGGACGCCAAGCAGTACGTCCTCCACTCGTGGTCGGTGCAGGACGCCGTCGCTCCGATCCCCGTCGCCGGCGCCGAGGGGCGCTACTTCTGGGACTACGACGGGAAGCGGTACCTCGACTTCGCGTCCCAGCTCGTCAATGTCTCGATCGGCCACCAGCACCCGAAGATCGTGGCGGCGATCAAGGAGCAGGCGGACAGGCTCTGCACGATCGGGCCGCCGATGGCGACCGAGGCCCGCTCGACGCTCGCGCGGATGCTCGCGGAGGTCACGCCCGGCGACCTGACGATGTCCTTCTTCACCAACGGCGGCGCGGAGGCGAACGAGAACGCGATCAAGCTCGCCCGCTGGTACACGGGGCGGCACAAGGTGATCGCGCGCTATCGCTCGTACCACGGCGCGACCGCGGGAGCGATCACGCTCACCGGCGATCCGCGGCGGTGGCCGGCGGAGCCCGGCCTCCCGGGCATCGTCCGGATGCTCGATCCGTATACGTACCGCTGCCCCGCAGGCCATCCGGACCCGTGCCCGGTGTGCACCGGCGGCCCGCACCTCGAGGAGATACTCCAGTACGAGGGGCCCGACACGGTCGCAGCGGTGATCCTGGAGACGATCACCGGGACGAACGGCGTGATCGTCCCGCCGGACGGGTATCTCCAGTCGATCCGGGAGGTCTGCGACCGCCACGGGATCCTGCTCATCTGCGACGAGGTGATGGCCGGCTTCGGCCGCAGCGGCAAGTGGTTCGCCTGCGAGCACTGGGACGTCGTCCCGGACATCCTCACCGTCGCCAAGGGGATCAACTCCGGCTACGTCCCGCTCGGGGCGATGGTCGTGCGCGAGCCGATCGCCGACTGGGTGCGGGACAAATACTTCGCCGGCGGGCTCACGTACAGCGGCCATCCGCTCGCGTGCGCGTCCGCGGTCGCCTCGATCGAGGCGTTCAGGGAGGAAGAGATCGTCGAGCACGCCGCCGAGCTGGGCGGCGTCTTCGCGGACGAGCTGCGCGGGCTGCAGGAGCGGCATCCGTCGGTCGGCGAGGTGCGCGGTCTCGGCTGCTTCTGGGGGGTCGAGCTCGTGAAGAACCGCGAGACGCGCGAGCCGCTGGTCCCGTTCAACGCGACCGGCGAGGCGTTCGCACCGGTCGCACGGGTGGCGAGGGCGGCGCTCGAGCGCGGCCTCTACCTGATGACCCACTGGAACGTGGTCATGGTCGTCCCGCCGCTGACGATCACGCGCGAGGAGCTCGACGAGGGGATCGGGATCCTCGACGAGGCGCTCGCGCTCGCGGACGAGCACGCCGTCTGACGCCGAGCTGATCGTCCTGGCCTACGTCGCGGGCCAGGCCGTCGAGATCTCCGAGGCCGAGCGGAGCGCCGCACTCCGGCGCGCGCTGCTCGTCTTCGCGGCGGGCGGCGACCTCCACCGGGATCCCTCGCCGGAGGATCCCGCGGTGGCCGAGCTCGCGCGCGATCTCGACGCGCCGGGGCGGCGCGACGCCCTGATGACGGCGCTCGCGGACGTCGAGGGTGCGGACGCCCTCCGTGCCGACCCGGAGCTCGCCTGGCGCGCGTACGCCTGCGGCCTGCTCGCGGACGAGCTCGGCGAGGGCTAGGAGCCGAGGCCCGCCCCGGCGACGGCGCTGCACGCGAAGACGGTCGGCGTGCAGCCGGTTCGACGGGCGTACGCTTCCGCGCCGCGGCTTCCGACGACGGCTGCGTCGCCGGCGGACGCGATGGCGACGACCGACCCGCCGAAGCCGGCGCCCGTGAGCCGAGCGCCGTGGGCGCCTGCGCGCACCAGCTCCTCGACGAGGACGTCCAGCTCTGGCGTCGAGACGCGGAAGTCGTCCCGCAGGCTCGCGTGGCTCTCCGCGAACAGCCGCCCCGCCTCGCGCAGCGCGCCCGCCAGCAGTGCGTCCGCTACCGCGCGCACGCGACCGCTCTCGGTCACGACGTGCCGCGCGATCGGGTCGTCCCGTACCTGCTCGAGCGTGGCGTCCCGCAGCGAGCGCAGGCCGAGCGCCCGCGCGGCCGCCTCGCACCCAGCGCGGCGCTCCGCGTACTCCGTCGCCTCCAGCCGGCGCGGAACGCCCGAGTGGACCGCCAGGACGGCGACCCCGTCCGGCAGCGGCACCTCCTCGATCTCCAGCGACCGGCAGTCGATCAGGAGCGCCGCGTTCACGGCGCCGAAGAGCGAGGCGAGCTGGTCCATGACACCCGAGGGGACGCCGGTCGCGCGCTGCTCCGCCTCCTGGCAGGCGAGCGCCAGCTCGACCCGGTCGAGCTCGAGCCCGGCGACGTCGCAGAGCGCCAGCGCGAGCGCTACCTCGAATGCAGCGCTCGACGAGAGCCCGGAACCCTCGGGGACACCGGACGAGACCTCCGCATCGAGACCCACCGGCGCTCGTCCCCGGGCGGCGAGCGCGGCGACCACCCCGGCGGCGAGCCGCCCCCACGCCGGCTCGACCGCAAGCGGCTCGTCGCTCCCGTCGGCGGCCACGTCGACCATGCCGGAGTGCCCGTCCGACCTGACGCGCACCCGGCCGTCACCGCCACCGCGCACCTGCACCACCGTCTCGAGGTCGATCGCGATCGGCAGGACGAGACCCTCGTTGTAGTCCGTGTGGTCGCCCATCAGGTTGACGCGGCCCGGCGCCCGAAAGGCGCGCGTCGTCACCGGGAGCCGGAGCCGGCGGCGACGCCGACGATCACCGCGACCGCGACCACCGCGGCCGCAACCCCGACCGCCGCGAGCCAGAGGCCGGCGGTGGCGCCGCCCGCGGCCACCAGCAGCAGCGCCCCGACCACGGCCGTGCCGAGGACGCCGCCGCCGAGCCAGAGGGCGCTGCGCACGACGACGTCGCGCTCCGCCGCCGCACCGGACGGCTCGATCGCCCGGAAGCCCAGCTCGGCCGCGAGGAAGAGCCCTGCCGCTACGAGGGGAGCCCAGCCGTCGATCGCGCCCCCGCGGAACCCGAGGTAGACGGCGTACTCCGCCCCGGCGACGGCGATCCCGAACATGGCGACGCCCGGCCATCGGAAGACCAGGCCGACGACGAAGAAGAACACGGCCGCTCCCGCGGTGGCCGCGACCGGCACCTCGAGCCGGTCGGTCGCGACCGCGGGGTAGATCACGGCCGCGGCGAGCACGGCCAGCCCCGCCCCGCCGGCGATCAGACGAGCGCGATCCGCGCGTGGCGCCGGTATGCCGTCACCTCCTCCAGGGCGCTGGCGAGCGGGCGCGTCTCGTCCCACACCGCCACCGGGACGCCCGCCCGCTCGAAGCGCCCGCGCAGGGCCTCCCGCCGGAGGCGCCAGATCCGGTACGCCGTCTCGGAGAGGAGCCCCTCCGGCTGCGGTAGGAACCGCAGCGGCGAGATCTCGATCACGAGCAGGTCGAATCCCCGGCCGCGGATGTCGAGGAGCGCGGAGGCGCCGCGCTCGTCGAGCAGGGGCGTCAGAGCGAGGACGAGCGCGCGCGGCGGCAGGGTCCGGCGCGGGATCACGTCGAGGCCCTTCCACACGTAGTTGAGGGCGATGCGCGTGTCGAGCATCGAGTCGACGATCCGGTAGAGCTGCGTCGCCCCGGTCGCGGGAAGGAGCCAGTTGAGCGTCCCACCGAACGAGACGAAGCCGACGCGGTCCTTCTCGCGCAGGTAGCGCGCGGCGAGCGACGCGGCGCCGCGGAGCGCGTCGTCGAGCGTGCTCGCCCCCGGCTGCCCGAGCTCCGCGAACGAGTCGAGGAAGATCACGACGTCGGCGTTCCGCTCGGCGTGGTGCTCGTTCACCCACATCTGCCCGCGGCGCGCGCTCGCGCGCCAGTTCACGCGCCGGACGCGGTCGCCCGCGACGAACGGCCGCAGGTCTGCGAACTCGATCCCCTCCCCCTTCTCCCGCGCGACGTGGTTGCCGCTGAAGACCTGCGTGTTCTGCGGGCGGAGCAGCGTGCGCACGAGCTCCTCGCGCGGGTAGACCTTCAGCGGCGCCCGCCGGTCGAGCTCCTGCTCCCAGCGGACGAGCGCGTACGGGTCGCGCGCGCGCAGGAAGACCCGGCCCAGCGCGTACCCTCCCCACCGCTCGCAGCGGATGCGGAAGACCAGGTCGCGTGCGCCGCCGTCGGCGAGGTGGATCGAGCGCGGGTTGTCGCCGTCCGCGAGCTCGAGGCCGTGCGGGAGCTCCAGCAGGACGTCGAGGCGCTCGGCGCCGCGCCCGGGATCGAGCGAGACCGCCACGTCGAGCTCGTCCCCCTCCAGCATGCGATCGCGCTCGAGCTCGACCGTGACGTCGATCTTCGGAGCCCGGGCCAGCAGGACGCCCAGCGTCGGGAGGAGCGCGAACGGCGCCGCCAGCACGACGAGCTCGGGGAGCCGCGCGGCGAGGGCGGCAAGCAGGCCGAGCGCCGCCAGCGCCGTGTACCGGGCGAGCTTCGGCTCGTAGACGCGCGTCATCCGCGCGGCGCGGCGACGTCCTCGGCGGCAGGCGTCGGCACGGTTGCGAGCGCCTCCCGCACGACGTCGTCGGGCCGCACCCGCTGAACCCAGAGCTCGGGCCGCAGCATCAGCCGGTGGGCGAGGGCGGGGACTGCGACCGCCTTCACGTCCTCCGGCGTGACGAAGTCCCGCCCCGAGAGCGCCGCCCGCGCCCGCGACGCCTTCAGCAGCGCGAGCGTCCCGCGCGGGCTCGCCCCGACCTGCACGCGGACGCTCGCCCGCGTCGCCGCGACCACGTCGACGATGTAGTAGCCGAGCGGCTCGGAGACGTGGATCCGCTCGATCGCGCGCTGGACGTCGAGCAGCGAGGCGCGGTCGAGCACGCGCTCGAGCCGGATCTCGTCCTCGGCGCGGTCGAGCCGGCGCTGGAGCAGCTGCCACTCGTCCTCGCGCGCCGGATAGCCGACGCGGAGGCGAAGGAGGAAGCGGTCGAGCTGCGCCTCGGGCAGGGGATACGTCCCCTCGTACTCGATCGGGTTCTGGGTCGCGATCACGAGGAACGGCGGCTCGAGTGGGTGCGAGTGGCCCTCGATCGTCACCTGCCGCTCCTGCATCGCCTCGAGCAGCGCCGCCTGGGTCTTGGGCGGCGCCCGGTTGATCTCGTCCCCGAGCAGGAGGTTCGTGAAGATCGGACCCGGCCGGAACTCGAAGTCGCCGCTGCGCTGGTTGAAGATCGCCGACCCGGTCACGTCCGACGGCATCAGGTCGGGCGTGAACTGGACGCGCGAGAACTCCATGTCGCACACCTGAGCGAACGACCGCGCGATCAGCGTCTTCGCGAGCCCCGGGAAGTCCTCCAGGAGTACGTGGCCGTCGGCGAGGAAGCCGATCAGGACGAGCTCGAGGGCGTCGCGCTTGCCGACGATCGCCCGCTCGACCTCGGAGAGGACCCGTTCGCAGCGGTCGGCGACGTCGGCAGCGCCCAGCATACGGGGAGCCTAGATTTTCTCCAGGTCATGGACGATCGCGCTGAGGTCCTCCATGGTCGGCCCCGGCGCCAACCGGTCGTCGGGCGGCTGGAGATCCGGATCGACGACCGCCCACGCGCGTGCCGGCACCAGCTCGCGCGCGCGGCCGGGCTCCTGGTCGAGCTCGACGCCGTAGGCCGCACGGAGGCGGTGCGACGCGATCTCGCGCAGGACCGGGCGCAGCCGGATGTAGAAGTGGAAGTCGATCGCACGCGACAGGACGAGTTCCCGCTCGAGCGCGAGCTCGGGCGGCGCGAGCTCCGCCCGCCGCATCCGCGCCGCCGCGAGGTCGAGCTGCGAGACGGCATCCGGGGCGCGCAGGCGCGCGACGCGGAAGAGCGCGAGCAGGAGCACCGCGCCGAGGGCGAGGAGCCACGCGTCAAGCACCTCGGCGCCGAGGCCGTGCGAGAACAGCGCCAGCGCGCCCGCGATCGCGGACGCGATCGCCAGCAGCCCGATCGCCCGCCTGACGATGCGCTTCACGCAGGCGCCGCCTGGAGGTCGTCGCGCACCGAGACGAGCGCGGCAATCGCGCGCTCCTTCATCGACAGGTCGATCTCGTGCGTGCTGAACTTCGCGCGCTCGAACAGCTCCGTGAGGTCGCGGACGGCGGCCGGCCGGACGCGCAGGCGGAGCAGGATCCGCGTGAGGTACTCGTACGGCGCTTCGCTCGGGTCGCGCGGCTGGCCGTGCCGGCCCAGTACCCGCTCCATCCGCGCGTATGCGGCGATCACCGCGCGGCGCGGATCCGTCTCGGCGCGCAGGTCGTCGATCGTGTCCGAGACGACCGCGGAGAGCTCCTCCTCGACCGTCTCGCCCTCCGCAACCGCGAGCTCGCCGCGGCGCCGGGCCAGGAGCAGCACCGCGAGCAGCGCGAGCCCGCCGCCGACCGCGGCCGCGAAGACCCAGTCGAACTTGGCGGGCCGCCTCGCGGCGGGGAGCTTGGGCAGCGTCTGCGGCCGCGGCGTCCGCCCGCCGGCGATGGTCTGCGTGTGGGAGGTGCGCGCATGGTGCGCGTTCCGCAGGCGCTCGAACCGGTAGCCGAGCACCGTCACGGCGGTGAGGAGGATCGCGAGCATGACGAACTGGCGCAGCCAGTTCCGGCCCTTCGGCGGCTTCCACTCGTCGCGCAGGACGATCATTGCGACGACGAGGATGACGGCGCCGAGCGCGTACCCGATCACGATGATCGTGAGCAGGTCGTTTGCGACCCAGGCCGGAACCTCCCGCTGGTGCAGGCGGACCCCGCCGCCGTCGCCCGGCTGACGGCTGCGGGCCGCGAGCGCGACCACGGCGAGCAGCCCCGCCAGCCCGAGCCCGGCGAGCGCCGCCTTCACCGACCGCGGCAGCCCCCGTTCACCGTTCTCGTCCACGTGTTTCCTCAGACGGAATCATCCCACCGCTGTTAGCAACTTTCCGCTCAACCATGCGGGGTCGCCGTGATACCGCAGAGTGGGCTGTCTACGCCTTGACGACCACGACGGGCAGGCCGGTGCGCTCGCGTGCCGTCTTGGCGAAGTCGTCGGCCTGGGCCTTGCTCGTGAAACCTGCCACGTAGGCCTGGTACCCGCCGCAGGGCGCGGTCTTGGTCTTCAGACCGACGTAGCCGTACCGGTTCGCGGTTGCGATCACGGCGTCGAGCCCGTCCAGGGTGGGTCGCGTCCCGAAGATGGCCTGGATCTGGCCGATCTCCTGGGAGAGCACGCACTCGACCGTGGGGTAGTACTTGACCCGCCGTGCCTCGGACTGCACGCCGACCGCCGAGCTGTACGAGTTGATGCCCCGCAGGGCGCTCTTCCAGACCGAGCAGCTCTCCCGGACCGTCTTGACGCCTTTGAAGCCGAGCCGCACGACCTCGTTGGTCCTGTGGTCCGCCCCGGCCTGGGTCGGCGACCGCCCGAAGACGACGTCGAGCCCGTTCTCGTAGACGGGCGTCTCGCAGCCCTGCTGCACCTGTGTCGGCGCGCCCGAGACGCCGCCCGCGAGGACGAGGGCGGCGAGGAGGAGCAGCGCGAAAGGAAGCTTCTTCAGCCGCATGCTCGGGGCAGCTTAGACAGTCCGGCGCATGTCAGTGGAGGCTGCCCACCAGGGGCCCGCCCGCGTTCCCGTTCAGGTCGTTGCCGGCGTCCTGGACTGCGAGCCTGAGCCTGGTCGCGAAGATGCCCGGCCCGCCGTTGTCCCGGACGGTGTTCCCCTTGAGGATGAGCGTGCCGTCTGCGCCGTCCTGCCCGCCCGCGAGGACGATGCCCGCCCGCTTCGGCGGCGAGAACCGGTTCGAGTTGCGGACGACCGTGTTGCCGCTGATCTCGAGGTCGGTGGCGAGCACCGAGTTGCCGTAGTTGGTCTCGAGCTCGAAGAGGATCCCGGGCCCGGCGTTGTCCTGGATCAGGTTCCGGAGGATGCGGACGCCCCACACGGGCTGGCCGCGCTCATCCGGCTCGACGTCGATGCCGGCGGCGGGCTGCCCGGGCGGCGAGTCCCGGACGCCCTGGATCGTGTTGCCCTCGATCCGGAGGCCGATGACACCGTTGACCGAGATCGCATTCCGCTTCGCGCCGCTGAGCGTCGAGTCGAGCACGGACACGTGGGCGGCGAAGCCGTTCCCGTTCCCGCGCCCGCCGATCAGGACGTCGTCCTTCGGCGAGCCGCCGATGTCGAGGTGGCTGAGCGTGACGTCGTGGCCGGCGACGGAGACCCCGTACATCGGCTCGCCGTCCGGGACGACGATCCGGAGGTTGCTGATCGTGATCCCGACCGGGGCCGGCCCCTTGGGCCGCGAGCGGCTGACGAAGAAGACCGCGCCGGACGGGATCGGATCGCCGTCCGACGAGTGCAGACGCACGTCGCCCGGGCCGAGCGAGACGACGCAAGCGCCGTCCGACGTGATCGTGGTGTCGTCGTGCGAGACCCACAGGCCGCGCGTCGCGTAGCACTCGCCGTTCGGGAGCTTCGGCAGGAAGACCGTGCCCCCGCCCATGTCGAGCCGCGCCTGCAGCGCTGCCGTGTCGTCACGTGCCGCCGCGGACGCGCGGCGAAAAGCACGCGCGCCCGCCGCGGGCGGGGCGGCGGCCGCGAAGCTGACGCCCTTCATCGCTCCGCCCTGGTTGCCGCTCAGGTCGTTGCCGTCCACGGTCAGGGCGAGCGCGACGTTGCGGCCGAGGATTCCAGGACCGCGGTTCGCGCGCACGACGTTCTGCGCCAGCCGGAGGCCGCCGAGCCGGTCACGCTGCCCGCCCGCGACGACGATGCCCGCCCGTCGTGCGGCGGGCGCCTTGCGCGCGTTGCGCAGGACCTGGTTCCCCGTCACCTCGAGCCCCGTGGCGAGCACCGGCAGCCCGTTCTTCGGGTCGAGCTCGAGGAAGATGCCCGGCCCGGCGTTGTCCACGATCGTGTTCCCGGCGATCCGCACGTTCACGGCGGGCTGCCCGCGATCGGCGGCGCGTACGTGGACGCCGGCGGCGGCCTGCGTCTTGGGCACGCCGCGCGCGCCGGCCAGCCGGTTCCCCTCGACGCGGAGATCGACCGGGCCGTACGCCGAGATCACGTCGCGCCTGCCGCCCGAGAGCGAGGAGTCACGGATCGCGACATGCGCCGTCATCCCGCCGGCCCCGAGCTCGCCGCCGCCGATCAGGACGTCCGTCAGCGGCGAGCCGCTGATCGTCAGGTGGCTGAGCGTGGTCTCGTGGCCGACGACCACGACGCCGTGCATCTGCTGGGACGCCGGCACCCTGATGTCGAGGCCGCTGATCGAGACCCGCACCGGCGGCGGCACACGCAGGTTCGAGTGCGTGAGGAAGAAGACCGCGTTCGCGTGGACCGGCCGCCCGCCGGCGCCCGTGATCCTCGCCTCTCCCGGCCCGAGCGAGACGATGCACGCGCCGTCGGAGGTGATCGTCGTGCCGTCGCGCGAAACCCAGAGGCCGCGCGTCGCATAGCACTGGCCGCCCGGCAGCCTCGGAAGGGAGACCGTCCCTCCGGCGTCGAGCGCCGCCTGCAGCCAGACGGTGTCGTCGCGCCCCGCGGCAGGAGAGCCGGACGCGGCGCAGAGCACGGCCGCGGCGCAGGCGGCTAGGGCGATCAGCCTCGGCCCCATCGTCGGCGCACGGTAGCCCAGCGCCGCACGGGCGAACCTGACCTCTGTCACGTCGGGCAGCGCCGGCCAGGCAAGCTAGGCGCGTGCGGATCGTCGTGGGAGCCGATGACGAAGGGGCCGTCGCCGACGCGGTCGTGACGGAGCTCGGCGCGCGCGGCCACGACGTGACCGTGCTCGACCGCGACCAGTGGCCGGAGGTCGCGCGGAAGGTGGCTGAGACGGTCGCGTCCGGCGAAGCGGATCAGGGGATTCTGTTCTGCTGGACCGGCACCGGCACGTCCATGGCCGCGAACAAGGTCCCCGGTGTGCGTGCGGCGCTCGCGTGGGAGCCGTGGATCGCCGAGGGCGCGCGCCGCTGGAACGACGCCAACGTCCTCGTCATGAGCCTCAAGCGCACGGAGCCGGAGGCGGCGAGGGAGATCCTCGCCGCGTGGCTCGCCGTCGAGCAGCCCGACCCGGACGAGGCGAAGAACATCGCGCGTCTGCGCGAGCTCGACCGGCGAGCGGGGTAACGCGGGCTACCGGGCCGAGCCGTCGGCCGCCAGCGGCTCGGACTGGAGCCGCTCGGAAGCGGAAGGCCGCGCGAAGCGCTTGGCGAACCCGAACAGCGGCCGGCGCGGGCGGCGCTCCTTGCGCTCGAAGAGCTCGAAGTGACCGTCGGCCTGCGACGTCGTGGCCTGCAGGTAGAGAGCGACTGGGTGACGCATCATCGGTACCTCCGTGTCGTAGAAGCCATGACACGAGGGTAGGAAGCACGCGCCGCCGCGTCGTTCGCCCGGACGACGCGGCGAGTGTCACCGCCGCGACACTCGCGTACGCTCTTCGCGTGATCAAGGCCGTCCACACGCTGATCTACTCGGACGACCCGCCGGCGACCCGCGCGTTCCTCCGTGACGTGCTCGGCTGGCCGTGCGTCGAGCACGAGGAGTCCGAGCCCGGCTGGCTGATCTTCAAGACCGGGCCTAGCGAGCTGGGTGTCCACCCGACGTCCGGCACGCACGAGGGTCACGAGTTCTCGTATCCGCGGCACCACGTGATCTCCCTGATGTGCGACGACGTCGAGGCGACTGCGGTCGAGCTCGAGGCCAGAGGCGCGACGTTCACCGGCCCGCCCAAGGACTACGGCTTCGGGATCGGGACGAGCCTGGAGCTACCCGGCGCGGACGCGATCTTCCTGTACGAACCGCGGCATCCCGCCGCGTACGACCTCTAGCCGCAGACGCGGACGCGGCGTGTGGCCCGCGCCTCGCGGCCGCCGGCGTCGGATGCGATCGCCGTCAGCGTCCGCGCGCCCTTCGTTCCACCCGTCTTCCACGTCACGGTGTAGACGCCGCCGGCGGCCCGATTCACGCGCGCGACCTGCCGGCCGCCGCTGAAGAAGCCGACGGACGAGATCCCTGCGGACGAGCTCGCGACCACGGCCAGCTGCCCGCCGTTCGAGACGCACGCGTTCTTCTCCGGGATGATCCACGTGACGGCGGGGCCGCGCACGACCGTGACCTGGACGCGGCGGCGCGCGGTGTTCGGCAGGAGGTCGGTGCTATCCGTGTTCGCGTTCTTGGACTCCTGGTTGTCGGCCGCGATCAGCCGGATGCTCGCACGACCGGGCTTGAGCGCGGTGGAGTCGCGCGGCATCGGGATCACGGCGATCCCCGACCGCTGGTCGAACTGCGACGCGCTCGTCAGGCGGAATCCGGCGTCGAGCGTGAGCGAGAAGGGGTCAATCCCCGACTGCGTGTCGGTTGCGCGGAACGCGATCGTCGGTCGTCCGGCCGAGACGCGAGTCGTCAGGAGCTTCACGGTCGGCGGCTTGGTGTCGTTGACCCACGAGCGAAGGACGTACGGCCCGGCGTACCCCTGACCGCCGAACGGGTCGATCCCTGACTCGACGGAGACGTAGTACCGCCCCGGCCGCGGGAACGACGTGCCGGCCGCGCGGGAATCGAGGAGATACCCGCCCATGTACGAGTCCCCGTTGACGGGCGTGCCGGCGATGCCCGTGACGTCGTTCTCGTCCGCGGAGCCCAGGAACCAGAGGTGGATCGGCGCGATCAGGAGGTCCTCGAACGCGCCCTGGTAGTTGAGCAACGGCTCGGTCACCGCAGCTCCGACGTTCGCCTGCCGGCCGCTCACGTCGATGTAGTAGACCTGCTCCTTCCCCGTCTCCTTGAGCTGCGCGTCGATCCCGAACAGGCTCGTCAGGCCGAACGGCGACGACGGCCAGCGGTAGACCTCCACCCGATCGCTCCCGTTCCTCGAGTCACCGGTCGTCCGCGCCTGGAGCTGCGCCGCCTGCGCGCTCGCGATTCGCGGCCGCGTGACGAGGAACGCGTAGGGGATCCGCCGCGTCACGCTGCCCTGGCGCAGGACGATGAAGCCGTAGTTGTCGCCCGGGGCCGCGCCGCCGGCGGCGGCCGCCACGACGGGTAGCGTCGCCGTCCCACCGGACGGAAGTGAGAGCGAGGACGGGGCCGAGATCGTCGCGCCCGCCGTCGCAGTCTGGGGCCGGACATCGACCTGCCAGGTGCCCGCGCCGCCGCCGGCCTCGGTCACCTGCACCAGCAGCGAGCTGCTCACGCCGCCCGCGTTGGCGTTCAGATAGTGGAACGAGAGCGACTGCGGGTCGGTGAAGATCCTCGGGTTCACGGCGTCCGTCAGGCTGACGAGGCCGGCGCCTTCGAGGTACACGGACGCCTCGGTCGTATCGGCCGTGTCCGCGAAGGCCGGTCCTGCCGTGGACATCATCGCCGACTTGACCTGGGCGGGGCTCCAGGACGGGTGGCGCTCGAGCAGGAGCGCCGCGGCGCCGGAAACGTGCGGCGCCGAGAAGCTCGTCCCGTCGAGGACGGCGAAGTCCGCTCCAGCAAACCTCGCGACGGTCGAGGAGAGGATGCTCGCCCCCGGAGCGGAGACGTCGGGCTTGAGGTCGTGGCCGAACGGCGTCGGGCCTGACGACGAGAAGCCCGTGATCGTGCCGCCGCGGCCGTTCGCGATCTCGACGACGCCCTTGCCGATCCGGATCGGCGCACGGCCGCCCCGGCTGCTGAGCGCAACGCGCAGCCGCGACCCGTCGAGGTCGGAGATCATCCCGGCCGGCCTTGCGAGCCCGAAGGGGATCGCGCCGGCCTCGCCCGGATGGTTGTCCACGACGACGATGCCCTGGGCGCCTGCGTTGGCGGCCCGGGCCCCCTTCGCCTCGTACCGGCAGCCGCCGGCCCAGAGGAGCGCGATCGCGTTGTTCAGCGAGCCGGCCGGCAGCGTGTCGGCGCAGAGGCTCCGGTCCACGAGTCGCCCGTCCGTCCCCCTGATCGTCCCGACGTCCACGAGCGTCTGGTCGGACGCGCCCCAGGCCTCGGGCGTGATGCCCGGCGCCGCGACGTAGGCGACCTGTCGCAGGCTCGGCACGTTCGGCGACTGGAGGCTCAACGTCGGGGCGAACGTGTGCGAGTTCGTCACCGCGGCGACGCTGATCGCGTCGGGAGCCGTGCTGGGCGAGCCGACGGTGCCGTCCCCGAAGAGATCGCGGTCGTTGCCCGCCGAGATGACGGGCACGACCCCCGCCTTCACGACGTTGGCGACGGCCTGCACCATCGCGTCGGAAGCCGGGTCGGACTGCGGGCCGCCGCCCGAGAAGTTGATGACGTCCATCCCGTCGGTGACCGCCGCCTCGAACGCGGCGATGATCTCCGGGGTGTTCGCGACACAGCAGCTGCTGCTGTCGAGCGGATCCTTGACCGAGAAGACGCGGTAGTTGCCGAGCCAGGCCTTCGGAGCGACGCCGCTCAGGCCCTCGACCTTGGGGATGCACCCGCCGGAGGCGCGGACGCAGACCCGGGCCGTCTGCTCCTCCGCGATCACGGTGCTGTCGGGCGCGGTCGTGTTCTCGGTGCCCGCGATGATCCCGGCCACGTGCGTGCCGTGAAACGAGACGCGCGCGTCGAGCGGCAGCCGCCCGTCGGCGCCGGAGCCCGGCCCCGGGAACGAGCGCGCGACGATCACCTTCGAGCTCGTGAACTCCGAGTTGCCCTTCGGAAAGCCGGCCGGCATCGAGAGGCCGCTGTTGGCGAAGAACGGGTTCCGCTCGTCGAGGCCGTCGTCGACGACCGCGACCTTCATGCCGGCTCCGCGCAGGCCCGTGGCCTGTCGGAGCTGCGTGGCGCCGATCAGCGCGAGGCTGCGATTCGTGTTCACCGTGTAGCGGTAGCTCGGGTAGACCTTGTTCACGAACCCGAGCCGGTTGAGCTCGGGCACGCGCGCCGTCGGCAGATTGACGGTGAACCCGTCGAGGATGACGCGGAAGCGGCGGGACACCGACGCCTGGGGAATCGCCCGCTCGAGCGACCGGATCGCCGTCCGCTGCGCGGCATCGAGGCGGCGCAGGTAGGCGCGCGAGGACGCGTCGGCGACATTCAGCTTCCGGGCAGCGCTCCCCGAGCGGAACCTCCGTGCCTGGTCGACCTGGGCCAGCGGCGGCAGGCCGAGCGTGACGACGACGCGCGTGCGACCCGTGCGCGGCGGTATGTGCGTCGTCACCGCGCGGACGTGCGGGAGCGGGATCCCGTCGATCATGCGGGGAATCGGCTGCAGCGACGCGCCCGCTGCTCCGGCTGAAAGAAGCGCTGCCCCGCTCAGGCCGACAGCGGCGAGGCCGCGGGGACTAACCCACCGTCGCAGTGAAGCTCCTGCTGATCCTCTTGCCCTCGAAGACGACCGAGATGGTGCCGTGGACGGACTTGCCCCGCGCCGAGGCCGGCACCTGCCACGTGCAACGCGCCAGGTTGCCGACGAACTTGTGGACGCGAGCCGCGATCCGCGCCCCGCCCACCGTGGCGACGCACGTCACGGCGCCGCCCTTGAGGATCGCACCGGTGTCGTTCCGGGCGACCGTCAGATTGGCCGTCAGCGGCCGTCCGGCCCGCGGGCGGCTCGGCGCGAGCGCGAGCTTCTTCGCGAGGAGCCTGAGCGGGGTCGTCTTGACCTCGTAGCTCCAGAGACCGTGGCCGGGATCGGGCGCGAGGTCGGCGTGCGCGTTCGCGAAGTCGAGGTCACCGGAGCTCGGGTCGATCCTGATCCCGGTGATGAGGACCACGCCGAAGCTGAGGCGTGTGGGGTTTCCGAGCTCGGACGTGTTCAGCTTGATCGTCAGCCCGGAAAAGACCAGCGTCGTCTGCGGCGGATCGGTCTGGGTGCGGGAGAAGTTGGTGCCGTCCCACTTGAAGAGGTTGGCCGTGCCGCCGAAGAGCTCGATCGCGTACTCGGACCCGGTATCCGGATCGCCGGTCGCCGGGTTCGCGTCCGTGTCCAGCTCGATGTCGACGAGCATGTCGTCGGTCAGCCGCGCCGGGCCGTTGATCTTGAAGCTGACCTCGCCGGTGTTCGTGTTCGACACGACGACCGACGTGATGTCGGGCGAGTCGGGGCGCTCGGCGGTCGAGTCCTGGAACGTGACCGAGTTCACGAGCGCAGCCGCCGGCGCCGCGGCGGCGGTCGGAGCCCCGCCCGCCGCGCACGGCAGAGCTGCAAGCCCGATCAGGCAGACCCCTATGACCCGTAGAAGAGTCAACGTTCTTCCCGGACGGTACCCTCAATCCCGGCTCAGCGTCAACGGCTGTTCGACCAGGAAAGACGTGCTCTGTGACCTGGCTCTCGTCGGGCTGGGGCTACATTCAGCCCAGTGTCCCAACGAGCCATGGCCGTTTTCGCCAGTACCGTGCTGGCGCTGTGCGCCGGGTCGGCTGCGGCCGCGTCAGGCAGCGGCCGGAGCGCGGCCGTCCTGCGGATCGACCACGTCGCCGACGGCGACACCGTGACCCTGACGAACGGCCGGCGCGTCCGCCTCGTCCAGATCGACACGCCGGAGGTCTACTTCACGCCGGAGTGCTACGGCCGGCAGGCGTCGGCGACGACGAAGCAGCTGCTCCCTCCGGGCACGCAGGTGCGCCTGCTCGTCGAGCCCGCTACCGACCGCGTCGACCAGTACGGGCGGCTGCTCCGCTACGTCGTCCGGGCCCGTGACGCGCTGAACGTGAACGTTCGGCTGGTCGCGGTCGGCGCGGCGGCCCCGTACTTCTACCGCGGCAGGCGCGGCCGGTACGCGGCCCAGCTCGACCGCCTCGCCCGGTCGGCGCGGGCGCACCACCTGGGGCTCTGGGGAGCATGCCCGGGGACGCCCTACCGTCCCTATGCGGGCCTGGACACCGGCCGCCCGCGCTGACCTACAGGCAGTCGTCCACGAGCTTGGTCAGCCCCGCCGGGAACACCGGCGCGTTCACCCAGTAGACGAGGTTCCCCTTGCGGCGAACGACGTCCTTCGCGCCCTTCGGCGCGCCGTTCGCCTCCGCGATGGACCGCACCTGGTCCTCGACCTTCCCCGCCACGTCCTGGGACGGGGCGAAGGCGAGCAGCACGTTCCCGTGCGGGAACTTGATCACGAGGTCGCGGCTCGTCGGCGCGAACGGGTTCTTGCGGTCGTTCGCGACCGGCAGGCCCTTCTTGCTCAGGCAGTCTCGGACGGCGCCGGCGTCGTACGTCGGCGAGCTCCCGCCGCAGCCCACGACGGTGACCGCGAGGGATGACAGCGCCATGAGACGGAGGACCGGCGTCAGTCGGGGTACTCGTCCTTACGCCAGGTGCGCGGCTCGTCGGGTGGCTTCTTCGGGGTTCGTTCGAGCAGGGAGGTGTAGTAGGGCGCGACGAACGGGTCGGGCGCCATCACCGTGTAGGTGTGGTAGACGGTGCCGTTGTCGCGCGCGAAGGCGATCCAGCTCGGGCCCTCTCGCAGCCCGTCCTTGAGGTCGGCCCCGACCTGACGCGACCACTCCTCGAGCCAGTCGGGCGGGTCGTCGATCATCCCCTTCACCTCGGGGACCTGCTGTGCCTGCTCCTCGGTCAGCGCGAGGCCGAAGTCGAACGCGAAGTCGGTGCGGTAGGTCGAGACATACGGGAAGTGCCAGCCCATCCGCTCCTTGTAGGCGGTCAGCCGCTCGATCGGCGCCCGCGAGAAGCAGATCAGGGTCACGTCGCGGTGGTTGAGGTGCACGAGCGCGCCGTCGAGGCCGTCCCCGAGGTTCGAGCAGCCGGGGCAGGCACCGTTCTCGTACTCGGGCCCGAACATAATGTTGTAGGCGAGGAGCTGTGAGCGGCCGTCGAACAGCTCGGCAAGGGTCTTTTTGCCGGACTCGGTGTCGAACTCGTACTCCTTGTCAACCGGCACCCAGGGGAGCTCGAGCCGCTTGGTCTTGATCTCCTGGTTGCGCTGCGCCTGCTCGGCCTCGAGCTTCGCGAGCTCGTCTCGGGCCGCCTGCCATTCCTCACGCGTTCCGATCTTGTGCTCGGGCATCTTCTCTTTCTCCTCCCTGACGTTGGCTGCTCCCGGCGGGGCGAATCACCGTCGGTCAGACGCTACCCACTGATCAGGAAGTAAGACGCTTGCTCCGCGGCAAACTCACCGGTCCGCTGAGCTCGATCGTTTCGTGGCGGAGCTTCCGAGGAGCCCGGCGCTGGCGACGATGGAGGCGAATGCGGCGATCTGCAGGACGCCCCGTGCACCTGGCGGCAGTGCCTCATCGAAGAGCACGAAGCCGGCCGCGATGGGAACCGCGTTGGTCACCAGCGTCGCGATGCCGGCAGCCGTTAGCGCGCTGCCGCGCTGAAACGCGGCCTGGAGCACGCTGGTGCCCGCCGCGTAGCAGACGACCAGCGAGAGGAGTGCGAGCAGCCAGAGTCCGCCTGCGACGACTAGCTTCGCCGAGATGTCCCCATCGGCGAACAGGAGCCCGGCGGCAAGCCCGAGCGCGGCGGCGCGTGCGAGCCGGAGCCGCACCACGATCAGCGCGACGCCCGCGCCGGCACACGCGCCGAGCCAGAGCAGGACACTGACCGCGTTCGGTGTGTGCGAGGACGGGGTCGAGCCGACGAGTGACGCCGAGAGCAGGACCAATCCGACCATCGCGATTGCGACCGCGAGCCGCTCGTACCGCGTCAGCCTGCTCGGGTGGCCATGCACGCTGAACAGCGCGAGAACGGCGATGCCCGAGGCGCTGACGGCCTGCACGAGGCTCAGCGGCGCGAGCCGGAGGGCGCCGACGTAGACGAGCCAACCGGCCGTCTCGGTGCCAAACGCGATGACCCAGGCGCGGTTGCCGAGGAGCATGCTCAGCGAGCGAAACGGCCGTCGAGGGCTGAGCGGCGGCATCGCGGCCGCCGCCTCGTGCTCCTTCGCGTAGGCCCAGTTCACGGCAAGTGCCGAGACGAGCGCAAGGAACAGGCCTATCCAGACTTCTTCGACGGCATCTCCTCTCTCGACCGACTACAGGCGATCTCTGTGCACACGATGGCCGAGCAGTCGCGTTCGCGGCCGGCCCTGTGCTCGGCCTGGGTTACTTGCGAGCTGTGTTGGGCAGGCTCCGTACATTAGGTTCGCTCTGGGAGGCATCGACCAAGGAGGTAGCACCATGTGGGTACGGGTCGCCACGTTCGAGGGCGGGGACACGGAGAAGCTCGGCAAGCTGACGGACGAGCGCATGTCGTCGGGCGAGATGACGCCGCCGGAAGGCATGAGCAGCGTTCTCGTCCTCGACGACAAGGACGCGGGGAAGCGGAAGTTCCTCGCGTTTTTCGACAGCCGCGACGCACTCGAGGCCGCAGAGGCCGGATTCGACCGGCAGGGTGACACGATTTCGGAGGAGATCCGCGGCAAGCGTACGAGCGTCCATCACTACGACGTCGTGATTTACGACGGCGACGTCGAGGCTGCGAAGGCCGCGCGCGTCAGCCTGCTCGAAGGATCTGCTGAATCGATCGACGCCGGTCTCGACAAGACGCGCGGCGAGACACTGCCGAAGGTTCGAGCGATCGACGGGAACGTCGGCGCGATCGGCCTCGCCGACCGCGACAACGGCCGCGTCTCGATGATCACGCTCTGGGACAGCGGCGACTCGATGCGCGCAAGCGCGCAGGAGGCCGATCAGCTGCGGCAGCGGACCGCCGACATGAGCGACCAGAAGGTCACCAACATCGCGCTCTACGACGTCTCGAGGGCGCAGACGGTGGCGGGCGCGCGAGCCTGACCTGAGCCCGCGCCCGGCTTGCCAAAAGCGCCGACTGGGGGCGCTCGTGATCGCCCAGTTCCGACAAGGGGGGAGCTGAGATGAAGCAGGTTTTCGGGCGGCGGCTGTTTGCTCTGGCCGTCGCCGCGTTCGTCCTCGCCGTGCTCGCGTCCGCACCGGGGGCGCTCGGCCGAGGCAGCTCGCCGCAGGCGAATGGCCCCGGAAACGGCGGGCAACCACACATCGTCATCCTGTCGAACCGCGCCGACCTGGTCTCCGGCGGGGACGCGCTCGTCGAGGTCGTGCTGCCCGGCCGGATCGATCCGTCGACCATCACCGTGACGCTGAACGGCTCAACCGACGTCACGTCCGACTTCGCAGTCCGCGCCGACCGGCGCTTCGTCGGGCTCGTCACGGGCCTCAGGGTCGGCGACAACGACCTGCGCGCCAGCATGCGAAAAGGCCCGACCGTGCACATCACGATCACGAACCATCCGATCGGCGGCCCCGTGTTCGCCGGGCCGCAGGTGCAGCCGTGGGTCTGCAACAACGCCGCGAACGGTCTGGCCGCGCCGACGGACGCGCAATGCGACTCGCCGACCGTGTTCTCGTTCCGCTACAAGAACGCGACCACCGGCGCGTTCGCGGCCTACGATCCCGCCAACCCACCGCCGGCCTCGCAGATCGCGACCACCACGACCGATCATGGCGTGACGGTTCCCTACATCGTCCGGGTCGAGCGGGGCGCGATGGACCGCGGCATCTACGACCTCGCGGTGCTGTCGAACCCGTCGCAGCCCTGGGCGCCCTGGGCGTCGCAGAGCGGCTGGGATCACAAGTTGCTGTACCAGTACGGCGGCGGCACCGCCCCGCACCACTCGAACGGGCCGCCGATCTCCAACCTCGTCGACCTCGCCCTCGCGCGCGGCTTCATGGTCGCCAACAACTCGCTGAACACGCGCGGCCAGGACTCGAACGACGTCGTCTCGGCCGAGGCCATGATGATGCTCAAGGAGCACATTGCGGAGGCGTACGGCTCGATCCGCTACACGATCGGCGCCGGCTGCTCGGGCGGCTCGATCCAGCAGCAGGTGATCGCGGCCGACTACCCGGGACTGCTCGACGGCATCCAGCCGAACTGCAGCTACCAGGACAGCTGGACGACCGGGAACGAGGTCGCCGACTGCCACCTGCTGCTGCACTACTTCGCCACCAATGCGGCCTCGGGCTTCACGCTCGCGCAGCAGACGGCGGTGATGGGCGAGCAGAATCCGGGGAGCCCGGCGCTGACGGTCTGCGCGCTCTGGGAGGCGACCTTCGCGAGCGTCGCCACGCCGTCCCTGCCGGCCAACTGCGACCTGCCTGCGAACCTCATCTATCCCGTGACGAATGTCCGCTGCACGCCGCAGGACTACGAGTCGGCGGTCTGGGGCTTTCGGCCCCAGGACGGGTTCGCGAAGCGGCCGTTGGACAACGTGGGCATCCAGTACGGGCTCGGCGCGCTCGCCGGCGGAGCGATCTCACCCGAGCAGTTCGTCGACCTGAACCAGAAGATCGGCGGGGTCGACATCGACAACCAGTTCCAGTCGGCGCGGACGGAAGGCGATCCGGGCTCGGAGGCGACCGCCTACCGAGCCGGGAAAGTCACCAACGCGGGCGAGCTGGCCAACGTGCCGATCATCGACCTGCGCGGCTCGCACAACGTCCTCGACATCCACTCCGACTACCACAGCTACGTGATGCGGGCGCGCCTCGACCAGGCGAACGGCAACCACGACAACCAGATCATCTGGACGTGGCGAGGAGGGCCCGGCCTCTTCCAGAACATCACCCCGGACGCGACCATCGCGAGCAAGTCGTTCCTGCTGATGGACTCGTGGCTGTCGGCGATCGAGGCTGACTCGCGCTCGGTTCCGATGAGCGAGAAGGTCGTGGCCGACAAGCCGGCCGACGCGGTCGACGCCTGCTTCACCGGCCCGACGGACACCGAGATCACCGACCCGGCGACGTGCAACGCCACGTACCCGCACTTCGCCGACCCGCGGATCGTGGCCGGCAGCCCGCTCGCGGTCAACGTCATGAAGTGCCAGCTGAAGCCGCTGAGCCCGGCCGACTTCCCGGTCGCCTTCAGCGCCGACCAGTGGTCGCGTCTGCAGCAGGCCTTCCCGGACGGCGTCTGCGACTGGAGCAAGCCGGCGGTCGGCCAGCAGCCGTCCGTCTCCTGGCTCGACTACTCGAACGTGATCGGCGGCGTCCCGCTCGGGCCGCCGCCGGAGTCCCATCCGGGACCGGACAAGTAGAAACGCCGGAGTTGGGCGCCGGGCTCGATCGAGGCCGGCGCCCAACTCGGCTCACCTCACGCGGCCTCGAGCGCCGAATAGCCTCCCCGGAATGTCCGACCGCGCTACACCCACACAGCATCCGCTCGAAGCGCTCACCGCGAGATTCGGCTTCGACGCGTTCCGCCCCGGACAGGAACAGGTCGTCGAGGCCCTCCTCGCCGGCAGGTCCGCCCTCGCCGTCTTCCCGACCGGCGCGGGCAAGAGCCTCTGCTACCAGCTGCCGGCGCTCCTGCTGGACGGGATGACGATCGTGGTCTCCCCGCTGATCGCGCTGATGAAGGATCAGATCGACTTCCTCCAGCGAAGCGGGATCGACGCCGCTCGGCTCGACTCGAGCCTCGACGCCGCCGACCAGCGGGAGATCTTCGACCGGCTCCGCGCCGGCTCGCTCAAGCTCCTCTACGTCGCACCGGAGCGCTTCAACAACGAGCGCTTCCTCTCCCAGCTCGCACGCACGCGCATCTCGCTGTTCGCAGTCGACGAGGCGCACTGCATCTCGGAGTGGGGACACAACTTCCGACCCGACTACCTCAAGCTCGCCGAGCGCGCCCGCGAGCTCGCCGCCGAACGCGTGCTCGCGCTCACCGCGACCGCGACCCCGGCCGTCGTCGCCGACATCTGCGCCGGCTTCGGAATCGACGAAGCGGACGCCATCGTCACCGGCTTCTACCGACCCAACCTGACGCTGCTGACGACACCGGTCGCAGCGGGCGAACGCGACGCGCGGCTGGTCGAGCGACTACGCGAGCGTCCGTCCGGGTCGACGATCGTGTACGTGACCCTGCAGCGAACCGCGATGCGGATCGCCGAGCATCTTGCCGGCGCGGGTCTGCCTGCCCGCCCCTACCACGCGGGCATGGGCACCGAGGAGCGCGTTGCGGTGCAGGAGTGGTGGACGGGCTCGGCCGAGGCGATCGTCGTCGCGACGATCGCGTTCGGGATGGGGATCGACAAGGCCGACGTCCGCTACGTCTACCACTACAACCTGCCCAAGAGCCTCGAGTCGTACTCGCAGGAGATCGGCCGCGCCGGCCGCGACGGCGAAGAGAGCATCTGCGAGCTGTTCGCGTGCCCGGACGACGTGCCCACGCTGGAGAACTTCGCCTACGGCGACACCCCCACCCGCGAGGCGCTCACCGGCCTGCTCGCCGACGTGCTCGACCATCCGGTCGGCTCTGAGTTCGCCGTGTCCGAATACGAGCTCTCCGGGCGCCACGACCTGAGGCCGCTCGTTCTCAAGACGGTCCTCACCTACCTCGAACTCGACGGCATGCTCAGACAGGGAACACCTTTCTACGCGGGCTACCGCCTACGTCCGCTCGGCGACACGACGCTGGAAGAGATCTGCAGCCGATTCGACGAGTCACGCGCGACATTTCTGCGCCGCCTGCTCGCGACAGGCAAGACGGGCCGAACCTGGACGACGCTCGCGCCCGACGACGCTGCGGCGCAGCTCGGCCACGAGCGCAGCCGGATCCTGGCTGCGCTCGAGTACCTCGACCAGCAGGGCCTCATCGAGCTGCAACCGTCCGAGGTCCGCCAGCGCTACACGCTCCTCGCCCTCCCCGACCCCGGCGCCGAGATCGTCGAGCGCCTGCTCGAACGCTTCGCGCGCCGGGAGCGCGCAGAAACCGGACGGATCCAGAACGTACTCGCACTCGTCACCCACGACGGTTGCCAGGTGTGCTCCCTCGTCGGCTACTTCGGCGAGACGCGCACGGAACCGTGTGGGCACTGCAGCCACTGCCTGACCGGACGCGCTCAGCAACTCCCCGAGCCCGAACCGAAGCCGCCGATCGAGACAACCCTCAGCGCCGACGCGCTCGCGGCGCTGCGCTCCCGCTATTCCGATGAGCTCGGTACCGCGAGACAACAAGCGCGATTCCTCGCCGGCATCACCAGCCCGGCGACGACCCGCGCGAAACTCACCAAGGACCCGCTCTTCGGCTCCCTCGCCGAACGGCGGTTTTCCGACGTCCTCGCTTGGTGCGAGGCGATAGTGGGATAAGCCGACCACGGCGCGATCCACGAATTGGGCGACGTCGCCTGCACCCGCGCCCGCAGCGAGACCCACCTCTACCTCTCCGAACACGACGCGATAAGCGCGAGACGCCGCGGCCTCGAGCTCTAGCGACGCGACACGAAGCTACGCGACGAGGTTAACTCGGCTGCTCCACACAGACCAGCGCGCATCAGCGGTCAGCACGTACTTCGCTTTGCGGACGTCGGCGTAGGCGAGCACCAGCGCGTCAGGCATCCGGAGCGCGCTGCCGTGCCGAGCGCGGAGCCTCGCTGCGGCGACCGCAACCGCCTCGTCGACCGGGTCGACCGCGATCTCCAGACCAGCGATCAGCCGTCGCGCCTCACGTTCCTTGCCCGCCCGCACCGGGTGCACAAGCGCCTCGGCAAGCGTGTGAGCCGGGATGCGGAGGTCGTCGTCAGCGTGCGCGTCGAGCGCACCACGCGCAGCCTGATGATGTGGGTCGTCCGGGTCGAGCAGCGCGATCAGAACGCTCGCGTCGAGAGCGGTCAGCGCCACTCGTCGCGCAGCTCGTCAAGCGCACCAGCCGGCCAGACGCCGGGCAGGGCACCCGCGGCTCGGTCGAGCGCACGCCGGCGGCGGTCGCCGACCGTTTCGCCGGTTGAACGGGAGACGATCACGCGGCCGTCCTCATCGGCCTCAACGGCGAGCTCCTCGCCGACCCTGATCCCAGCCTGCTCGACCACGGCCAAAGGAAGCGTGATCTGCCGCTTCGGGGACAAGCGCGTGAAGCCCTGCCTCCGCTTTACTCGTCTCGGCATGAGTAAAGGATAGCGAGAAGCGTGCAGTCAGCCGGGCTCGTAAAAGAGCTCGTCGACCAAGTCAATGAACTACAGCGGGGGCACGAACGTGCGGCTACTGGGGTCCAAACTGCACGCCACGAGCGGCGCCACCGCTGGGCGACTGTGGCGATCCAGCGTAAGTAGCCACCTGTCCTCGTCCCCGGCCTGCCGCCGCGGACCCCTCACTGGAATGGGTCATCTGGCTGCTCAGAGCATACCGAGTCGATCGGACAAACATCAACCCGAAAAAGCGGCGCGTTGCAGGGCTTTCTGTGGGATCGTGGTGTCGGGAGGGAAAGGGTTGACCTCCCCCTTGACCCCGCCCAGCGCCTGCGAGTCCCTCAACGAAAAAGACCCCGTTTCCAGGGCCTTCTGAGAGCGGATGATGGGACTCGAACCCACGACCTTCTGCATGGCAAGCAGACGCTCTAGCCAACTGAGCTACATCCGCGCGCGGCCAGTATAGCCTCAGCTTTGGGCATCCAAGGCCTCGTTTACGAGCCGGTCAGCGAGCTCGTTGTGGGCCCTGCGGACGGCCGTATAGCGGACTCGGCGGAAGCGGCGTTCGAGCTCGGTCGCCTCGTCCCAGAGGGGCCGGAGCTTCTCGTTCTTGACGCGGTACTCGCCCTGCATCTGCTTCACGAGCAGCTCGGAGTCCGAGACGACCTCCAGCTCCTCCACGCCGAGCGCGGCCGCCTTCTCCATCCCCGCAAGGAGGCCGCGGTACTCCGCCACGTTGTTCGTCGCCCGGCCGATCGCCTCCCCGTGCGCCGCGAGGACGTGGCCGTCCTCCGCCTCCAGCACGTAGCCGAACGCCGCGGGGCCCGGGTTGCCGCGCGCGCCGCCGTCCGTGGAGAGCCGAGCCTTCAGGCGTCCGGCTGCACGTTGTCGATCTGAGCCCTCTGCAGCCGACCGCTGTAGTCCACGTAGATCGACTTCCACTCGGTGAAGACGTCCAGCGCCGCCTGGCCGGCCTCGCGGTGGCCGTTGCCGGTGTCCTTCGTCCCGCCGAACGGGAGGTGCACCTCGGCGCCGATCGTGCCGGCGTTGATGTACGTGATCCCTGCCTGCAGGTCGCGCATCGCGCGGAACGCCTTGTTGACGTCGCGCGTGAAGATCGAGGACGAGAGCCCGTACCGGATCCCGTTCGACACGCGGATCGCCTCGTCGAAGTCCCGGACGGGGATGAGCGCGGTCGTCGGGCCGAAGATCTCCTCCTGCGCGATGCGCATCCCGGCGTCTACGTCGCCGAAGATCGTCGGCCGGTAGTAGAAGCCTTTGTCGAGCCCGTCGCCGGTCGCGACCTCGCCGCCGGTCAGCAGCTTCGCGCCCTCGTCCTTGCCGATCTGCGTGTACGAGTCGATCTTCTCGAGCGAGGGCTTGTTGATCACGGGACCGACGTCGGTGTCGTCCTCCCAGCCGACGCCGAGGCGGAGCCGCTCCGCCTCCGCGACCAGGCGTGACTGCAGTTGCTCGTAGACGCCCCGCTGCACGATCACCCGTGACGCGGCCGTGCAGCGCTGGCCGGAGGTGCCGAACGCCGACCAGAGGATCCCCTCGACGGCGAGGTCGACGTCGGCGTCCTCGAGGACGATGATCGCGTTCTTGCCGCCGAGCTCGAGGTGGATGTGCTTCAGGCCGTCCGCTGCGTTACGCATCACCTCCACCCCGGTCTCGCGCGAGCCGGTCAGCGTGATCACACGGACGTCGGGGTGGCGGACGAGCCGGTCGCCGACGTCGCGGCCGCCGCCGTGGACGATGTTGAGGACGCCCGGCGGCAGCCCGGCTTCGACGAGCAGCTCCACGAACCGCTGTCCGAGCAGCGGCGTGTCAGTGGCCGGTTTGAAGACGACCGTGTTCCCGCAGACGAGCGCGGGGGCGATCTTCCAGGACGGGATCGCGATCGGGAAGTTCCAGGGCGTGATCACACCGACGATCCCGATCGGCGCGCGGACGCTCATGTTGAACTTGTCGCGGAGCTCCGACGGCGTCGTCTGGCCGAAGAGACGGCGGCCCTCGCCGGCCATGTAGAGGCTCATGTCGATCGCCTCCTGGACGTCCCCGCCGGCCTCGGCCTTCACCTTCCCCATCTCGCGGGTCATCAGGTCGGTGAGGTCGTCCTTCTCCTCGACCAGGAGGTTCGCGAACCGGTAGAGCACCTGGCCGCGCTCGGGGGCTGGCACGAGGCGCCAGTCCTCCCACGCAGCCTTTGCCGCCGCGACCGCGCGGTCGACGTCCTCCGTCGACGAGCGTGGGAAGACGCCGATCGCGTCACCGTTCGCCGGGCTGACGCTCTCGAAAGTCTCGCCGCTCGCCGCGTCGACCCACTCGCCGGCGATGTAGTTCCGGAAGCTCTTCGTCCCCGTCAGGGCCACGCGGAGAGTCTATTCGGACGGCGTTTCCGGGAACGTGCCCGGGATGCGGGCGCGCCGCCGGTCGCGCGTCTCGCGCTGCTCCTGAAACGCGCCCGCCGGCTGCCCCCTGCGCCGGTCGTTCCCCTGGCGCCGATCGATGATCACCGTCACGTTCGGGTTGTCCTTGTAGTACTCGACCATCTTGTCGTAGAGCTCGTCCTCGAGCTCCGGCGGGATGACGCAGTAGATCATGGCGTTCTCAGTCTAGGCGCGATCGCGCCGGATGCCAGGGTCAGACTCGGGCGATCGCGGGGACGAGACGTCCGCCGTCCTCGACGTGCGCGTTCCAGCGCCGGTACGTCGGTTCGAGCTCCGAGAGCTCGTGGCCGCGCTCCGCGAGGCGGACCTGCTGCGACGAGTCCGGGCTGACGCGGTACTGGTACCACGAGATGTCCCAGGCGACGGTGACGACGAGCTCGCCGCTGACGCCGGAGAGCGGGAGGATGCTCGCCTGCGGCTCGCCGAGGCTCTTCGCGATGCCCCCGACCGCGCGGCGGTAGTCGCTCGCGTTGAAGATCTCCGCGGCCTCGACCATCTGCAGCTCGGGCTGGGAAAGCCGACGGAGGATCGGCTCGGCGGCGACCGGCTCGGGCAGCTCCTCGCGGCGGGTGTCGAAGAGCGAGGAGAACCCGCGCCGCCGGCGGCGCGGGTGGTGTGTCGCGACGGTCGGCGTCGTCGGGCTGCCCTCCTTGACCCAGCCGTGGTCGAGGGCCGTCTCCTGGCAGAGCGGGCAGACGTCGACGAAGTCGTGCCCGTTCGGCGCGAAGCGGACGGCGCGCTCGCCGAGGAGAAGGGTCCGCTCGCAGATCGCGCACGCGCGCGTTTCGGTGTGCCGGACCAGCTGACGCACGCATCGACTGTAGCCCACCCAGACCGCCCCGCGGTTGCTACGGTCTTTTGCATGTGTGTTTTACATGTAGGTGATCGATGAGGCCGCACGGGGGCAGGGGCGCACGCCGCCGGCGCGTGGTCGGGCCGGGTCACTGGGGCGTCCGCGCCCGGGTGGAGCGGTTCGCCGAGCCGGCCGTCCTCCTGCTGCTGCGCGAGCGCCCGGCCCACGGCTACGAGCTGCTGGAGGCGCTGCCGGCGCTGACCGGCGAGGCACGCGTGGACATGGGCAACCTCTACCGGATCCTGCGAGCGCTCGAGGAGGACGGCCTCGTCGCCTCGGAGTGGCAGGCGGACGCGCCCGGTCCTGCCAAGCGCACCTACGAGCTCACGGACGCCGGCCGGCGTCTCCTCGACGAGTGGGCGGAGGCCCTCGGCCGCTCCCGCGAGCGCATCGATCTCTTTCTCGACCGATACCGCGAAGGGAGGTGAACATGCACCACGCACGCAGACGACACCATCGCGGCCTCGGCCACCGGTGGTACGAACGCGGCAACGTGCTCGAGCGGCTGGAGAACTACCAGCGCGACCTCGAGCAGGAGTTGGCCGACGTCTCCGACCTGATTCAGAAGGTCAGGGCCGGAGAGCAGCCGGGTCCCGAGACCGAGCCCCAGAGCATCTAGGAGGGTTTGGCGGAATGCTGCTCGCCGTCGGGGTGCGATGGTCGTTCCGAGGCAAGGACGCAGGGAGCGCCCATAGCCATAGCTATGGGCGCGACTGAGGACACCGCCTCGGGGCGAGCAGCGCGGCCCGACGGCTCAGCCGTATTTCGCCAAAGCCTCCTCGCTCGCCACACGGCTCGCCGGCGCGCCGAACGGCCGCGCCGGCGTGCCGCTTGTGGGCGGCTCAGACTCTTGCTTCCTCCTGCTCCTTCTTCGTCGCCTCGATCACCTTCTGCGCGATGTGCGCCGGGACTTCCTCGTAGCGGGCGAAGCTCATGTGGTAGTCGCCGCGGCCGCCCGTCATCGACGTCAGCGCCTGGGAGTACGTGAGGATCTCGGCCATCGGCACCTCGGCGCGGATGGTCGTCATCCCGCCCTGGGGCTCCATCCCCTGCAGCCTGCCCCGCCGCGAGTTGAGGTCGCCGTTGACCGCGCCGACCGCCTCGTCCGGGGTGGTCACCTCGACCTCCATGATCGGCTCGAGCAGGACGGGATCGGCCTGCTCGTACGCATGCTTGAAGGCCATCGAGCCGGCGATCTTGAATGCCATCTCGGAGGAGTCGACGGTGTGGAACGAGCCGTCGACGAGCCGCACGCGCACACCCTGCACCGGCGCACCGGCCAGCTCCCCGTGCTGCATCGCCTCCTGGATCCCCTTGTCGACCGCGGGCCGGAAGCTCTGCGGGATCGAGCCGCCGACGATCTGGTCCACGAACTCGTAGCCCTGGTGCCCCTCCAGCGGCTCGAGCACGATGTGGCAGTCGCCGAACTGGCCGCGGCCGCCGGTTTGCTTCTTGTAGCGCCCCTGCGCGCGCGAGTCACGGCGGATCGTCTCCAGGTACGGCACCCGCGGCTGATGGAGCTCGACCTCCACGTTGAAGCGGCTCTTCAACCGGGAGACCGCGACCTCGACGTGCATCTGCGACAGGCCCGAGAGGAGCTGCTCGCCGGTCTGCGCGTCCCGGCGGAGCCGGATCGTCGGATCCTCCTCGGCCAGCCGCCGCAGGCCGTTCGCCATCTTCTCCTCGTCGCCCTTCGCCTTGGGCGTGACCGCGAAGCTCATCACCGGCTCCGGAAAGCCGATGTCGGGCAGCTCGACGGGCTCCTCGTGGTCGAGCAGGAGGTCGCCGGTGGAGACATCCTTCAGCTTGGCGACGGCGCCGATATCGCCGGTCGCGAGCTCGGGTGTCTGCGTGTGCTCCTTCCCCTGCAGCGACAGCACGGCGCCGATGCGCTCCTTGCCGTGCGTGCGCGGATTCACGAGCGTCACCTCGTTCGAGACCGTCCCGTGCAGGACGCGGAAGACGTTGATCCGGCCGGCGAACGGGTCGGCGACGGTCTTGAAGACGAACGCCGCGGTCGTGGTGTTCGGGATCTCGATCGGCTCGCCCTTCTTCGCCGGCGAGGGCACGCCCTCGACGAGCAGGTCGAGCAGCGCCTGCGTGCCGAGGTTCTTCGTCGCGACGCCGCACGCGACCGGGAAGACCTCCCCGCGCGTCACCGCGTCCTTGAGGGCGTGCGCGACCTCCTCGGGCGAGAGCTCCTGCCCGTCGAGGTAGCGCTCCATCAGCCCCTCGTCGGTCTCGACCACGGCATCCAGCAGCTTCTCGCGGTACTCCTGCACCTGCGCCTCCACCTCGGCCGGGATCTCGGTAGGCCCGCTCTCCCGCTCGCCGCCCGGATCCATGTAGGCGCACATGTGGAGGAGGTCGACGATCCCGGTGAGCTCGTGCTCGGCGCCGATCGGGAGGTGGACGGCGACGCACCGCTCGGACAGCTGCGCCCGGAGGGCCTCGAGCGCGCGGAAGAAGTCGGCGCGCTCGCGGTCGAGCATGTTGACGGCGAGCACGCGCGCGAGCCCGAGATCGTCGGCGCGCTTCCACAGGCGGCTCGTCTGCACCTCGACGCCCATGACGGCACTGACCGCGAACACTGCGCCCTCGACGACCCGAAGCGCCGCGATCGCGTCCCCCTGGAAGCCGGCATCGCCGGGCGCGTCGATCAGGTTGATCCGCCGTTCCTGCCACTCGAGGTGGCAGATCGACGCGGCGAGGGACATCTGGCGCCGCTGCTCGTCGTCGTCCCAGTCGCTGACGGTCGTCCCCGCCTCGACCGTGCCCAGCCGGTTCGTCGCCTCCGCCTGGAACAGCATCGCCTCGACGAGCGACGTCTTGCCCGTCCCGCGGTGCCCGACCACGGCGACGTTGCGGATCTTCCCCGGCTCGACTGCGGCCATCTTCCTCCCTCACTAGGTTGGCTCTGCGGGCCGTAGCGTATCCGGCCGACTCAGCGACTCGTCGTCCCGAGGCGCAGGCCGAGCGCGACCAGCACGGAGCCTGCCCTAGCCGTCGAGCGAGGCGCGACTCGGCCCGCCGGACAGCCGGGCCTTGAGGCGCAGGACGGCCTTCGTGTGCAGCTGCGACACGCGCGACTCGGTGACGCCGAGCACCTCCCCGATCTCGCGCAGGGTCAGCTCCTCGTAGTAGTAGAGCGTGACGACGAGCTTCTCGCGCTCGGGCAACCTCGCGATCGCCTCGCCGATCGCCTCCTTCATCTCGGTCTCCGAGAGGGAGCCCTGAGGATCGGGCGCCTCGGTGTCCTCGATCGTGTCGATCAGGGCGATCTGGTCTCCCCCGCCCCCCGTGTTCACCGTCCAGAGCTCGTCCAGGGCCGCGATCGACGAGCGAGAGATGTCGGTGAGGCTGCCGTCGAGCTCCTCCGTCGTGATCCCGACCTTCTTGGCGATCTCCTCGTCGGTCGGAGCGCGGTGAAGCTTGCGCTCCAGCTCGCCGATCGCCCGCTCGATGTCACGCGCCCGCGCGCGGACCGAGCGCGGCACCCAGTCCATCGCCCTCAGCTCGTCGATGATCGAGCCCTTGATCCGCGCGATCGCGTACGTCTCGAACTTGACGTCACGGTCGGGGTCGTAGCGCTCGATCGCGCCCATCAGGCCGAGGAGGCCGTACGAGATCAGGTCGTCGTCGTCGACGTGCGCCGGCAGCCCGGAGCCCAGCCGCCCGGCGACGTACTTCACCAGCGGCGCGTACGTCAGGATCAGCCGGTCGCGAAGGGCCTTGTCCCCCGGGCTGGCCTTGTACTGCCGCCAGAGGGTCTGGGTGTCCTCGACCGCGGCCACGGCGTACAAGGATATGCCCTCCCCCGGCCTGCGAGCCCTCGGTGACGTGCTGCTCGTCGTCGGGTGGTGATGGTCGTTCCGAGGCAAGGACGCAGGGAGCGCCCATAGCCGAAGCTATGGGCGCGACTGAGGACGCCGCCTCGGGGCGAGCAGCGCAACCCGACGGCACCGCTGCGCTTCGCCGAGGGCTCGCGAAACTACCGCAGAGCCCGGACCGCCAGTGTCGCCAGCCAGACGGCGATCGCCCCTGCCGCGAAGGCCACGATCCACCGTCCCGCGGAGCCGCCCGCCCCATGCGCCGCCGTGAAGGCGACCCCGGCGAGCGCGACCGCAAGCACTGCGAACAGGGCGCCGAGCGCGCGTCGTTGGCCCATGGCCAGTCAGGAGTATCAGACCGCCGCGGTAACGCTTTGAAGTCCGGCGCCGCTTTAGCGGCACCATCACGACTTCAAAGCGTTGACTTCGTGATCGCTGCGGCCAGCGCGGGCGAAGTCCGCAATGGCGGCGAAATCAGCACGGCTACAATCGCTTCTCGATCTAGGGGCGTAGCTCAGTTGGTAGAGCGGCGGTCTCCAAAACCGTAGGTCGCAGGTTCGAGTCCTGCCGCCCCTGTTGCTCGCCTGCTAGCGCTGCTCGAGCAGCCCTTTCAGGCGCCGTAGGTCGTCGTTGAACTCCGCCTCGACCGATTTGGACACCTTCGAGGCGGCGAAGCGCATGACGCCCTTCGGGCTCGCCTCGCCGACGACCTCGACGCGCGTGCCTCCGCCGGACGGCTCGAGCGTGTGCGTGACGGCGATCGGGATCGGCCCTTCGATCGAGCGGAAGGCGAAGCAGTTCGGCGGGTCGTACGCCGTCACCTCGGAGACGATGTTGATCTCGCGCCCGAGCAGCCGCCGCGTCTCGCGGAGCCTGGCGCCGACGCCGGGCTGACCTTCCAGCTCGGCGCTCACGACGCTCTTCTGCCACTCCGAGAGCCGGCCGACATCCGTCAGCACCGCGAAGACGTCCTCGGGCGGCCGGTCGATGTCGATCTGAGCCTCGAAACGCACGCGCGCCATTATCGACGCCGGGACGGCGATCCCGTTAGTGCTCTCGGCTCACCCCGGCTTCGATCCGTCGCCGGACGACTTCCTTCATCTCCTCGAGGAAGCGCGAGCAATCGGACTGGAGCTCATCCGAGACGAAATGCCCAGGCGGACGCTCGTCCGATCGTCGCTCGGGCTCGGGGGGGTTTTCCTCCCGGTGCGACACCCTCGTTTGTTCCCTCCGCGATAGCAGCCTTCAGCCAGCAACGGCATCCGCACGCTGGGCTAGGACGGCGCGGCCCTCGTGATGCCTGCCGACGAGTCTAGCCTCCGCGGGACCGCGATCGTCTTTCCCCGGGGAGGACGGCCGCACGCTTCTGCCGCAAAGAGCGCAGGGATCAGAAGCGCCCGTGAACGTCCGCAAACGTCTCGACCGGTCAGCGCAGACGGACGCACGGGCAAAGCCCGTGCGTCCTGGTACCGGCACCGCAAGCGGCGCCTCAGACAAGCGCCAGTTGGCGGTGGCTCGCGAGCCCGGAGACCCCGACGCCGACGAGGCGCAGCGCGCCCGGCCGGTCTGCGAGCGCGCGGTCGAGCAGGTCGCACGCGAGCTCGCCGATGCGCCCGCCGTCGTCGATCCCGACCCGCAGGGACGTCGAGCGGCTCCGGATCGAGAAGTCGGCGTAGCGGAGCTTCGTGGTGACCGTCCGCGCGGTCTGCCCGTTGCCGGCGAGGTGCCGGGCGATCCGGTCGGCCATCCGGACGAGCTCGTCGATGGAGCTGGTCGCGGTCGGTGAGGTCGCGCTCGAACGTGTTCTCGATGCTGATCGAGATCCGCTCCGTCGCCGACTCGAGGCCGCGTGGATCGATCCCGCGCGCGCGCTCGTGCAGGACGCGTCCGACGCTTCCGGGCAGGAGGCGCCTCAGCTCGACGTCGTCGAGCGCGGCCAGTGCGCCGATCGTGTCGACGCCGGCGGCCGCGAGCCGCTGCTCCGCCTTGGGCCCGACGCCGGGCAGCCGGCGCACCGCGAACGGCGCCAGGAATCCGGCCTCCGCACCGGCCGGGACGACGGTGAGGCCGGCGGGCTTGCGGTAGTCCGAGGCGACCTTCGCGACCACCTTCGACGTCGAGACGCCGAGGGAGCACGTCAGGCTCGTGCCGGCGCGCACCGCGGTCTGCACCGCCTCCGCGACCTTGCGCGCCTGGAGGAAGTCCGTCGCGACCTCGCCGACGTCGAGGTAGCCCTCGTCCAGGCCCGTCCGCTCGACCGTGGGCACCACCCCGCGGACGGTCGACCACACCGCCTGCGAGTAGGTCGCGGTAGACCGAGTGGCGGGGCGCGCACGAAGACGGCGTGCGGGCACCGCCGCAGCGCCTCGGCGCAGCTCATCGCCGAGTGGATGCCGAACCGGCGTGCCTCGTAGTTGGCGGTCGCGACCACGCCGCGGCCGTGCGGGTCGCCGCCGACCACGAGCGGCTTCGTCCGCAGCTCCGGGGTCTCCAGCTCCTCGACCGCGGCGAAGAACGCGTCGAGGTCGAGGTGGGCGACGATCATCGGCCTGAGCCTAGCCCCGCGCCCGGTCGAGGAAGGCCTCGACGCGGGCCGCCTCCGCGGCGACCTCCCCGCGGACGGATCGGGGCAGCGGCACGAACGGCTCGAGGTGGACGCGCCGACCATCGACACGCCAGATCCCCGCCACCCGGCCGTCGACGAGGATCGTCTGCGCCACGTCGCCGCGCTTGTCGATCACGACCTTCCGGTACTCGTCCGGCAGGACGCGATCCCGCTCGTCGTAGGCAAGCAGCATGCTGTCCCACATCGCCAGCAGCCGCGGCGGCGCCGGGGTCGTGGCCGGTGGGATCGGCGCCCGGCGCAGGTCGACGAGCTCCCGGCCGCGCGCGTCCCGGAACCGGCGCAGACGGTCGCCGAGCCGTTCGAGCGCCGCGCGCACCGGCGCCGCCGGCAGGCCCGACCACTGGCAGACGTCCGCGACGCGCGCCGGGCCGAAGGCGGCGAGGTAGCGCGCGACCAGCCGCTCCATCGCGGCCGTCGGATCGTCGTCCGGTGCTCGGCCGAGCCAGCTGCTTGCGCGTGCCGATCCAGACGCCCGGGTCGCGGCCCCAGACGCCGTCCGGCGGGAGCCGGAGGAGCGGCGCGTTGGTCCGGATCCTCCACCAGACGTTCTCCGCGGCGGCCGGCTCCGCGCCGCACAGCGCCGCGACGAAGTCGCGCAGCTCCGGGCCCGTGCGCGGCTCGGACGCGAACTCGAGCGTCGCCCGCACGAGCTCTGCGTAGTCGGAACGGTCGGCCTCCGGCGCGTACCTGCGCCACAGCACTTCGAGCGTCGGCTGCAGCGCCGCGGCGAAGGCGAGATAGTCCTCGGCCGTGACGAGGTGGAGCGTCCCGCGCATGAGGGTCGCCTTCACGGCGCGGCGGCCCTCGAGCGCCCGCGTCAGCGCCCCGTGCTCGAAGCCGTCGAGCCGGGCGAGCAGCCCGAGGTACGGCGCGGTCGCCTTCTGAGCCTGGAGCCCGCCGATCCGCTCGAGCGCGCGGGGGACCGGCAGGCGGTGGCGGCGCAGCAGCAGCTGGCGCGCCAGCGTCGCGCGGTTCAGCTCGCCCGCGGTGAGGACCCGGCGGACGTCGCTCAGGCGAGTGCCCAGTCGTTGCCGCGGAGGATCGGGACCGCCGTCCCGTCCTCGCCGACCCCGTCCACCTCGACCTCCTCGCCGCCGAGCATGAAGTCGGTGTGGATGCTGGAGTCGTTGCCGCCTTCCCCGTCCTCGAGCGCGTCGCGATAGCAGGCGCCGAGCGCGACGTGCGAGGCGGCGTTCTCGTCGAAGAGCGTGTCGTAGAACGTGATGCCGGCGTCGCCGACGCGCGACGTCCCGTCCACGAGCGCGACCTCCCCCAGCCGCCGAGCGCCCTCGTCCGCGTCGAGGTGGGCGCGGAGGACGTCCTCCCCGGTCTTCGCGCGGATCTCCGTGACACGGCCACCCTCGAAGGCGAGCTCGAGCCCGTCGACGACGACGCCGCCGGGCATCGCCAGCGGGCGCGTGGCGCGCACCGAGCCCTCGGTTCTGGCGGGGTCGGGGGTCGTCCAGGTCTCCTCGGTCGGGAAGTTGCCGATGTGCGAGACCCCGTCGACGGTTTCCTCAGCGCTCGCGATCCACCGGGACTTGGGGTACAGGCCGACGGTGAGGTCGGTGCCGGGGCCGCGGAACCGCAGCGCCGCGAAGCGACGCTCGTCGAGCCCCGCCGCACGCGCCTTGAGCCGCACGTTGTGGCTCTGCCAGGCTGCGACCGGATCGGGCTCGTCGAGGCGAACCGAGTGCGCGACGAGCTCCCACAGGCGGTCGACGTCGGGCTCGCCGAAGACCTTCTGCGCCCATCCCGCCGTCGGGCATCCGACCAGCGTCGAGTTGATCGTGTGGCTGCCGAGGATCTCCATCGCCCGCACGGCCAGCTCCCTCGGATGCGCGCGGCCGACCCGCTCGCCGTCGAGATCGGCGAACAGGTCGGGGTTCGGGTCGCCGGTGATGCCGATGTACGCGCCGTGCTGCTCGTTGAGGTACTCGAGGCGGGCGAGCGCCCACGGCGACGACCACTCCAGGACGTCGTCGGGCGCGTGCCGGATCAGCTCCCGCTTGACGTGCTGGTCCGTGTACGCGACGTCGACGACGCGCGCGCCGGCCCCGTAGCACGCGGCGACGATCGCGCGCGCGAGCTCGGCCTGCTCGTAGTAGGCGGCGACCGAGACCACCTGGCCGGGCTGGACGTTCGCGGCCACGCGGACGACCACCTCCGCGTAGCGGCTGAGGAGCTCCTCCGACGGCACCAGGCGATTGTAGGCTCCTTCTGATGGCGCTCCTCGAGTCGGTGGTGCAGCGGGACGAGGTGTTCGAGCGCCGGCGGGAGCTGATGGAAGGGCTCGTCGCCGAGCTGCGCGAGCGCTCCGAGCAGGTCGCGCGAGGCGGCGGCGAGAAGGCGACGGAGCGGCACCGCTCGCGCGGCAAGCTCACCGCCCGCGAGCGGGTGGACCGGCTCGTCGACCCGGGATCGGCGTTCCTCGAGCTGAACGCGCTCGCGGCCTGGGAGCTGTACGACGGCGCCGCCCCGGCTGCCGGGATCGTCACGGGGATCGGCGTCGTCGAGGGGCGCCAGTGCGTCGTCGTCGCGAACGACGCGACGGTCAAGGGCGGGACGTACTTCCCGCTGACCGTGAAGAAGCACCTGCGCGCGCAGGAGGTGGCCGAGCAGAACCGCCTCGCCGTGCCTGTACCTCGTCGACTCGGGCGGCGCTTTCCTGCCGCTGCAGGACGAGGTCTTCCCCGACCGCGACCACTTCGGCCGGATCTTCTTCAACCAGGCGCAGATGTCCGCGAAGGGCATCCCCCAGATCGCCGTCGTCATGGGCTCGTGCACCGCCGGCGGCGCGTACGTGCCCGCGATGTCGGACGAGACGATCATCGTCCGCGGCACCGGCACGATCTTCATCGGAGGGCCGCCGCTCGTGAAGGCCGCGACGGGGCAGGAGGTGACCGCGGAGGAGCTCGGCGGCGCCGATGTCCACACGCGCCAGTCGGGCGTGGCCGACCATTACGCGACGAGCGACGAGCACGCGCTCGCGCTCGCCAGAGGTGTCATCAGCCATCTACATCTACATCCACCTACACCACTTTGGGACGTCGCCCCGGCCGAGCCGCCCGTCGCCGACCCCGCAGAGCTCTACGGGCTGATCCCGGAGGACTTCCGCCACCAGGCGGACGCGCGCGAGCTGATCGCGCGGGTCGTCGACGGCTCCCGCTTCGACGAGTTCAAGGCGAACTACGGCGAGACGCTCGTGACCGGGTTCGCGCGGATCGAGGGCTATCCCGTCGGGATCCTCGCGAACAACGGCGTCCTCTTCGCCGAGTCGTCGCAGAAGGGCGCGCACTTCATCGAGCTGGCCTGCAAGCGGCGCATCCCGCTCGTCTTCCTCCAGAACATCACGGGCTTCATGGTCGGGAAGGAGTACGAGGCGGCCGGGATCGCGCGCGACGGCGCGAAGCTGGTGATGGCGGTCGCGAACGCGGCGGTGCCGAAGTTCACGGTCGTCGTCGGCGGTTCGTTCGGCGCCGGCAACTACGCGATGTGCGGGCGCGCGTACGAGCCGCGGCAGCTCTGGATGTGGCCGAACGCCCGCATCTCGGTGATGGGCGGCGAGCAGGCCGCAACGGTGCTGACCATGGTGGGCGACGCGGACCCCGAGGAGATCCGCGAGAAGTACGAGCGCGAAGGGAATCCGTACTACTCGACCGCACGCCTCTGGGACGACGGGATCATCGACCCGCTCGACACCCGGCGCGTGCTGGCGCTCGGGATCTCGGCGGCGCTGAACGCACCGATCCCCGAGACGACGTTCGGTGTCTTTCGGATGTAAGGAGGCTCCATGGGCTACAGCGTGATCAACGTGGACGAGATCGAGCCGGGCGGCCCCGGCGGCGCCGTGCGGTTCGTCCGGCGGCAGCTCGGTACCGAGGCGTTCGGGATCAACTGGTTCGAGATTCCTCCGGGGATGTCGGGCCTCGAGCACGACGAGAACGACACGGGGCAGGAGGAGGTGAACGTCGTCATCAAGGGCGGAGGCGTCTACCGGGTCGACGGCGAGGAGATCCCGCTCGGCGTCGGGACGTTCTGCCGCTTCGACCCGGAGACCACGCGTCAGGTCGTCGCCGGCCCCGACGGGCTGACGATGATCGCCGTCGGCGCGAAACGTGGAAGCTACGAACCGAGAGGACCGTTCTAGATGCACACGATCGAGCTCACGGACGAGGAGCTCCGCCTCCTGCGGGCGGCGCTGCACTCGTACCTCGACGACTTCGGGCACGACCAGGCGGACGTCCTGCGCAGCTTGAAGGCCCTGATCGCGAAGCTGCCGCGCTCCGAGGAGTGATCGCGCGGATCCTGATCTGGGACCTGTTCGACTCGAAGACGACGATCGAGGAGCTGCGCGAGCAGCTGCCCGACCTGCCCGAGGGCGACGTGTGGATCACGAACGACGCGCATGGGCGGTTCGGCCTCATCGCCTTCGGCGACGTGCCGCCCGATCTCGGGCCCGTGCCCGACCTGGTCGGTAGCGCACCGCAGGTCGCCGAGGAGTTCGACGTCGTCGCCTGACCACGGTCAGAGGATCACGGTCTCCGGGAACACGGCCTCGTCGCCGAAGCGGTCGAGGCGGTACGGCGAGAGGTCGAGCTCCGAGCCGCCGTGGACGAGCTCCTCGGCCACGGCGCGGCCGACGGCCGGCGACTGCATGAAGCCGTGGCCGGAGAAGCCGCACGCGGCGTAGACCCCGTCGCGGACCCAGCCGATGATCGGATGCGCGTCGGGCGTCATGTCGTAGAGACCGGCCCACGCGCGCACGATCGGTGCGCCGGCGGCCCGCGGGTACCGGTGGGCGAGCCGGGACCGCCAGTCCTCCACGAGCGCCTCGTCGACGTCCTGGCGGTCGGTCCAGCGAGGCGCCGGCTCGGTCATCGCCAGCCGGAGCGTCTCCCCGCGGCGGCGGAAGTGGAACGTAGTCTCGTCCTCGATCACCATCGGCAAGTCCTGCGGCAACGCTCCGACCGGGCCGACGTCGACGAGCTGGCGGCACAGCGGCCGGACCGGCAGCTCCGGCACGAGGTCGGGCGACCCCGCCCCGGCCGCGACCACGAGCACGTCCGCCTCGACGTCGCGCGCGTCCACGCCCTCGCGCACCTCCACCCCGCCCTCACGCGCACGGCGTACGAGCTCTCTCGTGATCTCCGCCGGCTCGGCGACGCCGTCCTCCCAGCAGGCGCCGGCGGCCACGACGTCGGCGGCGTTCAGCCCGTCGACGCGCGCCGGATCGACGTCCTCGACGGGGACGCCGAGCCCGCGCTGGACCTCCATGCGCTCCCGGAGCCGGTCGGCCCCAGCCTCGGTCGTCGCGATGAACAGATAGCCGACCTGCTCGAAGAGCGGCGGCCCGAGCCCGTGGAAGAAGCGCACGGAGTCGCGGGCGAGCCGCACCTCCGCCGCGGTGGAGAACTGCTGGCGCACGCCTCCCATCGCCTTGCCCGTCGCGCCCGACGCGACCTCGTCCCGCTCGGCGAGCACGACGCCGTCCGCCCCGAGCAGCGCGAGGTGGTAAGCGATCGACGCGCCTATCGCGCCAGAACCGGCGATGACGATTCGAGCCATGTCTCCAGGTCGGTCTGCTCTGTCTCGGTCAGCCTGCGCAGGGGCCGGCGCACGTCCGGCCCGATCGGGACCCCGCGCCGGGCGAGCACGATCTTCAGCGCCGCCTGGAACGGGAAGCGCTGCACCGCGTCGCGCACCGGCCCCAGGTCGGCGGAGGCCGGGTCGCGCACGGCGGCCACGACCAGCTCCGGGAACGCCGACGCGAGCGCGGAGACCGCGCCGGTCGCGCCGGCCGCGAGCCCCTGCGGGATCAGCGCCTCCGGCCCGACGAAGACGTCCAGCCCTTCGAGGAGATACGGCCGGAACCGGTCCCACGGCGTGTCGGACACCTTCATCCCCGCCAGGTTCGGCGCCGTCGAGCGCAGGCGCTCGATCACGCCGACCGGCACCGCGTAGCCGCTGCGCGCGGCGAACTCGTAGACGTAGAACGGGAGCGGCGCGCACGCCCGCGCGGCCGCGGCGAAGTGCGCGAACAGCTCCTCCTCGTCCAGCGGGAAGTACGGCGGGCCCATCACCGCGACCGCGTCCGCCCCCGACTCGGCCGCGTCGGCCGCGAGCTCGACCGTCTCCCAGGTGGACTGCGCCCCGCAGTGGACGGCGACGGCCAAGCCGCCCGCGCGCGGACTCGACGAACAGCTGCGCCGCCCGCATCCGCTGCTCGACCGGGAGGAGGAAGCCCTCGCCGGTCGTGCCCAGCGCGAGCACGCCGTCGAGCCCGGCGCCCGCGAGGAAGTCCGTGTACGGCCCGAATGCGTCCTCGTCGAGCGCCTCGCCGGCGTCGCGCAGCGGCGTCACCGCCGCCGCGATCGCGCCCCGCAGCATCACGCGAGCGCCTCCTCGATCGCGGAGACGACCATGTCCGCGTGCCCGTCCGCGAAGACGAGCGGCGGGCGGATCTTGAGGACGTTCTCCTGCGCGCCCCGTGCGGCCGATCAGGATCCCCGCGTCGCGCACGTCGTCGACGACACGCCGGGCGAGGCCCGCGTCGGCGAGCTCCACGCCGATCAGGAGGCCGGCGCCGCGGACGTCGACGATCGACGGAGAGCGCGTGCGCAGGGCCTGGAGTGACGCCAGCAGCCGCGACCCGACGCGGCGCGCATTCCCGACCAGACGCTCGTCCTCGATCACGTCGAGCACCGCGATCGCGGCCCGGGCCGCCACGGGGTTGCCGCCGAAGGTGCTGAACACGCTCGTGTGCTCCGCGAGGCGGGCGAAGAGGTCGGCGCGCGCGATCACCGCCGCCACCGGGTACCCGTTCCCCATCGGCTTGCCGAGCGTGACGACGTCGGGCGTCACGCCGTAGCGCACGAACGACCAGAGGTGCTCGCCGCAGCGGCCGTGGCCCGCCTGCACCTCGTCCGCGACGAATAGGCCGCCGGCGGCGTGCGTGGCCTCGACGATCGACGCCAGCTCCTCGGGCGGCGGCGTCCGGACGCCGTCGCTCGTGAACCCTGTGTCGAGGTACGTCGCAGCGAGGCCGTCGAGCCCGCCGATCGCCCGGGACATCTCCTCGTCCGTCGCCGCGCCGGGCCCTGGTGCCGGGATCGTCCGGACGTTCGCCGGGGCCTCGCCGTCCGGCCACTCCTCGGGCGAGAGCTCCGCGATCGCGGCCGTGACGCCGTGGTAGGCGAAGTCGGTGACGATCGCGCCCCGGTGGCCCGTGCAAGCCGTCGCCAGCCGCCAGGCGAGCTCGTTCGCCTCGCTGCCGGAGTTGACGAGCATGACCGTGTCGAGCCCGGAGCCCGCCGGCATCGTCGCGGTCAGCCGCTCGGCCAGCTCCATCAGCGGCTCGTAGAGGTACCGCGAGTGCGTGTTGAGAGCGCGGGTCTGGCGCGCGACCGCCTCCGTCACGCGCGGATGGCAGTGACCGACGACCGGGACGTTGTTGTACGCGTCGAGCAGGCGCCGACCCTCCGCGTCGAAGAGCCAGACGCCCTCGCCGCGCACGACGTGGACGGGCTCACGGTAGGTCAGCTCCGTGAGCGCCGGGCCGAGCACCAGCCGCCGGCGGCGCGCCAGCTCCCGCGTGGGAACCGGCGGCCGCGCCGCGCCGAGCTCCCGCGCGACGGCGTCGTGGCCGATCCCGTCGAAGAGCTCGAGCAGCTGCCACGAGTCGTCGTCCCACTCCTGGATGTACTCCGCGTTCTCGGGGTAGCGCTCGACCCGCCAGGCGCTGATCGCCACGATCGTCGCCAGGCGGGCCGCGACGAGATCGCCGAGGACGTCGAGCTCCCCCTGCTCCAGCGGGACCCGCGACGCGTAGCCGTCGACCGCGATCCGGGCGACGCGGAAGACGTCCTCGTCGGGTCGCCCGCGGAGGAGCGAGGCGACGCCGATCGCGAAGTCCGCGACGAGGGCCGTGTGCGCGGTGTCGCCGAAGTCGACGATCCCGGCGACCCGGTCTCGCTCGTCGAGCAGGACGTTGCCCAGGTTGAAGTCGCCGTGGACGACCTGGGCGCGCAGCCGCGGCCAGACGGGCACCACTCGCCCGTCGTACCGGTCGAGGACACGCTCCACGATGCGCCGCCGCGCCGGATCGTCGATCGAGCCGAGGAGCGGCCGCAGTCCCCCCGCCTGCCCGAGATCCCAGAGGAGGTCCCGCCGCGCCGCCGGATGGAAGAAGCCGCGCAGCGCCAGCCCGAGGCGGGCATGCACCTGCGCGAACGCGCGGACGGCGTCGTCGTCGAGCTCGGGACCGCCCAACCGCCCGCGCATCCGCTCGAGCAGGCGGACGAAGTGCAGCCCGTCCGGGCCCTCGACGGTCGTGTGGTAGACGCCGTCGAGCGCGGGTCGCGGCTGCGGCAGCGGCAGCTCCGGATCGGCTGCGGAGGCGTGGAGGATCCCCCGCGTCTCCAGGTCGAGCACGGCACCGTCCTCGCCGAGGTTCGAGATCTTGAGGACGCCCCCGTCGCCGCCGTCGTCGATCAGGAACGTCTGATCCCGCTCGCTGCCGAGCTCGGCGGCCGTCCCGCGAAGGCCGAAGCGGTCGGCCGCGATCGCCGCGGCCTCGTCGGCCGAGAACCGCGGCGGCGGCGCCTCGAGAACGCTCTGCGACGGGGAGCTCGCGGCGGCCACCCCTTCGATCTTATGCTCACCGCCGTGAGCGCTCTTCGCACCGAAGTCGACGGCGGCATCCGCCGGATCACGATCGCCAAGCCGGAGCGGCGGAACGCCTTCGACGCCGAGCTGATCGGCGCGCTCACCGACGCGTTCGCGGACGTCGGGGACGCGCGGGCGGTCGTGCTCGCCGGCGACGGCCCGAGCTTCTGCGCCGGCGCGGACGTCGAGTGGCAGCGCGCCTCGATCGACCTCACCTACGACGAGAACGTCCAGGACGCGCTGCAGCTGTACCGGATGCTCGAGACGATCGACCGCTGCCCCGCGCCCGTGGTTGCCCGGATCCAGGGCTTCGCGCTCGGCGGCGGCTCCGGGCTCGTCGCGTGCACGGACGTCGCGATCGCGGCCCCCGACGCGGTCTTCGGCTTCTCGGAGGTGAAGCTCGGGATCATCCCCGCCGTGATCTCGCCGTTCGTGCTGCCGCGGATCGGCCGGCACGCGCGGCGCTACTTCCTCACAGGCGAGCGCTTCGACGCGGCGACGGCGTTGCGGATCGGGCTCGTCCACGAGGTCGCGGAGGATCTCGACGCCGCCGTCGAGCGCGTGGTCGGCGAGCTGCTGACGTCGGGGCCGCAGGCGACGCGGGAGGCAAAGACGCTCGTGCGCGAGCAGCCCGCCCCGGAGGAGACCGCCCGGATCGCCGCGCGCCTCCGCTCCGGCGAGGAGGGACAGGAAGGCCTGCGCGCGTTCCTCGACAGGCGCCCCGCCGGCGACGGCGACTGGGGCGTCTACGCGCCGCGGACGAACTCGAGCAGCAGCGGCCAGTAGCGCTCGGGCGCGTCCTTCCAGGTGAAGTGGCCGGCGCCCTCGACCACCTCTAACCGCCCGACGCCCTCGGGCAGGGCGGCGACGATCTCGCGCGCGGCGGACACCGGCGTGATCGGGTCGAGCGCGCCGACGCAGACGAGCGTCGGGCAGTCGATGCGGCCAAGCTGGTCGAGGACGTCGAACCCGCGCATCAACTCGAGGCCGTGGACGTTGAGGTCGGCGTTGACGACGGTGCGCGCGTGCTCTTCGTCGCCGGGGACCCACTTGCCGACGAGGCTCCAGACGGGCTCCCACTCCTCATCGCTCACCGACCCGCCGTCGCCGCCGTAAGCGCGCCCGGCGACGGCGCCGGCCTCGTCGCCGCCGCGGCGTGCGAACTCCGACACGATCCGGTCGAGGTCGAATCGGGCGAACGTCGACTGGAGCACGAGCGCACCCGCATGGCCGGGGTGGCGCGTCGCGTAGACCATGGCGACGAAGCCTCCGAGCGAGTGGCCGAGGACGACCGGAGCCTCGATGCCGGCGGCGTCGCAGAAGCCGCGGACGGCGTCGCCGGCGAGCTCGAAGCTCCACTCGGCCGGGTCGCCCCAGTCGGAGCGGCCGTGGCCCGGCAGGTCGAGGTACACGACCTGCGCGACCTCGGCGAGCCGGGCGAAGTCGGGCTTGAGGTACGAGTGGTCGTAGCTCCCAGGCCCGCCGTGCAGCAACACCACGGTGGGACGGTGCCGCAGCTCCGGGCCGTCGGGCACGAGCGCCGATCCCTCGACGTCGAACCACAGTCGGATCCCGTTCGCGTCTGCGTGCACCGGGCCGAGCATACGACGCGGTAGCGTGCCGCCCATGCGCCGGCTGCTTCTTCTCGTCGGTGCGATCGTCTTCGTCGACACGATGTTCTTCGCGGCGCTGACGCCGCTGCTGAAGCACTACGTCGACGAGCTGGATCTCTCGAAGTCGGGTGCCGGCGTGCTCGCAGCGATGTACCCGGCCGGCGCGTTCGCCGCCGGGATCCCGAGCGGCATCGCCGCCGCCCGGCTCGGCGTCAAGCCGACCGTGCTGATCGGGCTGACGCTCCTCGCGCTGACGACGGCGGTTTTCGGGCTCGCCCACTCGCTCTGGCTGCTCGACCTGGCCCGCTTCCTCCAGGGCGCGTCGAGCGCCTTCTCCTGGACGGGCAGCCTCGCGTGGCTCGTGGCGGCGTCGCCCCGGGGTCGCCGGGGCGAGCTGATCGGCGGCGCGTTCGGGACGGCCATCGCCGGGGCGCTCTTCGGCCCGGTGCTCGGCGCAATCGCATCGGTCACGCGCACGGACGCGGCCTTCGGCGCCGTCGCCGGCCTCGCGCTCGTGCTCGCCGTCGCCGCGGCGCTGACCCCGGCCGCGACGCCGGACGAGCCGCAGCCGCTGAGCGCCCTCTTCGGTGCGCTGGAGGCGCCGCGGATCCGGATCGGCGTCTGGCTCGTGCTCGTCCCAGCGCTCCTGTTCGGCAGCCTCGGCGTGCTCGCGCCGCTCCGCCTCTCCGACCTCGGCTGGGGCGCGGTGGCGGTCGGGGCGACGTACCTCACCAGCGCCGCGCTCGAGGCAGCGGCGTCGCCGCTGATCGGGCGGCTGTCAGACCGGCGGGGCCGCCTCCTCCCGCTGCGGGCCGCGCTGATCGCGTCGGCGGCCGTCTGCCTCGCGCTGCCGTGGCCGGAGCGGGCATTCGTCCTCGCCGTGCTCGTCGTCTGCGCGGGGCTGGCGTTCGGGACGTTCTGGACGCCGGCGATGTCGATGGTGACCGACGAGGCGGAGGCGCGCGGCCTCGACTACGGCTACGCGTTCGCGCTCGTGAACCTCGCCTGGGCGCCGGGCCAGGCCGGCGGCGCCGCTCTCGGAGCCAGGGTCGCTTCGTTGACGAGCGACAAGGTCACCTACCTGGGATTGGCCGTCGTTTGCGTGGCGACGCTCGGTTGGCTCTCGCGGTCGAGCGCGACGGCCGCGCCGGTCGCGGCCGAGCGGTAGAGCGCCTCGATCGCCCGCGCCTGGCCGACGGCGTCGTCGCGGCCGAGCAGCGGTTCGCCCCGGCCGCGAATCGCGTCGCTCAGGTTCTCGAGCTCGAGCCCGTACGAGTCCGCCCGCTCGACCTCGATCCGCTCCACCCGGTCGTCGTCGCGGCGCAGCTCGATCACGGGCTCCCGCGCGTGCCAGGGGTCGTCGAGGAAGAGGGAGCCCTCCGATCCCATCACCTCGAGCTCGTCCCGGGACGGCAGACTGAGCCCGCAGTCGAACTGGCCGACGACGTCGCCGGCGAACCGCATCGTGCCCGCGAACACGACGTCGACGCCCGTCGGCCCGGTCACCTGCTCGCCGAAGACGTGCTCGGGCTCGCCGGCGACGAGCCGGCAGCCGCTGACGCAGTAGCAGCCGACGTCCATCAGGCCGCCGCCGTCGACGTCGGCGCGCAGGCGCACGTTCGTCGCGTCGTCGAGGCTGAAGCTGAAGGCGGTGCGGACGACCCGCAGGTCGCCGATCGCGCCCGACGCGACGAGCTCCTGCACCTTCCGCGTCTGTGGGTGGTGGCGGTACATGAACGCCTCCATCAGGAACCGGCCGGTGCGTTCCGCGACGTCGAACGCCTCGGCGACCTCGGCCTCCCGACGGGTCATCGGCTTCTCGCAGAGGACGTGCTTCCCCGCCTCGAGGGCCTGGATCGACCAGTGGCAGTGGAGGGAGTTCGGCAGCGAGATGTAGACCGCCTCGATCTCGGGATCCTCGAGCAGCGCCTCGTAACTGCCGTAGTGGCGCTCGATCCCCCACTCCCTCGCGTACTCCTCGGCGCGTGCCTGGTCTCGGCTCGCGACGGCGACGAGATCGACCTTGTCGGATGCCTGCGCGGGCGGGATCACGAGGCGGTTGATGAGGGCCGTCGAGATGATCCCCCAGCGGACCGGGTCGCCGTTCATCCGTCTGCTCCCAGCGCGGCGTACACGAGCTCGTAGGCCGTGACCGCGTCCTTCCGCGCCTGCGCCTCGCGCAACGCGGCGTCGTCGATGCGCGCCGCGACGCCGTCGATGAACCGCCACTGGAGGACACTGCGCCGCACCGCCTCGACCGCGTCCTCGGTGTACGGGTAGAGGTCGAAGCCGAGCCGCTCGCCGTTGTCGCCGTAGCCCGCGCGCCGCAGCTCGACCGCCAGCTCCAGCGTCTCCATGAACGCCGTCGCGCCGACCATGTTGTCGTCGTCGAACGTCCCCCAGCCGGAGTTGGCGTGCTGATGGCCGAGCAGCCCCTCGGCGGCGAGCATCGCGGCGTACTCGCCGAGCGACTCGCCGTTCATGAGCAGGTGCTGCCAGTCCATGTTGACCTTGACGTTGTCGAGGCCCTCGGCGCGCAGCTTGTGGATCACGTGCAGCGTCATCCCGATGTTCCGCATCAGGATCTTCATCGCCGGCTCCGAGTTCTTGTGCTCGAGCAAGAGCAGGACGCCGTGTTCCTTGCACCTGGCCGCCACCTGGCCGAGGCCCTCGACGAACCAGGACCAGCTGTCGGCGTATGGCGTCTGGAACGGGTAGTTGTAGCCCTCGATCCCCGGCCAGACGATCAGCGGCACGCCGAGGCGCCCGGCAAGGTCGGCCGCCTCGACCGCGATCCGCGTGGCCTCCGCCCGCGTCGCCGGATCCGGATTGACCAGCCCGCCGCGGCCGAAGCGCGGATCGAGGTGCAGCCCTCCTGCAAGGCAGTAGATGTCGTGGTCGGGGCCCAGCGCCTCGCGGATCTCCTCGACGTTGTCCTCGTTCAGCTCCTGCGGGTAGTGGAACTCGTAGCCGTCGATCAGGTCGCCGAGCCCGTCGACGGCCCGCCGGACCCGATCGGCGGTCGACTCCCCCGCATGCTCGGGCTGGTACCCGCCCGGCACGAAGCGGGTGACCATGGGGCCGAACGCCCAGATGCCGAGCGAGGTCTTCATCGAGCGGCTTACTATCACGCCCGGTGCCCGAGACGAGCCGCGAACAGGATCGCCGCGAGATCGGCGTGGGCATGCTCGGCTACGCGTTCATGGGCAAGGCGCACGCCAACGCCTTCCGCAAGATCGACTACATCACGTGGCCGCCGCCGCTCCGTCCGCGGCTCGTGACGATCGCCGGCCGGAACGAGGAGGCGGTCGCCGAGGCTGCGGGCCGCTACGGCTTCGAGCGCTGGACGACGCACTGGGAGGAGCTCGTCGCCGACCCCGAGATCGGGCTCCTCGACAACCTCGGGCCGAACGACGTGCACGCCGCTCCGACGATCGCCGCCGCCGAGGCGGGCAAGCACGTGGTCTGCGAGAAGCCCCTCGGGCGCGACGCAGACGAGAGCTTCGAGATCTGGCGGCGCGTCGCGGCGACCGGCGTCAAGCACATGTGCGCGTTCAACTACCGCTTCGTCCCGGCCGTTCGCCTCGCGCGCGAACTGATCGACGCGGGCGAGCTCGGTGAGCTGCGTCACTTCCGCGGCCGGTACCTGCAGGACTGGGGCGACACGACCGCGGAGGTCTGGCGCTTCGACCGCGGGGCCGCCGGCTCGGGAGCCCTCGGCGACCTGGCGGCCCACGTCGTCGACCTCGCCCGCTACCTCGTCGGGGAGATCGAGACCGTCGGAGGCTTCGTGCGGACGTTCATCCCGGGCCGCGAGGTCGACGATGCGGTCGAGGCGACGGTCGAGTTCCAGGGCGGCGCCGTCGGCACGATCGAGGCGACCCGACTCGCGCTCGGCCGCCGGAACGCGTTCCAGTGGGAGATCAACGGCACCGAGGGATCCCTGTACTTCGACATGGAGCGCCTCAACGAGCTGGAGGTCTTCCGCGCCGACGGCGACCGGTCCCGCGGCTTCAAGCGCGTGCTCGTCACGGAGGCCGACCACCCGTTCTGGGAGCACTGGTGGCCCCCGGGCCACATCGTCGGCTGGGGCGACACGTTCGTCCACGAGCTGCACCACATGCTCGCCTCGATCGCCGGCGACACGGACGTGGCGCCCCACGGAGCGACCTTCGAGGACGGCTACCGCGTGGCGGAGGTCTGCGACGCCATCGTCCGCTCGAGCGAGAGCGGGAGACGGGAAGCCGTCACGTATCGGAGATGACGTCCGATTCGCAGCAGGTTAGAGTCTCGTGATCCCCCCGTAAGGAGCGTGCAAATGAAGAGAGTCACCGGCAAGACGGCGAAGATCGTGCTCGCCGTCGCCGCCGCCGGGGTCGTCGCAGTCGCGGTGACCGCCGGCGCTCAAGCAAGGAAGACCGCCAACATCCAGGTCTGCGTGCTGCTGCCGGACACGAAGTCGTCCGTCCGCTGGGTGCAGTTCGACGCGCCGGACTTCGCGAAGGCCCTGAAGAAGGCCGGCGTGACCTACTCGATCACGAACGCGCTGAACGACCCGCAGAAGATGGTCGCGCAGGCCGACTCGTGCCTGTCCCGCGGCGCCAAGGTGGCGATCGTCACCGACATCGCCCAGGGAACGTCGATCGCGATCGAGAAGAAGTTCGCGAAGGCCGGAGGCTCTTCGATCGACTACGACCGCCAGGTGGTCGGCGGGGTCGCGAAGGTGTACGTGGCGTTCGACGGCAAGGCCGTCGGCGCCGCACAGGCCCGCGGCGTCGTCAACAAGCTGAAGGGCAAGTCGAAGCCCGTCGTCGCCGAGCTGTGGGGCGGCCCGACCGACCAGAACGCGTTCTGGTTCAAGAGCGGCAACGACAAGGTGCTGAACCCGCTCTTCAAGTCCGGGAAGGTGGCGAAGGGACCGCAGCAGTTCGTCCCCGACTGGCTGGCCACGAACGCCGGCCCGATCTTCACGCAGATGCTGCTGAAGACCGGGAACAAGATCGACGGCGCCATCGCGGCGAACGACAACATCGCCGGAGCCGTGGTCGCGACCCTGAAGGCCAAGCAACTGAAGCCGATCGCGCTCTCGGGGCAGGACGCGACGCCTCAGGGCGTGCAGAACATCATCTCGGGCTGGCAGACGATGACCGTCTACAAGTACGTGCCGACCGAGGTCAACGCAGCCGTGGCAGCTGCCGTCGCCCTGATCAAGCACAAGAAGATCCCGGGCATCAACGGGTTCCGCAAGAACGGCAGCAAGAAGGAGCCGACCGTCAATCTGCCGGTCGTCTCGATCACGAAGGCCAACTACACGCGGCTCTTCAAGGACAAGTTCCTGAAGAGGAGCGAAGTGTGCGTCGGCGAGTACAAGAAGTACTGCAAGTAGGGAGCTAGCGAGGCAAGGTGGAGGCGCCCCTCGGGGCGCCTCCACCGGTTACGAAAGCCGCCCACTCTTGAGCGAGACACCACTCCTCCAGCTCCGCGGCCTCTCCAAGTCGTTCGGCTCGGTGCAGGCGCTCACGGACGTCGACTTCGAGGTGCGCGACGGCGAGGTGATGGCCCTCGTCGGCGACAACGGCGCCGGCAAGTCGACCCTGATCAAGTGCATCGCCGGAATCCACGGCCACGACGACGGCGAGATCTACTTCGACGGTCAGCCCGTCCACATCCACGGGCCGAAGGACTCCGCCAAGCTCGGGATCGAGGTCGTCTACCAGGACCTCGCTCTGTGCGACAACCTCGACGTCGTCCAGAACATGTATCCTGGGCCGTGAGCTGCGCGACTGGCTCTACCGGCTGAAGGAGCCCGCGATGGAGCAGCGGACGGCTGAGACGCTGAAGTCGCTCGCGGTGACGACGATCCGGTCGATCCGCCAGCCGGTGGCGTCGCTCTCGGGCGGCCAGCGACAGTCGGTGGCGGTCGCGAAGGCGGTGCAGTGGAACTCCCGGCTCGTGATCCTCGACGAGCCCACCGCCGCGCTCGGCGTCGCCCAGACCGAGCAGGTGCTCGCCCTGGTGAAGCGGCTCGCCGAGCGAGGCCTCGCGGTCGTGCTCATCTCGCACAACCTGCACGACATCTTCGAGGTGGCGACCCGGATCACGGTGCTACGCCTCGGGCACGACATCGGCGTCTACGAGCGGGAGAAGACGACGCAGCAGGAGGTCGTGCAGGCGATCACGGCCGGCGTGCCCACGAAGGTCGCCGGGATCGCCGAGACGGCCGGGGCCGCGCCGTGACCGAGGCGCAGGTCGAGATCGTCGGGCCGGATGCCCCGACCGCCGCCGCCGAGGAGGAGGCGCCGCGGAGCCTCGCCGGGCAAGCCCTCGACAACATCAGGACCGGCAACCTCGGGATCCTGCCGATCGTCATCGGCCTGGCGATCATCATCCTCTTCTTCAGCTTCAAGGCGACGAACTTCTTCACCGCCAACAACTTCAACAACATCATCATCCAGCTGGCGGGAACCTGCATGCTCGCCTTCGGCGTCGTCTTCGTGCTCCTGCTCGGCGAGATCGACCTCTCGATCGGCTACCTGAGCGGCCTCGCCGCGGTCGCTGTGGCGGAGCTGCAGCTCCCCGGGTCGAACCACGACTTCCCGTTCTCGCTGATCGCTCCGGTGGAAGGGATCCTGGCGATCGTCATCGCCGTCGCCATCGCCGGAGCGCTCGGCGCCGCACAGGGGACCATCGTCGCGAAGGTCGGCGTCCCGTCGTTCGTCGTCACGTTAGCCGGCCTCCTCATCTTCCAGGGCCTGATCCTGCAGGTCCTCGAGGTGCGCGGGACGATCCTGATCCAGGACCACTGGATCAACGACACCGCGTACTACTACTTCAGCGCCGCCGCAGGCTGGCTCATCGCCGCGATCGTCAGCGGGGTGTACGCCGTGTACGCAATCGCCCACGTCGTCGGGCAACGCAGGGCCGGGCTCGCTGTCCGCGGGCCGTTCATGCTCCTGGCGAAGGTCGTCGGGCTGGCGATCGCTTGCTTCGGGGTGGTCGCGATCTGCAACCACGCGACCGTGCCGACGGGCCTGCCCGCTCGCCGGCGTCCTCGTCGTCATCTTCCTCGTTCTGCTGACCTACCTGGCGAAGCGCACGATGTTCGGGCGTCACGTCTACGCCGTCGGCGGGAACGCAGAGGCGGCGAGGCGAGCGGGGATCAACGTCGCCCGGATCCGGATCCTCGTCTTCGTGATCTCGGGCGCCATGGCCGGCGTCGGCGGGATCATCCTTGCCGCGAACGTGAACTCCGTCGACCTCAACGTCGGCGGCGGCACGCTGCTCCTGAACGCGATCGCGGCGGCTGTCATCGGCGGGGTGAGCCTCTTCGGCGGGCCGGGGCGAGGTGCGTGGCGCGCTCCTCGGGCTCGCTCGTCATCGTCACCGTGTCCAACGGCTTGAACACGGCCGGTTACAAGGCAGGCGTGATCTACGTCATCACGGGCTTCATCCTGCTGCTCGCGGTCATGCTCGACACGATCGCCCGCCGGCTGCAGGTTCGCTCCGGCCGCTAGGAGGTCCTCGGCGGGTGGCGCCGGACGTCGTCTGCCTCGGAATCCTCGTCGCGGACGTGATCGCGCGCCCGGTCGACGAGCTTCCGCGCGAGGGGTCGCTCGGCTTCGTCGAGCAGCTCGTCCTGCGCAGCGGCGGCTGCGCGATCAACACGGCGACGGCGCTCCAGCGGCTCGGCCTCACGCCCGCGGTCGCCGGGAAGGTCGGCGCCGATCCGTTCGGATCCTTCCTCCTGGACGTCCTCGACGAGCGGGCGCTCGACCGACGGCAGGTCGTGGTCGCCCCCGGCGTGCCGACGTCGGCGACCGTCGTGCTCGTCAGCGGCGGCGGCGAGCGGACCTTCCTGCACCTGAAGGGCGCGAACGCGACGCTGCGGGAGGAGGAGCTCGATCGCGACCACCTCTTCTCCGGCCGCGCGTTCCACGTCGCCGGAGCCCTCGTGCTCGACGCGCTCGACGGCGCGCCGTGTGCGTCCTTGCTCGCGGATGCGCGGGCGCGCGGACTGCACACGAGCCTCGATCCCGTCTGGGATGCCAGCGGGAGGTGGGATCGGATCCTTCCGTCGCTGCCGCACGTCGACGTCTTCACGCCGAGCCTCGCCGAGGCACGGGCGATCTCCGGCGAAGGAGGACGTCGAGGCGGCCGCCCGCAGCCTCCAGCGACGCGGGTGCGAGGGAGGTCGTCGTGAAGCTGGGGCCTGACGGCTGCTACGTCGCGGGCCACGGTCACATCGATCCGGTGGCCGTCGAGGCGGTGGACGGGACCGGCGCCGGCGACGCGTTCGCCGCCGGGCTGCTGTACGGATTGCTCGACGGCTGGCCGACTCGAGCGGGCCGCGCGCCTGGCGAACGCCGCGGGAGCGCTCGCGACCACGGCCGTCGGCGCCAGCGAGGGCGTCCGGCCGCTCGCCGAGACCCTCGCCCTCGCCGGTCTAGAGTGACGCCGTGACGCTCGAGCAGGCCTTCGCGATCGTGGAGTGGATCGTGCGTCAGGCGTCGGGGCCGGTCTCGGTCTTCGTGTCGGACGCCCACGGCGAGGTCGTCCTGGCCGCGACCATGGACGACGCGGCGCCCGACACGCGCCTCAACGCCCAGCGGAAGGCGTACACGGCCGCGCGCAGCGACGCGGTCGCGACGAGCGAGCTGGCGGCGAAGGTGAGCGCGGATCCCGCCGAGCTGGCGAGCTTCGACCCGTTCTTCACGTTCTTCAAGGGCGGGCTCGCGGTCTTCGAGGACGGGCGCCGGGTCGGGGCCGTCGGCGTCAGCGGGCTGGCCGGCGACGAGGACGAGGCGCTGGCCCGCGGAGCCGTCGAGGCTGCCGGCCTCGCAGTGCGTCCCTAGAGCGAGACGGCCGCGCCGCTCTCGGCCGATCGGTAGAGCGCGTCGATCGTGCGCGCCTGTCCGACCGCGTCCGCACGTCCGAGCAGCGGCTCGCCCTCGCCGCGGATCGCGTCGCTCATGTTCTCCAGCTGGAGCCGGTAGCGGTCCGCGTCCTCGACGTCGATCCGCTCCCCGGCGAGCTCGAGGTGCGGGTCGCGGCACTGCCACGGCTCGGGGACGACGACCGACGCCTCCGAGCCGACCACCTCGAGGCGCGTCGAGAACGGGATGTCCATGCCGCAGGTGAAATGGGCGAGGAGTCCGCCGGGGAACTCGAGCGTCCCGAGGAAGCGGACGTCGACGCCGGTGGAGGCGACCAGCTGGCGGCCGAACGCCAGCTCCGGCTCGCCGCCGATCAGCCGGCTCCCGCTCACGCAGTAGCAGCCGAGGTCCATCAACGCGCCGCCGTCAAGCTCAGGCCGCATCCGGATGTCCTGCTCGTCCGCGAGCGGGAACGAGAATCGCGACAGCACGACCCGCGGCTCGCCGATCCGGCCCGAGCGGACAACCTCCTGGAGCGCCTTCGTCTGCGGGTGGTGCCGCCACATGAAGGCCTCCATCAGCAGCAGGCCCGCCTCCTCGGCGGCGTCGAAGGCGCGCTCGACCTCCGCCGCCTTCCGGTCGAACGGCTTCTCGCACAGGACGTGCTTGCCCGCCTCGAGCGCGCGGATCGTCCACTCGACGTGCATCGAGTTCGGCAGGGAGATGTAGACCGCCTCGACCTCGGCGTCCGCGAGCAGCGCCTCGTACGTGCCGTGTGCGCGCGCGATCCCGTGCTCGCGCGCATACGCGTCCGCGCGCTCCTGGTCGCGGCTCGCGACGGCGACCACCTCGAAGCGGTCGGACTCACGCGCGGCGGCGATGATCGGCCGGTTGATCCGCGCCGTCGAGAGGATGCCCCAGCGGACTGCCATGTCCCGGTTCATTACCCTCTCGCGCATGGAGATGCAACCGCTCGCGCGCGGGCTCTGGCGCTGGACGGCGCCGCATCCCGACTGGGAGCCGGATCCGGAGCAGGACAGCCCCGCCGACTGGCCCGAGCTCGTCGGCTCGGTCGCGTACGAGCACGACGGCACGCTCGTGCTCGTGGACCCGCTCGTCCCCGCCGACGGCTGGCGTCAACTCGACCGGCTCGCGCGCGGGAAGCGAGTCCACGTCCTGACGACGATCCCGTTCCACCGGCGGAGCCGGGAGGCGGTGCGCGAGCGGTTCGGCGCGGAGACCTCCAACGCAAAGGCGAACCTGCCGGACGGCGTCGAGACGATCACGATTCGGGACGCCGGCGAGCGGATGGTCTGGATCCCCGAGCACGAAGCGCTGGTCCCCGGCGACCGCGTGCTCGGCGCCGCCCGGGGCGGGCTGCGCGTCTGCCCCGACTCGTGGCTCCGGTACCTCGGCGGCCGCACGAGCCCGTCCCAGCTGCGAGCCGAGCTGCGGAAGCTGCTCGACCTGCCGGTGAAGATGGTGCTCGTCTCGCACGGCGAGCCCGTCCTGCGGGACGCGAAGCGGAAGCTCGCGCGGGCGGTCGCATGACTGCCGTCGCCTCGATCGAGCGCGACCTGCGCACCGTCCTCGGCGACGGGAAGGTCGTTGCACCCTCCGCGCAGTACCTGAACGACTTCACCGAGGGGCGCGGTATCACGGGCCGCGCCGATGCTGTAGCGCTCCCGGAGAGCGCCGAGGAGGTCGCGACCGTTGTCGCCTGGTGCTACGAGCACGGCGTCGCCGTCGTCCCGCGGGGCGGCGGCACCGGCTACGCCGCCGGCGCCGTGCCGCTCGACGGGGGCGTCGTCGTCTCGCTCGAGCGCGTCGACCGCGTCCGCTCGTTCGACCCGCTGCTGTGGCGGATGGAGGTCGAGGCGGGGATGACGACGAGCAACGTGCGGCGCGTCGCCCGCGAGGGCGGGCTCCTCTTCGCCCCCGATCCCGGCGCATCCGAGCAGTCGCAGATCGGCGGCAACGTCGCGACGAACGCCGGCGGGCCGCACGCGTACAAGTACGGGGTCACGGGCGAGTGGGTGACGGGTGTCGAGGTGGTGGTCGCCCCCGGCGAGGTCGTGCGTTTCGGCGGCCCGGTGCGGAAGGACGTCGCCGGCTACGACCTGACGGCGCTGCTGGTCGGCTCGGAGGGCACGCTCGGCGTGATCACGTCGATCTGGCTCCAGTTGACGCCGGCGCCTGAGGTCGCCCTGCCCGTCGTCGGCTTCTTCGACGGCGTCGCCGCGGGCAGCGGCGCGATCGAGCGCCTCATCGGCAGCGGCCTGCCCGTCGCCGCGATCGAGTACCTCGACGGCGAGACGATGCGCTACGCCGGCGCCGGCTTCCCGACGGAGATCCCGCCCGGCGCCTTCTGCGTCCTCACCGAGGCGGACGGGGCTCCGGAGGAGGCGGCCCGCGTGCGCGAGGAGGCGCTCGAGCTGCTCGGCGAGGACGCCCTCGCGCTGCACGCCCCCGAGCGCGCCGACGACATCCTCGCCATCTGGCGCTGGCGCGACGGCGTCGCCCTGCGGGTCGACGCGCAGCGCGGCGGCAAGGCGAGCGAGGACATCGCCGTCCCGCTCGACCGCCTCGGCGAAGCGATCCAGGAGTCGCTCGACATCGGCACGCGGCTGGGCCTGCCGGCGGCCTCGTGGGGGCACGCCGGCGACGGCAACCTGCACACGACCTTCCTGGTCGACAACGAGGATCCGGACGAGGCGCGTGCGGCCGTCCAGGCATCCGAGGAGCTGTTCGAGCTCGCGCTGCGCCTCGGCGGGACGATCTCGGGCGAGCACGGCGTCGGCGCCGTCAAGCGGCCGTGGCTCGAGCGGCAGCTCGGCGCGCGCGCCTACGAGCTGCACAACGCGATCAAGCAGGCGTTCGACCCGAAGAACCTGCTCAACCCGGGGAAGAAGTGATCGAGGAGCTCCGGCCCGGCCTCAAGCGCTGGGCCGGCCCACACCCGGAGTTCGATCCGGCCGAGGGCGGGCTCGACGACTCGTACGGCGACGTCGCGAGCGTCCTGTTCTCGGGTGGGGACACGCACGTCTTCATCGATCCGCTCGTGCCGGACGAGCTCTGGCCCGAGCTCGACGCGGAGGTGAAGCAGAGCGGAAAGGCGGTCGTCGTCCTGACCACGATCTCGTTCCACGACCGCAGCCGCGACGACGTCGCCCGCCGCTACGGCGCGCGCCTGGGCGGTGACGTGGCCGGCGTCCGCGCGTTCAGCGCGGAGCGCGGCGACGAGGTCGCCTTCTGGCTGGAGGAGCCGCGCGCGCTCGTGTTCGGCGACGCAATCCTCGGCGACCAGGCCGGCGGCCTGCGGCTGACGCCCTGGGCGAAGGACGCGGAGGGCCTCGAACGGACGCGCAAGGCCCTCCTGCCGCTGGTCGACCTGCCCGTGGAGCTCGTCCTGCCGGCGCACGGAGAGCCGGTGCTCGAGCACGGGCGCGAGGCGCTGGCACGCGCGCTCGACGCATGACGACCAACCGCTTCCGGCCATGACGATCCGGAAGCTCCTGGTGGCCAACCGCGGTGAGATCGCGCTGCGCGTGTTCCGCGCCTGCCGTGAGCTCGGGATCGCGACCGTCGCCGTCGTCGCGCCCGACGACACCGGCTCGCTGCACGCCCGCTCCGCCGACGAGACGACCGAGGTCGCGAGCTACCTGTTCTCGGAGGAGCAGATCCGTGCGGCGAAGCGGGTGGGCGCGGACGCGATCCATCCCGGCTACGGCTTCCTCGCGGAGAACCCGGACTTCGCCGAGTCGGTGCGGGCGGCCGAGCTCACGTGGGTCGGCCCGCCGCCGGAGGCGCTGCGGGCGGCCGGCGACAAGCTCGAGGCGAAGCGGATCGCGCGCGAGGCCGGGGTGCCGGTCGTCCCGGACGGCGATCCCGACGAGATCGGCTTCCCGCTCGTCGTCAAGGCCTCGGCCGGCGGCGGCGGGCGCGGGATGCGCGTCGTCCGGGCCGCCGCCGAGCTGGACGAGGCGCTCGCCGCCGCCGGCCGCGAGGCGAAGGCGGCGTTCGGCGACGACACGGTCTTCTGCGAGCGCTACGTCGAGCGGCCGCGCCACGTCGAGATCCAGCTGCTCGCCGACGGGCACGGGCAGGTCGTGTCGCTCGGCGAGCGTGAGTGCTCGATCCAGCGGCGGCATCAGAAGGTGCTGGAGGAGTCGCCCTCCCCCGCGCTCGATCCGGCGCTGCGGGCCGAGATGAGCGCGGCCGCGGTCGCGTTCGCCCGCGCGATCGGCTACGAGAGCGCCGGGACGGCCGAGTTCATGCTCGACGGCCGCGACTTCTGGTTCCTGGAGCTCAACGGCCGGATCCAGGTCGAGCATCCGGTCACCGAGCTCGTGACGGGCGTCGATCTCGTGCAGGCGCAGCTCAGGATCGCGGCCGGCGAGGCGATCGACGCCCCGCCGGAGGCGCAGGGACACGCCGTCGAGGTGCGGCTCTACGCCGAGGACCCGCGGACGTTCTTCCCGCAGACGGGGACGATCGAGCGCCTGCGCCTTCCTGCCGGAATCCGGGTCGATGCCGGCGTGGCCGAGGGGGACGAGGTCGGGATCGGGTACGACCCGATGATCGCCAAGCTGATCGCGCACGGGGAGACGCGCGATGAGGCATTCGACCGGCTCGCCGCCGGGCTCACCGAGACCGAGGTCGACGGCGTGACGACGAACCTGCCGTTCCTGCGCTGGCTCGTCCGCCATCCGGCGGTGCGCGCCGGCGACACGACGACGGCGTTCCTGACCGAGCACCCGCCGCTGTCGCGCGCGCCGCTGCGGGTGCCGGCGGCGCCCTGGCGCACCCCGTTCCGCCTGAACGTTCCCCCGCCGGCGCCGGCCGCCGCGCCTGACGTCGACTCGGCCGCCGCGGAGCCGCACGGCCCGGGAACGGAGCAGAGCACGGTGACCGCGCCGATGCCCGGCACCGTCATCCGGCTCCTCGTCTCCCCCGGCGAGACCGTGAAGGCACGCCAGCCGCTCGTCGTCCTCGAGGCGATGAAGATGGAGACGCCGCTGAGCTCGCCCTACGACGCGGTCGTGCGAGCGGTCAACGTCGCCGAGGGCGACCGGGTCGCCGGCGGCGCCGTTCTGGTCGAGCTGGAGGAGTGACCGGCTAGAACAGCTTCTGGAGCTTCATGGCGGCGCCCATATCGCCTTTGACCTTGAGCTTGCCGGTCATGTAGGCGCTCGTGGGGTTCTGCTCGCCGCTCACCATCTTGTCGAACGTCTCCTCCGAGGTGGCGATGACCGCGTCGGCCTCGCCCTCGCCCTCGGTGACGGAGACGTTGCCGTCCTGCACGTCGACCTTCCACTTGCCGGCGCCGTCGATGTCGAAGAGGTAGGAGTTGGTCATCCCGGCCGTCTTCGACGAGTCGACGCGGCTCTCCAGCGTCTCGAAGAACTCTCGTGTCGTCATGCCCGGGAGCGTAGCGCCTTCGGGGGCGCGGCCGAATCTAAGCGGCTTCCGGCTTATACCGGGCGATCAGCGCGTGAGACAGCTCCCACTGCGCGCGGGCGAGCTTGATGCGGTTGCGCTCGAGCCGCGCGTCGCTGATGCCGTTCTCGCGGAGTCGTTGTCGTTCGGCCGTGAGGGCGCCGATCTGTCCGAGAAGGTCCTCGACGGTTCGCCGGGTGTTCCCACGTCGGAAGCGTGAAGGGCGCACGGGCCGCAGTTCCGTGGCGTTCATCTCAAACAAGGTCATCGGCTATTGAACGCAGGAAATTGAGACGAGTTAGCGTGATTTCGTAAAGACACCGTAAATCCCTGCTCGGATACCATCGCGGCCCGATGCACGAGGTCTCAGTCGGAGTCGAAGCGCCCGCCCGGATCGAGGCGGACGTGCTCGCTCTGGCCGTCGCTGAAGGGGACGACGCCTTCCGCGATCACGACGGCGGCCCTCTCGACGCGAAGCTGACCGGCCGGCTGCGTCAGCTCGTCGAGGACGGCGAGCTGCGGGGCGAGCTCGGACGGACGGTGCTCCTCCATACGGACGGCGAGGCGGGCGCGCGTCGGGTCGCGGCGGCCGGAGTCGGCAAGGCGGAGGCCGTCGACGCAGACGCCCTTCGGACCGCGGCGGCGTCGGTCGTCCGCGCGGTCGACGACCTCGGCGGCACGATCGGCTGGCTGCTGGACGGCACGCTCCCCGTCCCGCTCGACGAGCAGGCGCGCGCGATCGTCGAGGGAACGCTGCTCGGTGCGTACAGCCCGGCGCAGTGGAAGACCGAGGCGCGCCAACGCCGGCCGCTCGAGCGGCTCGTCCTGTACGCGGACGACCAGTCCGGGCTGGCCGAGGTGGCTGCGCGCGCCACGACCGTCTCCCGTTGGGTCAACTTCGCCCGCGACCTCGCCAATTCGCCTCCGAACGAGCTGACGCCGGAGACGCTGGCCGAGCGCGCCGCGGGGCTCGGCGTCGCGCATCTGACCGCCGAGGCGCTGGAGCCGAGCCAGATCGACGAGGCGGGGATGGGCGCGCTCGCCGCCGTCGGCCGGGCGAGCGCGAACGGCCCGCGCCTGATCGTCCTCCGCTACGACCCGCCGAGCCCGGTGCGCGCCGACGTGACGCTCGGCCTCGTCGGCAAGGCGATCACGTTCGACGCCGGCGGGATCTCGCTGAAGCCCGCTCTGAAGATGTACGACATGAAGGGCGACATGGCCGGCGGCGCCGGCGTGATCGCCGGGGCGGCCGCGGTCGCCGAGCTCGGCCTTCCCGTTCGGATCGTCGCCGTGGTCGCCGCGGCCGAGAACCTCGTCAGCGGCGATGCCTTCCGCCCGGGCGACATCCTCCGCGCCGCGAACGGCAAGACGATCGAGATCACGAACACCGACGCCGAGGGGCGCCTTGTCCTCGCCGACGGGCTGTGGTACGCGCGCCGCGAGGGCGCGACCCATCTGCTCGACCTCGCCACGCTGACCGGCGCGATGGAGCTGGCACTCGGCGACCTCTACGCGGGCATGTTCGCGAACGACGACTGGTGGCGCGACGCGATCCTCGCCGCGGCCGAGCGGAGCGGCGACCACACCTGGCCCTTCCCGCTCCACCCGCGGTACCGGCGCTACGTCGACTCCGCCTTCGCGGACATGATGAACTCGTCGGAGCTGCGCCAGGCGTCCCCGGCGCTCGCGGCCGCGTTCCTCGAGGAGTTCGCCGGAGACGGCCCGTGGGCCCATATCGACATGGCCGGGCCCGGGTTCCTCGAGCGGTCCCGCGGCGACTACCTCCACCAGCGCGGGGGTACGGGATACGGCGTGCGCCTGATCGTCGAGCTCGCTCAGAGCCTGTCCGAGTGAACTACGACCTCGACCAGGAGCACGAGCTCGTCCGAGCGACCGTCCGGGAGTTCGCGGAGCAACGGGTCGCTCCGGTGGCGGAGGAGCTCGACCGCGAGAGCCGCTTCCCCTACGACCTCGTCTCCGAGCTCGGCGAGCTCGGGCTGATGGGGATGACGATCCCCGAGGAGTACGGCGGAGCCGGAGGGGACACCGTCTCCTACGCGATCGCGGTCGAGGAGCTGACCCGGATCGACTCGTCCGTCGCGATCACCGTCGCGGCGCACCACTCGCTCGGGACGCTGCCGATCTACTACTTCGGGAGCGAGGAGCAGCGGCGGGAATGGCTCCCCGACCTCGCGTCGGGCAAGCGGCTCGCGGCCTTCGGGCTGACGGAGCCGGAGGCCGGGTCGGACGCCGGCGCCACACGCACGCGCGCCGACCTCCGCGACGGCAGCTGGGTCGTCAACGGCTCCAAGATGTTCATCACGAACGCGGGCACCGACATCACCGCCTGCGTCACGGTCACCGCCCGCACGGGCGAGAACGAGATCTCGAACATCATCGTCCCCAACGGCACCGCGGGCTACGAGATCTCGGCGCCGATGAAGAAGCTCGGCTGGCGCGCCTCGGACACGCGCGAGCTGACGTTCGAGGACTGCGCCGTCCCGGAGGCGAACCTGCTCGGCCCGCGCGGCCAGGGGTTCCGTCAGTTCCTCGAGATCCTCGACGGCGGCCGGATCTCGGTCGCGGCGATGGGCGTCGGCCTTGCCCAGGGTGCCTACGACCTCGCGTTCCGCTACGCGCAGGAGCGCCGACAGTTCGGCAAGCCGATCGGCAGCTTCCAGGCGGTGCAGTTCCGGCTCGCTGACATGGCGACCGAGCTCGAGGCCGGACGTCAGCTCGTCTACCGCGCCGCCTGGCTCAAGGATCAGGGGCGCGACTTCGGCCTCGCGGCGGCGCAGGCGAAGCTCTACACGGGCGAGCTGTCGAACCGGGCGGCCAACTGGGCCCTGCAGATCCACGGCGGCTACGGCTACATGGACGAGTTCGCGATCTCACGGCTGTACCGCGACCAGAAGATCCTCGAGATCGGCGAGGGCACCAACGAGGTGCAGCGCATGGTCATCGCCAAGCATCTAGGTCTTTAGAGCGCCGTCCAGGACGGACACTGCGCCGAAAGTGTGACCTTCGAACAACAAGGGTCTGTCCCTAGACGTGGCCGTTGGAGACGCGTCCCAGCTGGAACGAGAGTGTGACGATCGCTCCACAGAGTCGGCCGGCGGCCGGCGCTACTTCCCCGGCGGGAAGACCTGCCTCGGCGCGTTGAAGCCGAAGTAGCGGTGGTGCATGAAGTGCGCGATCGCGGTCATCCGGAGCTCGCTCGGTAACGCCGTCCGCGGCGTCAGCCGCACCGTGAACCACGCCGGTGCGCGCCGGTTCAGGAACGTCACCGTCGTCTCCCGCGGCGTCCGGCTGAGGACGTAGGCGTTCGTGACCCGTCCCTGCCAGATCGGCGTCGGCTGGGGCAAGGCGGAGAACGGGGTCTCGTCCCAGGGGCCCTTCCCGATGCGGTCCCAGCGACGCCCGCCGATCACGATCGCGGACGGCCCGCCGTGGATGCGGTAGGTGAACCGGTTCGGCGCCTCCAGGGTGAAGTCCGAGACGATGTGGTCGCGCGGGCTCGACGCGAGCCGCTCGACGTAGCTGACGCTGCGGAGCCCCTCGAACGTGCGCGTGGCGCGCGCGACAAGGGCCGCGGCCGACCGCGGGGGCCATGCGGCGGGCGTCGGGAGGACGAGCGTCCGGTCGCCGACCTTCACCGCGACACGCCTGCGCGGTGGCGCGATCTCCGCCTCGTAGCACCCGGCTCCGCAGCTGCCGGTCGGCCGGCCCGCCACCGTGACCGCGAGCCTGTCGACGCCACCGCCTTCCGGGCCGATCACGGTCACGCGGGTGCGCCTGGGCTCGACGGCGACCGTCACGGCGCGGTCTCCGTCCTCTCCGGCGACGACGTACGCGTCCCGGGCAGGGAGCGGCGGCGGCTCCGGCGGGAGGGCGGCGAGCGCGCCCCGATCGCGCCCGGGTCGCGTGTCGGTGAGCAGCGCCACGGCGACCGTGAGCAGCATGAGCAGGACGAGCTCGAGGCGCACCACGCCCGCAAGCGCGCCGAACGCGCGGCGTGGCAGCAACCTGTATCGGTTGATCCAGCCCAGCGAGACGAGCAGGCCGAGCAGCACCGTCTTGACGATCAGCAGCTTCCCGTAGCCGGTCGTCCAGAGCTGGCTCACGGAGTCGAGCTCGGCGAACGCGCGCGCGACGCCCGTCGCGGCGAGCGCGATGACGGCACCGATCCCGAGCAGCGAGAACCTCCGCCCGGAGTCGGGATCGTGGCGCAGCACGAACGCGAGCTGGACGAGGCCGCCGAACCAGGCGGCCGCCGCGACGATGTGGAGCACGTCCACGACCACCTCGATCCGCGGCCGCCCCGGATCGAGCGCGTGGCCGGCGAACGACGGCAAGGGGAGCAGGAGGAGACCGAAGAGCCAGACGGCGTTCGCCGCCTTGGGCTCGACGCTCGAGATCGCCGCCGCTGTGGCACCGAGCGCCGCGAGCACGGTCGCGACGGCGATCGCGGCCCCGAAGCGGCTCGAGAGCGACGCGTGGTGGCTGAGCAGGCCGGTCCCGCCGAAGAACGCCATCAGGAAACCGGCGAACGCGACGCGCTCGCGCCCCACGCCGACGACGAGCCGGAAGAGCGCCCCTCCCCCGGCGATGAGGACCCCCGCGATGAACAGGAACCGCGAGAACACGTCGGTCGCGGTCGGGCCGTTCTCAGCCGAGAGCGAGGGCGTCGGCGGCGGGCGACCGGCGCCGACGGCGAACGCGATCACGCCGGAGATCTCGTGGCCGTCGTCCGAGATCACGCGCCAGAGGACGGTGTAGTCGCCGTCGTCGAGGCGCTTCTGCAGCGGCACGACGAGCGTCCGCCCGCGGACGACGTTCGGCTTCCCTGCGAGCACCGAGCCGCCGCCGTTCCGCACGGCCCGGATCCCCGAGGCCGCCCGGACGGAGTCGTCGAAGACGAAGCGCGCCTGCGCCGGCGCGGTCGCCAGGACCGCACGGTCGGGCGGCGTGCTCCGGACGAGCTGCGCGTGCGCCAGCGCCGCCCCCGGCAAGGCCAACACGGCCGCGGAGACGACGAGGACGGCCCCGCTGATCCGCGACCGCATTCCTTCGAGAAAGCTAGCGCGCCGGGCCCGCTGCAACATTCTTAAGAGAACGCACAAGGGAGGAGCGGATGGGCTGCTACGTGTTGGGTTTCCAGGAGATCGACCAGACGCACGTCGCGGTCGTTGGCGGCAAGGGCGCGCACCTGGGGGAGCTTTCGCGGATCGAAGGCGTCCGCGTGCCGGCTGGCTATTGCGTGACGACGGATGCCTTCCAGCGGATCATGGCGGAAGCGCCGTCGATCGCCGATCGGCTCGATCGGCTGTCGCGCCTGAAGCCGGACGACCGGGAGGCGATCCGCGCGCTCAGCGCGGAGATCCGCCGAGCCCTCGAAGGGATCGCCATGCCCGACGATCTGGCGGCGGCGATTACCCGCCCGCTCGCCCGGCTCGGCGAGCAAGCCGCCTACGCCGTCCGATCCAGTGCGACGGCGGAGGACTTGCCGACGGCCTCATTCGCGGGCCAGCAGGACTCGTACCTGAACGTCGCGGGGCCGGCGGCGATCGTCCAGCACGTCAGCCGGTGCTGGGCCTCGCTGTTCACCGAGCGGGCCGTGACCTACCGCCTGCGGAACGGCTTCGACCACCGGAAGGTCCACATGGCCGTCGTCGTGCAGCAGATGGTCTTCCCGCATGCGGCCGGCATCCTGTTCACGGCCGACCCCGTCACGGGCAACCGGAAGGTCGTCTCCGTGGAGGCCGGCTTCGGCCTCGGTGAGGCCCTGGTCTCCGGCTTGGTGAACGCGGACGTCTTCAAGGTGCGAGACGGCGAGGTCGTCGCCAGGGCGGTTGCCACGAAGCAGCGTGCCGTCCACGCCTTGCCAGCCGGCGGGACACAGGAAGTGGCGATCGAGCCGGAGCGCCAGAAGCAGGCGGCGCTGACGGATGCGCAGGTCGTGCGGCTTGCGCAGCTGGGCCGGCGGATCGAAGCGCACTTCGGCCGCCCCCAGGACATCGAATGGTGCTTGGTCGATGATGGCTTCCAGGTCGTCCAGAGCCGGCCGATCACCACGCTGTTCCCCATCCCCGCGGCCGGCGACCGAGAGAACCACGTCTACGTCTCCGTCGGTCATCAGCAGATGATGACCGACCCCATGAAGTCGCTGGGGCTCTCCCTGTGGCAGCTGACGACCCCCCGGCCCATGGCCGAGGCCGGCGGGAGGTTGTTCGTCGACGTCACCGGGGCCCTGGCTTCGCCGGCGAGCCGCGCCGGTCTCCTCGAGGTCCTGGGGAAATCCGATCCGCTGATCGGGGACGCGCTGCAGACGGTCCTCGAACGCGACGGCTTCATCCGGTCGCTCCCGGACGAGGATCCCGGCAGCGCGCCGGCCGGCGGCGCGGCAGCCGCGATCGAGACCGATCCGGCCATCGTCACCGAGCTGATCGGGCGCAACCAGGACTCGATCGCCGCCTTGAAGCGCGACATCCGGACGAGGTCCGGATCGGCGCTGCTCGACTTCATCCGGGCGGACATCCAGGAGCTGAAGCGGATCCTGTTCGATCCGCAAAGCCATCAGGTTTTCATGACGGCGATGGAGGCCACCTGGTGGCTGAACGAGCAGCTGCAGGCGTGGCTGGGCGAGAAGAACGCGGCCGACACGCTCACCCAGTCCGTCCCCCACAACGTCACGTCGGAGATGGGGCTGGCGCTCCTGGACGTGGCGGACGTGATCCGTCCGCATCCGGACGTGGTGGCATTTCTGCAGCACGTCGAGGACGAGAACTTCCTGGACGAGCTGCCCAGGCTCTCGGGCGGGAGGGAGGCGCGAGACGCCATCCTGGCCTGGCTCGACAAGTACGGCATGCGCTGCGTCGGCGAGATCGACGTCACGAAGGCGCGTTGGAGCGAACGCCCCACCACGCTCGTGCCCCTGATCCTCGGCAACATCAAGAACTTCGAGCCGGGCGCCGGCGAGCGGCGCTTCGAGCAGGGGCGGCAGGAGGCCTGGAACAAGGAACAGGAGCTGCTGGAGCGCTTGCGTGCCTTGCCGGAAGGGGAGCGGAAGGCCGAAGAGGCCAAGCGGAGGATCGACCAGGTCCGGACCTACATCGGGTACCGGGAGTATCCAAAGTTCGGCATGGTCAGCCGGTACTTCGTGTACAAGCAGGCCTTGCTGGAAGAGGCCGAGCGACTCGTTCAGGCCGGCGTGCTTCGTGAGAAGGAAGACATCTTCCACCTCACCTTCCAGGAGCTCCACGACGTCGTGCGCACGAACCAGGTGGATGACCAGCTCATCCGCCAGCGCAAGGACGCGTTCAGGTCGTATCAAGCGCTCACGCCGCCCCGGGTGCTCACGTCGGATGGCGAGGTCATCGCCGGGGCGTACCGACGCGACGATCTGCCGGCCGGCGCCCTGGTCGGCCTACCGGTTTCCGCCGGGACCATCGAGGGGCGGGCCCGCGTCATCCTGGACATGGCGGAGGCCGATCTCGAAGCGGGCGACATCCTGGTCACCGCCTACACGGACCCGAGCTGGACGCCCCTGTTCGTCGCGATCAAGGGCCTGGTGACGGAGGTGGGGGGCCTGATGACCCATGGCGCGGTGATCGCACGGGAGTACGGCTTGCCGGCAGTCGTGGGCGTGGAGAATGCCACCCGGCTGATCCGGGATGGGCAGCGGATCCGCGTGGATGGAACGGACGGGTACGTCGAGCTCCTGCCCTAGCGAAGCTTCAAGAAAGCTAGCGGGAGCGGGTGTTACGTTGCGGGTTCGGTGTTTCGCCAGCTCGTCGACGACGATCTCGGCTGCGCCTCCTATCTGATCGGCGACCCGCGGGCAGGGGAGGCGGTCGTCGTCGACCCCGCATACGCGATCGAGCCGTATCTCGCGGCCGCCGAGGCGGCGGGCGTCCGCATCGTCCGCGTCCTCGAGACCCACACGCACGCCGACCATGTCTCGGGCCACGGCCGCTTTGCGCTCGAGCACGGGCTGCCCGTCTCGATCCACCCGATCGCGGAACCGGACTACCCGTTCGAGCCGCTCGAGGACGGCCAGGTGATCGAGGTCGGCGCGCGCCGCATCCGGGTCGTCCACACGCCGGGCCACCGCCCCGAGCACTGCGCCTTCGTCGTCGACGACGACGCCGTCCTGACCGGCGACTCGCTCTTCGTGGGCGACGCCGCCCGGCCCGACCTCGCGGTGGAGGCGCGGGAGGGCGCGCACGACCTCTTCCACTCGCTGCGCCGGCTCGTCGAGCTCCCGGACGCGACCGACGTCTATCCCGGCCACGTCGCGGGCTCGCTCTGCGGCGTCGAGATGAGCCCCGCGCGCTCCTCGACGATCGGGGCCGAACGCGCCTCGAACCGGGCCCTCGGGCACGACGACGAGGAGGAGTTCGTCAACGACTCGGCCTCCCTGACGACGCCGCGGCCGCCGACGACGGCGCGCGTCGTCGCCCTGAACCGCGGCCCGTTCATCGGGGCGCCCGCCCCGCTCGAGCTGCTCGACGGCCCCGAGGGCGCGACGGTGCTCGACGTCCGCTCGCCCGACGCGCACGTCGCGGGCCACCTCGAAGGCGCGCTCAGCATCCCCGCGGAGGGGCCGTCCTTCGCCACGAAGGCGGGGTTCCTCCTCGATCCGGAGGAGCGGATCGTGCTCCACGCTGCGTCGGCTGAGGAGGCCGAGGCGGCGGCGCGGGGTCTGCGCTCGGTCGGCTTCCTCGAGCTTGCGGGCTTCATCACGCACGCCGACACGAGCGAGCGCACCGACGTCGTCGCCGTCGAGGAGCTCGAAGAGGTCCTGGCGGACGACTCGGTGCAGGTGCTCGACGTGCGCGAGAAGTTCGAGCGGGACGCCGGCTACATCCCCGGGACGCTCCACGTCCCGTACCGCCTCCTGCGGGCCTGCGGCGGCGACGGGCTCGACCCGGAGAGGCCGGTCGTGACGATCTGCGAGTCCGGCGCACGCGCGGGCGTCGCCGCGAGCGTGCTCTCCGCGGCCGGGCTCGACGCCCGCCCGGTCCTCCACGGCGGCATCAACGACTGGAAGGGCCCGACCGTGGAGTTCCGCCGCTGCGGCTCTAGTTGAGCCGCTCGACCGCGTAGCCGCGGTCGGTCATCGCGCCGAGCAGCTGGAGGCAGTGCTCCTCGTCGCGTGTCACGACCGTCAGCTCCACCCCGGTTTGCGTCACGGGGACGTCCATCCCCTCGCGGTGGTGCTCGACCGAGATCACGTTGCCGCGCTCCTCCGCCACCAGCGCCAGCAGCTTGATCAGCTCGCCCGGCCGGTCCTGGAGCCGCGTGCGGGCGACGAGATACCGGCCCGCGACGGTCAGGCCGTGCCGCATGACGGAGATCAGCATCGTCGCGTCGATGTTCCCGCCGGACAGGACGGCGATCGCCGGGCCCGAGCCGCCCGCCTTGCCCGCGCGCAGTGCGGCGACGCCGACCGCGCCGGCGCCCTCGACGACGAGCTTCACGCGCTCCAGCAGGAGGACGATCGCCTCGCTGATCTCCTCGTCCGAGACCGCGACGATGTCGTCGAGCAGGCCTTCGAGCAGGGGCATCGTGAAGTCACTCGGAACCTTGACCGCGATCCCGTCCGCGATCGTGTAGCCGTCCACGCCTGCCCGGACGCCGACCAGACGGACCTCGGGCCGCACGGCCCGCAGCGCGATCGCGATCCCGAGCGCGAGCCCACCGCCGCCGATCGGGATCAGGATGGTCTCGACGTCCTCCTCCTGCTCGAGGAGCTCAAGCCCGATCGTCCCCTGGCCCGCGACGACGAGCAGGTCCTCGTAGGGGTGGATGAACGTCGCGCCGGTCTCCTCGACGTCGCTCTCGGCGGCCTCGAGCGCGTCTTCGAAGTCGGCGCCGGTCATCTGCGTGAGGGCGCCGTAGTTCTTGCATGCATCGACCTTCGCCATCGGGGCGTCGAGCGGCACATAGATCCGCGCGCTCACGCCCAGCTCGCGAGCGGCCCACGCCACCGCCTGGCCGTGGTTGCCTGCGCTCGCCGCGACCACTCCGGCTTCCCGCTCGGCCGCTGACAGCGACGCAAGCTTGTTGACGGCGCCGCGGACCTTGAACGAGCCGGTCCGCTGGAGGTTCTCGGCCTTCAGACGCACCGGGCGCCCGCACAGCCGCGAGAGCGTCTCCGAGGGGTAGATCGGCGTGAGCGCCGCGACCCCCTGAAGGCGCGCTCTCGCGCCCTCGATGTCAGTCAGTGCCGGTGCGGTCTTCTGCGTCGCCAAGCTTGAACACCCGGTCAAGTATCTCGCTTACGGCCGACAGTGGGTCCAGCTCGCGCCGCTGCACCTCGTCGAGCAGCCGCCGCAGCTCGGGGTCGTCCTGCACCGTCTGCTCCAGATGCGCCTTCGCGCGGCCGGACGCGACCGCGAACACCTCGCCGGCCAGGTTCCTCCGGCGCCGCTCTTCGAGCTGCCCTTCCGACTCGAGGTGCGCCCGGTGCTCGGCGATCTTGTCCCACAGCTCGGGGACGTTCTCGTCCCGCGTCGCCTCCGTCAGCACGATCGGCGGCCGCCACGCGGGCTCGCGGTCGAGCGAGAGGATCGACCGCACCTCGTTGAGCATCGTCTTCGCCGCCGGGTGATCGCGCTTGTTGATCGCGATCACGTCCGGGATCTCCATGATCCCAGCCTTCAGCGCCTGGACGGAGTCCCCCGACCCGGGCATGAGGACGAGCACGACGGTGTCGGCGATGCCGATCACCTCGACCTCGCTCTGGCCCGCGCCGACGGTCTCGAGGAACACGAGCTCCTTGCCCGCGGCGTCGAGGAGGAGCAGCGCCTGAAGCGTTGCCTCCGCGAGGCCGCCGAGGTGACCGCGCGTCCCCATCGAGCGGATGAACACCTCCTTGTCGAGGAAGTGGTCCGACAGGCGGATGCGGTCACCGAGCAGCGCGCCGTGCGAGAAGGGGCTCGACGGGTCGACCGAGACGACGCCGACGCTCCGCTCCTGCGCGCGCACGTGCCGCACGAGCGCGCTGATCAGGGTCGACTTGCCGACGCCGGGCGGCCCGGTCACGCCGATCGCGTAGGCGTTGCCGGTGTCCGGGTAGACGTCCCGGACGAGCTCGTGAGCCAGCGGATCGGCGTTCTCCACGAGCGTGATCGCCCGGGCCAGCGCGCGCCGGTCGCCCGAGCGGATGCCGCCTACGAGCGTCTCTCGCGTCCAGGTGCCGCGGCTCATCGCGCGCTCACGCGACCGCTTGCTCGGGAACGGCCTCGGCCGGAAGCTCCAGGTCGGCCCCGTGGATCAGGGCCCATGCCGCCGCCGCCGCGAAGCCGAAGAGCACGGCGGCCGTCCCCCACACCCAGCGCGGCCCGATCGCATCGGCCATCAGCCCGGCCACGACGAACCCGACCCCGAAGAAGATGTAGTTGACGCTCATGATCACGGTGAAGGCGCGGCCGCGGAGCTCGTCCGGCGCGCCGCGCTGCACGAGCAGGGCGTTGCACACGTTCGCGCCGCCGTTGCCGATGCCCGCGACGACGCAGCAGGCCGACGCGACCCAGACGTTCGGCGACACCGCGGCGAGGCCGTACCCGAGCCCCGCCAGGGCGATCGTGCCGCCGTACACCGAGCCGACCGACCGCCGCTCGACGGAGACCGCGGCGCCGAAGCTGCCGATCGCGAGGCCGAGCCCGATGCTCCCGAACATGAAGCCGTAGCCGAAGTCCCCGCCGTTGAACGTGTCCGTGGCGAGAAACGGCTCGCCCACGTCGACGAGCGCGATGCCGGCCGTGCCGATCGTCCATGCCACGAGGACGGTGAGCAGCGGCCGCGCACTGACGACGAGGCGCATCCCGTCGGCGAGATCGCGCCAGTGGCCCCGGGAAAGCGCCTCCCCGACCTGCAGGAGGCGGCGCGCGATCCCCATGATCAGCGCCGCCGACAGGAAGAAGGACGCGGCGTTGATCCAGTAGGCGGTGTGCGGGCCCCAGGCGGCGACGATGAGCCCGGCGATCGGCGGCGCGATCGTCCAGCTCACGTTCTCGACCGCCTGGAGAAGCCCGTTCGCCGCCGCGAGGTCGCGTTCCTCGACGAGGTTCGGGAGGCCGGCGTACACCGCGGGCCGGAAGAAGCCGGTCGCGAACCCGGCCAGCGCCGCGAGCGCGACGATCGCGCCGGGGGAGCTGACGAACGGGAGGATGCAGAAGATCGCCGCACGCGCGAGGTCGGCGGCGACCATCAGGCTCTTGCGCGGCAGCCGGTCGACGAGCGGCCCGGCGAGGAGGCCCACGGCCACCGCCGGAAGGAACTGTGCCACCATCAGCGCGCTGACCCAGACACCCGAGTCGGTCCGGTCCTTGACGTCGATCGCCAGAGCCAGCAGCGCGAAGAGCGTCCCGAAGCTCGACCCGAGCGTGGCGAAGAAGAGCAGGCGGTAGCCGGGCGCACGGCCGAGGAGGCCAAGTTGGCGCCGGAAGCTCGTCACGACGCGGGCAGTCTGTCAGGAGGCGGCGGCGGCAGTCTCGACTCGCGCGAGCGCCTCGTCGAGAAACGCGTGCTCGTCCGACGTACCCACCGTCACCCGGATCGCGTCCGGCGCGCCGAAGCCCGCGAGCGGCCGGACGATCACGCCCTGGCGAAGCAGCGCGTCGAAGAACGGCTGCGCGTCCTCCCCCAGCTCGGCGAAGAGGAAGTTGCCGGCTGCGGGGCCTGCGGGCTCCAGCCCGTGGGCCCGGAGCACTTGCTCGAGCTCCGCGCGTCCCTCCTCGTTCAGCCTTCGCCGCTGCGCGAGCTCGTCGGCGGCGTCGAGACTTGCAATCGCAGCCTCCTGCGCGGGCGTCGACAGGTCGAACGCGCGGCGCGTCTTGCTCAGCGCGGTCACGATCTCGGGCGGGCCGACGCCGTAGCCGACCCGCAGGCCGGCGAGCCCGTAGATCTTCGAGAACGTGCGGGTGACCAGGACCCGGTGGCCTGCACGGAAGTAGTCCGCGACTCCGTCCGCGTAGTCGGGGTCGTCGATGTACTCGGAGTACGCCTGGTCGAGGACGGTCAGGACGTGCTCCGGCACGTGGTCGAAGTACGCGTCCAGCTCCGCGCGCGTGCTCGTCGTCCCTGTGGGGTTGTTGGGGTGGCAGATGTAGACGATCTTGGTGCGGGGCGTCACGGCCGCGATCAGCCCATCGAGGTCGTAGCGCACGTCCCGAAGGGGCACCTGCACCGGGCGCGCGCCGGCCTTGGCGCCGTAGATCGCGTAGCTCGGAAAGGACGGCCAGCCGAGGACGACCTCGTCGCCGGGATCGAGCAGCGCCTGGCTGAGCGTGTCGACGACCCCGTCCGACCCCGAGCCGATCGCCACCTCCTCGAACGCGACGTCGTGCCGCTGCGCGAGGCCGGCCCGAAGGCGGTACGCGCCTCCGTCCGGGTACCGGTTCAGCTCGCGCGCGGCCCGGTCGAGCGCGGCCAGGGCGGACGGGAAGGGCCCGTGCGGGCCCTCGTTCGACGCAAGCTTGACGACGCGCTCGAGCCCCAGTTCGCGCTGGACCTCCTCGACCGGCTTCCCCGGCTCGTAGGCACGGACGTGGGACAGAGCGGGACGGACGAGCCCCTCGGGGACGTCCGCCACCTACGCCGCCTCCTCGCTCTGCGTCGCCTGCTTGCGCCAGAAGAGGAGGACGAATGCCACAGTCGCCGCGATCACCGCGATCGCAGGCCTGTTCAGCCCGGCGTACTCGCCCCGGCCTGGTGTGGCCTCCTCCGCCTTCCTCTTCGCGAACGACTTCGCCAGCTGCCAGACAATCCAGCCCAGGATTGCGTTGCGCCTGTTCATGACCGCCATCAAATCTCCTTTCCTCGCCGACCGAGCGTACACACCGACCGCCGTGGGCTCACGACCGCTGAAACCTCGCCGAGAGACGCGCAAGTTTCTTGCTTCCGCGGCATCTCTTGTGACAGGACGTGCCCTCGTCCCCACCCCGGGGTCATGCCGCCCGCGGGCCCCGGGGGATCTTTCGGAGCGCGGGAGAAGATCGAGTCTCCCGCGCTCCATCTACATCCACCTACATCTACAGCTCCATCCACCTACAGCGGTGCGGCCACGGCGTGGTGGCCGTCCCCGTCCCGACCTAGGGTAGTCCCGGCAGCGGCACGGGCGGCAAAGGAGGCACCGTCGGCGCCGACGGCAACGGCGGCACCGCCACCGGAAGCGGCGGCAGACCCTCCGTCACGGTCTGGACGACGCTCGTGACCTGCTGGACGGGGTCCGGCCGGGACGGCGCCGGAGGCCGCGAGGATGCCGTTGGGGACGTCGACGCGTCGCTCCCGACCAACGAGGAGCCGGCCTCCGCGACGTCGCCGTTCTCGATCGGCCGGTGGCTCGCGATCCCGGGCCGTGGGGCCCCGCGCGCCTGCGCGCGGACGGAGTTTCCGGCATCGACGGCGGCAACCGCCGGCCCCCGGGCGAGGCGTGTGACCGCACCGAGGCCGGCGCTCCACGTCGGGGTGGCGACGTGCTCGGTCGCCGAAGCGGCCCGGGCGTCCCGACCATGCCCACCCCCCGCGACTCCGGTGGCGAGCGCCCCCGCGACGACAGCGACCGCGACCTTGAGGAGGAAGCCGGAGCCGAGCGCGGCGCCTCCGCCCGCTATGACCGCCCCGCCGTCGAAGAGCTGCGCCAGCGACGAAGGCAACGGGACCAGGCCGAGGACGCGGACGGCCGAGGCGTTCAGCCTCAGGGAACGGCGGGCGCGGAAGATCAGCGTCTCCACGGCCGGGACCGAGACGCCGATCGTGTCCGCGATCTCGGCGTAGGAGCGCCCCTCCAGCTCCCGCATCACCAGCGCCGCGCGCTGGTTGAGCGGCAGGCGGCCGAGCGCGTCGAGCACCTCCCGCAGATCCGGCTGCTCGTCGTCCGGCATCGGGATCGTGTCGAGATGCTCCTCGAGCGGCACCTCCTTCACACGCCGCGCCGAGCGCGCATAGCGCGTGCGGGCGGCGTTGTGCGCGATCTTGATCAGCCAGTTCTGCGGCTTCCGTGGCTGCTCTCCGCGCTTGATCGCGCGGTATGCGTTCATGAACGTCGTCTGGGTGACGTCCTCCGCGTCCGCCGGATCGCGCAGGAGCGCGAGGGAGTAGCGGTAGACATCCTTGACGTGCCGGCGATAGAGACGTTCGAACGCGAGATCGCGTGCGAGGACCGGGACCTCGGGTGCGGCCGTTGCCATGACCTCTACAGAACGGCGAACACGCCGCCCTGGATACGGCGTCTCCCCGCGCTGTGGTGTGACTACGCGGTCGCCTTGGCGCGCCGGCGCGGCGGCAGGTGGATCGCGCGGTCGAGCGCGACGAGGCCCGCCTCCTTGATCGCCTCCGACAGCGTCGGGTGCGGGGCCATGCCGTCGGCCACCGTCTCCACCGTCGCCTCCGCGTCGATCGCGACCACGCCGGCCTCGATCATGTCGGTCACGTGCGGGCCGACCATGACGAGGCCGAGCAGCTCCCCGTAGCGCGTCTCGTGGATCGACTTGACCCAGCCGACGGTCTCGTTCTGCATGACGGCGCGGGCGTTCGCGATCCACGGGAACATGCCGGTGGCGACGTCGTCGCCGTACTGCTCGCGCGCCTCGGCCTCGGTCAGGCCGACGCCGGCGATCTCGGGATCCGTGTAGATCGGCCGCGGCACCGCCCGGTTGTCGACCACCGACTCGTGGCCGCAGGCGTTCTCCGCCGCGACCTCTCCCTCGCGGAAAGCGGTGTGAGCGAGCTGCCAGTAGCCGGCGCAGTCGCCGACCGCGTAGATGTGCGGGACGGTCGTCCGCCGGTGCTCGTCCGCTGCGATGCCCTTCCGACTGTCGAACTCGACGCCGGTCGACTCGAGCCCGAGGCCGTCGACCGTCGGGCCGCGGCCCACCGACACGAGCATCAGGTCGGCCTGGACGGTCTCGCCCTCCCCGAAGTGCACGGTCAGCTGCGAGCCGTCGTCCTCCACCCTGGTGCACTGCTTCTCGAGGTGGAGCGCGATGCCGCGCTTGCCGAACTGCTTCGCGAGCTCCTTCGCCGCGTCCGCGTCCTCCTGCGGGATCAGCGCCGGCAGCATCTCGATGATCGTCACCTCGCTGCCGAAGCGGGCGAAGATCGACGCGAACTCGCAGCCGATGATCCCGCCGCCGAGCACGACGAGGCGTTCCGGCACGTCCGTCTGTGCCAGCAGCCCGGTCGAGTCCACGCACCGCGGCGAGTCGATCCCCTCGATCGGCGGCCGCAGCGGCGCCGACCCCGTCGCGATGATCGCCGACTTGAACGTGACGTCCTCCCCACCCTCGACGGCGATCGTGTTCGCGTCCCTGAAGGTGCCGACGCCTTTGACCCACTCGACGCCGTTCGCCTTGAACAGGGATGCCACGCCCTGCGTCATCTGCTTGACGACGCCGGCCTTCCACTCGTTCGCGGTGCCGAACTCGAGCTGGAAGCCGCCGAGCTTGACGCCGAGCTTCTCGAACGTCTCGTCGGCCTCCTTGAGCGCGTAGGCGGTCTGCACCCACGCCTTCGTCGGGATGCAGCCGACGCGCAGGCAGGTGCCGCCGAGCTCCGGCTCGCGCTCGATGCAGAACGTCTTGGCCCCGAGCTGCGCCGCGCGAATCGCAGCGGTATAGCCGCCCGGCCCGCCGCCGAGGACGGCAACGTCACATTCCATCTCGTCTCCTGGAGGTCGCTGGTTTCCGGGCCTAGCGTAGCGCCGACGCTCTTTCGGGCGGGCAGAGCTTCACCTTGGTCAGGCTCAGCGGCTGGGGCGAGGCGATGCGGCCGGACTCCGGGAGGCCGGTTCTTCTCCCGACCAGAGGTCGGCCGCCCGCCGCCAGAGGCCCGGCCCGGTGAGGACGTCCGTGTTGTCGGAGATCGCGTCGATGGAGCCCGCCTCGTGGTCGATCGCACGGAGATCGGGATCCTCGATGGCGGCCCGCAGCGCGTCGACGAAGCGGTCGGCCATCAGGACCCGGATCGGGCGTCCCCAGAAATCGCGCACCGTCGGGTCGACCGCCTCCGTCAGTCCGAGCCGGTTGTGGCGACCCGCGACGGCCTCGTAGGCCACGACCAGAGCCTCCTCGCGCGATCTCCAGTCCCCCGCGCCGACGGCGCTCTCGATCGCACCGAGCTCCGGGAGCCCAAGTAGCGCGTAGGCGGTTCCCAGCCACTTCGCGTACGGCGGATAGCGCCGGTTCTGGAGGAAGCCCAGGGACATGAGCTCCCGCGCCAGCGCGCCGCAGAGCAGACGAGAACCGAGCTCGTCGCCGACGAGCCCGGCACGTCCGTGCAGGTGCTCGAGCTGGGCGATGCGCCGCCAGCGGCCCGCCATCACGAACAGCCAGACGTCGTGCGGATACCAGCCGAGCAGGTCACGGACATGTGTCAGGTCGCCGACCAGGTCGGCGAACACCTCCCCTGCCGTCGTCTCGAGGAGCCGCTGGGCCGGGGTCGCGAGCCAGTCGGTGACCGTGAAGCCCTGCAGCGGGTCGACTCCGAGGCGCTCGCGGAGGAACGTGCCGAGCTCGAGGACCTCCGCTCGGTGCGCGACCGGGCCGGCCTCGACTGCCGCGAGCAGGCGCACGCCGAACTCGTCCGGCGGCGCGAAGTTCGTCGAGAAGCCGCCGAACGTCGTCGGCAGCTCCTCGCCGAGCGCGAGGTCGATCGCCTCGCCGACGGCGCGGTCGCGAACGAACAGCTGGGTGCGAGGCCCCCAGTGGTGGTCGGTCGAGACCTCGTCGTCGTAGCCGAGCACCTCGGAGCCGGGCCCGATCAGCGCGGCGGCGTGTTCGAGTGCGGGAAAGCGGCGGTCGAGGATCGGCCGCACCGCCTCGAAGTAGAAGCGGCGCGACAGCTCGAGGCCCTGCACGGTTACTGCCTAGAGCTGTTTCCGCATCGTCACGGTGCCGTCCTTCTGCTCGACGGCTTCGAAGCCGTGACGCTCGTAGAGCCCGGTGTGGTCGGCCTCGGCGCTGAGGCTGATCGCGGTGTGGCCGTCCTCGCGCGCCCGGTCGAGCAACGCTTGCAGCAGCTCGGCCCCGAGCCCGCCGCCGCGACGGCCGGGGACGACGGCGATCGTGAGCTCCGGCGTCTCCTCGTCGACGAAGCCGAATCCCGGCTCGTCTGCGCTGAAGACCCGATACCAGGCGGCGCCCACGGGCCCGTGCTCCCAGGCGACGAGCCCTGCGTCGCCCGGCCGGCCGAAGTTGTTGACATAGCGGGCGACGGGCAGGTCCGGATCCTGGTTCAGGCGCCAGTGATACGCGTGCTTGAGCATGTCACGGAGGAACCGGACGTCCTGCGGACCGGCCTGTCGGATCACGGCCTGGAGTGTACGGCCCGCGGTCGCGTCAGAGCTCTTGCGCGAGCTGAATCCGGTTGCCGTCCGGGTCGAAGACGTCGAGGAGGCGCATCTCGCCGTGCAGCTCGAAGACGACGCCGACGTCGACGCCGTCGCGGCGAAGCTCCTCGGCGGTCGCCTTGACGTCAGGGACGTCCACGTGCGCGACGGCCCCGTCCTCGCCCTGCGGGTCGCCCTCCGCGAGCCCGATCTCCATGCCCCCGCGCTCGAGCTCCGCCCACTGCCCGTCCGGGTCGAGGTAGGTCTCCCTGAAGCCGAGCTTGTTCGTGTAGAAGCGGCGGCCGGCCGCGAGGTCGCGAACGTGGTACCAGACCTGGGTCACAGCGCCAGGCCGGGCTCTTCCAGGAGCTCCTTCACCGTCGCCAGGAACTCGGCGCCCGTCGCGCCGTCGACGGCGCGGTGGTCGGCGGTCAGCGTGATCTCCATCCGCGGCCGCACCGCCGGCTGGCCGCCGACCGCGACGACCTTGTCCTCGATCGAGCCGACGGCCAGGATCGCCGCCTGCGGCGGGTTGAGGACTGCGATGAAGCGCTCGATCCCGTACATGCCGAGGTTCGAGATCGTGAAAGTCCCGTCCGCGAGGTCCTCCTGGGTGAGCTTGCTCTCGCGCGCGCGCCCCACGAGCTCGGCGCGCGCGGCGGCGATCTCCGCGATCGACAGCCGCTCGCAGGAGCGGATCACCGGGACGACGAGCCCCTTCGGGATCGCCACGGCGATGCCGACGTTCGCCGCCGGATGGAGCTCGATCGTGTCGCCGCGGAAGAGCGCATTGACGTCGCGGTGACGCATCAGCGCGGCCGCGCACACCTTCGTCAGGAGGTCGCCGACCGTGGGCTTGACGCCGTCCTTGGCGTGGATCTCCACGAGCCGGACACGCAGCGCCTGCGCGCGCTCCATGTCGACCGTGAGGCCGAGCTGGAACACCGGCGCCTGCCACGCCTCCGTCAGCCGGCGCGCGATCGTCTTCCGCATCGACGTCAGCTGCTCGACCACCACCTCGCCCGCAGGGGCCGCGACCGCAGGCGCGGGCGCCGCGAGTGGCTCCGGCGAGGCGGCTGCGCGCTCGACGTCCTCCGCGACGACGCGTCCTTCCGGGCCTGTGCCGGTGACGGCGGCGAGGTCGATCCTGCGCTCACGCGCGATCCGCCGGGCGAGCGGCGAGGCCTTGATGCGCCCGCCGCCGCCGTTTCCCGTCGCGGTGACGGGCTGCCTCGTCTCGGTGGCGGCGGCCTGGTCGGCGGAGGCCTGCCGGCCGCGCTCGCGCTCCTCCGCGCGAGCGGCGCCGGGCGAGCCTTCCTCCTGCTCGTCCTCGGCGACCTTCGCCACCTCCGGCGCGGCGACCTCCTCCCCGGCCTCGCCGATCACCGCGATCGTCTTCCCGACCTCGACCTCGCCCTCCGGGATCGAGATCCGGAGCAGGACGCCCGAGGCCTCCGCCTCCACCTCCTGCGTGACCTTGTCCGTGTCGAGCTCGTACAGCGGCTCACCCTTCTCGACGCTGTCGCCCTCGGACTTGAGCCACTTGACGATCGTCCCGGACTCCATCCCCTGGCCGAGGCGCGGGAGCTTGACCTCAGTCGCCATCGCGCCCCACGGTCCGCCTGATCGCGTCGAGCACGTTCCCGGCGTGCGGGACGCACCACTCCTCCATGACCGGCGCGAACGGGAGCGGCGTGAACTTCGCGCCCACACGCTCGATCGGCGCGTCCAGCCAGTCGAACGCCTGGTACTGGACGACGGCCGCGATCTCCGCCCCGTAGCCCATCCGAACGACGGCCTCGTGGGCGACGACGCATCGGTTCGTCTTCTTGACCGACGCGATGAGCGCCTCCTCGTCGAGCGGCTGCAGCGTGCGCGGGTCGAAGACCTCCACCGAGATCCCGTCCTGCTCCGCCTCCTCGGCAGCCTTCAGCGCCTCGTGGACGAGGCGGCCCGTCGCGACCACGGTGACGTCCTCGCCTTCGCGGTGCACGCGCGCCTTCCCGATCGGGGTCGGCTCGAGCTCGTCTGGCACCTCCTCTTTGAGCCCGTAGAGCGTCCGGTGCTCGAAGAAGACGACCGGGTTGTCGTCGTAGATCGCCGACCAGAGCAGCCCGCGGACGTCGGTCGGCGTCGACGGGAACACGACCTTCAGCCCGGGGATGTGGACGAACCATGCCTCGAGCTGCTGCGCGTGCTGGGCGCCCGGCGACCAGCCGGCGCCGCCCTGCGTCCGGAACGTGACGGGCACGGTGACCTGGCCCCCGGACATGTACCGGTGCTTCGCGGCCTGGTTGATGATCTGCTCGGTCGCGAGCGTCAGGAAGTCCTCGTACATGATCTCGGCGACCGGGCGCATCCCCTGGATCGCGGCCCCGATCGCGGCGCCCGCGAGCGCGATCTCGGAGATCGGCGTGTTGCGGACGCGCTCGGGCCCGAACTCGTCGAGCATCCCCTGCGTGACGCCCATCGACCCGCCCATCTCGGCGATGTCCTCGCCCATGACGAACACGTCGTCGTCCTCGCGCATCGCCCGCGAGAGCGCGTCGCGGACGGCCTCGCGATAGGAGAGCTCAGGCATAGACGTTCTTGAGGGCGTCCTCGGGCTTCGGGTCGGTGCCGTTCTTGGCGAACTCGACCGCGGCCTCGACGATCTCCTGCACCTCCGCGTCCAGCTCCTCGAGCTCCTCGTCCGAGAGCTCGAGCCTCGCGCGCAACGGCGGCAGCGGATCGTGGTGCTCGCGCACGTCGCGCTGCTCCTCCTTCGAGCGGTAGACCTGCGGGTCGCCGATGTAGTGGCCGGAGAGGCGGTAGGTGTCGACGTGGAGGAAGACCGGGCCCTTGCCCGAGCGCGCGTGCTCGAGCGCCTTCTTCGTCGCCTTGTAGACCTCCTCGACGTCCTGGCCGTCGACCTTGATCGCGGTCATCCCGAAGGCCTCGGCGCGCTTGGAGAGGTCGCGGATGGGCGAGTGCTGCGACTCGGGCGTCGACTCGGCCCACTTGTTGTCCTCGAGCACGAACAGCGCCGGCACCTTCCAGAGCTGCGCCAGGTTGAGCGCCTCGTGGAAGCTCCCGATGTTGGTCGCACCGTCCCCGAAGAAGGCGACGGCGACCCGCGGCTCGCCCCTGAGCTTGAACGCGAGCGCCGCGCCCGTGATCTGCGGCAGCCCGCCGCCGACGACGGCGTTGGCGCCGAGGTTGCCGCGCTCGACGTCGTAGAGGTGCATCGAGCCGCCGTAGCCGTGGGAGCAGCCCTCGAGCTTCCCGTACAGCTCCGCCATCAGCTCGTTCGGCGTCGTCCCCTTCGCGAGCGCGTGCCCGTGGGCGCGGTGCGTGGAGGCGATCACGTCGCCGTCCTCGAGCGCGCGGCAGACACCGACGGCGACCGCCTCCTGGCCGATCGCGACGTGCAGGAACCCGGCCAGGTCGCCGGCGCGGAACCGCTCCTCGACCTTCTCCTCGAAGCGGCGGATGAGGAGCATCTCGCGGAAGAACTCGCGCAGCTGCTCGCGCCCCAGCGTTCCGCGCTCCTGCTCAACCTTCGCCACGACCTGAGTCTATGCTGGGCTCGTGGGCCTGGTGGAGCAGTTCAACGCGATCGAGGACGGGCTCCCGCAGCGCTGGGCCTCGGCCCAACTCAAGCTCGACGTGGCGGACGACGGACGCTGCGACCGCGCCGCCGCGCTGCTCGGGCCGGCGAACCCCGGCCGCCTCGGCAAGGAGATCCGCTTCTCGGCCGGCAGGCAGGGCGACGGTGTGGCGCCCGAGGGCATCCGGCGGCTGCTGCGGCGGCTCGACCAGGAGGGCATCGCCGGCGAGCTGAAGCTCGTGGACGCGAACGAGCGGCCGGCCGAGGAGCCGCGCGTGCAGCAGAAGCTCGCGGACGCGTGGACCGGCGCGATCGCGGAGCTTCCCCCCGACTGGAGCGACGTCTACGCGGAGGTGCGGCTCGACTCGACGGACTTCGTCGACCGGGCGGCCCTGCTCCTCTCCCCGCTGAACCCGGCCCGCAGCAGCGGTGCGACGGGGCTCCGCTTCCGGGCCGCGCGCCGGTTCGGGTACGGCACCGCGGCGGACGTCGTCACGCGCTGCTTCGAGCGCTGCGACGAGGAGAGCATCACCGGCGGCGTCGAGATCCTGCGCGCCCTGTCCGACACCGTGCCGGTTGCGACGCAAGGGCCGGTCTGGCAGGTCGGCGGCCGGACGGTCTGACGGCACGATCGTCGGCGCGCGGCATCGCCGCCGGAAGGGCGGAGGCCGGCGCGGCCTCCGCCCTTCCAGGCTCCGAGTTCAGGGAGCGTCCAGCGCCGGGTTCTCGTCGAAGAAGCCGTGCGGGCGCAGTGAGAAGCTGATCTCGTCGGTCGGCATCACGGGGTAGTCCTCGACGGCCGGCGAGTGCGTGAACGCGCCCGTGTACCACACCACGAGGTCGCGACCGTCCACGCTCTGATGGTCGGCTACGTACTTCGTGAGCCCGTCTCCGGGTGCGCTCTGGTTGGGATAGTCGCCGGCCGCGAAGAGCTCGCCGCCGTCGCGGTACCGCGTGACCCACAACGGGTGCTGTGCGAACGGCGCCCGCTGAAGCCCCTCGAAGCCGGGCTGCGAGTAGGCAGGCGGGCTGTCGCCGGGCACGAGCTCGTACGCGGTCGGGTGGCCGAGGGCGTTCGTGCGGCTCGCGCTTTCGACGACCCAGTGGCGGTTCGAGGTCGGAGCGAGGTCGCGGAAGCCTTCGGTGCCGATGTCGGTCTCGTCCGTGACGAACGCGTTGCCGGTGGCGCTTGGCACGCCGTGCGTGTTCTCCTCGACGAGTCGGTTGCTCGTGCCGTCGACGTCGAAGTCGATCCGGAAGTTGAAGAAGTGCTGATGCGCCGGGGCCGCGATGTTCTCGGCGACCGACGTTCCGTACTGATCTCCCTCCGCGACGGTGCGCACGCCACGGTTGAGCGTCGTACCGGTCGAGCCGGCATGGACGTCGATTCCTCCGTCCATGCGAAACACGTACTCGATCGCGTACGTGTAGTTCCCGTTCGGGTAGGCCGCGGTCACGACGAGCTCGCGTGCGAAGTGGGCGTCCTTGTCGAAGGTGGTCGGGTCGGTGCGGTCCCAGAGCGAGCCCGCATCGCGCTCGTACATCGCGACGGCGTTCGGCATGTCGTACGTGGCGTCGGTGGGATCGGTCGTGTCGGTCGGTGCCACCTGGTCGAAGAAGACCGCGTTCTCCGGCACGTCGACGTTCTTCGCGAGCGGCTCCGCGAGCTGCCCGATGTTGTACTCGCCGATGTCGAGCGCTGCCCGCCACGACCATGTCGGATCGGGGATGCCGTACGGCACATAGATCTCGTCGAGCGACAGCCGGTTGGCGATCGGCCGGATCACGCCGTTCTGCTCGTAGCCGATCTGGGAGAGCACGAGCCCTTCCCGCTGCGGGAAGCCGATGCGGAAGTGCCACCCCTGCCACTCGACGGCGTTCCCGGTGACCTTGAAGCTCGGGCCATCCGGTTGGACGACGCGAAGCGGCTTGAGCCCGGATCTCTTGGTGTCCGCATTGCCGGTGATCGTCTTGTTCACGGGCCGGACGCCCGAATCGATCACCTCGACCACCTTCAGCAGGTTCATGTCGACCGTGACGATCACGCCCTCGATCGGGCGGTCGTACGGGTTCGGCAGCGGCCCCTGGTAGAAGGAGAGCGCGCGCAGGAGCCGGGTGCCCGCCGCGACGCCCGGAACGCTGAGACGGCCGACGGCCCAGCCGGCGTCGAGGTAGACGTCGTTGGGAGCGATGCCGCGGTCGTGCATCGCCTTGCGCCAGCGCGGGTCGGCCCGGACGAGCCGGTCGACATCCGCGTACTCGGTCGCGAACACGGGCGGCTGGAGGCCGGCCCGTTGGACCCAGGACACGACCTTGTCCGTGCGGAGGTCGACGACGACCTCGAACAGGCGGTTGCTCGAGCGGTCGAACACGTTGAGGAACGCCTCCCGCCGGAATGGCTTTCCCGGCGACCAGGCGTTCACCTCTCCCTTCGGCGGCTCGTTGAGCGTGACCGTGGGGAAGAAGGCGCCGGCCGGGAATTTCGGCGAGGCAACAGCCACCGCCTTCGCCTCTGCGAGCTCGCTCGCGCTGAGCGGGTCGAGCGGTCCGGGAGACGCTGCCGCGCCTGTCTTCGCGCTCGATGCCGGCGTGGACGTGATGAAGACGACGCCGACGAGCCCCACGAGGATGGCCAGGACGAACGAGGCCGACCAGGGGGTTCCTCGCGGCGACGGGAAGAGTCTGCTGCGCATGAGTGCGCTCCTTTCGCTGAGCTCCGTCCCCCCTGGCGGGATGCTCTCACGGCACCCTTTGCAGGACAACCACGCCCTAGGCCAGGGGCCCACGCAGCCGTAGCTGGTCTGGCAAGGACCGGTAGCCCAGCTTCTCGTTGAGCGTCCGCATCGGGACGTTGCGGCGCTCGCTGAAGGTGGTGAGGCTCGGGAGCCCGGCCTCCTTCGCCGCACGGATCTGGGCGGACTTGATCGCGGTCGCGACGCCGCGGTGCCGCCACGCGCGGCGGACGGCCGTCAGCGAGTTGAAGCCCTCGTCGCCGTGCATGTCGATCGTGCCGAAGCCGATCACCTCGCCGCCGGCGACCGCGAGGAAGCTCAGGTCGCCGCGCAGGCTCGGCCGCTCCACCTCCCAGCCGCGGAAGTCCTCGAAGGAGACCTCGATCGGGTCGGTCGACGGCATGTCCGCGTACGCCTCGAGCGCGGTCTCGTACATCGATTCGGCGAGGTCGGTGTGACCGGCCAGGGTGACGAGCTCGACCCCGGCCGACGGGGCGTCGCTCGGAGCGTCCGCGCCCGCGAGGTCGAGCCGCACCCGCGCGAACCGCTCGACCTCCTCGAAGCCTCTCCGCTCGAGGAAGCGCACCCCGTCGTGCTCGTCCTCCCAGAGGTCGACCTGGAGCCGCGTCTTCCCGATCGCCTCCGCGTGCTCCGAGACCGCACGGTAGAGCGCCGTGCCGGCGCCCTGCCCGCGGCGCGGCGCGACGACGCCGAAGAACGCCACGGCGACGTCCGTCCCGCGCAGGTCGCCCTGCTCGTAGGCGACGCCGGCGCCGATCGCCTCCCCGTTCAGCCGCGCGAGGAGATGGCGAGCGGTCGGCTCCCGCCGCCGCATGCGCCGGACGCCGTCCCCGTCGACGGGAAGCTGCGGGTCGACGGCGTTCCGGAGCTCGACCCAGGTCTCGACGTCGCCGTCCTCGACCGCCGCGATCTCGAGCTCAGCCAACGATCGCGCCCAGCTCGCGGGCGAGCGCGTGGGCGTCGCGCTCGCTCGCAGCGACCACGAGGCACGTGTCGTCGCCGGCGAGCGTGCCGACGATCCGCCGGTGCCCGAGCTCGTCGAGCGCGCGCGCGATCGCCGGCGCCGAGCCGAGCTCGGACTGGATCACGACGATGTTCCCGGCCGGCGTCACGCGCCGCCCGAACTGGCCGAGGATCGACCGCAGCGCCTCCTGCGGATCCGCGCGGCGCGCATTGCGCGGGACGTAGTAGCGCGGCCGCCCGAGCGGGTCGTGCGTCTTCTGAAGGCCGAGCTCGCGGATGTCGCGGGAGACGGTCGCCTGGGTGACGACGCAGCCCGCATCGGCGAGCGCATCCATCAGCTCGAACTGCGTCGCGACACGCTTCCGCGAGACCACGCTCTCGATCAGACGGTGCCGCTCGGATTTCCCCAATTGGCGCTGAGGCTGTATATGCACAGCATAGAAATCCAGGTTTGGACACCAAAGGGCAAGGACAGGATCAGTCGATGTTGCGAAAACTCCTCTGGACGGCCCTCTACGGCGGGCTGAGCTCGCTGGCGGCGATGGCTTCCCAGCGCGGCGCGGCGCGCGTTTGGCGATCATTCGCGGGCGAGGACCCGCCGACGAAGAGATGAGCACCGGAGACCAGAAAGTCGACGCCGCCGCCGACAAGCTCCAGGGGATGGCTGACAGCATGGCGTCCGAGGGCGGCGCCAAGGCAAAGCTCGCCGAGCCGCTTGCCGACGACGCCGAGTTCCTGCGCAAGCTGAAGCCGAGCGAGGTCAAGGCACGGGCGAAGGGCGAGGCCGCGACCGACCAGCCTCCGGGCAGCGGAACCGTCTCGGCCGCTCCGCCCGGCCCGAAGCTCGGGAAGCCCCCGAAGCAGCGGAAGAAGCGCGGCGGCCCGAACCCGTGGCTCGTGGTCGGGATCGCCTTCGCGGCCGGGGTCCTCGCCGCGAAATTGATCGACTGGAAGGGACATGGCCGTCCAGCAGATTGAGCGCGATCCCGAGGGCGTCGTCGCCGCCACGAAGAGCGTCGCCGAGCATGCCAGCGCGATCGTCCGGCTCGAGCTCGAGCTCGCGACGCTGGAGCTCAAGCGGAAGGCGACCGCGCTCGGCATCGGGATCGGCCTCGGGGCCGCAGCGGCCGTCCTCTGCCTGTACCTGATCGGGTTCATCTTCGCCACGATCGCCGCGCTGCTGGCACTCGTCATGCCGTGGTGGGGGGCTCTGCTGGTCGTCGTCGGGATCATCCTGCTCCTGATCGCCGGCCTCCTGCTCGTCGCGCGCAACCGGATCAAGAAGGGAACGCCGCCCGTCCCGGAGCAGGCGATCGAGGAGGCGAAGCTGACGACGGAAGCGCTGAAGAGAGATGGAAGCGGGCAGTAACAGCACCCGGACGACGGCCGAGGTCCGCCGTGACCTCGAGGCCGAGCGCGAGCACCTGGCCGCGGCTGCCGACGCCCTGCGGGAGGGCATCGCAGAGGCGACCGACATCACCGGGAAGATGCGCGCGAAGCTCCCCGTGGTGGCCGCCGGCGCGCTCGGGGCCGGGTTCGTCGTGGCCGGCGGAATCGGGGCCACCGTGCGCCTGATCTTCGGGAGCGGCGGCGAGGGCGAAGAGTGAGCCCCTGCGGGCCGCTTCCCCTTGTCGAGCTCGACTGACCAGCCTGGCGACGCCGGGCACCTGCCGCCGAGCCCCACGCGGCTGAGCCGCGACGAGTGGGTCGCGGCGGGCAAGCGCAGCGTCCGCGCCTTCCTCGACGACGACGCGACCGGGCTCGCGCAGCAGATCGCCTACAGCTCGCTGCTCGCCTTCTTCCCGGCGATGGCGTTCGTGGTGGGCCTGCTGGGCGTCTTCAACCTGTTCGACGAGGTCGAGAGCCTGCTCGACCCGATCGCGCCCGACGGAGTGATCAGCTTCATCCGCTCGCTCCAGCGGGACTCGGGCACGAGCGCCTCCGCCGTCGCGTTCGGGATCGGCCTCGTCCTCGCGGTCTGGGCCGCGAGTGGGGCGATGAGCTCCGTGATCAAGGCCGTCAACCATGCGTACGACCGCGACGAGTCCCGGCCGTTCTGGAAGCTCCGCGTGATCGCGATCGTGCTCGTCATGCTCACGGGCCTGACGACCGCGCTCCTGTTCCTCCTGATCGTGGTCGGCGGCAAGCTCGGCGACGCGATCTCGGACAAGGCGGGCCTCGGCGACGGGTTCGACTGGACGTGGGGGATCCTGAGGTGGCCGGTCGCCTTCGCCGCCATCCTGCTCCTGTACGCGTTCATCTACTACCTCGGGCCGGACCACGACCACCGCAGCTGGAAGTGGCTGACGCCGGGGTCCCTCGTGGGCGCCGTCCTCTGGCTCGTCCTGTCGGGGCTCTTCGCCGTCTATGTCACGTACGCGGGGCACTACACGAAGACGTACGGCGCGATCGCGAGCGGCGTGATCCTCCTCCTCTGGCTGAACTACTCGTCGTACGCGCTGCTGTTCGGCGCCGAGCTCAACGCCGAGCTCGAGAAGCAGGCTAGTAGCCGGCGTTCGTGACGGAGAAGCTGCCGCGCAGCGTCTTGTGCTTGTCGGACCGGTAGCGGTAGATCCCCACCGAGACCTTGAGGTTCCAGGTGACGCGGCCGCGGAACTTCACGCCGGTCACCCTGTTGATCCCGTTGCCGGTGAGGTGGAAGTTGTCGGTCTTCGAGCTGTCCGTGACGGTCAGCTTGATCGACGTCACGCCGTTCAGGATCGTCGCCTTCGAACCGTCGCCGTTCCGGACCGAGATCCTCCGGCCGGGGCCGACGCGCCCGGTCAGCGAGGCCGCCGGCGGCGGGAGCTGTGCGGTCCCGACCGCGAACTGGCCCCTCATGATCCCCGCGTGCGGGTCACACTGGAAGGTGTAGATGCCGTCGGTCAGGGTGACCGTCCAGGTCTCGTCGCCGATCGCCTCGACGTCCGTAGCGCGATCGACGCCCGGCCCGAGCAGGTGGAAGTTGTGCTCCGCCGAGCGGTCGTGGACGGTCAGGTTGTACGTGCCGGCGTCGAGGTGCGTGACCTTGCCGCCGTTCGCGTCGGCGAGCGAGATCGAGAACGCGTCGTTCGTGCCGACCGAGCCCTCGAGCGCGGGGTTCTCCGCACGGGCGAGCGAGGACGGCAGCAGCGCTGCGACCAGCAGGAGGAGGATGAGCCGCGCGGCGGGACGGGGCATGACGGCTTGTACGGCAGTGGCAGCAGGTCGGATTTCTCGGCCGGCCTTCACGCCCGCAGCTCGGCGCCGAACCGCTTGCCCAGGCTCTTCACGATCCGCTCTCGCAGTGCGGCCGCGTCCTCATCGGTGAGCGTGCGCTCGGGCGACTGGAACGAGACCGAGAACGCGAGCGACTTCTTTCCCTCCGGGATCGGCGGGTCGCGATAGTCGCTCAGGAAGCGGAGCTCGCGCAGCTCCGGCTGCGCGGCCTCCCGCGCCGCCGCGAAGAGCTCGCCGGCCGCGACGTCCACGTCGACGACGAAGGCCAGGTCCTGGTGGACGGCCGGGAAGCTGATCACGTCCTCGTAGACGACCCGTTCAGGAACGCGGTCGAGCAGCGCCTCCAGGTCGAGCTCGAACACGCCCCACGTCCCGGCGAGCCGAGTCGGATGGAGCTCCCCGACCCAGCCCTCGCCGGTGTGAGCCGCCTTGCCCGGGTGGAGAAAGGGCTCCTGTGCTCGCACGAACTCGGGGTCGACCGCGAGCGCGGCGTACACGGTCTCGACGATCCCCTTCGCCTGCGAGAAGCCTCTGTCCACGATCGCGCCGACGCGGGTGCGCTCGGTCGGACGGGGGTCTGCCGGCAGCAGGTAGACGTGCCCGATCTCGAACAGCCCGATGTCCTCGTTCCCGGCAGCGAGGTTTCGGCGCGCGGCCTCGACGAGCCCGGTCAGGAGCGTCGTCCGCAAGATGGCCTGGTCCGACGTCAACGGTGTCGGAAGTCGGAGCGCCGCCGGATCCGGATCGCCGGGCACGAGTGAGGACGTGTAGACCTCGGTCAGGCCACACCCCACGAGGATGTCCTCGACAGCACGACGCAGGCGCTGCGAGGGCTTCAGCCGGCCGAAGCTCGCACGTCGAAGCGGCAGCGTGTGCGGGACGTCGTCTAGGCGAAACCGCACCACCTCCTCGATGAGATCCGCCTCGCGCGTCACGTCGCGCGCGCGCCACGTGGGTACGGTCACGCTCCAGTCACCGTCGACCTCGAAGCCGAGACGACCGAGCCGCTCCCGTTGCTCCTCCGCCGGGATCTCGAGCCCGGCTAGCTGCGACGTTCGCTCTGGCCTCAGCCGAACGACGGGACGCTCCGGAAGCTCGCCGCGTACGTCGGCGTCCCCGATCCAGCGCGCGCCGCTCAGCTCGACGATCAGCTCGGTCGCGAGACGCGCCGCGTGCTCGGCGAGGTACGGGTCGACGCCCTTCTCCCAGCGGTTCGAGCCGTCGGTGCGCAGCCCGAGCCGCTCCGACGTCTTGAGAATCGCGACCGGCTCGAAGTTCGCCGCCTCGAGGAGGACGTCCGTCGTCCGCTCCGTGACCTCTGTCTCCTCGCCGCCCATGACCCCTGCGATCGCCACCGCCCGCGCGCCGTCGGCGATCACGAGGTCGCCTCCGTCGAGTCGACGAGGCTGGCCGTCGAGCGTCCGCAGCTCTTCGCCTCCGCGCGCGCGCCGCACGATCACTCGCCCGCCGTCGAGCGTTGCGAGGTCGAACGCGTGTAGCGGGTTCCCGAGCGCATGCATCACGTAGTTGGTCACGTCGACGACGTTCGAGATCGGCCGCATCCCCGCGGCGATCAGTCGGGCCTTCAGCCAGGGGGGCGACGGGCCTACACGGACGTCGCGGAAGATCCGGCCGATATACCTGGGGCACCCGACGAGATCCTCGACAGCCACGTCGACGTCGTCGTCCGCGACTCGCTGCGGTTCGGTCCCGGGCCACGGGCCGAGGGGGACCCCGTAGAGCGCGCCGACCTCCCGTGCGACGCCGTAGACCGACAAGAGGTCCGGCCGGTTCGGCGTCGTCTCGAGCTCGATCACGTCGTCGCCGAGGGGAACGACATCGGCGAGCGGGGTGCCTGGTTCCGGCCCGTCGTCGAGCACCAGGATGCCACCGTGCTCGGAGCCGAGGTCCAGCTCGCGCTCGGACAGGATCATTCCGTCGGACACAGCGCCGCGCAGCTTGGCGCGCTCGAGCTTCTGGCCGCCGGGAAGGACGGCGCCCGGCAGCGCAACCGCGACCGTCGCACCTGCACCGAAGTTCCACGCGCCGCAGACGATCTGGCGCGGCGAGCCCTCCCCCACGTCCACCTGGCAGAGCTGGAGCCGGTCGGCGTTCGGATGCTTGCCCGCTTCGACGACCCGGCCGACGAGGTACAGGCCGTGGTTGCCGTCGGTGTCGGCGACACCTTGGCGCTCGATCCGCTCGACCTCGGCCACCGAGACATTCATGCGCGCGGCGAGCTCCTCGAGCGGAACCTCGACGGGCACGTACTCGCGCAGCCAGCTGATCGGGACCCTCATGTCAGAACTGCCTCATGAAACGCAGGTCGTTCTCCAGGAACATGCGCAGGTCGGGGATGCCGTGGCGCAGCATCGCGATCCGCTCGAGCCCGAGACCGAACGCGAAGCCGGAGACCTCCTCCGGGTCGTAGCCCACGTTCCGGAGCACGTTCGGGTCGACCAGTCCGGAGCCGGCCATCTCGATCCAGCCCGTTCGCTTGCAGGTCGCGCAGCCTGCGCCGTCGCAGAGAAAGCACGAGACTGCGACGCCGACGGAGGGCTCGGTGAAGGGGAAGAAGTCGGTGACGAAGCGCACCTCGCGCTCCGGCCCGAACAGCGCACGGCAGACGTAGCGGAGCGTCCCTTTGAGATCGCCCAGGGTGATCCCGCGGTCGACCGCGAGTCCCTCGACCTGATGGAAGATCGCCCCGTGGGTCGCGTCGATGGTGTCCCGACGGTAGACGCGGCCGGGGGAGATCATGTAGACGGGCGGCTGCCGCTCCTGCATGACGCGAACCTGCGACGCGGAGGTCTCGGTGCGAAGGACGATGTCGCCGTTGAGGTAGAGCGTGTGCAGCGGCGACCGCGTGATGTGCTGCGGCGGCATGTTCAGCGCATCGAACAGGTGCCACGTGTCCTCGACCTCGTCGCCGTCGACCACCTCGTAGCCGAGGCCCAGGAAGATGTCCTCGATCTCCCTGCGCACCTGCGTCAGCGGATGCAGCCGGCCTCGTCGGACCTGCGTACCGGGAAGCGTCACGTCGATCCGATCCTCCGTCAGCGTCCGGTCCAGCTCGGCCCGCTCGAGCTCCGCCTCGCGCGCGTCGAGCGCGGACTGGATTCGGTCGCGCACGGCATTCAGCGTCATCCCCGTGTCGCGGTCGCGGACGTTCCGGAGCGCCTGCTTCAGATCGCTCTTGCGGCCCAGGAAACGGACCCGCGCCTGCTCGAGGTCGTCCGTCGTGGGCGCGGCTGCGATCGCGCTCTGGGCCTCCGCTTCGAGAGCCGCGACGTCCACGGCGGCGACTGTACTGGATCGTTCCTCCACGCTTCCTCCTTCCCGGGACAGGGGTCGACGACCTGCGTTCCTACGCCCCGGCTCGTGGAGGATCCGCCGCTGTTTGCGTCAGCGCGGGCCCCCGGCGAGGAGCCGGGGCCCGGTAAAGACGAAGGCGCTGCGCGTGACGGCCACGTCCGAACGATAGCGGCGGCCGCCGCGTCCGGGCGAGCCCCGCCCCCTGTGGAAGAAACGTCACACTCTTGCGACACCTGGGGTCAGACCCACGCTTTAAGGGACACGGTGACGATGGAGAGAGATTGGAGCCCGTACGACTCGATCGCCGAGCTCTACGACCCGTGGAGCGTGAGCGTCACCGAGGACGTCGGCTTCTACCTCGACGAGGCGCGCGCGAGCGGCGGCCCGGTCGTCGAGCTCGGCGTCGGGACCGGACGCATCGCGATTCCGATCGCGGCCGACGGGATCCGCGTCGATCGGCGTCGACTCGTCGGAGGGGATGCTCGAGGTCTGCCGGCGGCACGCGGAGCTCGCGGGCGTCGACCTCGACCTGCGTGTCGGCGACCTCCGCGAGCCGCCGGTCGACGAGGTCGTGCCGCTCGTCATCTGCCCTTTCCGCTCCTTCCTCCACCTGAACCAGGACGCCGACCGGCGCAAGGCGCTCCGCGCGGCCGGCGATCTCCTGCTCCCCGGCGGCCGCCTCGTCTTCGACGTCTTCGCACCCGGCGCCCAGGACGTCGAGGCGACGCACGACCGGTGGCTCGAACGTGAGCCGGGGATCTGGGAGCGCGCCGTCTGGGACACCGATGCGCGCACGCTGACCCTCTCGGTCAAGGGCGAGCGCGGCGAGACGACGATGGCGCTCGCATGGCTGGAGCCGGACGACTGGCGACGCTTGCTCGAGGAGACCGGCTTCGAGGTCGAGGCGTGCTACGGCTGGTTCGACCGCCGGCCTTACGCCGGCGGCGAGGACACCGTGTGGGTCGCGCGACGGCGCGAAGCCTCGTAGAGCGCGATCGTCCCGGCCATCGCGACGTTGAGCGACTCCGCGCGCCCGGGCAGCTGGATCGTCGCGACGACGTCGCAACGGCTCACGACCTCATCGGGCAAGCCGTCCCGCTCCGAGCCGAGCACGAACGTCCGGCAAAGATCGAGGTCGATCTCGTCCAACCGCCGTCCACCGTGCGCGACGAGCGCCACGGATCCCGTCGGCGTCGAGAACTCGAGCAGCGGCACCGCCACGCTCGCCCCCATCGACGCGCGCAACGCCTTCGGCGCGAACGGATCCGCGCACCCGTCCGACAACCCGAGGCCCGCGCCGAACGCGTGCGCCGAGCGCGCGAGCACGCCGACGTTGACCGGATCCCCGACCCGCCAGAGCATCAGCGCGGTCGCCTCTTCGATCACGGCCCGATCCGCCTTCCGGAACACCCCGATCACGCGCGGCGGATGACCCAGCGTCGAGACCTCGGCGAGCAGCGACGGCTCGACGCTCTCGCCGGCGACCAGCAGCTCGACCTCCTCGTGCCCGCCCTCCCGTGCGGCCGCGACGAGATCCTCTCCCTCCGCGACGAACAGCCCGAGCTTGTCCCGCCAGCGGCGGTCGTGCAGCTTGCGAACGAGCCTGAGCTTCTCGTTCTCGCGCGAGGAGATCAGCGCGCCGCTAGGACTCGAGCGCCGACTTCGCCTGCCTGGCGATCCCGGCGAAGCCCTTGGGGTCGCTGACGGCCATGTCGGCGAGCACCTTGCGGTCGAGCTCGATGTCCGCCTTCTTGAGCCCGGCGACGAACTGGTTGTAGGAGAGGCCGTTCGCCCGGGCGGCCGCGTTGATCCGCATGATCCAGAGGCGGCGGAACGTCCGCTTCTTCGCCTTCCGGTCGCGGTACGCGTAGACGAGCGAGTGCTCGACCTGCTCCTTCGCGTAGCGGTAGGAGGACTTCTTCAGCCCCCAGTAGCCCTTCGCCTGCTTGAGGACCTTCTTCCGCTTCTTGCGGGCGTGGACGGATCGCTTGACGCGTGGCATCAGCGCCGACCCCCGAGCATCTTCCTCAAGGCCTTCTGATCGCTAGGCGCGACCGGCTTGTCCCGCCGTACGCGCTTCCGTTTCGCCGGCTTCCTCTTCACCAGGTGGCCCGGAGGGGAAGTCCGGTTGTCCCGCCGGCGCAAGATCTTCCCCGACGCGGTCACCTTGAACCGCTTCTTCACTCCGCTGTGTGTTTTCGTCTTCGGCATCTCGTTTGGCTCCTGCGTTCTTCGTCGGCCCGAGCAGCATCACCATGTTGCGGCCGTCGAGCAGCGGCGGCGACTCGACCTGGCCGATCTCGGACACTTCCTCCGCCAGCCGCATGAGCAGATCCCGCCCACGTTCCGGATGGGACGTCTCACGGCCGCGGAACATGATCGTCACCTTGACCTTCGCGCGCTGGTTGAGGAAGCGCTCGACGTGGCCCTTCTTGGTGTTGTAGTCGTGGACTCCGATCTTCGGCCTGAGCTTGATCTCCTTGACGTTGATCTGCGTCTGGTGCTTGCGGGCGAGCTTTGCCTTCTGCTCCTGCTCGTAGCGGTACTTCCCGTAATCCATGATCCGGGCCACCGGCGGGTCCGCCTGGGAGGCGACCTCGACGAGATCGAGCCCCTTGTCGAACGCGTACTGCTTCGCCTCGGACGTGGTCTTGATCCCGAGCTGCGACCCGTCCTCGTCGATCAGCCGGACCTGCGAGGAGCGAATGTTGTCGTTGATCCGGGCCTGCGGCACCGGCCTCGACGGCGGTTCGATCGTCCGTCTCGGCCTCAAAGAGCAATCACCAAGCTCGCATCAATCCTTTCTTCGAACGACAAGACCGCTGCAAGCAGCGGCCCAGGATCCTCGTCTGTTCGACTCGGTTGAACCGACCCTGAGCTCAATCGCTCGGGTGGTGAGGAACGTGGGCGCTCCTGCTTTGCAGAGTTAGAGAGTAGCAAGCTCCCGACGCAGTTCAACGAGGCTCGCCGTCGCGCGCTCACCGTGCCGCTTGCGGATCGCGAGCGAGTCGTCGGACTCCTTGTCGCCGTAGACGAGCACGTACGGGATCTTCTCCAGCTCGGCGTCGCGGATGCGTCGCCCGACCGTCTCGTCGCGCTCGTCGACGTCGACGCGGTAGTCGCCGAGCTCCTCGCGGAGGCGCGCCGCCGCGTCGCGGTGGTCCTCGCCCACGGGGATCACGCGCACCTGCACAGGCGCGAGCCAGAACGGGAAATCGCCGCCGTAGTGCTCGAGGAGGACGCCGACGAAGCGCTCGATCGAGCCGAAGAGGGCACGGTGGATCAGGTACGGCGTGTGCTCCTTGTTGTCGGCGCCCATGTACGTGCATCCGAGCCGCTTCGGCTGCTGGCTGTCGAGCTGGATCGTGCCCATCTGCCAGGGCCGGCCCATCGCGTCGTCCATGAACAGATCGATCTTCGGCCCGTAGAACGCGCCCTCGCCCTCGGCGACCGTGTAGCGCAGGCCCATCCCCTCGGCGGCGTCGCGGAGGACGCCCTCCGTGAAGTCCCACTCCTCGTCCGTGCCGAGCTTGTCGTCGGGCCGGGTGGAGAGCTCGGCGTGCGCGAGCTCGCGGACGCCGAAGCGTTCGTACAGGTGCTCGACGTAGTCGAACATCTCGGCGATCTCCGACTCGATGTGCTCCTCCGTGCAGAAGACGTGCGCATCGTCCTGGCTGAACTGGCGGGCGCGCGTGAGGCCGTGCAGGGAGCCCGTCGGCTCGTCGCGGTGCAGGATCGCCGCCTCCGCGTAGCGGATCGGCAGCTCGCGGTAGCTGCGCAGGCGCGAGTTGAACACGAGCATGTGGCCGGGGCAGTTCATCGGCTTCAGCGCGTACAGCGATTCGCCGTACGGGATGCGGAAGAGGTTCTCCTGGTACTTGTCCCAGTGGCCGCTGCGCTTCCAGAGCTCGACGTCCCACATCAGCGGCGTCTTCACCTCGAGGTAGCCACGCTTCACGTTCTGCTCGCGGCGCATGTCCTCGAGCGCGTTGTAGACCGCCATCCCCTTGGGGTGCCAGAGGGCCGCGCCCGGCGACACCTCCTCGAAGTGGAAGAGGCCGAGCTGTGGGCCGAGCTTGCGATGGTCGCGGAGGCGCGCCAGCTCGAGGCGCTCCAGGTGGGCGTCGAGGTCGGCCTGGGAGTAGAACGCCGTCCCGTAGATCCGCGTCAGCTGCGTGTTCTGCTCGTCGCCGCGCCAGTACGCGCCGGCGAGGTTCGTCAGCTTGATCGCCTTGATGGGCTTGGAGTTCTGGAGATGCGGGCCGCGGCAGAGGTCGGTGAACTCCCCCTGCGTGTAGAACGAGATCGGGCCCTCCGCCGTGTCGACGAGCTCGACCTTGTACGGCTCGTTCTCCTCGAGGAACCGCTGGCGCGCCTCGTCCGCGCTGACCTCCTCGCGGGTCCACTCGCGCCCCTCCTGGAGCTCCCGCAGGATCTCCGCCTCGATGCGCGGGAGGTCGTCCACGCGGATCGGCTCCGGGAACTCGAAGTCGTAGTAGAAGCCGTTCTCGATCGGCGGGCCGATCGCGATCTTCACGCCCGGGTAGAGCCGCCGCACCGCCTCCGCGAGCAGGTGGGCCGACGAGTGGCGCAGCACCGCGAGCGCGTCCGGGTCCTGCGCGTCGCGCGTCGTCAGGATCTGGATCGGCTGGCCGTCCTCGAGCGGCGCGCGCAGGTCCTGGACGCGTCCGTTCGAGCGCACGAGCACGGCCTGCTCGGCGAGCTTCGGCCCGATCGCGCGGGCCGCGTCGAGGCCCGACGCGCCGTCGGGAAGTTCCAGCTCCGAGTTGTCTGGAAGGACGACCTTCATGTCGGATCAGGATACGGGACCCCGCCCCGGGCCCGACTACGCGTCGAACACCATCAGGAGCCACCGCGACGTGTGCTCCTCGTCCGGCGCGCGCTCCTCGACGTCGCGGAAGCCGGCGCGTCGCCACGCGCGGATCGCCGCCTCGTTCCAGAGATACGGATCGACGGTCACGCGCGCCCAGCCCCGCTCGTCCCGGAGATGGCCCGCGAGGGCGCGCGCCGAGTCCGGGCCGAGGCCGCGACCGCGCGCGCCGGGGATCAGGAACATGTCGATCCCGCCGGCGTCCTCCCCGCTCTCCTGCCACGACTGGAGGTAGCCGACCGGCTCGCCCGCCGCCTCGACGACGAAGGAGTCGACATCGTCGCGCCGGAGCCGCTCGAGCATCTCCGCGCGCGTGAACGTCTCGCCGTCCCAGAAGCGTGCGACCTCGGGGTCGGCGTGCCACGCGACGAGCAGGTCGGCGTCGGCTTCCGTCGCCGACCGGACGACGGTCAGTCGGCCGTGTAGTCGAAGTCCCACATCACCCCATCAGACGCCGTTCTACCTCACCCCGGCGGGAACGAGAACGAAAGGGGCCCCGCCTAGCTGCGGGGCCCCTTCCGTCCTTCATCTTTCTGCGGCGTACGGACGAGCCAGCGTGATCGGCGGCGTCGTGAACGTCTCCCAGTGGGCGGGATTGTCCTCGTCGCCGAGCGCCTTGAGGACGCTGAGCTTGAGCACGTACGTGCCGTTGGGGACGACCGGCCGGCGATCGGACCTCGTCCTGCCGTCCTTGTTCTGCGAGCGGGTGCCGTCCCAGTCGAACTCGAAGAAGCTCGTCGCAGCCGAGTTCCGCGGGAGGAACTCCTCCTGGTCGACGAAGTTCCGCTGCCTGCCGACCGGCTTGCCGTCCGGCGTGTACACCTGCAGGTCGAGCTTCCGGACCTGGTGGTTCAGGTGGTACAGCAGGATCGGGAAGTCCGCGCCCTGGAGCGTGAACGTCCCGCCGGCGGGGCCGAGGCGGTTCACGCCGGGCCCGAGGCACGCGTCACTGCCGCTGTCGCTGATCTGGAACACGGCCGGCAGGCCGCAGCTCGCAGCCGTGAGCACGGGCAGGGACTGGTAGTCGCCCTTGAAGCCGACATACGGGACGCGCAGCGTGATGCCGCCCCCGCGAGGCGTCAGCACGACGTAGCCGCCGTAGAGCGACTTGTCGGGCAGGAGCGCGCTCGGCGCGATTGCGACGCTGAACGTCGTCTTCCCACGCGCCGGCACGGTGACGCTCGTCGCCGAGAAGCTGACCGGGTTGTTCCCGAGCAGGAACGCGAAGTTGAACGGGAACACCGCCGCAGGGTTGGTCGACGGGCCGGTGGCGACCGTCGACACGCCGGACAGGTCGTACGTGACCGGGAACCGGGCGTCGTTGTCGACCGTCACCTTCGTCGTGGCGCCTGCGCCCTCGCCGAGCGAGATCTTCATCGGCGAGACGGAGGCGGGCGTCAGGACCGCGCGATCGACCTGCGCGAGGCCTGCTCCCTGCCGCCACGTCGGCTCGAGCCCTGCGGTGGGAGCCACGTTGACGCCGATCGGCGACGCGGTGTTCATCAGCAGGGTCTGGACCTCTTCCGGGTCGAGCTTCGGCTTCGCCTGGAGGATCAGCGCGGCGAGGCCGGCGATGTGCGGCGCCGCCATCGACGTGCCGCCGTCCGTGTTGTGCCCGCCGAACTGCTGGTGCGGCCACGTCGAGTAGATCTGCCCGCCCGGGGCGCCGATGTCCGGCTTCAGGTGCAGCTCGGCGTCGGTCCCGATCGAGCTGAAGTTGGAGATCAGGCCCGCCGTGGCGAGCGGCTCCTCGGCCGTCGTGTTCGTCCACGTGAGCGTCGTCGGCCCGGACGTCACGCGCGCGACGAGGTCGTCGCCGCTCACCTGCGACACCAGGACGACCGGGATCGTGATGCCCCCGCCCGCGACGGTCGGGCTAAGCGGGATCGGGCTGTTGTTCATCAGGATCACGGCGACGGCGCCCTTCGCCTGGGCGTTCGCCGCCTTCTGCGCGAAGGTGCACGACCCGCGGCGGATCAACGCGATCCTCCCCGCGACGTTCGCGGGGATGTCGACTGCGGCGCAGCCGAAGTTGCTCGTGTTGGCCAGATCGGCGCTGCCGGAGGTCGGCGGCTCCGGCGAGTCCGACCGGATGTAGGGGACGAGCTTCCCGTCCGGCGTGACGGAGAACGCGGGGCCGGTCATCTTCGTGTTGTCGAACGACGCCACGCCGATGACGTGCTCCGCGACGCCCGGCGAGCTGGCCGACCAGAGCTGGCCGCCGTTGGCGCCGCTGTTTCCGATCGAGGAGGTGACGACCATCCCGTGCTTGACGAGGCGGTCAGCGGCCTCCGCCTCCGGCGACTCGGGCCAGTTGGCGAACGCCGCGCCGATGCTCATGTTGAGGATGTCCGCCTTGTCGCGGCGGGCCATCTGCATCGCGGCGATCATGATGTCGGTGTCGGTGGAGCCGTTGCAGCCGAACACCCGGTAGGCGAGGAGGCGCGCGCCGGGGGCGACGCCGATCACCTGACCCTCGGCCGTGTGGCCGCGGCCGTCGGCGGCGGCGATGCCGGCGACGTGCGTGCCATGTCCCGCCGAGGACGAGCCGGCACCGGGCTGCGCCGCGATCGCGTCGGCCACGTTCGGGTCGCACGGCGCGGGATCCGGGTCCGGATGGGGAACGGGCTGGTAGGTCGTGTTGGCGTTGTTGGCGTCGTAGCTGTCGCCGACGAGGTCGAAGCCGCCGCGGACCTTGCAGCTCGGGCCGAAGCAGCCGCCGAACTCGGGGAGCGTGTAGTCGACGCCGCTGTCCATGATCGCGATCGTGACGCCGCGGCCGTCGAGGCCCAGCTCGTTGTGCGCGAAGTCCGCGCCGGTCATCGCGACCGCGTTCGCGAGCTCGGGTGAGAACGACGAGCGCGGCTCGGACGGCGGCAGCGACATGGTGTGGACGGGGAAGACGCCCTTGACGCCCGGCAGAGCACGCATGCGCGCGGCGTCGGAGGGCGTGGCGGTGACGGACACCGCGTTGAGCAGGTCGTCGAACGCAAAGCGCTCGGTGAACTTGATGCCGTCGGCGGTCGCGTTCGCCTTGAACGCGTCACGCTCCGACTTGAGCTCGGCCTTGCTCGTTCCGTCGGCCGCGGGCGCGCTGCTGAGCTCGACGAACCACTTCGTGGTCGTCTCGTTCTTCCCGCTGCCGACCAAGTCCTTGCGCGCGAAGGCCGGGGTCACGGCCAGGCCCGCCACGCACGCCAGCGCGATCGCGAGCCGCAGAGTCCTCTTCAGCATTTCTCCCCTTCCACAGTGATTGCAGCGCCCAACGCCAGGCCAGACCTCCGAGACCCCTCTCGGAAACCGCGCTCATTGTGGGTGCGCCCCACGGAATGTCAAGGAACCGATATGTGGTTTTCGCCACAAATCTGCTCAAACCTAAGGCACGAATCCCCCAATCGAGCAGGGTCCTGAAATTACGGAACGGCGAGGAATCCCCTTGAATCCTTTACGACTTCCGAACGGCAATTCGTTAGAACACGAGTCGTGCAGGCGGCGCCCGGTGTTCCGACGTTCAAGGGGCGATTCGGGGCCGCCCAGGCCGAACGTCTCCTGTGGCGCGCCGGCTTCGGGCCGCGCCCCGGCGAGGCCGCCCGACTCGCCTCGCGGGGGCTCCATCGCGCCGTCCTCTCGCTGACGCGGCCGCCGGCCGAGCGCCTGACGGGCCCGGCCCCGGTGGACGACAAGCACTTCCCGATCGCGCCGCTCGACGCGTCGGGCCACGACCACCTCTGGTGGCTCGACCGGATGGTGCGGACGAACACGCCGCTCGTCGAGCGGATGACGCTCGTCTGGCACGACTGGTTCGCGACCTCGAACCAGGGGGTCGGCTCGCAGAAGCTGATGCTCGACCAGAACGCGACGTTCCGGAAGCACGCGCTCGGCTCCTTCGGCGACCTGCTCGTCGACGTCACCTCGGATCCGGCGATGCTCCAGTGGCTGAACGGGAACAAGAACGCGAAGGGCCGGCCGAACGAGAACTACTCCCGCGAGTTGATGGAGCTGTTCACGCTCGGCGCCGACCGGGGCGCATACAGCGAGATCGACGTCCGCGAGCAGGCGCGCTCGCTCACCGGCTGGCGCAGCACGCGCGTCAAGGGCGTCGGGCCGACGAACTTCCGCTACGAGCCGCGCTTCCACGACGACGGCATGAAGACCGTGTTCGGCAAGTCGGGCAACTTCGACTGGCGCGACGCGTCCCGCCTCACGCTCGCCAATCCGGACCATCCATCCTTCTTCGTCGCGAAGCTATGGAGCTACTTCGTGCCGACCGCCCCGCCGCGCGCGACGCAGCGCGCGCTGGAGCGGATCTACACGGCCAGGTACGAGGTTCGGCCGGTCGTCGAGGCGATCCTGCAGCATCCCGCGCTCTACAACGGGCCGCGGATGGTGAAGCCGCCCGTCGTCTACGCGGCGGGGCTGCTACGCACGCTCGACCGCGGGATCACGACGACGCAGTGGTTCCGCGTCGCGCCGCTGAGCGGGCAGCGCCTCTTCTACCCGCCCAACGTCGCCGGCTGGGACGAGACCCGCTGGCTCGACACCGCCACCTTCCGCGGCCGCTGGTTCCTCGCGGCGCTTGCCATGCTCGGGACTGCAGCGGGCGGCAACGGCGGCGCGGCGAAGCTCCTCGACGACGCGCTCGCGTACTGGCGGCACCCGGCGCTGACGAAGACGACCCGCACGGTCCTGCTCGGCTTCGCCAGGCGCAACCTCGCCGCCGGCGCGACGCCCGCGGACGTCGAGGTGGCGCTCCGCCAGCTGATCGCCACGTCCCCCGACCTCCAGACCGCCTGATGGCCAGACACGCCTGCCCCTGCAACGACTTCTCCCGGACGGGGTTGCTACGAGCGGCGGCCGCGCAGGCCGGGCAGGGATTGCCGGACATCGAGCCCGGCATGCCCGTTCCCGCCGGCACCGGCCTGTCGCGCCGCTCGTTCCTCGCCCGGTCGGCCGGCCTCACGCTCGCCGTCTACGGCGGGAGCTGGCTCGGCTCCCGCGCGCTCGAGGACGGCATCGCCAGCGCCGCGGCCGGCCCGAGCGCGCCGGTGCTCGTCTCCGTCTTCCTCGAGGGTGGGATCGACTCGCTCTCGGTGCTCTTCCCCGCGGCCGACTCGCGCTACTACTCCCTGCGGCCGAAACTGGCGCTGCCAGCCTCCTCGGGCACCGCGTTCTCCGAGGACTCGCGGCTGCGCTGGCACCCGTCGGCCGCGTCGCTCGCCGTGCTGCACGGCGAGGACAAGGTCTCGGTCATGCCCGGGATCGGCTACGACCATCCCGACAAGTCCCACTTCACCTCCCGTCACTACTGGGAGGTCGGCGCGACCGACGCGCATCTCCGGACCGGCTGGCTCGGCCGCTTCCTCGACGCGACCGGAGCTGCCGACAACCCGCTGCAGGGCCTCTCGCTCGACAACCGCCTTCAGCCCGCGCTTGCCACTGCCCGGATGCCGGTGGCGTCGATCGACGGCCCCGACCGCTACGCCTTCAAGCCGCCGAAGGTCGGCAAGTTCCCGCTCGAGGACCAGATGCTCGACGCCGTCGCCCAGCTCGGGATCGCCCACGGCAAGGCGAAGGACCCGGCGCTGCGGCAGGCGGCCGACGCGGCGGCGCAGGCGCACCGCCTGCGCGGGCGGCTCCAGCCCTTCGCGGGCGGGATCACGAGCCCGGTGCAGTACCCCGAGGCGCAGAGAGACGACTTCCCGCGCCGCCTCGCCGGGCTGGCGGCGATGCTGGCGGCCGGGCTGCCGCTCCGGTGCGTGGCGATGCGGGCGCCGGGGATGTACGACACCCATTCGGACCAGGCCGACGACCTCGCCGACGGGCTGAAGCTCACGTCGGACTCGCTGCTCGCCTTCCAGCGCGACCTCGAGTCGCGCGGCCTCGCCGACCGCGTCCTCGTCCACGTCTGGTCGGAGTTCGGGCGGCGCGTGCAGGAGAACGGGTCGCTGGGCACCGACCACGGCGCCGCCGGGATCGGGTTCCTGATCGGCTCGCGCGTCCGCGGCCGGATGGTCGGCGAGTTCCCGGGTATCGAGACCCTGGACGACCAGGGGAACCTCCGTGCGACCGCCGACTTCCGCGGGATCTACGCCTCGCTCTTCGAGCAGTGGTTCGGCGTCGACGCCGCGAAGGTGATCCCCAACGCGTCGTCGTTCGCGCGGGCGCAGCTCCTCGGATGATCGGCGCCCTCGTCGGCGTGGCCCTGGCGCTCGCCGCCCCGGCGCGGATGCAGGTGTCCGCGACCGAATACAACTTCGGGCTCTCGCGCCACACGATCAAGGCCGGCCGCGCCCTGATCGAGCTCGCGAACTTCGGCGAGGACCCGCACGACCTGCGGCTTCGGCGCGTCGGCGGCACGAAGATCTGGGGCACGCGCGTCGTCGCTCCCGAGGACACGGTCACGCTGTCGACGAAGCTCCCGGCCGGCCGCTACAAGCTCTGGTGCTCGCTCGGCGACCACCGCGCGCTCGGGATGGAAGCGAGCCTGACCGTCAGGCGGTAAGCGCCGCCCGCCGGAGGGCGATGCCGGTCATCAGCTCGCGCACGACCCGCTCGGCCGCGAGCGCCGTCGGGTCGAGCGAGCCGATGTAGGTCGGGCAGACCTCGACCACGTCGGCGCCGACGAGCTCGATGCCCGCCGCGACCGTGCGGCAGGCCAAGAGAAGCTCGCCGGTCGTGAGGCCGCCCGGCTCGGGCGTGCCTGTCCCCGGGGCGAAGGCTGGGTCGAGCACGTCCACGTCGACGCTGACGAACGCCGGCCCGGCGCCGACGCGCTCGAGCGCCAGGCGCACGACCTCCTCGATCCCGAGCCGGCGCACGTCATGCATGAAGAAGCTCGTGATCCCCCGCTCCGCCTGCCAGCCGAACTCCTCCTCGCCGGGCCAGTAGCCGCGCAGCCCGATCTGGACGTAGCGCACCGGGTCGACCGTCCCGGCCTCGACCAGCCGGTACATCGGCGTCCCGTGGGACACCTCGACGCCGAAGACGCGCGTGCCCGTGTCCGCGTGCGTGTCGAAGTGGATCAGCCCGACGGGCCCGTGGCGCGCGGCGCAGGCGCGGACGTCGGGCTCCGCGATCGAGTGGTCGCCGCCGAGCACGATCGGGATCGCTCCCGCGGCGACGACCGCGCCGACCGTCTGCTCGATCGCCTCATGCGTACGCGCAGGATCAGCGGGCAGCACCGGCGCGTCGCCGAAGTCGACCATCCGCAGCACCTGCGACGCGTCGACCTTCGCCTCGAGGTGCGGTCCCCAGGGACAGCTCGCCGCGCGGATCGCCCTCGGGCCGAAGCGCGTCCCGGGGCGGTCGGAGACGAGGTCGTCGGTCGGCGCGCCGACGACGGCGACGTCGACGCCCTCGAGCCGGGCGGGATCCTCGGTGTACGGGAGCGTCCCGAAGGTGAGCAGGCCGGCGTAGTCCGGCTTCTCGCCGTGCTCGCGCCAGCGGTCGAGCGGGTCGATCACGGGCCGATCATCGCGCCTGCGGGGAGCCGCTCGCGCACGAGTCGCTCTCCCTCGGCGGCCGCGGCCGGGTGGCCCGTCACCGCGGCGACGAAGAGGTGCTTCGCCAGCGCGTACAGGCGCGTCGGCGTGAGCGCCACGACGTCGGCCGTGCGCGGCACGTCGCGCAGGAGCGCGATCTCCCCGAACCCGTCACCTCGCGTCAGAGTCGCAACTCGCTCGCCGTCGCGCGAGACCTCGACCGTGCCGTCGGCGATCGCGTAGAAGCGGTCGCCGCTCTCGCCGGTCCGGATCACGGTCGCGCCCGGCTCGAGCTCGAGGCGCTCGAGGCTCCGCGCGAGCCCCTCGATCTCGGGAACGCCGAGCGGCGCGAAGATCGACAGCGAGCGCAGCAGCGAGATCTCGACCACGGGCACGTCGGCCTGCCGGTCGAGCGCCAGCAGCCGTCGACCGCCGAGCACCGCCGCGACCGGCAGGATCAGGCCGAGGACGATGCACGCGGTCCGGGCGCCGCCGATCCCGACGAGGGCGGCGACGAGCAGCGAGCCGACGGCGAGCGCGGCCATCGACACGGCCTCGAGCAGGCCGAAGATCCGGGCGAGGACGTCGCACGGGACCATCCGCTGGAGCAGCGTGCGCCCGGCGACGTCGAACAGCGACCGACCGGCGCCTGCGACGACGAGCAAGAGGAACGTCGCCGCCGTCGTCGGCCGCAGCCCGATGAGGACGAACGCGAGCGAGAAGCGCTGCGACCCCGGCCGCGACCGACGGCGCGATCCGCCTGCGCCCGACGAGCGCGACCGTCGCGACGATCCCGACCGTCCCACCCGCGCCGAAGGCGGCGTTCAGGTAGCCGGCGCCCGGAGCCGCCGAGGTCGAGGACGCCGATCGCGAGCACGACGAGGAGCACGTCCAGGGCGCCGATCAGCACGTACTGGATGCCGAGGAGCCCGATCAGGAAGACGGGCGCCTGCGAAGCGACGGCGAGCGCCGACTCTCGCTCCACGTCCCGGGCGGCCGCCGGAGGGCCGTCGATCGGCGCCACCGCGACCGCGCCGAGCGAGCACGATCGCGGCCATCACGGCAAACACCGCGGCCGGGCTCGCGACGGCGAGGATGACGCCCACCGCGGCCGGGGAGACGAGCACGGACACGCTCTCGATCCAGCCGGAGACGACGTTCGTCGCGGTCAGCTCCTCGACCGAGCGGGCAAGGCCGGGCAGGAGCGCCGCCTGAGCCGGCCGAGTGATCGTCACGCAGGTCGCCGCGACCGCGGCGAGCGCGTAGGCGACGGGCGGAGCCGCGCCGGAGAAAATCGCCGCGGCGACGGCGCCCATCGCGGCGGCCTGTGCCAGGTAGCCGCCGGCGAGCACGCGGGCGGGCCGGTGCCGATCGGCGAGCGAGGCGGCGAATGGCGCGAAGACGGCCGCCGGCACGAGCTGCACGAAGGCGACGATCCCGGCCTCGGTCGCTCCGCCCTGTTGGTAGGCGAAGACGAGCATGGCGATCCAGACGCCCCACTCCGCGGCGTTGAACGCGCCGAACGCGAGCTCCACCCGGCGCAGGTCGCCGTTCCGGAAGACCGTCGCGAAGACCCCTGGGATCCTGGCGGCGTAGCCCATCTCAGCGGCGGGGCAGCCGTTCCTGGACCGCGTCGCGAATGACCGCGTCGATCGCGGGATGCTCGGCGACGAGCGTGCTCAGCGTCCCCTCGGGGAAGACGAGCAGCCGCAGCGGCTCGACGGCGACGACCGTGGCGATGCGCGGGTACGAGTACCCGGCCGCCCACTCGAGCGCGGCGATCTCGCCGAAGAAGTCGCCGGCGCGGAGCGTGTTCACGAGCTCGTCGTCGATGAGGACGTCGACTGCTCCCTCGACGATCGCGTAGAAGTCGCGCGAGGTCGTCCACTGCTCGACGACCCGCTCGCCCGGCGCGGCGTCGCGCAGGTGGACCATGCGCGCGACGCGCTCGAGCTCAGGCGCGTCGAAGGACGCGAACAGCGGGATCGAGCGGAGCACCGAGGGCTCGACCCGGGGTGCGCGCAGCCAGCTCCGCCCCACCTCCCGGTCGCGCTCGAGGCTCACGACCGGCTCCGGCTCCGCGCTCTCCAGGAAGTCGAGAACGCGCTCGACGTCCTCCTCGGTCGACGTGTGGTTCAGCGGGCAGAGGCGGATCGCGCAGCGCCCGCGCAGCCGCGTCGTGGAGACGAGACCGATGCCGCTGCGCTCGAGCGCGGCGACCAGGCCCGCGTTGCGGTCGTCCTCGTCGTCGTCGAAGCGGCGCCTGAGGCAGACGATGCCGAGCGAGGGCGGCGCGGCGAGCTCGAGCACCGGGCTCGCCTCGACGCGGCGCCGCGCGAGCTCCGCGAGGTCGAGCGAGCGGTCGATCGCGGCCCGGAACGCGTCCAGGCCGAAGTAGCGGAGCGAGATCCAGATCTTGAGGGCGCGGGACGTGCGGGTCAGCTGGAGCCCGCGGTCGGCGAAGTTGACCTCCTCCTCCCCGGGCTGCGAGTCGCGGAGGTAGTCCGGCGCCATCGCGAACGCGGCGTTGAGGTCGGCGGCGTCGCGGACGAGCAGGCACCCGCACTCGAACGGCTGGTAGAGCCACTTGTGCGGGTCGAGGGTGATCGAGTCGGCAAGCTCGATCCCGGCGAGCTGGGCACGGCCGCGCTCGGTCAGCGCGGCGAAGCCGCCGTACGCGGCGTCGACGTGGAACCAGGCGCCGTGCTCGTGGGCGATCGACGCCAGCTCCGCGAGCGGGTCGACCGAGCCCGTGTTGGTCGAGCCGCCGCTGGCCACCGCGAAGAGCGGCCGCAGGCCGGCGGCCGCGTCCGCCTCCATCGCGCCGGCGAGCACGCGCGGCCGCAGCCGGTGCTCGTCGTCCACGGGGAGGACGCGGAGCTGGGCGGGCCCGAAGCCGAGGACGCGCGCCGCGCGGGCGAGGGACGAGTGCGCCTGGTCCGGAAGGTAGGCGACGAGGTTCGGCGCCATCGCTCCGGCGAGCCGCTCCCGCGCGCAGGCGAGTGCCGTCGTGTTCGCGGCCGAGCCGCCGCTGACGAGGATGCCGCCGCCGCTCGGCGGCAGGCCGACCCACTCGCCGAACCAGCGCGTGACCTCGAGCTCGAGCTGCGAGACGCCGGCCGACTCCATCCACGAGCCTGCGTAGACGTTTGCCGCGCTGGCGATCAGGTCCCCGAGCGCGCCCGGCCACGTGCCGCTGCCCGGGATGAACGCGAAGAACGACGGGTGGAAGACGCGGCTCCCGAACGGGAGGACGTCGCGGGCGAGGGTCGCGAGGATCTCCTCGAACGGCGTGCCCTCGGCGGCCAGCGGCCCGGACAACCGGGCGCGCATCTCGGACGCCCGCGCCCGTCGCAGCGGCGGCGCCTCCGGGTCCTCGAGCCACTCGACGAGCAGGTCGACGGTGCGGTAGCCGAGCTCTCGCATCGTCTCCCGGTCGAGCCCCAGCGGATCTACGCCTGCCAAGGCCCTCATCCTCCTCCAAAATCCCACGATGGCGGTAGTCGCCTACCAGGGCGAAGCGGGCGCCTTCTCGGAGGAGGGAGCCCGTGCGCTCTTCCCCGACGCGGAGCATCGCGCGTTCCCGTCGATCCGAACCGTCTTCGAGTCGGTCGAGGTCGGCCGGGCGCGCTGGGGGCTCGTCCCAATGGACAACTCGCAGGCCGGCAGCATCAACGAGACGTACGACCTCTTCCTCCGGCACGGGCTGCACCTCGTCGGGGAGACGGTCGTGCGCGTGGACCACTGCCTGCTCGCGCTGCCCGGGACGGCGATCGACGACGTGCGCGAGGTGATGTCGCACCCGCAGGCGATCGCTCAGTGCGAGGAGTTCCTCAGCGCGCTCGAGGTGACCGTGCGGGCTGAGTACAACACCGCCGGGGCGGCGAAGCACATCGCCGAGCAGCGGCTCGAAGGCACGGCCGCGATCGCGTCGCGGCGCGCGGCCGAGCTCTACGGCCTGGCCGTGCTTGCCGAGCGGATCCAGACGTACCCGGACAACTCCACGCGCTTCGGCGCGCTGGCGCGCGACCCGTCGCCGCTCGGGGAGCCGGACAAGTCGTCGCTCGTCTTCGGCGTCGGGCACGTCGCCGGCTCGCTCTACCGCTGCCTCGGCGCGTTCGCCGAGCGCCACCTGAACCTGACGAAGCTGGAGTCCCGCCCACGGCCCGGCAGACCCTGGGAGTACGTCTTCTACGCCGACGTGGACGCGGCCGCCGAGCAGCCCGACATGATCGACGCGCTGGCCGAGCTCAGCCGGCACGCGACGTTCACGCGGCTCCTCGGGACGTACGCCGCTGCCCTCGTGCGCCGCTCCTAGGTCGGGTAGAACCGTGCCGTGATCGTCGTGATCGGAGCCGGGCCGGCCGGGCTCGCCAGCGCCGCGCTGCTGCGGCGGTCGGGCGAGCAGGTCGTCGTCCTCGAGCGCGGCGAGATCGCGGCGGCCTGGGCCACGCGCTACGACCGCCTCCACCTGCACACCGTCCGCTGGCTCTCGGGGCTTCCCGGCTACCGGATCCCGCGGGCGTTCGGGAAGTGGCCGTCGCGTGACGGCGTGGTCGAGTACCTGCGCGCGTACGCGCGGCGCTACGGCCTCGACGTGCGCACGGGCGTCGTGGTCGAGCGGCTCGACCGGATGGACGACGGGGCGTGGACCGTCACGACCGCGGCCGGGACGCTCTCCGCGGAACGGGTCGTGGTCGCGACCGGGTACAGCAACGTGCCGTTCCTCCCCGGGTGGCCCGGCACGTTCTCCGGCGAGCTCGTCCATTCCGCCGACTACCGGAACCCGGCGCCGTACACCGGGAAGCGCGTCCTCGTCGTCGGCGCCGGGAACTCGGGAGCCGAGATCGCCGCCGACGTGGCCGAGGGCGGCGCCGCGGAGGTCTGGCTCTCCGTGCGGACGGCACCGAGCATCGTCCGCCGGGACACGCTCGGGATTCCGAGCCAGCTGCTCGGCATCGCGACGGCCCGCCTGCCGGTCGGCGTCGTCGACCGGATCGCGTCGACGATGAGGCGGATCTCGATCCCGGACCTCGCCCCCTACGGCCTCGTCGCGCCGGCGCGCCCCTACTCCGACTTCCTCCGCCGGCAGGTGCTCCCGATCCTCGACGTGGGCCTCGTGGAGGCCGTCCGCAGCGAGCGTGTCCGGGTCGTCGCGGCGCTCGAGCGGTTCGAGGACGGAGGCGCGGTGCTCGCGGACGGCGCACGGATCGAGCCCGACGTCGTGATCGCCGCGACGGGTTTCCGCACCGGGCTCGAGCCGCTGGTGGGGCACCTGGGCGTCCTCGACGATCGCGGCGAGCCGCTCGTGCACGGGAGCGAGGAGCACCCGGGCGCGCCCGGACTGCACTTCGTCGGCTACGTGGTCTCGCTCGGTGGGGCCTTCCGCCTGATCGGGATCCAGGCGAAGCGGCTCTCGCGCCGGGTGGCCGTCTAGCTCAGGAGCCGGGCGCGCCTGCAGCCGGCTGCGCGACCCCGATCATCGAGTCACGCGTAACGAGCGCGGCGAGCTCGTCCTCGCCCAGCCCCTCGCTCCCCTCGGGACGGCGCGGGACGACGACGTAGCGCATCTCCGCGGTCGAGTCGAGCACGCGCACCTCGATGTCGTCGTCCAGGTGAACGCCGAACTCGCGCAGGACCCCGCGCGGATCGGAGACGGCGCGCGAGCGGTAGGGCAGGCTCTTGTACCAGGCCGGCGGCGGCCCGAGCAGCGCCTTCGGGTAACAGGAGCACAGCGTGCAGACGACCAGGTGGTGAACGGTCTCGGTGTTCTCGACGGCGACGACCGCCGGCGACGGGCCGGGGTCGAGGCCCAGCCCGAGCGCCGCTGCCCGAGCGTCCGTGAGGAGCTGCTCCTTGAACTGCGGATCCACCCACGCGCGAGCGACGAGCCGAGCGCCGTCGCCTGCGGAACGGGAGACGAGCCAGTCGATCCGCTCGCGGACGTCCTCCCGCGTCATCACGCCCTTCTCGACGAGCAGGTCCTCGAGCGCCTGGGCACGCCTGGCGGCGGGCTCGTCGCCGTTCGTGATCGGATCGTGATCGTGGTCGTGATCGTGGTCGTGCGTCACTCCGCCTCCTCCAGCCAGTTCTCCTGCAGATCGACGTAGATGCGGTCGCCGCCGCTGCCGGCGTAGCCCGGCCAGACGTCCCGTTGCGCGAACCCGACGAGGTAGATCTCCTGCTCGGGCAGCCCGTCGTCGCCGTACGCCCGCGTCTCCGGGTTCGTGAACGACGCGTGCAGGCGCTCGATGCGCCCCGTCTTGCCTTTCACGTAGGCGGGCGTGCGGTGGTGCCCCTCGTGGGCGCGGGACGCGACGCGCACCAGCTGACCGGGCCGGTAGCTCACGCGTCGGCCCGCGCGTCGAGCTCGCCGGGCTCGAGCACGCCCTTCTCGGTCAGGATCGCCTCGGCCGAGTAGAGCCACCGCTCGTAGTAGGAGGCGCGCTCGTACTCGTCGAGCGGCATGCTCTCGATCCCGCGGCGCATCTCGTCGACGTTCACCAGCCCGTTCGCGCGGAGCGCTCCCAGGATCGCGTCCGCCTGCAGCTCCCAGTCGGCGAGCTCGTGCTCGGTCCGGTCGATCGGCGCGTCCGTCCGCCAACCGCCCCGATCGTGCACCCCGCGTTCCACGGGGTAATCGTGACACGCTCTGTAACGCACTGCGGTCTTGCTCGACCGAACAACTCGGGGTCACGAGCAGAAGGAGGCACGAATTGACAGGCCAGATGACCGAAGCCTCGATCGACACGGAGGCGCTGCAGGCGTTCGCCGCCGGCTTCCGCGGGCCGCTGCTCGGCCCGGACGACGACGGGTACGAGGAGGCTCGCACGATCTGGAACGGGCTGATCGACCGGCGCCCCGCCCTGATCGTGCAGCCGCAGGGAACCGCCGACGTCATCGACGCGGTGAACTTCGCGCGCGAGCAGGGGCTCGTGCTCTCGATCAAGGGCGGCGGCCACAACGTCGCGGGCAACGCCGTCAACGACGGCGGGCTCGTGATCGACCTCTCGCTGATGCGAGGCGTCCACGTCGATCCGGCGACCAAGACGGTACGCGCCCAGGGCGGCGCGACGTGGGCCGACATGGATCGGGAGACGCAGCTGTTCGGCCTCGCCGTTCCGGGTGGCGTCGTCTCCACGACCGGGATCGCGGGCCTGACACTGCACGGCGGCACCGGTCACCTCCGGCGCAAGTACGGCCTCTCGATCGACAACCTCCTCTCCGTCGACATCGTCACCGCCGACGGCGTCCTCCGCCGTGCGAGCACGAGCGAGAACGATGATCTCTTCTGGGCCGTGCGCGGCGCCGGGAGCAACTTCGGCGTCGTCACCTCGTTCGAGTTCCAGGCGCATCCGATCGGCCCGGAGGTCATGGTCGCCGCCCTCTTCCATCCGTTCGACGCGGTCAAGGAGCTGCTGCCCGCGTGGCGCGACTACATGGCCACCGCGCCCGAGGAGCTGAGCTCGATCGCGCTGTGCTGGAGCATCCCTCCCGGCGAGCCGTTCCCGCCGGAGCACCACGGCAAGCCGGTGTTCGTCATCGCCGCCGCATATGCGGGCCCGGTCGACGAGGGCGAGCCGGTCGTCCAGCCGCTCCGAGAGCTCGGGGCGCCGCTGATCGACCTCAGCGGCCCGTGGCCGTGGATCGGCCTCCAGAGCGGGTTCGACGCACTGTTCCCGAAGGGCGGCTTCTACTACTGGAAGTCCCGGTCGCTCGCGGAGCTCACGGACGAGGCGATCGACGACATCGCGGACTTCGGCTCGCGTCGGCCATCCCCGCTGACGGACGTGATCATCTGGCACCACGGCGGCGCGATGAGCCGCGTCGGCGAGGGCGACACGGCGTACGGCGGTCGGGACGCCGGGTTCCTCGTCACGGGCGAGGCGAGCTGGGACGACCCCGCTGTGACCGACGACGCGATCGCGTGGGGCCGGGAGTTCTGGGACGCGATGGGTCGCCACTCCACCGGCGGCCTGTATCTCAACTTCCCCGGCTTCGGCGAGGAGAAGGAGGCGCTCGTCAAGGCAGGCTACGGCGCCAACTACGAGCGGCTCGCCGCGCTGAAGGCGAAGTACGACCCGGAGAACCTCTTCCGGATGAACCTGAACATCACGCCCGCGGGCTAGGAGGGTTTGGCGGATCTGTGACACGGCCGCGGCCGAGCGTCGCGGCCGTGTCATGAATGCGTGCCGACTTCGTGACGGACACTTTCGGGCGGCAGGCGGCGCCGGTACCACGTACGGGCGACGTCCCCCACCGATCGGAGGCCCATGGCACGTATCCGCCTGCTCGTCTTGCTCCTGCTCGCAACCGCCCTGCTCACCGCGTCGTCGGCGTACAGCGCGTCGTCCGGCCCCGTCATCAGCCAGGTCTATGCGGGCGGCGGCAATGCGGGAGCGAGCTACACGAACGACTTCGTCGAGCTGTTCAACGGCGGCTCCGCCGCGGTCGACATCAGCGGCTGGACGATCCAGTACGCGTCCGCGGCGTCCACGTCGTGGCAAGCGACGGCGCTCTCGGGATCGATCCCGGCCGGCCGCTACTACCTCGTCCAGCTCGCGTCCGCCGCGGCGATCGGCGCCTCGCTGCCGACGCCGGACGCCGTCGGGACGACGAACCTCGCCGTCTCGGGCGGGAAGGTGGCGATCGTGCGCGGGAGCGACTCCCTGGCCTGCGGCGCCTCGCCCGGTAGCTGCTCGGCGAGCCCGCTCCTCGCCGACCTCGTCGGCTACGGCTCGGCGGCCGACTACGAGGGCGCCGGCGCCGCGCCCGCTCTGAACAGCACGACGGCGGCGGTGCGCGCCGGCGGAGGCTGCACGGACAGCCAGGACAACTCGGCGGACTTCTCCGCCGCGGCACCCGCGCCGCGCAACGCGGCCACGGCGGCTTCTCCGTGCGCGGCCCCGCCGCCGCCGACGGCGAGCACGTCCCAGAGCGCCGCCGTCGACGTGGACATCGAGCCGGTGCTCTCGATGGCGATCGAGCGTCCCTCCGTCAGCTTCGGACGCGCCGTCTCCGGCGGCACCCCGACCTCGATCTCCGAGGCCGTCACGGTCGTCAGCAACAACGCGACCGGCTACGCGCTCACGGTGCACCGCTCCGCGTTCGTGCCGGCCGACCTGCCCCTCGGGATCGCCGCGGCCTCCGCGCCGAGCGGCGGCCAGCTCGGGGCAGGGCTCGGCGGCGGGACGATCGCCCCGGTCCCGATCGCTCCGGCGCCCGACCTGCTCGTGGGCACGACCAACGCGCCGACGGGAGGCGCCGGAGACGTGTGGCCGACGAGCCTCGGCTTCACCGCTCCGCTCCCCGTCGTCGCGCCCGGCCGCTACACGGCGACCGTCACGCTCACGGCGATCGCCCGATGAACCATGCCGTCCTCGGGTTGGCCGCCGCGCCGGCCCTGCTGCTCCTCGCGCCCGCTGCGGCGGGCGCGAGCGGCGGCCAGGCGCCGGTCTCGCTGTCGGCGACCCCGGCACGGGTGACGATCGTCGGCTCGGGACAGGCGTCGATCCGCCTGACCAACGCCGGCGCGAGCCCGGTCGAGCTCGAGGTGACGAGGGCCGCGTTCGCGCTCGACCTCCGCGGCCGGCCGAGGATCGTTGCTCGGGGCCGTACCGCGTCGTGGGTCACAGTTCGTCCCCGTCGGCTCGCGTTGCGACCTCAGACAGACGCGTCGCTCTCGATCTCGTCCGTCGTCCCGAAGGGCGCCCGCCCGGGAGACCACGACGCGCTCGTCCTCCTGACGACCCGGCCAATCCGCGGCGCGCGCGTCGCGGTCCGGATGCGGCTCGGCGTCGTCGTGGTCGTCCGTGCGCCCGGTCGGGTGACGCGTCGGCTCGAGCTCCGCATGCTCCGCGTCCGCCGCGCCGGGCGGCGACGGGTGCTCGAGCTCCTCGTCACGAACCGGGGCAACGTCACGGAAGTGCTCCAGCGTCGACGTTTGACGCTGATCCTCCGCCGCCGCGGGGTGATCGTGGCGACGCTGCACCCTGCTCCCCGCGAGCTGCTGCCGCGGACGAGCGGCATCCTGCAGACGGCGTACGCCGGACGAGCACGCGGCCGTGCGACGGTGCTGGTCGAGCTGGTGAACGAGCAGGCGGGACGCGCGACGCGGCGCGCGTTCAGCGTCCGTCTGTGAGCGCTACGAATCCTTCACGGAGACGTCGTCGACGATCACCGTGCCGTTGGCGCTCGTGTTCCAGAACATGAGGCGGCCGTAATTGTCTGGCGCGCTGAAGTCGCCCGTCGCCGACGCGACCTCCGCGCCGTTGATCGAGAGCACGAAGTGGCCGGCGACCGCCTGGTCGAAGTCGACGTCGACACACGTCCAGCCGCCGATGAAGACGTTGGTCGCGAAGAGTCCCCTGCGGACGTGCGCGCCGTTCCAGGCGTAGATGTCGAGGCCGTTGATGCCCGGGTCGTAGTCGAGCTCCCAGAGGTTCTGGCCGTTCACGTCGCGGCCCTGTGCGAGCACCGATGCGAACTGGGGTGCCCCCAGGAGGCAGAACCTCGTGTGCGTCTCCACCTGACCCTGGGTGGGGAAGTCGGCGTACATGCCGATCGCGGGCTGCGCGTGCGACAGCTCTGCTCTGTTTCCGTTCTCTCCACCCGGGCCGGTCGCCGCCGACCCGGCGCCGACGGTCTTCCAGGCGCCGAGGCCGTTCTCGAACGCGTCGGTGAAGAGCGTCCCGGAGGGCAGCGTGCCGGCGCCGGAGAGGGCGACGGTCGCGGGGCTGTTCACGGCGTTGCCGGAGATCGACAGCGTCGCCGTGCGGTTCCCGCTCACGGACGGTGTCAGCGTCACGTCGATCGTGCAGCTCGCGCCGACCGCGAGGGTCGCGGCGCCGCTCGGGCACGTGCTCGTCCGCGCGAAGTCGGCCGCGTCACCGCCCGCGATCGTGATCGCGTCGATCGACATCGGCAGCGACCCGGTGTTGCTCAGGGTCACCGTCTTCGCGGCGCTCGTCGTGTCGACGACCTGGTCGCCGAACGACACCGACGCCGGCGAGGCCGTCGCCACCGCCGCCGCGGGCGCTGCACCGGTGCCTGTCAGCGCCACCGTGTGCGGGGTGCCCGACGCGTCGTCGGTCACCGAGAGCGAGGCGCTGCGCGCGCCGACCGTGCTCGGGGTGAACGTCACCGACGCCGTGCAGCTCGCGCCGGCCGCCAGCGTCTGCGGGCAGGTGTTCGTCTGGGCGAAGTCGCCTGCAGCGGCGCCCGTGAGCGCGACGTTGCTGATCGTCAGCGCGGACCCGCCGGTGTTGGTCAGCGTGACCGTCCGGGCCGAACTCGTGAGCTGCGTGGTCTGGGAGCCGAAGTCGAGCGTGGTGGGGCTCAGCACGACCTGCGGGCCCGGCAGGTCGCCGCCGCCTGCGCCGACAGGGCCGATCGGCGCGTCGGCGACCTTGACGTCGTCGAACCACACCGTCCCCGCGGTCGCCTGGTTCCAGAGGTAGAACCGGCTGTACGGGTTGGGCGTGCTGAGGTCGCCGTCGACCGAGCCGACGGGCACGCCGTCGAGCCAGAGCTTGGCGTGGCCGCTGGCGCTCTCGTCGAGGTAGAGCTCGGCGCAGTACCAGCGGCCGGTCAGCACGCGGCCGGTGGCGGCGGACATGTCCACGCGGTCGAGGTTCTCGTTGAAGAAGTAGCCCTCGAGCCCCTTCGTCCCCGGGTTGTAGTCGATCACGAAGCGGCGGATGCCCAGCGGGTACTCGGCGTCGATCGCCCGGCCGTTCGCGATCTCGATTCCGTCGCTGACGCCCGGCGCGATCCGGAAGCACCACCGCGTGTACGACTGCGCGTGGCCGCCGCCCGCCAGGTCCGCCATCAGCCGCGAGGACTGGTCGTTGCTGGTGTTCGTGAACCGGACGCTGCCGCTGCCGGAGTTGGAGACGCTCGAGTCGAGCGCGATGTTGGAGTCGCTCGACGAGAGCGCGTCCCACTGGCTCAGCGAGCCGGTCTCGAAGTCGTCGGACAGGTACGTGCCCGCGATCACGCCGGTGCCGGACAGCGGAACCGCCTGCGGGCTGTTGTCGGCGTTGTCGTTCAGCGTCAGCGCGGCGCTCCGGGCGCCCGTGACCGTGGGAGCGAACGTCACGCTCGCGGCGCAGCTCGCCGCCGGCGCGAGCGTCGCCGGACAGTCGTTCGTCTGGCTGAAGTCGGCGGCCGCGGATCCCGTGACGCCGATACTGTGGATCGCGAGCGGGAGCGCGCCGTTGTTCGTGAGCGTGACCGTCTGCGCGGAGCCTGCCGAGCCGAGCGACTGCGCGCCGAAGCCGGCGGTCGTCGGGCTGAGGCTCGCACCGGGGCCGGGAAGGTGGCCGTCTCCGGCGCCGACCGAGCCGATCTGCGTGGCCGCGACCTTGACGTCGTCGAACCAGACGTTGCCCGCGGTGGGCTGGTTCCACAGGTAGACGCGGCTATAGGGGTCGGGCGTGCCGAGATCGCCGTCGACCGTCCCGACCGACACGCCGTCGAGCCAGAGCTCGGCGTGGCCGTTGACGCTCTCGTCCAGGTACAGCTCGGCGCAGTACCACTGGCCCGTGAAGACGCGGCCGTTCGCGGCGTACATGTCGAGCCGCTGCAGCGCGTCGTTGAAGAAGTAGCCCTCGAGCCCCTTCGTGACCGGGTTGTAGACGACCTCCCAGCGGCGGATCCCGAGCGGGTTGATCGCGTTGATCGCGCGCCCGTTGGCGATCTCGATGCCCTGGGTCAGGCCGGGGGCGATGCGGAAGCAGAAGCGCGTGTAGGACTGGGCGTGCCCGCCGCCGGCAAGGTCCGCCATCAGCCGCGACGACTGCTGGTCGCTGTGGTTCGAGAACCGGACGCTCGTGTTGCCGGAGTTGGCGGTGTCGGAGTCGAGCGCGATCGTGGAGTCGCTCGACGAGAGCGCGTCCCACCGGCTGAGCGAGCCGCTCTCGAAGTCGTCGCCGAAGTACGTTCCGGCAGCGAGGCCCGTGCCGGAGAGGGCGACGCTCTGCGGCGTGTTGGCGGCGTTGTCGCTCAGCGTCAGGTGAGCCGCGCGCGTCCCCTCGCCCGTCGGCGCGAAGGTCACGCTCGCGGAGCAGCTCGCGCCGGACGCGAGCGTTGCGGGGCAGTTGTTGGTCTGCGCAAAGTCCGAGCTGCCGGTGATGCCGATGCTCGCGACGGCGAGGTCCGCGCCGCCGGTGTTCGTGATCGTGACGGACTGCTGGGCGCCCGTCGTCCCGACGGTCTGCGCCGCGAAGGTCAAGGTCGTCGGGCTGAGGCCGACCGAGGGAATCGGCGCCGGGGTCGCCGTCCCGGTCAGGGCGACCGACTGCGGCGTGTTCGGCGCGTCGTCGTCGAAGGCCAGCGTCGCGGACTTGGCGCCCGGCGAGCCTGGCGCGAAGACGACGGCGATCGTGCAGCTACCGCCGGCGGGGAGGCCCGCGGTCAGGTCGCACGTGGTCGTGTGGGTGAAGTCCGCGGCGTCCGCGCCGGCAAGCCTGATCGCCGAGAGCGCGAGGGCGGCCGCGCCCGTGTTGGACAGGGTGACCGTCTGGGACGCACTGTGGTCGCCGACCTGCACGGCGCCGAAGGCAGCCGACGTCGGCGCCAGGCTCACCTGGGGTGCCGAGATGCCGCCGCCGGTCAGGGCGACGTCCTGCGGGCTGGAGGCGGCGTCGTCCCCGATCGAAAGCGTCGCCGACTTCGGGCCGGCGCTGTGCGGGGTGAACGAGACGTAGATCGTGCACGACCCGGCCACCGCCACGGTGTCGGGGCTGATAGGGCAATCGCTGCCCTGCGCGAAGTCGCCGGCGTCGGGGCCGTTGATGCGGAACGTCGAGATCGACAGGGGCGCGTCGCCGGTGTTCGTGACGCGCACCGCCTGGGCGTCGGCGGTCGTGCCCACCAGGCGATCGGCGAACGCCAATGACGTCGCGCTGAGCGTGACGTCCGAGCCGGACGCCGACACGAGTGGGACGAGCACGGTCATGCAGAGCCCGAGCCCGATCAACGCAACGACAACTGCGGCGCGCGGAAAGCTCACGCGCCTGCGCCTCAACCATCCACCCACGTTCGAATCCCCCTTGTCCTCGCAGACTGCCCCTCGCGCGCCTACTGGCGAACGCCCTCAACGTAGACGCGGCCCCGGGCCCCGGACAGTCCAGGATTGGCGAACCCCCCGAACGATTAGGATCGCGGTCCGATGTAAGACCGGTCGGAAGAGCGCTCCGGGAAGATCTTGGCGCCTCCACCCGTCGTGTCGACGAGATGAACCGCTGCCTCCTGGTCGCCACGGCACTCCTACTGCTCGCCGCTCCGGCCGGCGCCTCCACATCAAGCCTCGGCGCCTACGGGCCGAATCCGCCGCCGGAACCGAAGCTCTGCACGGCACCTCTGGCCGGAACCCGTGGTCTGAAGATCAGAGGCACCAACTATCCCGACACGTTGTGCGGAACACGGGGCGACGACAGGCTGATCGCGGTCGGCGGCGGAGACAACGCGTGGGGGTATACCGGTGCCGACGACTTCCGCGCTCGGAACAGCCTGCCCGATGAGGTCTACGGAGGGCCGGGTGTCGACAAGGGGAGTTTTGACCCGTGCGACGAGGTCATGGACGTCGAGCACCCCCACCGGGCCGGGACGTGCCACGTACTGCCCCGGCGATTCGGAGCTGCCGGAGTGCTTCCCTATGCGCCGCCGGTCGTCGAGTGCTACTACGACTCGAACGGCGACCGGACGCTCGACATCCTCGTCGAGCCGCAGGTGCGCGCGATTGACGCCACGGTGCGGGTTGACTTCCAGACCGTCGCGTGGTCCGTCGGACTCTTTCGAATCACCGACGACGGCCCTGAGTTCATGGGCCAGGGAAGCTGGTTCTGGGATCGCGTCTACGACAAGCAGGTGGAGGAGTTCCCCGGCAACTACTGGCGGAGCTTCACGACCGGCAAGCGAACCTTCGTGGGGTACACCGTCGGCGATCCGGGAACGTATGTCCTCGGCGTCTACCTCCACTGGTATGCGACGAAGAGCAGTGCTGCCCGGAACGAGGTTGCAATTGCTCGGGCGCACTATGGGCCGGACGAGAACGCGAATCAGACGGCCTGCACGTTCGAGACCTGACGTGTTGAGCACTTGGATGCTGGTCGCGGTCGGCGCTGGAATCCTCGTCACTGCGGTCGTGCCCGGTGTGTGGCTCTGGTGGCCGGCACATGGGAACGCCTCGAGTCGGAGCGACCTCGGGTTGGCGCTCATGACTGGAACGCTCGTGGCGTTTTCCGTCCTCGTCGTCCAGGTGCTCTACGAGTCGCGCGCCTCCCGATTGGAAGACCTTCAGCGAACCGCCCAGAACACCCGAGATCGCGTCTTCCAGCGGCAGGTGGAGCTGCAGAACCTCGAGCTTGCAATCGGCATGCAGCACGACCTGCGGGGGATCGACCTCCGCGGCCGCGACCTCTCGGGTTTCTTCCTCGCGCGCAAACGATTGAACGGAGCGCAGCTCTCCCGGGCGAAGCTCGACAGGGCGTTCCTCACGGGATCGAATCTCTCGGAAGCGAACCTCGTCGCCGCGCACCTTCGCGGTGCAGTCCTGGACGACACACGCCTCGTCGGGGCGATCCTGACCGGCGCCGATCTCCGTGGCGCCTACCTTCGCGGCGCCAGGCTGCGAGAAGCCGACCTCTCCGGTGCCGATCTCAGAGGAGCCGATCTGACTGATGCCACGCTTCCGGGCGCGCTGGGCGGTGCTCGCTACGACGAGACGACGACTTGGCCGGCGAAGTCAGCCATCCCTCCGTGTGCCGAGACTCGACCCTGCACGATCAGAACACCGGCTTAGCACGGTCCTCCTCCTAGCTAGCTAGAAACCTCGAGCTACCGGTGAGACTCGATGCGGTTGAGCGTCACGGCAGTGGCTGGGACTGCCGGATCGTCGTGCAAAGATCGGACACACGCATGGGACGGCTGGCCTGTCCCTACCGACACGCACGAGAGGTGTGGAACCCGGTGACTGACAACCCGATCGCGGCGAACGAGCCCCTGACTCCGGACCGTCCGGTCCTGTCTGCGCGGAGGTTGATCCTTCCGCTCGCGCTTGCCCAGTTCATCTGCAGCTTCGCCGGCTCGAACATGAACGTGATGATCACCGACATCAGCGATGACCTGGACACGACGGTGAAAGGCGTGCAGACCGCGATCACCCTGTTCTTGCTGATCATGGCGATCCTGATGATTCCGTGCAGCAAGCTGACCGACCGCTGGGGCCGCAAGCGGTGCTTCATGGCCGGCCTCACGCTGTACGGGATCGGCGCCCTGCTGAGCGCCCTGTCCCCGGGCCTCGGTGTGCTGATTCTCGGGAACTCGGTCTTGGAGGGGGTCGGTACGGCACTCTTGATCCCGCCCGTCTACATCCTCGCGACGCTCTGGTTCAGCGATCTCACCTCGCGTGCCTGGGCCTTCGGCGCGATCAGCGGGTTAGGGGGCATCGGCGCGGCGGCGGGGCCGTTGATCGGGGGCGTGATCACCACGGGAATCAGCTGGCGAGCGGCGTTCATCTTCCAGGCCGTCGTTGTCGCGACGATCATCTTGCTCAGCCGTCGGCTCGTCGATCCGCTTCCGCCCGACCCGACGCGACCCTTCGACGCCGTCGGGGCGATCCTCTCGGCGGTCGGCATGTTCTTCGTGGTCTTCGGGATCCTGCAGGCCGGGACGAACAACGCGCTGTTCGCGGCGTTCCTCGTGCTCGGGCTCGTGTTCCTGATCGCGTTCTTCTTCTTCATCCGCTCGCGGGAACGCGCGGGGAAGGAGCCGCTGCTGTCGACCCGTCTGTTCAAGAACCGGACGTGCAATCTCGCCCTCGTCACTCAGAACATGCAATGGCTTCTGCTCATGGGCGTGTCGTTCGTCGTGTCCGTCTTCCTCCAGACCGTGCGCGGGTACAGCGCGATCGGGACAGGCGTTGTCTTCACCGCCGCGACGGTCGGGGTGCTCGTCTCGTCGTTCGCCGCGGCGCGACTCGCCAGGAAGTTCTCGCAGCGGACCCTCATCGTGTCCGGCTTTCTCGTCACCCTGGCCGGAATCGGATTGTTGCTCGGCTTCGTCCACAACTCGTCGAAGAGTCGTCGCCTTCGTGCCCGGGCTTCTGCTGATCGGCCTCGGCCTCGGTGCGATGCTGACCCCGTCCGTCAACGTCGTGCAGTCCAGCTTCCCCGAAGCGCTACAGGGCGAGATCTCGGGCCTCTCGCGCAGCGTGTCCAACCTGGGTTCGACCTTCGGCACCGCGATCGCCGGCACGATCCTGGTGTCTGTCGTCGCTCTCGGAACCCGGTCCTACGCGGTCGCGATGATCGCCCTCGCCGTATTCGGGCTCATCGGTCTCGTGGCGGCCCTACGCATTCCCGCCAAACTCGAGCGGGCGTAGACCGCCTCTTCGGTTGCTACCTGCGGAGCATCCGTTCGAGCCGGTCGAGGCGCTGGTCGATGTCGTCCAGCCGTGCCTCGATTCGCTGCTCGGCGGCGTCCTCGTCGATCCCTCGCGCCTTGGCTGCGCGCGCGATAAAGGTCGAGGTGATCGCCGCGATCACGATGGTCACGAACGCGATGCCCTCGAGCATGACGAACGCAGCGATGATCCGCCCGGACGGATTCTTCGGCGTGACGTCGCCGTAACCAACCGTCGTCACGGTCTGCAGCGCCCACCACATGCCGACCCAGACGTTCGAGTACTCGTGATGGTCGAGCAGCCGCATCAGGACTCCGCCGACGACGACGACGACCGCAGTTGCCGTGACGATGACACCGGCCGCCGTGCGCACGGAGGGCGGTTCACTCAGAAAGCGCGACCTGCTGCGCTCGATGATGTTCGGCCGAGCTACTCCTGGCATGCCATGTGGAAACGAACGCTTATCCGACTGCCCCTTGACACTCATACCGCCTAATGAGGGCGGCCAGACGCCGCCCGCTTATAGTCGACGGTAACGAACGAGACGGACACCCTAGATCTGGAGGTCGAGCATGCTCGTTGCTTCATCCGGCTGGTGGCTCTGGTCGATCCTCTTCGTCATCATCTGGATCGCGATCGCGTTCTGGCCCGCCCGAGTTGCGGCCCGGAAGGGACACAGCTTTTTCCTCTTCTTCCTCTTCAGCCTGCTGTTCTTCCCGGCAGCGCTGATCGTCGCCTACGTGGTTCGGGACAGGAGGGTGGCGGCGTAACGGGCGATCTGACGTAGCCCGCTAATCTGTGGGCATGACGTTGCTGCGGCCTCGCGTGGACGAGCTTCTGCCGGTTCCGGCGGTCGCCGCGCGGCCGCCGTTCGTGCACGTCCCGGCGTAGGCGCTCCCGCCGCTTCGGCCCGGAGCGCCGCAACCACTCCGTCAGCGCCGGTAGACGTCTACGAAGGAGAGCACGATGCTCGCAGTAGCCCTGCTTGCGGGAGCATCCCGATGAGCACGACCGCTTTGCCCACCCAGTCGAGCGACTTCCCCGCCTGGTACGGCGAGGTCGTGCGCCGCGCAGGCCTTGCGGAGAACTCGTCCGTTCGCGGCGCGATGGTGATCAAGCCGTACGGCTACGCGATCTGGGAGACGATCCAGCGCGAGCTCGACGACCGGATCAAGGCGACGGGCCACGAGAACCTCTACTTCCCTCTGCTCATGCCCGCCTCGGTGCTGGCGCAGGAGGGCGAGCTCGTCGAAGGGTTCGCACCCGAGATCGCCGTCGTCACCGAGGCGGGCGGGAAGACGCTCGAGGAGCCGCTCGCGGTGCGCCCGACATCCGAGGCGTTGATCTGGTCGACCTACGCCCGCTGGGTGCAGTCCTACCGCGACCTGCCGCTGCTCTACAACCAGTGGGCCAACGCGGTCCGCTGGGAACTGCGGCCTCGCCTCTTCCTGCGTACGAGCGAGTTCCTCTGGCAGGAAGGGCACACCGCGCACGAGACCCAGGAGGAGGCAGTTGCGGAGGCGCTGACGATCCTCCACGACGTCTACGCCGACACGATCGAGAACGTCCTCGCAATCCCTGTACTGCGGGGCCGAAAGAGCGAGAGCGAGCGGTTCCCCGGCGCCGTCGACACCTACACGCTCGAGGCGCTGATGCGCGACGGAAAGGCGCTTCAGGCGGCAACCTCGCACTACCTCGGCCAGGGCTTCCCGCGTACGTACGACGTCCGCTACAGCGGCCGTGACGGCAGCGAGCAGTACCCGTACGCGACCTCGTGGGGCGCGACCACCCGGCTCGTCGGCGGCATCGTGATGGCGCACGGAGACGACCGCGGGCTACGGCTACCCCCTCGCGTGGCGCCGCAGCAGGTCGTGATCGTGCCGATCTTCCGCGAGGACGACCGCGCCGACGTGCTCCAGGCCGCCGCTGCCGTCTCCGACGAGCTGCGGGCGGCGGGAGTTCGCGTCCGTGTCGACGACCGGCCCGAGTACCGGCCCGGCTTCAAGTTCAACGAGTGGGAGCTGAAGGGGGTGCCGCTCCGCATCGAGCTCGGCGGGCGCGACCTCGCGGCAGGAGCAGTCACCGTCGCGCGCCGCGACACCGGCGACAAGCAGCAGATCCCGCTCGCCCGCGTGACTGCCGCGATCGACGAGCTGCTGAGAGACGTCCAGGCGTCGCTCTTCGATTCCGCGCGAGACGAGCAGCAGCGGCGGACGTTGCGCGATCCGGGCGGCTACGACGAGATGATCCAGTACCTCGGCGAGGCGGCTGGGTTCGTCGCGGCCGGGTGGTGTGGACGCAGGGAGTGCGAGGTGCGCGTCAAGGAAGACAGCTCGGCGACGATCCGGTGCCTGCCGCTAGCGCGTGAGGAACCGACGCGGTTCGGCGCTTGCGTCTCCTGTGGTCGACCGGCGGTGACCGACGCCGTGTGGGCGCAGGCGTACTAGGGCCGCTCGTCCGCCAGCAGGGCCAGCACCGCGTTTGCCCAGTCGGCGACGTCGTCGAGAGACTCCTGGTCGCGGATCGTCATGAAGCCGGCGGTAAGGACGTCGAGCTCCTGCCCGCTGAGCCTCTCCCCCGGCTCCTCGGCCTGCGAAGCGTCTGTCCGACCGGCGTCCACTTCAGCCTCACGGGCCAGCGCGAAGCGCACGACCCACTCGCGGCTTCGTCCGGCGACGGCGAGCTGGTCGAGCAGCTCGTCGACCCGCCTGCGCCCCTCGGGCGTCAGGGCAGCAACCGCCCTGGCCAGGTACTTGCTGTGGTGGTCGGCTGTGGTCACGGTGCCCCCGGGCGGCTCAGGACGTGTTCAGTGCCACGGCGGCGTGAATGAGCGCCGTCAACGCCGTTTCATCGATCTTGTCGCCCTCATGGAAATCGATCGCACGCCTGGTGTTGCCCTCGAGGCTGGAGTTGAAGAGGCCTGAAGGGTCCTCCAACGAGGCGCCCTTGGCGAAGGTCACCTTCACGACGCTCTTGTAGGACTCACCCGTGCAGATGATCCCGGCGTGCGACCACACCGGAACCCCTCTCCACTTCCACTCCTCGACCACGTCGGGGTCGGCCTGCTTGATGAGAGCTCGGATCCGAGCGAGCATGTCGCCCCGCCAATCACTCAGCTCCCTGATTCTCGCGTCGATCAGCTGAGAGGGAGAGTCTCCCGCCATCCGCACGAGTATCGCTGATCAGCTGACGGTCAGGCCCGCGCGGGTTTGCGACGCTTGTGGGTGGTGGCGGCCCGCTCCTGCTTGGCCAGCGCCTGCCTCCAGCGCCGGTCAGGCATGGCCGGCGCCTTTTCCGCGGCCTCGTCCATGCGTGCCTGGACGTCGTCGAGCAGCTGTTTCGGGTCGCCGGCCTGCGCCGCGGAGAGGGCGAGCGCTTTTTCGATCTCGCGCCTGATCGTGGACCAGCGCTCCGCGGCGACGCGATGCTGCTCCGCGCGTGCCCCGAACCGAAGGAAGGTCTGGACGCTTGCCAGCACGGCGGCGATGACGCTCACCGTTCCGGCGGCAATGCGGACGCCGACCGGGACGTCGTGCGTCAGCGTCGCGAAGACGCTCGTGCCGACGATCGCCGAGAGGACGACCACGGGGATGCCGAGGAAGAGGTTCCACCGCGACAGACCCTCGGCGGTCTGGAAGTGCACCTCGGCCGCCGCAGTAGCACGGCGCTCCCAGTCGCGAAGCCTCTCGACGACGGCCTTCGACCAGAGAGTCGAATCGACGGCGGCGCCCGACATCCCGATCAGCCTGCGCTCGCGGTCGGACGTTGTCAAGCGCGGCGAGCGGACTCAACTCGTGAGTCGCGCCGATCGGATGCGCCAGGAATTCACATGCGGCCCGCCGGAGCGGGTGCGCCGGTGCCCCCTCCGCCGAGGGTGATGCCTCAGACGGTGTGGGGTCGCCACGGCTCGTGCTCGTGCGCGAGCCAGACCAGCTCGGGGTCGAGCGCGCGTACCCGCAGCTGGCCTTCGGTGTGCGGCTCGTCGAGCTCGCCGAACCAGACCGCCACGTCGCCGCCGACGACGACCGGACGCCCGCCTGTCTCGACGACGACCACCTGCATGCCGCGTGAGTGGCCCGGCGCCGGGACGAGCCGGAGCCCCGGAAGCAGCTCGAGCTCGCCGTCGACCGGCACGTACTGCACGCCGGGCGCCTCGACCCACTCGCGAATGGTGTAGTCGTCCTCGCTGCGAGCGTCGTCGAGCTCCAGACGCTGGACGTAGATCGGCCTGCCGGCGAAGAGGTGGTTGCCGCCGCAGTGGTCGAAGTGCAGGTGTGTGTTGACGACGATGTCGATGCCAGCGAGGTCGAAGTCCTGCTCATTCAGTGGACGGAGGCGGGGATCGAGGTCGGCCACCGCCGGGTGCAGCTCCGTCATGCCGGTGTCGACCAGCACGCGCGCATCGGGATGGTCGATGACGTGCACGTAGACCGGCATCCGCTCGCCCTCGGCGAGCAAGTCGGCAACGCGGACTGGCGTGATCGTGATTGAGGCGGGGGCGTTCATTGCGTACCGCCCGCCGCGGCCTGCAGGCAGCCTTTCGTTGTCGTTTCTACGGCGAATGGGCGGTACTGGGCTCGAACCAGTGACCCCCAGCTTGTCGAGCTGGTGCTCTCCCAACTGAGCTAACCGCCCCGGGTCGCGGGGAAGTTTACCGAGCGAAAAGAAGGGTCGGGTTCACGGCCCGGTTCCGGTAGCGCAGCTCGAAGTGGAGATGCGTGCCCGTGCACCAGCCGGTGCAGCCGGCGATCCCGACTCGCTGCCCCTTCCTCAGGCGCTCGCCGACCCGGACGAGCGGGCGTGCCAGGTGTGCGTACAGCGCTGAGTAACGGTCGCCGAGGCTGACGATGACGACGTTGCCGTAGCCCTCGTACCCGGGCACGTTGCCCTCGTGGACGACGCGGCCCGGTGACGCGGCGCGCACCGTCAGCGAACGGAGGATCCCGATGTCGAGCCCGGGGTGCCACCGGTAGCCGTCGCGGCCGAACGGGGAAGTGACCGTCCCGGCCACGGGCCACGAGAACGACAGCTGCCGGCCCGCGTCCGTGTGGGCGGACGCAACCGCAGGCAGGGCGAGACAGACGAGGATGCCGCAGATGAGAGCCCTCACGGGGGCTGCAGGCTAGCGAACGCTCAGAAGATCTCGGGGCACCAGGGGTGCCGGTCCCAGCGGAAGAGCGCATCCGCGCGGGCCACGCCACCGGGCTTCAGCTCCTCCACACGCCCGGCCCGCCCGAGCTCGGCGAAGGAGACCCCGCCCATGTACGCGGAGCCGAGCGCGTGCGCCGGGACGCGCAGGTCGGCCGCATCGTCGGTGCGCTCGGCGGCGCCGCCCTCGACCTTCCAGCGGCCCTCGTTCCACGGGCAGAAGTCGTCGACGACGTCGAGCACGACTGCGCCGTCCTCGCTGTAGCGCCGGGCCGACAGCGCCGCGCCGACATCCACGACGCGCACCCACAGGCAGTCGCCCATCCGGAAGCGCAGACGCCGCGGCGCGGCGAGCAGCAGGAACAGCGGATGGCCGAGCGGCACGAGCCAGCTCTTCACCGTCGCCTTCCAGTCGATCGCGATGAGGTAGGCCCAGAGGTCGCGCAGCGCCTCAGGGGTCGCGCCGAGCGCCTCGAGCACGCGCAGCTCGCCGGTCGTGGTGCCGTCGTCCCAGCCCGGCTTGTGCCGGTACACCGCGTACCCGTCGATCTCGCCGTCGCGCTCGTGCACGACCCAGCGCTTCGGCCCCGCGCCGTCACGTCGGTCCTCCGGATCGTCGACCTCGCGGTGCTCCCACCACAGCCGGTTGCGCGAGAACATCCCCGGCCACTCCAGCCGGATCCGCTCGTAGACCGGCGGCGCCGCCTCGAGCGCCTCGTCGGGCTCGAGGAAGCGGATCGTCCCGTCGGGCTCGACGTGCTGGGCGAAGGCCACGTACTCGTGCGCGAGCGAGATGCCCCCGCACCAGGACGCGATCCCATAGCCGAATCGCCCGTAGATCGTCTCCTCCGAGGCCCACAGCGCCGCAATCGGCTCCCCGCGCTCGTGCGCATCGTCGAGCTGGGCCCGCATCAGCGACCGCAGCACGCCGCGGCGGCGGTGCGTCGGGTAGACGCCGACGACGGTCACGCCGGCCGTCGGGACGTCGCCGCCCGGGACGGTCATGTCGAACGTGAACGCGCCGGCCCCGCCGACGATCGCGCCGTCGGAGAAGGCTGCGTGCATGCGCCCGAGCGTGACCTGGTCGATCCAGCGCTGGAGCCGCTCGTCGGACAGGTGGCCGCCGAAGTACTGGCCGATGCCGAAGAAGGCGTCCTTGAACTCGGCCGCGTCCCTGGTCGCGCGCACCTCGAAGGCCATCAGAAGTCCTCCGGGCAGTACGGCGCCCGCGTCGTCGCGAAGAGGGCGGACGCCCGTGCGATTGCGCCGGGCTTCAGCTCGCGCACTCGCTCTGCCGCCGCCAGCCGACGGAAGTCGAACGCCCCCATGTAGACGGAGGCGAGGTCGGCGACGTCGAGCTCGAGCTCGGGCTCGTCGTCCGTCCGTGCCGCGTCGGGCCCGAGGCGCCAGCGGCCGGCGTTCCAGGGGCAGAACTCGTCGCGCACCTCGGCGACGACGGCGTCGTCGGTCGCGTAGCTCCGACCGGCCAGCGCCGCGCCGACGTCGACGAGCCGAAGCCACACGCCCTCGAAGACGCGCAGCTGCACGTTGCGCGCGTCCGTGACCATCAGGAAGAGCGGCAGCGCCGGGTCGACCCGGCTGTGGACGCGCTTCACGAGGTCCATGCCGAAGAGGAAGCGCCACAGCTCCCGCGTCGCGCGCACCGAGGTCGCGAACGCGTCGCCGACTCGCAGCTCGCTCGTCGAGAAGCCGTGCTCCCAGCCCTGCTTGATCCGGTATATCGCGTAGCCGGCCGGCTCGCCGTCGAGCTCGAGCAGCGCGAAGAACTTCGGGCCGGCCCCTCGGCGCCACTGCTCGGGATCGGAGAGCTTGTAGGCATCCCACCACTCCTCGCTCCGCGTGACGAAGCCGGGCGTCTCCTGCCGGATCCGCGTCGTACAGCGGCGGGAAGATCTCGCGCGCCTCGTCGCGCTCGACGATGCGGACGACACCCGCCGGCCCGGGATCGTCGCGCCACGCGAACCTCGCGCTCTCCGCGTCGATGATCGTCTCCGGGACTGCGACGCCGTAGCCGAAGCGACCGTAGATCGCGGCCTCCGAGGCCCAGAGGATCGCGAGCGGCTCGCCCCGCTCGTGGAGGTCGTCGAGCTGCGTCCGCATCATCTGCGTGAGCACGCCGCGGCGACGGTGGCTCGGCATCACGCCCACCCACGTCACGCCGCCCGCGGCAAGCTCCCCGCCCTGGACCGTCAGCCGGAACGGGTAGGCGCCGGTGGTTCCGACCGGCCGCCCGTCGTCGTAGGCGGCCAGGAACCGATCGAGCGGCATCGGCTTGCGGTGCCGCTCGAAGTCCTCGTCCTTCAGCTCGTCGCCGAACGCGATCGAGCCGGCGGTCATCGCGGCGCGGAGCTCGTCCTCGCCGGGGCTGCGGACGACGATCGCCACTAGGCCCCGATCTTCTCCAACGGCGCGTAGTCGAGCATCAGCCGCCGCTCGCTGCCGTCCTCGAAGCGGACCATGACGACGCCGCCCGGCTCGATCCCGGTGACGACCCCTTCCCCGAGCGTGCCGTGGCGGACGGAGTCGCCGGTCGACAGCGCAGGCACGTCGTCCCTGGGCGTCACGGTTCGCGACGCGCCGTAGTCCGACCACGACGTCGGCCGCAGCCGGTCGCGCTCGACCGACGACGGAAGCTCGTCGAGGAAGCGGGACGGCATGTTGTAGTTCCGGGCGCCCCAGAGCGCCCGCGACGACGCGTGTGTCAGCGTCAGGAGCTCGCGCGCGCGCGTCATGCCCACGTAGCAGAGCCGCCGCTCCTCCTCGACCCCCTGCTCCTCGACCGAGCGGGAGTGCGGGAAGATCCCCTCCTCCACTCCGATCAGGAACACGGCCCGGAACTCGAGCCCCTTCGCGTTGTGGAGAGTCATCAGGGTGACGAGGCTCTCCTCGCCGCGGATCGCGTCCTGGTCCGAGTAGAGCGAGATCTCCTGGAGGAAGTGCGACAGCGACGGCTCGTCGGCCGTGTCCTGGTACTCGCGGGCGACGCCGACGAGCTCCTGCAGGTTCTCGATCCGGCCCTGCGCCTCGATCGTCCGCTCGGCCTCGAGCGCGTCGAGGTAGCCGCTCTGCGCAAGGACGCGCTCGACGAGCTCGGGCACCGGCAGGTCGAGCGAGCCTGCCTGGAGGGACTGCAGCAGCGTCCGGAACGTCGTCACCGCCCTGGCCGGGGCGGCGCCGACCCCCGCTTCCTCCGGGAACTCCGTCGCCTCCCAGAGCGACCGGCCCTGAGCGTCGGCCCACGTCTGCAACCGCGCGAGCGACGTATCGCCGATCCCCCGTCGCGGCCGGTTCGCGATCCGCAGCAGCGAGACGGCGTCGTACGGGTTGTCCATCGCCTGCAGGTAGGCGACCACGTCCTTGATCTCGGCCCGCTCGTAGAAGCGCGGCCCGCCGATCACCTGGTACGCGACCCCCTGGCGGACGAGCACGTCCTCCAGCACGCGCGACTGCGCGTTCGTCCGGTAGAAGACCCCAACCTCGTCGCCGGAGAAGCCCTGCTCGACGAGGCCGGCGATCCCCGCGGCGACGAAGCGGGCCTCGGCGTGCTCGTCCTCCACCTCGATCACGCGTACGCGCTCGCCCTCCCCCAGCTCCGACCAGAGCTGCTTGGGCTTGCGCTCGCGGTTGTTGGAGATGACCGCGTTGGCGGCGTCGAGGATGTGGTTGGTGGAGCGGTAGTTCTGCTCCAGCGCGACCGTGCGGGTGCCGGGGAAGTCCCGCTCGAAGTCGAGGATGTTGTTGATGTCGGCGCCGCGCCAGCCGTAGATCGACTGGTCCGGGTCGCCGACGGCGCAGAGGTTGCCGTGCGTCGCCGAGAGCAGCTGGAGCAGCCGGTACTGCGCGTGGTTCGTGTCCTGGTACTCGTCGACGAGGACGTAGCGGAAGGCGGTCTCCCACTTCTCCTTCGCCTCGGGGAACCGCTCGAGCACGTCGACCGTGAGCATCAGCAGGTCGTCGAAGTCCACGGCGTTCGAGCCGAACATGCGCCGCTGGTAGAGCTGGTAGACGTCGGCGACCGTCTGGTCGTAGAACGACTGAATGCGGCTCGTGTACTCGTCCGGGGAGACGAGCTGGTTCTTCGCGTTCGAGATCTGCTCGTGGATCCCGCGCGGGCGTGAACCGCTTCGGGTCGCGCTCCAGCTCCTCGAGGCACTGCTTCACGAGCCGGATCTGGTCGGCCTGGTCGTAGATCGTGAAGTTGGAGCGGTACCCGAGCCGCTGCGCCTCCCGGCGCAGGATCCGGCCGCAGGCGGCGTGGAACGTGAGCACCCAGAGACCGCGCGCGTTTCCGCCGAGGAGATGCTGGAGCCGCTCCTTCATCTCGCCGGCGGCCTTGTTCGTGAACGTGATCGCGAGGAGCTCGTTCGGCTTCGCACCGACCGCGTTGATCAGGTGGGCGACGCGATACGTCAGGACGCGCGTCTTCCCGGAGCCCGCGCCGGCGATCACGAGCAGCGGCCCTTCCGTGGCGAGGACGGCCTCGCGCTGGGCGGGGTTCAGGTCGGCGAGATAGCTGTCCGGCGACGCGACGGCCACGCGCCCGATGCTAGCGACCGGACCTACGTCTGCTCTGCTCCGCGCGATGCTCTTGGCCGCGAGTCGCGACTAGCCGCCTGCGGAGCCGCCTTCTCCGACGTGGCCTTAAAGCCTGGGTCTGACCCCATGTGTCGCAAGAGTGTGACGTTTCGCTCACAGGTGGCCGGGCCGGACAGGGTGGCGGCTCGGTAGGCTCCGCGGCCGTGCGGCTGGCGCTGATGATCGAGGGCCAGGAGGGCGTCACCTGGGACGACTGGGTCGCGCTCGCCGAGGTCTGCGAGACGAGCGGCGTCGAGGCGCTCTTCCGCTCCGACCACTATGTGTCCGGCTTCGACGAGAGCCGCCCGGTTCTCGACGCGTGGACGACGATCGCCGGCCTTGCCGCGCGGACGACCAGGCTCCAGCTCGGCACGCTCGTATCCCCGGGCACCTTCCGCCACCCGTCCGTCCTCGCGCGCGCGGCGGCGACGGCGGACGAGATCTCCGGCGGCCGCGTCACCCTCGGCATCGGCGCCGGGTGGATGGAGCGCGAGCACGACGCGTACGGGTTCGAGTTCGCGACCGCGCGGGACCGCGTCGCCCGCTTCGCCGAGCAGGTGGAGATCGTCCACCACCTCCTGCGCGACGACCGGGTCGACTTCGCCGGCGAGCACTACACCTTGCAGGACGCGCCCGGCCTCGGCCGCCCCGACCTGCCCCTGCTCGTCGGCGGGAGCGCGAAGCCGGGCACGGTCGGCCCCGCCGTCCGCTTCGCGCACGAGTACAACACCTTCTTCGCCACGGTCGAGGAGGCCCGGGAGCGCAAGGGCCTGCTCGACGAGGCGTGCGAGCGCGCCGGGCGCGATCCGCAGACGCTTCGCTACTCCCTGATGGCCCCGGTCGTCGTCGGCGAGGACGAGGACGCCGTGCGCGAGGCCGCGCGCCGCGCCGGTGAGCGCTTCGGCCGCAGCGCCGACGAAGTGCTCGAACGCTACGGCGAACGCGGGCCGGTCGGCACCGTCGATCAGGTCGTCGAACGGCTCGACGAGATCGAGGAGATCGGCTACGAGCGCGTGATGCTGCAGCACCTCGCGCACGACGACCTGGAGACGGTCGCGCTGATCGGGCGCGAGCTCGTCCCCGGCGTCGCCGGCGCGGCCACCTAGGCCCGACCGCCCGTGCGCAGGCCGCTCGAGCGCCTCTTCCCGAACCTCAGCCCGCGCCTGCGCTCGGTGATCGACTGGGCCCTGACGCTCGTCGTCGCCGTCGCGATCGTCCTCGCCCTCAAGGCCTGGATCGTGAACCCGTACCGGATCCCCTCCTCGTCGATGGAGCCGACCCTTCACTGCGGCCGACCGACGGACGGCTGCGAGGCGGGCTCCTCCGACCGCGTGCTCGCGAACCGCTTCATCTACCACTTCCGGAACCCGAGGCGGAAGGAGATCGTCGTCTTCAACGCGCCGGAGCGGGCGGCGCTCATCTGCGAGGGCGGCGTCTACGTCAAGCGGATCATCGGCCTGCCCGGCGACCGCTGGGAGGAGAAGAACGGCTACGTGTACATCGACGGCAAGCGGCTGGACGAGCCGTACGTCAAGCCGGATCGCCGCGACCGCCAGAACGTCGAGCTCTCCGACCTCCTCCCGGGCGCGACGGTGATCCCGAAGGACAGGTACCTGATGATGGGCGACAACCGCGACGAATCGTGCGACTCGCGCAACTGGGGCCTCGTCCCGCGCAGCGGCCTGATCGGCAAGGTCTTCCTCACCTACTGGCCGCTCGACCGCATCGCCACCCACTGACACGAGAGCCCCGCCGAAGCGGGGCTCTCGGAACACGGTGGTGCAAGCCGCTCAGTAGTCCTCGCGGACGACCGTGCGACGCCGGTCGGCAGGGCCGCCGACCCCGCCCCAGCTCGACCAGAAGATCAGCGACAGGAGGCCGCCGATCGCCCCGACCGCGAGCAAGATCCAGCCGATCGTGTGGATCTCGATCCCCGAGACGGTCGCGTTCACCGCCCAGACCAGGATGGCACCAACGGCGATCAGGATCAGGCTGACTCCGATACCCATATGTCTCGTGCTCCTTTCGAAAGCTGCATCCGGGAAACTTGCTATGTAGGGGAAACGGTCGGAGCGGCTGCGAAGATACGGCCATGCGCGAGCTCGAGGAGCGGCGCGCCTTCCTCTGCAGGCTCACGCCTGACCGCGCGCTCGAGACGCTGGACGAGGCGGCGGAGTTCGTCCGCGACCGCGGCCTGTTGACCCGGACCACCGATTGCTCGCTGCCGAGCCTGTTCGAGGCGTGCCACGAGGAGCCGTACGCGCCCGGGAAGCCCGGCTTCGGCCAGTGGCCGCGGACGAAGTGGAGCTGGAGCTTCGCCCTGTCCGACCGGCCCGGGATCTACGCGCCCAAGATCCACCAGCGTGCGAAGACGCTCTACGTGAGCGAGGAGACCGCGCGGCTGATCGACCCGATCGTCCGCGCAGAGCTCGAGCGCATGGAGCACGAGAGCGAGGACTGGGCGCTCGTGCTTCGCCACCTGGCCGACGCCGGGCCCTCGACCGCAGACGACCTCAAGACCGAGCTCGGCCTGAAGCCGAGGGAGCTGAAGGCGATCCTCTACCCGCTGGAGCTCTGCGGCGTCGTCCTGCGCCGCGCCGTCGCCCCGACCGACGCCGGGCAGGTAGACAGGTTCGAGGTCGTGCGCTGGGACCAGCTCTTCCCGACGCCGGCCACGGGCGACCTCGGGCTGGGCGACCTCGTGGTCGCCGGCGTGCGCGCGGCCGTGCTCGCGACCGAGTGGGAGATCCCGCGCTGGTTCGCGTGGCGGTGGCGCTTCGAGCCCGGCCTCGTCGACCGGCTCGTCAGCGAGGGGCGGCTGGAGCGGCCGGCGCCGGGTTGGGTGACAGCTCCAGCGTCCGAGTAGCGGCGAACGCCTCGAGGAAGCGCCGGTCGTGCGTGACGAGCACGACGGTGCCCTCGAAGGCGGAGAGCGCGCGCTCGAGCTCCTCGATCGCGGGCACGTCGAGGTGGTTCGTCGGCTCGTCGAGGATGAGGCAGTTGACCCCGCGCGCGACCAGGAGCGCCAGCACGGCCCGGGTGCGCTCGCCCGGCGAGAGCGAGGCCGCGTCGCGGTTGACGTCGTCTGCGCCGATCCCGAACTTCGCAAGCAGCGTCCGGGACTCCTCGGGCGACAGACCCGCGGCCGTGACGAACTCCTCCAGCAACGCACCGCTCGCGAGCTCGGTCCTGCCCTGGTCGAGCTCTCCGAGGACGACGCCCGCCCCGACGAAGCGAGCGCCCGCCGCCGGCGGGATCCGGCCGAGGAGCGCGTCGAGCAGCGTCGTCTTGCCGCTGCCGTTGGGGCCGACGATCGCGAGCCGGTCGCGCCAGCCGAGCGTGAGGTCGATCGGGCCGAGCCGGAACGAGCCGCGCTCCACGACCGCCGCTTCGAGCCGCGCGACGATGTCCCCGGGACGCCTCCCCGGCGCGAGCCCCATGCGCAGCTGCCACGGCTCGTAGGGCTTCTCGGCCTGCTCGAGCCGGTCGATCCGGCCGCCGATCGCGCTCTTGACGTCCTTCGTCTTCTTCTTCTTGCGCCCCTGCCCGTAGCCGCGCTCCTCCCACTGCTGCATCCGCCGCATCTGGTCCTCGAGGCGCGACTTCTCCACCGTGTAGGCGTCGTACGCCTCGTACTGCCGCCGCAGCCCGAGCTCGCGCGCCCGCGCGTACTCGCTCCAGCCGCCGGCATACTCGACGGCGCCCCGTTGCCACTCGTCGAGCTCGACGACGCGCGTCACGGTGCGGTCGAGGAAGTCCCGGTCGTGCGACACGATCACGGCCGCTGCCGGGAGCTCGCCGAGGAAGCGCTCCAGCCGCTCGAGCCCGGCGAAGTCGAGGTCGTTCGTCGGCTCGTCGAGGAGGAAGACGTCGAAGCGGGCGAGCAGGACGGCCGCGAGCCGCACGCGGGCCGCCTCGCCGCCCGAGAGCGCGCCGAGCAGCGCGTCGAGCGGGACGTCGAGACCCAGCCCCGCCGCGACCGCGCTTGCGCGCGCGGAGAGATCGGCGCCGCCGAGACGCAGGAAGCGCTCGAGCGCCTCCGCGTGCGCGTCGACGAGTCCGGGGTCGGCCGCGAGCCGCTCGGTCAGGCGGTCGAGCTCCAGCTCGGTGGCCGCGACGCCCGTGCGCCGCGCGAGGTAGGCGAGCAACGTCTCGTCACCGCCCGCGTCCGTCTCCTGCGGCAGGTAGCCGACGGCGAGGTCGCGCGGAGAGCGCCGCACGGTGCCGCTGTCCGGCTCCTCGAGCCCGGCGAGGATCCGTAGCAGCGTCGACTTGCCGACCCCGTTCGGCCCGACGAGGCCGATCCGCGCCCCCGGCGGCACGACGAGGCCCACCCCGCTCAGGACGAGCTGGGCGCCGTGGGACTTCGTGATGTTGGCGGCAGCGAGCGTGCCGGGACTGTGTGACAAGCGGACCTCCTCGAGAGAAGCGCGGGGCGCGGAAGCGATCTTGGTCTCGGGTCAGTCCGTCATAGCGCGGCGCCGCAGCGCCGACTCGATGTTAGCGCCCCGTCCAGCAATGCATGCCGGTTTCTGGCCCGCGATCACGCGGCGCCAGAGTCCTCCCTCGCCCTTGCCAAGGCATTCAGCCTTGGCCGCGGACGAGTGGGGCCTCTGGCTTGGTGCGTCGCGACCCAGAAACTCGGCAGCATCACTGGAAGGGGCGCTAGCGCGTCGGCACGACCGCGAGCCCGTCCTCGTGGTCGATCACGCGCACGTTCGCCCCGTAGTGGGCGGCAACACGCGCTTCCGTCACGACCTCGCGCGGCGGGCCGTCCGCCACGACGACGCCGCGGTCGAGCAGCAGCAGCCGCTCCGCGAACTGGGACGCGAGCGTGAGGTCGTGCATCGCCGACAGCACCGTCAGCCGCTGCTCGGTGCGCAGCTGGTCGACGAATTCCAGCACCTGCTGCTGGCGCCCGACGTCGAGCGCGCTCGTCGGCTCGTCCAGCAGGAGGATCGAGGTGTCCTGGGCGAGCGCGCGGGCGAGCACGGCGCGCTGGCGCTCGCCGCCGCTGAGCGTCCCGAGCCGGCGCTCGGCCAGCTGCTCGAGGTCGAGCCGCTGGAGCGCCCGCCCGACGGCCTCGACGTCGCCGCGGCTCTCGGTGCCGAGGTAGGGCACGTAGGGCGTTCGCCCGAGCAGGACGTACTCGGCCACCGTCATCTCCCGCGGCAACAGCGGGTCCTGCGGCACGAGGGCCACGAGCCTGGACACCTCACGGCGCTTCAGGGACGACACGGCCCGGCCGCCGACCTCGATCCGCCCCTCGTACGCAGCGAGGCCGGCGACCGCGCGCAGGAGCGTCGTCTTGCCGGCGCCGTTCGGACCGATCACGCCGATCCACTCCCCGTCCTCGACCGACGCCGTCACGCCGTCGAGCACGCGCACGCCCCCGAGGCGGACCGAGAGCCCGTCGAGGACGATCACCCGAACCTCCGGCTCGTCCGCATGACGACCGCGAAGAACGGGGCGCCGCAGAACGCGGTGACGACGCCGATCGGGATCTCCGCCGGGGACAGCGCCGTGCGGGCGACGACGTCCGCGAGCACGAGGAAGCCGGCGCCGATGACGATCGACAGCGGGATGAGCACCCTGTACGCCGTCGCGCCGGCGAGGCGAATCGCGTGCGGGACGATGATCCCGACGAAGCCGATCAGCCCGCTGACGGCGACCGCGGCGGCCGTCCCGAGCGTCGCCGCGGCGACAAGCAGGAGCCGCACCCGCGGTACGTTCACGCCGAGCGTCGCGGCCTCCTCGTCGCCGACGCTGAGGACGTCGAGCTGCCGCCGGTGCAGGAAGATCACGAGACAGGCGACCGCCACGTAGGGCGCCAGGAGCACGACGTCCCCCCAGCCCGAGCTCGGGAGGCGGCCCAGGATCCAGCTGTAGACCTCCTGGAGAGTGTCGGTGTGCTGCTGCTGCACGAACGTCTGCACCGCGGTGAAGAAGGAGGCGACGGTCACGCCCGCGAGCACGAGCATCGTCCCCATCCGCTCCCTCCCCGCCGAGCGGCCGAGCGCATAGGTGATGCCGACCGCGACGGCGGCTCCCGCGAACGCCGCGGGCGGAAGCAGGCGGTGCGAGGAGACGTACGCCACCGCGAGGGTCGCGCCGAGGCCGGCGCCCGCCGCCACGCCGAGGAGGTACGGGTCGGACAGCGGGTTCCGGAAGACGCCCTGGTAGGTCGCGCCGGCGGTTGCGAGCATCGCGCCCACGAGCGCGCCGAGGACGACGCGCGGGAGGCGGATGTCGTACAGGATCGCGTCCTCCGTCGGCGAGAGCGGTGACGTGACGCCGGGCACGTGGGCCTTCGCTGCGAGCGACTGCAGGACGTCGAGGACGCTCATGTGGACGGGCCCGACGAGGATGCCGGTCAGGAGCGCGCCGAAGAGGAAGAGGCCGGAGGCGACCGTCCAGAGCGGCGTCATGCGCCGCAGCCGCAGCGTCCGGACGGCCGCCGCCTCCATCCCTAGCGACGCTCGTGCGAGAGCGCCGCGTCCACGGCACGCACGAGGTTCACGATCCTCGGCCCCCAGCGCGAGGCGATCGAGTCGTCGATGCGGAGGACGAGCCCGTTCCGGACGGCCGGGATCCGGCTCCAGCCGGGCCTGGCGGCGACCGTCCGCGCGGTCTGCGCGCAGCAGACCGAGTCGGCGAGGACGATCAGGTCGGGTGCCGACGAGACGACGTACTCGGCCGACAGCTGCGGATAGCCCGAGCCGGTCTTGTCCGCCGCGTCGGCGATGTTCCGCAGGCCGAAGAGCGAGTAGACGCGCCCGACGAACGTCTTCGACGTGGCCGAGTACAGGTCGGGCGAGAGCTCGTGGTAGTAGGTCAGCCCGGCGCCGCGCCGCCGGCTGTGCGCGGCGAGCTGCTTGATCCGGCTCTTCATCCGGCCGACGAGAGCGTCAGCCAGCTTGCGGTGCCCTGTGATCGTCCCGAGCTGCCGGATCTGGGCGTAGGCGCCCGCGAGCGTCTTCGCGGCGTCCTGGAGGACGACGCGGATGTGCAGCTTGCTCAGCGATGCCTGCAGGTCGCCTGGGTCGTAGGCGATCACGACCAGGTCGGGGCGGTACTGAGCGATCGCCTCCACGTTCGGCGTGAAGCCGGACAGCTTCGTGTGGGGAGCGCGCTTCGGGTAGTCCGACTGGTCGTCGACGGCGACGACCTGCTTACCGGCGCCGATCGCGAACAGGCTCTCGGTCGCCGTCGGCGACAGGGAGACGATCCGCTTCGGGAACGCGGTCGGACCGGCGGAGGCCGCCGGCGCGAGGAACAGGACAGCCGCAAGGGCGGCGAGGGCTAGGCGATGCACGAATCCTCCTTCCGCGAGGGGTTCGGGTCTGCGGCGGGCGGAGGTCTTCTGACTCGGGGCGCCCTCCCGACGCCGCCTTCCCGGCCATGCAGGCCAGTGGCACGTCGGCGCGGGAGCATCTCCCCTCACAGCGGCGGGACCGTTCCGGACTTGCACCGGATTCCCTGACCGCTCGCCGGTTGTGAGGGCGAGACTAGCATCGCGGCCGTGGTGCGATCCCGCCTCGTTCTCCTGTGGCTCCCCGTCGTCGCGTGGGCGGCGCTGATCTTCGCGCTGTCGTCGGTCCCCAGCCTCTCGACCGGTCTCGGCACCTGGGACACCGTGCTGAGAAAGGGCGCGCACGTCACCGAGTACGCCATCCTCGGCGCCTTGCTCCTGCGCGCGCTCGGCCGCGAGGTGCCTGCCTTCCTGTCGGGCGTCGCCTACGCCGCGACCGACGAGCTGCACCAGCACTTCGTGGCCGGGAGGCACGCCTCGCCGGTCGACGTCGCGATCGACGCGGTCGGCATCGCCGTCGGCGTGCTCGTCTGGCGACGCGTCGGCGAACGATGAAGGCCGTCGCGATCGACCTGGACGGCGCGCTCGGGGACACCCGTCCGCTCTGGCGCGACTGGGTCGAGGACGCATCCCGCCGACTCCGGCTGGGCGACCTGGGGCTCCCGGACGACCGGGTCGCCGCGGCCGAGCAGCTCGACCAGCACGTTCGCAACTGGCGCGTCCTGCTGGCGCGCTACGCCGAGGATCGGGCTCCGGCCTACCTCCGCCGGGACGCGGCCATCAGCGCAGCGCTCCGCCGCCTCGACGCCGCCGGCGCGGCGCTCGGCGTCTTCACCGACGCACCCGACGAGCTGGCACAGGTGGCGCTGTCGCAGCTGGGCGCCACACGGCGGCTCGATGCGGTTGCAGCCGGCGCGGACGCCCTCCAGCGCGTGCTCGCGCAGATCGGCGCCGACGCCGTCGTCGTCCGCACGCGGGACGAGCTGCTGGGCCTAGGATGACGACGTGGAACGACCGGAAGTGGCCGACCGCCAGCTCGACGCGCTGCTCGAGCGACTGGACCGCCTCTGCGACGAGGTGCACGCGCTCACGCGCCGGATGGACACGAGCGAGCAGCTCCTGCGGATCAACCGGGAGCTCTCGACGCTGAACGAGTCGCTGCAGGCGCTCGCCTACGCCGCGCTCGGCCAGCAGGCGCCGTCCGTTCGGCGCCGCCGCCCCGGCTAGCGCCGCCGGCTCACGCGACGATCGAGTCCGCGATCAGGCGCACGTGGGTGTCGTCGGTGCCGCAGCAGCCGCCGACGACGCAGAGGTTCGGCAGGCGCTCCTGCAGCGTCCGGTAGCGGTCGGCGAGATCGCTCGGGTCGCCGGCGTCGAGCTCGTCCGACTCGTCGAGCTCGGCGTGGCTCTTGGTCGACGCGTTCGCGCGGACGCCCCGGATCCGACCGATCCACGGCTCGGACGGATCGAGGACGTGCGCGAAGTGGGTCGGGTGCGCGCAGTTGACCATGAAGTAGGACGCGGCTCCGTCCGTAGCGGCGTCGACCGCCTCGATCGCCTCCCCGAGCGCCTGCCCGCTCGGGAGGCGGCCGTCGGTCTCGACCGTGAAGGAGATCGCGACCGGCATGCCCGGCGGCCCGAGCAGCACGGACGATCCCGGTCGCCTCGTCCGCGTACGTCAGCGTCAGCGCGGAGACGAGGTCGGCCGCCGTGTCGGCGAACGTCGAGATCTGGGCGGCGTGGTACGCCTCTGCCTCGTCCGGCGACATCTCCTCGCCGACCTGGTAGCCGTCCCCCCGAGGCCCGACGCAGCCGGCGATCACGAGCCGCGGCGTGCCGCCGAGCTCCGAACGGATCTCCTCGAGGAAGGCGACGGCGCGGCGGTTGACGTCGGCGAGTGCGTCGGCCGAGTAGTCGAGGCGCTCGCCCCAATCCGTGTTCGCGCGCCACGTGGGCGTGTCGAGGACGATCCCCACGCCGCGGTCACGGGCGATCTCGATGTACGGCTCGAAATACGCGCGCAGCGCCGCAACGCCGTCCGGGTCGTCGAGCAGGACGAAGGACGCGAAGTGCGGGAGCTCCAGCCCCTGCTTGAAGATCAGCGTCGTCTCCATGCCGCCGTCCGTGATGAACGTGCCGTCGAGCTGCGGGAGTCGACTCTCGTGCACGTCAGGCCGCGAGCTTGTAGATCCTGCCGTCGCCCGTGCCGGCGTACAGCTCGCGGGCGGAGTCGAGGCCGAAGGTCGACAGGTTCGAGATCGTCCCGGGCTCGCGGCGCGCCGTGGCGGTGCCGTTGGCCATGCGCAGGCTCCAGAGCGCGCCGCTGCAGTAGTCGCCGAAGTAATACCGCCCGGCCGCCGACGGCACCGCGCGGCCGCGGTAGACGTAGCCGCCGGTGATCGAGCACGCGCCGCCGTTGTGGGAGTAGACGTAGACCGGCATCACGAGCTGCCCGGCCGAGTTGGGCGTTGCGTCCCGGAAGCGGGAGCGACCCTCGTAGACGTTCCAGCCGAAGTTGACAAGCTGGTTCAGCTGGGCGCGCGGCCGGTAGTCGACCTCCTCCCACTCGCCCTGGCCGACGTCCGCGACGTAGAGGTCGCCGTTCGTGTCGAACGAGAACCGCCACGGGTTCCGGAGGCCGTAGGCCGCGACACGCCAGACCGGCCTGCGAGCGGTCGCGCTCACCCGCAGGAGCTTGCCGAGCTTGTCCGAGAGGTTCTGCGCGCGGTTCCCCGGGTCGCCGGCGGAACCGCCGTCGCCCATGCCGACGTAGAGCAGGCCGTCGGGGCCGAACTGCAGCTGGCCGCCATTGTGGTTCGGGTAGGGCTGGCCGACGAACAGAAGCTGCCGGGCGGTGGAGCGGATGCCCTTCCCCCTTCGCGAGCGGAACTCGACCACGCGCGTGTTGCCGTTCCGGTCGGTGTAGTTGACGTAGAAGCGGTGGTTCCGCGCGTACGCCGGGTGGAACGCCATCGAGAGCAGGCCCTGCTCGCCGCCGCTGGCGATGACGCTGCGCAGGTCGAGGAACGTGCCGGCGACGCGGCCGTTGATCAGGTAGACGATGCGGCCGTCCTGCTCGACGACGTACAGGCGCCTGGGCTCGGCGCGGTTCGACGTGATGTACGTGATCGGGGCGAGCCCCGAGGCGTACGGCCGGAACGACGCCTGAGCCCGGCTCGCCGAGCACGGCGACAGCGAGAGCGCGCACGCGGCGGCGAGGAGCGGAGCGACCATCCTCGCCAAAGTACCCGCGGCGGCCGGGTTCGGATCCCTCCCTGAAGGAGTCTTTACTTCTTGAGCAGCACCTGGCGGAGCTCGTCCTCCTTGCCGGGCTGGAGGATCGCGAGCACCTGGTCGCCGGGGCGCAGCTCGGTCGACCCGACGGCGATCTCGGCGTGGCCGTCGCGCATGACCGAGATCAGCCGCGCGCCCTCGGGCAGCGCGAGCTTCTCCACGCGCTTCCCCGCGCAGGGGGACGCTTTGTCGATCTGGACCTCGACGATCTCGAGGTTCTCCTTGCGCAGCTCGAGCAGGTGGACGAGGTCGTGCTCGGGCACCTCGTGCTCGACGAGGCCGAGGATGCTGGAGGTCGCGCACACGGTCGGAGAGATTCCGAGCAGGTCGAAGTGCGTCTGGTTGCGCGGGTCGTTCACGCGCGCGATCACCTTGGAGACGCCGTACTTTTCCTTCGCGAGCTGCGTGATCACCATGTTGTCCTCGTCGTCACCCGTCAGGGCGAGCACGAGGTCGGGCGGCCGCCTGATCCCGGCCTTCTCGAGCACGTAGAGCTCGGTCGCGTCGCCGAGCATCGCCTGGTGCTCGAACTCCTGCTCGAGCCGGTCGAAGCGGTCGCGTTCTTGCTCGATCAGCGTCGCCTCATGCCCGTTGCGGAGCAGCGTGCGCATCACGTTCGCGCCGGCCTTGCCCCCGCCTGCGATCAGCACGTACACGCTAGGTGGCCACCTCCTCGGGCGCCTGTTGTTGCGGGATCGCGCATGTGCGCGCGGCCTCGATCAGGACGTCGATCGCGGTCGACGTGGGACAGACCGTGCGGAGGCCGCGCTCGGCGTAGAACTCCGCGCGAGCCGGGTCGAGGATCCGCACGACGGTGCACTCGATCCCGAACCGCTTCTGGGCCACCTGGCCGATGACGATGTTCGTGTTGTCCCCGTCGGTGGAGACGACGACGGCGTCGGCCTCCTCGATCCCCGCGTCGCGGAGGACGTTCGTGTCCATGCCGTGCCCGACGATGAAGCCGCCGGCCCAGTTCTCTCCCAGGCGGGAGAGCGCAGCCTCCTTCTCGTCGATCGCCGTCACGTCCCAGCCTTCGGAGGCCAGACGCTTGGCAACCGTCGACCCGACCCGCCCGCACCCGATGACCAGCGCTTTCACAGTCCCAGCGTAGCTCGCTCCGGCCGGATCATGCGGGAGCCGGTTCCTCCTCGAGAACGCCCTGCGGGAAGGCCACGATCAGCACCTCCGACGGCGCCTTCTTGAGCACGTAGTCGACGGTCGGTGAGAAGAAGCGGGACTGCCGCCGCCAGCGCGGCGCCGAGCCGAGAACGATCAGGTCGACGCCCGCGTCCTCGGCTTCCTGCACGATCGCCTGGCCGATCGAGCGCGCGCGGACGGTGCGACCGCGCACGGCGACCCCGTGGTCCGCGCCGAGCAGCTGGGCCTCGGCCAGCGACGCGGCCGCGCGCTCCTCCTCCTCCAGCAGCTCGGCGTCGAGCGGGAGCTCGAGCGGCACGCGGATCACGTGCAGCGCCTCCACCGCGGCTCCGCGCTCCTGGGCGAGCTTGACCGCCGTGGCGACCATCTCCTCGCCGATCTCCCCGAGCTTCATCGGCACGAGGATCCGGGAGAACTCCGCCTCGGCGAGATCCGGTTGCTCGTCGGCGGAGACGTGGCGCTCGCGCAGCCCCTCCCCGCGGCTCTTGCGGATCACGACGTAGATGACGAAGCCTGCCGCTAGCCAGAGGGGCCCGCCGTAGCGGGCGCCGGTGTGCGTGGCCATTGCGATGACCCAGATCGCGGCCGTCAAGAGGGTTCCGACCAGCGACGGCAACGGGATCCGCCCCACGGTGAACGGCACGCGGTACGGCCGGCGGCGCTCCGGCTCGCTCATCCGGAGCTTGATCACTGCGAGCTGCGCCGCCGTGAACGCGAGCAGGACGCCGAAGCTGAAGAGGCTGGCGAGGAAGAAGATCGGATGCGGGAGCGGCGCAGTCCCCGCGAGCAGCGCGATCGAGGTCGCGGCGGCCGCGACGATCGACCACGGGGAGACGAGCGTTCGCTTGTTGAGCATCCCGAACCGGCGCGGGAGCTGCGCGTGCTCGCCGAGCGAGTACGCCAGACGACCGAAGCCCGAGATCGACGTCGTCGCTGCGGTGATGAGGATCAGCGCGCCCGAGAGGCCGACGTAGACCTGTAACGGGATTCCGATCGCGTCGGGAACCTGCTCTCGGATCTGGGAGACGATCCCCATCAGCGGTGACCTCACCCAGTTGGAGCCCAGCTGCGTGCCGTGCGTCGCGGGGAAGGCGGAGAGTGCAACGACGGCGATGAGGACGTAGATCACGACGACGAGGCCGATCGCGCTGAAGAGCGACCGCGGCAGGTCGCGCCCGGGCCGGCGCGTCTCCTCGGCGAGGTTCGCAATCGTCTCCAGGCCCGTGTAGGCGAGCATCGCGAGCGGGAGAGCGAAGGCGATGTCGTGCCACGTCGGCTCCGAGCCGAGGGACGTCCCGGCCGTGAGGGCGCCGGGCGTGAACAACAGGGCCATGCCGAGGACGATCAGGAGCAGCTGCGTGCCGAGGTCGATCAGGGCGACGACGAGCGCCCAGGAGTGGAGCCGCGTTCGCCGGATGAGGCGGACGGCTGCGATCGCGGCGATCGCGAGGCAGCCGGCGACGACGTCCCACGGCCGGTGGATCTTGGTGAAGAACGCGCCCGCGAGGTAATGCGGCATGAACACCGCCGAGAGCGCGATCACGATCAGGTAGTCGAGGAACAGGGCCCAGCCGGTCACGAAGCCGACGAGGTCGTCGAACGCGAGGCGGACGAATGTCGCCGCGCCGCCGGTCTCCCGGATCGCCGCCGTGCCCTCCGCGTACGACAGCGACACGAGCAGGAAAACCCCGCCGACGACGAGGAGGACGAGCGGCGTCAGCCCGCGCGCAGTGGTGGCGATGATCCCGAGCGCGAAATAGATCGACGACGCGATCTCGCCGTACGCGATCGAGAACAGCGCCGGCGCGTCGAGGACACGCTGGAGCCGAGGCAGCTTCCTGGCCACGTCGTGAGCTTATTCCTGGTCGGTTCCGGCTTCCCCTGGTGGATGCGGCGGCCGTTCAGGGCACACGCGCGCGCGTTTCCCGCCCACCCTCCCCCCACCCTAGGGAGGGATGTGTGCCGGCGTTGTGCCAACTCTGGGCCGACTCAGTGCCTGGGCGGCAACTGCGCACGCACGCGGCCGAAGTGATGGCTGTGTACACCTACATCACGGTCGTTCCGGAGAGCCCGCGAGCTCGAAACGAATCAGCGCCGGAACAGCACGAACAGGCGCCCCGACCCGGCGGCGATGAAGAGGGCGCCGAGGACGTAGCCGACCGAGCCGCCGCGGGCGGCCGTGACGGCGAGGAGGGCGACGCCGATCCCGACGAACGCGAGAGCGAAGACGGCGACGGCGCCGTTGTAGAACCTCACGCGGCGGCCTTGCGTCCGGCGGCGACCATCACCCTGACCGGGGCGTTCTTGAGGACGAAGTCGACGGTGTCGCCGAACACGGCCCGATGGGCACGATCCCGGCGCGGTGCGCCCATGACGATGATCTCGGTGTCGCGCCGCAACGCCTCGTCGACGATCGCCCGCCCGGCGCTGCGTGCGCGGACGAGCCGCCCGGTCACGTCGACGCCGTAGAGCTCGCCGATCGCCGCCGCACGGTCGAGCGCTTCGTCGGCCGCAGCCTCCTCGTCGTCGAGACGCACGTCGAGCGAGAGCTCGAGCGGGATCGTGACCACGCTGACCGCGGCGATCGACGCGCGCCGCTCCCCGGCGAGGCGGGCGGCGAAGTCCATCGCCTCCTCCGACTCCCGCCCCGGCTTGACCGGCACGAGGATGCTCCGATACTCGACCGCCGCCGACGGGCCGAGCAGGACGGGTGCGCGGATCGTTGCCCGCAACGGCTCCTTCACGACGAACCGCCTGTAGGCCGCGTAGGCGACGAGCCCGAAGGCGAGCCAGCCGAGGCCGACCCAGCGCGCCCCCGGCTTCTCCACGACGACGACGAGCCAGGCCGCGGACGTCCCCAGCCCGCCGAGCAAGGCGAAGAGCGGCCAGCTGACGCCGCCGATCCGGAGGTTCGGATGAGCGTGGAAGGTGACCTCCTCGTTCCGGCGCGTCACGCGCAACGCGACGATCGACAGGTGGGCGATCGTGAACGAGAGCATCGCGCCGAACGCGTACATGTCCCCGAGGAAGAGCGTCTGTCCCGGGAGGAGCACGGCGATGGCTACGGCGCCGGCGAACACGACGAGCGACAGCCACGGCGTCTTGAACTTCGGATGCAGGCGGCGGAAGACCTCGGGCAGCTGGCGGTACGTCGCCATCGCGTACGTGATCCTCGAGGCGCCGATCACGCCGGCGTTCGTCGCGATGACGAGGATCGTCGCGGCCAGGACGCCGACGTAGATCTTCGCCGTCTGCAGCACAGAACCGTGCAGCCCGAGGTGCTCGACGAGCCCGAGCACCGGATCGTTCGCAAACCCGCCCTGCTCCGGCGGGAGGCCGAGCCGTGTCTGGTACCCGTCGGCAGTGCGGACGACCGGCAGCGCCGACAGCGCGATCATCGGCAGCGTCAGGTAGATCGCGAAGACGGCGATCGCCACCCAGGTGATCGAGCGCGGGATGTCCCGCGGCGGATCGCGCGCCTCCTCCGCCAGGTTCGAGACGGTCTCGATCCCGGTGTACGCGATCATCGCGATCGGGATCGCGAGGAAGAAGGCACTCCAGGTGGGCGCCACGCCCCAGTGGATGTTCGCCGAGAAGACGATGTGCGGGTCGAAGATCAGCACGAACCCGATCGCGACGAGCAGCAACTGCGTGGCGAAATCGATGACCGCGAGGAGGATGTTCAGCCGCGCAGCCTCCTTGATCCCCACGATGTTGAGGAGCACGAGGACGACGATCACGAGCGCACCGACGACGATGTCCCAGGGGTTGTCCCGCAGCGGCGCCCAGAAGATCGACAGGTAGTGCGGCACGAAGAACGCCGAGATGGCGATCGTGATCACGTAGTTGAGCATCTGGGCCCAGGCCGCCGTGAAGGAGACGAGCTCGTTGAACGCGTGGCGCGCGAAGGACGAGGAGCCCCCCGCCTCCGGGTACCGCACCGTCCCCTCCGCGTAGGTGGCCGCGGTGGCGGCGAAGATCAGGCCGCTGATGAGGAAAACGAGGGGCGTGAGCCCGAGCGCGATCCCTGCGACGAGCCCGAGCGCGTAGTAGATCGAGGAGCCGACGTTCCCGTAGGCGGTGGCGAAGAGCGCCGGCGTGCCGAGGACTCGCTCGAGCCCCTGCTGTCGACGCCGCCTCGGCATCCTCGGACTCTAGAGCGGCCGGCGGCCGCGGATCGAGGGCCTAGCCGTGGATGGAGACGATCAGCGGGATGATCAGGATCGCGACGATGTTGGCGATCTTGATCATCGGGTTGATCGCCGGCCCGGCGGTGTCCTTGTAGGGATCCCCGACCGTGTCGCCGGTGACCGAGGCGGCGTGCGCCTCCGAGCCCTTCCCGCCGTAGGCGCCGTCCTCGATCAGCTTCTTCGCGTTGTCCCAGGCGCCGCCGCCGGAGGTCATCGCGATCGCGAGGAAGAGGCCCGTCACGATCGTCCCGATCAGCAGGCCGCCGAGCATCTTCGCGCTGATGATCCCGACGATGATCGGGAAGGCGATCGGAATCGCCGCGGGCGCGAGCATCTCCTTGATCGCCGAGGCGGTGACGATGTTGATCGCGCGCCCGTACTCCGGCCGGGTCGTGCCCTCCATGATTCCCGGGTTCTCGCGGAACTGGCGCCGCACCTCCGTCACGACCTGCCCACCGACGCGCCCGACCGCCTGCATCGCGAGGGACGCGAACAGGAACGGCATCAGGCCGCCGATGAAGAGCCCGGCTATCACCCAGGCGTCGCTGAGGCTGAAGGCCGAGGGCAGCCCTTGGTCCGCGAGGCCGGTCGTGTACGAGTCGAAGAGGACGAGGGCGGCGAGCGCAGCCGAGCCGATCGCGTACCCCTTCGTCACCGCCTTGGTGGTGTTCCCGACGGCGTCGAGCGGATCGGTGATCGCGCGCACGTCGTCGGGGAGGTCGGCCATCTCGGCGATGCCGCCCGCGTTGTCGGTGACAGGCCCGTACGCGTCGAGCGCGACGATCAGCCCGGTCATCGACAGCTGTGCCATGACGGCGACGCCGATGCCGTAGAGGCCGGCGAAGTGGTGGGCGACGAGGATCCCGGCGGCGATCACGACGACGGGCAGGGCCGTGGCCTGCATCCCGATCGCGAGCCCCGCGATGATGTTCGTCGCATGGCCGGTCTGGGAGGCGGCCGAGATCTGCTTCACGGGGCCCCAGCGCGTCCCGGTGTAGTACTCGGTGATCGCGACCAGCAGGAAGGTTACGACCAGCCCCACGATCGCCGAGAGGTACAGGTCGCTGAAGCTGAACGGGCCCGAGTCGAAGGCAAGGATGACCGGGATGAAGCCGATCGCCGACAGGACGGTCGCCACGATCACGGCCATGTAGAGGGCGCCCATGATCGACCCGCGGCGGCCGACCCTGGCGAACATCGTCCCGACGATCGAGGCGAGAATCGAGATCCCGCCGATCGCGAGCGGCAGCAGGGCGAGCTGGGAGTTCGGGAACTGCGTCCCGAGCAGCATCACGGCGACCGCGGTGACGGCGTAGGTCTCGAACAGGTCGGCGGCCATGCCGGCGCAGTCGCCGACGTTGTCGCCGACGTTGTCCGCGATCACGGCCGGGTTCCGGGGATCGTCCTCCGGGATCCCGGCCTCGATCTTGCCGACCAGGTCGGCGCCGACGTCCGCGGCCTTCGTGTAGATGCCGCCACCGAGCCGGGCGAACACCGAGATGAGGGAGCCGCCGAAGGCCAGGCCGATGAGGTCGTTGATCGCCGAATCCTGCGAGTTCCCGAGCCAGCCGGTCAGCACCCAGTAGTACCCGGCGACGCCGAACAGGCCGAGTCCGACGACGAGCAGGCCGGTGACCGACCCCGCCCGGAACGCGACGTTCAGCGCCGGTTTCAGCCCGTGGCGCGCCGCCTCCGCGGTGCGCACGTTCGCGCGGACGGCCACGTTCATCCCGATGAAGCCGGCCGCCGCCGAGAGCACCGCGCCGACGAGGAAGCCGATGGCCGTCCCCCAACCGAGCTTGTTGTAGAAGCCGAGCAAGAGGAAGGGGACGATCGAGACGACCCCGATCGTCATGTACTGACGCTTGAGGTAGGCCTCCGCCCCTTCCTGGACGGCGCGCTGGATCTCGCGCATCCGCTCGTTGCCGGCAGGTTGCCCCAGCACCCATACCGTCAGCCCGACCCCATATGCAATCGCGATGCCCGCGCAGATCAGCGCGAACAGCACGGCATGGTCGTTGAAGAAGCTCGCGACGATCACCAAGTTCCCCTCACAAAGTCAGCGCCGAGTTCCCTCGGCGCGGCGCGTTTTGTATCACAAGCTCGGGGGCGCGGAGCCTACTAAACGGCGCCCTTGGACGCTTCCGCGTAGGCAAGCTGCAGGTTCGCGGTCACCTGGCGGAAGTCCCGAAGGACGTCCTCGCCGACGACGCCCTCGAGTACCGGGAGGACGGCTCGCAGCGTCTCGATCGCGAGCTTCGCCTGCTCGAGGTCGCGGTCCTGCTCCGAGAGCTTGCGGTAGCCGAGCGACGACACCGTGTAGAGCATCTGCACGAGCAGATCGGAGACCTTGAGCTTCCTGAGCTCGTCCTCGACCTGCTGCAGCAGCTCCTCATCGTTCGGCTTCGGCGTCTCCTGCTCGCTCACTGCGTCGGCTCCCACAGCTCGAACCGGTTCCCCTCCGGATCGCTCGCCCAGGCGAAGCGGCCGTACTCGTGCTCCTCGCGATGCTCGTCGACCTCGACTCCGGCGTCGCGCAGTTGGGACACCATCGCATCGAGATCGCGCACGCGGTAGTTGATCATCCCCTGCTGCTCGTGCGACCCGAAGTAGTCGGTGTCCGCGCGGAACGGCGCCCACACGGTCTGGTCGCCTGCGGCGGCGGTGAAGGTCGTGCCGTGGTCCTCGAGCTCGACGCCGAGGTGCCGGCCGTACCACCGCTTCAGGGTCTCCGGATCCTTCGCGCGGAAGAACACGCCGCCGATGCCAGTGACCCGCTCCATCAGGCGACCCGCTCCCGGGGCCGGACGAGCTCCGAGAAGACGTCGCGCGGGGAGCCCAGCTCCTCGAGCCGCGCGTACTGCCGCTCGGCCGAGTTCGCCTCGGGGACGGCCAGGTACGACGCCGCGCCGATCTCCTCCGCCACCGGCGCCACCCACTCCAGCAGCTGCTCGAGCCGGGCGCGGGCCGGGATCGACTTGCCGCGGTCGAAGTCGATTAGCTCGCCGGAGAGGCCGTGCCGGATCGCGCGCCAGAGGTTCTCCTCGATCAGCCGGCCGGGCAGGCTCGGCAGCGGCTCGCCTTCGTCGAGCGCCCGCATGAACCGCGCTCCCAGTGCGTACATCAGCGCGGCCAGCGCCTGGGCGTCGCGGAGGTCCGGCTGCGCGTCGCAGATGCGCACCTCGACGGTTGGGAACGCGAGGTGCGGCCGGACGCTCCACCAGAGCTGCGTGTGCTCGACGATCGAGCGCGTCGTGTAGAGGAAGCGGACGTATTGCTCGAACACGTCCCAGCTGCCGTAGGCGTCCGGGACGCCGCAGCGCGGGAACATGCGCGTGAAGATCTCCGTGCGGGCCGAGTGGAGCCCGCTGACGACGTCCTCCACGAAGGGCGAGCTGGCCGAGAGCGCCAGCAGCTCCGGCAGGACGTTGCGGAACGCGTCCGCAACCCTGATCGCCCGATCGGGGCCGCGGACGGCGATGTGGACATGGATCCCGAAGCTGTTGTTGCGCCACACCACGTACCTGAGGAGCTTGTCGTTCCGGCGGTAGTGCGGCGTGTCGATGATCCGCTGATCCTTCCAGCTGCTCCACGGATGGGTGCCCGTACACGCGAGCGCGATCCCCAGGGAGTCCGCGAGCCCGCCGAGCTGGGAGCGCCGCTCGACCATCCGCTCCGCCGCCTCGGCGAACGACTCGCACCGTCCCGTCTTGACCTCGGCCTCGGAGGCGATCAGCTCGCCGACGAGGTGCTCGTCCCACTCGAGGCGCGCGGCGGCTCCCTTCAGCTCCTCGAACCGATTGGTGAGCTCGAGTGTCTCCGGGTCGAGGAGGGCGAACTCCTCCTCGACCGCAACGTCGAGATCGCGCGCGTTCTCGAACGAGTCGCGCGCGAACGCGATCTGCTCGTCCGGGCTGAGCCGTTGGGCGTCTCCCACCGAGCTATCGTATTTGAAGCGGTTCCAGCAGCCTCGCCGCGACGCCCTTCCAGCTCCAGCGCTCGACCGCCGCCCGCCGCGCGGCCTCGCCCAGCTCGGCCCGTCGCTCCGCCGGCAGGGAAAGCAGCTTGTTCAACCTCGCGGTGAGCTCGCCGGCGTCGCCGTTCGTGAAGCTCGCGAGGTCCCGGAGCTCGGCCGGGTACTCCGCTTCGAGGCCCTCCGCGACCTCCGCGAGGCCCGAGTGGCGGGCGACGAGCGGCGGCGTCCCGGCCGCGGCCGCCTCGGCGGCGACCATCCCGAACGCCTCCGGGAAGATCGAAGGGACGACGGAGACGTCGGCGAGCGGGACGAGGTGCGCGAGGTGCCGGTGCAACAGCGCGCCGGTGAAAAGGGTGCGCGGCGGGGCCATCCGCTCCAGCTCCTCCCGGTAATCGCCGAAGCCGACGATCACGGCGCGCGCGTCGACCTCCCGCAGTGCCTCGAGCAGGACGTGGACGCCCTTGTTGTAGATCAGCTTCCCGAAGTAGACGACCGTAGGCTCGTCGCCGGCGAGGAACTCCGCGAATCGCCGCGCGTTCCCTTCGTCCGGGAGGCGCTCGTTGGCGTTCCGGGGGTTCGGTGGGTCAGCCTCGGCCTCGGCGACGAGGCGTTCGAGCGCCTGCGCGCGCGGCTCCGGCCCGAACCGGTCGACGTCGACGCCGGGAGGCACCTCATGGACGCGGTCGACCTGGCCCACGATGTCGTGCAGGACCTCGCGGATGTGCTCCGAGCCGACGTAGACGGCCTCGGCGTGCGCCAGGGTCTCGCGTGCCCAGGCGCTCAGGTCGGCGTTTCCGCGCATCGAGTACTCGAGCTCCGAGCCGTGCGCCTTGACGGCGAAGCGCGCGCCCGAGGCGAGACCGACGGGCGCGCCGAGCAGGACGTGATTGGCGAAGACGACGTCGGCCGGCAGGTGCTCTCGCAGAGCCGCCGCGTTCAGCTGGACGTACCGATCCCGCTCGGCGTGGGTGAAGTCCTGGAGGAGCTTCGCTTCGAGGCCCTCGTACCGGTCGATGACGAACACGGGCAGCAAGCCCTCGATCTCCGGCCGCACGACCTCCGCGCCACCGAGGTCGTGCTGCTCGGGGTGCGGGTCCTGGGCGAAGAGGACGACCTCGTGCCCGGCGCGGGTCCATTCGCGCGCGAGCGCGCGTGTGTAGACGTTCGAGCCGGTCCCCCCGAGCAGGTACCCGTGCCAGAGCAAGATCCTCACGGCCGGTCACGATATGCGAGACCCCGGCGCTTTTGGCCAGGGTCGAGGGTCAGGCCCTTGGACCTGGCCGAATCAGACGATCCCGCCGGATCGAACGGGCCTCCGGCCTCAGCATCGGATCGGAGGTTGGCCGTTTCGGACACGTACGAGGGTCAGGCCCTTGGACCTGGCCCGAGTGGCCAACTAGGTCAAGTAGAAGTACAGGGCGTAGAGGAGCTCGACGGCCGGGTTCGAGGTGTGGACCGCGACGTCGGAAGGGACGTCGAGCAGCGCCTCGGAGTAGTTGAAGAGGATCCGCACGCCGGCGTCGACGAGGTTGTTCGCCACCTGCTGGGCATTGTCCGCCGGAACGGCGAGGACGCCGACGATGATGTTCTTTTCGCGGACGATCTCGGCGAGACGGGAGTACTCGCTGACCGGCACCTGGCCGACCGGCCGTCCGATCTTGTCCGGGTCGGTGTCGAAGACGGCGGCGACGTTGATCCCGTGCTCGGCGAAGATCGGCGAGCTGGCGATCGCCTGGCCGAGCCGGCCGGCGCCGACGAGGGCGATGTTGTGCTGCCCCTGCGTGCGGAGGATCTTGCGGATCTCCCCGAGCAGCGAGTCGATGTTGTAGCCGACCCCCCGCTTGCCGAACTTGCCGAAGGCGGAGAGGTCGCGACGGATCTGAGTGGCGTTGATGTTGGTGTAGTCCGAGATCTCCTGGGAGGAGATCCTGTCCTTCCCCATCTTCTTCGCCTGCGTGAGCACCTGGAGGTACCGGGACAGCCTGGCGGCCACGCCCACCGTCAATCGATCTGTCACACCGCTCCTGAAGTCAAGGTTTGTAACAGCGCGCGCAGTTGTATCAGCCGCAGCTAGAGCCACGCGCCGGTTCCGTCAGCCCGAACTTTGTGCGCCCAGTTTGCGCCGAAGCGCACCAGAGTCGACGTAGTAGACGAAGGCACGCTCGCCGTCGATCTCCACGACCGGGAGCCACTCCCGGTACGTCGCCTCGAGCACCTCGTCGCCGGTGATGTCGACCTCGTCGAAGACGACCCCGGCGTCGACGAGCACGCCCCGTGCGCGCTCGCAGAGATGGCACCCGGGCGCGTGGTAGAGGACGACCCTAGGGATAGATACCGCGCGTGGTCGTCGCTTCGGCCACACGCGTGACGGCCAGGCCGTAGGCGGCCTCGCGCATCGAGATGTCCTTCGCCTCCTGCTCCGACCAGGTCTCGTTGAACGCGCGCGTGACGATGTCGTTCAGCTTGGCGTTCACCTCGGCCTCTTTCCAGAAGTACTCCTGGAGACCTTGCACCCACTCGAAGTACGAGACGACGACGCCGCCGGCGTTCGCCAAGACGTCGGGGAGGATGAGGACGTCCTTCCCCTCGAGGATGTCGTCGGCCGCCGGCGTCGTCGGGCCGTTCGCGCCCTCGCACACGATCTGCGCCTTCACCTGATCCGCGTTCTCCTCGGTCAGCACCTGCTCGAGCGCGCAGGGAGCGAGCACGTCGCAGTCCACGCGCAGGAGCTCCTCGTTCGTGATCGCCTCGGCCCCCTTCAGCCCGGCGAGCGCGCCCGACTCCTGCTTGTGGGCGACCGCGGCCTGGACGTCGATCCCGTTCGCGTTGTAGAGGCCGCTCCCGGAGTCGGAGATCGCGACGACCGTTGCTCCGTCGGCGGCGAGCATGCGCGCCAGATGGCTGCCGACGTTACCGAATCCCTGGATCGCGACGCTCAGGCCCTGGATCGAGAGCGAGCGTTTCCGGATCGCCTCACGGATGCAGTAGAGCGAGCCGCGGGCGGTCGCCTCCTCGCGCCCGAGCGAGCCGCCGATCGTGAGCGGCTTGCCCGTCACGACGCCGAGCACGGAGTGGCCCTTGTTCATCGAGTAGGTGTCGAAGATCCACGCCATCACGCGACCGTCGGTGCCGACGTCGGGGGCGGGGATGTCCTTCTCCGGCCCGATCTCGTTGATGATCTCGCTCGTGTAGCGGCGCGTCATGCGCTGGAGCTCGCCCTCCGACATCCGCTTCGGATTGCAGACCACGCCGCCCTTCGCGCCGCCGAAGGGGATCCCCATCAGCGCGCACTTCCACGTCATCCACATCGAGAGCGCCTTGACCTCGTCCAGCGTCACGTCGGGGTGGTAGCGGATCCCTCCCTTCGACGGCCCGCGGGCGATGTTGTGCGTCACGCGATAGCCCTCGAACACCTGCGTCGACCCGTCGTCCATGCTGACCGGGATCGAGACCGCCACCGCCTTCTTGCACTTCTCCAGGACGTTGACGAGGTTGGGATCGATCGCAAACGTCCGCGCAACCTTCCGCAGCTGCTCTTTCGCGATCTCGTACGGGTTCTCCCGAAGGTGTGAGACGGGGGCTTCGACCGTGGTCACATTCCGCTCCTTTTTCCGTGCAAAGCAAGGGTTTTTGCTACCGCCAAAGGAGCCTACTGGATCGAGAAGGCGATCGTGCGGCGGGTCGGCGGGCCGCCCACCGTGGGATAGGCGGACAGGCGCAGGACGTAGTCGCCGCGCGGCAGGACGTTGCCCGCCGGGTCGCGGCCCGTGACACCGAACGAGTACCGGCCCGGGAGGACGTCGCGGAGGCGCGCGAGCAGTCCGCGCGATTCCCCCTCGGACGTGAGCAGCTCGAGATCGAGGCGGGCGAGCGGCCGGACCTCCTCGCCCTCCCCGGTCGCCGCAACGGAGCCGGCGAGGAGCGTCAGCAGCGTGGGGGTCGCGTCGGAGGCGTGGAAGCGACGTTGCGACAGCCGGACGGACGAGAGCACGGGTTGCGTGTTGGCGCCGAAGGCGATCGCCCACGGGACGCGCGCCTCCCGTCCGGCGAGCGGAGTGAGGATCAGGGCGCCGCCGGCCGGTGCAGCTCCGTCGACTGCGCTCGCGACACGCGCGAGGATGTGGATCCGGATCGACTTGCCAGCCGCGAGGTAGAGCCGGCTCGGCCGGACGCGGAAGTCGAGGGCGGCCGCCCCCTCACGCGCCACGCGCATCGCGAGGTCGACGCGCACGCGGCGCACCGAGAGGTTCCGCAGAACGACCGTCTGCCGGCCGATCCAGCGCGGGCCTGTCGCGCGGCCGAACGCCAGCGTGCTCGGCGTGAGCTCGAGCTCCGACGCCGCGGCGCCACCGAGGTCGAGGAGGCCGGCGCCCTGCGCGGTGACGTCCTCGTCCGGAAGCGGCCGCGCCGACGCCACGAGGAGGCTCTTCAGCGCCCGGGCGTCGAGCTCCGGGCGCGCCTGCGCGAGCAGCGCTGCGGCGCCTGCGACGATCGCGGAGGCGCCGCTCGTCCCGCTCACCGTGCCGAAGCGGGCGGAGCTGTCGGCGTTCGCGCCGGGCTCGGCCGTCCCGAGGGAGACGCCCGGCGCGACGAGCTCGGGCTTCACCCGGCCGTCGTACGACAGGCCGGTGGAGGAGAACTGGGCGACGCGGTCCTCTGCGGTATTCGAGATCGCGCGCGCCGCGCCGATCGACCCCGTGACGGGTGCGCCTCGGCGCAGGCGCGCGAGGAGCGTCTCCGCGGTCGCAGCTGGAATCGAGACGACGGGGATCGGCGCGCCCTCCTCCAGCCCGATCGCGCCCGCGGGGATGTTGGCGCCGTGGAAGAGGACGCCGACCGCGCCTGCCTTGGCCGCGTTCTCGACCGTCGTCGCCGGGTCCGCCCCGACGCGGGCGAGGGCGAGCTTGCCCGCGACGAGGCTGTACCCGTGAGCATCGAAGAAGTCCAGGAGCGGCACCGAGACCGAGCTGCGCTCGGGAGCGGTCGATTGTGTCCGCGGGGTCGCGACGCCGGCGTCGACCGCCTCGGCCGGCGCGACCGCGCTCGCGAGCGGGCGGAGGCGGTCGAGCTCCACCGTCAGGCCGGACCGGAGCACCACCCGCGCCTCCTCGTAGGTCGAGCGAAGGTCGGCGGCGCCGACGGTCAAGGCGTCGGGCGCTCCTCCCGGGCCGGCGATGCTGCCGTACGTCGGGCCCTTCGGCCCGTCGTTCCCGGCCGCGGTGACGACGAGCGTGTTCAGGCGGGCGGCGCCGGTGGTCGCCTTCGCCATCGGGCCGTCCGTGAAGGCGGCGAACGGCTCGGCCAGGGCCACGAGCGCGACGCGCGCGGCGTCGTGGGCGTCGCCGTCCCCATTCGGGTCGACGGCCCGCTCGAGCCCGGCGAGGATCTGGTCGGTGCGGCCGTAGACCGCCCAGTCGGCCGCGGCGTCGCGCTGCCAGCCGGCCACGCGGATCGGCACGACGGTCGCCCCGGGCGCGATGCCCGTCAGCGCACCCGGGCCGCCGGAGCCGACGAGCAGGCCGGCCATCTCCGTCCCGTGCCGCTCGAGCTGGGACGGGTCATCCGGCTTCGGCGCTGCGCTCACGTCCGCGTCGCCGCCGACGATGTCGACGCCGCCGGAGATGCGGCCCCGAAGGAACGGCTGCGCGCGGTCGACGCCGGTGTCGAGCAGCGCGATCCTGACTCCGCGCCCATCCCGGTCGGACAGGCCCATCAACGGCCGGTACGCCGCACCGGGGATCAGCGCCGCGGTGCGCGAGGCCGGGTACGCGGCCCGGACCGGGAAGACGCCGGCGACCTCGGGGGCGCGCTCGAGCACCGCGAGGCCGTTGGCGTCGAAGGCGGCGGAGAAACCGTTGAGGACACGCGTGTAGCTGTACTCCGGCTGGACGACCACGCCCTCGACCCCGAGCCGCGAGATCAGGAGCTTCTGGGCCGAGAGCGCCGCCTGCGTCCAGGAGCGCTCCTGCTCGCTGGTGGCGAGACCGCCCGTCGTGCCGATGCGGTCGGCCAGTGCGGGCGCGCGCAGCAGCACGATCATCCGCTGACCGACGGCGACGCGCGGCCGCTGGTCCCCGGCGAGGCCCTTCCAGCTCGCGCCGCCCACGCGCACCGGCTGGCTCGCCCCGCGACCGCCCGCGGCGATCAGGACGAGGGTGACGGCGGCGGCGAGGAGGGCGAGCGGGAGGACGTAGAACGGCTCACGCGGTCGACGCGTAGGCATCGACCGCAAGATATCCGGGATACGCGATCGCGTCGGCGAACCTCGCGGCGGAGGCGATCATCGCCGCGTTGTCGGTGCAGAGGGCCAGCGGCGCCAGCGCGGCGTCGGGGAGCGTGGCCCGCAGCTCGGAGTTGGCGGCGACCCCGCCGACGACCGCGATCCGGTCGGCGCCGACGCTCTCGGCGGCCTGCCGGGTCCGCTCGACGAGGGCGCGCACGATCGCCCGCTGGTAGCTCGCCGCGAGGTCGGGCCGTCGCCGCTCCAGCTCCTCCGGCGGGAGATCCCGAACCGCATAGAGCAGCGCCGTCTTCAGGCCCGAGAAGGAGAAGTCGAGGCCCGGGACGCGCGCGACCGGGAAGGCGTACGCCTCTGGATCGCCGGACTGCGCCAGCCGGTCGAGCTCCGCCCCGCCCGGGTACCCGAGCCCGAGCAGCCGGGCACCCTTGTCGAAGGCCTCCCCCGCGGCGTCGTCCAGGGTCGAGCCGAGCACCCGCCGCTGCGCATGCGCCGGCACATCCAGCAACAGCGTGTGGCCGCCGCTCGCCAGCAGGCAGAGGAACGGCGGCTCCACGGGGTCGGGCTCGAGATATAAGGAGGCGACGTGCCCGTCGAGGTGGTCGACGGGGACGAGCGGGAGACGTCGCGCCCACGCGATCGCCTTCGCGGTCGCAAGGCCGACGAGGAGCGCCCCGATCAGGCCGGGGCCCGTCGTCACGCCGACGACCGAGACGTCGTCGAGCCTGGCCTTCGCCTCGGCGAGGGCCTCCCGCACGACGGGCGTGATCAGCTCGAGATGGCGCCGCGACGCAACCTCGGGAACGACGCCGCCGTAGCGTGCGTGCAGGTCGGCCTGCGAGGAGACGACGTTGGCCAGGATCCGGCCGTCCTCCGTGACGAGCGCCGCGGCGGTCTCGTCACACGACGTCTCGATCCCGAGGACTACTCGGTCGCCCGTGCCGGCTCCGGGTCGCGCCACATGATCAGGGCGTCCTCGCGGTTGTCCGTGTAGTAGCCGCGCCGAATGCCACGGGCGCGGAACCCCGCCTGCTCGTAGAGGCGGATGGCGACGTCGTTCGAGACCCGAACCTCGAGCGTGTAGCCGCGCCGGTCCTCGTCCGCCGTCAGCTCGAACAGGTGCTCGAGCATGTTCGCCGCGATGTGCCGGCGACGGTGGCTCGGCACGACCGCGAGGTTCATCACGTGCCAGGCGTCGACGTAGCGCGAGATGATCAGGTAGCCGAGCAGGGCGCCGGCCTCCGGGTCGAAGGCGCCGAGGGAGAGCGACGACGGCTTCGCAAGCTCGCCCGCGAACATGGAGCGCGACCAGGGCGTCCGGTAGGACTCGCGCTCGATCCGCTCGATCGCGTTCAGGTCGCGCAACTCGAGCCGTCGGATCTCGACCTTGTTCGCGGTCGCACTCATGCGGGAGCCTCGGCCGCTGCCGCGGAGCCCAGGGGCGGAGAGGACGCACGCCCCCTCGGCGTAACCAGGAGCCGTAGGCTGCTCACTGCGCCCTCGTTTTATCAACGTCGGGGACGCGCAGGTACAGGGGCTCGACCTGCTCGGCGGGGCCGAAGTCCCGCGCGAGCCTTGCGTGGAAGCGGGCCCGTGGGAGGTGCCGCTCGTCCTCGTCCGGCGGGATCTTGGCGCCGGCGGCTTCGAGCACCGCCCGGTAGCGGACGGCGCCGCTGCCGACGCAGACCGTCCCGGGGTCGAGCTCGAGGTCGGCCGGCGCGAGCACGCGGGGCTCGCCCTGGAGGACGAACACCTCGCGGCGCCGCGCGTCGATCACCGGCGTCGCTCCCGGGGCGCCGGCCGCGAGCGCGTCGAGCGTCGAGACGCCCGCGACGGGGACGCCGAGCGCCAGCCCGAGGCCGCGCGCCGTCGCCAGCCCGACGCGGACTCCCGTGAAGCTCCCCGGCCCGATCCCGACGGCGAGCGCGTCGATGGCGCCGGGGCTCGACCCGCCCTGGCGGAGCAGCGCGTCGACGTCCTCGAGCAGCGTCTGCGCGCGTGACCGGCGCTCGCCGAGCACCTCACCGTCGTCGACGAGCGCGCTCGTCGCGACGTCGGTCGCCGTGTCAAACGCCAGGATCAGCATCCGAGAGGGCCACGATTCTCTCATCGCCGTCCGCGTGGGAGACCTCCACGGCGAAGCGGACGGGCGGCAGCGCTCCCAGGCCCGCCTCGGGCCACTCCACGAACACGATCGCGTCGTCGAAGTACGGCTCGAGGTCGCCCCACTCCGCCGCGGAGAAGCCGCGGAACCGGTAGAGGTCGAGGTGCGAGACGTCGGCCGCGCGGCCGCGGTAGCGGTGGCCGATCGTGTACGTCGGGCTCGTCACGGGCGCGTCGACACCGAGCCCACGACAGGCGCCACGGACGAAGGTGGTCTTGCCGGAGCCGAGCTCGCCCGAGACGGTGACGACGTCGCCGACGCGCAGTGTCGCGGCGAGAGTCGCGCCCGCCTCCTCGGTCTCCGCCGCCGAACGGGTTCGGGTGCGCATCACGGCCCTGGAGCTCTGGGACTTAGAACAGGCCGAGCTGGACGGCCGGCTCGGCCGCGACGAGGACGGGCTCCGCCGGCTCGGGCACCGCCACCTCGCGGCCGAGCAGCTCCGGCAGCCGTGCGAAGTCGGAGCGGAGCACCTCGAGCATGCGCGGCGTGTAGAGCGCCGCGGCCGGGTGGTAGATCGGGTAGAGGAGGACGCGCCGGCCGCCGAGCGTCGTCTCCTGCTCCTGCCCGTGGACGCGCGTGATCCCGGTTGGGCGGCCCGACAGCAGCTTCGTCGCGAAGTTCCCCAGCGTGGCGACGACGCGCGGCTGGATCAGCTCGATCTGCCGCCAGAGGTGGCTCTCGCAGGCTTCGATCTCCTCGGGCAGCGGGTCACGGTTCCCCGGCGGACGGCACTTGAGGACGTTCGCGACGTAGACGTCCGCGCGCGTGAGGCCGATCTCCGACAGCAACTGGTCGAGCAGCTTCCCGGCCGCGCCGACGAACGGGACGCCCTGCTTGTCCTCGTGGAAGCCGGGTGCCTCGCCCACGAACATCAGGTCGGCCCCGGGGTCGCCCGAGCCGAACACGACCTGCGTGCGTCCCTGCGCGAGGGCGCAGCGGGTGCAGTCCGCTACTGCATCGCGGTAGGCGTGGAGCTCAGGAACTGACGTGCTCTGGGGCGTCGCCGATGGTGCGTCGCCGGAGGGCGCAGTACTGGTCCGTACGGGCCCGGAGAGCGACGTGCCGTCGGCGGCGTCAGGTGTCTGCGGAGCCGGGCTCCGCCCGGCGGGAGCAGGCACCGGCCAGTGCGCGTCAGTGGCTGCAGCCACAGCTTCCGCCGCAACAGCCGCCGCCACCACCGAATGCGCCGGTCTGCCCGGCGGTGCCGACCATCGCGAACGTCGAGAGCTGCTTGGCGACCCTGGTGGCGCCGCACTGGGGGCAAGAGACCTCTTCGTCGCCCCTGACCAGCTCCTCGAAGTGCTCCTCGCACTTCATGCAGACGTACTCGTACATCGGCATCGCCCGGGGAGTCTAGGCATGTGCCCGGACGCACCGCAAACCCCCCGGCCGGGTGGTGGAAATCGCTTGCTCGCCGTTGTTGAGTTCGTCTCGGAGCCCCCCGGACCCTGGCGACTCGAGTCCCCCTACGGATGCTGCTGCTCGGCGCGGTCGCGCTCGCGATCGCCGGCGCCCAGGCGCGGCCGGCGGAGTCGACCCACCTGAAGATGATCGTCGGGCTCACCGACGACACGGCCAAGTGGATGCAGCGGCAGAACGGCGTCGTCGGCGTCCACCGCGACCTCCGGCTGATGGCCGTTCGCGTGACGATCCCGTGGCGGCCCGGCCAGAAGCGGCCGACCAGGCTCCAGCAGGTCTACCTCCACCGGATCTCACGGATGATCCAGCTCAACGACCGGATCGTGCTGTCCGTCCACAGCTTCGCGCGCCGCGCGCCGACGACCCCGGAGACCCGCGCGGCGTACTGCGGCTTTCTCCGCCACGTCGTCCGCCGGATCCCGCAGCTCCACGACATCCAGATCTGGAACGAGGCGAACTCGCCGACCTACTGGCCCGAGAGCGCCGGGCCCGGCGCGTACGAGGCGCTGCTCGCGCAGTGCTGGGACGTGCTGCACGCCTTGCCGACGCTTGTCAACCTGATCAGCTCGACGGCGCCCCGACACGACGCGGCCGGTTTCATCCGCGGCGTCGGAGCGGCCTACCGCGCGAGCGGGCGCACGAGGCCGCTCGTGGACACGTTCGGCCACAACCCGTACCCCCGGGACTCGTCCGAGCCGCCGTCGGCGGCCCACCCGGGCACGGACTTCATCGGCGAGGGCGACTACACGACCCTCGTGACCGCCCTCCGGACCGCCTTCGACAACACCGGCCAGCCGACACCGGGCGTGCGCGGCGTCGGGATCTGGTACCTCGAGACCGGTTTCCAGACCGTGCCGCCTGCGGACAAGCGGCGCTTCTACCGCGGCCGCGAAAACGACCCGCGGCCGATCCCGGCGCTGATCCCCAAGCCCGCCGAGGGCCAGCCGGTCGTCGACCAGTCGACGCAGATCCGCGACGCGATGCTGCTCGCGTACTGCCAGCCGGCCGTCACCGGGTTCTTCAACTTCGAGCTGCTGGACGAGGACAAGCTCGGCGGCTGGCAGTCGGGCCTGCTCTGGCGCGACGGCACCAGGAAGCCGTCCTACGACGTCTTCAAGGACGCGCTCGACCAGGTGCGCCGCAAGGACGTCGACTGCTCGAAGGTCCCTGGCGCGCCGGCCCCGCTGGGCTAAAGCGTCCTAGAGACCGACTGACACGCGCCGGCCGCCGAGCGTGCCGGAGAGCCTCGTGCGCGTCACGGTCAGCGTCCCGGCCACGGCCTTCGGCCCCGTGACGCGGACGACGCCGGCGAAGCCGAGCGGGAGCGATCCCGGGATGAACGCGAGCCTGCCGGTCACCGTCACGCCCTGCGCGAGGCTGTAGCGCGTCAGCGTGAAGCCGGTGGACGTGCTGGTGACCCTCCCGCCGTAGAGCCCGGCCGCCGACGACGAGCCGCTGAAGATCGCGTCGCCCCAGGCCGCCTCGCCCTCGTGCACCGTCTTCGCGACGATCGCAGCGGTCGCAGCCGCGGTCTTCCGAGCGGTCCTCGGGTTTGTCGTCACGGTCTTGACGAACGGCGGGACGCGCGGGCAGGCCGCGACGCGCGGCAGCGAGGCGCCGCCGATCCACTCGCGGATCGTCGCGGGCACGCAGCCCGAGAAGTCGGCCGTGAAGACGCTGTGCCCCACCCCGGGGACCTCGACGAGGTGGCCCTGCGGGAACTGGTCGACGATCGCCCTGGCGTTCGCGAGCGGCGTGCGCAGGTCATAGCCGCCGTTGAAGGCCAGCAGCGGGACGTTCGGGAACGGCCCTGACCCGAGCGGCGTGCTCCCGGCGGGCGACGGCCACTCGAGGCAGAGCGACGCGGTCCCGATCCGCGCGGCCCAGGTGCCGAATGCGCCGAACGCGCCGACCGGCTGCGCCGCGACGGCCGAGTCCCAGATCCCCTGGCGCGCCGCCACCGGCGTGTCCGGCGACCAGGGGAACCGCCCGTCTGCACAGTTGGTGGCAACGTTGAGCCCGAAGCTGAGGTCCTCGGCGGTGAGCACCGAGCTGCGGATGTCCTGGTCGAAGAGCCGCAGCAGCGGCCGCATATACCCGCCACGCGCGTCGTGCACGGCCGCGGGGAGCTCGGCCGCGAGCCCGGGGTTGAGGTCGGAGTCGATGATCAGCCCGAGGAGGTCCTCCCCGTTCATGTGGACGCTGCGGGCCCCGCCCCCCGCCGTGACGACCTTCCCGGTGACGGGCTTCGCCTCCAGGCGGTTCGCCACCGCAGCCACATCCGCCGCGTAGCTCGACGTCGCGCCTTTGCAGCGGCCGCCGGCGCAGAAGGTGTTCAGCGTCCCGGCCATCTGCTGCACGACCGGCAGGTCGAACGGATCGGGGTAGGCCGGCGGGACGACCGAGTCCAGCACGATCCTGTCGACGTTCTCGGGATGTGCGAGCGCGTAGGCAAGCGCGAGCTTCGTTCCATACGAGACGCCGTAGAGGACGACCTTCCCGAGCCCGAGCGCCGTCCGGACCGACTCGATGTCCTCGGCGTGGTCGCGCGTCGCGTAGAACTGCCGATTCGGGCCGATCTGCTCCGCGCACTGGCGCGTGAGCACGCGCTCCTGCTCGACCGTGACGTCGACAGCCTTCTGGACGGCGGAGCAGTCGATCAGCCCCGACTTGCCCGTGCCACGGTTGTCGAAGGCCACGAGGCGATAGCCCGGGAACGCGGTCTGGAAGTCCTCGACGCTCGTGCGGAGGGCGAGGTCGAACGCGCCGGCCGAGCCCTGTCCCGGGCCGCCGGCGATGAGGAAAACCGTCCCGACGGGCTGGATCTGCGACTGCACCACCTCGACGTGCAGGGAGACGCTGCCCGGCGTGTGGCCGGTGTGGTCGAGCGGCGCGACGACGGTGCCGCACTCGACGCCGGTGGCTCCACAGCTCACGAGCGGGATGGCGGCGCGCGCCTGCGCCGGCGCGACCAACGCGGCTGCGAGCGATGCGACCAACAGGAGACGACGACCCACCGGGCACGCCAGGGTAGCAACGGTCTTGTACGCTTCCGAGTGCCCGGTATCCGCTACGGAACTGGAGCGAGCGCGTGTTCGACAACGTCAACGTCATCGGTCTCGGCCGGGTCGGCTCGGCCGTTTCCGCGCGCCTACGGGAGCGCGGCCTCGCCGTGGGCGGCGCCGAGCCCGACCTCGTCCTGCTCTGCGTCCCCGACACGGCGATCGCCGAGGTCGCGCGCGAGATCGATCCCGGCCCCTGGATCGCCCACGTCTCGGGCGCGACGCCGCTCGCCGCGCTCGACCCGCACACCCGGCGATTCGGCCTCCACCCGCTCCAGACGTTCACCCGGGCACGCGGTCCCGAGCAGCTCGACGGCGCCTTCGGGGCGGTCACGGCAGAGACCGAGGAGGCCCGCGAGCGCGGCTTCTGGCTGGCGCGGACGCTCGGCCTCGAGCCGTTCGAGCTGGACGACGCTGCGCGTCCGCTCTACCACGCCGGCGCGGCGATCGCGTCCAGCTACCTCGTCACGCTGCACCGGGTCGCGTCCGACCTCTTCGCGGCCGCAGGCGCACCGCCTGCCGGGCTCGTCCCGCTGATGCGGCGGACGATCGACAACCACTTCGAGCTCACCGGCCCGATCGCGCGCGGGGACTGGGAGACGGTGGAAGCGCACCGGCACGCGATCCGGGAGGTCCGGCCGGAGCTCGAGCCGCTCTACGACGTGCTGGCCGAGGCAACGGCGGGCCGATGAGGGTCGTACGGACGATCGGCGAGCTGTGGCCGGAGCCGCCCGCAGGCCGTGTCGGCCTCGTCCCGACGATGGGCGCGTTCCACGACGGGCATCTGTCGTTGTTCGGCGCTGCCCGCGACGAGTGCGACACCGTCGTCGTCAGCCTGTTCGTCAACCCGGCCCAGTTCGGGCCGGCCGATGATCTCGACCGGTACCCGCGCGACGAGGAGCGCGACGCGCGGCTCGCCGCGGCGGCCGGCGTGGACGTCCTGTTCGCGCCCGCGCGCGAGGAGATCTATCCACCGGGATTCGGGACGTGGGTCGACGTCGAGGACGCCGGCGCCGAGGGCGCGGCGCGCCCGGGGCACTTCCGCGGCGTTGCCACGGTCTGCGTGAAGCTCTTCAACATCGTCCGGCCGCACGCCGTGTACTTCGGCCAGAAGGACGCGCAGCAGGCGGCGCTGCTGCAACGGCTCATCCGTGATCTCGACCTGGGTATCGAGCTGCGCGTCCTGCCGACCGTCCGCGCCGCGGACGGGCTCGCGCTCTCGTCCCGCAACGCCTACCTCACAGCCGAGGAACGCCGCCGGGCGCTGGCGCTGCCCCGCGCGCTCGAGTCGGCGCGGTCCGCCTCCGACCCCGTCGCCGCCGCCCGTGCGGCGCTGAACGGGCTCGACCCCGAATACGTCGAGGTCGTCGACCTCGACGGAGCCACCGTCCTCGCCGCCGCCGCCTGCGTCGGCGCCACCCGGCTGATCGACAATGTCGTCCTGGAAGGAGATGTGCAGTGAGTGAGAAGAAGCCCCCGTCCTACGCGTCGTGGACGCACGGGAAGCTGCCCCTGACCGAGATCGCCGAGATGAAACGGCGCGGGCAGCGGATCGTGATGGTGACGGCGTACGACGCCCCCGGCGGGCGGCTCGCCGACGCGGCCGGCATCGACATCATCCTCGTCGGCGACTCCGCAGCGATGGTCGTGCTCGGCCACGACTCCACGGTCCCGGCGACGATGGAGGAGATGCTGGTGCTGACGCGCGCCGTCACGCGCGGGGCGACCAGGCCGCTCGTCGTCGGCGACCTGCCGTTCGGGTCGTTCCAGGTGTCGGACGAGGAGGCGCTCGGGAACGCGATCCGGTTCGTCAAGGAGGGCGGCGCGGATGCCGTCAAGCTCGAGGGCGCCGGCGCGACGCTCTCGCGCGTGCGCACGATCGTCGACGCGGGCATCCCCGTGATGGGCCACGTGGGCCTCACGCCGCAGTCAGCGACGATGCTCGGCGGCTTCAAGGCCCAGGGCCGGACGGCCGAGCGCGCCCGGCAGCTCGTCGCCGACGCGAGCGCGCTCGAGCGCGCCGGCTGCTTCTCGCTCGTGCTCGAGGCAGTGCCGCCGCCCGTGGCGGCCCACATCACGCGGGAGCTGTCGATCCCGACGATCGGGATCGGCGCCGGGGCGGAGTGCGACGGGCAGGTGCTCGTCTACCACGACCTGCTGGGCTACCAGGAGGGCGGGCCCCGCTTCGTCAAGCAGTACGCCCAGCTCGGGCCCGAGATCCAGCGGGCGCTCGAGGCGTACGCCGCCGACGTGCGGGCCGGCTCCTTCCCGGAGCAGCAGCACACCTACTCGATGCCGGAGGACGAGCTGGAGGCGTTCGAGGCAGGCCTAGGAGCCGAGCAGGGAGCCGAGCGCTAGGACGATCGCGCCGGCCGCGGCGGCGACAGCCACCGTCGCCGCGGCCCGCGCCCAGGTCCAGCCGTGCACGGTGCGGACGCCCAGCACGAGCAGCGCGAGCGCCCACACGACGAAGACGTAGAACAGGTCCGCGAGGACATGCCCGGTGTCGGCGCCGCCGGTCCGGAACATGTCGCTGCCCTGGATCGCGATCCGGACCGGCCAGTAGACAACCAGGGCCAGCGCGAGCGGCGCGACGGCGAAGCCGAGCACGTGGCGGGCGCGACGGTAGGTGCCGCGGGTGCCCAGCGAGCGTCCCGCCAGCTGGAGCACGCCGCCGCCTGCGAAGTAGACGGCCATCCCGAACAGGCCGCCGCCGAGGAAGGCCCATACGGCGATCAGGAGCCCGTCGAACTCGAAGTCGTCGAGCACGCGCCCGGCCACGGGGGTCGCCAGCACGCACGAGATCCCGGCGAGCCAGACGAGCGCGATGATCGGCTCGGAGCGCGCCTGCGCCGCCTCTTCGGAATCGTCCCGGATGGCGGCGAAGACGGGACGCGGGCTCTGGAGGACGAGCAGCGCCCGCAGCAGCCAGGCGCGCTCGTTCGTCGCCTGCTTGGCGTCGGTAACCACTTCCGCAGCGTAGTCGGACCTCTGAGGCTGCGAACGTCGTAGAAAGGGCGTGTCCACCCGCCTGAGCGTCGTCGGAGCTCTCCTCGCGCTGACGGGCGCGTCCACTGCCCATGCGGGAAGCTGCGCGCGGACTTTGCCGCACGGGCCGGCCATCCCGGCTCCGATCGTCCTCCGCACGGTCTGCGGCGTGTTCGAGCTCGGAAGGGACGGTCGCGTCGCCTACGGGCGCATGCCGGCCTCCTCGCCGCCGTGGGCGCCGTATGCGACCTCGCACCCGGACGCGCGCACATGGGTCGCCCACCCGAACCGGCGGCTCGCGGTGTACCGCGACGGCCGCCTCCTCTGGCACTCCCACTCGACCGGCGGAACCGACGAGGTCGCGGTCGGCCACGGCCATGTCGCGTTCACCTCGTTCCGCCCCTCGACCGGGATGACGCTGTGGATTGCGCCGCTCGGAGGCCGCGAGCGGATGATCGCGCGGAACGAGGAGCTGCTCGGCTGGACACGCGCCGGGCTCGTCACCGAACACGGAAACGAGCTCCGGCTTCGCGCGCCCGACGGCCGGATCCTGCGCGACCTCGGCAGGGCACGGGCCGCGTTCCGTGACGCGGGCCGGATCCTGATCCTCCGGCCCCGCGGAGTGATCGTGCGGACGAACGGTCTCCGCGAGACGGTTTTCGCCGACCTCCGGCCACTGGGGATGACGAGGCAACCGTGGCTCCAGCCGCTGCCGCGGGGGCTCATCGAGGTCTCGGCCGGGAACAAGGTCGTCTTCCTCGACCGTCAGGGCAGGCTCTTCGCCTCGACGACGTTCGCGCGCGCGACCAGGCCCGGCGGCGGCGGCGCGATCGTCGGCGAGCCACTGCCGCTGCCGGACGGCACCGCCGTGCTCTTCGCGCTCAACCGCCGGCGGGGCGGGAGCGACCCGGGCGTCGAGACGGTCTACCGCCTGGATCGCGGGCATCGCGTGCCCCGCCCGCTCTTCTCGACCCGACTCGGCCGCCTCGCCTGCGCCCAGTGGGCGGTGCTGGAATTTCGCCGCGGCCGGGTGCTCTTCGCGGGGAGCGAGGGGCAGACGGCGATCCTCGATCCGGCAGGACGCGCGCGCCCGATCGACCTGACACGGCTCGTCCGCCGGCTGTTCCCGGCGCGCCCGAGCCCGGATCAGACGCTCGACGCGAGCTGGCGTTAGGCGGCGGCCGCGACCTTCGGGAGGATGTTGCGCAGGAACTGGCCGGTGAAGCTCTCGTCCGTGTCGGCGACGTCCTCCGGTGTCCCGGTCGCGACGATCTCGCCGCCCGCCTCGCCGCCTTCGGGCCCGAGGTCGACGATCCAGTCGGCCTGCTTGATCACGTCGAGGTTGTGCTCGATCACGAGCACGGTGTTCCCGGCGTCGACGAGGCGCTGCAGCACCTCCAGGAGCTTCTCGATGTCCGCGAAGTGCAGGCCCGTAGTCGGCTCGTCGAGGATGTAGAGCGTCCGCCCGGTTGCGATCTTCGAGAGCTCCGAGGCGAGCTTGACCCGCTGGGCCTCGCCGCCCGAGAGCGTCGTCGCAGGCTGGCCGAGCTTGACGTAGTCCAGGCCGACGTCGTGCAGCGTCTGCAGCCGGCGGCGTAGCTTCGGGATCTTGCCGAAGAACGCGAGTGCCTCCTCGATGGACATCTCGAGCACGTCCGCGATCGACTTCCCCTTGAAGCGCACCTCGAGCGTCTCGCGGTTGTAGCGCCGTCCGCCACATGTCTCGCACGGGACATACACGTCCGGGAGAAAGTGCATCTCGATCTTGATCGTCCCGTCACCCTTGCAGGTCTCGCAGCGGCCGCCGCGGACGTTGAAGGAGAAGCGGCCGGGCTTGTAGCCGCGCACCTTCGCCTCCGGCGTCATCGAGTAGAGCTCGCGGATGTGGTCGAACAGCTTCGTGTACGTGGCGGGGTTCGAGCGCGGCGTGCGGCCGATCGGCGACTGGTCGATGTCGATCACCTTGTCGAAGCATTCGATTCCCTCGCAGCCGAGATGGTCGCCGGGCTTCGTCCGCATCCGGTGGAGCTTGTTCGCGAGCGCCTTGTAGACGATCTCGTTCACGAGCGTCGACTTGCCCGAGCCGGAGACGCCGGTCACGCAGACGAACTTCCCGACCGGGAACTCGACGTCGATGCCCTTGAGGTTGTGCATCGAGGCGCCGCGCACCCAGAACGTGCCGAGGTCCTCGATGCGCCGCTCCGGGACGGCGATCTCGCGCCGGCGCGAGAGGAAGTCGCCGGTGACCGAGCCCTTCGTCCGCTCGACCTTGTTCGCCGGGCCCTCCGCGACGACGTGGCCACCGTGCTCGCCGGCGCCCGGGCCCATGTCGACGAGCCAGTCGGCCTCGCGCATCATCTGCTCGTCGTGCTCGACCACGAGCACGGTGTTGCCGAGGTCGCGCAGCCGCATGAGCGTCCCGATCAGCTTGTCGTTGTCCCGCTGGTGCAGGCCGATCGAGGGCTCGTCGAGGATGTAGAGGACGCCCACCAGCTGCGAGCCGATCTGCGTCGCCAGCCGGAGCCGCTGCGCCTCGCCTCCGGAGAGCGTCGCCGATGCACGGTCGAGCTGCAGGTAGCCGACGCCGACGTTGTCCAGGAAGGTCAGCCGCTCGCGGATCTCCTTCACGATGCGCGCGCCGATCAGCTGCTCCGTCTGGGTCAGCTGCAGGTCGTCGAGGAACCGAAGCGCCCGCGTAACGGACATCTGCGTGAACTCGTGGACGTTCCGCTCGCCGACGGTGACGGCGAGCACCTCCGGCTTCAGGCGCGCGCCCTTGCAGGTCGGGCAGGGGCGGAACGACATGTACTCCTCGATCCGCTCGCGCTGGGTCGAGCTGTCGGTCTCGCGGTAGCGGCGCTGGAGGCTCGGGACGATGCCCTCGAAGGCGAGCATGTACGAGCGCTTCCGACCCATCCGGTTGCGGTAGCTGATGTAGACCCGCTCGCCGCCGGTGCCGTAGAGGAAGAGGTTCTGCTGCTCCTCAGTCAGCTCCTGCCAGGGCGCGTCGATGTCGATCTCGTAGCGGTCGGCGATCGCCTGGATCACCGACTCGTAGAAGCCCGAGTTCCCGACCGACCACGGGACGAGCGCGCCCTCGCCGATCGAGATCGTCGGGTCGGGGACGAGCAGGTCCGGGTCGATCTCCTGCTGCGCGCCGAGGCCCGTGCAGCGAGGGCAGGCGCCGTGAGGCGAGTTGAAGGAGAAGATCCTCGGCTGGAGCTCCGGGAGCGAGACGCCGTGATCCGGGCAGGCGAACTTCTCGCTGAAGAGCAGTGTCCTCTCCTCGTCGACGAGGTCGATCGAGACGAGGCCCTCGGCGAGCTGAGTGGCGGTCTCGACCGATTGGGCGAGCCTCGTGCGCAGGTCCGGCTTCATCACGAGCCGGTCGACGACGACCTCGATCGTGTGCTTGAACTTCTTGTCGAGCTCGATCGGCTCCTCGAGCAGGCGTTGCTCGCCGTCCACCTTCACCCGCGTAAAGCCCTCGTTGCGGAGCTCCTCGAAGACGTCCTTGTACTCGCCCTTGCGGTCGCGGACGACCGGCGCGTTGACGGTGAACTTCGTCCCCTGGGGCAGCTGGAGGACCTGGTCGATGATCGACTCGAGGCTCTGGCCGGCGATCGGCTTGCCGCAGATCGGGCAGTGCGGGCGCCCGACGCGCGCGTAGAGGAGGCGCAGATAGTCGTAGATCTCCGTGACGGTGCCGACCGTCGAGCGAGGGTTCCGCGACGTCGTCCTCTGGTCGATCGAGATCGCCGGGCTGAGGCCGTCGATCGAGTCGACGTCCGGCTTCTCCATCATCTGCAGGAACTGGCGCGCGTAGGCGGAGAGGCTCTCCACGTAGCGGCGCTGGCCCTCCGCGTAGATGGTGTCGAAGGCCAGGGAGGACTTGCCGGAGCCGGAGAGGCCCGTGATGCAGACGAGCCGGTTCCGCGGCAGGCGGACGGTGACGTCCTTCAGGTTGTGCTCGCGAGCACCGTGAACGACCAGCTCTTCCGACGCCATACGGGCCAGTGTAACGGCCGGGTCGGATCGAACAAGTGTTCGGTTTACGCGGCTGAGGGACCGTAGCGGGAGGCGCTCCAGGGCCACTCCTCGGGCCGGTCGCACAGGCCTGCTCGGACCGGGTTGTGGAGCACGTAGAGGCAGGTCTCAACGAGCTGGTCGTCGTCCACGATCGGCTTCGAGTAGAAGCGCCCGCCGAAGAGGTGGCCGGTGCGGGCCCAGCGTTTGTTGAAGATCTGCGCGTAGGCGCCGTTGAGCCATTGCATCCCCTGGGACAGCAGCTCGACGGAGGAGCCGAGCACGAAGTGGTAGTGGTTCGTCATCAGGCACACGGTTCGCCAATCCCAGCGGTAGCGCTTCAGCGCGGCCGCAAACAGCGCCACGAACGTGCGCCGGTCCTCGAGGTCGAGGTAGATGTTCGTCCCGTTCACGCCGCGCGCTGTGATGTGGAAGACCCCGTCGTCGAGGCTGGTCCGGAGCACGCGTGGCATCGGTCTCGACGGTAGCCGGGCACTTTCGGGGCCGCATCGTCTGTGGACGAAACGTCACACTCGTGCGACACCTGGGGTCAGACCCAGGCTTTAAGGGTCACGTTGGAAAGGGACGCCCGCCCGACTAGACGTCGCGGCCGAGGAGCAGGAACAGTCCGGCTGCGGCGAACAGGGTTGCCCAGACGGCCGAGGCGACGGCGCCGCCGGCCATCCCCAGCACGACGTCCGTGCGTTCGTGCGCGCCCGAGGCCAGCGCGGCGAACGTCCGGCCGGGCGCGTACCTCGACGCCTCGTCGCTGATCAGCGGCATCAGGTTCTCGCCGACGAGGAGCCAGATGAGGCTGATCGCGATGCCGCTTCCTTGCCCTCGAACGACCGCGCCCAGCCCGACGCCGAGCACGGCCGCGAGCGGGGCCGCAACGACGACGCCGAGCAGCGTCAGCCGGGCGTTGTGCACGCTCACGTCGGCGCCCGGCACCGTGATCATGAGCACCAGGGCCTCCGAGACGACAGCCAGCACGAAGCCGACGGCCGCCGCCGCGAGAGCCTTCGCCGCGAAGACCCGCTCGCGCACGGGCGTCACCAGCAGCGTCTGCGTAATCGTCCCGTGCGTCGACTCGCCGGCCATCATCACGATCCCGCCGACGAGCGCGAACAGGATCGCGACGCCGCCGATCTGCACGACGGAGCGGTCGTCGGCCGGCGTCTCGGTCGCATCGCCCGACGCGGCGACGGAGATCGCTGTGATCAGGATGAGCGCCAGGTTCGCGAGCGCGATCCAGAGGAACGTCCTCGTCGTCACGAGCTTGACCCACTCGGCGCGCAGCGAACGGCTCACTCGATCCCGCCCTCCGCCGTCAGCTCGAGGAACGCCTCCTCGAGCGTCGACGATCTCGGCCGTGAGCTCGTGGAGGACGATGCCGTTCGCGGCCGCCAGCTCGCCGACCTGCTCCGTCGCCGCGCCGACCACGAGGCGGTCCGCCGCGCCGCCCTCTCCGACCGAGATCCCGGCGGCCTGCAGGACGTCGCGGAGACGCTCGGCCTGCGGCGACCGGACTCGCGTCCCACCCGCCGTGCGCGCCGTCAGCTGCTCAACCGGCTCGTGCGTGACCAGCCGGCCGCGGTGGATGATCACGACGTCGTCCGCGAGCTGCTGCATCTCCCCCAGCACGTGGCTGGAGATGAACACCGTGCCGCCGGACGAGGTGAACGAGCGCAGCAGGCCGCGCAGCCACCGGATCCCCTCCGGGTCGAGCCCGTTCGCAGGCTCGTCGAGCACGAGCAGGCGCGGCTCCCCGAGCAGAGCTCCGGCGACGCTCAGCCGCTGGCGCATCCCGAGCGAGTAGCCGCCGACCCCTCGTCCCGCCGCCTTCCCGAGGCCGACGAGCTCGAGCACCTCGTCGACACGCGATCTCGGCAGCCCGGCGCCGGCCGCGAGCACGCGCAGATGGCTCCGACCCGACCGCTTCGGGTGGTAGTTCGACGCCTCGAGCACGGCGCCGACGTGCCGGACCGGATCCTCGATCGCCCGGTACCGGCGGCCCTCGATCGTCGCCGAGCCGGAGGTCGGGTGGACGAGCCCGAGCAGGACCCGCAGCGTGGTCGTCTTGCCGGCGCCGTTGGGCCCGAGGAATCCGGTTATCCGGCCCGCCGGGACCGTGAACGAGAGACCGTCGACCGCGGTCGCCTTCCTGTACCGCTTGCGGAGGTCGGCGACCTCGATCACGCGCGGATCCTAGTGGGACAGCCGTTCGACGAGGCGGCCCGGGTCGGGAACGTGCGTGATCTCGAGATCGCCGGCGACGACCGTGCCGTAGCCGAGGAGCCGCCCGAGCAGGCTCTGCTCGATCTCGACCGCCCCGACGCGCTCGAGCCGCACGGCTGCGGCGCGGCGCCGCACCGTGCCGTGGACGACGAACAGCTTCTCCGTCGTCAGCACGACATGCGTCCGCTCCCACCGCCACACCGCCCGCAGCGCGATCGCCGCGGCGAGCACGAGCAACCCCAGGCCGAGCACGCTCAGCGGCCAGCCGAGCACGAACCCGGAGACGCCGCCGACCGCAAGGACGGCGGCGCGCGCCAGCGGGCCGGCCAGCACGACCGCGTGCCGCCGGTCGTCGAGGCAGATCTGCTCGGGGGACGACCGCACCATCGGCTCGCCACCCTTCGCCGGAGGGCGAAGGATCCCTGGAACGGCGCGGAAGCGTGTTCGTTGATCAGGCTTTTCGCCAGCGGCCGAAAATCAGGCCGCCGAGCGTGAAGCCGAGGCCGAACGTTCCGAGGGCGAAGCCGCCGATGGCGAGAGCCTTGCGCCAGGCGGAGAGCCGCTGCCAGCGACCGAGTGCCTCGCGCTCCTCGGAGGTGAGGGACTCGCCGCGCCGCTGCTTGCGCATCGCACCGCCCGCGCGGAGGCCCAGATAGAGATCGTCGAAGATCTCGGCGGACTCGTCCGTCACGACCTCAGTGTATAGCCTGACTCGGCGGTGCCCAGCCGCGTTCTCCACCTCTCGGATCTGCACTTCGGCGCGGGCGACGACGCCGCGATCGAGCGCGGCGCGCCTGCCCTGATCGAGCGGTTCCGGCCGGAGCTCGTGATCGCCAGCGGTGACCTCAGCCACCGCGGCCGCGAGGAGCAGATCGCAGGCGCCACGAGGTTCCTGCGCTCGCTCGGCCCGCCGGTGCTCGCCGTCCCGGGGAACCACGACATCCCGTACACGTTCCCGGCGCGCTTCACGCGGTCGTTCCGCACGTTCGAGCGGCACTGGGAGACGACCGAGCCGACCTACGCCTCCCCCGCGCTGCACGTGATCGGCCTGAACTCGGTGCGGCCCTGGCGGCACCAGTCGGGCGGCATCCGGGCGGGCCAGCTCGAGCGCGCCCCGGCGAGATTGCGGGAAGCGGCGCCGTCCGCCTACCGGATCGTCGTCCTCCACCACCACCTGATCGGCGCCCCGTGGCGGTCGCGCAAGAAGCCCGTCGCCCGCCGGAACCACGTCCTCGTCTCGCTCGTGGAGGCCGGCGCCGACCTGATCCTGGCCGGCCACATCCACCAGGCAGCGGTCAGCACGCGGTACGAGTTCGAGATCTCGCGCGGCGACGAGCGCAGCGTCGTCCTCTCGGTCGCTCCGGGCCTGGGGCAGCCCCGGCCGAAGCGGCACGGCGAGGCGCGCGGCGTCCACGTCTACGAGATCGGGGACGACCGGGTCGACATCCACAGCTACGTCTGGCGGGACGACGACTGGGGGCTGACGGCCGAGCGGATGTTCCCACGCGGCCGTGTCCCCCGAGCTAGGCCCGGCTAGAGCCGGCTCAGCAGGTCGGCCTTCTTGGCCTCGAACTCTTCGTCCGTCAGCACGCCCTCGTCCCTGAGCTCGCCGAGTTTCCGGATCTGCTCCGTGACGTCGTCCTGCACCTTGGCCTCCGCGGCGTTCTGATGCTGCCGGATCGCGTCCTCCAGCTTCTGGCGGCGCTCGCGGAACTTCGCGATGCCGATCCCGCGCTCGGGGAACTTCATCGCCTCCGGCCCGACGATCGGCCGCTTCTGGACGAAGCGCCTGTACGCGATCACGAGCAGGATCGCTCCGAGGAAGGCGAAGAGCCCGACCGCCTGCGTTCCCTTGCCCCAGATCGCGATCGCCAGCCCTCCGCCTACGGCCGAGCCGGCGAGCCCGATCGCCATCGTCAGCCAGATCGGCATCGGGTCTGGACCGGGCACTGCGAGCCGGGCGAGGCCGCCGGTCAGGAACCCGAAGAACATGATCGAGACGACCGCGACCATCGCGGCAAGTCTATGTTCGGGCCAGAACTTCGGGCATACTCCGGCCACGCTGCGCATCTCCGTCATCCTGGGGGCAGTGGTGCTCCTGCTCGCGGGGGGCGCGAGCTCACCTGCGGCCACCGGGATCGGCAGGGTGGTCGGGAACGATGCGCCCGCGTGGTCACCGGACGGACAGTCGATCGCCTTCACGAGCTTCCGGAACGGCAGGGGCGACATCTACGCGATGGATGTCCGCGGGACCAGCCAGCGGCGACTGACGACGAGCTCTGCGCACGACGACCTCGCCGCCTGGTCGCCGGACGGAAGCCGGATCGCGTTCGTCAGCGACCGCGCCGGCAACCTCGACATCTACGTCATGAACGCGGACGGCAGCAACCAGACGCGGCTGACGTCGAGCACGGGCTCCGACTACGGCCCAACCTGGTCGCCCGACGGGAAGCGCATCGCCTGGCGCGGCGACCACGACGGCAACGCGGAGATCTACTCGATGAACGCCGACGGCTCCGACATCGAGCGCCTCACGGACAACCCGGCGTCCGACTACTCGCCGTCCTGGGGACCCGACGGCCGGATCGCCTGGATCAGCACCCGCAACTCCGGCGCCAAGACCGGCCTGTGGATCATGAACGCCGACGGCAGCTCCCCTCGTCGCGTCAACAACGCAATCTGGAACGAGTCTCGGCCGGCCTGGTCCCCGGACGGGAGCCTGATCGCGTTCCAGGCCGACCGCGACCCGCCGGTCGGCAACCAGGAGATCTACGTCGTCGCGCCCGACGGCACCGGGCTGCGGCGGCTGACGACGTATCCCGGCAAGGACGACTTCCCGGCGTGGTCGCCGGACGGCCGGACGCTGGCATTCGCCCGCGGCCCGTCCCCGTTCACGCACGAGATCTACGCGATGCAGCCGACCGGAGCCGGGGTCAAGCAGCTGACCCTGCCGAAGCTCGAGAGCGTCGCCCTCCTCTGGTCGCCCGCCCGGCCGTTCGCGGGCAAGACCTTCGAGGTCATCATCGGCGCGGCCGAGGTGAGCGGTGCCGACATCGGCGCGCTGCGGGTCGGCTGCAACGCGCGTGTCGGCGGCAAGCCGCTGCGGGCCGCGACAGTCCGGTTCGTCCAGCTGTCCGGCAGGGGCACCTGCATGTGGAAGATCCCCGGGAACGCGGCCGGGAAGCTGTTGAAGGGGACGATCTCGGCGGCGTCCCCGGTCTCGCGGGTCTCGCGGAAGTTCTCCTTCCGCGTCCACCCCTAGCGGCTCTACGAGGCGTCAGGCCGCGGTCTCGGCCGTCGCGAGCAGCTCGCGGCGCAGCTCCTTGATCTCGTCGCGCAGCTTCGCGGCGTACTCGAAGCGGAGCTCCTCGGCCGCCGCGTACATCTCCTCCTCGAGCTGGATCACGAGCTTCTCCAGCTCGCCCCGGTCCATGCCCTCGACCTTCGCCTTGCCGCGCCGCCGCTTCCCGGGCACGTGCGGCTGCTCGAGCGTGAGGAACTCGGCGATGTCGGACACGCCCTTGGAGATCGTCTCGGGCGTGATCCCGTGCTCCTCGTTGTAGGCGAGCTGGACGGCGCGGCGCCGGTCCGTCTCGTCGAGCGCCCCCTGGATCGCCTCCGTCTGCTTGTCCGCGTACATCACGACCTTGCCGTTCACGTTCCGCGCCGCGCGCCCGATCGTCTGGATCAGCGCCGTCTTGCCGCGCAGGAAGCCCTCCTTGTCCGCGTCGAGGATCGCGACCAGCGACACCTCCGGCAGGTCGAGGCCCTCGCGCAGCAGGTTGACGCCGACGAGCACGTCGTAGTCGCCGAGCCGGAGCTCGCGGATGATCTGGATCCGCTCGAGCGTGTCGATCTCGGAGTGGAGGTAGCGGGCTTTCACGCCCGACTCGAGCAGGTAGTCGGTCAGGTCCTCGGCCATCTTCTTCGTCAGCGTCGTCACGAGCACGCGCTCGCCCGCCTCCTCTCGGCGCCGGACCTCGCCGAGCAGGTCGTCGATCTGGTTCCTCGTCGCGCGCAGCTCGACCTCGGGGTCGACGATCCCCGTCGGCCGGATCAGCTGCTCGGCCAACACCTTCGAGTGCCGGAGCTCGAACGGCCCCGGCGTCGCCGACACGAAGACGAGCTGGGGCACCTTGTCGAGGAACTCGTCGAAGCGGAGCGGCCGGTTGTCGAGCGCCGAGGGCAGCCGGAAGCCGTACTCGACCAGGGTCTGCTTCCGCGACCGGTCGCCTTCGTGCATGCCGCCGATCTGAGGGACGGTCTGGTGCGACTCGTCGACGAAGACGAGAAAGTCCTGGTTGAAGTAGTCGAGCAGCGTGAACGGGTGCGTCCCCGGGGCCCGGCCCTCGAGGATCCGCGAGTAGTTCTCGATCCCGTTGCAGAAGCCGAGCTCCTGCATCATCTCGAGGTCGTACTCGGTGCGCTGGCGGATGCGGTGGGCCTCGAGCAACCGGCCCTCCGACTCGAAGCGCGTCACCTGCTGCTCGAGCTCGTTCCGGATCTCGTCGACGGCGCGCTCGATCGTCGGCTGCGAGGTCACGTACTCCGTCGCCGGCCAGATCGCGATGTTGTCCAGGCGCGCGAAGATCTCGCCGCTGAGCGGGTCGAAGTGGCTGATCTGCTCCACGTCGTCCCCGAAGAACGAGATCCGGTACGCCGTCTCCTGGTTCGCGGGCTGTACCTCGACGACGTCGCCCTTCACGCGGAAGCGTCCGCGGCCGAGGACGGTGTCGTTGCGGACGTACTGGCTGTCGATCAGCCTGCGGAGCATCAGGTCGCGGTCGTGCTCCGTCCCGACCTCGAGGTAGATCATCCGCTCGCGCCACTCCTCCGGCGAGCCGAGGCCGTAGATGCAGGAGACCGACGCGACGACGACGACGTCGCGGCGCGTGAACAGGGAGGAGGTCGCCGCGAGGCGCAGGCGCGCGATGTCGTCGTTCTGGGACGAGTCCTTCTCGATGTAGAGGTCGGCCTGAGGGACGTACGCCTCGGGCTGGTAGTAGTCGTAGTAGGAGACGAAGTACTCGACGGCGTTGTGCGGGAAGAACTCCCGGAACTCGTTGCAGAGCTGGGCCGCGAGCGTCTTGTTGTGCGCGATCACGAGCGCCGGCTTGCCGACCTCCTCGATCGTCCACGCCATCGTCGCCGTCTTCCCGGTGCCCGTCGCGCCGACGAGCGTCGAGTAGCGCTCACCGGCGCGGAGCGCGTCGGCGAGCGTCGAGATCGCCTGCGGCTGGTCGCCGGTCGGGCGATAGTCAGCCGTCGTCTTCAGCTCGGGCATCTCGTCCTAGCCTAGCCACCGGGCCGGGAGGTTTTGCGGGGGCTAGCGCCGCGCGGCGAGCCTGCGCCGAGCGAGCGCCAGGAGGTCGCCCGGTTCTCCGCAAAGATCGCAGCGAAACGTCCGCAGCGTCCCGGCCTTGCTCGTCGTCAAGACGGTCCATCCGTCGGGGCCGGCCCACACCGCGCTCGTGAGCAGCTCATCCGTCGGGCCACGTAGGAACCTGAGCTCCCCTGTCGCCATGTTCCACAGACCGGCGGTCGTCGGTCCGGCCGTCAGCACCCACCGGTCGTCGGCGCTGAAGACAGCCGACCGAACCGACCCGAAGTGCCCTCGCAGAACACGCACGACGGCACCGTTCGCGACGTCCCAGATCACGGCGTCGCTGTCGAGGCTGGAGGCGACGACCAGACGGCCGTCATGGCTGAAGGCGACCGACACGAGGAAAGGGTGCTGGCTGCGAAGCACGCGCACGGAGCTGGGCGCGCCGATCCGCCAGAGCCGCACGGTGCCGTCGTCCATCGCCACGGCAAGCGTGCCGCCGTCCCGGCTGAACGCAAGGTCGTGAATCGGGTCGAACTTCTGTATGGCCTGGGGATCGTGGGCGAAGCGCTTCGTGATGATCCGTCCATGTCCGAAGACTCGAACCGTCCTTCCCCTCGCCACCGCTCGCTCGCTCCCGTACGGAGAAATCGCGATCGCGACATCCGGCTCGACGGCGGCAGCCGACGCGTGGCCCGCCACCGCGACGTCGTTCACCACGCTTCCGGCACGAGCCGGTCGACCGAGGCGTCGACCCCTCGGCGTCCACGCCTGCACGAGCCCCCCGGCGTCGCCCGTCACAACCCGCGCACCTCCCGGAGCTGCGGCGAGCGCCGTGAACGGCGTGTGCTGTCGTGCACGCACCCGCAGCTCGAGCTCCGAGCCGGGGTCCCAGATCCGAACCGTGCGATCGGACGCGCCTGTTGCGACGGTCCGGCCGTTCGGGCTGAAGACCGCCGCGATGATCGGCCCCGTATGACCGGAGAGAACGGAGATCGGCCGGCCGGCCCTGTCGGGCGCGGCGCCCCACACCCGTGCCGTGTCTCCGGTGACCGTCGCGAGGTTCTCCCCGTCGGGGCTGAACGCCACGGACGACACCGCCTCGTCGTGAACCATCACCGCCATCTGCAGACCGTTTCGGACGTTCCAGAGCCGGCTCGTCGCGTCCGCGCTGGCACCGGCGAGCTTCGTGCCGTCGGGACTCCAGGCGAGATCCGGGATGTTCCGCTGGCCTCCCCGTAGCATCCGCACGAGCGAGAGATCCGACGTGCGCCAGACGCGAACGTTCCCTACGTAGTCCGACGTCGCCAGGCTCCGTCCGTCGGGACTGAACGCCGCGTCGCCGACGAAGCCGTGGCCGTTCAGGCGACGCAGGAGCTTGCCGGTCGAGACCGCATAGACCGGGACGAAGCGATTGACCGCAACGGCTGCGACGCGAGTCCCGGCAGGGTCGACCTCCACGCGCCGCAGGAAGGGCGGGCCGCGTATCGACCGCACGGGGCGCCACGTTCGTGTCTTCCAGATCCTGATTACGCCCTTTCTCGCGGCCGTGACCAGGAAGCGGCCACGCCGGGCGAACACGAGCGCGACGACTGGGCCGCCGGCCAACAGGCGTGCCACCTTCGTGCCGTGTCCGCGTGTCCCAGACGCGTACGTAGCCGTCGCTACCGCCGCTGACGAGGGTGTCTCGCCCGGGCATCAGCGCGGCGGCCGTGACGAGCTCCCGCTGATCGAAGACGCGGCCCGGATCGAGACGGATTCTGGAGCCGCTTGCGATCAGCAGGTGACGGCCCGACGTGTCGTACGCCAGAGTCTGTACTTCCCCGCCGGTGTGGAGCGTGAGGCGCAGGCGGTCGGCGGCAAGTGACCTTCGCAGCACATCCTCCTCATGCTGCGCCCCCTCGAGCCTCGCCGCCTCGGCCGCCTGACTCACGCTCGCCTCGGGATTCGACGCGAGAGTGCCGAGCGCGTCGGCGGTCAGTTCTCGAGCCCGCGCCCGCTTTGCCTGCGCGCGCGCCGAGCCGCGCTCCACCAACGCGTACACCGCGATCGCGCCGACGATCACGAGTCCCGCCACGGCGATCGCGGCCACCCGAAACGCGCGCCGGCGCCGCTCCTCCGCGACCCGGAGCGCCCGCTGCTCCTCGTGCCGTGCACGCCAGGCGAGCACCGCGTCTGCCAGCACGTCATGGAAGATCTCGTAGCGCGTGGCAGCCGGCCCGTCGTGCGAGCTCGCCCGGAAGAATCCGCTCCTGGACGAGCTTCGACAGCACCTGCGACGGCCTCCGGCTCGGACACGGCGGCATACCCGGCGAGGTCGCCGATCTGGTGGGCGATCTTCGTGCCTGACGGCGTGACGAGGTGGTCGTACATCGCCGCGGCGGCCTCCTTCTCCGTCCGCGGTGAGCCCGGCCATCGCGTGCTCGAGGTGGCCGCGGACGATCCGCGCCGAGCCGCCCAGCGCCCGCAGCGTCTCGAGACGCAGCCGGCTCGACCCGGCCTCGCGCTCAGCCTCCCACAGGCGCTCGAGCACGAGCTGCAGGTAAGGCGCCTCGATCCCGCGGACGTCCTCGTGCCCGTCGACGCCGCCGCGCCCCGGACGCCCCAGGTCGACACGCCCCGCAGCGACCTCGTCGAGGACGGCGTCGACCAGCTCGGGCTCGGCCTCGACGTCCTCACCGGTCGAGCTGGTTGTAGCGCTCGAGCGGGCCGACGATCGCGGCGCGGGCTTCGGCCCGGTCGAGCCGGTCGAGCCGCAAGCGGTTCCCGAGCAGGTTCGGGATCGGCCGCTGGAACGTGTCGAGGAGGGCGAGCGAGTCGTCGCGGATCCCGATCAAGAGGTTCGACGCGCAGGCCGCGGTCGGCGACCAGGTCTGCGAGGAGCGACCGGAAGCTCGCTCCTCGTCGGCGTGGTAGAGGAAGTACTCCTCGAACTGGTCGAGAATGAGGTAGAGCGTCGCCTTCGCTCGGGTGCGGGCCCGCCAGCGCGCTCCGTCACGCGCGGTCACCGCGTCTCCGGACCCCACGGGATCGCTCGCCACGATCTCGACACGACCGTGTCCGGCTCGACGGCGCAGCCGCTGGGCCACGCCCGCCCGCAGCACCGAGCTCTTCCCGACGCCGCTCGGCCCATAGAGCACCGTCAGCCGCGAAGCCTGCAGGTTCGCGGCGATCACCTCCGTCTCGCGCGCGCGGCCGAAGAAGAAGAGCGCGTCGAGATCGGAGTCCCCGAACGGCGCGAGCCCCTTGAACGGCGACGTCGGGGCAGCCACATCCGTCATGCCGTCGCCGCTCCCGCTCGCGCTTCCAGGTAGCGGCCGAGGCCGGCCGACGTAGGCCTCGAGCGGCGCCTCGAGGACGTCGACGTCGCGCCGCCGCCAGAACTCGCGCTCGAGCGGCTTCGCGCGCCGGCTGCACGGCCCACGAGCGGTAGCTGAGCGGCTGGTCGCCCCAGAGCCGGTTGAGCACGACGCGCAGGTTCCAGTCGGCCATCGTGTAGCCGAGGAAGAGGAAGTGGCTCCGGCGGAGCCGCGCTGCAAGCGAGACGGGCACGACGTTCGCGACGTCGGCCTGCGCGAGGTAGTCGATGTAGTCGTCCTCGGTGACGACGAAGCTCTCCCACTCGCGCTGCCGCGCCGCGCTCGGCCCGCCGTGGAGCTTCAGGATGACCGTCCGGCGCTCGAGGTCGAGCTCGGTCGCGTACGTGTTCGGCCGTTCGATCAGCGTCCCCGTGCCGTCCGGGCGCGATGTGGCAGAAGCGCGCCGCGGCCGCGGCCCCGCCGCGATGTAGGAGACGACGTCGAACTCCTCGCCGGCCTCCTCGAAGGCGCGCTCGAGCGCATGGTCGTAGCTCGTCGTCACGAGTAGCTGGTGCGGGACGCCGCGCGCGCGCAGGACCGGCGGGAGCGACGCGAAGAAGCGATGGACGTCGGTCGGCGGGATGTCCTGCGCGAGCAGCTCGTGGAGCTCGTCGTAGAGCGGGCCCGGATCCCTTCATGACGGCGACGTACTGGGCGACGCGCGCGAGCGTCTGGCCCGCGTCGTCGTCGGGATAGCCGAACCGGTGCGCGAGTCTGCTGCGCGAGCTCGCGGACATCCGCGCCGAGCACCGGGACGACGCGGCCCGACGAGCATCGTCGCGATGACGTCCTCGAAGTGATCCTCCGCGGGCGCCGACGTCCCGACGGGCTCGGAGACCGACCTCCTGCCGGAGGATCGCGCCGTGGAGCTCCTGGAGAGCGGGGCTCGGGATCGATCCCGAGCTCGTCGACGAGCGCCCGGCGCGCGTCCTGGTAGGCCTGGAGCGCCTCCGCCTGGCGGCCGGAGCGGTAGAGCGCCAGCATCAGATGCGCGCGAAGCCGCTCGCGCAACGGATGCTCGGCGACGAGCGCCTCGAGCTCACCGACGAGCGTCGCGTCCTCGCCGGCCTCGAGGTCGGCCTCGATCCGGTCCTCGAGCGCGGCGAGCCGCAGCTCCTCGAGCCGCGCGATCTCGCCCTGCGCGAACGCCTCGAACTCGAAGTCCGCGAGCGGCGGGCCCCGCCAGAGCGCCAGCGCCTCTCGCAGCGTCGCGCACGCCGCTCCTCGGGCTCCGCGGCGCGGGCGTTTTCGCAGAGCGGCTGAAACCGGTCGAGGTCGAGCTCGCCGGGCTCCACGCGCAGCCGGTATCCGGGCGACCTGCGTCTCGAGCGACGTCGGCCCCGAGCGACTTCCGCAGCTGCGAGACGAAGTTCTGGAGCGACGTCATGGCCGTCCGCGGCGGCTGCTCACCCCAGAGCGCGTCGACCAGCCGGTCGACGGAGACCACGCGGTTCGCGTCCAGGAGCAGGAGCGCGAGCACGGCGCGCTGCTTCTGGCCGGCGAGTGGCGACCGGCCCGTCGTCGGCGGAGACCTCGAGGGGCCCGAGGATCCGAAAGTCAGGCATGTGACGTTTGTAACACTGCTTGTTTCCGGGCTGGATAGCGACGCGCGCGCGGCCGAGCCTCAGCGCGCGGGCCAATCGCGCCCTAACCGCGACGGGCCGTTCGGTGTGCCGTTAGCGCGCCCTGAGGGGGCCATTTGGACCCCGCTCGACGGTGGCCGCATGGCTACCACCACACATCTCAAGCAGGGCGGCGGGCTCCGCCGCAAGGGTTCCATCCTTGCTCTCATCCTCTCGGTCGGCGCCGGCGCGCTGGCGGGCAGGACGGCTCTTCCAACCGAATCCTCCTCGGCCGCCGCGACGGACAACGCGGCTTCCTCGAGGGCGTACTCCTACGGCTGGCCCGTCAAGCCGTTCGACCGGGCAGCACCCGGTCCGCGGGTACTTCGCGGATCCGCCGCTCGGTCTTCGACGGGCCGCCGACGATGCGCGGCCTGCATGACGACCGCGTGCGCATGCTCGTATCACCAGGGCATCGACATCGCGGCCGCCGACGGGACGCCGGTCTACGCCGTCGCGCTCCGGCGTCGTGCGGTTCGTGACCACGGACTGGCTCCAGGTCGACTCCGATAGCTGGCAGCGGCGTTCCAGTACTGGCACGTTCCGCCGCCGTTCGAGTGGGCGACCGGGTATCGGAGCGGGAGACTGTCCTCGGCCGGATCCTCAAGGGCTCGAAGCACGTGCACCTGACGCAGCTCCAGGACAACCACGCGGTCAACCCGCTTGCGCCGGGCGACATCGGGCCCTACTCGGACACCACTGTCCCGCACGTCAACCGGATCATGTTCCGCACCTCGCACCGGAGGCCCCGAGCTCCTGCCCGAGTACCTCCACGGCCGCGTCGAGATCGTGGCGGACGCTTCCGACACACCGGCGATGCGCGTGCCGGGCATGTGGACGGGCCTGCCGGTGAGCCCGGCGAAGCTGACCTACAGGATCGCGAGCGATCCCCGATGGCCGGATCGTCGTCCCGACGACCACTGCGCTGGACGTCAACCAGCGGCCTCCCCGGCGCCAGACATGTGGCTGCACCTATGCACGTGGGACGCACATGAACATGGTGCAGATCGGGACGCACCGGCTACTGGTACCAGCCCGGCGTGTACCTCTTCAAGCTCATCCAGGGCGGCTTCGACACGCAGCGACTGCGCGACGGCGTGCTACGCACTGACCGTCACGGCGGCGGACACGGCCGGCAACCAGAGCTCGACCACGCAGGTCATCAACGTGCACAACCGCGCGGATTGGCTTCGCTAGAGCCTCTGGGGCTCATCTCGTCGGTCGGCCCGGCTAACCTTCGCCGGGCCTACCCGTCTAACGACCCGTGCGCCTCCGCCTTCTCGTCACAGCCCTCGTCTCCGTCTGCGCCCTCGTCACGGCGGCGGCGGCATCCGCGTATCCCTGGCCGGTCCGGCCGTTCAACAAGGCGCACCCGGTGCGCGCCGACTTCGGCGACCCGCGGACGATCTTCGACCTCTCGCTCTTCACGGACGGGCTCCAGGGGCCGGGCGACTTCCAGTTCCACAACGGCGTCGACATCGCCGCCCCCGACGGCACGCCCGTCTACCCGGTCGTCTCGGGGACGGTGAAGCTCTTCGACGGCACGGAGATCGCGGTCAAGGCGGGCGACGGCCGGACGTTCCAGTACTTCCACCTCGTCCCGGTGGTGCAGGACGGCGAGAAGGTGATCGCGAAGCAGACGCTCCTCGGCTACGTCGGGCACACCTACGGCCACGTCCACCTGACCGAGATCCGCGGCTCCCAGGTCTGGAACCCGCTCGCGAAGGGCGGCCTCGCCCCGTACCGCGACACAACCCAGCCGCACGTGACCTCGATCTTCATGCGCAGCGAGGGCTCGCTCGCGCCGCTCGACCCGCTCGGGGTGTGCGGGAACGTGTCGATCGTGGCGGAGGCCTACGACCATCCGACCATGAGGGTGCCCGGCTCGTTCGCCGGCTTCCCGGTCTCCCCCGCGCTCGTCACGTGGAGCATGCGGAAGGTCGGCGCCGGCGTCGTCCAGCCGGAGCTCACCGCCTTCGACGTCCGCACCGGCCTCCCGACGCACCTGGAGTTCTGGGATCTCTATGCGCGCGGGACGTACCAGAACGCACCGCGGTTCGCGAGCAGACAGTTCACTCTCATGCCGGGCCGCTTCCTCTACAACCTGAACCCGTCGTTCGACACGCGCGCGCTCGCGAACGGCGTCTACCAGGTCTCCGCGGCAGCCGCGGACGTACGCGGGAACCGCGGCTTGCTCAACCAGCGCTTCACGGTCGTCAACCAGGAGAACACGCCCACGGGCTGTCCGGACGGGACACGCCCGTAGCCGAGCGAAAGCGGAAGCTTTCGCTCAGAGCTCGTAGGCGCCTCGGTAGATCTTCTTCAGCTCCTCGACTCGCTTGACGTAGGCGCGCGTCTCCGAGAAGCGGATGCCGCCGCCGTTCGCGCGCCAGCGGTCGACGTTGTCCTGGCCGGCGTTGTAGGCGGCCAGCGCGGTCCGCTCGTCGCCGTACTTCTCCAGGAGATGGCGGAGGTACCACGATCCGTAGCGGATGTTGATCTCGGGGTTGTAGAGGTCGGTCGTCCGGAACTGCGTGCCGCCCGTGTGGACGGCGATGCCTTCCGCGGTCGCCGGAAGGAGCTGCATCAGGCCGATCGCGCCGGACCCGGAGCGGGCGTCCGCCTTGAACTTGGACTCCTGGTAGATCACGGCGGCGACGAGCGCCGGGTCGAGGTTGTAGTTCTGGGCGTGGCCGCGGACGATCTGCTCGTAGCGCAGCGGGTACCAGACGCGCTCCCACCAGCCCGGCTTCGACGTCTGCAGGCTCGCGAACCCGACCCCGAGCACCGCGAGCACGGCGACGAGCACGAGGACGCGCTTCACGACACGCGTGCCAACACGTCGGCCACGAACGCGTCCAGCTCCTCGAGCGACCGGTCGTTGACGTACGCGAAGTCCGCCCGCCGCGCCTTCTCCTCGTCGGGCAGGAGGCGCGCCTCGCGTGGAGCCGCGTCGACCCGGGCCCGCCGCGCGCGCACCTCGGACGGGGCCGTGATCACGACCACGTGGTCGAACCGCTCCTCACCCCCCGTCTCGTAGAGGAGCGGGATCTCGCTGACCGTGACGGCCGCAGTCTGCTCGTCGCGCCACGCCAGATATTCCCGCACGACCCTCGGATGGAGCAACGCCTCGAGCCACGTCAGCGCCTCGGGGTCGGCGAAGACGATCTCGCCGATCCGCGCTCGGTCGGCGCCGTCGGGGCCGATCACCTCCGGCCCGAACCGCTCCGCGAGCTCGTGGTGCACATCTTCGTCTTCCCGCAGGAGCCGGTGGACGATGTCGTCGCTGGAGATCACCGCCGCGCCGTGCCGCGCGAACGCCTGCAGCGCCTCGCTCTTGCCGGCGCCGATGCCGCCCGTGACGGCGAGGTCGACGCGCGCGCTAGTGCTCGTCGGAGACGGGGGCCTTCTCGGCCGGCACGGCCTCGTCGGCCTCGTCGGCCTCGACCTCGGCCTCGGCCTCGGCCCGGTCGATCTCGTCGGTCTCGTCGCCGGCCTCGGTCGCCTCATGCTCGACCGCGCTCTCCGCGTCGGCGGCGGCCGGCTCGAAGGAGGAGTCCTCCTCGAGCGGCGGCGCCTCCGGGGCGGAGCGGGCGTCGGCGAAGACGTCCTCGGAAAGGTCGAGGTTCGGCGTGCCGGTCATCGGCTCGTCGGTGTCCGGTGGCGTGTGGCCGTTCTCCACGCGCTTCAGCGACAGCGACAGGCGCCGGCGCTCCGCGTCGACCTCGAGGATCAGCACGGGGACGACGTCCCCCTGGGAGACGACCTCACGCGGATTCTCGACATGCCGCTGCGCGAGCTCGGAGATGTGGACGAGCCCCTCGACGCCGGGGAGGATCTCGACGAAGGCGCCGAACGTGACGACCTTCGTCACGCGGCCCTCGACGGTGTCGCCCTCGTTGTACTGCTCGAGCACCTGCTGCCACGGGTCGGTCTGCGTCTGCTTGAGGCCGAGCGAGATCCGCTGGCGGTCGCGGTCGATATCGAGCACCTTGACCTTGACCTCCTGGCCAATCTCGAGCACCTCGGACGGATGGTTGACGTGCGACCACGAGAGCTCCGAGATGTGGATCAGGCCGTCCATCCCGTCGAGGTCGACGAATGCGCCGAAGTCGACGATGTTCGAGATCGTGCCCTCGACGACGTCGCCGGGGTTGAGGCGGTCGAGGATCGCCTGGCGCATCTCCTTGCGCTCGTCCTCGAGCACCGCACGGCGTGAAAGGACGACGTTGTTGCGCGACCGGTTGAGCTCGATCACCTTGCAGCGAAGCTCCTTGCCCATGAACTCGTCGAGGTCCTGGACGCGGCGGATGTCGACCAGCGACGCGGGCAGGAAGCCGCGCACGCCGAGGTCGAGGATCAGACCACCCTTGACGACCTCGATCACGCGGCCGTTGACGGGATCGCCCGACTCGGCGGCCTGCTCGATCGCCTTCCAGGCCATCTCGAACCGTGCGCGCTTCTTGGAGAGGATCAGCCGGCCCTCGGCGTCCTCCTTCGTCAGGACGAGCGCGTCGATCTCGTCGCCGAGCACCACCTCGTCCTGCGGGTTCACCGAGCGCCGAATCGACAGCTCGGCTACGGGGATGACGCCCTCGGACTTGTAGCCGATGTCGACGAGCACCTCGTCCTTGTCCACCCGGACGACCGTGCCGTGCACGACCTCGCCCTCGTTGATGGTCGGGAACGTGGACTCGTAGTCCGGGATCAGCTCGCCGTCCGGGCCGGTGGTCCAGACGCCGTCGCCGGCGGTGCGTGTCTCGGTCTGCTCGGTCGCCATCAAGCGGCGGTCAGTATAGCTACGCGGTTTTGGCCGCCTTCGCCGCCGCGGACGCCGCTCGAAACCGTGCTGTGGGCGGGTTACTGGGTCGTGTCCGGAATCAGACGGGGCCCCGTGATCTGGGCTGCGACGGTGGAGAAGATCGCGTTGAGGCTCGCGAGCGCCGGTTGGTTGAAGAAGGTGGTGCTGTTGGACGCCATCTGCTGCAGCGCCTGGAACGCCGAGATCGACGGCGACTCGTCCGGCCCGCTCGGCGACTGCGCCTGGCACCGGTTCGAGTTGCCGCCCATCCCGCTGAGCGTGTAGCCGATCGAGTAGACGATCGTGCCCTTGGACTTCGCCTGGCTCGCCGACGTCACGCCCTGGTGGCACGGCTGCTGACGGTACGGCGAGCTCTTGGCGTAGTAGGCCGGGCCCGTGTTGGCCGCGCCGTCCGTAAAGAAGACGATGTAGTGGCCGACGTTCGCGCGACCGTTCTTGTCGAGCTCTGCCTGGGCAGCGTCGATCGCGTTCGCATACGCCGTGGGGCCCGAAGCGGGCAGGCAGTTGATCGTCTTGACGATCTTGGCGTTGTTGTCCAGCGAGTGGTTCGGGAGCTGGTACTTGTTCGTCAACGAGACGAGCAGCCACGCGGCCGACTGGCTGTCGTACACGTTGTCCGGCGGCGTGCTGCACGTGGAGCCCGAGCTCGTCGCAGGCGGCAGCGCGACGAGAGCAACGCGGTCGAAGATCGGATCGAGCGAGCCGAGCAGCGTCAGCATCCCGGCGCGCGCATTCTTCAGCTTCGTGCAGTTCGAGTCGTTGTTGCCGTTGAAGTCCATACACATCGACCCGGTGCGGTCGAACACAAGGATGACGTCCGCTTCCCGGCCGCCGCACGGGCCGCAGGCCGTCGACTTCGCGTTGACCGAGATCGTGTTCACGCCGAACAGGCGCAGGAACGACGTCTTCACCGGCGCCGTCTCGCTCACGGTGAGCACGTTGTGCGGGAAGCAGCCGGCCATCGACGAGGCGCAGCGCGTGCTGATCTGCTCGTTGATGTTCAGGACGTTCGTGGGGGCGTTCTTCGCGCCGGCCGTCGTCCCGTACTGCTTCGCCGTCGTGATCGCGGTCGCGGTGTCGGGAAGCTTGGCCGCTCCGGCGAGGGCGGCGGCGTCGGCGGACGCCTGGAGCGCGCGCTGGCCGTAGTACGCGTGGCCGAGGTCGGCGACGAGCCCGATCATGCCGATCAGCGGGACCAGGGCGATCGTGAGGAAGACGAGCGCTTGGCCGGACTCCACGCGGAGGCGGCGCGCAGCTCCCGAGACGAGGCTCGAAAGATCTACGGATTTGCCAGGCGACAGCACGCCAACGTGCTCCTCTCCAGCGTGCCGCACCGCTCTCGTCGTGTGGTTCCAATCTCAGGATCGGCAGAGCGCCGGTGATGTCAATCACCCGAACGAATGTCCCTCGAACGGACGACGCCGCCTCGCGCGCCTCGCCCGTGTGAGCCGCTAGTCCTTCGCCTCTCGCCAGTCGTCGCCGACGCCGATGTCGACCGCCAGCGGTGGATCGAGCGGATACGCGCCGCACATCCCCTCGCGGACGACCTCCTTCACCCGGCCGATCTCCGCGTCCGGCACCTCGAGCAGCAGCTCGTCGTGCACCTGGAGCACGAGCCGCGCCCCTCTGCCCTCCTCGCGCAGCCGCCGCTGGATGTTGATCATCGCCACCTTGATGATGTCCGCGTTCGAGCCCTGCATCACGAAGTTGACCGCGAGCCGCTCGCCGAGCGAGCGTGTCTGCCGGCTCGAGGCGCGGATCTCCTGCACCGGCCGTCGCCGGCCGAGCAGCGACGTCACGTAGCCGTCGCGCTTCGCCTGCTCGATCGTCCGCTCGATGAAGTCCTGCACGAGCGGAAAACGGGCGAGGTACGCGTCGATGTACTGCTGCGCCTGCTCCCTCGGGATCTCGAGGTTCTCGGAGAGCCCGAACGCCGAGATCCCGTAGACGATCCCGAAGTTGATCATCTTCGCGACCGAGCGGTCGCCGCTTGTGAGCTGCGCCGGGTCCTTGCCCAGCACCTCGACCGCGGTCGCCGTGTGGATGTCGTCCCCGCGCGCGAACGCCTCCCGCAGCTTCGGCTCGCCGGAGACGTGCGCGAGGATCCGCAGCTCGATCTGGGAGTAGTCGGCGGACAGCAGCCGCGAGCCGGGCTCCGCGACGAACGCCGACCTGATCTCCTTGCCGAGCTCCGTCCGGATCGGGATCGCCTGCAGGTTCGGGTTCGACGTCGAGAGCCGGCCCGTCGACGCAACCGTCTGGTTGAAGTGCGTGTGGAGGCGCCCGTCCTCGTCGGAGATGAGCGAGGGGAGCGGCCCCAGGTAGGTGTTCAGCAGCTTCGAGTACTCGCGCCACTCCTCGATCACGGCGACGATCGGGTGCTCGTGGCGGATCGAGCGGAGGACGCGCGTGTCCGTCGAGTAACCCGTCTTCCCCTTCCGGCCCGTTGTGAGCTCGAGCTGCTCGAACAGGATCCGCGCAACCTGCTGCGTCGAGCCGAGCATGAACTCCTCGCCGGCGAGCTCGTAGGCGTTCGCCGCCAGCTCCTCGACCCGATCGGCGAGGCGGGCCGTGATCTCGCCCATGCGATACGTGTCGATCTTCACGCCGGCGTCCTCCATCGCGGCCAGGACCGCGGTCAGCGGCAGCTCGATCTCGCGGTACAGGTGCTCCTGGTCGCGCTCGCGCACGCGGTCGACGAGGGTCGGGACGAGCCGGCGGGGGATCTCGGCGTGCCGGACGAGCGCCGCCGTCTCGTCGTCGGTGGCCGGCGTTGGGATCGGCTCGACGCCGTACTCCTGCGCGAGGTCGTCCAGCTCGTAGGCCGCACGGCCGGGGTCGATCAGGTACGCGAGCAACATCGTGTCGTCGGCCGGCTCGAAGGTGAGCCGCGGGAGCGCCTTGAACTCGTGCGCGATGATGTCGCCGTCGCGGAGACGCATCGCGAGTTCGTCGCGCCACGCCCCGACGACCACCCCGGCGCCCTCTTGCGCGAGCGCGAAGCGGCCGTCGTGGATCGCGAGCGACGCGCGTCCCCGGACCTCGGGCAGGCCGCCCTCGCGCCACTCGACCTCGGTCCCCTCGACACGCATCGGCTGGGCGGGGACAGCCTCGTCCAACTGGTCGACGCGGCCGAGCAGCCCGCGGAACTCGAACCGCCGGAACATCTCCTTCAGCTGCGACCGGTCGGGGGATTGGAGGACGAGCTGCGCCGGGTCGCAGTCGAGCTCGAGGTCGCGGCGCATCGTGGCGAGCACCTTCGACTGCCGTGCCTGGTCGGCGTGCTCGGTGATGTTCTTGCGCCGCGCCGGCGACAGCTCGTCGACGTGCTCGAGCACGCCCTCGAGCGACCCGTACTGCGCGATCAGCTGCCCCGCGGTCTTGTCGCCGATCCCCGGAACGCCCGGGATGTTGTCCGACGTGTCGCCCTTGAGGCCGATGAAGTCAGGCACCTGGTCGGGGCGGACGCCGTACCGCGCCTCGACGCGGTCGGGCGTGTACACGTTCACGTCCGCGACGCCGCGCGGGGTCATCATCAGGCGGACGTGGTCGGTGACGAGCTGGAACGCGTCCCGGTCGGTGGAGACGACGACGGTGCGGATCCCGGCCTCGTCCGCCAGGGTCGCGAGCGTGGCGATCACGTCGTCCGCCTCCCAGCCCTCGAACTCGAGGTTCCGGTAGCCGAAGGCCTCGACGATCGGCCGGAAGTACGGGAACTGCTCCCGAAGGAGGTCCGGCATCGGCCGACGGTCGGACTTGTAGTCCTCCGAGATCGCCGCCCGGTGCACGGCATGCGTGTCCCAGGCGACGGCGACGCCCTTCGGGCGGTAGTCCGAGAGCAGCTTGAAGAGCATGTTCGTGAAGCCCAGCAGCGCGTTCGTGGAGAAGCCCTCGGTCGTCGCCAGCTCCTCCGGCAGGGCGAAGAACGCGCGGTAGGCGAGGTTGTTCCCGTCGACGAGGAAGAGCTCGGCGTCCCGGGCCGGGCCGTCGTCGAGCTGCAGCTCGGCGCCCGTCAGGGTCTTCGGCGACACGCCTCCGAGTCTATGCAGCGCGGCCGGTCTGGATGCGCAGGCGAAGGAGGTGCCCGTGCCGCGCGAAGTGGCCGTCCTCCGTGACCTTCCCGGTCGCCACCTCGAACACGACCGTGTCGCCGTCGCCCCACTCGGCCACGTGCGTCGACTCCTCGGCGACAGAGCCGATCAGCGCGTGCGCGGCCCGCCGCAGCGGCCCCCGTCCCTGTTCGCCCAGCCACGTCAGGCGGAGCTCGTACGTCGCGCCGTCGCTCGCGGCGCCGCCGAGCCCGAAGCGGAGGCCGAGCGCCGCAGGCTCGAGGTGCGGAAGCAGATGCAGCTCGGGCTCCTCCGCGACCCAGTCGGGCAACTCGAGCGCGTCGACGAGGCGACGCACGTGCTGGAGATGGCTCTCGCCGCTCGCGACGCCGTGGCGGCGCTCGTCGCCGTCCCACCGTCGGCTCATGGTTCGAGTATCCCTCCCGCGGGTGACGGTAGTTGACTACCGCCGTGCCCAGCGTTCCACTCCTCGCCGGCTCGCGCCTCGTCGTCGTCGCGGCCGACGACGACGCCGTCATCCTCAGGCCTCCTCCGCCGGGTGAGGCGATCGCCGACGTGGGCGCCGCGGTGCGAGACGCGCTGCGCTTCCCGCTCGCCGGGGAGCCGCTGGACGCGCTCGTTCCGCCCTCCGGCGGCCGGGCGACGATCGTGGTCGAGCCGCCGGCGCTGCCACTACCGGGCAGCGAACGGGACCCGCGGCAGGCAGCTGTCGAGGCGGCCGTGGACGAGCTCGAGCGACTCGGCGTCTCGACCGGCTACCAGACGCTGCTCGTGGCGGGCGGGCTCGCGCGGCGGGCCGGGCATGACCTGCTGGAGAGCCTGGTCTCGCCGGCCTTCGCGCGCCGCTTCCACGGCCACGTCGAGGTGCACGACGTCGAGCGCGACGACCTCGTGGAGATCGGGCAGTCGGGATCGGTCCCGCTGCGCGTCCACCCCGCGCTCGTCCGGACCGACCTGGTCGTGGTCGTCACCGCGGCCGAGACCGTGCTCCACGGCGGCCCGGCGGCGCTCGTGGGAGCAGCCGGCCCGGAGGCGCTCCGGGCGGCCGGCGCCGATTCGCTGCTGGAGACGTCGGGGTCGCAGGGCTGGCGGCTCGGGGTCGCGCTCGAGCGCGCGCTCGCCGCCCACGCTCCCGTCATCGGAGCGTCCCTGGTGCTCAACCACCCGCGCCTCGGCCAGACCTTCGGCGATTACCCGTACGACCAGGCCGCCCTCGACCGCGTCGCGGGCTCGCCGCTGCGCCACGTCTTCTCGCTGCTCCCCGGTGGGCTGCGCGCGTACGTGCTCCGCTCCCTGCCGCTGGAGCGGACCGCGGCGGCGGCCTACGCGGGGCCGCCCTCGGTCGCGCACGCCGAGGCCTTGCTGCGCGGTGTCGAGCTGCGCGGGACGACGCTCGATCGCCCGCTCGATGCGATTTGCATCGGCGTGCCGCGGACGACCCACTACCTCCCGCGGGAGCGGCCGAACCCGCTGCTCGGCACGGCGCTCGCGCTCGGGCTCGCGCTGCGCCTCTGGCGCGATGCGTTCCCCGTCGAGGAGGGCGGCACAGCGATCCTCCTCCACCGGTTCCAGAGGCACTTCGCCCACCCGACGCAGCAGCCGTACCGGGCCTTCTTCAGCGCGACCCGGGAAGGGCCGGACCCGGCCGCGCTCGCCGCCGCCGAGGCGGGCGTCCGCAGCGACGCCCGCGCGGTCGCGACGTACCGCGCCGGCCGCACGTGCCACCCGCTGCTGCCGTTCGTGGACTGGGACAGCTGTCGACCCGCGCTCGACCGGCTCGGCCATGTGATCGTGGCCGGCTGCCGCGACGCTGTCGCCGCCCGTCAGCTCGGCTTCGTCCCCACCCACGGGATCGGCGCCGCCCTGACAATGACGCGCGGCTGGGCCGACCGCCCGCCGCGGATCGGCTTTCTGATCTCCCCGCCGTACTTCCCCCTCCGGGTCACGGTCCCCCAAGAGGCCGGAGGCTAGAGCGAAGCTCTAGCCGGAGGCCGAACTGATGCGGCCGGGGACGCGCAGCGCCACCGGCCGCACGACAGTGCGATGCGCCAAGCAGGATCTAGAGGAGCGCGGGGCTCCGCCCCGTGCGTTTCCCGCGACAAGCGGCGTACCCAGAATCCGTGCGAAAGCGCAGCTTTCGCACGGCTCAATCCGCAACGCCGAGGTAGGTCTTCTTGACCTGAGGGTTCTCCTTGAGGCGCTTCGCGTCGTCGGCGAGCGCGACCTTGCCCGTCTCGAGCACGTAGCCGCGGTTGGCGACGTCGAGCGCCATCAGGGCGTTCTGCTCCACGAGGAGGATGGGCGTCCCCTGGGCGTTGATCTCGCGGATGATCTCGAAGATCCGCTCGACGAAGATCGGGGCGAGCCCCATCGACGGTTCGTCGAGCAGGAGCAGCTTCGGATGCGCCATCAGCGCGCGACCGATCGCCACCATCTGCTGCTCGCCGCCCGAGAGCGTCCCGGCGCCCTGCTGCTTCCGCTCCGCGAGGCGGGGGAAGAGCTCGTAGACGCGGTCGAGGTCCTGGTCGACGGCCTTCTTGTCGTTGCGGTCGGCGCGCTGGAACGTGCCCATCAACAGGTTCTCGAGCACGCTCATCCGCGGGAAGAGGCGCCGACCCTCCGGCGACTGCGAGATGCCGCCCTTGACGACCTCGTGTGCGGACTCGTTCGTGATGTCCCGGCCCTGGAAGACGATCCGCCCGCGCCGCGGATGGTTGAGGCCGTTGATCGACCGCAGCGTCGTCGACTTGCCGGCGCCGTTGGCGCCGATCAGCGTGACGATCTCGCCCTGACGCACCTCGATCGAGATCCCTTTCAGCGCCTCGATCGTGCCGTAGAACGTGTGGACGTCCTCGAGCTCGAGGATGTTCGGGGGCGGGACGGCCGGCGCGGCTGCGCTCACAGGCCGCCCTCCACGGCCTGCTTGCCGAGGTACGCCTCGATGACGCGGTTGTCCTTCTGCACCTCGTCAGGAGTGCCCTCGGCGATCTTCTCGCCGTAGTCGAGCACGGTCACACGGTCGGAGACGCCCATCACGACGCGCATGTCGTGCTCGATCAGGAGCACCGTCAGGCCTAGCTCGGTCCGGAGCTGCTCGACGAAGGCCGTGAAGTCGGCCGTCTCCTGCGGGTTCATCCCGGCCGTGGGCTCGTCGAGGAGCAGGAGCTTCGGCTGCGTCGCGAGCGCGCGGGCGACCTCGAGCCGGCGCTGGTCGCCGTACGAGAGGTTGCGCGCGATCTCGTCGTCCGTGCGCCGCAGGTCGCAGTACTCCAGCAGCTCGCGGCCGCGGACCCGGGCCCCCGCCTCCTCCCTGCGGATGCGCGGGGTCCGCACGATCGAGCCGAGGATCCCGCCCCGCAGGCGCGCGTGCATCCCCACCATCACGTTCTCGAGCGCCGTCATGTTCTGGAACAGGCGGATGTTCTGGAAGGTGCGGCCGATCCCCCGCTCGGTGATCGCGTGCGGCGGCTTCCCGGTCACGTCGTTCCCGTCGAAGACGATCAGTCCCGCGGTCGGCTTGTAGACGCCGGTGAGCATGTTGAAGAAGGTCGTCTTGCCGGCGCCGTTCGGGCCGATCAGGCTGACGACGGCGCCGCGCGGGATCGTGAAGTCGATGTCGTTCGTCGCGACGAGCCCGCCGAACTCCTTGCGAACCTGCTCGGCCACGAGGATGTCGCCGTTGCTGCTCATGCCGTGTCGTGCCGCGCGTCGTAGAGCGGCGTGTCGTGGACACCTTCGTGGAGCTCAGCTTTACGTCTCGCGCTCGGGATCAGGCCCTCGGGCCGGATCAGCATCGTCAGCACGATGATCAGGCCGTAGATCCCGAACTGGTACTTGGGCACGTCGAGGTTCGTCCCGAACGTGTCGTTGATCCAGTGGCCGATGTCGGCGAGGCCCTGCTGGTTGAGGAACGCGAGGAACCCCGCGCCGAAGACGACACCCCAGACGTTGCCCATCCCGCCGAGGATGACCATCGAGAGGATGAAGGCGGAGATGTTGAACGAGAAGTCGCCGGGGAACGTCGACTGCTTGAAGGTCGCGAAGTAGGCGCCCGCGACACCGCCGAAGAACGCGCCGGTCGCATACGCCCAGGTCTTCGTCTTCATCAGCGGGACGCCCATCGCCGCGGCCGCGGTCTCGTCCTCCCGGATCGCGATCCAGGCACGCCCGAGGCGCGAGTCGCGCAGCCGGAGGCTGGAGAAGATCGTGATCGCGACGAGCACCAGCACGCCCCAGAAAAAGAGCCGCTCGCTCGTCCAGAACGCCCCTGAACCGGTGAGGAAGTTGACGTGCCCGAACCCGGGTGGGTCGATCGGCGTGATCCCGTTCGGCCCGTTGGTGAGGTTGAACCCGGCGAGGTTGTCGCCGTTGCGCGCGATCTGCGGCAGGATCTCGCCGAAGCCGAGCGTCACGATCGCGAGGTAGTCGCCGCGCAGGCGCAGGGTCGGGAGCCCGATGAGGATTCCGATGACGCCGGTGAGGACGCCGGCGAGCAACAGGAGCAGCCAGATCGAGATGTGGATCCCGGGCGTGCCGGCGGCAACGCCCACGTCGCCGAAGTGGACGCTGTGGTTGGCGAACTGCACGGACGCGAACCAGGCGACCGTGTAGGCACCCATGGCGTAGAACGCGACGTAGCCGAGGTCGAGCAGGCCTGCGTAGCCGACGACGATGTTCAGGCCCACCGCCATCATCGCGTAGACGCCCATGATCACCATCGTCCCGAGCGCCGGGTAGTCGCCGAGGATGTTCATCGACGAGAGATCGGCGAGGTAGAAGGGGTAGAGGACGACGACGAGCAGGACGAGCGTCGGAACGACGAAGCGGCTGTAGCGCGACCACGGGGGCGGCACGCGCGGCAGGACGTACTGGCTTGCGATCACCACGGCGACGAAGAGCGCGAGCGGCCAGCTCACCCAGAACAGGAAGGCGAGGAGGAGGCCCCGCAGGATGAGCCCGGACTGGAACCGCTGCCGTTCGTCCATCCCGCGCCAGCGCCGCCGCCACTCGCCGGGCATGCCTGCCCAACGCCGGTACCACGCCTGACGAGCCTCCGGGAGCCCGGGTCTCGGCCATCTAGCCCCCCTCGGGCGTCCGCTCGCCGAGGAGCCCCTCGGGGCGGAAGACGAGGATGAGGATCAGGATCGCGAAGACGATCGACTGCGTCCAGTCGCTCCCGGGGGCGTGCCAGGTGAGCCCCTCGTTGAACTGCTGGATCAGTCCGATGAGGATCGCGCCGAGGACGGCGCCGGGAAGGTTCCCGATCCCGCCGAGGACCGCCGCCGTGAACGCGATCAGGCCGAGCGTGAACCCCTGGTCGAACTGGATGTTCGTCGAGTAGAGGGCGTAGAGCAGTCCGGCGACGCCGGCGAGCGACCCGGCGAGCAGGAACGTGAACGAGATCGTTCGGTTGACGTTGATGCCCATCATGGCCGCGGCTTCCTGGTCCTGAGCGGTCGCGCGCATCGCACGGCCCTGACGCGTCCGCTGCACGAGCCAGACGAGCACGAGAAGGACGGGAATCGCGGAGACCGCGACGATCAGGCTCGACCAGCGATAGGCGGTGCCTCCGACCGTGAAGACGGTGCCGGTCGGGAGGATGTTCGGCACGGACACCGGCGCCGGACCGAGGCGGTTCAGGCCGACGTCCTGGAGGATGAACGACATGCCGATCGCCGTGATCAGCGGCGCGAGGCGGGGCGCGTTGCGAAGCGGCCGGTAGGCGATCCGCTCGATCGTGGCGTTGAGGACGGCGCAGAACGCCATCGCGATCACGAGCGTGAGCGCGAGCCCCGAGATGACGGCGGCGCCCGAGCTGTCCGGGCCCAGGCCGAGCTGATTCGCCATGATGGCGAACGAGATCCAACTCCCGAGCATGAACACGTCGCCGTGGGCGAAGTTGATCAGCTCGAGGATTCCGTAGACGAGCGAGTAGCCGAGGGCGATCAGCCCGTAGACGAGCCCGAGCGTGATCCCCTCGAGGCCGATGCTGAGGAAGTCGCCCGGCGTCTTGACGAAGTTGACGATCAGCCAGAAGACGAGGAGCGCGACGAGGAGCAGGCCGATCCACGGCACGACGTCCGCAGCCTGGAACCCCCGGCCCCGGGCAATCGGCTCGCTGCGGGCGTCGGTGGCCAAAGGTCAGAGGGGCTGATGGAGGAGGGCCGCACCCTCCTCCATCAGCTGTTCCTTCCGCTACGCGCCCTTGACCAGGCCTGCGGGCGGCGTGATCGTCTTGTACGTCGTCTGCTGGCCGTTCTTGATCCGGTAGATCGTGACGGGGTTCGCATTCGTGTCACCGTTCGTGTTGATCGAGAACGAACCGAGGATCCCGTCGTTGACCTTCGTGTTGAGCAACTGCTCCGCGACGGACTTGCGCGTCCCGTCCGAGTTCTCGATCGCCGTCAGCAGTACCTGAGCCGCCTGCGCCGCGTAGGCGGAGTACGGGTCGGGGTTCTGGCCGCCGATCGTCTTCGAGAAGTCCCTGACGAACTGCTTTCCGGTCGGGCCGAGGGCCTCGTTCGGCTGGCCGGCGACCGAGACGTACTGCCCCTCCGATGCCGTCCCCGCTCCGTCGACGACGGCCGAGATCGGCGTGAAGCCGTCCGGCGAGATGATGACGACGTTGGGGCCGAGGACCGAACGCAGGTCCTTGACCAACTTCCCGCCGTTCTCGCAGATAAGCCCGCCGAGGAAGACCGAGTCCGCGCCTGACTGCTTGATCTTGGTCGCGAGACCGGTGTACGAGGACGCCTTCCCGTTCCACGCGGAGAAGCCGGCCACCTTGATCCCGACCAACGGGTTCGTCAGCGAGTTCTTGTAGTCCGTCGCGACGCCGAGGCCGTAGGCCTCCTTGTCGTTGAGGATGTAGACCGATTTCAGTCCGAGCTGCTGCGTCGAGCAGCGCGTCCGCGGCTCCCTGGTAGTCGTCGGCGGCGACGATGCGGATGTAGTTGCGCGTACCCGTCGGGTAGTACTTGTCGGGCTCGCCGGCCGCCGTGCCCGGGCCGCTGTGCGTGAGGCCGACGTACGTGTTCGCCGGGCTCGACCATGCCGACGGGGCCGTCCGGCGCGCGGTTGAGGACGGGGATGATGATCTCCGCGCAGCCGGAGTTGAACGTCCCGATCACGCCGATGAGGCCCTTGTTCTGTGCGTACGCGTTCGCGTTCGCCGAGCACTTCTCCGACGCCCACTTGCCTGCCTGCGCGGTCGCGTCGTCGCACGACTGGTAGCCGATCTTGTAGTCACCGGCCTTGAAATTCTGTTGCTTGAGGATGAACTTGATCGCTTCCGTCATCTGCACGGTCTGGGTGCGCCCAGAGCCCTGGAGCGGCAGATCCGACGAGATGATGTAGTCGGGATCACCGTCACCCTCGTAGTAGATGTCGGAGCAGGACGAGGCCGGGAGCGCAGTGACGTTGCCCCCCTTATTGCCGCCGCCGCCGCAGCCCGCGGCGAGCAGGGCCAGCAAGACCCCAACTCCGAGCAACGCCGCTACTGAAAGCCTTCTCCTCACACTTCCTCCTCGGTCGCCCGCTGGGTTCCATGCGGCAAGGGCCGGCGCCCCCGCCGCGGGGGCAAGTATCCGTGCAAGCCCCGGCCATTTCAACCGCGAAGCGACCGCTACAGTCCTCCCCGGGCCGAAGTGGCGGAACTGGCAGACGCGCCGGACTCAAAATCCGGTTCCCCTCGGGGAGTGTGGGTTCGATTCCCACCTTCGGCACTCCTCGGCATCCGCGGCGTACGATCGCGCACGTGAAGGTGGCTGTGCTCACCGGCGGCGGCGACTGCCCGGGCCTCAACGCGGTAATCCGCGCGGTCGGCCGGAGCGTCCTGGTCCGCGGCCACGAGTTCGTCGGCGTTCGTGAGGGCTGGCGCGGACTCGTCGAGGGCCTGTACGAGCCGCTCGGGCCCGCGCGAGATCTCCGGCCTCCTGCCGCGAGGGGGGACGATCATCGGGACGACGCGGACGAACCCGTACAAGCTGGACGGGGGCGTCGACCGCGTGCTGGAGAACTTCGAACGCGCCGGCCTGGACGCGCTCGTCGCGATCGGCGGCGAGGACACCCTGGGCGTGGCATCCCGGCTCTACGCGGAGCACGAGTTCCCCGTCGTCGGCGTCCCGAAGACGATCGACAACGACCTCTCCGCGACGGACTACACGTTCGGCTTCGACACGGCCGTGTTCGTCGCGACGGAGGCGATCGACCGGCTCCACACCACCGCCGAGTCCCACAACCGCGTCATGGTCGTGGAGGTGATGGGCCGCCACACCGGCTGGATCGCGGTCATGAGCGGGATCGCCGGCGGCGCCGACATGATCCTCATCCCGGAGCAGCCCGTCCCGATCGAGGAGGCGTGCGCTCAGCTGCGGCACCGCCACGAGCGCGGCAAGGACTTCTCCATCGTCGTCGTCTCGGAGGGTTACGAGCTCGAGGGGATCGATGACGCGACCGACGTCGACCAGTTCGGTCACGTGCGCCTGTCCGAGCGAGGCGTTGGCGCGGCGCTCGCCCACGAGATCGAGCAGCGGACGGGATTCGAGACCCGCGTCACGGTGCTCGGCCACGTGCAGCGCGGCGGAATCCCGACCCCGCGCGACCGGATCCTCGCCACGCGCTACGGGCTCAAGGCCGCCGACCTCGTCGAGGAGGGGAAGTTCGGTCGCATGGCGGCGCTACGCGGCGACGCGATCGTCGACGTCGCCCTCGCCGAGGCGACGGCCTCCCTGAAGACCGTGCCGGACGACTGGTACGGCGTCGCGCGCGCCTTCTTCGGCTAAAGAGCTGCTTCGTCACTGCCGTAGCCGCCGCGACCGCCGCCGGTCACAGCTCGGCGAGTGGGAACGAGCGGTACCGCCGCGGCGGGACGAGGAAGTTCTGGCGGTGCGTCGTGCGCAGCACCGAGTTGAAGCCCTGGCCCCGGGCGCGGGGCGGCAGCGGCAGCTTGGTGCCGTCGGGGAGGCGGCCGTCCATGGCGAATCGGTTCCGGTGGAAGTCGTCGCTCGACGGGTTGAAGACGACGAAGTGGACGCCGGCGCGTGCGCCCTCTGCGACGGCATCGCGCTCGGGGTCGGCACTCCACGCGAACGGGTTGTCGAGCGTGTTGAAGTCGGCGCGCTGGGGGATCGCTGTCCCCCGCCGGTAGACGACGCCGTCGTCGGCGACGACGTCCTGCTCCAGCCGCGAGGCCGTCTGGATCGCGGAGCTGTGCCCGATGCGGCCTTGGTCGCGGAAGTCCCGCTCGACCTGAGAGGCGTGCTCCACGTCGTGCGGGCCCTGACGCACGGTCTGGGTGCCCGGCTTGACTCTCAGGCCGGGCCTGAACGCCGTGTCGACCCGCTCCCGGAAGTCGAAGTTGAGGTACCACGCCTCGAGATCCTCGAACAGGTGGGAAACGTGCATGTGCGTCCCGCCGCGGAAGTAGGACTCGGGGCCGAGATCGACGTAACCGAGCGTCTCGAAGTTCGCGATCCGGCTCGGACCGAGGCCCTCCTTCTGGGTCGAGGTGAAGCCGAGGAACAACTGCGCCCCGTCCGGGATCAGGTCGGCGCCGGGAACTCCGGCCGCGACCGCCATCCGCTTGGGCAGGCCGCCGCCGACGAATCCCTCGCGAATGCTCGTGACGTCGAAGACGTCGAGATCGCCGAAGAGCGCCTTTGCGCCGGCGACGATGTGCTCCCGCGAATCGGCGCGGAGGAGCACGGCGACGTCGTTGTCCTCGAGGATCGTCTCCTCTGGATCGCTCGGGAACCGGAGCGAGTCGATCAGCACCGGCTTACCGGCACGGCGGTCGAACGGGAGGTGGACGCCCGCCTGCCGCGCGACCTGGCGGCGGAAGTAGGGCACGCCCCAGCCGATCGTGACACCGAGGCCGGCGGGCGTCGTCGGGTCGAACTTGTCCTCGAGCTCGCGCAGCGCATCCTCCAGCTCGCGAGCTCCTTCGCGGGGGTCGGCCGCCGCCACCTTCGCGGTGACGAGCCGATGATGTCGCGGCGGCACCACGACCTCGATGCCGTTATCGAGGACGACGTCGAGGCCGAGCGAGTGCTGCTCCGCCCCGACCGGGCCGGCGCTCCGCCGCAGCGGCCCGCTCTCGCCGCCTCCGGCGAGCCGGTCGACCAGCTCGTAGACGCCGGCAGCGCCCAGGGCGCCCGCGGCAGCGCCCGCGAGGGCCTGTCTGCGGGTGAGCTTCACTCAGCCTGCCTGCGGCTTGACGAGCACGAGGCCGCGCAGGATCCGATCGAGGTAGCGGCGCACCTTCTTGTAGTCCACGGGCGGGGCGACGTGCTCGCTCACCGCGTAGAGCGATCCTGCATGCCGCCACGCGTAGAGGACGTGCCACTGGTCGGCGTCCTGATTGACCGTGAAGACAGTCGCCGCGAGACCGTTCGACCGCACGCGCCCTCGCGGGTCGCTGAAGCAGGGGATCAGGTTGCGCTTCTTCGAGTCGGCATTGACGCACTTCGGTATCGCCGTACGTCCGGGATACCCCCGGAGGTTCACGTGCAGCTCACCGCCGGCGGCGCCGGGGCCCGTCTCCTGCCAGACCCAGCTCTCGAGATAGCTGTGGTCGCGTGAGACCTCGTCGATGTTGCTCCATCGGCTCCCGATGACGCCGTCGAGAGGATCCGGGAGCCACGTGGGGCAGTACACCGGTGCCTTGATGCGGTTGGCCAACCGCTGCCAGCCCGCGAGGGCTTTCCGCGGACAGGACCGTGCCGCGGCAGCGCTCGACACGCGCTGCGCCGTCCTCACCTCGCCGCAGCCCGCCGCGAGCAGCGCGGCCACGACGACGACAACCCCGAACGACCTCACCCGCCAATTAAAGCCGGTAAACCGCGACCCAGGGTCCTGCACGGCCGTCGCCCTCCCTGACGTAGTAGATCCGGCGCGCGCTCGTCCGAAGGTTGTCGTAGAAGCGAGCCTCTCGGGGATAGCGATCGCGCGCCGCGAGCACGCGGTCGGCGACCGCGCCCGTTGCGACGACGAAGCGGATGCCCTGCCGCCGGAGGAGACCCACGTCGCGGTTGGGATCGAACTGCCTCCCCGGCCCCGGTAGCTGCAGCGGCAGGAGGTCCAGCTGATTGAACGCAGGGGTGGACGGATCGACGGCCACGTGGGTCCCGGCCGGCACGTGCTCGTCGACCCAGCGCGCCGCGATCACCCGAGTGTCGGTGCGCGTCAGCCGTTTCGTGTCGCGTACCGACCACGTCAGCGGCACGACCAGCAGGAGGAGCGTCACCGGGGCCAGCGCCCGGAACCTGGAGGCGAGCGCCGCCAGCGGCGGGACGAGCGGCAGCGTGTAGCGGTCGAAGTGCGCGCGGATCGTCAGCAGGTCGAGGAAGTAGACGAGCACGAAGGACGCGAGCACGAGATCGGCGCGCGTGCGCCGGAGCAGCGCGACGACGAGCCCCGCCGCTGCGATCACGAGCACCGGCCCCAATCCTGTCCAGAGGCGGTCGACGAACGCGATCGGCGTCGCATGGTCGTGCTCGAAGCCGAGCCAGCCGTCGCGGGCGAGTCGCTGGACCCGCGAGAAGTCGTCCCATGCCTGGCCGAGGTCCGTGAGGACGAACGGGCTCGACGCCAGGAAGACCGCCGCCATCAGCACAAGAGCGATCGCGAGCCGGCGCCACTGACGCCATCCTGCGACGACGAGCGGCACGACGAGCAGGACGCCCGGGTACTTGAAGCCTGTCGCGAGCCCGGCGGCAATGCCCGGCAAGCTCGATCCGGCCGCTCACCATCAGCGCGAGGGCGACTGCGATCCCGAGCGTCAGCGCGACGTCCGTGACCGCCTCGCGCGAGTAGGCCACGTGGACGGTGCAGACGGCGACGATCGCCGCGGCGACCGCGCCGGAGGTCGCGCTCCCGTATGCGCGACGCGCGAGCCACCAGGTCGCCGCGATCGAGCCGAGGCCAATCACGAGCGCGACGATGCGCGCGGTCAGGAGCGACGGCTGGTCCTGCCACGCCTGGAACGGCGCCTCGACGTACATCAGCAGGGTCGGGTAGTCGAAGAAGTGCGGGTCAGCGCCGCCGCCGTGGACCATCCGCCAGGCGCGCACGACGATGTTGTGCTCGTCCGGGTTCAGCAGGTTGTCGTATGGGAGCCCGTACTCGATTCCCACCGCGCGCAAAGCGGCGGCGAGCACGAGGATCGCGACGAGCGCCGTCGCCGGCCCGCCCCAGCGGGACTCGGCCCAGCTCTCGAGCGGGTTCTTGACGCCGCTTGGGGACGGTTCAGCCTGGCGCCGGCGCCGCAAGCGGCGCCTTAGACCTGGGGCGGCGCGTCGCCGACGAGCTCGGCGACGTCTCGCGCTCCGACGATGACGGCATCGACTCCCGCCCGCTCGAGCTCGACGACCTGCTCCCGACTCGGCGCGTACACCGCCGCGATGGCGAGCTTCCCCGCCGGCACGCCCGAGAGCAGGTCGAACGTGTGCTCCCACTCGTCGCCATCCTCCTCGGCGGCCAGGAGGAAAATCTCGGGGTCGACGCGGTCGAGCGCATCCTCGATCTCCTCCTCGTTCGCCACGCGAATCGCGCAGTCGAGGCCGAGGTCGAGCGCCGCGCCGTGCAACTCGGCGGCGTGCTCGTCCCGGGCCTGGACCACGCAGGCGTCCGCGCCGGCGTCGGCCGCGTCACTCGGCGGGCCGTCGGCGAGCCAGAGGATCGGCAACTCGGTCGCGTCGCGGACGCCGGTGAGGATCCTCCGCAACACGATCGCCTCCGCGCCCTGCGCCTGGGCAGACTGGGCGGCCGCGGCGTCGGCGACCTCGACGATCACCGAGATGCCGTCCCCTTCGGAGATTGCCAGGCTGAAGCGGCGGGCGCCCCGGTCGGACACGAGCGGATCGTAACGGGGCGGGCGCCTCGCAGACGACTAGACGCCGACCGGGTGCCAGACCGTCTTCAGCTCGAGGAAGGCCGCGATTTCCCACGGGCTCTGCGCGTCGGCGGCCCCGTGGACGACCCGCTTCACGTTCGCGGCCGCCGCCCGCTCCAGCTCGGCCGAGTCGCCGTCGGAGCCGGCGAGGTCGAGCGCGTTGACGTCCATGTGCGCTGCGAGCCACGGCGCCAGCTCGCCCCGGTGCCCGGTGAGGATGTTGACGGCGCCACCGGGAACGTCCGACGTCGCCAGTGCCTCCGCGAGCTCGATCGCCGCGAGCGGATGCGTCTCCGACGCGAGCACGACCACGGTATTCCCACCCGTGAGCGCGGGCGCGGCGCGTGTGACCAGGCCGAGCAGCGGCGGCTCGTCCGGGGCGACGATCCCGACCACGCCCGTAGGCTCGGGGACGGTGAAGTTGAAATACGGCCCGGCGACCGGGTTCGAGGATCCGAGCACCTGGGCGACCTTGTCGGCCCAACCCGCGTACCAGACGACCCGGTCGATCGACCGCTCGACCTCCTCGCGGCCGGTGCAGAGGCGCGCGAACTCGTCTGCCCGCGCCTCGACCATCTCCGCGAGCCGGTAGAGCACCTGGCCGCGGTTGTACGCCGTCATCCCGGCCCACTTCGGGAGGGCGCCGCGGGCGGCACGCACCGCGTCACGCACGTCCTTGCGCGAGGCGCGGGCGACGTTCTGCTCCTCCGCCTCGTAGGTGCGACCCGACTCCGAACGCGGGAACGCACCACCGATGAAGAGCTTGTACGTCTTCTTGACGGGCAGCCGCTCAGCCACTGAAGCGCTCCGCGCCGTCGAACTCGAGGTACGGCTCGAGCCCGTGTCGGCCGCCCTCGCGCCCGAAGCCGGACTCCTTGTAGCCGCCGAACGGCGACGACGGGTCGAAGCGGTTGAAGGTGTTCGCCCAGACGACGCCGGCCCGCAGCCGCTCTGCCATCCAGAGGATCCGCGACCCCTTCTCGGTCCACACCCCGGCGCTGAGACCGTACGGCGTGTTGTTCGCCTTCTCCACCGCCTCCTCGGGCGTCCGGAACGTGAGGATCGAGAGCACGGGCCCGAAGATCTCCTCCTGCGCGATCCGGTAGCTCTGGGCGACGTTCGTGAAGACGGTCGGCGCGAACCAGTACCCCTTCTCCGGCAGGCGGCACGGGGGCTGGTAGATCTCTGCGCCCTCCTCGGCGCCCGAGGCGACCAACTCCTCGATCTTCTCCAGCTGCTGCTTCGAGTTGATCGCGCCCACGTCGGTGTTCTTGTCGAGCGGGTCGCCGACGCGGAGCGTGGTCAGGCGCCGCTTCAGCTTCTCGACGACGGGCTCGCAAATCGACTCCTGCACGAGCAGCCGCGAGCCCGCGCAGCACACGTGGCCCTGGTTGAAGTAGATCCCGTTGACGATCCCTTCGACGGCCTGGTCGAGGGCGGCGTCGTCGAAGATGATGTTCGCAGCCTTGCCGCCGAGCTCGAGCGTCAGCCTCTTGCCGGTGCCGGCGAGCTCGCGCTGGATCGCCTTGCCCACCTCCGTCGAGCCCGTGAAGGCGATCTTGTCGACGCCCTCCGACTTGACGAGCTCCGCCCCTGTCCTCCCGTCGCCGGTGAGGATGTTGACGACCCCGGGCGGCAGCTCGGCCTGGCGCAGCACGTCGCAGAAGAGCAGCGCGCTCAGCGGCGTCGTCTCCGCCGGCTTGAGCACGACCGTGTTCCCGGCGGCCAGCGCGGGTGCGACCTTCCAGGCGAGCATGAGCAGCGGGAAGTTCCAGGGGATGATCTGGCCCGCGACGCCGATCGGCCGCGGCCGACGGTTGGGGAACGCGTACTCGAGCTTGTCCGCCCAGCCGGCGTAGTAGAAGAAGTGCGCTGCGGCCAGCGGCAGGTCGACGTCGCGCGACTCCTTGATCGGCTTGCCGCCGTTGAGCGACTCCAGCACCGCGAACTCACGCGAGCGCTCCTGGAGGATGCGTGCGATCCGGAACAGGTACTTCGCCCGTTCGGACGGCGACAGCCCGGACCAGCCGTCGGCGAAGGCCTCGCGCGCGGCGTCGACGGCGAGGCCGACTTCGGCCTGCGTCGCCTGCCCGACCTCGGCGAGCGGCTCCTCGGTCGACGGCGAGATCGTGGAGTAGGTCTCCTCGGCCTCGACGAACTCTCCGGCGATGTAGTGCCCGTACCGCTCGTCGAGCCGGACGATGTCCTGCGCCTCCGGCGCCGCCGCGTAGGTCCAGTCCTTCGGGACCGGGGCCTTCTCGTGCTTCCGCTCGAGGTCAGTCAACGGTGAAGTAGTCCGGGCTCTGGTAGGCGCCGGTGCGCTCCTTGCGTAGCTGCATCAACACGTCGTTGAGGAGGGACGAGGCACCGAGGCGGTACAGGTCCGGCGTGAGCCAGTCCGGCCCGAGGGTCTCGTACAGCTGCACGAGGTACTGGACGGCCTGCTTCGACTGGCGGATCCCACCTGCCGGCTTCATTCCGACCTTCCGGCCGGTCTCCTCGTAGACGTCCCGGATCGCCTCCAGCATGCAGAGCGTCACGGGCAGCGTGGCCGCGCCCGGCAGCTTCCCCGTGGACGTCTTGATGAAGTCACCGCCCGCGGCGATCGCGAGCAGCGACGCACGGCGGACGTTGTCGTAGGTGCCGAGCTCGGCGACCTCGAGGATCACCTTCAGGTGGGCGTCACCGCACGCCTCCTTCACACGGACGATCTCGTCGTAGACCTTCGCGTAACGCCCCGAGAGGAAGGCGCCGCGATCGATCACCATGTCGACCTCGTCGGCGCCCTGCTCCACGACCCAGCGCACCTCGCCCAGCTTCTCCTCGAGCGGCGACTGGCCCGACGGGAACGCCGTCGCCACGGAGGCGACCTTGACGTCGCTGTCGCGCACGCGCGCGACGGCAACCGGGACGAGGTTCGGATAGACGCAGACCGCGGCGACCGAGGGGACGTTCGCATCCGATGGATCCGGCCGGAGCGCCTTCGACGCGAGCGCCGCGACCTTTCCCGGCGTGTCCTGTCCCTCGAGCGTGGTCAGGTCCATCATCCGGATCGCGAGCTCGAGCGCGAACACCTTCGCGTCACGCTTGATCGAGCGCTTGGCGAGGCTCGCAGCCCGCTCCTCGAGCGCGACCGCGTCGACGGACCCGATCCGCGGCAGCCGCGGCTCCAGCGGAAGCTCGAAGCCGCGCGGGAGAGCAGGCGCCTGGGCCATGCCCCGAGTCTAGTCCCGCAGGCAATTGCTGAAACGGCCCCCACGAACGCTGGCCCGACCGACTACAAGTACACGCGCGCCACGCGGGCGCCCCTTACCCCGCCCACCAGCCGTCAGGCTAAAGACGAACTGGTGACGTGTCTGTGCCCCACAAGGAACGAATTCGTACCGATTCCTCCACAGGCACGGGGGCTCAGATCCCCAGCCGCTCGAGCAGCGTCTCGTCCCGTCGCCACCGCGGCCTTACCTTGACCCGCAGCTCGAGGTAGACGGGCCGGCCAAGCACGAGCTCGATTTCGGGGCGCGCGCGCTGCCCGATCTCCCTGATCATCGTGCCGCCCTTGCCGACGACGATCTGCTTCTGCGACTCGGTCTCCACGAGGACGTCGGCGCGCACGAGCCGGTCCTCGATCTCCTGCAACTCGACCGTGATTGCGTGCGGCACCTCGTCCTTCGTCAGGCGCAGCGCCTGCTCGCGCACGAGCTCCGCGATCTGGACCTCGACGGGCAGGTCGGTCCGCTGCTCCGGCTCGAAGTACAGCGGCCCCTCCGGGAGCAGGGCGACGAGCTCGTCGCGGAGCTCGGCGACGCCCTCGCCGGTCTTCGCCGAGACGGGATGTAGCGCGTGGAAGTCGCCGAGCCGAGAGGCAGCGTCCATCTGCGTGGCGATGTGCGCCGCCTTCAACCGGTCGACCTTGTTGAGCGCGATCACGACCGGGACGCCGACCGCGAAGACTCGCCGTGCGATGAAGCGGTCGCCGGCCCCGATTCGCTCACGCGCCGAGAGCACGAACAGGACGGCCTCGACGCCCTCGAAGGCCGCATCCACGGTGCGCTGCATGTGCTCCGTGAGTGTGTCGAGCGGCCTCTGGAACCCCGGCAGGTCAGCGAGCACGAGCTGGAAGCCGTCGCCGTTCGCGATCCCGAAGATGCGTCGCCGCGTCGTCTGCGGCTTGTCGGACACGATCGCGACCTTGCCGCCGCACAGCGCGTTCACGAGGGTCGACTTGCCGACATTGGGGCGGCCCGCGACCGCGACGAAGCCGGTGTTCACAGCTCCCAGGTGTCGGGGAGGAGCTCGGCCGCGGAGTAGGTGACGACCTCGCCCGCGTTGTTCTCGAAGGTCACCGACTCGATCCGGAACTCGTACAGCCACTGCCGGCAGCCGCCGCACGGCGAGGCCGTGATCCCGATCGCCTCGAAGTCGCCCGGCTTGTACCCCTCGCTCACGGCCTTCCCGATCGCCGTCTTCTCGGCGCAGATCCCGAGCGGGTACGCCGCATTCTCAACGTTGACGCCGGCGAACTCACGGCCGTCCCGCGTCCGCACGACCGCGCCGACGAGGTAGTTCGAGTACGGCGCGTACGCCTGCGCCGCCGCGACCTTCGCCTGCTCGTGGAGGTCGGCGCTCACGACCGTCGCCGTCTCATAGCAGCTGGAACACCACCAGGGTAACGAGCGCGCCGAGCGCGCCGCCGTACGCGACCTCGAGCACCGAGTGGACGCCGGACTCGACCCGCGTCTGGGCCACCAGCAGCGCCATGACGAGCGTCAGAGACGAGATCAGGAACTGGTGGTTCGAGTCGGCGACGGCGTAGGTCGCCGCCATCCAGCCGGCGAACGCGATTGCCGCGTGTCCCGAGGGAAGCCCGCCGCGGAGCGGCGTCCCGCGCCCGGTCATCGCCTTTGTCGCGATCACGACGATCATCGTCAACACGAGAGCGATCAGCGTCAACGTGATCGGCACATCGCGCACCCGGTCGAGCACGCGCGTCGAGCGGTCGCCGACGCGATGCGCGAACACGAGATAACCGATCGCGACGGCGTTCACGGACGCGATCAGCACCGCGCCGGCAGCGATATCCTTCGCGAGCTTCGCCATCGGGTCGAACGACGTCGTGGCCACGTCGATCGCGTGCTCGATCGCCGTGTTGATCATCTCCGCGATGAGGACGAACACGATCGCGAGCAGGAGCGCGATCAACTCGAAGCGGGTCACGCCGACCACGACTGCCAGCGCGAGCACGACGACGGCGATCAGGAAGTGGATCCGCATGTTCCGCTGCGTGCGCAGCACGTGGATGACGCCTTCGAACGCGTAGTTGAAGCTCTCGAGGATCGAGGGCGGGCGCCGGCTGCTCATCGCGCGTGCACGCGCTCCCGCGCCTCCATCTCGGCGCCGTGGTCGTAGCCGAGTAGGTGGAGGACAGCATGGACGAGCGGCGCCCGCCACGCCTCGCCGGCGACGTCGGGACAGAGGACGACATCGCCCAGCTGCCGCGGCACGCCGTCCGGCAGCGGCTCGCGGCCGTCGATCGGGAACGCAAGCGCGTCGGTCTCCTCGTCGATGCCCAGGTGCTCGCGCTTCAACGTTCGGATCTCCTCGCGCCCGACGAGCGCCAACCCGAGCTCCCCGTCGTCGACCCCCTCGGCGGACAGCACGTCCCGGGCGAGGCCGGCCGCCGCCTCCACGTCCATGTCGGCGCCGCTGCGGTCAACGACCTCGATCTCGACCATCCCCGCCCTATCTCCGGCGCTGCGTCCCGGTTTCCTCCGCGTGGTGCTTGTACGCCTCCACGATCCGCTGCACGAGCTTGTGCCGGACGACGTCCTCGTGCCCGAAGCGGACGAACGCGATCCCGTCGACCGTGCCGAGGATGTCCTGCACCTGGATCAAGCCGGACGCCTGCTCGCGCGGCAGGTCGATCTGCGTGACGTCGCCCGTGACGACGACCCTCGAGCCGAAGCCGAGGCGCGTCAGGAACATCTGCATCTGCTCCGGGCTCGTGTTCTGCGCCTCGTCGAGGATGATGAACGAGTCGTTGAGCGTGCGGCCGCGCATGAACGCGAGCGGCGCGACCTCGATCGTCCCGCGCTCCATGTACGTGTTCAGCCGCTCGGCGTCGAGCATGTCGTAGAGCGCGTCGAACAGCGGCCGGAGGTACGGGTCGACCTTCGCGAGCATGTCGCCCGGGAGGAAGCCGAGCCGCTCGCCGGCCTCGACGGCGGGGCGCGTGAGGATGATCCGCGCGACCTGGCGCTCATGCAGCGCGGCGACCGCGAGCGCCATCGCGAGATACGTCTTGCCGGTGCCGGCCGGCCCGATGCCGAAGGTGACTGTGCACTGCCGGATCGCATCCACGTACCGCTTCTGCGTGACCGTTTTTGGGGTGATCTGCTTGCCGCGGTGACGCCAGACCACGTCGCCGAACACGTCCTGGACGCTCTCCGCCTGATCGATCGCGTTGAGCACGGAGTCGACGGTCGTCGGGCCGATCTCCCGTCCCGCCTCCACCAGCTCGACGATCTCGTCGACGACCGCGCGCGCCTCGGAGACGTTCGGCTCCTCGCCCTCGATGGTCAGGCGGTTCCCACGCAGGAGGATCGTGCAGCGAAGACGGTCGCGGAGCGCCTCCAGCACGCCGTCGCCGATGCCGGCGAGCTCGGCGGCCACGTCGTTCGAAACGTCGAGCACCTGTTGCACGGCGCTCAGTGTAGGCGCGGAGGGTCGGCCCGCTACGCGAGTTTTTCCTTGACGAGCTGGCTGACGACGGAGCCGTCGGCGCGACCCGAGACCTGGGGCATCACGTCGGCCATCACGCGGCCGAAGTCGCGCATGCTCGTGGCTCCGTTCTCCGCGATCGCGTCGTCCACGATCTCCTCGAGGTCGTCCTCAGAGAGCGGCTCCGGCATGAACTCCTCGAGCACGGCGAGCTCGGCCTCCTCCGATTCGGCCTGCTCGTCGCGGCCACCTGTCCGGAATGCCTCGGCCGCCTCGATGCGGCGCTTACGCTCACGCTGGAGCACCTGGAGCTCCTCCTCGTCCGACAGCGGACGCTGCAGCTCCTTTTCCGCGGCCTTGAGGCTGTTGAGCAGGAGCCGGAGGGCGTCCCGGCGCTCGGCGTCGCGCGCGAGCATCGCCTCCTTGAGGTCGTCCTCCATGCGCACGATCAGCGTCATTCGGGCAAGCCTCGCACGCGGCCGCCGAGGATGTGCCAGTGGAGGTGGAAGATCGTCTGCCCGGCGCCCTCCCCCACATTGACGACGACGCGGTAGTCGGACAGCCCCTCGCCCTCCGCCGTCGACGCGACGAAGTCGAGCATGCCCTTCGCCTCCTCGGGCGCGAACTCGGACACCTGGCGAAACGTCCCGACGTGACGCTCCGGGATCACGAGCAGGTGCACGTCGGCCTGGGGGTTGATGTCCCTGATCGCGACGACGCCGTCCCCGGACACGACGTGGTCGCCCTCGCGGTAGAGGGTGCAGAAGAGGCAGTCGTCAGGCAGCGCGGATCCCCTCCTTCGTGACCTCCACGCCGCGTACACGCACGAGCTCGCCGACCTCGCCGTCGACGAGCCAGGGCGAGTAATCGTCGCCGTACCCGCGCCCGGGGCGGTCGACGAGGACGACGTCGTCGCGGCCGATCTTGCGCCGCCACCGCGCGAGGCAAGCGGCACCCGACACCGCCCGCAACTGCCTGCTCCGCTCCTTCTTGACCGCCGGCGGCACCGGGTCGCGCGCCGCGGTCGCCGTACCGGGCCGGGGCGAGTAGGGGAAGACGTGCACCTTCGTGATCCCGGCCTCGCCGACGACGCTGAGTGTGCGCTCGAAGGCGTCGCCGGTCTCCGTTGGGAAACCGACGATCACGTCGCTCGTCAGGTTGAAGTCGTCACGGATCGGCTCGAGCCGGCGGAGGTACGTCGCGGCGGAGTACCGGCGGGCCATGTCGCGGAGCACGCGGTCGTCGCCGGATTGAAGCGGTACGTGGAGGTGCCGGCTGACGGTCGGCGTCTCGCGCAGCGCCGCGATCAGCTCGGAGCCGACGTGGTTGACCTCGATCGACGAGAGCCTGAGTCGTGCGAGCCCCTGGGTCGCTCCTACCTCCCGGATGAGGCGGGCGAGGTCGTAGCCGTGCTCGCGGTCCCGGTAGCAGCCGAGGTTGATCCCCGTGAGCACGACCTCCCGGTGGCCCTGCGCGACGCGCTTCGCAACCTCGGCGAGGACGGCGGCGGCGGTGCGGCTCCTCGACCGGCCGCGCACGAGCGGGACGACGCAGAAGTTGCAGGAAAAGCTGCAGCCGTCCTGCACCTTGACGAACGCGCGGACGCGGTCGAGCCGCGCGTCCGCCTGGACGCAGCCGATCGCCCCGACATCGCCGGCGACGACCGCCGGCGTCTCCTCGCTCGCCTTCGCGACCACGCGGACGTTGTCCGGGAGACCCGCGAACGGGTCGCCGCGCAGGCTCGCGACGCACCCGGTGACGTAGACGCGCGCGTGCGTGCGCGCGGCCCGCGCGGCGGCATGCCGCGACTTCCGAACCGCCTCGTGCGTGACGCAACAGCCGTTGACGACGGCAACGTCCGCATGCCCGTCGACCTCCACGTGTCCGTCGGCGAGCAGAGCCTCGCGAATTCCGTGCGCATCCGTGTGGGAGACCTTGCAGCCGAGGAAGCGGACGGAGAACGTCGCCACAGCCCGGGATGCTACGCCCGCCGGACGTAGACGTCCGCCGCCCACCCCTCCGCGCTCACCCGTTCGGAGTGGTCGAACCGCGGCGGGTCGAACTGGTCGCTCTCGAGGTAGCCCGACGTGATCAACGTCCCGCAGTCGACGCGCGACGCGACGGCCTCCGCCGCCGCCCCCGTGACGTTCGCCACGACAACGTCGACCCGTGGCAGATCGTCAACGAGCGCGTCGGCCTGGCGCAGCTCGACGACGACGCCGTTGGCATCGGCGTTCGCGCCCGCGGCTGCGATCGCCGTCTCGTCGTCATCGATGCCGACGACCGGTGCGAACCCCAGCTTCGCCGCTGCGATCGCCAGCACGCCCGAGCCGCAGCCGACGTCGAGCAAGCTCCCCGGCGCGACGCGCGTCAGCAGCTCGACGCACAGCCGTGTCGTCGCGTGGGCGCCGGTCCCGAACGCGCGGCCCGGATCGATGAACACGGTGACGGCGTCGGCCGGTGCCTCCTGCCAGGACTGCCCGATCCAGACGCGCCCGACCCGGACCGGCCGGTGGAACTCGCGCCAGCGCTCCTCCCAGCCTTCGCCGATCTCCTGCGTCCGGACGCCGCCGAACGCGTGCCAGAGCCGCTCCTCCCCGCCGGCGTCCGTGTAGGCGGCGAGCTCGACCCCGTCGTCGGATTCGATCTCCTCGAACCCCTCCGGGAACAGCTCGATCATCCGCGCGCGTGCGACCTCCAGCCGGGCGGCGGGCACCGCCACGGAGACTCGACGCAGCGTCAGCGGAACGCGCTCTTCAGCTTCTCGAAGAACCCCTCGTCGGCGCGGTACGTCTCGTCGGTCGACGCGCGCTCGAACTCCTCGAGCAGCCGTCGCTGCTCAGGGTCGAGCTGTCGCGGCACGAGCACGTTGACGAGCACGCGGTGATCGCCGCGCCCGAAGCCCTGCAGCACTGGCAGACCCTTCCCGCGGAGGACGCGGATATCGCCCGGCTGCGTCCCTGCCGTGAAGGTGAGCTCGGCCTCGCCCTCGAGCGTGGGCACCGTGAGCGTTGCGCCGAGCGCAGCCTGGGGCAGCGTCAGCGCGACGGTGGAGTAGATGTCGCTGCCCTCGCGGACGAAGCGCTCGTCCGGCCGAACACGAACCTCCACGTAGACGTCGCCCGCCCGGCCGCCGAGCGCCCCGGCGTGCCCCTCGCCCGTCAGGCGGATCCGCTGGCCGTCGTGGATGCCGGCCGGGATCTCGACGTTGAGCGTTCGCTCCTCGACGACCCGACCGGCGCCCTTGCATGCGTCGCACGGATGCTCGATCTTCCGCCCGGAGCCGCTGCAGGTGGGACACGTCTGCGTGCGCACGAACTCGCCGAAGACGCTGCGCGAGACGTGGCGGCTGCGACCAGTGCCGCCGCAGGCCGGACAGGCAGTGATCGACGTGCCGGGCTCGGCGCCATTCCCCTCGCAGCGCCCGCACGGGACGGCAACGTCGAACGGAACGTCGCGGGTCGTGCCGCGCGCGGCCTCGACGAGCTCGATCTCGACGCGGGCGGCGATGTCAGCGCCACGGCTGCGCCCGCCGCGGCCGGCCACGCGGAAAAGATCGTCGCCGAAGAACGCCGAGAAGAGGTCGCTGAGGTCGCCAAGGTCGAACGTCGTCGGCCGGAACCCGCCGCTGCGCAGGCCGGCGTGGCCGAAGCGGTCGTACAGCTCGCGCCGCTCGGAGTTGGACAGCACCTCGTACGCCTCCACGACCTCGCGGAACCGGTGCTCGGCGTCGGGCTCCTGCGAGACGTCGGGATGCAGCTCGCGCGCGCGGCGACGGAAGGCCTTCTTGATCTCGTCCTCGCCCGCGTTGCGCTCGAGGCCCAGGAGCTCGTAGTAGTCGCGTTCCGTCGCAGCCATCGGCCCAAGCGTACTCCCGCCCTCAGTTGTCCTCGTAGACCTCCTCGACGAAGCGGGAGAGCTCGAACGCGGCCCCCCGAACCGAGCGGATCGCCTTGTCGTAGTCCATGCGGACCGGCCCCAGCAGGCTGACGGCACCGAGCACCTGGTTCGTCAGCCCGTAGGCGGCGCCGACGAGCGCGACATCGTGGAAGGCGGGGTGGGCGAGCTCATCGCCGACACGCACGAACGGCCGACGCGGCTCGAGCGCCTCGCCGAGCACCTCCAGCAGCGCCGCACGCTTCTCGAGCGTCGCCAGGAGCCGGCGATAGGCGCCGAGCTCGGCGTCGGGTACCCCGTCGAGCCACCCGGCCGCACCGCCGACGTAGAGCCGCTGCTCGACGGGCCCCAGCTCCATGAGCGCCGGTGTGAGCACTGCGAGGAAGCCCCGCTCGGCCGGCGACAGCGACGGATCGGCGAGCTGGTTGCGGAGCCGCGTGCTGCGGAGCCGGAGGCCTGCGAGGCGGTCGTTCAGGTACTCACCTGCCCAGTTTGCGAGGCCCGGATCGACCGGACGGTCGAACGTGAAGATCCGCTTCGACACGCCGCCGGTCGAGGTGATCACGACGGCCATCACGGTCTGGGGCTGCAGCAGCAGGACCTCCACGTGCCTCACCGTCGACGTCTCGAGCGCCGGCGCGGACACGAGCGCGAGCAGCCGCGTCACCTGCGACAGCACCTCGCTCGTCGCCTCCAGAGCAGAGTCGACCTCGCGGCGTAACGCCGACAGGTCGAGCGGGAATCCGCCCGGCTTGGCGTCCTGGCGCGCCAGGAGCTCAGAGGCGTAGAAGCGGTAGCCCTGCTCGGTCGGCACCCGGCCGGCGGACGTGTGCGGGTGGCTCAGCAATCCCCGTGCCTCGAGCTCGGCCAGATCGGTGCGCACCGTCGACGGGGAGACGCCCAGCCCGGCCCGCTCGACGAGGTGCTTCGATCCGACCGGCTGACCGGTCGTGACGTATTCCTCGACGACGCGCGCGAGAATCTCCCGCTGCCGCTGCGTTAGCTCAGGGCCGTCCGCCGCCATTTGCAGGGATTTTAGCCGCTCTCACCCGATGTCGGTCACGCGAGGATCTCTGCCGTCACGCCGCCGCCGAGCAGCCGGCCACGCCGCGTCAGCGTGATCGTGTCCGACTCCCCGCGCCGCATCACGTTCGCGAGGCCGAGCCGCTCCATCCGCTCGAGGGCGGCTCTGTCGACGACGGCCGCGACCGGCTCGAGGACGAGCGGCTCGTCCAGGCGGAGACCCAGCATCAAGCGCTCCTCGCGCAGGACAGCTTCGGTGAGCAGCTCCACTTCTCGCTCGGGCTGCCGACCCTGCTCGAGCGCCTGGAGGTACGCACCGAGGCGGGGCGTGTTACGCCAGCGCCGGTGTTCGATTGTCGAAACCGCGCCCACGCCGACCCCGAGGTAGTCGCACCCCAGCCAGTAGGCGAGGTTGTGGCGGGCGCGAAGGTCGCGGGCCTCGCTCCCGAACGGCGACCGGCAGAAGTTCGCCGTCTCGTACCAGCGGTACCCGGCCGCGGTCAGCCGCTCGACCACCAGCTCGAAGTACGTCTCCATCGCGTCGGCCTGGCGCGCGAGCTCGTCTCCGTGGGTATGCGTGAAGCGCGTCCCCGGCTTCGCCTCGAGCTCGTAACAGGACAGATGCTCCGGGTCGAGCGCGAGCGCTTCGCCGAGGTCAGTCTCGAGATCGGAGGGGCTCTGGCCTGGGATTCCGTAGATGAGGTCGAGCGATATGTTGTCAATTCCGGCATCACGCAGATGGTAGAACGCAAGTCGGATGGTGTCTGGACTGGAAGACGCGATCGAGCACCGCGAGGAGCTCCGGTTGGAAGCTCTGGGCTCCCATCGAGACCCGGTTGACTCCGGCGCGGCGGAGCAGGGCGGCGAGCGCGGGCGTCACGGTCTCGGGGTTCGCCTCCACGGTCACTTCCTGCGCGGGCGGCAGCTCGTCGAGCAGCCGGGCGAGTGCGTCCGCCTCCGTGAACGTCGGCGTGCCGCCGCCGAGGAAGACCGTCTCGACCTCCGCAGCCAAAAGGCCTCGCTCCAGCTCGAGCTCCGCGAGCAGCGCGTCGACGTACCCGGCATGCTGGCCGCGCCGTCCGACGACGGTGACGAAGTCGCAGTAGCCGCACCGGCTCGCGCAGAACGGCAGGTGGACATAGAGATGCCGCGCGCCGCTCATCGCCGGTCCTCGTTGAGGTTCAGGACTGCGAGGAAAGCCTCCTGCGGCAACTCGACCATTCCGACCTGCTTCATCCGGCGCTTCCCGGCCTTCTGCCGCTCGAGCAGCTTCCGCTTGCGCGTGATGTCGCCGCCGTAGCACTTCGCGAGCACGTCCTTCCGCCTCGCCTTGACCGTCTCGCGCGCGATCACACGAGACCCGATCGCCGCCTGGATCGCGACGTCGAACATTTGCCGCGGAATCTCTTCGCGCAACCGCTCGACCAGTGCCCGCCCGCGGTCGTACGCCGCGTCCCGATGGATGATCAGAGACAGGGCGTCGACGGGCTCGCCGCCGACGAGGACGTCCACGCGCACGAGCTTGCCGGGCCGGAACCCGATCATGTCGTAGTCGAAGCTCGCGTACCCGCGCGTGCGCGACTTCAGCAGGTCGTAGTAGTCGAGAACGATCTCCGCGAGCGGCAGCTCGTACGTCAGATGGACTCGCTGCTCCGAGAGGTACTCGAGGTGGTCGAAGCGGCCGCGGCGGTCGTTGTTCAGCTCCATGACCGTGCCGACGTACTCCTTCGGGACGATGATCGACGCCTTGATGTAAGGCTCCTCGACCTCCTCGGTCTCATCGGGCATGTCCGTCGGCGTGTGCACCTCCCGCCAGTCGCCGTGGGGCGGCTTGACGCGGTATGCAACGTTCGGCGCAGTGACGAGCAGGTCGAGGTCGAACTCGCGCTCGAGGCGTTCCCGAACGATCTCCATGTGGAGGAGCCCGAGGAAGCCGCAGCGGAACCCGAAGCCGAGCGCCTGGGAGGTCTCCGGCTCGAAGAACAGCGCCGCGTCGTTGAGCTTCAGCTTCTCGAGGGCATCGCGGAGCTCCGGGTACTGGTCGGAGTCGGTCGGGAAGAGACCCGCGAAGACCATCGGCTTCACGTCCTTGTAGCCCGGCAAGGGCTCGGCGGCGGGACGGGCCTCGACGGTCAGCGTGTCGCCGACGCGCAGCCGCGAGACATCCTTGAGGCCGGTGATCACGTAGCCGACCTCCCCTGCCTCGAGCGTCGCGGACTCGCGCCGGGTCGGCGAGAAGAACCCGAGCTCCTGCGCCTCGAAGCGCGTTCCGAGCGCCATCGCGCGGAGTGCCTGCCGCCGCTCGAAGCGACCGTCCACCATGCGGATGAAGGCGACCACGCCGCGGTACTCGTCGTACGAGGAGTCGAAGACGAGCGCACGGGCAGGCGCATCCGGGTCGCCGGCAGGCGTCGGGATCCGCTCGACGAGCGCGTCGAGGACGTCCTCCACCCCCTTCCCCGTCTTCGCGGAGATCCGCAGGACGCGGTCCGGCGAGTCGCCGATCAGGTCGGCCAGCTCGGCCGCCGCCCCGTCCGGATCGGCCTGGGGGAGGTCGATCTTGTTCACCACCGGGACGATCTCGAGGTCGTTCTCGATCGCGAGATAGGCGTTCGCAAGCGTCTGCGCCTGCGTTCCCTGAGCTGCGTCGACCACGAGCAACGCTCCCTCGCACGCCTGCAGGGACCGAGACACCTCGTACGTGAAATCGACGTGCCCGGGCGTGTCGATCAGGTTGAGCTGATGCCCCTTCCACTCGACGCGGACGGCCTGTGCCTTGATCGTGATCCCCCGTTCTCGCTCGAGCTCCATCGAGTCGAGCAGCTGCTCTCGCATGTCGCGGCTCGAGACCGTGTGCGTCAGCTCCAGGATGCGGTCCGCCAGGGTGGACTTCCCATGGTCGATGTGGGCGATGATCGAGAAGTTGCGGATGCGTTCCTGAGGCATGCCTAGGCGCGCTTGAGGCGCGTCCGCAACGCTAGCAACGGCTTCAGCTCCCGAACTCGGAGCAGAGACGCCGCGCCCAGGTAGCTCGCGACGCCGACCAGCAGCGCAACCCCGACCGACACGATCTGGCCGAAGAGCGAGCGTCCGAGCGCGGCGTCGAGGCCGTACCAGACACCGAACGTGACGCCGGCGAGCAAGGCCGAGGCGACGAGAATCCGTGCCGTCGAGTCCATAATCGCGCCGAGGTCCAGCCGGCCGATCCGTCGACGAAGAAAGAAGAGCAGCACGGCCGTGCCGACGATGTTGACCACCGTCGTCGCCAGGGGGATCCCCCATGTCCCAAACCCGTAGAACGCGGCGTCGAGCGCCGCGTTGAGCCCGAGGTTCCCGAGCGCGACGAGCGTCGGGACCCAGTTCGACTGCAGGCTGAAGAACGCTCGGTTCAGCATCAGCATTGCGCCGTTGAACACCAGCCCGCCCGAGAACGCGGCCAGGGATGCGGCGACGACGGGGGTCTGCGACGGGGTGAACTCCCCGCGTTGGTAGACGATCCGCGTGATCGGCTCGGCGAGCACCGCGCTGACGACACCGGCGGGAATGAGCAGAAAGGCGATCTGGCGCAGGCCGAGCCCGACGGTGTTGCGGAAGCCCGTCAGATCCCCGCGCGCGGCGAGCCGCGACATGGACGGGAAGAGAACGGTCGCGATTGCAACGGAGAACATCCCCTGGGGGAGCATGTAGAGGCGGAACGCCCGGTCGATCGCGGTCGGCGCGAGGTTGGGATCGATCAGCCGCGACGCGAACAGCGTGTCGATCACCATGTTGAAGTTGATCAACCCGAGCCCGACCGTCACCGGGATCATCAGCCGGAACGTCCGCCACACCGCCGGGTCGCGCCAGTCGATCAGGAGTTGCAGCCGACCGTCGAGCCCCCGCAGCCACGGCAAGGGGAGCAGGACCTGGATCAGCGTGCCGACGAGGATCGAGCCCGCGTAGACGTAGAGCTTCGTGTCGACGGTGTCGGCGTTCGGCACGCCGAGGACGAGGCCGGCGATGATCGTGAGGTTCCAGAACACCGGCGTGATCGCCGGGACCGCGAACTGCTCGTAGCTGTTGAGGATCCCGACGACGATCCCGGAGACGCCGAGGAGCACGACGACCGGGAAGAGGATTCGGGAGAGGGTGACCGCCAGCTCGGGGTCGCCGCCCGGGTCGCCGAACGGCTTGATAATCCAGGGCGCGACCAGGATCAGGAAGGCGGTGAGGCCGCCCAGGCCGAGGAGCGTGAGCCAGAGGAGCGTCGAAGCGACGCGCCAGGCCCGCCGCCGGTCGCCTTTCTCCAGGAGCTCGCTGAAGACAGGGACGAACGCCGCCGAGAGAGCCTGGTCCGCCACGAGTGAGCGGAACAGGTTCGGAACCTGGAACGCCACCGTGAACGCGTTGATCTTCCCGGCTGCCCCGAAGTAGTAGGAGGCGACCATCTCGCGGATGAGCCCGAGGACGCGGGAGATTCCGGTGGCGAACGAGAAGATCGCCGTCGACCAGGCGAGCCGGCGGCCGGAGCGCTCGTCCACGCGGCGAGTATAGGGAGGGCATCGCACGCCACTCTTTCGGCCCACTTCCGCCACAGACGCGTGCGGACTTCGCCGATACGATCGCGGTGGGGAGGAGGCCGGGTGCGCCTTAAAGGGGCGCCGGCCGGGACGGAAAGCCACCGTGCCTTTGGTACCATCCGCGCGGCCCGCGAACCGCGGGCTTTTTACGCGAATGCCCAACATCAAGCAACAGAAGAAGCGCGTCCGCTCGGCCTCACGGGAGCGGCTCGAGAACCTCCGCTACCGGTCGACCGTCAAGACCTTGACGCGGCGGCTCGAGGCTGCCGTGGCCGGCGGTGACGAGGAGCGCATCTCCGCCGAGCACCGCGAGCTCGTCCGCTGGATCGACCGCGCAGCCGCCCACGGTGCGCTTCACCGCAACACTGCAGCGCGCCGGAAGGCACTCGCGGCGCGGATCGCAGCCGCGGACCGCTCCTAGGCCGCCGCAGCGTCGCGCGGTCGAGTGATCTCGATCAGCGCCCTCTCGAGCTCGAGATCGGGCGCCAAGCGCGAGCCACCCTTCAGGGCGTAGTCGAGGGCCGCCAGGCGCACGGTCGCGTCGCGAAGCTCGTCCATCGAGTAATTGCGCGCCTGCGCGAACAGCTTCTCGACGTAGAACGGATGCCGCTTCATCCGTGACGCCGCCTCGCGCGGCGACACGCCCTCCTCCGCGTATGCATGACAGGCACGCACCCGCCCGACATGACCGACGAGCAGGCCGGCGAGTGCGGGGACGCTGCGCGACACCGGATCGCCCGAACGCCCCAGCAGCGTCTGAAAGGCGGCGAGCGCGGCCCGGAGGTCGCGCCTCCCCCAGGCGTCGGTCAGCTCGTACCCGGGGACCTCGGCGCAGCCGGCGGCGAGGAGCTCCACCTCGGCGAGCCCCACCGGGTCGCCCGCGGCCCACGTCGCGACCTTGTCGACTTCGCTCGCGAGCTCCTCGGGGTCCTCGCCCACGATGTCGACCAGGGCGCGGCAGGCCTCGGCGTCGGCCTTCACGCCACGACCCGCGAACTGCTTCGCCACCCACTCCGGGAGGCGGCGCTTCGTCACGTCGTAGATGAGAACGGAGCCGGCCTTCGCGCAGGCCTTCGCGAGCGCCGAGTCCTTCTTCATCTCCTCGCCGGCGAGCGCGAGGACGGTGTCCGGCGCGGGCGCCGCGAGGTACGCCGCAATCGCCTTGACGTCGGCCGCCTTCCACTGCCCGACGTCCGTGACGATCACGAGCCGATGGCCGCCGCCGAAGAGGCCAAGCGCGTTGCACGCCGCGACCGCGTCGTCGCCCGTGGCGGCAGCGGCCGACAGGACCTCGACCGCATCCTCGCCGATACGGTCGCGCAGACGGCGGAGGGCGCGCTGCTTCTTCGGCCGGTCGCTCCCGAAGATCAGATAGACCGGTTCGAGCTCGTTCGCCACCGCGGCCAAGCATAGGCCGCGAGGGTGAGGGCGCTGGCCACGAGCACCAGCATCGCGCCGGTCGAGCGGATCTGAGCACCTGGCAGCCCGCCGATCACCCGTGCGCAGGCGGCGAGGTAGGCGGCGCACCAGCCGTTGAGCCAGGCGAGCGCTCCGGCCGCCGGGAGGGAGAGCGGCGCGAGCGCGGCCGACGCGAGCGCAAGTCCGAGCAGCGGCACGACCGCCGGCGCGGCAAGCGCATTGGCCGGGATCGTCAGGAGCGCAATCGCGTGGAAGTGGATCCATGCGATCGGCGCGGTGGCCAGCCCACAGGCTGCGGAGATCGCGACGACATCGCGGAGCCAGTCCGCCATCGGGTAGCCCTCGAGCACCCGCCTGAGCGGCGGCGCGAGCACGAAGATCGCGATGACGGCGGCGAACGAGAGCTCGAAGCCGGGGTCGAGCAGCGTGTACGGGTTCCAGGCGAGGAGCGCGAGGGCGCCGAGCAGCAGGAAGTACCACCGGTCCCGCGCGCGGGCGGTCAACCAGGCGAGAGAGCCGAGCACGCCCGCCACGCCGGCACGGACGACCGACGGCTGGGCCCCGACCGCGAGGACGTAGCCGACGATCGCCGCCAGCGCGCCAAGCTCCGCCACCAGCCGCGGCACGCCGAGTACCCAGGCGAGCATGAGCGCGCCGCCCGCGACCAGTGCGACGTTCTGTCCCGACACGGCCAGGAGGTGGTAGAGGCCGGACGCCCGGAACCGCGCACGGAGGTTGTCCGACAGCCCGCCGTCGTCGCCGAGGACCACGCCCTCGAGTAGCGCCTTGCGCTCGCCGTCGAGGCCGACCGCGATCGACCGCGCCAGGTGCCGCCGGATCCGGTCGGCGACGCCCGGCAGCCCGCCGCGCCGCCCGACGACGCGCCACGTCGTCGCCCGAAGGACGACATGGACCCCATGACGCCGGAGCCACGTCCGCTCGAATTCGCTTGGAGCCGCGAGCACGCCCACGAGCTCCACCTCGGCGCCCTGAGGAGGCGCACGGCCGAGCGGCAGCTTCAGAACGGTGGACTCGCGCACGCGCGCCCCACCCCACGCGCGAATCGAGGCCTCGGCTCGGGTACCGAACTGGCCCGGCCGCGGCGGCCCCGTGACGACGACCCGCGCCCGCTCGGCGGTGCCGATCAGACCGGATAGAGCGCTGTGGTCCAAGACCTCCAGGCGCGCCGATCCCCAGGTCCAACCGGCGAGCCCCAGGGCGACCACGACCGCGAGCGGCCGCTCGACGCCTCCGGACACGACGGCGCAGAGCACCGCAGTCGCGGCAAGGGCGATGCCGGGGACCAGGCCCACGCGGACGGCGGTCGCGAAAGCGACCCCCAAGCAGGCCGCCAGCGCGAACACGTGCGGCATCCGGCTCACGGCGCAACCAGGTCGCGGAGCTGCTCCAGCCTGGCCGGGCCGATGCCCGGAATCGCGTCCAGCTCGTCCACCGAGCCGAAGGCACCGTGCTCCTGGCGGTAGCTGAGGATCTTCTGGGCCGTGACCGGGCCCACGCCCGGCAGAGAGTCGAGCTGCTCGAGCGTCGCCGTGTTCAGGTGCACCGGGCCTGCCGGGACACCGGCCGCGGCGCCCGTCCCGCCGCCACCCGGCGCAGCGACGGCCGCACCCCGCCGCGGCACGACGATCTGCTCGCCGTCGGCCACCGGCGCGGCGAGGTTCACGAGGTCGAGCTGAGCCTTCGCGGTCGCGCCGCCGGCTCGAGAGAGCGCATCGGCGACGCGTGCGCCCTCCGAGAGCCGGTAGAGGCCCGGCTGTCGCACGGCACCGACGACGTCCACGACCAGCGCCTTGGCCGCAGGTGCCGCGGCGGTTGCCGTCGGCACGACCGGCGGCGGCACGCGTACCGACGCCGAGGCGCCGGGCCTCAGCAGCAGGCGCCCCGCCAGGATCAGGACGACGAGCGCGACGCCGGCGCCCGCGAGCAGCTGACGCCGGCTGAAGGGAAGCTCCGGCATGTCGCCCATTTTGACAACGAAGTCGTCACACGTGTGTGGCGACTTCGTGCCGAATCAGCGGATGACCAGGTTCACCAGCTTCCGCGGCACGACGATCGTCTGCCGCAGCTCGCCACCGTTGACATGCGCCTGTACCTTCGGCGACTCCTTCGCACGCGCGATGAGCTCGTCCTCGGACAGGTCGACAGGAACTTCGAAGCGATCGCGGACGCGGCCGTTGACCTGCACGACCAGCTCGAACGTGTCGTGCTCGAGCAGCGCCGGGTCGGCCTGCGGCCACGGCTGCTCCCACAACCGTTCGTGGCCGAGGCGCTCCCACAGCTCCTCGGCGATGTGCGGCGCGTACGGCTGGATCAGCGACACCGCCGTCTCCGCCGCGAACCGGGCGGCGGGATCGTCGGGGGCACGCGACAGCTCGTTCACGAGCTCCATCACCGCCGCGATCGGCGTGTTGAGCACGAACCTCCGGCCGATGTCGTCCGTGACCTTCGCAATCGTCTGGTGTGCCTTGCGGGCGAGCGCCGTCGGCGGAACCTCGTCCGCGGCCGGCTGCTCAGCCGCCACCAGCGCCACGCGCCACAGCTTCTGCAGGAATCGGACGACTCCCTCGATCCCTTCCTCGTGCCACTCGACGTCCTGGTCGACCGGGCCGAGGAACGGCGGCCACAGGCGGGTCGTGTCCGCGCCGTAGCGCTCGATGTACGCCATCGGATCGACGACGTTGCCCTTCGACTTGGACATCTTCGCGCCGTCGGCGTAGACCATCCCCTGCGTGAACAGCCGGGCGAACGGCTCGCGGAAGCCCACCAGCCCGATGTCGTTCAGCACCTTGACGAAGAAGCGGGAGTAGAGCAGGTGCAGGATCGCGTGCTCCACCCCGCCGATGTACTGGTCGACGGGCAGCCAGTAGTCGACGAGCTCCCGGTCGAACGGCGCCGAGTCGTTCGCGGCGTCGCAATAGCGCATGAAGTACCAGGAGGAGTCGACGAACGTGTCCATCGTGTCGGTCTCGCGCCGCGCCCCGGCGCCGCAGCGCGGGCAGTCGACGCGCACCCAGTCCTCGGCGGCGGCGAGCGGCGACCTGCCCTTCGGCATGTAGTCCTCGACCTCGGGCAGCAGGACGGGGAGCTCGTCCTCGGGCACGGGGACGACCCCGCACGCGTCGCAGTGGACGATCGGGATCGGGCAGCCCCAGTAGCGCTGGCGTGACAGGAGCCAGTCCCTGAGGCGATACCCCACTGCGAAGCGCGCCGAGTTGCGGCTCTCCAGCCACTCGACGATCGCGCGCCGCGCCTCGGGCGCGGACATCCCCGAAAACTGCGCCGAGTTTTCGATCCGCTCGTCCTCGGTGCACTTGGTCGTCGTCCCCACCTCGACCGACTCGCCGTCGGCGCCCTCGACCACCGTCTGCACCGGCAGGTCGTAGCGCTGGGCGAAGGCGTAGTCGCGCTCGTCGTGCGCCGGCACGGCCATCAGCGCGCCGGTGCCGTACTCCACGAGGACGTAATCCGCCACCCAGACCGGGATCCGCGCGTCGTTCACCGGGTTGATCACGAACCGGCCGGTCGGGACGCCGTCCTTCTCCTTCGTCTCCCGCTCGACCGCCGACCGCGCGCCCGCGTGCCGCACGTAGTCCATGACTTCCAACTCGTGCGACGTCCCCGCCACCAGCTTCGGCACGAGTGGATGCTCCGGCGCCAGGACGAAGAACGTCGCGCCGAACAGCGTGTTCGCGCGGGTCGTGAATACCGGGATGTCGATGTCCTCGCCGTCGACCCTGAAGACGACCTCCGCGCCCTCGGAGCGGCCGATCCAGTTTCGCTGCATCGTCAGCACGCGCTCGGGCCACCACTCGAGCGTCTCCATCTCGTCCAAGAGCGCGTCTGCGTAGGCCGTGATCCGGAACAGCCACTGCTCGAGGTTCTTCGCCTCGACCTCAGCGCCGCAGCGTTCGCAGCGGCCGTCGATCACCTGCTCGTTCGCCAGCACGGTCTGGTCGTTCGGACACCACTTGACCGGGACCTCCTTGCGATAGACGTGGCCGTGCCCGAAGAACTGCAGGAACAGCCACTGCGTCCAGCGGTAGTACTCCGGCTCGTGCGTCGCCAGCAGGCGGTCCCAGTCGATCGCCCAGCCGAGCCGCTCCATTTGCGCGCGGATCGAGGCGATGTTGCGCGGGGTGCTCTCGCGCGGATGGACGCCCTCCTTGATCGCCGCGTTCTCGGCCGGCAGGCCGAACGAGTCGAAGCCCATCGGGCGCAGCACCTGGAAGCCGTGGCGGCGGCGGAAATGGGCGATGACCTCGCCCAGCATGTAGTTGCGGACGTGGCCCATGTGCAGCTCTCCCGAGGGATACGGGAGCATCTCGAGCACGTACGTCTTGCGCTCGCGCGCGTCACCAGGCGCGGGGTTCGGCACGTTGAAGGCGCGCTCGTCCGCCCAGATGCGCTGCCACTTCGCCTCGATTGCCTGTGCGTCGTACCTGTCCATATCGTCCTCAGAAACGAAAAAGCCTCTCGTTCGAGAGGCCACGGGGAGCTGGCACGGCTCGCGCCGCGGTGGCTCCCTGCCCTACGAAAGCAGCTCCTTCATTGTTTCGGACTCTAGCAACCTGAAAAAATCGTCGCTATGAGCAGCTATACGCACATCAATCTCAAGGACGACGTGGAGGACCAGGCGCCGAAGTTCGGCATGTCACCCGACCTCGAGATGCGGATGGCGCGTGTCCCGCTCGAGCTGGAGCATTCGGGGCTCAGCTACCTGCGGATCGCGCCGAACTTCCGGCTCCCGTTCGGGCACAAGCACAAGCAGCAGGAGGAGGTCTACGTCCTCGTCGAGGGCAGCGCGCGCATGAAGATCGAGGACGACACCCGAGAGCTGAAGCAGTGGGACGCCGTCCGCCTGCACAAGGACACCATGCGCTCGATCGAGGGCGGCCCGGAGGGAGCGCTGTTTCTCGCCGTCGGAGCGCCGAACACCGGCCCGGGCGACGCCGATATGGAGCAGGGCTGGTGGAGCGACTGAAGCCCTGATCGTCTCGTCGCGTGACGATGTCGCGGGGCGGCGGATCCTCGCGCTGAGCTTCGACGACGGGCCGTCCGAGACGACGCCGGCGGTGCTCGACCTCCTACGCGTGCACGAGGCGCGCGCGACCTTCTTCGTCGTCGGCGCCCATGTCGAGGCGCGCCCGGAGGTCGTCGGCCGCGCGTCGGCCGAAGGCCATGAGCTCGGGAACCACACGTTCGACCACATCGACGCAGCGCACGAGCCGGACGACGACGTCCTCCGCGACCAGATTGCGAGGACGACGGCGGCGATCGAGCACGCGGTCGGTCGGCCGCCGCGACTGATGCGCCCGCCGTACGGGAAGGACGTGGCGCGCGTGGCCCGGTTGGCCGGCGAGCTCGGGCTCGACCCGACGATCCTCTGGTCGGCGCAGGGTTGGGACTGGGATACGACTCCAGCGGACCGGATCGCGGAGCTCGTGCTCCGGGACTGCGCGCCGGGCGGGATCGTCGTCCTCCACGACGGCGTGCCGCCGCACGGCGGCACGAGCCGCGAGCCGATGCTGACGGCGCTGACGCAGATCCTCGAGACGCTGCGGGGCGACGGCTACGAGATCGTCACGGTGAGCGAGCTGCTCGCCGCCTAACCTCCAGGGCATGCTCGAGCTGTTCCCCGAAAGCGCTGCGATCGCCGGCGGCGAGCTTTCGATCGGCGGCGTCGCGGTCTCGCGGCTCGCCGACGAGCACGGGACGCCGCTCGTGGTCTACTGCGAGCAGACGATCCGCTCGATGGCGCGCGTCTACCGCTCGCTCGACGAGGAAGCGCTGGTCGTCTACGGCACGAAGGCGCTCCCGAACGTCGCCGTGCTGCGGCTCCTGGCCGAAGAGGGCCTCGGCGCCGACGTCTCGTCGCTCGGGGAGCTCGAGTTCGCGCTGCGCGCCGGGCTGACCGGCGAGCGGATCATCTTCCACGGCAACAACAAGTCGGACGAGGAGCTGCGCGCCGCAGCGACGGCCGGGGCGCTCGTCGTGCTCGACGCGGTCGACGAGATCGCCCGGGCTGCCGCGGCCGGGGTGCGGGAGGTGCTCGTGCGCGTGACGCCGGGGATCGAGGCCGAGACGCACGAGTCGATCCAGACGGCGCACTCGGGATCGAAGTTCGGCCTCGCCCCCGACGATGCGCTCGCCACGGTGCGCGCGGCGTCGGCCACGGGCCTCGACGTCGCCGGGCTCCACGTGCACATCGGGTCCCAGCTCGCACGCGTGGACGCGAGCCTTGCTGCGATCGACCGGCTGGCCGAGCTCGCGGGGCGCTGCCGTGAGGAGCTGGGCTGGACCCCGCGCGTCCTCGATCTCGGCGGCGGGGCCGGCATCCGCCACAACCGCGAGGAGGCCGTGCCCGACCCGGGCGCGTTCGCCGAGGCGTTGGTCGCGCGCGTTCGGTCGGCGTGGCCGGAGCCGGTGCGGTTGATCCTGGAGCCCGGCCGCTCGCTCGTCGGCCGCGCCGGCGTCAGCGTCTACCGTGTCGGCGTCGTGAAGCGAACTGCGGCGGTGACGTACGTCGCGGTCGACGGGGGCATGTCGGACAACCCGCGACCGCAGCTGTACGCGGCGCGGTACGAGGCACTGCTCGCGAACCGCGCGGCCGAGGCAACGTCGGGCGAGTACAGGATCGCCGGCAAGCACTGCGAGTCGGGCGACGTCCTCATCGATCGTGTGGCGCTGCCGGAGCCGCGGCGGGGCGACCTTCTCGCCGTCCCGGCCACCGGCGCCTACACGCTCGCGATGGCCTCGAACTACAACGGCCTGCCGCGACCGGCCGCCGTCCTCGTCGCCGACGGCGGGGCGCGGCTCATCCGGCGCCGAGAGACGCTGGACGACCTGCTCGCGGCTGAGACCGGCTGAAACGGCCAGGGCCGAGGGCCTGACCCTGGGACATGGCGGATTCGGCCATGGCCGCCCGGCGAAGCTCCCTTGGGGAGGCGACTGGAACCGGGCCGGTGTCGCTTTCGGCCAAGGCCAAGGGCCTGACCCTGGGACATGGCTCGAATGGACGCGTTTGCTACGACGCGGCGAGTCGCGCTGCATAGCCCGGTCGGACCAGGCGCGGCGGCGCGACGAGGCGGGCGTCCTTCACCGGCGGGTTCAACGGCTCCGCGAGCGGCGCCGCCGCGAACGAGGCCGCCACGCGCTCCAGCGGCGCGTCGGCATAGAGCGTCGTACGCTGGCGCGGCACGCGCCCGTACGAGCGGATCAGCGCCTCCATGCCCTCCGGCGCGAGCTCCTGGCCGTGCTGCGCGCCGGCCGAGCGCGAGATCGACTCGTTCATCAGCGTCCCACCCAGGTCGTTGACGCCTGCGCGCAGCGCCGCGCCGACTCCCGCCGGCCCGAGCTTCACCCACGACGCCTGGACGTTCGTGATCCACGGGTGGAGGGCGAGCCGCGCGACCGCGTGCACCAGCAGGGTCTCCCCGAACGTCGGCCCGCTGCGCGCCCGGCCCTGCAGCCACATCGGCGCTTCCATATGCACGAACGGGAGCGGGACGAACTCCGTGAAGCCGGCGGAGCGCTGCTGCTGCTCACGCGCGTGGACCAGGTGACGCGCCCAGCTGCGCGGGCCGTCGACATGGCCGAACATGAGCGTGACGTTCGACATTAGGCCGGCGCGGTGCGCGGTGTCGTGCACCTCGAGCCACTGCGCCGTCGTCACCTTGTCCGGGCAGATCACGCGCCTCACCTCGTCGTCGAGCACCTCGGCGGCCGTGCCCGGCAGCGACCCGAGGCCGGCGTCGCGCAGCTCGGCGAGGTAGTCCTCGAGCGGCAGGCCGAGCGTCGCCGCGCCCTGCCAGACCTCCAGCGCGGAGAACGCGTGGACGTGCAGCCCCGGCACGGCGTCGCGGATCGCCCGCACGACCGAGAGGTAGTAGTCGCCCGTGAACGCGGGATGGATCCCGCCCTGGAGGCAGACCTCGGTCGCGCCGCGCTCCCACGCTTCCTCGCAGCGGCGCACGATCTCCTCGTGCGGCACCAGGTAGGGCGCGCCGCGGAGGTTCGCCGCGAGCTTCCCCTTCGAGAACGCGCAGAAGCCGCAGCGGAAGTAGCACACGTTCGTGTACTGGATGTTGCGCGTGACGACGTAGGTGACCACGTCGCCGCAGACCTCCCGCCGGAGCCGGTCGGCGGCGGCGAAAACGTGCTGGCGCTCCTCGCCGCGGGCGCGGAACAGGCGCACGAGCTCGTCCTCGCCCAGCTCGTCGCGCGTCCCGAGCGGCAGGACGTCGCGCGGGACGAACGGGACCGGCGCGTCCTCGCCGGGCGACCAGGCGTCCTCGCGGGCGAGACCGAGCGAGTCGGACGCGCGAAGCACTGCGGGCATGACGGCCGGGTCGATCCACGCACCGTCGATCCACTCCGGGTAGACGGGCAACCGGGGCGCAAGCTCGAGGCCGCGGCTCTCGGTCGCCGCGCGGAGCCGCTCGACCTCGGGCCACGGCGCCTCGGGATTGACGTGGTCGATCGTGACCGGAGAGACGCCGCCCCAGTCGTCGATGCCGGCATCGAGCAGCCGGGGGAAGTCGTCGTAGGAGAGGTTCGGCGGCGCTTGCACGTGCCACCGCGGCCCGAGGACGATCCGCGCGACCGCGATCGTCCACAGCAGCTCGTCGAGCGACGGCTCGGGCGCACCGCCATCCGCGTGCCGGGCTTCGCCCGGAAGTTCTGGACGATCACCTCCTGCACGTGACCGTGGCCCTCGCCGATGTCCCGGATCGCGAGCAGGGCCTCGATCCGCTCGGCCCGCGTCTCGCCGATCCCGATCAGGATCCCCGTCGTGAACGGGACGCGCGCCTCACCTGCGGCGCGCAACGTCGCCAGCCGCGCCGCCGGCAGCTTGTCCGGCGAGCCGAAGTGCGGGCCGCCCCGGGCGGAAAGCCGCTCGGACAGCGTCTCGAGCATGATTCCCATCGACGCGCTCACCGGGCGGAGCGCCGCGAGGTCCTCGCGCCTCAGGACGCCCGGGTTCAGGTGCGGGAGCAGCCCCGTCTCGTCGAGCACGGCCCGCGCTGCGAGACCGAGGTACTCGAGCGTCGACGAGCAGCCGAGGTCGGCGAGCTCCTCCCGCGCGACCCGGTAGCGGAGCTCGGGCTTGTCGCCCAGCGTGAACAGCGCCTCGCGGCAGCCCGCGGCGGCCCCGGCTCGCGCGACCTCCAGCACCTCGTCGATCGACATGTAGGCGCGCTCCCCCCGGCGCGGCGGGCGCGCGAAGGTGCAGTAGTGGCAGACGTCGCGGCAAAGCGTCGTCAGCGGGACGAAGACCTTCGGGGAGTAGGTGACGAGCCGCCCGTGTCCCTGCTCGCGGAGCGCACTCGCCTCGGCGCACAAGTCGTCGAGGGAGGCTTCTAGGAGCTCCATCCGCGGAGCTTACGCAGGGCTACCCGGGCTGAGCAGAGATGAGCTTGCCGAACGGGTGCCAGGCCCTGCCCTTCCAGCGCTGGAGGCGGACCTGGGACACGGGGAAGCGCTTCGTCGGCGTCGTCTTCACCACGATCTGCGGCAGCAGGAACGGGTTGGCCTTCTCGTTGAGGTGCGTCACGGCGCGCATGATCCCCTGGCGGGTCAGGTTCTTGCCCGCCTTCCTGAGCGCGTCGACCATCGTGAACGCCTCGGCCATGCCGGCGACGTAGTAGCCGTCCTTGAGGTCGCGCGAGCTGACGCCGCTCCCGTACTTCTTCAGGATCGACTGGAACAGCCGGATCCCCTTGTCCTTCGCCCAGATCGGCGCGGCCGGGTCCTTGCCGAAGACGATCGAGATCGAGCCGTTCGCGGCGCTCTGCGGGACGATCGACATCAGGCTCGAGGCCGAGGAGACGTCGTTGACGAAGATCTGCGGGTGCCAGTTGAGGCGCGCCACGGCGTTGAACGCCTGGAGCGAGAACTTCCCGAACGCGAAGATCATGAAGACGTTCGCCTTCGACGCCTTGAGCCGCGCGACCTCGCCCTGGACGTCCGAGCTGGTCGGGTCGTAGCCAACCTTGGAGACGATCGCGCTCGCCTTCTTCCCCAGTCCCTTCCGGAGCCCGCCGAGGAGGTCGCGCCCGTACTCGTCGTCCTGGTACAGCACGGCGATCTTCGGCCGCTTGATCGTCGCCACGATGTAGCGGCCGTAGAGCTTGCCCTCCTCGGAGTACGTCGGGATGTAGCCGATCGTCCAGGGGTACTTGCGGTAGTCGCTCCCGAACGTGGTCGCGCCGGCGGCGACGAACAGCTGGGGCACGCCGCTGTCGTTGAGGTACCTGCGGATCGCCAGGTTGTTGTTCGTGCCGAGCGTGTTGAACATGGCGAACACCTGGTCCTGCTGCACGAGCCGCATCGTGTTCTGGATCGCCCGGGCGGGGTCGTAGGCGTCGTCCAGGTACTTGTAGGAGATCTTCCGCCCGAGGACGCCGCCGTGGTCGTTGACGTACTTGAAGTAGTAGTCCGCGCCGCGGGCGACGTTGCCGGCGGCGGACGCCTCGCCGCTGAGCGGCACGCTGCCGCCGAGCTCGATCGAATTCGACGTCACACCCGGGGTCGCGAGCGGCCGCGCACCGGCGGTGGCGGCCGACACCGCCGCGACCAGGCCGCAGAGTACGAGACCCCATCTCATTCCGATCACTAGGACCGAGTGTACAAACGGCTTGTTAGCGGACTCAGCACCCGTTTGAGCAGGCCGCCGACGCCGGTCGGGAGCAGCAGCATCACGACGATCAGGACCGCGCCGAACACGATGCTCGGGACCCCGGGCTGCTGCGGGTCGAGGTCGAGCACGGGCAGCTTGTCGACCCAGCGGGCGACCGCGTCCGCGTGGAACTGGAGGAAGTAGACGAGCGCGGCGCCGCCGACGAGGCCGGCGAGCGAGCCGAGGCCGCCGACGGCGAGGCCGACGACGAGATAGACCGAGAGCACGACGGAGAACGTGTCCGGGTTCACGTACGTGTTCGCCATCGCGTAGAGGGCGCCGGCGACACCCGCGTAGAACGCCGAGATCCCGAAGGCGAACGTCTTGTAGACGGGCAGGCTCACCCCGGAGGAGGCGGCCGCGACCTCGCTGTCCCGGATCGCCTGCAGCGCCCGCCCCGGCTTCGCTCGCACGATCGCCCACGCGACCGCTAGCAGGACGAGCGAGATCCCGGCAGTGAGGTAGTACAGCCAGTGGTTGGAGCTCGTGTCGAGGCCGAAGGGCGGCTGCGACGTCAGGCCGTCGCCGTACTTCCCCGTCGTCCCGCCGGTGAAGCCCTCGAACTTCTTCAGCAGCTGCGGCACCGAGATCGCGATCCCGAAGGTGACGATCGCGAGGTAGATGCTCGTCAGCCGCAGCGCCGGGATCCCCAGCAACAGCCCAGACGCGCCGGCGACGAGCCCGGCGAGCGGGATCGTCCAGATCGGCTTGAAGCCGTGGTCGACGGAGAGGATCGCGGTCGTGTAGCCGCCGACCGCCATGAACGCGCCGTTGCCGAGGGAGATCTGGCCGTTGTAGCCGGTGAGGATTCCGAGCCCCAGCAGGGCGATGAAGTACATCCCCCCGATCGCGAGCTCGCGCGTGTGGAAGTCGCTGACGAGGCGGGGCATGATCGCGAGCACGGTCGCGAATGCCACGAACGCGGCCACCTCCAGCGCCAGTTTGAGCCTCATACGCGCCGCACCGCCACGTGCCCGAACAGACCGGCCGGCCGGACGAGGAGCAGGACGAGGATCAGCGCCAGGGCGACCGGCAGCTTGAGCGTCGAGCCGATCCAGTCGACGTAGCGGCCGAGCAGGTCGACCGTGAGGCCGAGCAGGAGGCCGCCGACGACCGCCCCGACCGGCGAGTCGAGGCCGCCGAGGATCGCCGCCGCGAAGGCGTACAGGAGGACGGTCTGCATCATGTTCGGGTCGAGGAAGAGGACCGGCGCGATCATCATCCCGGCGACCGCGCCCAGCACCGCGGCGAGGCCCCAACCGAAGGCGAGCATCCAGCCGACACGTACGCCCGCCAGTCGCGACGACTCAGGATTCACCGCCGCCGCCCGCATCCCGAGGCCGAGCTTCGTGTAGCGGAAGAACAGGCCGAGGAGGCACACGAGCACGATCGACACCACCACGATCCCGATGTCCTGGACGCTGATCGGGACGCCGGCGAGGTCGATCGTCCGCGTCGAGAACGGGCCGTCGAACTGCCGCTCGCCGCCGCCCCAAACGACGCTCGTCAGCCCGTTGATCAGCAGCGCGAGCCCGAGCGTGACGATCACGATCGTCACCGTCGACGCGCGCTCGACCGGCCGGATGATCACACGCTCGATCGCCACGCCGCCCGCGAAGGCAATCGCGAGCACGAGCGGGAACGCCGCCCAGAAGGAGAGTCCCCGGTTCATCAGCGACCACGCGACGAACGTCGTGAACGTCGCCATCTCTCCCTGCGCGAAATTGATCACGCGCGTGGAGCGGTAGATGAGCACGAGGGCGAGAGCCAGGCTCGCGAAGATGCCGCCGTCGCGGATACCGGCCGCGAGCTGCTGGAAGAACTCGGTCCAGGTGAACGCGAGCACGCTCAGTGGCTCTCCTTAGTAGCCCAGGTAGGACTTGCGGATGGACTCGTTCCGCCGCAGCTCGTCGGCCGAGCCCTCGACGACGACGCGGCCGACCTCGAGGACGTACGCCCGCTGCGCGGCGCGCAGAGCGAGGCGGGCGTTCTGCTCGACCACGAGCACAGCGACGCCGTCCTCCTCGCGCATCCGCCCGAGCGCGACGAAGATCTCGCGGACGACGAGCGGCGCGAGCCCGAGCGACGGCTCGTCGAGGAGCAGCAGCCGCGGCCTTGCCATCAGCGCGCGCCCGAGGGCGAGCATCTGCTGCTCGCCTCCGCTGAGCGTTCCGGCCTGCTGGTCGCGCCGCTCCTCCAGCCGCGGGAAGAAGTCGAACACGCGCGCGGCGTCCTCCTTCAATGCGGTGCGCCGCGTGTAGGCGCCGAGCCGGAGGTTCTCCCAGACCGACAGCTCCATGAACGTGCCTCGGCCCTCCGGGACGTGCGCGATCCCGGCGCGCGCGGTCGCCTCGGCGCGCCGCGGCAGCTTCCGCCCCGCGAAGACGACGTCGCCGTCCCGGCGGACCGTGCCGGAGACCGCGCGCAGGGTCGTCGTCTTGCCGGCGCCGTTCGCGCCCAGCACCGCCACCAGCTCGCCCTCCGCCACGTCCAGCGACACGCCGTGCAGCGCCTTGACGGCGCCATAGCGCGCGTGAATGTCCTTCAACTCAAGCAGCATCTTCGTCCTCGACGCCGAGGTAGGCCTCGATCACGGCCGGGTTCGCCTGCACCTCGGCCGGCGTCCCCTCCGCGATCTTCCGGCCGAAGTCGAGGACGTGGACGCGGTCGGCGACGCTCATCACGAGCCCCATGTGGTGCTCGACGAGGAGGATCGTCAGCTCGAAGTCGCCCCGCAGGCCGCGGAGGAAGCGGGCGAGCTCCTCCACCTCCTCGTGGCCCAGCCCGCCGGCGGGCTCGTCGAGGAGCAGCAACCGCGGGCCCGAGGCGAGCGCGCGCGCGAGCTCGACGCGCTTCTGCGTCCCGTACGGGAGACCCGCGGCCGAGCGGTAGCGGATCGGCGCGATCCCGACGTAGTCGAGGATGTCCGCCACGCCACGCTCGCTGCTGCGCGCGTGCGCGCCGACGCTGACGTTCTCCTCCACCGTGAGCCCGTCGAAGAGCTCGACGTTCTGGAACGTCCGCGCAATCCCGCGCCGGATCACGCCGCTCGGGCGCGTGCCCAGCAGGCTCTCCCCATCGAAGCGGACCTCGCCGTCGTCGGGCGTGTAGAGCCGCGTGATCACGTTGAAGGCCGTCGTCTTGCCGGCCCCGTTCGGCCCGATCAGGCCGACGATCTCGCCCGCGTCCGCGTCGAACGAGACGGCGTCGAGGGCGACGATGCCGCCGAACCGCCTCGTGACGTTGTCGACCTCGAGGAGGGCCAAGGCAGCACGTACCTTAGAAAGGGTGCACGTCATCGGTGCCCTCGTCCTCGCCGCCACGCTCGTCCCGCAGCAGGTGACGGCCACGCGCTTCGGCCGGCTCGTGCAGCGGGCCGACCCGGTCTACTGCGCCTTCCCGCGCGGCCACGGCTTCGCGCTGACCTTCGACGACGGCCCCGGCCCGTACACGGCCGCGCTCGCGCAGGTGCTCCGGCGCGGCCACGCGCGCGCGACGTTCTTCGTGATCGGGAACCGGGTGGAGACATTCCGCGACGGCGCGCGGGCGGCGGCGCGTGTCGGCGTGCTCGGGAACCACACCTGGAGCCACCCCCACCTGCGCGGACTCTCGCAGGAGGACGCGCGGCGCGAGCTCGTCGCGACCCAGCTCGCCGTCGGCCGTGTGGCCGGCACGGCGCCGCGACTGTTCCGGCCGCCGTTCGAGGAGGCGACCCAGGCGGACGACCTGCTCGCGCGCTCGCTCGACCTGCTGGACATCCGCTGGAACATCGACAGCGGGGACTCGCGCGCGGGCGCGACCCCGGCCGCGGTCCTCCGGACGGTGCGCGCCGGCCTGCGCCCCGGCGCAATCGTGCTCATGCACGACTTCCACCGGTGGACGCCGGGGGTGGTCCGGCGGGTCCTCCGGATCGCGCACCGCCGCGGCTTGCACTCGGTCACGATCCCGGAGTTGCTGCGGACTCAGCCGCCGCCGCTCTCAGGCCGCTGCCCGCCGTGAGTGCAGGGTTTCGCCCTTCGCGCGGGTCTGCTCTGTCGGAGGGGGCGCGCCTCCCGCGGTTGTCGGCCCGCTAGGAAGTCGTCGGTCGTGGAGGCGCCCCCTCCTTCGGCCTTCCTTCAGCCGGCGAGCTCGGCCGGCTCCGTGACGGGTCGCTTGCACGCGAAGCGCTCGCAGACGTAGACGGCCGGCTTGCCGTCGACGAAGTCCTTGCCGGCCAGCAGCGGCACGTCGTCCGACGGGCCGAACGCGACGACCGCTCCCGGGTCGAACGGGGCGAGCACGGCGCGCGCGATCTCGCTCTCCGGAGAGCCGATCACCGCGACCTCGCGTGGCAGGGTGAAGTGGAGGTCGAGCGCGCAGAGGGCGTGCCCGAAGGCCGACGGCGCACGCGGCACGAGCGGGGCGACGAGGCGGAAGACGCCGACCGCCCGGCGCTCGAGCTCCGCGTCGCCCCAGATCCGCGCGAGCCGCAGGAGGACGTAGGCCAGCATCGAGTTCCCCGACGGGGTCGGATGGTCGTCGAGCTCCTTCTTGCGGCTGACGAGGCGCTCGCCGTCCACGGGCGAGTGAAAGAAGCCGCCGCGCTCGTCGTCGGCGAAGAGCTCGACGGCGAGGCGCGCGAGCCGGTGCGCCTCCTCGAGCCACCGCAGGTCGCCCGTGGCGACGTGGAGCTCGTAGAGGCCGTTGGCGACGTCGGCGTAGTCCTCGAGGAAGCCCGTGTGCTTTGCCTCGCCCACCCGCCAGGTGCGGTGGAGACGTCCGTCGGGCGTCGAGAGCGGGCCGAGCAGGAACTCCGCGAGCCGGACGCCGGCCTCGACCGCGTCCGGCCGGTCGAGGCGCCTCCCCGCCTCGGCGAGCGCGGCGAGCGCCAGCCCGTTCCAGGACGCGATCACCTTGTCGTCGCGGAGCGGCTGCGTCCGCCGCTCCCGCAGCTCGAGCAGGCGCGCGCGCGTCTCGTCGTCGAGCTCGCCGCGGAGGACGGAGCGCCCGTGCTCGAACGGCAATAGGAGCTCCTGCGGCACCGGATCGTCTTCCGTCCACGTGAACGTGAGGCCCTCGACGCCGTCGGTGTCCGCGTCCTGTGCCGACGCGAACCCGCCCTCGGGCAGGCGGAGCTCACGGAGGAGGTAGTCGAGCGTCTCCGAGGCGACCTGCCGGTAGCGCTCCTTCCCGAGGACGAGCCAGCCGTGCAGGTAGGTCGGGAGGAGGAGCGCGTTGTCGTACAGCATCTTCTCGAAGTGCGGCACGAGCCACTCCCGGTCGACGGAGTAGCGGTGGAAGCCGCCGCCGACGAGGTCGTACATGCCGCCGAGCGCCATCGAGTCGAGGGTCTTCTCGACCATCTCGGTCTCCCCGCGCCGAAGCAGGAGCTCGAGCACGGACGCCGGCGGGAACTTGGGCGCGCCGCCGAAGCCGCCCCACACCGGGTCGAACTGTGCCCGCAGCCCCGACACCGCGGTCGTCAGCAAGCCCGTCGTCAGCGGGTCACGCGACGGCTCCATCAGCGACCCGCGGCGGAGATCCTCGGTCAGCGCGGCCGCCTGCCGGCCGAGCTCGTCCCGCCGTTCCCGCCACGCCTCCGCGACGGCCTCGAGCACCTGCCGGAACGCCGGCAGCCCGTGGCGCGGCTCCGGCGGGAAGTACGTCCCGCCGTAGAACGGCTCGCCGTCCGGCGTCAGGAAGACCGTCATCGGCCAGCCTCCGTGACCGGTCAGCCCGACGACCGCGTCCATGTAGACGCCGTCGACGTCCGGCCGCTCCTCCCGGTCGACCTTGATGCAGACGAAGTGCTCGTTCATCAGCGCCGCGGTCTGCTCGTCCTCGAACGACTCGTGCTCCATCACGTGGCACCAGTGGCAGGCGGCGTAGCCGATCGACAGGAGGATCGGCCGATCCTCATGCCGCGCGAACTCGCGCGCCTCGTCGCCCCACGGGTACCAGTCGACGGGGTTGTCGGCGTGCTGGAGCAGGTACGGGCTCGTCTCCTGCGCGAGGCGGTTCACGCTCTGGTCCTCCGAACGAACTCGGCGACCGCCGCGATCCCGACAGCGATACCGAAAGCGAGGAGCAGCGCGAGGATCGGCCGGTCCTCGAACGTGTGCCCGCCGAGATATCCGAGCAACGAGCAGTAGATCGCCCAGAGGATGCACGCGAACAGGTCGAAGGGGACGAAGCGCGCCAGCCACCGGTAGTGGACGAGCCCGGCCGTGAACGTCGTCGCCGTCCGCCCCGCGGGAATGAAGCGCGCCACGAGGAAGACGGAGGCGCCCCGCTGCGCGAGAAATCCCCGCGCCCACTCGAGCCGGTGCTGCGCCTTCTCCCCCTCGAAGAAGCGCCGCTGGATCGGCACGCCGAGAAAGCGCCCGCCGGCGTAGGAGGTGTTGTCCCCGGCGAAGGCGCCGAGGGCCGCGACGACGATCACGAGCGGGAGCGAGAGCTGGCCGCGTGCAGCCTGGATCCCGCAGACGATCACGGCCGTCTCGCTCGGGAGCACGGGGAACACCGCGTCGCCCAGGCAGATCGCGAAGAGGATCGGATACGTCCACGCCGAGCCGGTGAGGACGTCGATCAGGTCCTGGAAGAAGGCGAGGAGCAGAGCCGGGCCAGCCTAGTTGGCGGCCGGGCGTGGTGGTTGAATCGCGCCGTGGAGAGCCAGCTTCCGTCGGGAACGGTCACGTTCCTCTTCACGGACATCGAAGGGTCGACCGAGCTCATGCGGCGGCTGGGCGACGGCTACGGGTCCGTGCTCGAGGACCACCGGCGGATCCTCCGGGACAGCCTCGGCACGCACGGCGGTCGCGAGATCGACACGCAGGGCGACGCGTTCTTCTTCTCGTTCGCGCGTGCGCGCGACGGCGTCGCCGCCGCGGTCGCCGCCCAGCGTGCGCTCGTCGAGCACGAGTGGCGGGACGGCGCGGACGTGAAGGTGCGGATGGGCCTGCACACGGGCGAGCCGGCGGTGGGCGCGGAGGGCTACCACGGCCTCGACGTCGTCCGCGCGGCCCGCATCTGCTCGGCCGGGCACGGCGGCCAGATCCTCATCTCCGAGACGACACGCGCGCTGATCGGCAACGAGCTCCCCGACGGTGTCGAGGTCGTCGACCTGGGGACGCAGCAGCTCAAGGACATCGCGGAGGAGCGGATCTTCCAGCTGAGCCTCGACCGCGAGCCCGACCGCTTTCCCGAGCTCAAGACGAAGCCGAAGCCCGGGGCCCGGAAGAGCCATGCCGACATCCTCGGGGACGACTTCGATCAGCGCATCGAGCAGTTCGTCCACCGGCAGCTCGAGCGGGGCCTGCAGCGGCACGCCGACAAACACGAGTCGCCGCCCCTGCCGGCAGACGAGCTGACCCGCGTCACGGCGCTCGGACTGGGGATCGTCCTCATCCTCGTGGTCGGGGTGATCGCGATCGTCCTGATCGTCAAGTTCGTGTGAGCTCGAGCATGCGGGTGTGCCGGCGGAAGCCGACGGACTCGTAGAGCGCGCTCGCCTGCCGCTGGTCCGCGCGCGCGTCCGCGTAGACGATCGCCTGGACGCCCCCTTCCTCCTGGAGGCGGCGCAGCGCGTACCGGCAGACGGCCGCACCGAGCCCGCGCCGCCGGTAGTTCTGGTGCGTCCCGACGGGCTCGAACTCGCCGACACGGTTGAGGTCGTCGTACCAGCAGAGGACGTATGCGGCGAAGCTGCCGTCCGGAGCCTCGACGACGCAGTCGAGGTCAGCCCGGTACGGCCACGTCCGCATGACGTTCGCGTAGCTCTCCTCCGTCACGCGCGACGGCCCCCACACCGCCTGGTGGACGACGACGCGCGCTGCCAGGTCCTCCTCGCCTCGCACGGTGCGGAGCCGGAACCCGGGCGGGACGTCCGGGACATCGACCGCCTCGGCGATCTCCTGGACGTGGAACAGGAGAGCGTGCCCCTCGCCGGGATGCGCGTACCCGCGCCGAGCGAGCAGACGGCCCGAGAGCTCGTCGCCTTCGAGCGCCCACGTCGTCAGCGGTCCGTCGTCCGCCTCGGCCTCGAGCCAGTCGAGCACCTCCTCGTGGAGATCTCCCTCGCGGTGGTCGACATGGACTGCGTACTCGAACGAGCCCGGCCGCTTCAGCCAACCCCACGCGACGCACCTGCCGCCGTCCAGCCAGAGCCGCCGCGACCACTCGTGCTCGCGGCCGGCGTGCTGCGACGCAGCCCAGGCGAGGTCGCCGACGTGCGCGCCCGTGCGCGGCCCCTCGCGCAGCCACAGCTCCTGCTGGAGCGACTGCATGAGCCGGAGGTCGCTGTCCGTCTCGTACGCGCGGGCGACGATCGTCATCGGGTAGGGACTGTAGGCGCACGTAGAGTCAGGTCGTGACCGAGACGCGCGACCTGTTCCGGAGAACCGCGGAGCTGGCGGCCGACTTCGTCGACTCGCTCGAGGAGCGGCCGGTGTTCCCGCACGTGTCCGTGGAGGAACTGCGCCGCTCGTTCGGCGGCCCGCTCCCGGACGAGCCGGGCGACCCGGCGGAGGTGGTCGAGCGGCTGGCCGCGGCCGCCGATCCGGGCATCGTCGCGATGGCGGGCGGTCGCTACTTCGGCTTCGTGATCGGCGGCGGCCTGCCGGCCGCGGTCGCGGCGGACTGGCTCGCCACGGTGTGGGACCAGAACGCCGGCCTCTACGCGGGCGGGCCGGCCGCGTCGGTGGTGGAGGAGGTCGTGCGCGAATGGGTCGTCGATCTGCTCGGTCTGCCGCGCGAGACCTCGATCGGCCTGGTCACCGGCACGCAGATGGGGAGCGTCACCGCGCTCGCAGCCGCTCGGTTCCGGGTGCTCGAGCAGGCCGGCTGGAACGTGGGCCGCGACGGCCTCGCGGGAGCGCCGCGCGTGCGGGTGCTCGTCGGCGACAAGCGGCACGTCACGATCGACCGCGCCCTGCGCCTGCTCGGCCTCGGCGCGCCGGAGGTCGTGCCCGCCGACGACCAGGGCCGGCTGGAGGTCGGCGCGCTCGAGCGGGCGCTCGCCGGAGACGACTCGCCGACGATCGTCTGCGCGCAGGCCGGAGAGGTGAACACCGGCGCGTTCGACGACTTCGACGCGATCGCGGACGCGACGGAGGCGGCGCGTGCCTGGCTCCACGTCGACGGCGCCTTCGGCCTGTGGGCGGCGGCCAGCCCTGAGCTGCGCAGCCTCGTGGCAGGAGCCGACCGCGCGCAGTCGTGGGTGACCGACACGCACAAGTGGCTCAACGTCCCGTACGACTCGGCCCTCGTCCTCAGCGCCGACCCCGAAGCGCACCGCGCGGCGATGACGGTGACCGCGTCGTACCTCGTGCAGGACGGCGGCGAGGTCCGCGACCAGGTCGACTGGGTGCCCGAGTTCTCGCGCCGGGCGCGCGGGTTCGCCGTCTACGCGGCACTGAGGTCGCTAGGCCGGAAGGGCATCGCGGAGCTGGTCGAGCGCACCTGCGCGTGCGCACGCCGCTTCGCCCACGGGATCGTGGAGCTCCCCGACGTCGAGCTGCTGAACGACGTCGTGCTCAACCAGGTTCTGTTCCGCTTCGACACGGATTCACGCACCGACGAGGTGCTCCGCGCGGTGCAGGACTCCGGCGACGTCTGGATGAGCGGCACGGCCTGGAACGGCCGGCGCGCAATCCGGCTCTCCGTCTCGAACTGGCAGACCGGCGACGCGGAGATCGACCTCGCGCTGTCGGCGTTCGCGCGGGCGGCGAGTGCCGTGACGCCCGCGGCGACCTAGCCCGTGAACGCGCCGGCGCGGTAGACGTAGCCCTCCAGCCGGCGGCCGAGCATCGACTCGAGCCACTCCGAGATGGCGATCAGCGCGTCGAGATCGACACCGGTCTCGATCCCCTCGCCCTCGAGCAGGTAGACGAGGTCCTCCGTCGCGATGTTTCCGGTCGCGCGCGGCGCGTAGGGGCAGCCGCCGAGGCCGCCAACCGAGGCGTCGAGCAGCGTCGCGCCTGCCTCCAGCGCGGCTAGCGCGTTGGCGTAGCCGGTGTTCCGCGTGTTGTGGAGATGTGCGCCGTCGGCGCCCGACCGCTCGACCAGCGCGCGCACCTGCGACGGAGTGGCAACCCCGATCGTGTCCGCGAGGACGACCTCCGACCGACCGGCGAAGCGCGCGGCGATCGACGCGACGACCTCCGGGTCGACGCGGCCTTCAAACGGGCACCCGAACGAGCAGCTGATCGTGACGGTCACCGGCAGCGTGGACCGCTCGACCACGCCGTCGGCGGCCGCGAGCGCCTCGTCGAGCGACTGGTTCCCGTTCCGGCGGTTGAACGTCTCCGTGGCGGCGAGCGTGAAGTTGACGCGGTCGAGCCTCCCGGTGGCGAGCAGCCGCTCGTAGCCTCTGTCGTTGAGCGCGAGCCCCGAGTACTCGACCCCGTCACGGCGCTCGATCGCCGCGACCACGTCCTCGGCGCCGGCCATCTGCGGGACGGCATCGGGCCGGACGAAGCTCGCCGCCTCGATCCGGGGCAGGCCGGCCGCCGCCAGCCGGTTGACGAGCTCCGCCCGGGCAGTCGGCTCGAGCACCTCGGGCTCGTTCTGCAGCCCGTCCCGGGGCCCGACGTCGCAGATCGTCACCCGCATCAGCTAGGCGCTTCCGAGCTGCGCGACCTGGTCGCCGACGATCCCGAGGACGTTGCTCGCGAGGCGCGCGTCCGCGTCGACGAAGCGCGGCACGCCCTCACGGTAGATCTCGGCGAGCCCCCAGACGACCGTCCCCACGCAGATCGGGACCATCAGAAGCGATGTGAACCTCAGCTCCTTGAGCAGCTCCACCTCGCGCGGGTCGGCATCCTGATCGTGGAGGTACACGGAGCGCGGCTCCCGGTGCTCGACTGCGGCCCGCGTCAGCGGATAGTCGGAGAGGAGGTAGCCGTGGCCGAGGTAGAGCGTCTTCCGCGATCCGGCGAACTCGGCCAGCTCGACGAGGACTTCGCCGAGGAGGCGCGAGATCGCGCAGCCGCTGCCGTCCACGACCTCCGTCACGAGCCGAGCCGCCTTGCGCATCAGCTCGGGCACGGTCGCCGCAGCGCGAAGCTCGGCCTCGATCCTCTCGACGCGCGGGTCCTGGCCCTCCACCCCCGCCGATCTTAGAGGCCTGCCCCTCGGTCAAGGGATGGCAGGGAAATGCCGATTTTCCAGGCATGGTCGGAAAGGGCCTCGTCCTGCTGCTCATGGCCGGTATGGCAGCGCTCGGCTGGACCAAGCACCAGGACCGGATCCACGAGCAGGACCGGCTCGCGATCGTCGCCGGCAGCATCGTCGGCCACAAGGTCGGTGTCCGCTGCCCGAACATCGTCAAGAAGCTCGTCTACGTGAGCGGCGAGGCCGGGAAGGTCGAGTTCGACGAGAACGGGCAGCCGGCCGACCACACCGACCTGGCGCCGGAGACCTGCGACGCGCTTCGCAACGTCGCCAGGGTCGACCTGTCATGCCTCGACAGCGGAGCGTGCGGCGACAAGCAGTTCCGGCTCGCGTGGGCGCTGCACACGCTCGCCCACGAGGCGTTCCATCTCCGCGGCGTCAGCCAGGAGAGCACGGCCGAGTGCTACGCGATGCAGACGACCGGGCAGGTCGCCGTCAGTCTGGGCGTCTCGGCGCGGCGGGCGCGGCAGCTCCAGCGCTGGGTCTGGACGCGCGGCTACCCGAACGAGCCCGACGAGTACCGGACGCCCGAGTGCCACAACCGGGGGCCGCTGGACGTCCATCCCTTCTCGGACGCCTGGCCCTAGTCGTTACTTCACTTCCGTCGGGATGTCTTTGATCTTGCCGCTGATGATGTCGGCGCGGATCTGCTGGATCTTGTCCACGTCGGCCTGCGGCACCTTCGGGCTGATCTTCCCGAGCCCGACGCCGTTGTCCTTGAGGCCGTAGGTGACGTTCCCGCCCTTGAACTTGCCGTCCTGGACGGCCTTGATCGCCAGGAAGACGGCGGTGTCGACGCGCTTCGTCGCGCTCGTGAGGATGTGCGGGCCGAGGAAGGACTGGTCGGCGTCGACGCCGATGCCCCAGACGTTCTTCTGCTTGGCGGCCTCGAGTGCGCCGAGCCCGCAGCCGCCGGCGACCTGGAAGACGACGCCCGCGCCCGACGCGATCTGATCCAGCGCGATCTCCTTGCACTTCTGCTGGTCCTCGAAGTCCTGTGAGTAGCCGTTGAGCACCTTGATCCCGGGATCCGCGGCCTTTGCGCCCGCCTGGTAACCGGCGATGAACCGGTCGACCGGCGGCTGCTTCTGGCCGCCCACGGACGCGATCACGTCCGGGCCCGGCCGGCGCTTCTCCTCGAGCGCGGCGAGATAGCCGGCGAGGTAGCCGACCTCCTGCTCCTTGAAGAGCAGTCCGAGCAGGTTCTTGGGCTTGTGCGGCTCGGTCGTCTGGTCGACGTCCACGATCGCGAACTTCGACTTCGGGAACTTCGTCGCGGCGGTGTCGATCGCGTCCGCCTCCGTGAACCCGACCCCGACCGTCAGGTCGTAGCCGTCCTGGGCGAACTTCGTCAGGTTGGGGATGTAGTCCGAGCTCGAGTTCGAGAGGAACACGCGGAAGTCCGCGCCGAGCTCCCGCTTCGCCTGCTGCACGCCGAGGTAGGCGAGGTGGTTGAAGCCGCGGTCGTTGAGGCCGCCGACGTCGGTGACCAGGCCGACCTTCAGCGCGTTGGACGTCGTGGTCGTCGTGCCGCTCGTCTGCGCCGACTCGTTCCCGCCGCCTCCACACCCTGCCGCGACGAGGACGAGGACGGCGGCGAGGCTGGCGAGGAGTGCGAGCGACCTGTTCATCCCGACCTTTCCAGGTATGGTTTACGACTATGGGGCGAAAACCTGCCGTCGAGCTTAGCACGCGACGCCCGGCACCGGCACACGTCACCCTCGCCGTCGTTCTCCAGGTGCGCGGGGGCACCTTGCAGGTCCTGCTGTGGCAGCGCGCCCGCGATCCGTTCGCGCGTGCGTGGGCCCTCCCGGGCGGCTACCTCCACGCCTGCGAAACGCTGGAGGAATCGATCCGGACGCACCTCGCCCAGAAGGTGGACGTCCAAGAGCTCTCGCACCTGGAACAGCTCGGGACGCTCGGCGACCCCGACCGGTCACCGGGCGAGTGGCAGCTCGCGACCGCGTACCTGGGACTCGTCCCGAGCGGCGTCGACCCGGCGCTCCCTGGCGACACCGCCTGGCATCCCGTCGAGCGGCTGCCGGGGATGGCCTTCGACCACGGGGCGATCGCCCGCGACGGACGCGAGCGCCTGCGGGCGAAGCTCTCCTACTCGAACATCGGGTTCGCGCTCGCGCCCGAGCAGTTCACGCTCTCGGAGCTGCGCGATCTCTACGCGGCCGCGCTCGGCCACGACGTGTCGGCGACGAACCTGCAGCGCGTGCTCCTCCGGCGCAACGTGCTCGAGCCAACCGGGGGACAGCGGGCGTCGGGCCCAACGGGAGGCCGCCCCGGCGCACTGTTCCGGTTCCGGCGGCGCGGGCTCGAGATCACCGATCAGTTCGCGGTGCTGAGACCGCCTGGCTCCTAGGGCCAGACATTGCTCCTCGGACGGAGGTCGAGGGGGCCGCCGTTCTTGCACCGGGTCGTGAAGTAGCGGTCGTGGTGGCTCTGGTACGCCACCGACCAGTACTGGACGGCGTAGTCCTGACCGAACTGCCGGCTCACGCCGAGGAGGACGGCCGTCCGGGCCATCCGCTGCAGGCCGTAGCACTCGGCCACCGCCTCCGAGCGGATCCCGGCGGCGTGCTCGCTCTCGTGTGCGAGGACGATCAGCCCGATCGACGGGTCGTAGGACGGGTACCGGCGCTGGGATGCCACCGCTCGGATCTCGTGCAGCGTCGTGCACGGAATCGGGGCGATGTCGATCCGCAGCGGCCGAGTGCGCGTGAGCCCGGCGGCTCCGCGCGCGCCGAGGCCGGCGGTCAGACGCCGCCAGCCCGCGTCGCTCCAGCAGTAGACGGGGACGCGACGGCCGGCGAGCCGGGAGGCCACCGCGCTCAGCCCGGGCTCGTAGCGGCTCTCCGGCCGCGATCCAGCCTCCGCCGTCCCCGAGGCGAGCACCACGACCAGGACGCAGGACGCCGCGAAGACCCGCACGCCGCGATGATGCCGGGACCTCGCGGCCCGGGTCGCTCGTAGGACGAGCATGGACCTCCCGCGGCCTTCCGCCCGTACCATCGGCGCGCGATGGCGGGCTCCGGCGCCAACGAGCGCGCCTGGATTCGGGGCGCGCAGCAGGGATCGACCTCCGCGATGGAGGCCCTGTTCCGCCACCACTGGCCGCGCGCGTACCGCGCCGCCTACCTCGTCGTCCACGACAGCGCCGCCGCCGAGGACATTGCGCAGGAGGCCTTCCTTGCCGCCGTCCGCAACCTCGACCGGTTCGACCGCCGCCGCCCGCTCGGGCCGTGGCTGCACCGGATCGTGGTCAACCGGGCGATCGACTGGGCGCGCTCCCGCGCCCTTCGCCGGGAGACCGGCGCGACACCGCTCGAGGCCCTGCCGGCGGAGAGCCGGCCGGGCAACCCACACGCCGAGACGCTGGCGGACGCACTCGCCGGCCTCTCGCCGGAGCATCGCGCCGTGATCGTGCTCCGCCACCTCCTGGAATACACGCCCGGCGAGATCGCCGAGCTGCTCGGTCTCCCTCGTGGCACCGTCAACTCGCGGCTCCGGCGAGGCCTCGACGAGCTCGCCCGCCGGGTCGGGGAGGACGTCCGTTGAGCCGCTGGCAGGAGCCGGCGCCCGGCGAGCGCGAGGCCGGCGAGCGGAGCTGGCGCGTCGTGCGCGCCGCGTTCGCCGCCCGCGAGCCGATGCCGCGCAGGCGCTCCCACTGGCCGGTGCTCGTCGCGATTGCAGGAGCGGCGGTCGTCGCCGCAACGCTGAGCCCGCCCGGACTCGCAGTTCTGGGGTCGATCCGGGACGCCGTGCGCCGCGAGTCGACGGCAGACGCGCTGACGGCGCTGCCGGCGCCTGGCCGGGTGCTCCTCAACGCGACGGCCGGCGCCTGGGTCGTCCAGCAGGACGGCTCGAAGCGCCTGCTGGCGGGTTACCTGGACGCCGCCTGGTCGCCGCACGGCCTCTACGTCGCGGCGGCACGTGGCAACACGCTCGTGGCGATGGAGCCGAACGGCCGTGTCCACTGGAAGCTCGCGCGCTCGGGCCCGGTCGGAGCGCCGGCCTGGTCGTACGAGGGCTTCCGGATCGCGTATCTCGCCGGGCACGCGCTCCGGATCGTCAACGGCGACGGCACAGGCGACCGCGAGTTGACGCCGAACGCCGTCGGCGCGGGCCTGCCGGCGTTCGCGTGGCGGCCGGGGACGCACGAGCTCGCGTACAAGAACGCGCGGAACGACCTCCTGCTCGTCGACGTCGACCGCAACCGGATCCTCTGGCGCCGCCGGACGACCGGCGTCGAGCAGGTGCAGTGGTCGCTCGACGGGCAGAGCCTCCTCCTCTCGAGCGGACGCTCGCTCGTCCTCGATCCGGCCGGACGGACGATCGCAGCGCTCCCACCTGGCCTCCAGCTACCGGCGGCGTTCGCGCCGCGGGGCCACGCGCTCGCGGTCGTGACCTGGACACAGGGGCGGAGCACGGTCGTCGTGCGCTCGGGCGCCCGCTACGAGCGCCGCCGCCCGCTCTTCTCCGGCCCGGGGACCTTCGGCGGCATCGCCTGGTCGCCGGACGGCCGCTGGCTGCTCGTCGACTGGCGGTCGGCGGATCAGTGGGTCTTCATCCCGACCCGGCGCGGGCGGCGCGTCGTGACGGTTCCGCACGTGGGCCGGATCTTCGACTCCGGCCCGGAGCACTACATGCTGCTCGCGGGCTGGTGCTGTCCTTGACGCCCTGCTACCGTCTGTCTGTCCCCGGCAGAAGGAGGTTCGAACAGATGACGATTGCGCCTGCCTCCTTCGCACGAGCCACGCGGCTCGTCTAGCCGGACACACCAGCGAAGCGAGTTCCGTGAGCTCGAGCCGCCCGGAAGGCGGCGATCTCGTTGTACCCACACGTCCAAAGGAGACTCGCTTTGTCGGTTTCACACCTGGAGTCCCTCGGCTGGGACGCCGCCTGGGCGGCCGAGCTCGAGGGCCTCGAACAACCTGATCTGATCCCCGGCCGCGTCGCGGCGCAGCACCGCGGCGCCTACGTCGTCTGGACCGAGGACGGGGACGTGCGCGCCGAAGCGGCGGGCGCGCTCTACTACGAGCGGGGCATCGGCGGCGTCCTCCCGGCCGTCGGCGACTGGGTCGCCGTGCGCGGCCGCGGCGAGGGCGGTCGCGCGACGATCCACGCCGTCCTGGGGAGACGAAGCGCGATCGCGCGCAAGAACCCCGACCGCAACTCCGTCGACCAGGTGCTCGCGGCGAACGTCGACCGCGCGTTCCTGCTCACCGGCGTCGACGACGACTTCAGCATGCGCCGCCTCGAGCGCTATCTCACGACGGCCTGGGAGAGCGGCGCCGACCCGGTCGTCGTCCTGACGAAAATCGACCTCTGCCCGGACGTGGGAGAGCGCGTGCTCGAGGCGGAAAGCGTCGCGATCGGCGTGCCGGTCATCGCCGTGTCGAACGTGACCGGCGAGGGCCTCGACACGGTCGCGGCGCACGTGCAGCCCGGGCAAACCTCAGTCCTGCTCGGGTCGTCGGGCGTCGGCAAGTCGACCCTGCTCAACCGCCTCGCCGGCGAGGAGCTGATGCGGACGTCAGAGCTCGCCGCCGACGGCACCGGCCGGCACACGACCACCCACCGCGAGCTGCTCCGGCTCCCGGGCGGCGGCCTCGTGATCGATACGCCGGGGCTCCGCGAGCTGCAGCTCTTCGAGGGCGACGTCGGCGCAGCCTTCTCGGACATCGAGGAGCTCGCCGGGGAGTGCCGTTTCCGCGACTGCGCGCACGAGCGCGAGCCCGGCTGCGCCGTCCTGGCGGCCGTGGACAACGGCGTCCTCGAGCTCGACCGGCTGCGCAGCTGGCGCAAGCTCCAGCGCGAGCTCGCGTCGATCGAGGCGAGGACGAACAAGCGCCTGCACGCCGAGCGCAAGCGCCGCTGGAAGCAGCTGTCGAAGTCGGTGCGAGCAAACTCGCGCGGCTAGGGGTGAACGATGAGGCCACAGCCACATGCGGCCCTGGCCGAGCGGTAGAGCAGGCGAAGCCGGTCTACCGCTCGGCGAGCTGATGCGTGCGGGGACGCGCTAGCGCCACCGCGCGCACGACGGACGCATTCGCCTACCGCTTGTCCAAGAGCGCGTGGCTCCGCCCCGCGCGTTTTCCGCGATGAGCGGCGTACCTGAATCAGTGCGAAAGCGGAGCTTTCGCACTGCAGCCACTACCGATCGTCCCGGTTGAGGATGTCGATCGACGCGATCTGGCGGCCGTCGATCGCGGCGTCGCCGACCGCGACGGTGCCGCCGGCCTGGGCTTCCTCGAAGACCTTCATGCCGAGCGCCTTGGCGGACTCGAGGTCGGGAGCGTCGGCGACGACGAACGTCGCGCCGCTCTGGAGCGTGATCACGATGCGGAATGCGGCCGGCACCGGCGCGTGCGCCGTCGACACGGGCTGCGGCGTCGCCGAGTAGACGCGATCGATCGCCTCCTTGATGTCCGAACGCGCCGCGGAGACGAGCCGCACGGGCCGCCCCAGCGCCTCGCGCAGCCGCGTCAGGTGCACAGCGTTGTCCGCGTCCGGGACCGCCACGACCGCGCACTCGCCGTCCCGGGAGACCGGAAGCGCGCAGTACATCTCCGCGACCGAGTGCGGGAGCATCCGCGAGGCCTCGGGGTCGATCGGGAAGGTCGCCAGGTCGACGAACTGCTGGCCGTGCTGGGCGGCGAGGAGCCGGGCGAGCTCGCGCTCCGGGAGCCCGTACTCGATCAGGACCTCGCCGAGCCGCCGTCCACTCTCGACGGCCTCGTTGAGCGCGAGGTCGATCACCTCGAGCGGCATCAGCCCCGCGCGCAGGACGAGCGTCCCCAGCGGGTAGGCGCGCATCTGTGCAGGGCTCATCAGCTGAGGGGCCGGTGCCCCCGGCATGGTCGAGTTGAAGTCCGTCATCGCCGCAGTTCTCACACTCAGATTCGCCCGATCCGGCCCGGTCGTCTACCCCTCGAACGAGGTACCTGGATCTAGGCGTCGCCGGGATCAGCGCGTGCGCGTGATCTTCGTGAGCCCGGGCGGCCGGTCGACGTCGCCGCCGCGCAGGGTCGCGAGGCGGAGCGCGAACACCTGGCCGGGGACGACCGTCACGAGTGGGCTCAGCCATTCGGGAACCGCGCGGGCGAGGGGCAGACACGTGTCCGCCTCGCGGAGCAGCTCGTCGTCGTCCGTGATCGCGACGATCGGCGCGCCTCGTTCGCGCAGCCTCGGAACCGCGGCGCGCAGGCTCTCGAGCGCAGGCCCGGAGGGGGCGACCAGGACGAGCGGCCGCCCGGGCCCGAGCGCCGCGATCGGGCCGTGGAGCAGGTCGGCGGCGGAGAAGGGCTCGAACGCGGAGCCCGAGAGCTCCCGGATCTTGAGCGCGATCTCGAAGGCCGTCCCGTAGTTGACGCCACGAGCCACGACGACGCCACCGTCCGCGCCTCGGTAGGAGTCGACGCGCGGCGCGTCGGCGAGCGAGCGGTCGATCTGGGCGCTCACCCAGTCCGGGGCCCGGGCGAGCTCGTCGAGCCCGTCGCTGCCGAGCGCGGCCGACAGGAGCGCAACCGCGCCGATGCTGTTCATGTACGTCTTGGTCGCCGCGACGGAGCGCTCCTCGCCCGCGTGCAGCGGCAGCGTCCATTCCGCCGTCTGGGCGAGCGGCGAGTCGACGTCGTTCGTGATCGCCAGCGTCGGGCATCCCTGGCGTCGCGCTTCCTCGAGGACGGCGACGACGTCGGGCGACTCGCCCGACTGCGAGATCGCGATCGCGGCTGCGCCGTCGAGGCGCGGCGGGGACTCGTACAGCGTGTAGAGCGACGGGGTCGCGAACGAGACCGGGTAGCCGTTCCGGGTCCCGAGCAGGTACTGGGCGTACCGCGCCGCGTTCGAGGAGCTGCCGCGGGAGACGATCAGGAAGTAACGAACGTCGCTGCGCGCGAGCTCGCGCGCGAGGCCGACGGCGTTCGCCGACTCGGCGGCGAGCAGCCGTCGCAGCGCCGCGGGTTGCTCCCGCAGCTCAGCTTCGACCCACGACATCCGTCGCCCCCACGACGGCTGTGCGGACGACACCGTGTGCGGCCTGGAGCTTCGACCGGGCCACCTCCGCGTCGACGCCCGCCAGCAGGGACACGATCGCGACCTTCGGGTCGCCCGCCGCCGCGGCGAACGCGGCGTCGACCTGCTCCTCGGGCGCCGCGGTGGCGATCGCGACGGCGGTTCGCGCTCGTGCGCGCAGCTTCTCGTTCGCCGGCACGACGTCGACCATCAGGTTCCCGAACGTCTTGCCGAGCCGGACCATCGAGATCGTCGAGAGCATGTTGAGGACGAGCTTCTGCGCCGTGCCGGCCTTCATCCGGGTCGAGCCGGCGATCACCTCCGGGCCGACGACGACGGCGAGCTCCCGGTCGGCGAGGCGGCCGAGCTCCGATCCGCCGGCGCACACGAGCGCGATTCCGAGCGCTCCCGCCCGGCCGGCCTCCGAGAGTGCGCCGAGCGTATACGGCGTCCGCCCGCTGGCGCTGATCGCGACGACGACGTCTGCGGCTCCGACACCGATCCCGACCACGTCTCGAGCACCTGCGACGGCATCGTCCTCCGCCGCCTCGTCGCTCGTCGTCACGGCCACGATCTGGCGCGTCGAGAACGTCGGCCCGCACTCGCTCGCGTCCGCCTCGGCCATCCGCCCTGAGGAGCCTGCCCCGACGTAGACGAGGCGTCCTCCACCCTCGAGCCGGACGACGATGTCGTCGATCGCCGTCGCGATCTCCGGCGCCGCGGCGGCGACTGCGTCGGCGACTCGCCCGTCCTCGGCGTTGATCAGCCGCACGAGGTCGGCGGTCGGACGGAGGTCGAGGTCGCGCAGGTCGTCCCGGTGGCGCTCGGTGATCGCGCCGCCGGTGAGCGCGCGCGTGACGGCCTCCCAGACGGCGGGCGAGTCGGGTGTGGCGAGAGCGGTCATGTGGCCGCAGGCCTCGTACGCCCACGTCCAGACGTCGTCGATCCCGGCTGCGCGGGTCGCTTCGATCGCCGCCTCGAGGTCGGGGATGTCGTCGCGAGTGAGGCCGAAGCTCGGCACCCAGAGCTGCGCGCGGACGCCGTGCCGCGACGCCGTCTCGGCGAGCAGCGCGGCGAACCGGCCGACGAAGTCGCCGGCAGGCTCGTCGAAGTTCTTCCAGTAGGGATCGGTGGCGAGCACCGCCACGCCCGGGAGCGACGCGACCGCGTCCCAGTCCTTCACCCCGTGGGCGCCCTCGGTCAGCGGCAGCAGGCAGACAGTGCTCCGGCCACCGCGCGACGCGACGTGCGCCGTCATCTCGCGGAGGAAGTCGACCAGGGAGGCCTCGCGGAACGCCAGCACCTCCGGCGTCAGCTCGCGCGGCAGCGCGCCGCCGAACCGCTCGCGGCAAACGTCGCAGTGGCACGCCCACCGCCCGGCCTCGGCGCCGACGTGCTCCGGCACCGTCCAGTGCGGCTCGTCCCAGAAGACGTAGTCGGTGCCCGCCTCGAGCGCGACGTCCGCCCACTCGCGGCAGAACGCCCGGTACGCAGGGTCGTTGAGGCAGCCGGTCGCGACGCGCCGCCCGTCGTCGAGGACCTGGCAGTGGTCGGGATGGAGCGTGACCCAGCGACTCTCCGCCTCCCCGCCGAAGGTGCGACCGAGCCCCCACGGGCACATCTGCACCTCGAGCCCGAGGTCGTGCGAGGCGGCGACGAGCTCGACCATCGTGCCTCGGTAGTACGCGAGGTCGTTCTCGGAGAACGTGTGGAGGACGGCCGTGTACCCGCGCGCCGCGATGTCCTCGAGATCGCGCCGGGCGTGCCTCGGGATCCGGACCCCGAAATAGGAGCAGCCCGCGCGGAATGTCATCCGGCCGGCTCGACCACCGCGGAGAGGGACACGACCGACGGCTCACGCCGCTGCGACAGCTCGGCCACGAGCCGGTAGCGGTCGCCGCGGTAGATGGAGCGGACGAACTCGACCGTCCGCTCGTCGCGCGTCCGGCTCGTTCGCTCGAACAGGAACGCCGGCGAGTGGAGCGGGACGCTCAGCAGCTCAGATTCCTCCTCGTTCGTCACGGTGGGCTCGATCGTCTGGAGGCCGTTCGCGATCACGACGCCGTACCGCTCCTCGAGCAGCTCGTACCACGAGGCGTGCTCGAGCTGCGCCGCCGTCAGGCCGGGGACGAGCGAGACGGGCACGTGCAGCGTCTCGAGCGCCATCGGCGCGCCGTCAGCGAGGCGGAGGCGCTGGATCCTGAAGACGCGGTCGGAGGGAGAGATGTTCAGGCCGCGCGCGACCTGGGGGCCGGCGTGCACGTTCTCGAGGCCGATCGTCTTGCTGTCGGGAATCATCCCGCGCCGGCGCATGTCGTCGCTGAAGGAGGTCAGCGTCAACTGCTGCGCGATCTTCGGCTCGCTGACGAACGTGCCGCTCCCGTGCCGCCGGACGAGGTAGCCCTCGCGCACGAGATGGTCGAGCGCCGCGCGCAGCGTGAGGCGCGACACTCCGAGCTCCTGGCTCAGACGCCGCTCCGACGGGATCGCCTCGCCGACCCGGAGCTGCTCGATCAGCTCGACCACTCGCTGACGGGTGACGTCCTGCTTTCCCACGCTTGCTATCGAAGCACAGCTGCCGGACTGTGGTCAAGACCACATTGGAAACAAGTTGGTGAATATGGCCCCTTGACAAGACGAGGTGGTCTATGCCAATGTCCGCGCCGTGGAAGGTGGTATAAACCACTCCGGGAGGCGTAGATGAAGACTCGCATCATCGCGGCGGCGATCCTCGCCGTCGCCCTCACCGCCGCGGCCTCGACCGCAAGCGGTGGGACATCAAGCGCCAAGGCCACGAAGATCGTGGTCTGGCTCCAGAACGACGCGCAGAGCGGGTGGCCCGAAGCCGTGGCCGTAGCCAACCGCTTGTTCAAGGCGCAGCATCCGGGCGTCGACGTCGACGTCCAGTACCAGACGTGGGGCAGTCATCTCCAGAAGTTCGACGCTGCGCTTGCCGGCGGCGACGCGCCCGACGTGATCGAGCTCGGGAACAGCGAGATGACGAAGTACATGGCCGCGGGTGCCTTCAAGCAGTTGGCGCAGTCGGTCTTTCCGAACAACAAGACGTGGCTCCAAGGCCTGAAGGCGTCGAGCATGTACAACGGCAAGCTCTACGGCGTGCCCTACTACGCCGGTTGCCGCGCGGTGATCTACCGGAAGGATCAGTACCGGAGCGCCGGCATCAACGGAACGCCGAAGAGCCTCGCGCAGTTCGTGGCCGACGGCAAGAAGCTCATGAAGAAGTACGGCAAGGACCGCGGCTATTCGGCGCTCTACTTCCCCGGCAAGTACTGGTACGCGGGGATGGGCTTCGTTTACGACTACGGCGGCCAGATCGCCGCCCGCAAGAACGGCAAGTGGGTGGGCACGCTCAACTCGCCGCGGGCGCTTCGCGGCCTCACCGTTCTCAAGTCGACCGTCGCCTCGCTCTCGCGGGCGAACAAGACCGGCGACGAAGCGAACCCGCAGCAGTCGCTCGTGTTCTCCAAAGGCAAGGTCGCCTCGTTCGTCGGGAACGGCTGGGAGTGGCCGTATGCGCTCGACACCAAGCTCGGGAATCCGGCTCTCGCTCCCGTCATGGGCGCCTACCCGATGCCGAGCCACACCAAGGGCAAGTTCATGCCGACGTTCATCGGCGGCTCGGATCTCGGCGTCCCGGTGACGTCCAAGAACGCGAGCCTCGGCGTCGACTGGATCAAGGCGTTCACCGGCACGGCCTCCGAGACCGAGATCGCCAAGTCGGGCCAGATCGCCAACACGACGAAGCTCCTGTCACTGAGCGCGTCGAACCCGAAGCTCGCTCCCTTCGCCAAGGCGGCGTCGTCCGGCTGGTTCGTCCCCACGAGCCCGAACTGGACGAACGTCGAGAATGCGAACGTGCTTCAGAACATGCTCGTCAAGATCTTCACCGGCCGAGCGTCGGTGAAGGCCGCAGCAACTAGCGCCAGCGCTCAGATCACGAGGATCCTGAACACCGGCGCGTGAGTCGGCTCGCGCCCGAAGGAGTACCCGTGACCGCCGTCGCCGAGAGCGAGCTCCCCCTCGCCTCTCGGCGGCGGCGGCCGTTCACACGGCAGCGCGTCGCGCACGCGCTCGCCCCTTATGCCCTCCTGGCGCCGGCCCTGGTCGTGCTGGGCGTGGTGCTCGCGTACCCGCTCTACATGCTCGTCAAGATGTCGTTCCAGAAGTACGGCCTCTTCGAGCTGATCCACCACCAGGGCCGCTGGGTCGGCACCGCGAACTACAGCCAGATCCTCCGCGACTCGGAGTTCTGGCACGTCCTGCTTCGCACGGTGCTCTTCACGGCGGTGACGGTCGGCCTGACGATGGTGCTCGGGATGGCGATCGCGCTGCTGCTCGTCCAGGTCAGCCGGTGGATGCGGATCGCGCTCACGACCGGTCTCATCCTCGTGTGGTCGGTGCCCGTGATCGTCGCGGTCGACATCTGGCGGTGGATGATCGACTACGAGTTCGGCGTCGCGAACTGGACGCTGACGAAGCTGCACATCGGCGACTTCTCCCGCTACGACTGGTTCGCGAACCCGTGGACCGGGTTCGGCGTCCTGACCGCGCTCGTCGTCTGGGGTGCGATCCCCTTCGTCGCGATCACCCTCTACGCGGGCCTCGCGCAGGTGCCGCAGGAGCTGCTCGAAGCCGCTTCGATCGACGGCGCGAGGCCGTGGAAGGTCTTCCGCGAGGTGACGATGCCCCTGCTGATGCCGATCCTGGTGATCCTGACGAGCCTGTCGATCATCTGGGACTTCCAGGTGTTCCAGCAGCTCTGGATCTTCCTCGACGGCCGACCCTCACCCGACTACTACACGATGGCGATCTACGCGTTCCAGAAGTCGTTCGTGATCGGCGAGTACGGGCTCGGAGCTGCGATCGCGGTCGTGATGGTCGTGTTCATGTTCGCCGCGACGCTCGTCTACCTCCGCCAGATGCTGCGGACGGGAGAGGTGCATTGAGCGCCCAGGCCGCCCCCACTCCGGCCGGTCCCGCCGTGATGGGCCGTCCGCCGCGCCGCCGCCGGTTCCGCAAGACGGGCTGGAACCTGCTCGGGCTCGTCGTCCTGCTCGTGATGGTGTTCCCGATCTACTGGATGGTCGCCACGGCGTTCAAGCCGGGCCATCAGATCCTGAGCTACAAGCCGCAGTGGTTCCCGACCAACCCGACTCTCTCGAACTTCACCGACGCGATCCACCAGCCGTTCTTCTGGAACGCCGTCAAGAACAGCCTGATCGTCGTCGTCGTCGTCGTCGTGCTGTCCCTCGTGCTCGCCTTCCTCGCCTCGCTCGCCCTGGCGAAGTTCCGCTTCTACGGGCGGAAGGGGTTCATCACCGTGATCCTCGGCGTGCAGATGGTGCCGCTGACGGCCCTGATCATCCCGCTCTACATCCTCATGAGCCGCGCGGGCGACACGAAGGGCGTCCACCACGTGCTCGGCGTCGACAAGCTGAGCGGCGTCATCGTCATGTACCTCACGTTCGTCCTGCCGTTCACGGTGTGGACGCTGCGCGGGTTCCTGCTCGGCGTGCCGCAGGAGCTCGAGGAGGCTGCGATGGTCGACGGCACGACGCGGTTCGGCGCGTTCGTCCGGATCCTGCTGCCGCTGCTCGGCCCCGGCCTCGTCGCGACGTCGATCTTCGCCTTCATCCAGGCGTGGAACGAGTTCATCATCGCGTACGTGTTCCTCCACACGCCCGAGAAGCAGACGCTGATGGTCTGGCTCGCCTCGTTCACGACGCTGCGAGGGACCGACTGGGGCCCGCTGATGGCGGGCGCGACGCTCTGCGCGCTGCCCGTGATCGTGTTCTTCCTCCTCGTCCAGAAGCGGATCGCCTTCGGGTTGACCGCGGGGGCGGTGCGCGGCTGATGGCGGCGATCGAGTTCGTCCATATCAGCAAGGGGTACGGCGGCGAGCAGCTCGCGGTGCGCGACCTCAACCTCACCGTCGAGGAGGGCGAGTTCGTCGTCCTCGTCGGCCCGTCGGGCTGCGGGAAGACGACCGCGCTACGGATGGTCGCGGGCCTGGAGGAGATCACCGCCGGCGAGATCCGGATCGGCGGTCGGGTGGTGAACGACCTCGCCCCGCGCGACCGCGACGTGGCGATGGTCTTCCAGAACTACGCCCTGTACCCGCACAAGAACATCTACGAGAACCTCGTCTTCGGGCTGCGGATGCGGAAGGTCCCGAAGGAGGAGCAGCGGCGGCGCGTCGAGGAGATCGCGCGCGTGCTCGGCCTCGGCGACATGCTCGAGCGGCGCCCGGCCCAGCTCTCCGGTGGGCAGCGGCAGCGCGTGGCGATGGGCCGCGCGATCGTGCGCGAGCCGAAGGCGTTCCTGATGGACGAGCCGCTGTCGAACCTCGACGCGAAGCTGCGCGTGCAGATGCGGGCCGAGATCGCGCGCATCCAGCAGACGCTGAAGGTGACCACGCTCTACGTCACGCACGACCAGGTCGAGGCGATGACGATGGGGAACCGCGTCGCAGTGATGCGCGACGGCGTTCTCCAGCAGGTGGACGGCCCCGAGCGGATCTACGACGCGCCGACGAACCTCTTCGTCGCGAGTTTTGTCGGCTCGCCCGCGATGAACCTCCTCGAGGCGGAGGTCGTGCGGGACGACGACGGCGTCGCCTGCCGGCTGGGCGAGACCTCGTTCGCGGCGCCGTCGACGCTGGCGCGTCGGATCGGCGGGCGCGTCGCCGTCGGAATCCGGCCCGAGTACGTCCGCCCCGCGTTCGGCGGCGCGAACGGCGTCCGGATGCGCGGGCTCGTCCTGCTCGTCGAGCCGCTCGGCTCCGAGGTGCTCGCGCACGTGGAGGTGCCCGCGGCGCCGCTCGGACGCATGGACCTGGTCGACGCCGTCCAGCAGCCCAGCAGCTTCGCGGACGGCGGTCCCGGCTCGGCGACGATCCTGGCGCGCTTCGACCGCGAGCTCGCACTACGGGCCGGCGAGCCGATCGAGCTGGCGGTCGACGCGCACCGGACCCTGTTCTTCGACCTCGAGACCGGCGCCGCGCTTCCGCGAGCGGACGTGCCGGCTGCCGCAAGCGTGGCCGGGTAGCCGTGGCGACGAGGCTCGGAGTCGAGGCCGCGCTCGTGCAGGGCGAGCTCCTGCCGGGCGACATCGAGGTGTCGGACGGCCGCGTTACCGCGGTCGGGCTGAACGGGCGCCCGGGCAGCGGCATCGCCGCACCCGGCTTCGTCGACCTCCAGGTCAACGGGTTCGGGGGCGTCGACTTCCACTCGGCCGACACGGATGCTTACCGCCGCGCCACCCGGGCGCTGCTCGAGACCGGCGTCACCGCCTTCCAGCCGACGCTGATCACGTCACCCGAGGCGGAGCTGACCGCTGCGCTGCACGAGGTGCCCGAGAACGGCGCGGCGCCGCACGTCCTCGGCGCGCACCTGGAGGGGCCGTTCCTCGCCGCCGAACGGCTCGGCACGCATCCGGCCGCGGCGCGCCGCGATCCCGACGCCGCCCTGCTCGAGCGGCTGCTTCTGGCAGGCCCGGTGTCGCACGTGACGCTCGCCCCGGAGCTGCCCGGCGCGCTCGAGCTCGTCGACCTGCTCCGCGCACGCGGCATCACGGTCTCGTGCGGCCACTCGAACGCGACCGCCGACGAAGCCCGCGACGCCTTCGCCCACGGCGCCCTCACCGTGACGCACATCTTCAACGCGATGCGGCCGTTCGCGGCGCGGGAGCCGGGCCTGGCAGGCGCCGCGCTCGCGACGGACGGCGTGCTCGTGCAGGTGATCCTCGACGGCGTCCATCTCGCGGACGAGACGGCGAAACTCGTCTGGCAGGCAGCGGCCGGACGTGTGGCGCTCGTCACCGACGCGGTTGCAGGCGCCGGGATCGGGGACGGCAGGTACCGGCTCGGGTCGGTCGACGTCTCGATCGAGAACGGCGTCGCCCGGAGGGCCGACCGCACGCTCGCGGGCAGCACCGTGACGATGATCGAAGCCGTCAGGAACCTGGTCGCGCTCGGCGCGCCCGTCGCAGGCGCGCTCGCGGCTGCGACCGAGGTCCCCGCCAGGATCGCCCGGCGAGACGACGTTGGTCGGCTGGCGCCCGGCGCGCCGGCCGACCTCGTCGTCGTCGACGACGGCCTCCAGCTCGTGCGCGTGCTCGCCGGCGGCGAGGACGTGCTCTAGCGGTAGCGCCCGTCGCGCGCGCCTGCGGCGCGGGCGGCGGGCTCTTGCCCGCGCACTCCGCGGCGGCGCCTTGCGCCGCCGCTACGACGCGCGACTCATCGCCTTCGGCTTCCTCGCTTTGGCTGTCGCCGCGTGACTCCGAGCCTCGGCGGGCTTCGCGGAGTCGAACTCGACCCTCGGTAGGCCCCATCGCAGACTCGAGCCGCTCAGCCGGCCGTGTAGGCCGTCACGCCGTCCTCGGCGACCCGCCGGGCGCGGTCGCGCAGGACGAGGTACTCGAGGTGCGCGCGCGTCTCTGCGAGCGCGAACCGGCGCAGCCCCCGCGGGAGCGGATCCGGGAAGAGGACGAGCGAGACGTCGTAGGCCGTGCGCGGCCGCCCATCGAGCGCGGCGCCCGTCGCCTGCAGGCGCTCGGTGTGGTGCACGATCAGCTCCCGGGCGCGCGCCGGGGGGTCCTCGATCGCAGGGCCGTGGCCGGCGAACGCGATCCTCGGCGCGAGCTCCGCGATCTGGGCGAGCGAGTCGAGGTAGTCGCCGAGCGGATCGGGGTGGGCGTCGTGGTAGAGACCGACGTTGGGGGAGATCGTCGCGAGCAGCGCATCGCCGGCGATCAGGACGCCGTCCCGCAGCAAGGCGAGGTGCCCGTCCGCGTGGCCCGGGAGGTAGAGGACATCCCAGCCGTCGAGCTGCTCGCCGGGCACGAGCGGCTCGGGGTCGGTGACGTAGTGGACCCAGGAGGCGAGCCGGGCACCCTCGGACTCCATCGACTCCGCATGGTCGGCCGGCATGCCGTGCTCGCGCATGTAGTCGAAGAACCGCTTCGCCGAACGATCCGGGCCCCAGGTGCGCAGGCACTGTGCGTAGTCGACCTCGCCCTGGTGCACCGGCGCGCCCGTGAGCTCCGCGAGCGGCGCCGACGCGCCGATGTGATCTGGGTGGAAGTGCGTGACGGCGATCCGGTCGACCCGGCCGCCGAGGCGGTCGAGCACCTGCCGCCACCGCTCCTCGATCTCCGTCAACCCGAGCCCGGCGTCGACGATCGTCCACCCGTCTTGCCCGCTGCGGAGCAGGTAGCAGTGGACGTGGTCGATGCCGAGCGGGAGGGCGAACGTCGCCCGCCAGATCCCGTCCGCGACTTCTGACAGATCGTTCTCCACCGCGGATCGTCATATCATCGCCCGACCCATGGCGTTGCTCGAGGTCGACGACGTCACGCGGCGGTTCGGCGGCATCGTCGCCCTCGCCGACGTCTCGCTGCACCTGGAGGAGGGCACCATTGGCGGCCTGATCGGCCCCAACGGCGCCGGCAAGACGACGCTCTTCAACGTCGTGACGCGGCTCTACAAGCCGGATTCCGGGACCGTCTCGTTCGACGGGCGGAGCCTCCTGCGCCTGCGGACGCACGGGATCGTCGGGCTCGGGATCGCCCGGACGTTCCAGAACGTGGCCCTCTTCCCCTCGATGACCGTGCTCGAGAACGTGCTCGTCGGCGCGCACTCGCGCTGGCGTCCGCGTCCGCTCGCCGAGCGGAAGACGCGCGCCGACGCGCAGCGAGGCGCTCGACTACCTCTCGCTCGGGGACCTCGCCGAGCGTGTCGCCGCCGGCCTCCCGTTCGGGACGCTGAAACGGATCGAGGTCGCGCGCGCCCTGGTCTCGCGTCCGCGCCTCCTCCTGCTCGACGAGCCCGCGGGCGGCCTCAACCACGAGGAGGTGTCGGCGCTGGGCGACCTCATCCGCCGCATCCGCGACGACTACGACCTCACGATCCTGCTCGTCGAGCACCACATGCACCTGGTGATGTCGATCTGCGACCGCGTCCACGTCCTCAACTTCGGGGAGAAGATCGCCGAGGGCGCGCCCGCCGACGTGCGCGCCGACCCGGCCGTGATCGAGGCGTACCTCGGCGGCGAGGCCGCCGCGTGAGCGCGACCTCGAACGGCGCGCTGCTCGAGCTCGACGGCGTCGAGGCGCGGTACGGTCAGATCAAGGCGCTGCACGGCGTGTCGCTGAGCGTGGGCGAGGGCGAGATCGTCGCCCTGCTCGGTGCCAACGGCGCAGGCAAGACGACGACGCTGCGGGCCGTGTCGGGAACCGTGCGCAAGTCCGGCGAGATCCGGTTCGACGGCCGCCCGATCGGCCGCCGCTCACCGGAGCGGATCGCCCGGCTCGGCATCGCGCACGTCCCGGAAGGACGTGGGCTCTTCGCGGAGTTGTCGGTCTGGGAGAACCTCCGCATGGGGGCGTACATCCGCGGCGAGCGCAAGACGATCAAGCAGGAGGCCGAGCGCGTCTCGAGCTACTTCCCGTGGATCGAGCGGCGCAAGAGCCAGCAGGCGGGGACGCTGAGCGGCGGCGAGCAACAGATGCTCGCGCTCGCGCGCGCCCTCGTCTCGCGGCCGCGCCTGCTCCTCCTCGACGAGCCGTCGCTCGGGCTCGCGCCGACCGTGATCCAGGAGCTGTTCGCGATCGTCACGCGGCTGAACGCGGAAGAAGGGTTGAGCGTCCTCGTCGTCGAGCAGAACGCGAACGTCGCGCTCGACGCCTCCGGCCGCGCCTACGTGCTCGAGGTCGGGCGAGTTGCGGTGGAGGGCTCCTCGGAGGAATTGCGGCGCCACGAGGGCGTCCGCCGGTCCTACCTGGGGTACTGACGCCTTTGCTCGCGTTCACCTGGAGCGAGTTCTTCCAGCAGGTCACGAGCGGCCTCGCCGCCGGCTCGATCTACGCCAGCCTCGCGCTCGCGCTCGTTCTGATCTACCGCGCCACCGACGTCGTCAACTTCGCGCAGGGCGAGATGGCGACCTTCACGACCTACGTCGCGTGGATGCTGATGGATCGCGGCATGTCGTACTGGCCCGCGTTCGTGCTCACGCTGGCGATCGCCTTCCTCGGCGGAGTCGGCATCGAGCGGGTCGTCATCCGTCCCGTGGAGAACCGTCCCGAGATCGCGGTCGTGATCGTCACGATCGGCCTGCTGATCGCGATCAACGGCCTCACGGGCTGGATCTGGGGCGGCGAGGTGAAGGCGTTCGACACCCCGTTCCCGAACGGGACGATCGACGTCGCCGGCGTGACGATCTCGGAGCAGGACATCGGCACCGTCTGCGTCTGCCTCGGAACCGTCCTCGTGCTCTGGCTCTTCTTCCGCTTCACGACGCTCGGCCTCGCGATGCGCGCGTCGGCCGTGAACCCTGGTGCGAGCCGGCTGCTCGGCGTCCGCGTCAGCTGGATGCTGGCGCTCGGCTGGGGGCTCGCAGCGATGCTCGGCGCGGTCGCCGGGATGATGGCCGCGCCGACCTCGTTCCTCGACCCGAACATGATGCTGGTGATCCTGATCTACGCCTTCGCGGCGGCCGTGCTCGGCGGGATCGACAACCCGGTCGGCGCGGTCGTCGGCGGCCTGACGCTCGGCGTGCTCGTCAACCTGCTCGGCCGCTACGTGGGCTTCTTCGGCGAGGAGCTGCGGCTGCCGACGGCCCTCGCGATCCTGCTCGTCGTGCTTGTCGTGCGGCCGCAGGGCCTGTTCGGGCACGTCGTGGTGAGGCGCGTTTAGTGGCCCGCGCCGGCCTCGTCGCGCTGAGGCTCCTCCCCGTCGCGGCCACGGTTGTCCTGGTGATCCTGATCGGGCAGCGCGCCAGCGAGTTCCGGCTGGACCAGTTCACCTTCGTCGCGATCTACTTCGCGTCGCTGCTCGGGCTGAACCTGCTCACGGGGTACACCGGGCAAATCTCGCTCGGCCACGGCGCGTTCATGGCGATCGGCGCCTACGTGACGACGGTGGCGACGCTCGGGCGCCCGGGGCTGGAACTGGCCGGGAAGAACCCGCCGGACTGGCTGCCGATGGGAGACGGAATGCGGCCGGTACTGACGGTTCCTCTCGCGTTCCTGATCACTGGCGTGATCGGCTTCCTCTTCGGACTGCCGGCGCTTCGGCTCGCGGGCGTATCGCTCGCGCTCGCCACCTTCGCGATGGCTGTCTCGCTGCCGGCAATCGCGAAGAAGTTCGAGAACGTCACCGGGGGCGGCGGCGGAGTGAACCTGCCGCTGCCGGCGACGCCGTTCGGCTGGGACATCGCGCCCAAGCGGTGGCTCTACTACGAGGCGTGGGTGACGGCGGCGATCCTGTTCGTCGTCGCCTGGGTGCTCGTCCGCGGCCGGGTCGGCCGCGCGTTGCGCGCGATCCGCGACCGCGAGATCGCCGCCGCCGCCTCCGGCGTGAGCCCGGCTGCGTACAAGACGCTCGCGTTCGCCCTTTCGTCGGCATTCGCAGGTGCGGCGGGCGGCCTGCTCGCGATCCAGGTGTCGTTCGTCAATCCCGACACCTTCCCGATCTCGCTGTCGATCCTCCTGCTCGCCACCGTCGTCATCGGCGGCCTCGCCACGTTGTCCGGCGCGCTGTTCGGCGCGCTGCTGCTCGAGTTCCTGCAGATCTACGTCCAGGAGCCGCCGCTCGTCCCGTTCAACTTCGCCAAGGAAGCGACGCCCGTCGTGTTCGGGATCCTGCTGATCCTGATCGTGTTCCTCGCGCCGGGCGGCCTCGCCGGCGCAGTTCGACGCCTGATGCGCCCACTGAACGTCGCGCTTGCGCGCCGCGCGAAGGCGGCACCTCCACCGCCGCCGGCCGCCGAGGAGCTCGCCGGCTAGGTCGGTCGTGCGCCGTTGGGCGCGGGCAAGTCGCTGAGCGCGATCGCGGCCAGTAGCTCGATCAGGTCGGCGATGCGGCGGGGGCTCCTCCCCGTCCGCTGCTCGATCCGCCGCAGCCGGTAGTGCGCCGTGTTCGGATGGATGTGCAGGCGTTCGGCCGACACGCGAAGGCTGAGATCGGCGTCGGCGAACGCCCGGATCGTGTCCGCGAGCACGCCGCCGCGGGCCTGATCCTCGGCGAGGAAGGTGCTGAGCCGCGGGTCGATCAGGCGCCGGACCGTGTCATCGGGACGCTGCATCAGGTACTGGAACGCCGACAGGCAGGGGAGCGCGACCACGCCCCCGGCCGCGCCCACGCCGGCGAGCGCAGCACGCGCCTCCGCATAGGCGCGGGGCAGCTCCCCCACGCCGTCGGCGATTGTGCTCACGCCGATCGCGAGCGCGATCCCCTCCGCGCGGAGGTGCTCGTGCACCTCATGCAGCCGGCCGCAGACAGTCTCCGCGGGGTGCCGTTCCGTGAGCACGGGCACCGCGATGATCTCGCTCTGGCGGGCGACGACGAGCGTCTTCGTCTCGGTGGTCACGGCGCGCGCCATGGCGGCGCTGGCGACGTGCACGGCGTCCGCATCGGGCGAGGTCCCGACCGGGACGGCGACCACCATCAGCAGCTGGACGTCGAGGCCGATGCCGTGTGCCTGCGCAGCGGCGAGGGACGTCGCGTCCGGGGGCATCTCACCGGCGAGCAGCTGCTCGACGAGGTCTCGCCGCTCGCGGTCGGCCTCGGCGACCTCGTACTGCTGGAACTCGACATAGGCGTGCGCGGCCTGCGTCGTCACGAAGTCGACGTAGCGCATCAGCGGCGCGACGAGCGTGAGCGCCGCCTCGTGGCCGAGCGGCGTGTCGCCGGCGGTGGCGACGACCGCCTCCCAGAGGGCCTTCTCGCCGACCCGGAACGCGTTCATGTAGTCCTCGAGGGCGAGGCCGGCGCGGGCCCGGCGCATCGCCGCCGGACGGATGAACGAGACCTCGTCGGGCGTGACCGTCCGCTCCTCCCGGAAGGCGGTCAGCTTCGTCCGGTAGTGCGCGGCGACCTGCTCCGTCACATCGGCGACGAAGCGGGCGTCCTGGGCGCCGTACCCCGGTATCTCCGCGCAGATCGCCTCGACGGCGCCGGCGACGAGGTCGTCCAGGTCCTCGAGCAGCGTCGTCAGGATGCGCGCGCGCTCGGCGGCCACCGGCTCGGAGGCGACCGCTGGAGGGGCGGCTCGGGTGGCCATCGAGGCATCCTCACAAGCGTCCGAGGCGGTGTCAAAGCGCTCCGGTGCCAGAACGCTCTTGACAGCACGACTTGTGATCGGACAACAATGCACGGACGCGAAGTTTGGGTCGCGCCGACGATGAGGGGAGGAGGCATTTCGCCGTAAGCTGGCGGAATGGTCGCAAGGATCGCGCCTTCGGATCGGCAACGCCGATTCGTGGCCCGATAACAAACGTCGTGGAAACGACGTCTGAACGAGTGGACGAACTTTTCGGTCGAGGCGAAGGAGGGGAAGGGTGACTAGAGCGTTGACGGCGGCGGCCGCCGTGGGGATGGTGGTGCTCGTTGCTATTCCGGGCGCGTTCGGGAAGACGTACTTCGCGAGCGCACCGCAGGCGGCTCCGGGGATCACGAAGACGTCGATCCTTCTCGGCGGGACGTACCCGCTGACCGGGATCGCGGCGTCGTACTCCCCGATCCCGCGCGGGATGGACGCGTACTTCAAGTACATCAACGCCCGGAAGGGCAAGGACGGGAAGCGGGGCATCCACGGTCGCCAGATCGCGTGGAAGTACTACGACGACGCGTACAACCCCGCGCAGACCGTCCAGCTGACGAACAAGCTCATCCTGGACGACAAGGTCTTCGCCGACGTGGGGTCGCTCGGCACCGAGCCCACGCAGGCGGCGCGGCCGATCCTGAACCAGCGGAAGGTCCCGCAGATCTTCGTCGCGACGGGGGCGAGCTACTGGGGCCTCCAGTACAAGGAGTACCCGTGGACGATCGGCTGGCAGCCGGATTACATCGCCGAGGGTCGCGCCTACGGTGAGTGGATCAAGAAGAACGCGCCGAACTCGAAGATCGCGGTGTTCTTCCAGAACGACGACTACGGGAAGGACTACCTGCGCGGGCTCAACATCGGCCTGGGCGCGAAGAAGAGCCTGATCGTCTCGCAGCAGAGCTACGAGCTCTCTGACGCCAGCTACGGCTCGCAGATCTCCCGCCAGAAGGCGTCTGGCGCCGACACATGGGTCCTGTTGACGACCCCGACGCCGACCGTACGTGCGATCGGCACGGCGAAGGCGCTGAACTGGAAGCCGGATACGCTCGTGATCAACTCCGTCGCCGCAACCGACGGAGTGATGGCGGCGGCGATCCGCACGGCCGGCGCCGACTTCGTGGCCGGTGCGATCAGCACCGGCTATCTGAAGAGCCCGACCGACCCGAAGTACGCGAACGACCCGATCATGAAGCAGTACCGGTCGATCCTCAGCAAGTACGGGCCGTCCGGGGCCGACCCGAACAACACCTACTACTACTACGGGATGGCGAAGGCTTACGACGTCGTGAAGGTGCTGATGGGGCTCAAGAACAACCTGACGCGTCCGGCGCTGATGCGGGCCACCCTGCACATGAACTGGCTGAACCCTTGGACTATCAAGGGCGTCAGGATCAAGACGGGCCTGAGCGACCACTTCCCGATCTCCCAGATCAAGCTCGTCCGCTTCACGGATGGGCACTACCGGGAGTTCGGCCCGCTGATCAAGGGACGCTAGGACACGCGATGATGGGGCCGGCACCCGCCGGCCCCATCGCGTCTCTTGGACTTCACGCTCACACCTGAGCAGGAGCTCGTCCGCGCGTCCGCGCGCGAGTTCTGCGAGCGCGAGATCGCGCCGTTCGCCCGCGACTGGGACCGGGACGAGGAGATGGACCGCGGCATCGTCCCGAAGCTGGCCGAGGCCGGCTACCTCGGCGCCTGGGAGCTCGACACGCTCTCGTACTGCCTCGTGATGGAGGAGCTCGGCCGCGCCGACTCGTCCGTGCGCGGGCTCGTCTCCGTCAACGTCGGGCTCGTCGGGAAGACGATCCGCAAGTGGGGCACGGACGAGCAGCGGGACGAGTGGCTGGCGCGGCTCGCCGGCGGCGAGCTCGGCTGCTACGGGCTGACCGAGCCAGGATCCGGGTCGGACCCCGCGTCGCTGGCCACCCGCGCCGAGCGCGACGGCGACGGCTGGCGGATCTCCGGCTCGAAGATCTTCATCACGCAGGGCTCCTGGGCGGCCGTCGCGCTCGTGTTCGCCCGGTCGGGCGGCGAGGGGGCGCGGGGGATCACGGCGTTCCTCGTGCCGACTTCGTCGGAGGGCTACGAGGCGCGGCCGATCAAGGGCAAGCTCGGGCTCCGCGCCCAGGACACGGCCGAGGTGTTCCTCGACGCCGTCCGCGTCCCGGACTCGGCGCGGCTCGGCGCCGAGGGCGAGGGCTTCAAGGTCGCGATGTCAGCGCTCGACAACGGCCGCATCTCGCTCGCCGCCGGCTGCGTCGGGATCGCGCAGGGCTGCCTCGACGCGTGCGTCGCGTACGCCGCCGAGCGCCGGCAGTTCGGGCGTCCGATCGCGAGGTTCCAGCTCGTCCAGGAGCTGCTGGCCGACATGGCCGTCGAGACGCGGGCGGCCCGTCTGCTGACGTGGCAGGCCGCGACGCTGTCGGATGCGGGCGAGCCGCACACCCTCGAGTCGTCGGTGGCGAAGTACTACGCGAGCGAGGTCTCCGTGCGCGCCGCGAACGCGCGCCGTGCAGGTGCACGGCGGCTACGGTTACGTCGACGAGTACCCGGTGGGGAAGTACCTCCGGGACGCTCGCGTCACGACCTTGTACGAAGGGACGAGCCAGGTGCAGAAGCTGATCATCGGACGGGCCTTGACCGGGGAGAGTGCGTTCACTTGAGCGCGCTGCCTGACGCCGTCATCGTCGCCGCGACGCGGACGCCGATCGGGCGCGCGCAGAAGGGCTCGCTCGTCGACGTCCGGCCCGACGACCTCGTCGCCTTCGCGATCGACTCGGCGCTGAAGCAGGTGCCGGAGCTCGACCGCGGCGAGATCGTCGACGTGATGGTCGGCTGCGGCTTCCCGCAGGAGAAGCAGGGGATGAACCTCGCGCGCCGCGCGGCGCTGCTCGCCGGGCTGCCCGAGACGCGTCGGCGGGCACGACGGTGAACCGCTTCTGCGCGTCGAGCCTGCAGACGATCCGGATGGCGTTCCACGCGATCCGCGCCGGCGAGGGCGACGCGTACGTCGCCGCCGGGGTCGAGTCGATCACGCAGGTCGACGGCTACCCCAAGGACGCCGAGGAGCTGCATCCGAAGCTGTTCGGCGACGACGCGCCGATCGCGAACGTCTACATCCCGATGGGGATGACCGCCGAGAACGTCGCCGAGCGGTGGGACGTGTCCCGCGAGGACATGGACCGCTTCGCGCAGCGCTCGCAGGAGCGCGCGGTCGCCGCGCAGGACTCCGGCTTCTTCGCCCGGGAGATCACGCCCCTGGGACGGCGTCGCGAAGGACGACGGGCCGCGCCGCGAGTCGACGCTCGAGAAGCTCGCGTCGCTCGAGCCGGCCTTCAAGCCGGACGGGAAGGTGACGGCCGGGAACTCGTGCCCGCTCAACGACGGCGCGGCGGCCGTCGTGGTGATGTCGTGAGCGACGCGCGCGCGCGAGCTCGGGCTGAAGCCGCGGGCGCGGATCATCGCGTCGGCCGTCTCCGGCGTGGCGCCGGAGATCATGGGCGTCGGCCCGATCGGCGCCGTGCAGCGCGTGCTCGACCAGGCCGGGATGACGATCGACGACGTCGACGTGATGGAGCTGAACGAGGCGTTCGCCGCGCAGGTGATCCCGGTCTGCCGCGAGCTCGGCGTCGATCCCTTCGGCGAGAAGCTCAATCCGCACGGCGGCGCGATCGCGCTCGGCCATCCGTACGGGATGACCGGCGCGCGGATCATGTGCACGCTCCTGAACGACCTCGAGACGCTCGACGGGACGATCGGCCTCGAGACGATGTGCGTCGGCGGCGGCCAGGGGATGGCCATGCTCGTCGAGCGCCTCAATTAGCGGTCACGCCGGCGATCAGCTCGGCGTGATTCTGCACTCGCGTCCCGCAAGGTTGGCCAGCGCGTCCTCCAGGCGCGCGCTCGTCTCGTCGGATCGGTCTTGCAACGGCAGGGCGGCTGCGTTCAACTGCTCCTGCGTGAAGTGCGGCGGGAGCGACGTCGCAAGCTGCGCCAAGATCGCGCGGCTCGTCTTGACGGCCTCCTCTTTCCGACGACGCATGACGTCTGCTTCATCGCGGAGCGAGTCGGGAGCGGGCTTCTGCAGCAAGATGTCGAAGCGGCGCTCGATCGCTGTGATGTTCGCTCGCGCGTTCGGCACAAACGTGTCCCTGGCGAACGTGAAGCCGGCTGGCCCCGCCTCTGGGGTCCCGAGCGTGTTGCGGCTCTCGAGGGCGCGAACTCTGTTGCACGTAGCGACGACCTGGCGTTGGTAGCGTGCCTCGGCCTGATCCCCGTCTCCGTTTCCGTCCCCCTTTAGCGCGACCGCGGCCACGATGAACGCGATACCGAGCGCACCGAGACCGACCCGGACGCCGCGACCGCTCAACACCGGGATCTCGATGTTGAAAGCCTTCAGGCGGCCACCGATCACCGCTGCCATCAAGGCCACAACGCCCGCGGTGATGAGCACCGGATTCATTGCGAACCCTCACCGCCTCGAGCGTGGGCTCCAGTCCTTGGCGTCCAGCCGGCAGTTTCGGGTTCCCTACTGAGCGGCAGCTCCATGCTTGGGCACACGAATCTCGATCGTTGCATTTGGTACGAAGCACGTCAACGACCGGCCGTTGCCGTCGTGCCGGGGAACGAGCGGACCCAATCCTCCTGCTCAACGGTCTCGACCGCCCGCTCGTCGTAGTTCGACCGCACCCAGGCGACCGCCGCGTCCGACGGGACGCCCGCGAGGACGGCCATGCAGGCGAGGACCGTGCCCGTCCGGCCGAGGCCGCCGGCGCAGCCGACCTCCACGCGCTCGCCGGCCTGCGCCCGCGCGAACGCGGCCCGGATCTGGGCGGCGGCGCGCTGCGGATCGGCGGGCAGGCCGAAGTCCTCCCAGTCGATCAGCTCCGCCGGCCAGGTCGGCTCCCAGCACGGATCCATGTAGAGGCCGAAGTCCCGGTCGGGGTCGTCGGCGCGGCGGTCGCTCAAGCCGCAGGCGGCGACCGGGGTCCCGTCCGGGAAGACGACCCTCAACCGAAGACGAGGTACAACACTTCGCCCACGAGCGCGGGCTTCTCGGCGTCCTTGATCTCGACCTCGACGGCGAGCTTGTAGAGGACGCCCTCGCCGCGGCGCTCCGCGGAGAGCAGCTTCGCGTTGGCTCGCACCTGCGACCCGACCGGCACCGGCGCGGTGAAGCGGACGCGGTCCATCCCGTAGTTGATCCCCATCCGGGCGTCCTCGACCGTCATCACCTCGGACAGCAGCCCCGGCAGGAGCGCCAGCGACAGATACCCGTGCGCGATCGTGCCGCCGAACGGGCCCTGCGCGGCCTTCTCCTGGTCGACGTGGATCCACTGGTGGTCGCCGGTCGCGTCGGCGAACAGGTTGATCCGGTCCTGGTCGAGCGTCACCCACTCGGTCGAGCCGAGGTCGCGCTCGCCTCCCTGCTCCAGCTCCTCGAGTGTCAGCGTCGTCGTCATCGGCCTCCTTGGGTCAGTACCGCCTGTGTCTGCGTCACCTGGGCGACGCGCCGCCCGCCGTCGTCCGAGAGGTCGGTCTGGACGACGATGAAGCTCCGCCCGACGTGCAGCGGCCGCGCCACGCCGGTCACCGTTCCCTCGCGCACCGCCCGGAAGAAGTTCGTCTTCGACTCGACCGTCGCCGTGGTCGCTTCTCCCTCGGGGAGGTTCAGGAACGCGCAGACGCCGCCGAGCGTGTCGGCGAAGCCCATCAGCGCCCCGCCGTGGAGGATGCCGCCCGCGGTGCAGCGCTCCGCGGCCCAGGCGAGCGTGCCGCGGACCTCCTCCGGCTCCGCCGCCTGCACCTCGAGCCCGAGCAGCCCGGCGAACGGCGCGACGGCGGCCACGTCCATCACCGCGCCAGCTCCCGCAGCGCCTTCCGATCGACCTTCCCCACCGGCGTCAGCGGGACGTCCGGGACGATCCGCACCTCGCGCGGGTACTTGTAGCCGCCGATCCGGTCCCTGGCGAAGGCGACGAGGTCGTCCGCCGTCGCCTCGCTGCCGTTCCGGAGGCAGACGAACGCGACCACCTCCTCGCCGTGCCGGTCGTCCGGCCTCCCGACCACTCCCGCGAACTCGACTGCCGGATGCTCGAGCAGCGCGTCCTCGACGTCGCGCGGGAACACGTTGAAGCCGCCGCGGATGATCAGGTCCTTCTTCCGGTCGACGACGTAGAGGTACCCGTCCTCGTCCACGCGGCCGAGGTCGCCGGTATGGAACCAGCCGCCGCGCATCGCCTCCGCGGTCAGCTCGGGCGCGCGCCAGTACCCCTGCATCAGGAACGGCGACCGGCAGCAGATCTCCCCCACCTCCCCGGTCGGCAGCTCGCGGTCGGAGTCGTCGACGATCCGCAGGTCGGCTCCCGGAACAGGAAGGCCGACCGAGCCAGGTCGCGTCCGGCCGGGCGGGTTCGTCGAGACGAGCGCCGACGTCTCCGTCAGCCCGTACCCCTCGCGCAGCTCGACGTGCGGCAGCCGGCGCTCCAGCTCGGCCATCGCGTCGCGCGCGAGCGGCGCGGCGCCGCAGGCGAGGTAGCGAAGCGACGAGAGGTCGTAGTCCTCGAGCGGCTGGGCGAGCAGCAGCTGCAGCATCGAGGGGACGAGGGCGCTGATCTGAACGGCGTGCTCCTGGGCCAGCTGCAGGAACGCCTCCGGCTCGAACCAGCGCATCAGCACGGTCGCGCCGGGCTCGGGCGCGTGCAGGCCGATCACCGTGACGAGCAGCCCGTAGGAGTGGGAGAGCGGCAACGGCAGGAGCGAGCGCACGATCCCGGGCACGTAGCCGGCGTCCTGCGCCGCCTTCCCGACCTCCCAGAGGTTCGCGTGGGAGAGCATCACGCCCTTCGCGCGGCCCGTCGTCCCGCCGGTGTACATGAGCGCCGCGAGCTCGTCCTCGCCGCGCTCGACGATCGGCGCCGCCTCGCCCTCGGGAAGCTCGTCCGTGGACACGACGGGTACGTCCGCGACCGCGGCGGCGGCCTCGGCGAACTCGGGAGAGGTGACGATCAGGCGCGCCTCCGAGTCCTCGAGCACGTGGCGCAGCTCGGGCGGCGGCAGCAGGAAGATCGCGGGCGTCACCACCGCGCCCGGCGCGCCAGATCGCGTTGTAGAGCAGCGGCACCTCCGGCGTGTTGGCGGCGAAGACGACGACCCGGTCGCCGGGCGCGACGCCGAGCCCGCTCAACCCGGCTGCGACCCGCCCGGCCCGCTCGAACAGCTCGCCCGAGCGCAGCCACCGCCCCTCGAACCAGAGCGAGTCGTGGTCGCCGTTCCGCTCGAGCGCCTCCTCGGCGAGGCGGGCGAGATTCCGCTCAGCCGGCACGCAAGGAGTGGCCGCCGGCCTTCCCCATCATCGCGACCATGCCCTCGGGCGCGACCCCGTCGGGGAAGCGGTCGCGCAGCTGGTGGAGCAGCTCGTCGGCGTCCCAGATGTCGTCGCGCGCGAACACCTCGCCGGCGTCCCAGGGCCGGAGCACGTTGACCGAGCCGCCGTAGACGAAGAGGACCTGTCCGGTGATCCCCTGCGCCTCGTCGGCGCAGAGGGCGACGACGACGGGGGCGATGTTGGCGGGATCCATCGTGTCGAAGCCGTCGTCGGGCTTGGGGATCTCGCCGAAGGTCGCCTCGGTCATCCGCGTGCGCGCGTTCGGGGCGAGGCAGTTGACGGTGACGCCATAGCGCTGCAGCTCCTGTGCGGCGATGACGGTGAAGGCGGCGATCCCGGCCTTCGCCGCGCCGTAGTTCGTCTGCCCGACGTTGCCGAAGACGCCGGAGGGGCTCGACGTGTTGATCACGCGTGCGCGCACCTCCTCCCCGCTCTTCGTCCGCTCGCGCCAGTGGGCAGCCGCGTGGTGCGTCGGCGCGAAGTGGCCCTTGAGGTGGACGCCGATCACGTCGTCCCACTCGTCCTCCGTCATGTTCACGACCATGCGGTCGCGCGTGATGCCGGCGTTGTTGACAAGGATGTCGAGGCCGCCGAGCTCGTCGATCGCCTGGCGCACCATCGCCTCCGACTCGCCCCAGTCGGCCACGTCGGCGCCGTTCGCGACCGCCGCGCCGCCCATGCCCTCGATCTCGGCGACGACCTGCTGGGCGGGGGTCGCGTCGGCGCCCTCACCGGTCAGCGTCGCGCCCAGGTCGTTGACGACGACCTTCGCGCCGGCCCGCGCGAGGGCGAGTGCGTGCTCGCGGCCGATGCCGCGGCCGGCGCCGGTGACGATCGCAACCTTGCCGTCGAGCGAGGGCACGACGGTAGTTTCGCATCGTGAGGCTCTACGTCGAGGAGGATGGGGACGGTGAGGCGCTGCTGCTCGTCGAGGGCCTCGGCCAGAGCATGTGGGCGTGGCGCGAGCAGGTTCCCGTCTTCGCCCGGCGGTTCCGGACGATCGCGTTCGACACGCGCGGCACGGGTCGCTCGCCCGTCCCGGACGAGCCGTACGGGATCCCGGACCTGGCGGAGGACGCGGCCGGGATCCTGGCCGGGCGTCCGGCGCACGTCGTCGCGCTCTCGATGGGCGGCTACGTGGCGCTGACGCTCGCACTCGCCCGGCCGGAGCTCGTGCGCTCGCTCGTGCTCGTGGGAACGGGCGCGGGCGGCCCGGAGCGCGTGCCGCGGCCCGACCACGTGCGCGACGCCTTCGCCGCGGCGCAGGGGCTGCCGCTGGAGGAGTACGGTCGCGTGACGATGCCGTACACGGTCGCGGCCGGCTGGCCGGAGCGGAACCCCGAGCGCTTCGAGGAGATCCTGCGGGCCAGGCTCGCGTACCCGACGCCGTACGAGACGATCGACGTGCACATGGCCGCCTGCTACCGCTACTACGACGCGGGCCTCGAGGTCGAGCGCGTCCGGGCGCCGGCGCTCGTCGTCCACGGGGAGGAGGACCTGATCGTCCCGGTCGAGAACGGCCGGACGCTGGGCCGGCGCCTCCCGGACGCGCGCTACGTCGAGTTGCCCGGCCGCGGCCACAACATCCCGCTCGAGGATCCCGAGACGTTCAACCGGCTGGTGCTGGAGTTCCTCCCGTGAACGTCTACCGGACGCCGGACGAGCGCTTCGCCGGCTTGCCCGGCTTCCCGTTCGAGCCACACTACGCGGAGCTGGACGGGCTGCGGATGCACTACCTCGACGAGGGGGACGGCGAGCCGGTGCTGCTCCTGCATGGCGAGCCGACGTGGTCGTACCTCTACCGCAAGCTGCTGCCGCCGGTGGCCGAGGTCGCGCGCGTGATCGCGCCCGACTACTTCGGCTTCGGCCGTTCGGACAAGCCCGTCGAGCGCGACTGGTACTCGTTCGACAGCCACTACGAGTCGATCGAGCGGCTGGTCGAGGCGCTCGACCTGCGCGGGCTGACGGTCGTGGTGCAGGACTGGGGCGGCCCGATCGGGCTCCGGCTCGCCGTGACGCGGCCGGAGCGTGTCGCGCGGCTGGTGATCATGAACACCGGCGTCGGCGCGGGCCGGGCGCCGTCGGAGGAGTGGCTCGCGCTTCCGCGAGTTCGTCCGCCGGGTCGGCACCGACCTCCAGGCGGGCCAGCTGGTGCGGATCACCTGCGTCACGGAGCTGCCGGACGAGGTCGTCGCGGCCTACGACGCGCCGTTCCCTACGCCGGAGTCGAAGACCGGGCCGCTGATGTTCCCGGAGCTCGTGCCGACCGAGGCCGACCACCCGTCGGCGCCGAGGATGCTCGAGGTGCGGGAGGCGCTGACGCACTGGGAGAAGCCCGCGCTCGTGCTGTTCAGCGACTCGGACCCGATCTTCTCGCCGCGGAACGGGGAGCGGATGGCGGAGCGGATCCCCGGCGCCGGCCCTGCCGAGACGATCGCCGGGGCGGGTCACTTCCTCCAGGAGGACAAGGGCGAGGAGCTGGGCGAGCGGATCGCCCGCTGGCTCACCAGCCGCTGAACGGCGGCTCGCGGCGCGGGACCTCGTTCCAGTAGTCGCGGTGGTCGACGACCAGGCCGTCCGCGTCGAACCGGAGGAACGTCGAGCCGGCCAACGTCAGCTCTTGGCCTGCTTCGGTCCAGCTCGCCCACCACTCGACCGCGGCGCGGTCGCCGCCGACGACCGGCTCGCCGAAGCGGCACTCGATCTCGTCCTCGACGCCGAACTCCCGCTCGAGGTACCGCCGCACGCCCGCGAGCCCGGCGTCCGGCTCCCGGAACGCGAGCGCGCGGTACGGCACCGAGTCGGCGTAGAGCGCGGCGATCGCGTTGACGTCCTTGGCCGGCCACGCGCGCTCCCACGTGTCGCGCCAGCGGCGGGCGGCGGCCTCAGGTTCCAAGCACGCCCCAGACGTCGGCGTCGGTGTAGACCTTCTCGCCGCGGAAGAGCCGCCGCTCCCGGTCCCACGGGAAGAAGATCACGACCCGCCACGTCAGCCGCTCGCCCGTTGGCGGGTACTCGAGCCACTGCGTCTCGAAGGTGCCGGTCACGCGCGCCTCCTCGCAGACGCCCTGCGGCCCGATCACGATGTCCGTCAGGTCGAAGTGGATGTCCGGGAACGCGGTCAGCAGCTGCCCGTAGAAGCGCGCCGCGCCCTCGTGCCCCTCCCAGCGGTGGCCGCTCTGGGCGAGCTCGTAGACGCAGTCCTCCGTCAGCGTCGAGATCAGCCCCGGGAGGTCGCGGTCGTCCTCGGCGATCGAGTGCTTCTTCCAGAGCTTGCGGATCGCGTCGTACTCGGACGGATCCAGGTCTCGCCGGATCAGCTTCACGACGTCGTCGTGCTCTACATGCTCCTGAACTGGCTCCACAGCTCCTCCATCGTCGTCAGCCGTCCGCGTAGATGCACCGGATCGTACGGCGCGACGTTGACCGCCCGCACGATCCACGACCGCGACTCGTCCACGTCCAGGACGTTGATGCACGCCGGCGCCTGCTCGAAGCCGCCGAGGAACTCGCGCCGACCGGTCAGCGCGTACGACAGGATCGCCCGGTTGACGCCGCCGTGGAGGACGGCCAGGACGACGTCCCACTCCGGGTCGGCGAGCAGCCGCTCGACCGCCGGCAGCACCCGGTCGAAGAGCTCGCCGATCGTCTCGCCGCCGAGGAACCGCGTGCTCTCGGGCAGGACGCCGTGGAACGCCTGGACGAACGCCCGCTCGAGCTCCTCCTCGGGCAGGTCGGACAGGCGTGCTCCCTCGAGCTCGCGGAGATCGGGCCACGACTCCGCCTCCACGCCGGGAGCGACGATCCGGGCCGTCTCGAGCGTCCGCGGCAGGCCGCTCGTCACGACGCGGTCGAAGCCCACCGACGCCAGCGCGGCGCCGGCCGCGCGCGCCTGCTCGATCCCCTCCTCGGTGAGCGGGACGTCGTTCGGCCGCAACACGCGGCCGTTCTCGAAGTAGGAGACCGCCGCGTGGCGCATCAGGTAGATCCGGCGGCGGCTCACCCGTACTTCTCGAGGTAGCGCGGGTTCGAGATCCGGAGCTTCGCGGCGACGTGCTCCTGCAGCAGCGGCAGCGCGCCGTCGGGGACGTCGCCGGCGCGGATCCTGCGGGCGAGGTCGCGCAGCTCGTCCTCGCTCAGGCCCTCGTCCTCGCCAGCCGCGAGCTCGCGGTAGGCGATCCCGAGCGCGTTGAGCGCGACGAGGGTCCGGAACTTCATCCGGTGGTCGTCCATCAACGGCAGCACCTCGCCGGCGAGGAACTCGTTCACCGCCTCGAGCAGCTCGAGCGCGTTCGGGCGGTCACGCATGCTCGATCAGGTCCAGCAGCTCGTACTCCATCTCCGCCGCGAACCGGCCGAGCACCGCGAGCTCGACGCTCCGGTCGAGGCCGTTCAGGTGCCGGCGCGCCTGGGTGAGGCAGCCGACCGCCCACTTGACGTTGCCGAAGACCTCCCAGACGTAAAGCTCGTCGAGCGTGAGCTCGCGGCCGGTCAGCTCGTTGTAGCGCTCGAGGTACGGCTCGACCTCTCCGACGCCGCCGAGCCGACGGCCGTCGGCGCCGAAGCGCCAGGCGCGCACGAGCGGCCACGCGACGTCGTCTGCCGGAGCGGCGAGGTGCGCGAACTCCCAGTCGAGCACCGCGACGAGCCCGGCCTCGTCGACGACGAGGTTGCCGATCCGCCAGTCGCCGTGCGTGACGACGAGCTCGGCCTCGGGCGGCATGCGCTCGGCGACCCAGGTCAGCCCGAGCTCGATCGCGGGATGCGGCTCCTCGACGGTGTCGAGCTCGGCGCGCATCCGCTGCACCGGGTCGATGTTCCGGAGGAACGGGAGCCGTTCGGGCGGGATCGCGTGGATCTTCGCCAGTTCCTCGGCCATCTGGAGCGGCAGCGCTGGGGGCGGGTCGCGCACGATCCGCCGGCCGATCGTCTCGCCGCGGACGCGCTCCATCGCGAACGCCTCGCGGCCGCCGAGGTCCGGGTAGTACGCGATCGGCCGCGGCACCTCGACGCCGGCCTCGTGCGCGGCGCGCAGCACCTCGAACTCGTGCTCCAACGTCAGCGTCCCCTGGTGGATCACGCTCGCCCCCGCGCGGCGGACGAGCAGCTCCTGTCCGTCCAGGTCCACGGCCCAGGCCTCCTTGGAGGCGCCGCCCGGCAGGAGCGTCGCGCGGTCGACCTCTCCGACCGCGGCCATCCACTCGGGCGCGGTCACAGCGCGAGCTCGGCGACCGCGCGCAGCGTCCCGACGTCGCGGGCGGAGACGAGCATCGTCGTGGCCCCGGACTCCTTCCACGCCGCGAGCCGCTCCGCGATGTGCTCGCGCGGCCCGACCAGCGCCATCTCGTCGACGAAGGCGTCCGGGACGGCGCTCGCCGCTTCCATCTTCTTGCCGTCGAGGTAGAGGTCCTGGATCCGCTTCGCCTCGGCCTCGAACCCGTAAGCCGAGGCGAGCTCGTTGTAGAAGTTCTGCCCGCGCGCGCCCATCCCGCCGACGTAGAGCGCGTAGTACGGCTTCAGCGCATCGCGGGCCGATTCGAGGTCGTCGGACAGGAGAGCAGGGACCGCCGGCGCGATCTCGAGGCCCTCGCGCGCGAACGGGACCGGGAACGTGTCGCGCGCCCGCTCGGGCGAGAAGAAGATCGGCAGCCAGCCGTCCGCGATCTCCGCCGCCAGCTCGACCGACTTCGGCCGCAGCGACGCCAGGTAGATGGGCACGTCGGCGCGCAGCGGCCGCGCCATCAGCTTCAGCGGCTTGCCGAGGCCGGTCGCGCCGTCGTGCGTGTACGGGATGTCGTAGTGCGCGCCGTGGTGCTCGAGCACCTCACGCCGGAGCACGGCACGGACGATCTCCACGTACTCCCGCGTCTTCGCGAGCGGCTTCCCCCACGGCTCGCCGTGCCAGCCCTCGACCACCTGCGGGCCCGAGGTGCCGAGGCCGAGCAGGAAGCGGCCGCCGGAGAGGAGGTCGAGCGTCACCGCCGTCATCGCGGTGTTCGCGGGCGTCCGGGCCGGGATCTGGAGGATCGCGGAGCCGAGTCTTGATCTTCGTCGTCACCGCGGCCAGCCAGGCGAGGACGCTGACCGCGTCCGTCCCCCACGCCTCGGCCGCCCACGCCGAGTCGTAGCCGAGCCGCTCCGCCTCCTGCGCGAGCTCGATCAGCTCCAGCGGGCTCGTGCCCGGCTGTGCGTAGCCCATGTAGAAGCCCAACTTCAACGTCACTTCGTGCGATGCTAAACGCCGTGGCCGTAACGGAACTGGCGCCGCCGCCCGGGCTCGAGGAGCTCCGCGAGCGCTACCGCGCTTTCATGGACGAGCACGTCTTCCCGAACGAGGCGGCGCTCTCGCGCGAGGACGACGCCGCGGACGAGCTGATCGCCGAGCTGCGCGCCCGTGCGAAGGCGGAGGGCCTGTGGGCGCCGCACCTCCCCCCGGAGGCCGGCGGCAACGGCCACGGCTTCCTCGCCTACGCGTATCTGAACGAGGAGATCGGCCGCACGGTCTGGGCCCAGCTCGTCTTCAACTGCCAGGCGCCGGACGCCGGCAACGGGGAGATCCTCCACCTGTTCGGCACGGACGAGCAGAAGGAGCGCTGGCTGAGGCCGCTCGTCGAGGGCGAGATCCGCTCGTTCTTCTCGATGACGGAGCCCGAGGTTCCGGGGTCTGACCCGACGAGCGCTGCAGACGCGCGCCGTCCGCGACGGCGACGAGTGGGTGATCGACGGCCACAAGTGGTTCTCGTCGGGCGCCGAGGGCGCGGCGTTCGCGATCGTGATGGCGGTCACCGACCCGGACGCGGAGCCGCACCGGCGCGCGTCGCAGATCATCGTCCCGGCGGATACGCCCGGCGTCGAGATCGTCCGGCCCGTGCCGGTGATGGGCCACGCCGGCCACGGCTGGTCGACGCACTGCGAGGTGACCTACACCGGCGTGCGCGTGCCGGTCGCGAACACGCTCGGGGAGCCCGGCGACGGCTTCCGGATCGCGCAGAAGCGGCTCGGCCCCGGCCGGATCCACCACGTGATGCGCTGGCTCGGCCAGATGCAGCGGGCGTTCGAGCTGATGTGCGAGCGCGCGCTCGCGCGGGAGTCGTTCGGCTCGCGGCTCGCGGACAAGCAGACGATCCAGAACTGGATCGCCGACTCCGCCGCCGAGATCCAGGCGTGCCGCCTGATGACGCTCGACGCCGCGCACAAGATCGACCAGGGCGACGAGGCGCGAGTCGAGGTGTCGCTGATCAAGTTCTACGCGGCGCGCGTCCTCAACGACGTGATCGACCGCGCGATCCAGGTGCACGGCGCGCTCGGGCTCACGGACGGGACGCCGCTCGCGACGATGTGGGCGATGGCCCGCGGCGGCCGGATCTACGACGGCCCGGACGAGGTGCACCGCATGGTCGTGGCGCGGCGGATCCTGAAGGCCTTCGAGCAGGGGGACGGTTGGCGGTTCGGCTGAAATCGCGCGGCGTGACGATGGCGTCGCGGCCGGTCGGGTTCCCGAAGGAGAACGACTTCGCGTTCGAGGAGGTCGAGGTCGGCGAGCCCGGGCCCGGCGAGGCGCTCGTCAAGGCGCTCTACGTCTCCGTCGATCCGTACCAGCGTGGGCGGATGAGCCAGGCTCGCTCCTACGCGAGGTCGCTCGAGGTCGGCGACGTGATCACCTCCCAGACGCTCGGCGAGGTGGTCGAGAGCAACGACGGCCGCTTCGAGCCGGGCGACCTCGTGGTCGGACAGCTGGGCTGGCAAGAGCACGCCGTCGCGCGCGGCGGCGCCTTGCGGAAGGTGCCCCCGGAGCTCGACCCGCCGACCCTGGCTCTCCACGTCACCGGCACGACGGGCCTCACGGCGTACTTCGGGCTCTTCGACGTCGGCAAACCGAAGCCGGGCGACACCGTGGTCGTGTCATGCGCCGCGGGAGCCGTCGGCCAGATCGTCGGCCAGCTCGCGAAGATCGCCGGCTGCCGCACCGTCGGGATCGCCGGCGGGCCGGAGAAGAAGAAGGAGCTCCGGGAGCTCTACGGCTACGACGTCGCGATCGACTACAAGAGCGAGGACGTCCGGGATGCCGTTCCGCAGGGCGTCGACGTCTACTTCGACAACGCCGGCGGCGAGATCTCGCAGGCCGTGCACTCGCGCCTCAACGTGGGCGCCGGATCGTGATCTGCGGGCAGATCTCCCAGTACAACCTCGAGCGTCCGGAGCCGACCTTCCATCCTGGCGCGCTGATCGTCTTCCGCGCGCGGATGGAGGGCTTCCTCGTCAGCGACTACGCCCACCGCTTCGACGAGGCGGCGCCCCGTCTCGCCCGCTGGGCCGCCGAGGGGAAGCTCCGCTACACGGAAGACGTCACGGACGGCCTCGAGAACGCCCCGCGCGCCTTCATCGGCATGCTCAACGGCGAGAACCGCGGGAAGACGCTCGTTCGAGTCAGGTAACGGGCCTATGGCCATTCGGGCCAAGTCCGAGGGTCAGGCCCTTGGCCCTGGCCGGTCGGGACAGGGAGCCAGCTTCGATCGGGCGGACACCACGTCAAACCGACACGTGGCCCTGTCCCAAGAAGCCACGTTCGAGGGTCAGGCCCTCGGCCCTGGCTCGTCGGGACACGGCCGTGTTCGAGGCTACGTCGACTCGAAGAAGCGGTGGAACTCGTGCGGTTCCACCGGGCGGCCCGGGACGACCGGCCAGGCCCGGCCCGTCTCGCCCGAGCGCGCCACTTTCAGGATCGCGGCGGCGACCTCGTCGGCGCTCAGCAGCTCGTAGCCGGCCGCGCGCACCCGCTCGGCGCCGCCGTCCCCGAGCAGCGGCGTGTCGACGATCGCGGGGCAGACCGCGTTGATCGTGATCTCGCGCTCCCGGAGCTGCTTCGCGACGGAGCGGACGAAGCCGACGACGAAGTGCTTCGTCCCGGCGTAGATCGGGTCGAGCTCCATCGTCGTCAGGCCGGCGAGCGACGCCGTCGCGACGATCGCGCCGCCCGGCTCCATCACCTTCGCCAGCCGCCGGACGCCGTTGACGATCCCGTCGACGTTCGCGGACAGGATCCGCCGATATTGCTCGTCCGTCAGCTCCGCCATGTTGCCCTCGCCCGTGACGACGCCGGCGTTCAGTGCGGCGAACTCCACAGCCCCGACAGCCTCCCACGCACGAGGATCCGAGACGTCGAACCCGTCGGCGAGGTCGAGCACCTGCACCTCCGCCCCCTCGCCTTCGAGCGCGCCCACGACCGCCGCCCCGATCCCCGACCGCCCGCCGGTGACGAGCGCGCTACGGAACGAGGACAACCTTGCCCACGCTCTTCCGCTCCTCGATCAACCGGTGAGCGTCGGCGGCCTGCTCGAGCGGGAACGTCGCGCCCACGACCGGGCGGACGGCGCCCTGCTCCCACAGCGCGACGACCTCCTGCGTCGCCGCCTGCACGACGTCCGGTTGGTACCGCATCAGCCGGCCGAGGTAGAAGCCGACCAGGCTGACGTTCCGCCCGACGAGGAGCGCGGGACTGAGGTCGCCCCAGAGCCCGCCCGCGTAGCCCAGCAGGACGTGCGCCCCGAGCGGCTGCAGCACCTTCAGGCTCGGCGCCACCAGGTCGCCGCCGACGGGATCGATCACGACGTCGGCACGGACCGCGTCGGCGAACTCCTCGTACGAGTACGCCTCGTCGGCGCCGAGCTCGACCGCGAACGCGCGCTTCTCCTCCGAGCTCGCCGTCGCGATGACGTGTGCGCCCATGTGCTTGGCGAGCTGGACGGCCGCCGACCCGACGCCGCCGGCCGCCGCGTGGACGAGCACCGTCGACCCCGGCTCGATCCGCACCTGCCTGGTCATCGGGACATGTGCCGTCAGGAACGTCATCAGGAACGAGGCGCCCTCCTCGAACGAGGCGCCGTCCGGCAGCGGGACGAGCGAGGCCTCGCGCGCCACGACGAGCTCGGCGTACGCGGCGTCCGGCAGGGCGATCACGCGCCTGCCGTCGACCTCCCCCGCGATCTCGGTTCCCGGGATGACCGGCAGCTCGGGCTGCTGCGCGTACCTGCCCTGCCGCACGAGCACGTCGAGGAAGTTGATCCCGGACGCGCGCACGCGCACGAGCACCTCGCCGTCGGCGGGCTCGGGATCGGGGACGTCGGCGAGCTCGAGCCGCTCCGGTCCGCCCGTCTCGCGGAGGAGAACCGCCTTCAAGGCCCGGTGGCCGTGACCGGAGCGCCGACGAACTGCTCGCGCAACGCCGTCTTGCGGAACTTCCCGACCGCCGTCTTCGGGATCTCGGGAATGAACTCGAACCGGTCGGGCAGCCACCACTTGGCGAAGCTCGGCGCCAGGAAGTCGCGGAGGTCGTCCGCCGTCGCCGTCTCGCCCTCCTTCAGCACGACCGCCGCGAGCGGCCGCTCCGTCCACTTCTCGTCGGGAATCGCGATCACGGCGGCCTCGGCGACCGCGGGATGCGCCATCAGCGCGTTCTCGAGCTCGACGGACGAGATCCACTCGCCGCCCGACTTGATCACGTCCTTGGAGCGGTCCTTGATCTGGATGAACCCGCGCGGGTCCATCGATGCGATGTCGCCGGTCTTGAACCAGCCGTCGTCCGTCCAGCGGTCGGCCTGCTCGGGCGTCTCGTAGTACCCGGACGCAACCCACGGCCCGCGCACCTCCAGCTCGCCCATCGCCTCGCCGTCCCACTCCACCTCGGCCCCCTCGTCGTCGCGCACGCGCACCTCGACGAACGGGAGCGGCACCCCGGCCATCGCCACGACGTCGAGCTTCATCTCCTCGTCCGCGCCGCGGAGGTCGCCGATGAAGTCGGTCTCGGAGGCGACCGGCGAGGTCTCGGTCATCCCCCACCCCTGGACGATGCTCAGGCCGTGGCGCTGTTTGTACGCCGCGATCAGGGAGCGCGGCACGGCGGCGCCGCCGACGAGCATCCCCTTCATGTGCGACAGGTCCCACTTGCCCGGGTCGGCGTCCAGCATCTGGAGCATCCCGAGCCAGATCGTCGGCACGCCGGCGGTCCACGTCACGCGTTCCTGGACGAAGTCCTCGAGCAGGCTCTCCGGGTCGAGGTGCGGCCCGGGGAAGACGATCTTGCAGCCGAGCAGCGCCGCCAGGTACGGATAGCCCCAGGCGTTCGCATGGAACATCGGGACGACCGGGAGGATCACGTCCTCCTCGGCGACGCGCAGGCCGAGCGGCGACGTGGTCGCGACGCCCATTGCGTGCAGGATCGTCGAGCGGTGGGCGTAGACGACGCCCTTCGGACGTCCGGTCGTGCCGCTCGTGTAGCACATGGCCGCCGCTTCCCACTCGTCCAGCTCCGGGTCGACCCAGTCCTCGGCCGCCGCGCCGGCGAGCAGCTCCTCGTAGGAATCCTCGACGACGAACACGTGCTCGATGTCGGTGTCGTCCTTGAACTGCTCCCAGAGCGGGAGCAGGCTGCGGTCGACGATCAGCGCCCGGTCGCCCGCGTGCGCGGCGATGTAGCCGATGTCGCCGGGGTGCAGCCGGAGGTTGAGCGTGTGGAGGACGAAGCCTCCCGACGGGATCCCGAAATACGCCTCCATGTGCTGGTAGTGGTTCCAGCAGAGGGTGGCGACGCGGTCGCCGCGCTCGAGACCGAGGCCCTGCAACGCGACGGCGAGCTGCTTCGACCGGCGGGCCATGTCGCGCCACGTGTAGCGGTGGAAGCTCTTGTCGGGCAGCCGGGTGACGATCTCCCGCTCGCCGAAGAACGTCTCGGCGCGCCGCAGCAGGGGCGGAAGCGTCAGCTGGAAGTCCATCATCAGACCCTTCACGCCTGAAATCGTCCTCGATTTCGCGGGCGGCGGCAAGCGGCTATCAACGCAGGAGCACCCGCTCGTAGACGCGGTCGCGGAGCCGGTCGGGCAGCCACTCGATTCCCGTGCGGATCTTCGCGTCGCGGCCGATGAGATAACGGGTCTTCGGCTTGTCCGCGCTGAGCGCGTGCTCGACCGCCCTGGCGACGGGCTCGACGGGCTGGGCCCGCCGGCCGGCGGCGGTCGCGGCCCGTCGGAACGCCTCGATGCGCTCCCGGTAGAGCGAGAGAGTCTCGGGCGGCACGCGCGCCTGGATCTCGGCGGCCGTCTGCGCGGCCGTCGTCCAGATCGGGGTCGCGATCGTCCCCGGCTCGACGATCGCGACGTGCAGGCCCCAGGGGCCCAGCTCGACCCGCAGCGAGTCGGCGACCGCCTCGAGCGCATGCTTCGACGCGGCGTACGCCGCGAGGAACGGAAGCGCGCTGCGGCCGGCGATCGAGCCGACGAACACCATCGCGGCCGCGCGCCCTCCGGAGCGCGGGCAGCAGCGCCTGCGTCACCGCCACCTGGCCGACGAGGTTCACCTCGAGCTGCCGCCTCAGCTCGTCGAGCGGGATCGCCTCGAGCGGCGAGGAGATCGCGATCCCGGCGTTGTTGACGAGGCCGTGCAGATCGCCGATCCGCTCGGCGGCCGCCGCGATCTGGTCGGCGTCCGTGATGTCGAGCAGAACCTCCTCCGTGCCGGCGGGAGCGTCCCCGCGCCTTGCGCACGCCCGCCAGCACGCGCCAGCCGCCGCGCGCAAGCCGGAGCGCGCACGCCTCGCCGATGCCGGACGACGCACCCGTGACGAGCGCCGTCCGCGTCAATCGAGGAGCCAGGCCGCGATCTGCGCGCGGTGCTCCCGCGCGTAGCCGCCGAACGCCTGGATCCAGAGCGCGCGCTCGTAGTACTCGTGCAGCACGTGCTCCCAGGTGAAGCCGATGCCGCCGTGCACCTGGATCGAGCGCTCGCACGCCGCCACCGCCGCGTCCCCGCAGTACGCCTTCGCCGCCGCGACCGCGACCGGCGCCTGCTCGTCCTGCTCGGCCACGCACCAGGCGGCCCAGTACGCGAGCGAGCGCGCGAGCTCGATCTCGACGAACGTGTCGGCGAGCCTGTGCGAGACGGCCTGGTAGACGCCGATCGGCCGGCCGAACTGCTCCCGCGTCTTCGCGTACTCGACCGCGAGGTCGAGCGCCTTCGCGGCGATGCCGACCGCCTCGAGGCAGAGCGATGCGAGCTGCTCCTCGCGCGGGCCGGACTCCTCGAAGAACTCCTCGCCGCGGTTCGCCCGCCCGGCCTCCTCGAACAGGACGGCCCGGTCCAGGAAGTCCAGCTCGGCGAGCTCGTCGCGGCTCCAGCCGCCGTTCGCGAGGACGTCGCGCGCCTCGCGCCGCAGCAGCTCCTGCTCCTCGGTGAAGGCGAATTGCATCAGCGGCTCCTCGGGAGGCCGAGCACGCGCTCGGAGATGATGTTGCGGAGGATCTCGCTCGTTCCCGCCTCGATCGTGTTGCCGCGGCTGCGCAGCTGCTGGTGGCGCCAGTAGCCGTCGTCCTCGCCGCCGAGGATCTCCATCGCGAGCTTCGTCAGCCGCTGGTTCTGCTCCGACCAGTGCAGCTTCGAGCCCGAGCCCTCGGGCCCCGGGATGCCGGTCTGCATGAGCGTCGTCAGCGCGCGGTTGTTCATCAGCTTCAGCGCCTTGCAGCTCGATCCACTCCTGGGCGACCCGGTCTCGGATGATCGGGTCGTCCGCCGCGCGCTGCTTCGCGAGCGCGACGAGCTTCGTCACCTGCAGCTCGAGCGTGCCGCCGAGCGCGAAGCCGAGCGTGCCGCGCTCGTGGAGGAGCGTCGTCATCGCCACCTGCCAGCCGCCGCCGATCTCGCCGAGGAGGTTCTCACGCGGCACCTTCACGTCGGTGAAGAAGATCTCGTTGAACTCCGCCTCGCCGGTGATCTGGCGCAGCGGCCGCACCTCGACGCCGGGCGAGCTGCATGTCGACGATCACGTAGGTCAGGCCGCGGTAGCGCGGCGCCTCCGGATCGGTCAGCCCGACGAGGATGCAGAAGCTCGCGATGTGCGCGAACGACGACCAGACCTTCTGGCCGTTGACGAGGAAGTGGTCGTCCTGCGGCTCGATCCGCGTGCGCACGGCGGCCAGGTCGGACCCGGCGCCCGGCTCGGAGAACCCCTGGCACCAGATCTCCTCCGCCGTGAGCATCTTGTGGAGGTAGCGCTCCTTCTGCTCCTCGGTGCCGTGCGCCATGATCGTCGGCCCGGCCATCCCGAGCGCGATCACGTTCATGTGCTGCGGCGCCTCGTGCGCGGGCGAACTCCTCCAGCTGCGATCGCCTGGTGGCTGTACGGGGCGCTATGCCCGCCGTACTCCGTCGGCCACGTCATGCCGGCGTAGCCGGCGTCGTACAGCTTGCGGCTCCACTCGGGCCCCCACTCGCCCGGCAGGTTGGCCGCGAGCCAGTCGCGCACCTCGGCGCGGAAGGCGGCCTCGTCCGGGCTGTCGCGGAGGTTCATCGATCGAACCCTATCGCGGTAGGCTCGCCGGGTGGACGAGGACGGCCGGGCGGGGATCGCGCGGTGGGAGGCTTCCCGTCCGGACGATTTCTACGCTGCGGCCCCGCTGCTCGCGGCCGGCCTGCGCGCCCACCTCGGCGACGCGGCGCTCGCGGAGGTCGAGCCCCGGCTACGGGCGTTCGGCCGGGCAGTCGCGACCGTCGTCGAGCCCGCGGTCGCCGCGATCGAGGGCCGCCACGGCACGCCAGGGGTCGACGCGGATCAGCACGTCCTCTTCGGCGACGAGTACGCGGAGGCCGGCCGCGCGGTCTGGGCCACCGGCGTCGTCGGCGCGCCCGCCTTCGAGCAGGCGGCGCTCCTGTATCTGCTCGCCCACGCCGGCGAGGGCGGCCACGCCTGCCCGGTCGTCTGCACCGCCGGGCTCGTCCGGGCGCTGCGCCGCCACGGGTCCAAGGAGCTGCGGGAGCGGTTCCTCCCGGCGCTGCTCGACCCGGACTACGACCGCTGCGACCGCGGCGCCCAGTTCCTGACCGAGATCCAGGGCGGCTCGGACGTGGGCGCCAACCGCGTCGAGGCCGTGCCCGACGGCGACGCGTGGCGGATCTCCGGCGAGAAGTGGTTCTGCTCGGTCGCCGACGCGGAGCAGTTCGTCGTCACCGCGCGGCCGCGCGGCGCGCCCGACGGGACGCGCGGCATCGGCTGCTTCCTCGTCCCGCGCGAGGTCGACGGCAGAGTCAACGGCTTTCGGATCCAGCGGCTGAAGGACAAGCTCGGCACGCGCGTCCTCGCCACCGGCGAGATCGAGTTCGCGGGCGCGCTCGCGTTCCCGATCGGCGCGCTCGAGGACGGCTTCAGGATCGCTGCCGGCGTCGTCCTCAACACCTCACGCTGGCTGAACGCGCTCGGTTCGACCGGCCTCATGCGGCGCGCCTACCTCGAGGCGGCGAGCTTCGCGCGCCACCGCAGCGCGTTCGGCCGCCCGATCGCCGACTTCCCGCTCGTGCGCGAGAACCTGGCGGTCATGAAGGCGGAGGAGGCTGCCGCGCTCGCCTCCACGCTCGAGTTGACCGCGCTCGTCGACCGGATCGACACCGGCACCGCCGACGAGGGCGACGTCACGTGGCACCGGATCCTCGTCAACGCGAACAAGTTCGCCACCTCGATCGCGGCCACGGACGCCTGCCGGCGCGGGATCGAGGCGCTCGGCGGCAACGGCACGATCGAGGACTTCTCGCCGCTGCCGCGACTGTGGCGGGACGCGATCGTGTTCGAGAGCTGGGAGGGCACGCACAACGTCCTCTGCGCCCAGGTGCACCGCGACCTCGGCCGCCTCGACGCGATCGACGTCGTGATGGAGCGCATCGATGGCGTCGACACGCGTGATCTCGGGGAGCGCTTGCGCCGGTCGGTGGACGACGCGGTGCACGGCTCGCTGCACATCCGCCGCCAGGTGGAGACGCTCGTCCGGGCCGTGCAGGTCGGCGCGCTCCGCCGCCTCGGCGAGAACGCGGTCGCGGAGCTCCAGGTCAGGCGGCACCTGACGCCAGGCTACGACCCCGAGCGCGATCCGGAGTATGCGGAGCTACTCGAAGCCGTCCTCGGGGACGACCTCAGAGGAGGATGACCGAGCGGATCACGTCGCCCGCGCCGAGCTCCGCGAACGCGCTCTCCACGTCCTCCAGACCGACGGTCTTGCTCACCATCGAGGCGAGATCGAGCTTCCCCTCGAGCGCCCAGGCGGCGAGCCTCGGGAAGTCCTCCGCCGGCCAGTGGTCACCGCCGTGGGAGACGACGATCCGGAGCCGGCGGTCGAAGAGGGCGTTGAGGTCGACCGAGGCGCTCGTGCCCGGCTGCGGCAGACCGATGAAGACCAGCGTGCCGGCGTGCCCGAGCATGTCCAGCCCCTGCGCGACCGTCTCCGGCCGCCCGACGACGTCGAATACGAAGTCGAGCCGCTCGCCCGGGCCGCCGTGGGTCGCGCCGAACCGGCGCGCCGTCTCGACCTTCCGGTCGTCCAGGTCGAGGGCGTAGATCTCCTCCGCGCCCGCGATGCGCGCGCCCTGGACCGCCGACAGGCCGACTGCGCCGCAGCCGATCACGGCGACGCGTGCTCCCTCCCACACGTGCGCCGTCTCGAGCACCGAGCCGACCCCGGTCGCGATCGCGCACCCGATCAGGCACGCCTGCTCGGGTGGCAGCCCGTCGGGAACGACGACGGCGGCGGCCTCGTGGACGACGGTCCGGTCGGCGAACGTCCCCATCTGCAGCGTCTGCGAGAGCTCGCGCCCGTCGGGAAGCGCCAGCCGCCCCCGTGCACGCGGTGGCGTCCGGCAGCGGCGCTGGTCTCCGCGCGAGCACCAGGGGCACCGGCCGCAGGGCGAGCGCCAGCCGAGCACGACACGGTCGCCGACGGCGACCGACTCGACTCCTTCGCCGACGGCCTCGACCACGCCTGCACCCTCGTGGCCGAGCAGCACGGGGAGGCGGTGCGCCCAGCCGGTCTGAGCGACGTGCAGGTCGCTGTGGCACACGCCGCTGGCCTCGATGCGGACCGCCACCTCCGACGGCCCCGGCGGCGAGACCTCGATCTCCTCCAGGCCGAAGCGGCCCACCTCGGTCAGGACGACGCCGCGGTTCATCCGGCCAGCCGCCGCTTCAGCTCATCCGACAGCGGCACGCTCGACTCGGTCTCGTAGTCGTACGCGACGAGGACGCTGCGGGCGTCGGCGACGACGCGCCCGTCGCTGCGGATCTGGTGCTCGAGGTCGAAGCTCTTCGTCCCGATCCGGGAGCACCGCGTCCCGATCTCGATCTGCTCGCCGGCTCGAAGCTGCGAGCGGAAGTCGATCTCGACCCGCGCGAGGATGAAAGGCCGGAGCCCGCCGAGCACGTCGATCCGCGACTCCTCGAGGTACGTCGAGAAGACCGCGTTGTTCACGTGTCCCATCGCGTCGCAGTCGCGGAACCGGACGCGCTCGCGGTGGACGAAAGCGTAGCCGTCCATCCGGCGATGCTACTGACGGTTGACCTGGGCGGTCCCGAGACCGGACAATGCCGGTCCGACGCCTCTTCCCCGAAGGAGACCCAATGGCCTGGAACGTCAAGGGCACGTACTTCGAGACGTGCTCGTGCGACTCCGGGCAACTCGGCGGCCCGATGGCGGCGCTCGCCCCCCTCATCGGCGAGACCCTCGGCATCGAGCGAGCGTCGATCGAGATCGTCGAGGACGGCCTCAGCCACAGCGTCAAGATCGGGGACGCGATCGACTTCGAGATCGAGGACGTCGTCCCGTTCGGCAAGGAGTCCGGGGAGCCGGTGCGGATCACGGGCATGTTCCACCCGGTCAGCTCGGAGTTCACGATCGCCGAGGCGAAGCGCTCGAGCATCGACGCCTTCGGGATCCAGTACGAGGGCAAGACGGGGATCTCCACCTCGGAGTTCTCCTGGGCCGCCTGACCCTGTGATCGAAGCCGCCGAGCGGGCTCCGCGCGAGGGCGTCGGGATTTGGCCTGCGCTCGCAGCGGCGCGCGCGCGTCTGGGCTTGATCGCTCTGCTGTTCGGCCTGGCCGTCGTCTGCTGGTGGGTCACGGTCGACCGTATGCGCGGCATGGACGGCGGCCCCGGGACCGATCTCGGCACGCTCGGGTGGTTCATCGGCGTCTGGGTCGTGATGATGGCCGCGATGATGTTCCCGTCGGTCGCGCCGACGGTGGCGCTCTACTCGCGCATGACGAAGAGCCGCGACCCGCTCGCGCCGCTCGTCTTCACGTCCGGGTACCTCCTCACCTGGACGGCCGCGGGCGTCCTCGCCTTCGGCGTCTCGGAGCTCGGGGGCAGCCTCCTCGGCGACGAGCTCGCCTGGAACAACGCCGGGAAGTGGGCCGCCGGCGGCATCCTGATCGTCGCCGCGCTCTACGAGCTCACGCCGGTCAAGGACGTGTGCCTCTCGAAGTGCCGGAGCCCGCTCGGCTTCCTGCTCGGCTCGTGGCGGGGCGGCCTCTCGGGCGCGCTCCAGATGGGCGCGAAGAACGGCGCCTGGTGCGTCGGCTGCTGCTGGGCACTGATGGCCGCGCTGTTCGCGCTCGGGGTGATGTCGATCGCGTGGATGGCGTTCGTGGCCGCGCTGATCGCGGTCGAGAAGCTGCTGCCGTGGCGCCGCGTCGCCACGTACGGGACCGCCGCGATCCTGCTGGTGCTGGGGATCCTGCTGATCGCCGCACCGGACGCGATCCCGGGCCTCACCATCCCCGGCCCGGGGATGATGGACCCGGGGATGATGGGTTAGGTCTCTTCCAGGACCTGCTGCGCGATTGCGAACGCGGAGTTCGCCGCGGGCACGCCGCAGTAGATCGCGCTGTGGAGCAGGACCTCCTTGATCTCGTCCGGGGTGAGCCCGTTCCGCAGCGCGGCGCGGACGTGCAGCGCGAGCTCCTCGTGCCGGCCGAGCGCGATCAGCGCGATCAACGTCATGCAGCTCCGCGTCCGCCGGTCGAGGCCGGGGCGCGTCCAGATCTCGCCCCACGCGTACCGGGTGATCAGCTCCTGGAAGTCGCGCGTGAAGTCGGTCGTCTTCGCCGTCGCCGCGTCGACGTGCTCGTCGCCGAGCACCTCCCGCCGCACGCGCATGCCCTCGTCGTGGCTCACAGGAACGAGAGCAGCAGGTCGTCGACCTCGCCCGCCCGCTCGACGTTGACGAAGTGCCGCGCGCCGTCGATCTGGACCAGTCGCGCATCCGGGACCTCGGCCGCGATCGCCTCGAGGTCGGCCGGCGGCGTGGACGGATCGTCCGAGCCGGCGACGACGAGCGTCGCCACGCTCACGTCCCCGAGCTGCCCGCGGACGTCCCAGTCGCGGAGCGCCTCGCAGCAGCGGGCGTAGCCCTCTCTCGGCGTCGAGACGAGCATCTCGCGGTAGCGTCGCACGTCGCGGAACCCGGGCGTGAACCACCGCTCGACGATCACGTCCGCGATCGACTCGACGCCCTCCTCCCGCACCGCCCGCACGCGCTCGTCCCAGAACTCCGGCGTCGCAAAGCGCATCGACGTGCAGCAGAGGACGAGCCGGTCGAGCCGGTCCGGCGCGTCGAGCGCGAGCCGCATGCCGACCGCGCCGCCCAGCGAGAGCCCGCAGAAGGAGACCCGCTCCAGCCCGAGCTCGTCGAGGAGCGACACGACCTCCCGGAGGATCCCGTACACGCTGCGATCCTCCAGCAGCGGCGAGCCGCCGTGGCCCGGGTGGTCGAAGCGCAGCACGCGGAACCGCCTCGCGAGCGCCGGTACCTGCGGCTCCCACATCTCCAGCGTCGACCCGAGCGACCCCGCGAGCACGACGACGCGGTCGCCCTCGCCGTCGATCCGGTGGTTGAGGCTCACCCGGCCTCTCGGTGGAAGTCGAGTGCCCGGTCGACGAACGCGTCCGCCGAGCCGAGGTAGTCGCTGGGCTCGGACGCCTCCACGCCGAACGTCGCCGCCTCGGAAAGCGTGTCGGCGGAGATGTTCGCGTGCATCCGCTCTGCGTCGACCTCGAGCCCCTCGAGCGTTTCGCGCGCCCACGCCGCGGCGCCGCCGGCGAAGGCGAGGGCGTCGGACAGGGCTCCCCACTCCGTGTGCCACGCCCCGGCCGCCCGCTCGTGCTCCTGCTCGACCGCGGCGACGAGCTCGGCCGCCGCGGCGCGCGCTCTCGCGGCGCAGGCGCGCGCGAGCGTCGACCCGACAGGGTTCCGCTTGTGCGGCATCGTCGAGGAGCCGCCCTCGGCCGGCTCCCGCACCTCGCCGACCTCGGTCTGCGCGAGCAGCGCCACGTCCAGCGCGATCTTCCCGGTGAAGGAGGCGGCGATCGCCAGGGCCGATCCGAGCTCCGCGACCCGCAGCCGGCGCGTGTGCCAGGGGAGCACCGGGTCGGGCAGGCCGAGCACCTCCGCGTACGCGTTCAGCACGTCGAGCCCCCGGTCGTCGAGCGCCGCGAGCGTGCCGGCCGCCCCACCGAGCTGCGCCGGCAGCGGTAGCGCCGCCTCGAGGCGGCCGCGCGCGTGCACGACGCCCACGAGCCAGCCCGCGGCCTTGAGCCCGAACGTCGTCGGTACGGCCTGCTGGAGCAGCGTCCGCGCAGCCATGACCGTGTCGCGATGGCGCTCCGCCAGGCCGGCGCAGGCGGCGCCGAGGCCGCGGAGCTCCCCCACCACGAGCGCGCCCGCGTCGCGCGCGACGAGCGCGGTCGCCGTGTCGAGGACGTCCTGGCTCGTCGCGCCCCAGTGCGCCCGCTCGGCCCGCTCGCGCAACGCGCGGACGAGCGGCTCGACCGGATTCCCGACGCGGCGGCCGTCGAGCACGAGGGCGTCCACGTCGAACGGCCCGGCGCAGGCGGCGGCGACCGCGTCCGCCTCCTCCGCCGAAATCACCCCGACGCGCGCCTCGGCGGCGGCGAGCGCCCGTTCCGCCTCCAGCATCGCCTCCAGCCACGCGCCGTCTGAGACCGCCGCGCGCAGGGCGGGCGGCACGAACAGCCCGTCAAACGGCAAAGAACACCGTCTCCCGCTCCCCCTGGAGGTGGACGTCGAACCGCAGCGCCCCCTCCTCCTCGCGGGCGATCAGAGTCTCGCGCGCCTCTGGCTCGAGCGCCTCGAGCACGTCGTCGCTCGTGCCCGGGAAGTAGCACCGCGTGACGACCTGCCTGAGCAGCCCGCGCGCGAACACCTGCACGTCGACGACGCCGTCCTCCGGGCGCTCGGTCACGAACTCGAAGTTGCCGTCGGCGTCCGTGCCGCACCTGCCCCAGAGCGTCCCGTCGTCGGATCGCTGCCACAGCTCCACGATCGCGTCGTGCACGGGCCCGTCGCCGTCGAAGACGCGGCCGACGATGCGCACGCTGCCCCCTGGCACGACGTCGCACTGCCGCTCGCGGGTGAGGCCGATCGTGAAGTACGGCCCGACGGTCTGGGAGGGCGTCCGGCCGCTCATTCGAACGGCGTCGAGCGGAGGACGACGTCGAAGCGGTAGCCGAGCGACCACTCCGGCTGCGTCAGCCCGAGGTCGAACTGCGCGACCAGCCGCTCTCGCGCTTTCGGGTCCCGCACCGACTGGAAGATCGGGTCGAGCTCGAACAGCGGGTCGCCGGGGAAATACATCTGCGTGACGAGCCGGCTCGAGAAGGCGCGGCCGAAGAGGGAGAAGTGGATGTGCGCCGGCCGCCAGGCGTTCGGGTGGTTCTGCCACGGGTACGACCCCGGCTTGATCGTGACGAACTCGTAGCGGCCGTCGTCGTCCGTGAGCGTCCTGCCCGCGCCGGTGAAGTTCGGGTCGAGCGGAGACGGGTGCTGGTCGCCCTCGTGCCGATAGCGCCCGCCGGCGTTCGTCTGCCAGATCTCCACGAGCGCGTTGCGCACCGGCCGGCCGTCCTCCTCGAGCACGCGGCCGGCGACGGTGATCCGCTCGCCCTGCGGCTCGCCCTCGTGCTGGCGGGTCAGGTCGTTGTCGAGCGGTCCGATCGTCTCGTGGCCGAAGACGGGGCTCTCGAGGTCGCGGAACCGGTCGGGGAGGATGACAAGCGGCCGCGTGGGCGCCCGCACGGTCGTGGAACGGTACTCGGGGTAGAGAAGCGGCGGGTCGACGTCCTCGACCACAGTCACGGCCGGATCGTCGGTCACACCCGCACTCCCTTCGTCCGCAGCGCCCGTAGGGCCTCGAGCTCGGCCTCCGTCGGCGGCGCCGTCTCGCTGACGTCGTCGGCCACGCGCAGCTCCCACCCCGTCGCCGCGCGCGCCTTGTCCGGCTCGACCCCGTGGTGCACGTGCGTCAGCGTCAGCTCCCCGCCCCGCGGCTCGAGGAGCCCCAGATCCGTCACGACGACCCGCACCCGCTCGCCGACGCTCGTCTTGAAGTCGAGCCGCTCGACGAATGCACGGGGGGTCTGGCGGAGCATGACGAAGACGTCGCGCACCGAGGTCGCGATCTCCGGCGCGCCGCCGCCGCCGGGGAGTCTGACCTGCGGATGGTCGTAGTCGCCGATCACGGTCGAGTTGAGGTTCCCGTGGCGGTCGATCTGTGCCGCGCCGAGGAAGCCGACGTCGATGCGCCCGCTCTGGAGCCAGTAGGCGAACATCTCGGGCACGGAGACGACCGTGTCCGCCGTCTCGGCCAGCTCCCCGTCGCCGATCGAGAGCGGCAGCTCGTACGGCTTCGCCCCGATCGTGCCGCTCTCGTAGATGAGGACGCAGCCGGGCGCGTGCGTCGCGCGCGCGAGGTTCGCGGCGAGGCTCGGCAGCCCGATCCCGACGAAGCAGACCGCGCCGTCGTGGAGCCGACGCGACGCGGCGACGGCCATCATCTCGTCCGACGTGTAGTTCGAGTTCATGCGGCGACTCCGGATTCCAGCACGTTGTCCTCGATCCACGCTGTGAAGCGATCGCGGTCGCGCGAGATCTCGTCCCACTGGACGTAGAAGTCGTTGTCGCGCTCGTAGTAGCCGTGCGCGTAGGACGGGTGCGCGCCCCCTGCGAACGGCGCCACGGCGTCGATCGCCCAGCCGGGAACCACGACCCCTCCGGGCCGCAGCTCGATCTCGTCGACGATCTCCTCGACCGTGACGATCGCGCGGCTGGAGGCGAGCACGACCTCCTTCTGGACGCCCGTGATCCCCCAGAGCTGGACGTTCCCCTGCCGGTCGGCCTGCTGTGCGTGGACGATCCCGACGTCGGGTCGGTGGGCGGGCACCGCAGCGAGCTCCTCGCCGGTGAAGGGACACGTGATCGTCGCGACGTTCGCGCGAGCCGCGAGGTCGGTGTCGCGGTAGCCGCGCAGCACGCCGAACGGCAGGTTCGCGGCGCCCGCGGCGTACGCGGCGGCCATGCCCGCATGGGAGTGCTCGACGAGCCCGAGCGGCCGCGGCCAACCGTTCTCGACCGCGTCCCGGAGACGGTGGAGCGAGCCGACGCCCGGGTTGCCGCCCCAGGAGAACGTCAGCTGCCGCGCGCACCCGGCGCCGATCAGCTGGTCATAGATGATGTCCGGCGTCATTCGGATCAGCGCGAGGTCGCGGCGCCGCTGCCGGATCAGCTCGTGCCCGGCCGCGTGCGGGATCAGGTGCGTGAAGCCCTCGAGCGCGACGGAGTCGCCGTCATGGACGAGCTCGAAGACCGCCTCCTGGAGCGCGACGATCTCCGCCATGTGTCGATTCTGCACAGAAAAGCGGCGGCAGTGCCTCCTGCGCCGAAGACCGGCTCAGCGCCCGACGGCGGCCAGCTGCCGGTCGAGCCGCGGGTAGACCCTGCGGGCGTTCAGCTCGAAGACCTTGCGCTTGTCCTCGTCGGACAGGTCGACGGCGTCGACGTACCGCTTCGTGTCGTCCCAGGCGGCCCCCGTCGCCGGATCGACACCGCGCACCGCGCCGAGCATCTCCGAGGCGAAGAGGACATTGTCGACGTCGATCACGCGTGCCAGCAGGTCGATCCCGGGCTGGTGGTAGACGCAGGTGTCGAAGAAGACGTTCCGCATCACATGGCCCTCGAGCGGCGGCCGCTCGAGCCGCTCGGCGAGCCCGAGATAGCGCCCCCAGTGGTACGGGACCGCGCCGCCGCCGTGCGGGATCACGAGCCGGAGCGTCGGGAAGCGGCCGAAGAGGTCGCCCTCGACGAGCTGCATGAACGCGCTCGTGTCGGCGTTCAGGTAATGCGCCCCGAGCGTGTGGAAGTTCGGGTTGCACGACGCCGACACGTGGATCATCGCCGGCACGTCGAGGTCCACCATCGCCTCGTACAGCGAGAACCAGTACTCGTCGGTGAGCGGCGGCGCCGTCCAGTGCCCTCCGGACGGGTCGGGGTTGAGGTTGCAGCCGACGAAGCCCAGCTCCTCGACGCAGCGCCGGAGCTCCGCGACCGAGTCGTCGAGCGAGCCCCCGGGCGTCTGCGGGAGCTGGCAGCAGCCGGCGAAGTGCTCCGGGAACAGACGGACGACGCGGTGGACGAGGCCGTTGCACGCGCGCGCCCACGCGCGCGCGGTCGCAGGGTCGGGCACGTGGTGCTCCATCGCGGACGCCTGCGGCGAGAAGATGACGAGGTCGCCGCCGCGCTCGCGCAGCAGCCGCAGCTGGTTCTCCTCGATGCTCTGCGCGGATCTCGTCGTCGCCGATCTCCGCCGGTGCCGGCTCGGGCAGGTTCGGATCGGCCAGCCGGGCAAGCTGAGCCTCCCGGAACCGCCTGTGCGCGGGCGGCGTCGTCGTGTAGTGGCCGTGGCAGTCGATGATCAATCGACGTACCGGAGGCCCGTCTCCTCGAGCGCTTCGCGCATGCCCTGCACGTCGAGGCTGAGCTCGCCGGCCCTGTAGCGCTTCCGGGCGGCGGCCTCCTTGCTCCTCGCGGGCCCGGACGCCTCCAGCGACCGAGGCCGCGTCCGCCTGAGGGACGACCACCACCCCGTCGTCGTCCGCGACGACCACGTCCCCGGGCTCGACCGGCTGCCCGGCGCACGTGACGGGGACGTTGACGTCGCCCAGGGTCTCCTTGACCGTGCCGAGGGCGGAGACGCACCTCGACCAGACGGGAAAGCGCATCCGCTCCAGCTCGGCAACGTCGCGGCAGCCCGCGTCGACGACGACGCCCCGGACGCCGCGCACCTGCAGCGCGGTCGCGAGCAGCTCGCCGAGGTAGCCGCCGTCCGACGGCGACGTCGGTGCGATCACGAGCACGTCGCCGTCCTGACAGAGCTCGACCGCGACGTGGACCATCCAGTTGTCGCCCGGCGGGACGCTCACGGTCACGGCGCTGCCGGCGACGTGTGCCCCGCGGTAGATGGGACGGACGTCCGCCGCGAGCAAACCGGTGCGCCCCTGCGCCTCGTGGACGGTGGCGACCCCGAAGTCCGCGAATGCGTCGACCACGGGTCTGTCCGCGCGGCTGATGTTGCGGACGACGACTCCGTTCCCCATCGCGGCGAGCCTAACGAGCTTCGGAGGTCGCGCCAGTATCGTCCGGCGGATGCTCCGCCTCAGGACGGTCACGCGGACGCAGGCAGCCACCGCGGCGCTGAAGGACGGGACGGTTTCGCCTCGCGGCCTCGCGTTCGACTTCGAGGAAGTCGACCCGCTCATCCACGCGTTCCGACGGATGGTGCGCGAGCTCCTCTACGACGTCTGCGAGCTGGCGTTCACGACGTACCTCTGCGCGAAGGAGGCGGGCAAGCCGCTAACCGCGCTGCCGATCTTCCCCGTGCGGGGGTTCCACCACGGCGCGATCGTGTGCCGCTCGCGGCGCGACCCGAAGCAGCTCGAGGGCGAGCAGGTGGGCGTCAACCGCGGCTACACCGTGACGACCGGCGTCTGGGCGCGCGGCATCCTGGCGGCCGAGCACGGCGTCGACCTCGATCGGGTGACGTGGGTGCTCTCCGGCGACGAGCACGTGGCGGAGTACCGCCCGCCCGCGAACGTCGTCCCGATGGAGCCCGGACGCGACCTCGCCGCCCTGCTCGCAGCCGGGGAGGTGGCGGCTGCGATCGGTGTCGACGCCCCCGGGGCGACGACCCTGATCCCGGACGCTGAGGAAGCCGGCTACGACGCCCTGCGCCGGCGGGGCCACTACCCGATCAACCACCTAATCGTCGTGAAGGACGAGCTGCTCGAGGCGCACCCGGGCCTGGCGCGGAGCCTCTTCGCGGCGTTCGCCGAGGCGAAGGACGCCTACGTCCGGCGCCTGCGGAGCGGCGAGATCGCCGAGCCGACGCCGGCCGACCGGATGCACGCGCGGGTGATGGAGATCACCGGAGCGGACCCCCTCCCCTACGGCGTCGAGCCCAACCGCGCGACGATCGAGGAGCTCGTCGACCACGCCGTGCGCCAGCGGATCCTCCGCCGGCGCCCGGCCGTCGAGAGCCTCTTCGCCGCGGAGACCCTGGAGCTGGCCGCCTAGCCGCCTCGGGGCGGGTGCCGGACTAAGCCGGCACCCGCCCGTCGTTCGTCAGGCGACCGTCGCGAGCGCTGTCGCGGCTGCTTCTCGCGCGGCCACGGGCTGCGCCTCGAGCACGACCTTGAGCGCGTTCGTCTCGGCCGCCGCCGCGAACGTCTCGTACGCGTCCATCGTCGCGTCGAGCGGGAAGCGGTGCGTCGCGAGGGGAAGCGGGTCGAGCCTCCCCTGCGCTATCAGCGTCAGCAGCCGCGGCGTCGTCGAGGTGTCGACGAGCCCGGTCGTGATCGTGACGTCCTTGATCCAGAGCGTCTCGAGGTGCAGCGTCGCGGGCTTGCCGTGGACGCCGACGTTCGCCACGTGCCCGCCTGGGCGGACGATTTCAGCGCAGAGCTCGAACGTCTCCGGGATCCCGACCGCCTCGATCGCGACGTCGGCGCCGAGGCCTTCGGTCAGCTCCTGGATGATCTGGACCGGATCCTCACGGCCGCTGTTGATCGTGACGTCGGCCCCGAGCTCGAGCGCCTTCTCGAGGCGCGCGTCGGCGAGGTCGACGACGACGATCGTGCCCGGCGTGTACAGCTTCGCCGTCATCACGGCCGCCAGTCCGATCGGGCCGGCCCCGACGATGACGACCACGTCGCCCGCGTCGACCTTCCCGTTCAGGATCCCGACCTCGTAGGACGTCGGCAGGATGTCCGCGAGGAACAGGACCTGCTCGTCGGTGAGCCTGTCGGGCACGTGGTAGAGCGACGTGTCCGCGAACGGGATCCGCGCGAGCTCGGCCTGCACACCGTCGATCAGGTGGCCGAGGATCCAGCCGCCTCCGCCGCTGCAGAGGCCGTAGTGGCCCTCCTTGCAGAACCGGCAGCGGCCGCACGCGGTGATGCAGGAGATCAGCACGCGGTCCTCCGAGGCGAACGTCGTCACGGCCGATCCGACCTCGACGACGGTGCCGACGGCCTCGTGGCCGAGCACGGTGCCGGGCGCCACCTCGGGGACGTCGCCCTTGAGGATGTGCAGGTCGGTTCCGCAGATCGTGGCGGTGTCGATCCGCACGATCGCGTCCGTGGGCTCGACGATCGCGGGGTCGGGCTTCTCCTCCCACGCCTTCTCGCCGGGCCCGTGATAGACGAGCGCTTTCATCGCGCCCCACCTCCTTGGTCGTCGTTCGATCGCTTCTGCCGTGAGTCTCGCGGGGGAGGCGGCGCCGCAGCATCGGTGGCGAGACGGATCGGTGTGCGGGGATCTACGGAGTCACGAGCACGGGCCGTTCGACGAGGACCGGCTTCCCCGAAGCGTGAGTATCTGCACGGTGTCGGCGACGACCGTCTTCCTCGCCGCCCTGGTGACCGCCTTCGCGACCGGGCTCGGCGCCCTGCCCTTCTTCTTCGTCCATGACGTCCGGCCAAGCCGACTCGGCCTCGCGGACACCGCCGCGGGCGGGTTCATGCTCGCCGCGAGCACGGTCCTCGCCTGGGAAGGGCTGCGGCGCGGCCCGCTCCGGACGGTGGCCGGCGCGGCGGTCGGTATGGCGCTGATCGCCGCCACGAGCGCGCTCCTGCGGCAGCGGAAGGACGACCTCCATCTCGGCTCGCTCCGCGGCGCGGATGCCCTCAAGGCGGTCACGATCATCGCTGTAATGACCGTCCACTCGCTCACGGAGGGCGTCGGCGTGGGAGTGTCGTTCGGAGGAGGGGCGGAGCTCGGAGCGTTCATCACGGCAGCGATCGCGATCCACAACATCCCGGAAGGGCTGGCGATCAGCCTCGTGCTCGTGCCGCGCGGGACGCGTCCGCTCGCTGCGACGGGCTGGAGCGTCTTCTCGAGCCTGCCGCAGCCTCTGCTCGCCGTGCCCGCCTTCCTCTTCGTCGAGACGTTCACGCCGTTCCTGCCGGCCGGGTTCGGGTTCGCCGCGGGCGCGATGACCTGGCTCGTGGCGTCGGAGCTGCTCCCCGAGGCCCGACAGACCGCGTCCACCCGCGCGATCGCCGTCGTCGCACTCCTCTCGTACGCGGCCATGATGGCGCTCCAGCTCGTCCTCAGCCGGTAGGCCGGCCGGGCCGTGCAGGCCCGGCCGGCCACGGAGTCATCCGACGAGCGCCGTCCGGCCGACGAGCACCTTCTCTGCCACCTCGAGCAGGCGGTTCGAGTAGCCCCACTCGTTGTCGTACCAGGCCACCACCTTCACCTGGGTGCGATCGACGACGCTCGTCAGCGGCGCGTCGAAGATCGACGAGTAGGTCGATTTGACGACGTCCGACGAGACGAGCGGCTCCTCGCTGTACGCCAGGATCCCCTCGAGTTCAGCGACGTCGCTCCGGTCCCGGAAGACCTCGTTGATCTCCTCGACCGACGTCGGCCGGGATGCCTCGATCGTCAGGTCGACCATCGACCCGGTCGGGATCGGCGCCCGCACCGCGAACCCGTGCAGCTTGCCGGCGAGCTCCGGGATCACGAGACCGATCGCCTTCGCCGCGCCCGTCGACGTGGGGACGAGGTTGACGGCGGCCGCGCGCGCCCGGCGCAGATCCTTGTGCGGGAGGTCGACGAGCCGCTGGTCCGCGGTGTACGCGTGGATCGTCGTCATCAGGCCGTGCCTGATCCCGATCGTCTCGTGCAACAGCTTCGCCACCGGGGCGAGGCAGTTCGTCGTGCAGGACGCGTTCGAGATCACGTCGTGCGTTTCCGGGTCGTACGCCGAGTCGAAGTTGACGCCGAGGACGACGGTCGTGTCCGGGTCTTTCATCGGCGCCGAGACGACGACCTTGCGGGCGCCGGCATCGAGGTGCTTCGCGGCGTCATCCCGCGAGCGGAACCGGCCCGTGCACTCGAGCACGACCTCCGCGTCGAGGTCGCCCCAGGGGAGTGCGGCGGGATCCGCCTCGGCGAAGAACGGGATCTCGCTGCCGTCGACGCGAAGGAAGCCGTCGCCCGGCTCGATCGTGCCGGGGAACCGGCCGTAGACGGAGTCGTACTTCAGCAGGTGGGCGAGGGCCTCGAGCTCGGCGAGGTCGTTGATCCCGACCCACTCGAGCTCGGCCTCGCGCTCGAAGGCGGCGCGGAACGCGGCGCGTCCGACCCGCCCGAAGCCGTTGATTGCGACCTTGACAGCCATGGTTTCCTCCTCGTTCGTGAGGTCGCAGTGGGCGCGACCGCCCCTACTGTCCGCCGGCGGGGCGACGGCCGCATCCGCGCCGCCACCGACCCTCGTTGCGGGTTTTCCTGGACCGGCGGCGCCGCTCAGGCCGGGCGCAGGCGCACGATCGCCTCGAGCCCCTGCCCGTGATTCCCCTCGAGCTCGACCGAGCCGCCGTCCGCCTCGACCAGGCGCCGGACGATCGCCAGGCCGAGGCCGCTGCCTTCGCCGCCGCGGGCGCGCCAGAAGCGGTCGAACGCCCGCCTGCGCTCCTCGGAGGACATGCCCGGCCCCTCGTCGCGGACGCGCAACTCGACCCACGGCGAGGCGGCGCGCGCCTCCAATGTGACCGTCCCACCCCGCGGGGAGACCTCGACGGCGTTCTCGACGAGATTGTCGAGGACCTGCCGCAGGCGCTCTTCCGACGCGTGAGCCGCCACCGCGTCCCGGGCCACCGCCGCCAGGCGGACGCCGCGCTCCTCGGCGAGCGCGTTCCACGCGTCGGCGCGCTCGTGGACGAGCCTGGAGAGCTCGACGCGGCCGGCGGGAGCGGCCTTCGCGTCGGAGCGGGCCAGAGCGAGCAGGGCGTCGACGAGGCCGTTCAGCCGCTCGACCTCGGCCAGGGCGGCAGCGAGCTCCTCCTCGCCCTCGGGCGTCACGTCCCGCGCGAGGTTCTCGAGCCGCAGCCGAAGCGCGGTGAGCGGCGTCCGGAGCTGGTGCGACGCGTCGGCGACGAACTCGTCCTGGGACCGTAAGAGCTGCTCGAGCTGGGCCGCCGTGTCGTTGAACACCGCCGCCAGCGACCGCACCTCCTCCGGGCCGTCCGTCTCGTCCGCGCGGGCCGTCAGGTCGCCGTGCCCGAGCGCGCTGGCCGTGTGCTCCAGCTGCTGCAGCGGCCTGACGACGAAGCCCGCCAGCCGCAGGCCGATCGCGCCCGCGACCGCGAGGACGATGCCGGCGATCGCGGCGAGCACGAGCCAGTAGCGGCGGATCCGGGAGTCGACCGCTGACGTCGGATACGTGATGCGAACGGCGCCGCGGACGACGCCGCCGGAAGCGACCGGGACTGCCACGTACAGGAGGTTCGTCCCCAGCGTCCGCGAGGCGCGTGTCCCGGCGGCGACCTGGCCGCGCAGCGCGGCGGCGATCTCGGGGCGTGAGGAGAAGCGCTCCACGCCCACGCCGCGCGGGTTCGTGTCGATCAGGGCGGTGCCGCGCGCGTTCACGATCACGACGCGGCCGCCCGTGTCCGTCCGGTACCTGTACGCGACCCCGGCGACGGGATCGAGGCTCGTCGCGGGTCGGCCGGCGCAGCGCGTCCTGCGCGAGCGACGCGAGCGTCGTCGCGTCGTGCTCGACCTTCGTCTCGAGCGTCGCTGCGCTCACTGCGAGCGTTCTGGACGCCGAGCGGGATCTCGAGGGCGGCGAGGACGACGACGACCAGGCCGAGGTAGCCGAGCAGGAGGCGCCGGCTCACGCGCGCAGGCGGAAGCCGACCCCTCGGACCGTCTCGATCCAGCCCGGGTCGCCGAGCTTGCGCCGGAGCGCCGCCACGTGGACGTCGATCGTCTTGGTCGACCCGTACCAGCTCGTCTCCCAGACCTCCTCGAGCAGCCGGCGGCGACTGACCGTGGCGCCGGGGTCCCGCGCCAGCGCGGTGAGCAGGTCGAACTCCTTCGCCGTGAGGTCGAGCTCGCGGTCGCCGAGCCGGATGCGGCGGGCCCGCGTATCGAGCTCGAGATCGGCGACGCGCACCGTGCCGTCGCCGGCCGCCTGGCCGCGCCCGCGTCGCGTGACCGCGCGGATCCTGGCGATCAGCTCCCGCATCCCGAACGGCTTGACGACGTAGTCGTCGGCGCCGAGCTCGAGACCGACGACCCGGTCGGCCTCCTCCCCGCGTGCCGTTACCGCGATGATCGGGACGTCCGATCGCTCGCGGATGCGGCGGCAGCACGTCGAGGCCGTCGACGTCAGGCAGGCGAAGGTCGAGCAGGACGACGTCGGTGGCCGGCGCCGCCAGCGCCTCGGCCCCCGTGGCCGCGCGCGTGACCGTGAAGCCCTCCCGACGCAGTCCCTCGGCGAGGGGCTCCGCGATCGAGTCCTCGTCCTCGACAACGAGCACGTGCACGACCTCATCCTGACGGACGCACGGCGCGCCGCTTCGGACTTTGCCGAATCTTTGCCTTCCGCTTTCGAAGCTTTGCGATCGCCTCGCCCGGGTCTTGCGCACGCCGGCGTAGCTTCGGAGGCGTCCACACGGAGGTGATCAGATGAACAAGACCCACGCAGCGATCGTCGCACTCGTGCTCGGCATTGCCGCCGTGTTCGGCGTCTTCGCCGCGAGCCGGACGGCCGGGATCGGCGTGGCCGCGCGCAGCCCAGGCGTCGACAGCGACGGTCGCTGCGCGCGGCGCACCGGCTCGACCGCGTCGAGGCAGCGCTCCGGAAGGCGCTGCACGACCGGCCGCCGGCGCTGCCCGCCGTCCCGACCGCGTCTCACGCGTCCGTCGCGCCGCCGGCGATCGTCTATCGACGCCCGGCGCCGCTCGTGGTCATTCGCCACACCGGACACCACGACGACGAAGGCCGCGACCACGGTGAGGACGGAGGAAGTGAAGGCAGCGATGACTAGCCACGTCAGCCGTCTGTACGCGCTCGCGCTGGCGCTCGTCCTCTTCTTCCTCACCTGGACCGTCGTCGCCGCCAGGCCGTGGGCGACGACGAGCGCCGATCCGCGCCTCGCAGCGCTGGCGGCGCGAGAGCAGCGCGTTCGTCGCGAGAGCATCGCCGTCCAGCGGATCGTCCGCCACCGGTGGGCGGTCTACCGGGTGCGGCTGCACCAGCGTCAAGCGCAGATCGCGACCGCGAAGGCGCAGATCGCGGCGGCCGCGCCGCCGCCCTCCGTTCGCGTGGTCACGCTCCCGCCGCTGACCGTGACGAGGACGTCGTGATCGAACGGCGCGCGTTCCGCGCGATGGGGACCGAGGTCGAGCTGCTCGTCGACGCGTCCGACGCCGAGGAAGCGCTGGACGCCGCCGAGGCGGAGTTCCACCGGCTCGAGGCGATCCTCACCCGCTTTCGCCCGGAGTCCGAGCTGTCGCGGCTCAACGAGGGCGGCGAGATCGAGGCCGGCGACGATCTCCTACGCGTGACCGACCTTGCGCTCGCCGCGCGGGAGGAGACGGGCGGCCGCTTCGACCCGACCGTCCACGACGCCGTCGTCGCCGCCGGCTACGACCGGACGTTCGACGAGCTCCCCTCCGACGGCGCGGCGGTGTCGGGCGCCGACTGTGTCGGCACCGTGCGCCTCGACGGGCGGCGGATCGAGCTCGACCCCGGTGTCCGGCTCGACTTCGGCGGCATCGGCAAGGGGTACGCGGCCGAGCGCGCGGCAGACCTGCTCGCGGCCGCGGGGCCGTGCCTCGTCAACGCGGGCGGCGACATCGCCGTCCGCGGCGGCGCCTGGCCGATCGGCATCGAGACGGGCGGCGAGACGCTGACCGTGGAGCTGACCGGCGGCGCGCTGGCGACGTCGGGCCGCGACCGGCGCCGTTGGCGACGCGGCGGGCGCGAGCTCCATCACCTGATCGACCCCGCGGACCGGCGTGCCGGCTGACGGCGATCTCCTGCGCGCCACGGTGGTCGCCGCGGACGCGGTCGGTGCGGAAGTGTGGGCGAAGGCCCTCTTCCTCGCCGGCCGCGCCGCCGCGGTCGCCGAGGCCGACGATCGCGGCCTCCCCGCAGTGCTGGTCACGGCCGACGGACGCACCGAGATCGCAGGGGGCCTGTCGTGAAGGACCCGACCTTCTGGATCCTCGCGCGTGCGAGCGGGCTGACCGCCTACGTCCTGCTCACGCTGTCGGTGCTGGCCGGGCTCGTGATCAAGACGCGCCCCTTCGGCCGGGCGTTGAACGCCGCGGCCGTGACGGACACCCACCGTTTCCTGTCGCTGCTCGCGCTCGGCGCGGTCGCCCTGCACGGCGTCGCGCTGACGCTCGACCGGACGGTGCAGATCAGCCTCGGCGCGCTGCTCGTCCCCGGCCTCGCCGGCTACCGGCCAGTCGCGACCGCGCTCGGCGTCCTCGCCGCAGAGCTCGCGGCTCTGATCGTCGTCTCGTTCCGCCTCCGCAGCCGCATCGGCTTCCGCAACTGGCGCCGCCTCCACTGGGCGACATACGCGGTGTTCGGGATGGCGACCGCGCACGGCCTGGCGGCAGGCACCGACACCTCCCGGCCCTGGGCGATGGGCCTCTACCTCGGCGCCGTCTTCGTCGTCGCGATGGCGACGGCATGGCGTGCGCTCACCCACTCCAACCGGACGAAAGGGGTTACACGTGTACAAGATCGTGATCGATCGCTCGCTGTGTAGCGGCTTCGGCGCCTGCGCCGAGCTTGCTCCCGACATCTTCGAGCTGGACTCCGGCGGCACGGCCTCGGCCCGCGTCGGCGAGTCCTTCGACCCGGCCGTGCTCGACGCGGCGGCGGCCTGCCCGATGGCCGCGATCACCGTGATCGAGGAGCAGGCGGCATGACGGCCCCGCGCTCCGTCCTGATCGTCGGCGCCGGCCTGGCAGGCGCCCGCTGCGCCGAGACGCTGCGCGCCGAGGGCTTCGCGGGGAACGTCATGCTGGTCGGCGACGAGCCGCTCGGTCCGTACGAGCGGCCGGCCCTGTCGAAGGAGTTCCTCTCCGGAGACCGCGCCGTCGGCGACCTGCTCCTGCGGCCGGCGTCGTTCTGGGACGAGCAGGGCATCGACCTGGTGCTCGGCTCCCGCGTCGTCGCCGTCGACGGCCGGTCGGGAACGCGCACGGACCGACGACGGCTACGTTCTCGGCTGGGACGCGCTCGTCGTCGCGACGGGCGCCCGCCCGAGGCGGCTTCCCTTCTTGGCACCCCCCGGCGTCCACGTCCTGCGCACCGTCGCGGACGCCTCGTCCCTGCGGGCGGAGCTCGCGTGGTCACGCCGCCTCGTGGTCGTCGGCGGCGGGTTCGTCGGCGCCGAGGTCGCCTCGACGGCGCGCGCACTCGGCCTCGAGGTGACCATGATCGAGGCCGGAGCGGCGCCGTTCGCGAGACCGCTGGGAGCCGGCCTCGCCCGCCTCCTCCTCCGGCGCTACCGCGCGCACGGTGTCGACGTCCGGACGGCCACGACGGTCGCGGGCTTCGGCACCGACGAGGACGGGCGGCTCGAGCGCGTCGCCCTCCCCGACGGGACCGAGCTCCCCTGCGACATCGCGCTCGTCGCGGTCGGCGTCGAGCCCGCCAACGAGCTCGTTCCCATTCACACGGGTCGGCCGGCCTTCGTCTGCGGCGACGCTGCGGGACGGACGGGCGGCCACTGGAGCGACGCGGCAGGCGAAGGGATCGACGCGGCGAGGGGCGTGCTCGGCCTCCGCACGTTGCCGCCGCAGCCCCCGTTCTTCTGGTCGGACCAGTTCGGCCTGCGGATCCAGCTCGTCGGCGACCCGCGGGGTGCTACGGCCGTGGAGCTCGAGGGCACGGAGGATGCGTTCGTCGCCCGCTACCGCTCGGCCGGCGGCCGGCAGCTCGCGGTGCTCGCCGCCAACCGGCCGGAGACGGTGGGCGCCGCACGGCGTGAGCTAGCGTTGACGGCGTGAGGAGAGTCGTGCTCGCAGTCCTGCTCGTCGCCGCCGCTTCGGCCGCCGCGATCGCCGCGAACCTTGCGCTGCTCGGCTACGCATCGGCCCGCAACGAGCCGGTCGGCAACCTGACGCCACGCCTGCAGGTAAGCGTCCCCGCGGCGCCCGCAAACGTCGTCCGGCCCGAGCACGGCCGCATCGAAGACAGCGACAGGGACGCGGACGACTAGGCTCGGTTAGCGCAGCGCGAACGGCGGCGGCTCCACCTTCGCCGCGCAGGCGCGGTCACCGGCCGTGAGCGTGTGCTTGGTGAAGAAGCGCGTCGCGACGTCCGCCAGGCAGCCGAACTGGACGGAGCCGTGCCCGGCGCCCGGGACGACGAGGATCTGTGCGTTCGGGAGCGCGTCGCGGGCGTGGGCGACGTTGGCGAGCGGGTCCTGCGGATCCATCCCGCCGACCAGGAACAGGACCGCCGTCTTTCGATGCGGCACGACTCCGGTATCCGGCGCGGGCAGGGGCGGCCCCAGCTGGCTGCATGCAAACGCCTGGCTCTGCGCGTCGGCGACCGATTCCTCGAGAAAGGACGTCGATGCGCCGAGCCGCTCGACCTCCGCCTGGCCGGCCCGCGACCAGCCCTCGGCGCAGCGGATCGCCCAGTACATCAGCTTCCGCGCTGTCAGGATGCCGTCCGGGCGGAGGGCGACCCACGGGTCCGTCAGGCCGGAGAGGTCACCTGCTGCGGCGCGGTGCAGGATCAGCGGTACGCGCACCGCCGAGTCGGGCGTGCGCAACAGCCAGTGGACCATCCCCTGCGCGTCGACGAGCCCGAAGGGCGCGGTGCCTTCAGGGACCGCAACGTCAACCGGCGATGCGCGCAGCCGCGTGAGCACGGTCCGCAGGTCGTCCGCGACATCGGTGAACGCTGCAGAGCAGACGCGGTCATGGGCGCAGCGCGCGGCAATCGCGTCGAACGCGCCCTGGACCGACACGGCCATCCGCTCCCAGATCGGGACGTCGAGGAGCGTGGCTCCGTCGAGGACGGCCGCAGCGACGTGTGCGCCGTGCCGTGCGAGGTACACCTGCGCGGCGGTGGCCCCGTACGAGCCGCCGAAGAGGACGATCTTGTCGTAGCCGAGCGCTCGCCGGACCGCGTCGACGTCGTCCATCGCGGGGTCGGTGGTGTAGAGGCGGGGATCACGCTTGACGCTGCCCAGACATCTCCGGGCGTACGCGACGGGATCGACGTCGGCCGGGGTCGGCGGCGGGCAGAGCAGCGGTGCGGAGCGGCCGACGCCGCGCTGGTCGACCAGCACGATGTCGCGGGTTCGGTTCGCGCCGAGGAAGATCGCCGTCGCGAACCGACCGTCGTCGGTCGCGGCCGCGCCGCCCGGTCCGCCGGAGAGCCAGAAGATCGGCGCGGCGTGCGAGCGGGGCCGGATCGCCGGGACGACGCCGACGAAGACGCGGATCTTCCGCCCCGACGGGTTGCGGCGATCCTCGGGCACGGCGAGCGTCCCGCAGCGCGCGGCGACCGAGCGCTGCAGGACGCAGGGCTTGAGCGGCAGCGCCGGCGGCCGCGCCCCGAGGACGACTGCCGCGGTGATCAGCTCCGCGAACATCGGCATCAGCCTCGCGCTCGGCGACCGACCTGCCATCGGTGCAGGACCCGATCCGGATGCGGAGTTCTACGGAACGGCGGTGCAGCACTGACGACGCGCGACCACGGGGTCGCGCGTCGTCAGGACGATCGTGTGCTTACGCGGACCGCGCCAGCTCGTACTGCGTGGCCGCGACGGCGCCGGCGAGGCGATCTTCGAGCGCAAAGAGCGCGTCGCGCTCGATCTGCCGGACCCGCTCCCGGCTCATGCCGAGCACGCGTCCGATCTCGTCGAGCGACGCAGACGCACCCTCGAACCCGAACCGGAGCTCGAGGACGCGCCGCTCCCGCTCGGGCAGGTCGGCCAGCGCGCGGCGGACGGCCTGGCGGCGGAGCGCCTCCCCCGCCTCCTCGGCGGGGTCTTCGGCCGTCGGATCCGCGAAGAGCTCGCCGAACTCACCGTCGCCGTCGCTGCCGACGGTCTGGTTGAGCGACACGGACGCCTCGACGGCGCCGAGCGCCTCCTCGACGTGCTTCACCTCGAGCCCGGTCGCACTCGCGAGCTCCTCGGTGCTCGCAGTGCCGCCGGCGGCCTCGAGCCGCTGACGGGCGCGCGCGAGCTTGACGCGCCGCTCGTGCACGTGCGTCGGGACGCGGATCGTCGTCGACTGATTGGAGATCGCCCGCTGGCACGCCTGGCGAATCCACCACGTCGCGTACGTGGAGAACTTGAAGCCGCGACGCCAGTCGAACTTCTCGACCGCCCGGTTCAGCCCGATCACGCCCTCCTGGATCAGGTCCCCGAGCTGGAGACCGTGACCCTGGTAGCGCTTGGCGATCGAGACGACGAGCCGGAGGTTGGCATTGATCATGTGCTCCTTCGCGGCCGCGTCGCCCCGCTCGATGCGCTTCGCGAGCGCCACCTCCTCGGGCGCCGTGAGCAGCTCGTAGCGGCCCGCCGCGTTCATGAACAGCGTCAGGCTGTCGGTCGTGCCGTGGTGCGCCGAAGGCGTCAGGTCGAGCTCGTGCTCGGCCGGGCGCGTGATCTCGACGCCGCGAAAGTCGAGCTCGGCGCGAAGGGCCTCGAGCTCTTCGTCCTCGAGCTCATGCTCGACGGCGAAGGCCTCGAGTAGTGCCTCCTCGACGATGCCGTTCTCCTCGGCCTCCTCGACGAAGGCATGGAATTCACGTTCAACAGTGTTCAGCTCTTGTCACTCCCTTCGATGTCGGCCGCCGTGGGCAGGCAATTCCGTGCCCGGCGGCACGCAACACCTAGAACGTACACCACCACAGGTTCATTCCTTGTTAAGGCGCTGCAAATGACATGTTTGGGTTATCCCTCGTTCGAGGGATCGGAACGGCCTGGCTAGCGCGCCCTCGTCACCTTGGTCAGCCCTACGGGACTGTCGGCGTTCAGACCCTTCGTCTGGGCGAGGGCGGCGGCGAACAGCTGGCCGGGGACGACCGACAGCAGCGGCGCGAGGATCGGCTCCGGCGCCTCGGGCACGGGCAGCTCGAACGCAGCGCCCTCGATGTCCCCGGCCGCGTTGCCGCTCGCGACGATCGTCGCCCCCGCCTCGCGGACGCGTGCGGCGGCGTCGAGCACGGCCGGGAGGCTCTCGTCGCGCGAGGCGATCGTCCAGACCGGGAAGAGCGCGTCGAGCGCGGCGACCGGGCCGTGGGCGAGGTCGGTCGCCGTCAGGGGCTCGGCCGCGACCCGGCATGTCTCCGTCAGCTTCAGCGCCACCTCGCGGGCCGTCGCGAACTCGATCCCGCGACCCATCACGTACATCCGGCCCACGTAGGTGCAGGCCGTGGCGACCGGCAGCACCGCACGCTCGAGCACGTCCAGCGTCCCTCGCATGAGAGCGGCGACGCCATGGATGCCGGAGGCGATCTCGTCGCGGCGGCCGGCGGCGCCCCCGGCCAGCAGGGCGAGGGCGGCCAGCTGGTTCACGAACGTCTTGGACGCGGCGACCGCTCGCTCCGGACCGGCCGAGAGCGGCAGCGTAAGCTCGGCCGCGCGGCCCAGCTCGGACTCCGGGTCGTTCGTGACCGCGACCGTGAGCGCGCCGCGCTCGCGCGTGCGCGTGACGTACTCGACGACGTCCGGCGTCTCGCCGGACTGCGAGAGGGCGATCACGGCCGAGTCGGCGAGCTCGAGCGGCGCGTCGTAGTAGACCGTGAGCGAGATCGAGTCGCGGATCGCCGTCCACCCGGCCAGGAGCCCGAAGGCATAGACGCCGTAGGCCGCCGCAGCGTCCGAGGTGCCATGGCCAACCAGGCGCACGATGGACGGGCGCCGCTCGGCGAGGGCGGAGGAGACCTCCGCGAGCTCGTGCTCCCGCTCCAGCAGGCGGGCGAGCGCGTCGGGCTGCTCCCGGATCTCGGCGAGGAAGAGCGCGCCGTGCGCTGCGGTCATCGGGCGGTCAGCCGCTCGCCGCTCGACGAGTCGAAGAGGTGAGCCTCGTCGGCGCGCGCGCGGAGCGTCACCCGCTCACCTTGCCGCGGCGCGTTCCGGTGGTCGGTCCGAGCGATGAGCCTCGTGGTCTCGCCGTTGAGCTCGGCTGCGCAGAAGACGAACGCATCGGCGCCGACGTCCTCGACCACCTCGACGCGCGCGGGGATCCCCTCGCCGGCGAGCTCGAGCGACTCGGGCCGCAGCCCGACGACGAGGCTGTCACCCTCGACGGAGGCCGGGACGCGCACGTCGACGCCGCCAAAGGTGACGGAGCCGTTCGAGCCGAGCGGCACCGAGCAGAGGTTCATCGACGGTGAGCCGATGAAGCCGGCGACGAAGACATTCCGAGGGCGCTCGTAGAGTGAGCGAGGCGGTCCGCACTGCTGGAGGCGGCCGTCCTTGAGGACGGCGACGCGGTGGCCGAGCGTCATCGCCTCCGCCTGGTCGTGGGTGACGTAGACGGTCGTGATGCCGAAGTCCGCCTGGAGCGCGGCGATGTCGGCCCGCATCTGCACGCGGAGCTGCGCGTCGAGGTTCGAGAGCGGCTCGTCCATCAGGAAGACGCTCGGGAGCCGGACGATCGCCCGCCCCATCGCGACGCGCTGCCGCTGGCCGCCCGAGAGCTGCGCCGGCTTCCGCTCGAGGTACTCCTCGAGCCCCAGCAGTGTCGCGACCTCCTGGACGCGCCGCTCACGATCCGCCTTGGGGACCTTCGCGACCCGCAGCGGGAAGCCGATGTTCGCTGCGACCGTCAGGTACGGGTAGAGCGCGTAGTTCTGGAAGACCATCGACACGTCTCGGTGCTTCGGCTGCAGGTCCGTGACGTCGCGACCGCCGATCAGGACCGCGCCTGCGTCGACCTCCTCCAGGCCGGCGAGCATTCGCAAGGCGGTGGTCTTCCCCGAGCCCGACGGGCCGACGAGCACCATGAACTCGCCGTCTTCGATGTGGAGGTCGAGGCTGTCGACGGCGGGGACGTGCGTACCGGGGTAGACCCTCGACGCCTCGATGAAGCGGACGTCAGCCAACGGTGGGCACCCCCTCGGCCTTGGGGACGGCGTCGCCGAGCTCGCGCCGCGCGCGTGCCTGCGCGTCCGCCCCGGCGTCGAGCTCGTCCAGGCCGAGCAGCGCCGCGCCGACGATCGCCGGCGTGGCCGTCGGGCGGACCGTGATCTGCGGTCCGACCTCTTCCAGGCCGGCGCGGATCGCCGCCAGAACGTCTCCGTCTGCGGACTGGAGCACCCCGCCGCCGAGCAGAACCTCTACGGGCTCGGCCGTGAGGTCGAGCCGGATGAGCGCCACGCGCGCGAGCGCGACCACCTCGTCGGCGAGCCGCGCGACGATCTCAGCGGCGACGGCGTCGTCCGCCGCCTCGGCGAGGACGAGCGGCGCGAGCTCGATCACGCGCCGCTGCTCGAGGCGGCCGACATGAAACGCCTCGGCCAGCTCGGTCGGCGTGCGGAGGCCGAAGTGCGCCGGGACGGCCTGCTCGAGGCTCGTCCGCGGCCCCCGGCCGTCCTCGCTGCGCGCCGCGGCGGACACGGACGCGAGACCGAGGTCGTAGCCGCCGCCCCAGTCGCCGGTGATCGCGCCGAGCGCGGGGAAGCGGACGTGACGCCCGTCCGGGCCGACGCCGACGCAGTTGATGCCGGCGCCGCACGTGATCGCGACGCCCCAGCCCTGCTCCGTCCCGGCGCGGAGGACGGCGAACGTGTCGTTGTCGACGCAGACGCGCGTCGTCCAGCCGCGCTCCGCGACGGCGTCGCGCACGGCGTCCTCCTCGGACGGGAAGTCGACCCCGGCCATCAGCAGGGCGGCGACCTCGGCGACCCGGCGGCCGTCACGGTCGATCCCGGCCCTGCGCTCGGCGTCGCGGAGCAGCCGCTCCAGCACCGCCAGCGAGCCGTCGACACCGAGGTGCTGCGGCGAGCTCTGCGGGCCGCGGACGAGTGCGAGCACCGAGCCGTCGGCGCCGACGAGCGCAAGGTCGGTCTTGGAGTTGCCGCCGTCGACCGCGAGGACGGCCGCGCCGCTCATACGGCGCTCTCCGCCCGGAACCGAGGCAGGTGTGCGGCACCCGCGTCGAGGAGCCGCTCGACGAGCTCGTCCGCCGGCGCCCACTGCCCGATCAGCGGATGGGCCAGTAGGGCCTTGTGGACGATCGCCGGGTCGCCGCTCGTCGCCGCCTCGACCGCGAGCCGCTCGTAGGCCGACACGTGCTGCATCAGGCCGAGCAGCTCGGGCGCGACCGGGGGTTGCGGCAGCGGCCAGGCCCCGTCCCGGCCGATCCGCGCCGGCACCTCGACGACGTCGTCCGCCGCCATCCCCGCGATCGTCTCGCCGTTTCGCGTATCGACGACGTGGATGCCGTCGTCGCCGGTCGCGAGCGAGCCGACGAGGCCGATCGCCGCCTCGCTGTAGAAGGCGCCGCCGCGCTGCTCGAGCAGGGCGGGCTTCTCGTTCAGCTCGGGGTCGCGGTAGAGCTGCAGGAGCTCGCGCTCGATCTCCGCCACGGTCGCGGCCCGTGGTACACCGTCGAGCTGTCCGGCCAGCACCTGGTCGTGGGCGTAGAAGTAGTGCAGGTAGTACGAAGGGACGACGCCGAGCTCGTCGAGAAGACGGCGCGGCAGCCCGCCGGCCTCGGCTGCGATCTCGTCGCCGTGCTCGGCCATCAGCTGTGGCAGGACGTCCTCGCCGTCGAGCCGGAGGAACCGCACCCACGAGAGGTGGTTGAGGCCGACCTGGTCGACGACGAGCCGGTCCGGCTCGACGCCGAGCCGCCGCGCGGAGGAGCGCTGGAAGCCGATCGCGACGTTGCAGAGGCCGACCGCGCGATGGCCGTGGTCGAGCAGGGCCCGCGTGACGATCCCGACCGGGTTCGTGAAGTCCACGATCCAGGCCCCGTCGGCGGCGCGCTCGCGTACACGGTCGGCGATCTCGAGGACGACCGGGACCGTGCGGAGGGCCTTCCCGAGCCCGCCCGCGCCGGTCGTCTCCTGCCCGATGCAGCCACAGGCGAGCGGCACCGTCTCGTCGGAGAGGCGGGCAGCCTGACCGCCGACGCGGATCTGGATCAGGACGTAGTCGGCCCCGTCGACCGCACGGTCGAGGTCATCCGTGACGAGCAGGTCGCCGTCGTAGCCCTGGCGCTCCAGCATCCGCGCGGCGAGGCCGCCGACGATCTCCCGCCGCTCGGGGTCGATGTCGTGGAGCACGAGATCCCGGACGTCGATCCGGTCACGCTCGCGGGACAGGCCGGACACGAGCTCCGGCGTGTACGTCGAGCCGCCGCCGATCACGGCGATCTTGGCCATCAGCCTTTGACTCCGGTGAGCGTCACGCCCTCGACGAACGCCTTCTGGGCGAGGAAGAACAGGACGATCACCGGCAACATCACGAGCACCGTCGCCGCCATCGTCAGGTTCCACTGCACCTGGTGGAGCGACCGGAACTCGGAGAGCCCGATCGAGAGCGTCCAGTTCGAGGGCGCGTCGCCCACATAGAGCAGCGGCAGGAAGAAGTCGCTGAAGGTGTAGAGCACGGAGAAGAGCGCGACCGCGACGATCGCGGGCTTCGCCAGCCGCGGGATGACGGTCGCCAGGATCCGCAGCTCGCCGCACCCGTCGACGCGCGCCGCGTCGAGGTACTCCTCGGGAATCGTCAGGAAGAACTGCCGCAGGAGGAAGATCGAGAAGGCGTCACCGAACCAGTTCGGGATGATCAGCGGGCTCAGGTTGCCGATGAAGTGGATGCCGATCGCGTCGCCGAGCTTCGACCACATCACGTACACGGGCACGACCGACACCTGCGGCGGCAGCACCAGCGCGACCATCACGACGAGGAACGCGGCCTCCCGTCCGCGCCAGCGCAGCTTCGCGAGCGCGTACGCAACCGGGATGCTGGCCAGGAGCAGGCCGAGCGTCGCGAGGGTCGAGTAGATCAGCGAGTTCACGCCCCAGCGCCAGAACGGCGACTTCGAGAAGACGTCGGTGAAGTTGCTCCACCTGAAGGGGTGCGGCCACAGGTGCGTCGACAGCGCCTGGTCGTTCGTCATCAGCGCCGTCAGGAAGATGAACATGAACGGCGCAAGGAAGAGGACGGCGAAGAAGATCAGCACGCCGTGATTTGCGACGGCGAGGAGGAAGCGGCGCCGGCGAACGTGTGCGGGCGGCTTCCGCCGCACGAGGGCGGGACGGGCGGCGGCGGGGGCGTCGACGCTCGCGCTCGTCATCGCACCGCTCCGCCGTAGTGCACCCACCGGCGGGAGTTGAGGATGATCAGGAGCGTGATCGCCAAGGCGACGCCGAGCAGGACGATCGCCATCGCCGACGCGTAGCCCATGTTGAAGTAGCGAAACCCGTGCTGGTACAGCAGCACGGGATAGAAGAGCGTCGAGTTCTCCGGGTAGCCGAGCGTGTTCTCGTTCGAGCCGGCCTGCGACGCCTGGCCGGCGGCGACGTTTGCGGCGACATAGGCCTGCGTGAAGTACTGGAGCCCCTGGATCACGCCGATGACGACGGCGAAGAGGATCACCGGGCTCACCGTCGGCAGCGTCACCCAGCGGAGGCGCTGGAACCAGTTGGCGCCGTCCAGCTGCGCGGACTCGTAGAGATGCTTCGGCACGTCGAGGACGGCTGCTAGGAAGATGATCATCGTGGTCCCGACTCCCCACAACGCCAGGAGCACGAGCGACGGCTTCGACCATGACGGCGAGTGGAACCAGAGCGGGCCGTGGATGCCGAGATGGCCGAGGAGGTTGTTCACGGGCCCGGTCTCCGGGTTGAGCAGGTAGACGAACCCGAGCGTCGCCGCGACCGGCGGCGCGAGCGCCGGCAGGTAGAAGACGGTGCGGAAGAAGCCGGCGCCCCGTCTGGCGCGGGACAGCATCCCTGCGATGCCGAACGCGAACAGCACCTGCAGCGGCACGCCGACGGCGATGATCCAGGCCGTGTTCCTGATCGCGGGCCACACCTGCGGGTCGCTGGTGAACATGTACCGGTAGTTGCCGAGGCCAACCCACCGGGGCGGGCTGAGCAGGTCGTAGTGCGTGAACGACAGGTACACGCTCATGACGAGCGGGTAGCCGAAGAAGACCGAGAAGCCGACGAGCCACGGGCTCATGAACAGGAGGACGAGCCCGCGACGGCGCCAGGCGGCCTTCCGTCTCGCTCGTGTCCGATCGAGAACCAGCGGGGCCGGGGCGGCGGTCGCCGCCCCGGTTCCGGTCGCCGGCGAGGTCAGGCTCAAGGCACGCCGCCTCCACCCTGCTTCAACTGGGCGTCGGTCTGCTTGTCGACCTGCTTCAGGCCGCCGGCGAGGTCACTCGCGTGACCCGCCTGGTACTTGTCGATGAAGTTGTTGAAGAACGTCCCGAAGGCGCTGCCGACCGCGGTGATCGGGAACGTCGTGTTCTTCGGGTTGGCGAAGATCGTCAGGAACGTCTTGAAGTGCGAGTCGGGCTTGATCTCCTTCGAGGTCAGGGACGCCTTCGTCGTCGGGACGTTCCTGATGCCGTTCGAGAACAGCGCGAGCGGATGGCTGTTCGTCGTCAGGTACTTGACGAGCGCCCAGGCCTCCGCCTTGTGTTTCGTGGTCTTCGGGATCCCGATGATCGTCCCGTTGACGTTGTTCGACCCGTAGAGGGACATGTGAGCCCTGTCGACGGGCATCGGCGCCGTCGCGTACTTGAGCTCCGGGTGCTCCGCCTTGATGAAGGCGACACGCCACTCGCCGTCGACCTGCATCGCGAGCTTGCCGGTCTCGAACGCGTTCGACGCGGAGAACTCGTCGCCGACCTTCGCCTGCCAGCGCTTGAGCTTGTCCGCGCCGTACCAGTCGATCAGCGACTTCGACCACTTGAGGTACTTCGTCCAGCCTGGATCCTTTGCGAGGTTCGACTTGCCGCCGGCGGTGAGCCACTTCGCTCCGAAGAGATGGCCGTAGTTCACGGCCGAGTTCTCGGCATAGAACGTGCGGGCCGGGTTGAAGCCGACGACCTTGAGCGAGCCGTCCTTGTTCTTCTGGGTCAGCTTCTTCGCGTACGCCGTCAGCTGATCCATCGTCTTCGGCGGCCCATTCAGCCCCGCCTTCTTGAGCAGCGCGCTGTTGTAGTAGAGGCCCCACGTGTCGGCCAGGAGCGGCAGCGCGCACTGAACGCCCTTGTACGACGTGTAGTAGACGGACGTCTTCGGGAACGTGCTCAGGCTGATGTGATCCTTGTCGAGCAGCGGCTTGAGGTTGATCCACGCGCCCGACGTGCAGTAGTTCCCGACGTTGGTCGAGTCGAAGGAGCTCGTCACATCGGCCGCGTTGCCGCCGCGGATCGCCGAGACGATCTTCGGGTCGTCGATCCCGCCGACGACGCTGATCGACACTTCCGGATGGTTCTTGTCGTACTCCGCGACGATCTTCTTGAAGACGCTTAGCTCGCGGCTGGACCAACCGACCCAGACCTTGAGCTTCGTCACCTTCGCGTTCGAGCTCGACGCCTGCGCCGAGCCGCCGAACTTCGCCGCGCCTGCCACGCCGACCCCAACGGCGAGCAGAAGGAGCATCAACGCCCCGCGTCTCATCAATCCCCTCCCCTTCCTGATCTGGTTAGGAACCTAAACCAGATGCGACGATACGACTGTCCTTAGTCGGAGTCAAGCTAGGAGTTGTCACGCGTCTTGGTTAGTGTTGTTGACGAGGATGTCGTCTCAACGAGCAACACCGCCCCTCCTCAAGCACCTGAACGAGCGTACCGTGCTGGAGGCGATCCGTACAGGCGCTCCGATCTCCCGGGCCGAGATCTCCCGGCGCGCGGGGATCTCCAAGCCGACCGTGTCGCTCGCACTCGAGTCGCTGCTCGGCGCGGGGCTCGTGCGCGAGGCGCTGCAGGACCCGGAGGGCCCGAGCTACGGCGCCGTCTTCTTCGAGCCGGTCCCCGACGCGGCCTTCGTGGTCGGGCTCGACCTCGGCGCGCGCTTCCTCCGAGGGGCCGTGTGCGACCTCGCCGGCGAGATCCGCGTGCGCCAGGACGTCGAGCTGCGCGGAGCCGACGCCGACGGCGCGCTCGCGGCGATCGTCGCCCTGCGGGACTCGCTCGTCGCAGCAGCCGACCTCGCCGGCGAGCGCATCGACGGCGTCGTCCTCGGCGTCCCCGGCGTCGTCGAGAACGCGACGGGCACGCTCCGGCTGACGACACCGAACATCCCCGGCCTCGAGGGGCGTCCGTTCGGAGACGAGCTCCGCGAGCGGCTGGGCGTCCCGGTCCGGCTCGAGAACGACGTCAATCTCGCCGCCGTCGGCGAGCAGTGGGTCGGGGTCGCCCGCGGCGTCCAGGACTTCGCGTTCCTGTCGGTCGGCACCGGCACCGGCATGGGGCTCGTGCTCGACGGAGACCTGCACCGCGGCCACAACGGCGCCGCCGGCGAGATCGACTGGGCGCTGGCGGGCGCCGAGGAGGAGCTCGACCCGTCGGCCGAGGGAGTCGAGGCGCTGGCCGTCCGGCTCGGTTCCGACGGCTCGTACGAGACCTCGCTCGCGCCTCCCTACGACGCGCGGGCGATCTTCGCCTCGGCTCGCGGAGGCGACGCCCTCGCGCGCGCGGTCGTCGACGGGATCGGCCGCCGGATCGCGGCGCACGTCGCGCCGGTCGCGTCGGTCGCGGACGTCGCCCTGGTCGTGCTCGGCGGCGGGATCGGCGCGAACGGCGACCTGCTCCTCCAGCCCGTCCGCGGCCTGCTCGAGGGCTGGATGCCGTACCCGCCGCGCGTCGAGATCTCGAGCCTCGGCGAGGCGGCCGTGCTGATGGGCGCGCTCGCCGTCGGGCTGCGGGCGGCGCTGGACAACGTCTTCGTGAACCGGGCCACACCGGCGACGGCGGCCGATCGAGTCGGGAGCGCAGGCTAGGGAGTCAGGCGCCCCTGCTCGCGGAGCACGTACCCGACGAGCCGGACCGTGTGGATCAGCGGCGGGCCGTGCGCGTCGAGCTTCTTCCGCAGATAGCTCACGTAGGTCTCGACGCCGCCGGCGAGCGTGGTCGAGCAGTCGCCCCAGACGGCATCCAGGATGTCGAGCTTCGAGATGACGTGCCGCGGGTTCTGCAGGAAGAAGCGGAGGAGGTCGAACTCGGTCGGCGTCAGATCGACCTGCCGGCCGGCGCGCGTGACCTCGTGGGTGGCGTCGTCGAGCACGACGTCCGCGAACGTCAGGACGCCTGCGCCGCCGCGCACGCCGTCGGCGCAGGATCGCCCGGGCGCGCGCGAGCACCTCCGCCGGGTCGGCCGGCTTGAGGACGTAGTCGTCCGCGACCTCGAGGCCGGCGACGCGCTCCTCCACGGTCTGCGCGCGCGTCACGATCAGGACCGGCGTGCTGCGGCTCGGCCCGAGCTCCCGCGCGACGTCGAGCCCCTGGCGCTGCGCGAACGCCGGGTCGAGGAGCACGAGATCGGGGCGGAACTGCTCGGCCTCGAGCGTCGCGGTCTCGCGATCCCCGGCCTCACGCGTCGAGAACCCGGCACTCCGGAAGGCGGACGCCATCGCATCGCGCGCCCAGCCCTCGCCGTCGACAACGAGCACCCGGATCATCCCCACCCAGCGTCGCGCCGGCGCCTAAGAAGCCGCTAAGCACCGCGTAAGGAGTCGTTAAGAACCGGAATTGCCTCGCGCGGGGCCGCGCTGCCTACACTCGCCGGACGAGGTCCGTCACGACGATCGGCCGCTGGAGCCTGCGCCATCCGTGGCGCGCCATCGCCGCCTGGCTCGCGTTCGTGGTGGTCGCGGTCGGCGCCGCTGTCGTCACGGGCACCGAGTCGCTCGAGAACGGCGCCGTCGGCGAGTCCGCGCGCGGCTACACGCTGCTCGACCGCTACCGCCTCTGGCCGCCTCCGCGCGAGTTCGCGTACCTCCACAGCGACACGCTGCGGACGTCGGACCCGGCCTTCGAGGCGGCGACGGCCGACGTGGTGAGGCGGATCGGAACGGTGGGCGTCGACGTGGCGCCGCCCGAGTCGTCTCGTGACGGCCATTCGGCGCTCGTCGTCGTCACGCTGCAGAACGTCGCCGCCGAGGACGTGCGCGCGCAGAGTGCTCTCGGCCGCGTCCGGCTCATCCGGGCGTGACGATCGAGGAGACGGGCGACATCACGGCGGGTCAGGCGAGCGACAAGTCCAAGAGCGACGACCTCTCCCGGGCCGGGCTCCTGTCGGTGCCCGTCTCGCTGCTCGTGCTGCTGTTCGCGTTCGGCGCGATCGTGGCCGCACTCGTCCCAGTCGTGCTCGCCCTGACCGCGGTGGCCGCCGCGTTCGGCCTGCTCGGGCCGATCAGCCAGGCGATCCCAGTCGACGACAGCGTCAAGACGGTGCTCGTCCTGATCGGGATGGCGGTGGGCGTGGACTACGCGCTCTTCTACGTGATGCGGTCGCGGGAAGAGCGGCGCCGCGGCCGGCCGCCGCACGAGGCGCTCGAGCGGACGGTGCGGACGACGGGGCGCACGGTCGTCGTCTCCGGATCGACCGTGATCGTGGCGATGTCGGCGATGTTCCTCATCGGGACCAAGGTGTTCAACAGCCTGGCCGTGGCCACGATCGCGGTCGTCGCGTGCGCCGTCGCCGGCTCGGTCACGGTCCTGCCCGGCCTGCTCCAGCTACTCGGCCCGAGGATCGACCGCGGCCGGATCCCGTTCCTGCCGCACCTGCACACGGACCAGACCCACTCGCGCTTCTGGACGACGGTGATCGACCGGGTGCTGCGCCGACCGGCGCTCTCGTGCGCGGCTTCCGCCGGCCTGCTGATCCTGCTCGCGCTGCCGGCGCTCCACCTGAAGGTGAGCACGCCGGACGACACCGCGCTCGTGCCCCAGAACATCCCGGCGCTGCGCGCGGCCGCCGACGTGCGCCGCGACTTTCCCGAGGCCGGAGAGCCCGCGCGCGTCGTCGCGACCGTTCCGGTCCGGTACGCGCAGCGGCTGCGGACGGAGGCGCAGCGCCTGCAGCGGCTCGCGATCGCGCGGGGGGTCACGCACCCGCCCGTGATCGCGACCGTGACCGCCGACGGCAGCGCTGGGGCGCTCGCACTCCCGTTGAGCGGCACCGGCGACAACAGGCAGAGCCGGCACGCGATCTCGCTGCTCCGGGACGAGCTCGTCCCGCAGACGATCGGGCGCATCCCCGGCGCCGAGACGGCCGTCACCGGCAACGTCGCCGACGACGTCGACTTCACGCGGCAGCTCTCCCACGGGCTCCCCTACGTGATCGCCTTCGTGCTCGTGCTCGCGTTCCTGCTGCTGCTCGTCAGCTTCCGCTCGATCGTCGTCCCGCTGAAGGCGATCGTGCTCAACCTGCTCTCGGTCGGGGCCGCCTACGGCGTCCTGGTGCTCGTCTTCCAGCACCACTGGGCGGAGCCGCTGCTCGGCTTCACCTCCGACGGCGCGATCATCTCCTGGCTGCCGCTCTTCCTCTTCGTCGTCCTGTTCGGCCTCTCGATGGACTACCACGTGTTCATCCTCAGCCGGGTGCGCGAGGCAGTGGACGGCGGCATGCCGAGTGACGACGCTGTCCGGTACGGGATCACGGCCACGGCGGGCGTGGTCACGAGCGCGGCGCTGGTGATGGTCGCCGTCTTCTCGATCTTCGGCTCGCTGTCCGCGCTGGACGTGAAGCAGGCCGGCGTCGGGCTGGCGGCCGCTGTCCTGATCGATGCGACGATCGTCCGTGCCGTCCTGCTGCCGGCGTCGATGAAGCTGCTCGGCGACTGGAACTGGTACCTGCCGCGCTTCCTCCGGCGGCTGCCGAGGTTAGGAGAGGAATTGGGCTAGCGCCGCAGGCTCTCGAGGCGTTCGCCGACGGCGCGGCGGGCGTCGTCGAATACGCGCTCGTCCCGGAAGAGCTGGTACTGCGCGTTCGCCGCCTGGGCGAAGGCGTCCAGCTGGAACGCGATCTCGCGGGCGCTGACCGAGTCGTCGAGCTCGCCCGCCTCCTGCGCCTGCTCGACGGCATGCTCGAGGTACGAGAGCCAGGCGCCGAGCATGTCCCGGATGCGGTCGCGCACCGGGCCCGGCCTGTTGTTGAACTCGAACGAGGCGCTCGCGAAGAAGCAGCCGCCCGGGAAGACCCGCCCCTCCGTGTAGTCGATCATGCGATCGCAGAGCGCCCAAACGCGGGCGACCCCGCGCGGCGCCTCGCGCGCCGGCCCGATCACCTCGTCGACGAAAAGCGACGCGGCGTGGTCGACGGTCGCGAGCTGGAGCTCCTCCTTCGACCCGAAGTGAGCGAACAGTCCGCTCTTGCTCATGCCGGTCGCCTCGGCCAGGCGGCCGATCGACAACGGCTCCAGGCCCTCCTCGGTCGCAAGCGCGGCGGCGGTCTCGAGGATCGCCGTGCGCGTTCGCTCTCCCTTGGTGAGAAGCACGATCGTCCTATTCTAACGCTTACAGGGGATGGAGGCTCATTCCTTACTTGACATAAATAGCACGATCGTTCTATTCTGTCCTTCATGGTAATCGACCACCTGACAGTGCCGGTGCGGAGCTACGAGCTGAGCAAGCACTTCTTCGAGCATGCGTTGCGGCCGCTCGGCTTCGTCGTCCTCCTCGACTGGCCCGACAATCGCCGCGCCTACCTCGGGCTAGAGCACCAGCCGAGCTCCCTGTGGCTGATCGAGTCCTGGGCCGCGGGCGGCCTCCAGATCACGCTCGCCGCCGACGACGCCGCCGCTGTCGACGCGTTCCACGAGGCGGCCGTCGCCGCCGACGCCCGCAGCGACTGGCCGCCCGAGGTCCGCACCGAGCACGGCCCGGACTACTACGCGGCCCGCGTCCTCGATCCTGACGGGAACTCGATCGAGGTCGTCTACCGCGGCGCGGCGGCCGAGGCCGTCGCCGCCTGATCCACGGCGAGGACGGCGGCGCCGCGGATCTCGCCGGCGCGTAACCGGGCGAGCGCGTCCTCGCCGGCGGCGAGCGGGAACACCTCCACCTCCGTCCGCACCGGGATGCGCTCGAGCAGCGCGAAGAGCTCCTCGCCGTCGCGCCGTGTGAGGTTCGCGACCGAGCGGACGCTCCGCTCGCCCCAGAGCAGCTCGTACGGGAACGAGGGGATGTCGCTCATGTGGATGCCCGCGCAGACGACGACGCCGCCCTTGGCGACCGCTCGCAGCGCCTCAGGGACGAGCTCGCCGGCGGGCGCGAAGATGATCGCGGCGTCGAGCTCCTCGGGCACGGGATCGCCGGTCGCGCCCGCCCACTCCGCGCCGAGCTCCCGCGCCAGCCCCTGCGCCGCCGCGTCGCCCGCGCGCGTGAAGGCGAAGACGCGGCGCCCCTGGCCTCGAGCGACCTGCGCGACGATGTGCGCCGAGGCGCCGAACCCGTAGAGGCCGAGGCGCTCGGCGTCGCCGGCGAGCACGAGCGACCGGTAGCCGATCAGGCCGGCGCAGAGCAGCGGCGCCGCGGCCACGTCGTCGTCGTACGCCGGCCGGGATCGGGAAGCAGTAGCGCTCGTCGGCGACCGTCTCCTCCGCGTAGCCGCCGTCGAGCGTGTAGCCGGTGAAACGGGCGCGGTCGCAGAGGTTCTCGCGGCCCGAGGCGCAGTAGCGGCACTCGCCGCACGTCCAGCCGAGCCACGGCACGCCGACCCGGTCACCGGCGCGGTAGCGCTCGCCGTCCTCGAGCACGGTGCCGACGATCTCGTGGCCGAGGACGAGCGGCAACTTCGGGTGCGGGAGCTCCCCGTCCCGCACGTGCAGGTCGGTCCGGCAGACGCCGCAGGCGCGCACGGCGATCCGGACCTGGCCGGGGCCGGCGGCGGGCTGCGGCAGTTCGCGCTCCTGCAGTGGCGTCCCCGGTCGCTCGAGCACGAGGGCGCGCACTCGACCCCGGGCTCAGCCGATGCTGACGAGGTACGTCGGCGCCTGGAGCCCGGGCTGCGGGCCGCCGCACCGGAACACCACGCGCCCGCCCTGGACCGTGCTCTCGACCGGGGTGCTCGTACGCCCGACGGTCGGGAGGACGCTGACGTGCACCTCCTGTCCGGCCTGCCACGACGAGGGCAGGCGGACCGCGAGCTCCGTGTCGTCGCCGAGCGGCTGGTGGACGGTCACCGTCGTCGCGGTGCGTGTCACGAGCAGGTGGTGAGTGCCGTCCGAGATCGGCATCCCGTCGAACGTCCCGCTGAACGAGCCCGCGACCACCGAGCCGTCAGTGGTACGGGCGAGGAAGCCGGACGGGGCGACGCCGTAGCCGTCCACGGAGTACGGAGTCGAGTCGCTCCAGTTGGCCAGCACCTTCAGCTTCGGGTAGCCGGTCTCGGTCACGTTCGCCGCGGGCGAGGTGAACGACTGCATCGGCTGGCCGGCGGAGTACGGGCCGAGCGCGTGCTGGAAGGTCCCGACGACGTCCAGCCACGGGTTGTAGAGGGCGTTCACGCTGTCGTCCCAGTCGTACGAGAGCATGAACCCGTAGGCCTCGTTGAAGGTCAGCGTCCACGGGTCGGTCGTCATCGTCCGCTCGGACAGGTCGTGCTGGTAGAAGAGCACCTTGTCGTGCAGGAGCATGCGGCAGCAGCGGGTAGGGCTGCCAGTTGCCGGCGCCGTAGAGGTAGTCCGCCTCCTGTGACTCGCGCTGCACGACGAGCAGGCCGCCGTGGAAGCCGGCGAAGCTCTGCGCCAGCCGGTCCCAGCCGTCCTCGACCATGAGGCACCGCGGCGCGAACTGGCTCATCAGCGCCAGCCAGCCGTCGTAGTAGGAGAGCGAGTCCGGCGCGGCCGGGTTGTAGTCGCGGATCCACGGGCGCGCGCCGATCTGGTCGAAGAAGTAGCAGTCGGCCGGGCTCTCGTCCTGCCACTGGTCCAGCAGAGCGCGCACGCGGTCCTTGACAGCCGTGGTGTACGGCGAGACGACGTAGCCGGTGAACGGCTTGTACGGCTCGACGCGCGGCTGGCCCTGCGCGTCGAGGGCGGCGAACTGCTCGGGGCCGCCGGCGGCAAGCAACTTCTTCACGGTCGGCGAGTCCGAGTTCCACCAGCTGACGTTCAGGTACGGCATGACGAGCAGGCCGTCGGCGTGCGCGGCCGACACCATCGAGTTGAAGTCGGCGGAGCTGCCCACGGTCGGGTCGAACGGGAGGAAGTCCGGGTCGACCTGATCGAAGAGCCCCGGCTGGTAGTGCACCGGGTGGATCAGCGCGGGCGACGGCAGCCGGTTCAGCTCCGACTTCCAGTCCGCCAGCGGCGGCAGTCCCCGATGCGGGTCGGCCTTGATCAGCGGCGACGCCTCGTACGCCTCCGCCTGCGCGCCGAGCTTGTCGTCCACCGTCGGGTAGCGGTCGAGGCCGTTGTCCTTCCGGTAGCCGAGCAGGCTCTTGTCCACCGTCTCGCCGACGCGGATGCGGACGGTCGGGCTCTCCCAGCTCGCACCGTCTGCGATCCAGGTGTCGTAGGAATGGGCGATGCAGAACCGCGTGTCGCCGCAGAAGCTGCCGGCGTCGCCGCGCACGAAGCCGAGCTCGATCGGCCGCAGCGGGCTCGGCTCGGGGTTCGCGGTGTACATGGCGAGGTGCCCCGCGCCCGCGTCGAAGGCGATGTAGTCGCCCCACGCCCAGCGGCCCGGATAGGTCAGAACGTTGCCGCGCGCCCCCTTGAAGAAGCTCGGCAGGAGCCGGATCCCGGGCAGGAAGTTCGGCGCGTAGCCGGCGGTCACGCCGTCCGCGCTTCCCGTCAGGTCTGCCGGCACGAGCATGCTCGAGAGCACGCGGCCCAGGTGGTTCTGCACCGTGACCTGGAGGTCGAAGGACGTGGCCGACGCGGTGAGGACGGCGGTCGCCGAGATGCCCGCTCCGGGGCCCGGGGCGTACGTCATGGTCAGCGTCTTCGTCGGCTGGTCCCACCGGTACGAGAAGCGGGACGCACCCGTGCGCGCGAACGAGCAGCCGCCGAGGTAGTCGGTGCTGCCGTCGGCGCGCGCGCCCCAGAGGCATCCTCCCTCGCCGTCGAGCAGCTTCACGTTCGCCGTCCGGTCGACGAGGGATGCGATCCCGCCGTTCCTGCGGCTGAGCGCGAGCTCGTAGCCGGGCGTCGCGATCTGGAGCACACCCTGGCGGATCTGGTCGCCGAACTGGATCGCCGGCTTCGGTTTGGGCTTCGCCGGCTTCGGCCTGGGCTTCGGCTTCTTCGGCCTGGGTTTCGGCTTTACCTTCGAGGCCTTCGGCGGCTTCGGCGGCGGGCGGCGGGCCCAGACGGCGCCGGAGACCGTGGAAGTGAGCAGCAGAGCGACGAGCGCCCCTGACCCCAAGACGAGAAGACGACGGCCGCGGATCCGCCGAGGGTACACGCGCGGCCGAGATCGCCGCGAAGGTAAAACGACGCCGTATGCGCTCCCGCTTGCTCGCGACGGCGGCCGCCGTCGCCGCGCTCCTCGCAGCCCCGACGGCGGCGCCGCAGCCGAGCGCCGACCAGTTCGTGACGCGCTCCGGGACGCGGCTCCTCCTCGACGGCCTGCCGTTCCGCTTCGGCGGCGCGAACGTCGAGTGGCTCGGCCTCGTCGGCTACGGGCCGGCCGACCCTGCGGGGCCGCGCTACCCCAGCCATTACGAGATCGACGACGCGCTCGCGACCGCGCGGGAGCTTGGAGCCCGGGTGATCCGCAGCCAGACGATGGGCGACTCGGTCGGATGCGAGCTCTGCATCGAGCCCTCGCTCGGGACGTTCAACCCGGCCGCGTTCGAGCCGATCGACTACGCCCTCGCCTCGGCGCGGAGGCACGGCCTGAGGGTGATCGCGACGATCGTGGGCGACGACGCCCGCGCCGGCGGCAGCGGCTGCGTCTACCTCCGCTGGCGCGCGATCGACGTCCCCAACTGCTCGCTGGTGAACATGCCGCCGTTCTGGACGGACGAGACCGTCCGCCACGACGTCGAGGAGCACATCTCGGCGCTCCTGGACCACGTCAACCGCTACACCGGCGTCGCCTACAAGGACGACCCGACGATCCTCGGCTGGGACCTGCTCAACGGCGGCGACAGCCCGCGCGAGTGGACGAGCGCGATCGTGGCTCACCTCCGGACGATCGACCGGCGCCACCTCGTCTTCTCGAGCGCCTGGAACGGGCTGATCCCCGGCGTGGACGTCTGCGTCGCCTTCGTCTACCCACACTGGTCGCAGCCGCTCTCGTCGCGCCGGGACGAGCGCGACGCATGCCGCTCGGCCCGCAAGCCGTTCGTCGCCTACGAGTACGGCTGGGATCGCACGAACTACCCGACCGTGCGGGCGCTCCGCGCCGTCCTCGCGACGCTCGCGCGCGACCCGCTCGTTGCGGGCGACGCGTTCTGGGCACTGCAGGCGCACCGTCGCGGGCACGGCTGGATGCCGATCCCGGCGAACGTCACCGACCGAGCGGCGGCGGCCCGCGTGGAGACGGGCCAGTGGTGGGCGCTCTACTACACCGGGATCCGCACGCTCGTGAACACGGCCAGGGACATGCGGGCGCGCGCGCAGGTGATCCGCGCGCACGACTACGCGATCGCCGGCCGGCGCGTTCCGCCGCACGCGCGGCCGCCGCGCGCGGCGATCACGTCGATCTCGTCGTCCCGGGTCTACTGGCAGGGCTCCGCCGGCGCCGCCGACTACAGCATCCAGCGCGGGGCTGCGAGCCGCGGGCCGTGGCGGACGGTCTGCTCGCGCTGCGTCACCGACTCGAGCAACGGCTACCTCGACCGCCGGCCCGCCGCACGCGAGCGCTGGTATCGCGTGATCCCGTACAACCTCGACGGAAATGCCGGCCCACCCTCGCGACCGGCGCGAGCCTAGGCTCTCTCGAGCGCGCCCGTCCTCACGAGCGAGACCAGGCCGCCGACGAGGAGCATCTCCCGGTCGAGCCGCGAGAGCCGCAGGTCGAGCTCGATCGGGACGCCGTTCACGTCGGCGACGACTGACTCCGCGCCCTCCTCGACGGCACGCCGCACAGCATCGATGCGCCAGGTCTGGCCGAGCTCGGCGCCGTCGTAGTCTGCCTCGCGCGCGAAGGTCAGCGGGAGAATGCCCTGACAGATGAGGTTGCGCCGGTGGATGCGGGCGAAGCTCTTCGCGGCGACGGCCGTGATCCCGAGGAGCAGCGGCGCGAGCGCAGCCTGCTCGCGTGACGACCCCTGGCCGTAGTTGTGGCCGCCGACGATCACGCCCCCGCCCCACTCGAGCGCGCGGTCGTGAAACGCGGGATCCTGACGCCGGAACATCCACTTCGCGCACTCGCCGATGTCCGACCAGAGGCTCACGCCGACGGCGCCGTCGGGCGCCATGTCGCCGGTCGAGACGTCTTCCCCGACGACGATCGCGACGCGGCCCTCGATCGTCGCCGGGACGGGTCGGCCGGTCGGCGGCGGGACGACCGTCGGGCCGCGCTCGATCTCAATCGCGCGCGCGTCTTCCGCGCTCGGCGGCGTCAGGATCTGCCGGTCGTCCATCGCCGGGTCGGAGCGGGCCGGACCGATCGCCGGCGGCCGGCCGAGCGTCCGCGGGTCGGTGATCTCGCCCGTGATCGCCGTCGCCGCCGCGGTCGCAGGCGAGCAGAGGTACACCTCGTCGCCCTCGGTGCCGCTCCGCCCGGGGAAGTTCCGGTTGAACGTCCGGACCGAGGGGAGCCCGGCGGCGGGCGCCTGGCCGATCCCGATGCACGGGCCGCAGATCGGCTCGAGGATGCGCGCACCGGCGGCGACGAGGTCCCGGTACACGCCGCTCCGCGCGATCGTGTCGAGGATCTGCCTCGACCCGGGCGTCACGGTGAGCTGCAGGTCGGGGTGGATCGTCGCCTCGCGCAGGACGGCGGCGACGACCGAGAGGTCCTCGTACGACGAGTTCACCGACGAGCCGACGCAGACCTGGGCCGTCTTCGTCCCGGCGAGCTCGGCGACGGGCACGACGTTCCCCGGCGAATGCGGACGGGCGATCAGGGGCTCGAGCCGCGAGAGGTCGATCGTCTCGACCGTGTCGTAGGCGGCACCGGGGTCGGCGGCGAGCGGGACGAAGTCGTCCGGCCGCTGCTGCTCCTCCAGCCATTCGAGCACCCGGTCGTCGCTCGGGAAGACCGCCGTCGTCGCGCCGGTCTCCACGATCATGTTGCAGATCGTCGCTCGCTCGGTCGTCGACAGGCCCGGGACGCCGTCGCCGAAGAACTCGAAGACCTTGCCGAGCCCGCCGCGCACACCGTGGCGGCGGAGCAGCTCGAGGCTCACGTCCTTCGCCTGCACCCACTCGGGCAGCGAGCCGACGAGCTCGACGCCCGCGACCTCGGGCGCCGACGTCGCGAAGGGGTACCCCGCCAGCGCGACGGCGACCTCGACGCCGCCCGCCCCGATTGCCAGGCTGCCGACGGCGCCGGCGGTGGTCGTATGCGAGTCGGCGCCGACGAGGACGGCGCCCGGCCGCGCGAAGCGCTCGAGGTGGACGTAGTGCGAGATCCCGTTCCCCGGGCGCGAGTAGAGGAGGCCGTAGCGCTCGCAGAAGCTCTGCAGATAGCGGTGCGCCTCCATGTCCCTCGTGTCGAGCTGGAGGACGCTGTGGTCGACGTACACGACCGCGAGCGGCACGGCCGCGCGCTCGGCGCCGAGGGCCTCGAACTGGAGGCCGCACATCGTCCCGGTTGCATCCACGATCAGGATCTGGTCGACGGTCAATTCGATCTCGCCGCCCGACTCGGGCTCGCCGCCGGTCAGGTGGGCATCGAGCAGCTTCCGGGTGAGGGTGCGCGGCGGCGCCTCAGGCATCCTTCGTCTCCGGATGTCGACCCTCGCCGCCGAGGCGCGGCGCCTGTCGCTCGCGTCTGCGCTCAACCGCCACGCGCTCGGCTGCGCCGGCGACGTCCCGGCCGGCGCCGACGAGGAGGCCCTGCACGGGATCGCGCGCGAGCTCGGCGACGGGATCGAGGCGTTCGAGCAGCGCCACCACGTCCGCTTCGAGCCGGCCTATCCCGGCAGCCTCGTCGAGTCGCCGCCGGCAGGCACGGCCGCGCGGCTGCTGCTCGCATGCGCCGCGCTCGGCGCCGACGGCGTGCGCGTCGGGGCGGTGTTCACGACGCTGATCGCGGGCCGACGGCCGAGCGTCTCCGTGGCTCCGCCCGACGCGCTCGTCCACTAGCCGAACCTACACCGCCGGCGGCCTGCAGCGAATTGCACGCGCAGAGCCGGCGAGCCGGCCCTTCCCGGCCGCGAACGGGACGAGGACGACCGACCCGCGCCCGACCCGCAGCGGCCCGCCGTGCTCGCTGAAGAGCTCGCCCTCCCCGGCGGTGACGACGAGGACCGAGAAGCCCGCCTCGAGCCGATCTCCGCCGGAGAGGAGGTCGGCGCGGAAGAACCGGTCCGACTCGGCCGGGAAGAGCGACACGCCGCGGTGGGCGGTCAGGGTCGCGGGATCGACGGCCGCACGCGTCGCGGCGCTCAGCGCGAGGTCGCGCGGAAGCCCGAGGAGCGCGTCCGACTCGGCCATCACACCTTCCCACTCGAGCAACAGCGAGAGGTCGGACGACTCCTGCAGCTCCAGCAGGAGGATCCCCGCGCCGATCACGTGCGGCAGGCCGGCGGGGACGAAGATCGCGTCGCCCGCTGCGACCGGCAGCTGGTTCATGCGGGCGACGAGCGCGTCCACGTCCTGCACCGCGACGAGCCTGCGGAACTCGTCCTCGCCGACGTCACGTCCGAAGCCCACGTGGACCGTCGCCCCCGGCTCGGCTTCGAGGATCACCCACGCCTCCGTCTTCCCGTGTGGCGAGCGGAGGTGCTCGGCCGCGAACCGCCGGTCCGGGTGGAAGTGGAGCGGCAGCCGCTCGCCGGCGTCGAGGAGCTTGATCAGGATCCCGGGCTCGGCGCCGTGAGCCGCGAGGTGTGCCGGCTCGAAGAAGGCCGCGGGATCGGCGGCGAGCACGTCGGCGAGCAGGACGCCGCCCTCGACGCGCGAACGGCCGGCGTCGGCCTCGCCGAAGACGGTCGTCGTCGACGCGACCCAGTCCTCAGGCGCCTCGTCGCCGTCCGACGGCAGACCGCGGAAGGCCGCGATGCGGGCGCCGCCGCGGTAGAACCGGCGGATCGGGTTCGGGCCGAGCTCGAGCGGCTTCACCCGGCACCGACCTCCGCCGGCTGCAGCCCCTTGCGAAAAGCAGCCCGCAACGCCTGGACGGCGTCCGTGCTCGCGCCCACCGCGCCCAGCGCGACGAGCACGGCGCCGACAACGGGCGGGTCGGATGGGGCGACCGGACGGGCGAGCGGCGCGCGATCCCGCAGCCGCGCGACGACCTCCTCGTGGAGCAGACCGCTCCCGCCGCGGAGCATCCCGCCGCCGAGCACGACGTCCGCCGCCTCGAGCTCGAGGTCGGCGAGCGCGCGCACGGCCATCAGCACGACCTCCTCGGCGAGCCGGTCGACGAGCATGCGCGCAACGTCGTCGCCGTCAGACGCCGCCCCGACCACCGCCGGCGCGAGCTCCGCGAGTCGCACATCCGGGATCCGGCCGTAGCGGATCGCCTCCCCGACCTCGCCGACGGGAAGGCCGAAGTGGCGGCGAACGAGCTCCGGCAGGACGGTCGACGGTCCGCGACCGTCCTCGGCCCTCGCCGCATGGAAGAGGACGTCCCGGCCGAGCATCACGGCCCCGCCCCAGTCGCCGCTCTCCCAGCCGAGCGACGGATAGCGGGCGGTCCGGCCGTCGGCCGCGCGGCCGACGCAGTTGATCCCGGCACCGCAGACGACCGCGACGACGTCGGGCGCGTCGGAGCCCGCGCGCAGCAGCGCGAAGCTGTCGTTGTCGACGATCGCGCGCCGCACCCACCCGGTGCGGCCGACCGCGTCCGTCACCGCGGCGATGTCGGCTGGCACGTCGACGCCGCACATGAAGAACGCGCCGCAGTCCGCGGGCGGCTCGAGCCCGGACCGCTCGACGAGTCGCCCGAACGCGTCCATGCAGGCGTCCGGTCCGACGAAGTGGACGTTCGTCCCCGACCCGCGGACGTACGCGGTCGGCTCGCCGTCGAGCCGCGCGACGACGAGCTCCGTCTTCGAGTTGCCGGCGTCGATGCCGATGACTGCGCCCAGGGGAAGCCTCCACGTACCACGTCGATGATTTGCGATGGTGGGGATGATGAAGGGGGAGGCGGGCTCGGAGCGCGGCCACCGCGTCGCGGTCGTCCCAGGCGACGGCGCCGGCCCCGAGGTCGTCGCCGAGGCGCGCAAGGCCGTCGACGCCCTCGGGCTCGCGCTCGAGTGGAACGTCGTGGACTGGGGCACGGACCGCTACCACGCCGAGGGCGCGCTGATGCCGCCCGACGCGCTCGACGTCGTCCGCAGCCACGACGCCGTGCTGCTCGGCGCCGTCGGCCATCCGTCCGTCCCCGACCACCTGACGCTCTGGGGCCTGCTGCTCCCGCTCCGCCAGGGCCTCGACCTGTGGGCGAACGTCCGACCCGCGCGGCTGCTCGACGGGATCCCGTCGCCGCTGGCGGGATCGCCTCCGGTCGACATGCTCTTCGTCCGCGAGAACACCGAGGGCGAGTACTCAGGCGTCGGCGGCCGTGCGCACGAGGGACTCGAGCTCGAGGTCGCGCTCGAGACGAGCGTGTTCACGCGCACGGGCGTGCGCCGCGTCCTCGAATACGCGTTCGACCGCGCGGAGGGGCGCCGCGGCGTCGTCACCTCGGCGACGAAGTCGAACGCGTCGCGGTACGGGTACGTCCTCTGGGACGAGGTGGCGGAGGAGGTTGCCTCCGCGCATCCCGGCGTCCGCTACGAGCGGGTGCTCGTCGACGCGCTCGCGGCGCGGATGGTGCGCGACCCGCTGAGCCTCGACGTCGTCGTCGCCTCCAACCTCTTCGGCGACATCCTCACGGACATCGCGGCGGTCCTCCAGGGCGGGATGGGCATGGCCGCGAGCGCGAGCCTCGCCCCCGGCTCGGGCACGCCCGGCGTCTTCGAGCCCGTTCACGGGTCGGCCCCGGACATCGCCGGTCAGGGGATCGCGAACCCGGCCGGGGCGATCTGGAGCGCGGCGCTGATGCTCGAGGGCCTCGGCGAGACGGAGGCGGCGGCGCGGCTGCTGCGCGCGCTCGAGGCCGTCTGCCGCGACGGCCCGCGCACGCGTGACGTCGGCGGCGGCGCGTCGACCTCCGAGGTCGGCGACGCGGTCGCGCTGGCCGTGACCGATGGGATCGTGTAGTGCGTTTCGTGCTACGTTGGGAGCGTGGCTGCTCCTGACCCGGTGTCCCTGCGCCTCGGGCGAGCAGGCCTCGAGGCGCTCGACGAGATCGCTCGGCGACGAGGCGTGTCCCGCGCGGAAGCTGCGCGCCAGGCAATTGCCGAGACGGCCGAGCGCGAGCGGCGACGCACAGGGCTCGCCGGAGAGGCAAGACGCCTCGCGACGGATCCGGACTACGTCGGCGAAGCCCTGGAGGTCGCCGCTCTGATGGAGCAGCTGCGTGGTCCGGGGTGACGTCCACGCGATCGACCTCCCACGCCGGCGAGGGCATGCGCAGCACGGCCGGCGGTACGCCGTCGTGGTCCAGGCGGACGACCTCCTGGCCTTGTCGACTGTGGTGATCTGCCCGACGTCGAGGACGACGCCGAGCGCCAGCTTTCACCCCGAGGTCGAGATCGGCGACGAGGAGACCCGCGTCATGTGCGAGATGGTCGGCGTTGTCGACGAGCGACGGCTCGGGCGACAGGTCGCACATCTGAGCGTCGACGAGATGAGGCGGATCGACGATGCCCTGGTCCTCGTCCTCGGGCTGCGCTGATGGCTGAGTGGTGGCGGACCGCCGTCCTGTACGAGATCTACGTCCGCAGCTTCGCGGACGGGAACGGCGACGGCCTCGGCGACCTCCCGGGGATCCGCGCGCGGCTCCCGTACGTGCGAGACCTCGGCGTCGACGGGATCTGGCTCACGCCCTTCTACCCGTCGCCGGACGCCGACCACGGCTACGACGTGACCGACTACGTCGACGTCGACCCCCGCTTCGGGACCCTGGCCGACTTCGACACCCTCGTCGCCGACGCCCACGAGCTCGGCCTGCGCGTCGTGATCGACATTGTCCCGAACCACACCTCGGACCAGCATCCGTGGTTCCGGAACGCCCTCTCGAGCCCGGATCACCCCGACCGAGCGCGATACGTCTTCCTGCCCGGGCGCGACGGCCGCCCGCCGAGCAACTGGACCTCCGCCTTCGGCGGCCCGGCCTGGAAGCTCGACGAGCGCAGCGGCGAGTACTACCTCCACATCTTCGCCCCCGAGCAGCCGGACCTCGACTGGCACAACCCGGAGGTGCGCGCCAGCTTCGAGGAGATCCTGCGCTTCTGGCTCGACCGGGGCGTGGACGGCTTCCGGATCGACGTGGCGCAGGCGCTGTTCAAGGACCGCACCCTGGCGCCGATGCACGAGCCCGACCCGCCGACGTGGCACGCGGACTGGGTGACGGCCGTGAACCAGCCGGAGCTCCTGCCGCTCTACCACGAGTGGCGCGCGCTCGCGGACGAGTACCGGGGCGAGCGGATCTTCGTGGCGGAGATCGTCCTCAAGGACCAGGATGCGGTGGCGGAGTACGTGCGGCCGGGCGAGCTCCACCTGGCGTTCAACTTCACGCTGCTCCACTCGAGGTGGGACGCGGACGCGTTGCGCGAGACGATCGAGACGACGCGCTCGGCGCTCGGCGCCGTCGGCGCCCCGGCGACGTGGGTGCTCGAGAACCACGACGTCGTCCGCCTTCCGACCCGCTACGGCGGCGGCGCCGCGGGAGAGCGCCGCGCGCGGGCGGCGGCGCTGCTGCTGCTCGCGCTGCCGGGCGCGGCCTTTCTCTACGCCGGCCAGGAGCTCGGGCTCGAGGAGATCGACGTCCCGGACGAGCTCCGGCAGGACCCGATCTTCTTCCGCACCGAGGGCGCCCGCAAGGGCCGCGACGGCTGCCGCATCCCGATCCCGTGGGAGAGCGACCCGCCGGGCTTCGGCTTCACGGACGCGGCGCCGTGGCTCCCGATCCCGGACGACTGGACGGCGAAGAGCGTCGCCGCGCAGGGGCGGGATCCCCGTTCGGCGCTGACGCTCTTCCGGACGGCGCTCGCGGCCAGACGGCACAGCGCCGCGCTGAAGGCCGGCTCCTTCGCCTGGCGGGACAGCCCGCCCGGCACGCTGGCGTTCGAGCGGAGTGACGGCGACGAGGTCGTCGCGTGCCTCGTGAACGTGAGCGCGGACGAGCTCGCGCTCCCGCCGGGCGACGTGCTGGCGGCGAGCGACGGCGAGGCCGGCGACACCCTGCCGCCCGACAGCGCCGCCTGGGTCAGACTGCGCCGGTGAGCCACCTCGTCGGCGTCGACGTCGGCACGACCGGCGTCAAGGCGATCGCCCTCTCCCCCGACGGGCGGGTCGTCGCGCGGGCCGAGCACCGCTACCTCTTCTCGACGCCGCAGCCAGGCTGGGCCGAGCAGAACCCGGAGGACTGGGTGCGGGCGGCCGAGGCCGCGGTGGCGTCGCTCGGCGGCGGCGCCGTCGCGATCGGCCTCAGCGGCCAGATGCACGGCCTCGTCGCGCTGGACGACCGCGACCGTGTCCTCCGTCCGGCGATCCTCTGGAACGACCAGCGCACGGGCGCCGAGTGTGCGGAGATCGAGGAGCGCGTCGGCCGCGAGCGGCTGCTCGAGCTGACCGGCAACCCGGCGCTGACGGGCTTCACCGCGCCGAAGCTGCTGTGGCTGCGCCGGCACGAGCCGGACACCTACGCCCGCATCCGCAGGATCCTGTTGCCGAAGGACTACGTCCGGCTGCGGCTCACCGGCGAGCACGCGATCGACGTCGCGGACGCCTCCGGGACGCTTCTCTTCGACGTCGGCGGGCGCCGCTGGAGCGACGCGATGCTGGAGGCGCTGGAGCTGCCGCGCGAGTGGCTGCCGCGCGCGCTCGAGTCGCAGGAGGTGACCGGGCAGACGGCGGCGGGAACGCTCGTCGCCGCCGGCGCCGGCGACCAGGCAGCGTCGGCGGTCGGCGTCGGCGTCCACGAGCCCGGGACGACGGCGGTCACGATCGGCACCTCGGGCGTCGTCTTCGCGCCGCTACCGGAGTTCGCGCCCGAGCGCAACGGGCGCCTGCACGTGTTCTGCCACGCGGTGCCCGACCGGTGGCACGCGATGGGCGTGATGCTCTCGGCCGGCGGGTCGCTGCGCTGGTTCCGCGACGCCTTGGCGCCCGGCGAGCAGTTCGAGCGGCTCGTCTCCGGAGCCGCGAAGGTGGAGCCGGGCGCGGGCGGCGTCGTCTTCCTCCCGTACCTGACCGGCGAGCGGACGCCGCACGCCGATCCCGACATCCGCGGCGCGTTCGTCGGCCTCGCCGCCGACCACGACCGCGGCACGCTCGTGCGGGCCGTGCTCGAGGGCGTCGCCTACGGACTGCGTGACTCGCTCGAGCTGCTCGCCGAGCTAGGCCAGAAGCCGGTCTCCGCCCGCGTCTCCGGCGGTGCCGCGCGCAGCGAGCTCTGGCTCCGGATCGTCGCCTCCGTGCTCGGCGTCCCGCTCGAGCGGCTGGAGGTCGAGGAGGGTGCCGCGTTCGGCGCCGCGCTCCTGGCCGGCGTCGCCGGCGGCACGTTCGCCTCGGTCGCCGAGGCGACCGAGGCGACGGTGCGCGTGCGGGCGACCGTGGAGCCCGAGCCGGACTGGGCCCGGGTGTACGCGGAGGGGTACGAGCGCTACCGCGCGCTCTATCCCGCCCTGCGCTCGCTCGCCGGCTAGACGGTCGCGCCTTCCAGAAACTCGAGGACGGCTGCCGCCTCTGCTCCGCCCTTCCGCGCGTGCTCGACGAGCGGGATCCCGTGCGGGCCGGGCGCATCACGCATGGCGGGAAACACCTCCAGGATGGCGCGGACGATCTCGACCTGACCGAGCATCGCGGCCGCGAACAGGTCGAGGCGGGCGCCTCGCTCCAGCAGCAGCTCGGCGATGTCGCGACGCCCCATGTGCGCCGCCGCGCCGAGCCCGGTCTCCCAGTCGCCGCCGCCCCAGTCCCAGGCGGCGTTCACGAGCGCGGGCTCGCGGTCGAGCATCGCGCGGATCTCCTCGAAGCCGCCGTGGGCGGTGCGGACGAACTCGTGCACCTCCTCGGCCGGCAGCGCATCAGGTTTGTCGGGCATGGTCGATCCTCCTTTCGGCGACGGCGCTCTCGAGCGCTCGTCCCAGTTCGGCGGTCATCCCGGCGAGCCGATCTCGCCCGGCCCCGTACGCGACGAGCTGCGCCCAGACGAGCACGTTGCCGTCGCTCCCCTCGACCGCCGCGCGGTAGATGCCGTCGCCGAGCGCGGGGACGCGGGCGCCGATGCTGCGCGGCGTCTCGTCGAAAACCTCCGCGCCGTCCGGCAGCGTCCCGCGCAGCGAGGCTCGAGCCTCCTCCACGGTGGACTGACGGGACGCGTACGAGTAGGTCGACTCGGCAGGCTCGTCCGCGTGCAGGGCGAGGTAGTGGCGCAGCGTCTTCGACGTACGCCTCCCACCCGCGCTCGAGCGACTCGAGCTCGGCCGGGCCGAACCCCGACTGGACGATCCGGAGCACCGTCGTCCCCGCGCGTCCCTCGAGCTGGAACTCGGCGCCCTTGCCCGCGTGCTCGGTTGCGAGCCGCTCGTTCGGGACGAGCGCCTCGATCGTCGACGACTCGCCGTACTCCCCGTGCGCGACGTACCACTCGCCGCCCACCTCGGGTGTCACGCGCGCGTCGCTCGCGAACCAGCCGCACAGTGCATCGGGATCGACGAGGGCGCGCCACACCTCCTCGCGGGCAGCATTGATCTCGAACTCGAACTCGCCTCGCTTGCTCATCGGGCCTCCGGATGTGAGGCGACGAGCAGCGTGAACCGCTCTTCGCCGGCACGGTCGTCGTGGTAGGTGGAGACGAGCCGCTCGATCGCCGCCTGCAGGTCGCGGGCGAACGCCGCCCGTTCCTCGGCGCTCGCGAAGCGGATCTGCGTCTCGAGCGTCAACGTCGCAACGGGCTCCGCTCGGCCGAGCAGGCGCCCGACGTCGCGGACGATCTCGCCGGCCCGGGCCGCCAGGTACTCGGCGGAGGTCCGGTCGTCGACGTCGCGCGAGCGCGGCGCGAGCCGCCCGAGCGTGGCGGGCGAGAGCGTGAACGCCGCGGCTGCGGGCGCCACGACACGCTCGACGCACCGTCCGTGGCCTCGTTCCTCGACCAGCTCGACGAGACCGGCCTGCTCGAGCTGCCTGAGGTGGTAGTTGATCGTCTGCCGCGGCGCGCCGAGCCGCTCGGCCAGCCCGCTGGCGGAGTCCCTCCGTTCGCGGAGCGCTTCCAGGAGCCGCAGCCGGGGCCCGCGCACGAGCGTGCGGAGGCGCTGGACGTCCTCGACGATCGCCACGGGCGCTGCGCTCATCAGGGCGAGCTTAGCGTCTGACCAATTATTTGGTCAAGCGTTCACCCGCGCGCGATCACGCCCCGGCCTTCGAGCTCCGCCTGCTCCTCCTCCGGGACGCCGAGCTCGGCCAGGACCTCCGCGGTGTGCTCGCCGAGCAGCGGCGGCGGGGTCGGCGCGCGGAGCCCGCCGTCGAGGGAGAAAGGCGGCGCGACGAGCTCGAGCGCGCCGATCGTCGGGTGGGCCACGCTCGTCGTCGCCGTCCCCGCCGCCGTGAGCGCCTCCCCCACGCCGCGGATCTTCCCCGCGGGGACGCCGGCCGCGAGCAGGCGTTGCAGCCACTCCTCGGTCGGCCGCGCGGCAAACACGGCCGCCAGCTCGGCCGCGAGCTCGCCGCGGTTGCGCACGCGCTCCGCGTTCGTCGCGTAGCGCTCGTCCGCGCCGAGGTCGGGACGGCCGATCGCGTCGCAGAGCCGGACGAACAGGCCGTCGTTGGCCGCGGCGACGGCAACCCAGCCGTCGGCGGCGCGGAACGGCTCGTACGGGACGATGCTCGGATGGGCGTTGCCGTAGCGCCCCGGCTCCTCGCCGGTGACGAGCGCGTTCTGCGCGACGTTCACGAGCGCCGCAAGGGCGCTGTCGAGCAGCGGCACCTCGATCCGGTCTCCCTCGCCGGTCGCGGCGCGGCGGTACAGCGCGGCGACGATAGCCGCCGCGGCGTTCAGCCCGGTGAGGACGTCCACAAGGGCGACGCCGACCTTCGTCGGTGTTCCGTCCGGGTCGCCGGTGATCGCCATCAGGCCGCTCTCCGCCTGGAGGACGAAGTCGTACGCGGCGCGATCGCCGGGCTCGCGCGGGCCGAAGCCGCTGATCGTGCAGTACACGACGTCGGCGCGGCGCGCCCGCACGGACTCGTAGTCGACGCCGAGCCGCTGCGCCGCGCCGGGGCGGAAGTTCTCGATCACGACGTCGGCGCGCTCGCAGAGCCGGAGCGCGAGCTCGCGGCCCTCCGGCGCCTTCAGGTCGAGCGCGACGCTGCGCTTGCTGCGGTTGACGGAGAGGAAGTAGGCCGACTCACCCTCCGCGTACGGCGGGCCCCACGAGCGCGTCTCGTCCCCGCCGCGCGGGTGCTCGACCTTGACGACGTCGGCGCCCAGGTCGGCGAGCACCATCGTCGCGTACGGGCCGGCGAGCACGCGTGAGAGGTCGACGACGCGGACGCCGGCGAGCGGCGGCGCCGTCAGAGCAGCACCACGTGCACCTCGCCGGGCCCGTGGACGCCGACGACGAGCATCTGCTCGATGTCCGCGCTCCGGCTCGGGCCGGTCACGATCGCGAGCGCGCTGGGGAGGTCGCCGCCGACTGCCTCGAACAGCTCGTCCAGCCCGGGCAGGATGCGATCGGCGCGCAGCAGGGAGACGTGCACGAAGGGGAGCAGCGACCGGGCCCGCGGCTCCTCCGGCGAGGCGGCGAGCACGACGCTGCCGGTGTCGGCGAGCCCGTACAGCGCCTCCGAGACACCGGCGTCGGGGAGCTCCGGCGCCGCGCCGTGGTGCACCTGGAACCCTGCCCGGACCGCGTTCTCCGCGAAGCGCTCGACGAGGTCGGTCATGCGCCGCGCGCGAGCGCAGTCGCCAGGTGGACGACCCGCGGCCCGCCGATGCGCTCGGCCCGCCCGCGGAGGTGCATCAGGCAGCCGGGATCCGCTGTGACGAGCGCGTCCGCGCCGGCCGCTCCGACGAGCTTGTCGTCGGCCATCGCCACGGACACCTCCGGCTGCCGGACCGAGAACGTCCCGCCGAAGCCGCAGCAGAGGTCCGGGCGCGGAAGCGGGACGAGCTCCGCGCCCGAGCGCTCGAGCAGGCTCCGCGGCGCGTCCGCGATCTGGAGCTCGCGCAGCATGTGGCACGAGTCGTGATAGGCGAGCCGCCGGCCCTCGTTCCGCCGCGGCGGGTCGACGTCCCGCGCGTCGAGGAAAGCGGACAGCTCCCAGACTTCGAACTGCTCACAGCCGACGAGCTCCGGGAGGTAGTGGGAGACCATCGCCGCGCACGAGCCCGAGGGGCAGACGATCGGGAGGTCGCGGGAGAAGGCGCGGGCGAACGAGCGCGCGACGCGCCGGGCGGCCGTGCGGTGGCCCGCGTTGAATGCCGGCTGGCCGCAGCAGGTCTGGCCGGCCGGGAACTCGACCTCGAGCCCGGCGCCGACCAGCAGCGACTCGGCGTCCGCGACGGCCTCGGGGAACATCAGGTCGCCGAGGCAGGTGGCGAACAGCTGGACGCGCGTGCTCACCGGTTGGCCGGCTCGACGTCCTCCACGTGGATACGCGTCTTCGCGTGGCGCAGGAACCCACCCTCACGCCGGGCGCGCGTAGCGAGGATCTCGGCGAGGATCGACAGTGCGGTCTCGGCAGGCGTGTCGGCTCCGATGTCGAGGCCGGACGGGCCGGACACGCGGTCGAGCTCGTGCTCCTCGACGCCGGCCTCGAGCAGCCGCTCGCGGCGCCGCTCCTGGTTCCGGCGCGAGCCGAGCGCGCCGATGTAGAACGCGTCCGTCGCGAGGGCGCCCTGGATCGCCGGGATGTCGAACTTGTCGTCGTGGGTGAGGACGACGACGGCCGTCTGGTAGTCCGGCCCGACCTGGGCGAGCGCGTCCTGCGGCCAGCCGGCGATCAGCTCGTGGGCGCTCGGGATCCGCTCCGTGGTCGCGAACTTCCCGCGCGCGTCGGCGACGACCGTGTGCCAGCCGAGCCTGCCGGGCGAGCGCGCACAGCTCCTCGGCCGTGTCGACGGCGCCGATCACGAGCAGGCGAGGCGCCGGCCCGTAGACCTCGGCGAACACCTTCCGCTCGGCCTCGGCGAGCAGCCGATTGCGGCCGCCGCGGAGCAGCTCGTCGACGTGGTCCGCGAGCTCCTGCGGGCCGTTGCCGAACTGCTCGCCGGCCTCGGACACGAGCAGCTCGGCGCCGAGCGGCTCGCCCTCGACGACGGTGAAGAGGACGGCGCGCTCCTCGCTCTCGACGATCCGCACGAGCCGCTCGACGAGCTCGTCCGGCGACCGGTCGACAAAGACGTCGATCTCGCCGCCGCACGGGAGCCCGACCGAAAGGGCGAGCTCGTCGGTGATCCCGTAGGAGAGCAGCTGCGGCCGCGACCCCTCCAGCACCTCGCAGGCGTGCTCGTACACGTCGCTCTCCACGCACCCGCCGGAGACCGAGCCGGCCATCTCTCCGCTCTCGGAGATCGCGAGCTTGGCACCGACCGGCCGCGGGGCCGACCTCCGGGTCGCGACGACCGTCGCAAGCGCGAACTTCTCGCCGCGCGCGCGCCACCGCTCGATGTCGGCCAGGACCTCTTTCACGCCGCATGCCTCCTCTCGATTCCGACGAGCACGGACGCCAGCTCTTCCAGGCTCGCGAGATTGTGCCCGGCCACGAAGCGGTCAACGAACGGGAGCGCTGCCCGCATTCCGCCGGCCAGGGGCTGGTACTCCGGGCTGCCCTTCAGCGGATTGACCCAGACGATCGCGTACGCGGCGCGCTGCAGCCGCGCCATCTCGCGCGCGACGAGGGTCGCGTCCTGCCGCTCCCAGCCGTCGGAGACGATCACGACCACGGCGCCGCGGGTGAGCGCGCGCCGGCCCCACACGTCGTTGAAGGTCTTCAGCGAGTCGCCGATGCGCGTGCCGCTCGCCCAGTCGACGACCCGCCGGGACGCCGCGGCGAGCGCGAGCTCCGGGTCGCGCGTCCTGAAGTCGTCCGTCAGCCGGATCAGCCGCGTCCCGAACGCGAACACCTCCACGCGCGGCCCCGAGCCGACGAGCGCGTGCAGGAAGAGCAGCAGCGCGCGCGTGTACGACTCCATCGAGCCGGACACGTCGCAGAGGACGACGAGCTTGCGCGGCACGTCCGCCCGCCGGCGGAACGTCTGCTCGATCGGCTCGCCGCCGCGCGCGAGCGAGCGCCGCGCGAGCCGGCGCAGGTCGAGGCTGCGGCCGCGCGGGTGCGGGCGGAGGCGGCGCGAGCGGCGCAGCGGCCGCCTCGCTGCCACGTCGGCGAGCGCCCGCGCCGCCTGCGCGAACTCCTCCGGCGTCATGGAGGCGAAGTCCTTGCGGCGCAGCACCTCGTGGGCGCTCCACCCGACCGCGTCCGGCTCGTCCGCCGACCCGTCGCTGCCCCGGAGCGGATCGGTGCGCGCGAGGTCGGCCGTCGCGCCCACGGCCCGGGGCGGAGCCGCCACGCGGTACACGGGTCGCGTCGGCGACGCAAGGAACCAGGCGGCGAAGGCGCGGTCGAAGCTCTCGATGTCCTCGACCCTGGAGACGAGCGTCGTGCGGAGCGTCCAGTAGACGTCGTCCCGGCTGCCGAGGTCGACGCGGTCGAGCCCGGTCAGCGCGCCGGAGATCCGGCCGGGACCGACCTCGAGCCCCGCCTCCCGCAGCACGCGCCCGAACGTGACGACGTGCTGGACGAGACTGGTGCTAACCGGTGGCCGCTGCGACAGCGCGGGCCTCCTCGACGAGCGAGACCAGGGCCGCGTCCCGGACGGCGGCGAAGTCCTCGTGGTACTTGAGCACCGACCCGAGCGTCTCCTCGACCGTGCGCGCGTCGAGCTCGTCGCGCCCGAGCGCCGCGAGCGCCTGCGCCCAGTCGATCGTCTCAGCGACGCCCGGCGGCTTGGCGAGGTCGAGCCCGCGCAGGCTCTGGACGAACGCAGCCGCCTGCGCCGCGAGCCGCTCGGGGACCCCGGGGACGCGCAGCGCGACGATCTCGATCTCCCGCTCGAGCGACGGGTGCCCGATCCAGTGGAAGAGGCAGCGCCGCTTGAGCGCGTCGTGGAGCTCGCGCGTGCGGTTCGACGTCAGCACGACCGCGGGGCGGCGCCGTCCCGTCACGGTGCCGATCTCCGGGATCGTGATCTGGAAGTCCGAGAGCACCTCCAGGAGGAACGCCTCGAACTCGTCGTCGGCGCGGTCGATCTCGTCGATCAGGAGCACGACCGGGTCGTCGCTCTCGATCGCCTCGAGCAGCGGGCGGCGGATGAGGAAGTCCGGCCCGAACAGCTCCTGCTCGGAGACCGTCCCCTCCTGCGCCGCGCGGATGTGCAGGAGCTGGCGCGAGTAGTTCCATTCGTAGACGGCGTGCGCGACGTCGAGGCCCTCGTAGCACTGGAGGCGGATCAGCCGCGCGGACGTCGCCGCCGCGAGCGCCTTCGCGGCCTCGGTCTTGCCGACACCGGCCTCTCCCTCGAGCAGCAGCGGCTTCTCGAGCGCGAGGCCGAGGAAGAGCGCCGTCGCGAGCCCGCGCTCGGGCAGGTACGAGGCCCCGCGCAGCGCCTCCTCGAGCGCGTCGATCGTCTCGAACCGCATCACCGTCACGATAACCGCGATCTCAGCGACTTCTTATCCTGCTCACAGCGGGCTCTTAGGCCCGTCGAGTTGACTTGACGGCGAAAGCGAGGCACGAGAGGAGGTGAATGCCTGTGCCGAAACGCCTCCGGATGGTCCTGGCAACGGCTGGGACGCTCTGCATCGTGGCCGGCGGCGGCGCGGCGATCGCGAACGCCGCGAGCTCCGGGAGCTCGAAGAGCAACGGCCAATCCCAGAGCCAGTCGCAGCCCCAGTCGAACATGGACAGCCGGTCGAGCCAGAACGACCAGTCCGGCAACTGCCCGAACATGTGACCCGGCACCGGGTACGAGCGCGGCGCTGCTCAGCAACCGCGGTCCTCGTCGCAGCCCTGGTTGCGGGCTGCGGCGGCGGCTCGCGCAGCGCCGCGCTCGTCCCGATCGGGTCGGGGCTCCGCGGGCCGGAGGGGGCGACGGCGACCGTGTACGCGCGTGGGCTGCTGCACGCGTCGGCGTTCGCGCTCGACCGGCAGGGGCGGCTCTGGGTGGCGACGTCCGGCCAGGCAGACCACACGCCGGACGCGCTCTTCCTCGTCCGGAAGCCGGGCGCGCTCCCGGTGCAGGTCGCGGGACTGAGCGGCCCGCTCGGCCTTGCGTGGAAGGACGGCACGCTCTACGTCGCGGAGATCGGCCAGGTCGAGGCGTTCTCCGGGCTGCGCGGAGACCGGTTCGCCCGGCGCCGGACGATCCTGCGGGGCCCGGTGCTGACGGCGTCGAACGACAACCTCGTCGTCGCGCCGTCGGGCCGGCTCGTGATGGGCGTGTCCACGACCTGCGACCACTGCCAGGCCGCGGTCGCCGTGGGCGGCGACGCTCGTCTCCTTCCGGCCGGACGGCTCGGGCCTGCGCCAGTACGCGCGTGGGATTAGGGCGCCGTTCGGGCTCGCCTACCGCCCGGGGACGCACGACCTGTTCGTGAGCATGAACCAGCGCGACGACCTGGGCGCCCGCACGCCCGGAGACTGGCTCGCGGTCGTGAAACAGGGAGACGACTGGGGGTTCCCGGCCTGCTACGGACAGGGCGGCGCGGTCTGCGCCGGCGTCCCGAAGCCGGTCGCGGTGCTGAACAAGCACGCGGCCGCCGGCGGCGTGGCGTTCCTCACTCCCACCACGGCGCTGGTGGCCGAGTGGCGGGCCCGCAGGGTGCTGCAGGTGCGGCTCACGCAGCACGGGTCGACGTACAGCGGCGCCGTCAGCACGTTCCTCACCGGCCTCCAGAACCCGCTGCCGGTCCTCTCGCTGCCCGACGGCTCGGTGCTCGTCGGCGACTGGGCGACCGGGACGGTCTACCGGGTCACGACGGAGTAGCTCTCAAAGCCTGTCGTTGATCCCTGCTACGCCGCGTTCGATGTGCGCCGGCTGGTTCGTGAACAGGCCGTAGTGCGCCTCGTACCAGGGCGCAAGCCGGTGGTAGAAGCGAGCTCTACGCCGGAGGTCGGGATCGACGTCCCAGTCTGCGAACGGGCCGTTCAGAAGCCAGGCGTGGTCGAGGGCGGGGTCACCGATCCGCGTGTCGCCCCAATCGATCACGCCGACGAGACGGCCGTCTCGCACGAGCAGGTGCTCAGGACCAAGATCGGCGTGGAGGAGGGCGGGTTCGAAGCCCGAGAGCGTCTCGACCTCCCCGAAGAGCTGCCTTGCTCGGGTGCGCCGGTCGCTGTCGAGCACGGGGAAGACGAGCCGTTCGAACTCCGCGCACTGGTTGCGGTAAGCCTCGACCCAGTCCTCGGCCGCCAGTGGAAGCCCGCTCGTGTCAAAGGCATGGAGCGCGCCGAGGAACGCTCGGACCCCCTCGCCGTCCTCGTCGACGAGGGGCTCTCCGCGGATGACGCGGTAGCCGACGAAGAACGGATCGTGAGAGACGTATTCGAACGATGGCACGAGGACCGGGAGCGAGCGAGCAAGCGCCGGCAGCAACAGGGTCTCGAGCTCGAGCGCTTCCTCGACGCCGGACCGACGTGGAAATCGGAACACCCAGTCGTCGTCGACGATCGCTACCTCGAAGTCGTACCCGACGTCGATCTCGAGAATCGTCTCCGGTTTGCGCCCGAGCGCCTCTACGATGAGCCGTTGTCGTTCGGCAGTCATCTGCCAATCCTCTCGAACGCCTCGTATGTCAGAGTCAGGGCTCGAACCAGTCCCCGAAGCCATCGCCGATCGCTACGGGGTGGTTGTCCCCCCGCGTTGGGAGCGACTTCTCTCTGACACGACCGGCGGAGTCTTCCGGGGCGGAGAGCTCGTCGTGCGGGTAGAACGCGCCGACCCCGAGAGTGTGGCCTGGGAGCACGCACTTCTTCGGTTCCTGGCGAACGAGATCGAGCAGGTGGTCGCGCCACTCGCGGCGCTCGACGGCTCGACCTTCTATGTCGACGGTGGCCACGTCGTTTCCGTCTTTCCGTTTCTCGAGGGCGAGGAACTGCGGTCTCACGAGGCGCTCTTCCGACAAGAGCTGCCGGCGTTGCTCGCACGCCTGCATCGACACGCTCAGGCGTGGCCGGTGACCGAGCAGCGTCCCGGCGTGCCTTCACTGCGCAACCGGAACTGGGACAGGAACGACTGGTGGGACTGGAGCCTGGTCGAAAAGCCGGCGTCGTTGGTGCGGGCGTTCGAGGAACTGCGCGAGTGGGTCGCAGACGCCGACGATCTGCGCGTCTCGGCGATCCACGGTGACTTCCATACGGGCAACGTCCTCGTGCGCGATGGGCGGGTTGCCGGCATCGTCGATTGGCAGTACTCGCGCAGGGACTGGCCTGCTCTCGAGCTGGCCGGGATGGTCTGGGACCTGTCATGGGACGGCAGTTCGGCGACGATCGATCGCGCTCTCCGTGATGACCTCATTCAGAAGTACGTCGACTCGGGTGGCCCTGGCGAGGCTGCTGCAGTCGTGCCGATGATGCGGCTGGAGTCGTTGGTTTCAGCGCTCATATCGCTGACACGCGCCGCGAAGGGTCTGCCGTGGAATCGCGAGTTCACGCGGCTTCTCATCGCAACGCTGGACGAACTCGCCTAACGCTTTTCCCCGCGTCCGAGCACCGGGTTCGTCAGCGCGCCGAGCCCGTCGATCTCGATCGTGACCTCGTCGCCGTCCTGCAGGAGCACCGGCGGCGTCCTGAAGACACCGACTCCGGCCGGGGTCCCCGTCGCGATCAGGTCGCCGGGCTCGAGCGTGACCGTCTCGCTCGCGTAGGCGATCACCTCGGCGACCGAGAAGACCATATTGGCGGTCGTCGAGTCCTGCATAACCTCGCCGTTCAGGAGGCACCGGATCCCGAGCGCCTGCGGGTCCGGCACCTCGTCGCGCGGCACGAGCCGCGGGCCGACCGGGCAGAACGTGTCGGCCGACTTCCCGCGCGTCCACTGTCCGTCCCCGAACTGGAAGTCGCGCGCGCTGACGTCGTTGAGGCAGAGGTAGCCCGCGCACCGCCTCGAGCGCGTTCTCCGCGGACGCGCCGCGGACGCGCTCGCCGATCACGACGCCGAGCTCCGCCTCGTAGTCGACGCGCTTCGATGCGCGCGGGAGGACGATCGCCTCGCCGGGGCCGATCAGCGCGTTCGGCCACTTCGCGAACAGCAGCGGCGCCTTCGGCAGCTCCGCGCCCTGCTCCTCGGCGTGGTCGCGGTAGTTGAGCCCGACGCAGACGATCTTGCTCGGACGGTCGATCGGCAGCGCGTTCACGCCGTCGCCGCCAAGGAGCGGCACAAGGCCAACGTCTCCCTCGAGCCAGATCGCGACCTCGCCCGGCTCGTCCTCGATCTGCCACTGCTCGAAGAAGGCGCGCGCGCCCTCACGCGTCCGCCAGTTGCGCGAGCGCGTAGAAGGCGGAGCCGTCCTCCGCGTACCAGGCGCGGTGGAAGGTGCAGCCGTGCTTGCGCGCGCTCGCGCGCATCTCGTCGGTGATCCAGCGTGACGCGCCACTCGTACAGGTCGCGCGCTGTTCGCCCGTCGGGCGTCGGCGCCGGCGCGCGGAAGAGCACCCACATGGCGCGGACGCTAGACGAGCCGGTGCTGCGTTGCCCACCGGGTCAGCTCGTGGCGCGTCGACAGCTGGAGCTTGCGCAGCACGCTCGAGACGTGGCTCTCGACCGTCTTGACGGACAGGTGGAGGCGCGCCGCGATCTCCTTGTACATGTACCCGCGCGCGATCAGCTGCAGCACCTCGCGCTCGCGCGCGGTCAGCTCGTTCAGGTCGGCGTCGTCCGCGACCCGCTCGCCGGCCCGGAACGCGTCGAGGACGAAGCCCGCCAGGCGCGGCGAGAAGACGGCGTCGCCCTGGGCCACCCGCTCGATCGCAGCGGCGAGCTCGTCCGGGTCGATCGTCTTGGTCACGTAGCCGCGTGCGCCGGCACGGATGACGGCGATCACGTCCTCGGCCGCATCCGAGACGGACAGCGCGAGGAACTTCACGCCGGGGCGGTCAGGCGCGACCGCGTTGATGATCGCGTCGCCGCTCCCGTCCGGGAGGTGAACGTCGAGGAGGACGACGTCGGGGTCGAGCTCCTTGATCAGCGGCACGGCGTCGGCGACGGTGCCCGCCTCGCCCACGACCTCGACGGCATCGCCGAGCTCCGCGCGGACGCCCGCGAGGAAGAGGGCGTGGTCGTCGACGAGCACGACGCGGCGCTTCATCGGGGCAACCTCAGCTCGACCTCGGTACCGCGGTCGGGAGCGCTCGTCACGATCGCGGTGCCGCCCGCACGCTCGAGCCGGCCCCGGATCGACTCGGCGATCCCCTTCCGGTCGGGCGGGACCGCGGCGGGATCGAAGCCGGCGCCCCGGTCGCGGACGAAGACGGCGGCCTCGACGTCCGTCACCTCGGCGTAGACGTCGATCTCGTCGACGCCGGCGAACTTGGCCGCGTTCGTCATCGCCTCGCGGGCCGCGAGCACGAGCGCGGTGTCGGCGGGCGCGTCGCCGGCGCTCGCGAGCTCCACCCGGACGCCGTGCAGCTCCTCGACGTCCGCGGCCGAGGCCGACAGCGCTGCGACGAGCGAGGAGCCGTCGTCGCCGACGGGGCGGTCGGCGTACAGCCAGCCGCGCAGCTCGCGCTCCTGGCGCCGGGCGAGGGCGGCGACACGGCGCGGCTCGGCGGCGTGACGCTGGATCAGCGCGAGCGTCTGCAGGACGGAGTCGTGGACGCGCGTGGCGACGTCCTCCCGCTCCTCCGTGCGGATGCGCGCGGCGCGCTCGGCGTCCCGCTCGAGCGCGAGCCGCCAGAGCCACGGCCCGCCGACGAGCAGCAGCGCGCCCGCGACCGCGCCGGGCGCGAGGACGCGCGCGGGTGCGCCGCCCGCCCCGAACAGGAGCACGGCGCCGACGGCGGCGAGCACGAGGCCCCCGTACGAGAGCGGCGCCTCCGGGCGAAAGTTCCCGCCCTCCCGCCATGCGAGCGTGAGGCCGGCGGCGACGAGGACGATTCCGAGGACTCCGCGGTCGGAGATCCCGACCGCCCCGAGGAGGAGCGCGCCCGCCAGCAAGAGCAGGGCGATCGCCCACCAGGGACGGCCGGAGGACGACCACGCCCACAGCGCCAGGTAGAGGACGATCCCCGCGCCGCCCGCGAGCGCGAGCAGCGCGAAGACCAGGCGGACGAGCGTGACGTCGACGCCGAGGGAGCGCGCGATGCCGGCGCACACGCCGGCGAGCGCGCGTCCCTCAGCGCTCGTCGAGAACGGCGACAGCGGCATCGAGCCTCATCGTACGGCGCGGGTCACGCGCACCTTCCCGACGCCGACGTGGGCGTCGAGGTCGAGCACACGAATGCCGGTCTCGTCCACGTTCCTGCTCACGTTGCGCCCGTCGGCGGAGGCACCGAGCACCTCGACCTGGCCGAGCTGGGCGTCCCCGTGCACGCGCAGCGAGACGTCGCTCGGGACGATCACGTCGAGGTTCCCGACGTCGACGCGGGTGGCGACGTGTGTCGTGCCGGGCCGGAAGCGGACGCCGCTGAGGTCGACCTTCAGGTCGCCGACACCGAGCTTGTAGCTGTGTCGCAGATCCTGCGTGCCGGACACGACGTAGTCGCGCTCGCCGACGCCGTTCCCGACACGCACGTGGAAGATCGCCGCGAAGACAGCCGCCGCCACGAGCAGGAGCGCCACCAGCGTCCCGAACGCGATCAGGAGCCCCTTCGCGAGCCGGCGAACCCGACGGGAATCCTCGGCGGCGAGAGCGGTCGGGTCGCCCGTGGCGGCTTCGGAGGTGCCGTGCCGGGTGACCCAGAGGATCACGCCGCCGGCGATGAGGAGGAGGAACCACGCGTCGCCGTGCGGCCACAGCGTGGCGCGCGAGAGCAGCACCGCCCCCGCCACGGCGACGAAGGCGAGGCCGATCAGCGGCCAGGGCCGGTCGCGGCGGGTACGGAGGGCTGCGGTGGCGACGGAGTCCTCCCTGCCCTCGTCCGGCATGACGAGGGCGGCCGCGGCGTAGATGACGATGCCGGCGCCGCCGAGGAGCGTGAGGACGACGAAGCCGACGCGGTAGAAGGCTGGATGGATGTCGAAGTAGCGCGCGAGGCCGCCGCAGACGCCGGCGACCATCCGGTCGGAGCGGCTGCGCTCGAGGCGCTTCGCCGCTTCGTTCTCGATTGTGTGGGTGTTCTCATTCATGGCCACAGGGTCGCTTGCGCGCGTCCGCCAAGCCATCCGGAATGACCCTGACGCGACCCTGAAGAGCCCCCTGCTACGGTCGCTGGGCCGTGTCCGCCAAAGTCACTCCGGAGCTCGCCCAGACGCTCGACAGTGCATCGGAGCAGGGCCTTGTCGACGTCGTGGTCGAGCTCGAGCCCGACGAGGCTCCGGACGAGCCCGCCGGAGATCGCGCGACGAAGGTCGCCCATCGCAAGCGGCGCTTCGAGGAGCACGCGACGCCGGTGCACGCGCTGATCGAGTCGCTCGGCGGCGAGGTGGTTGACAAGGCCTGGATCAACAGGACGATCCGTGCGCGCATGCCGGCGCGGGCAGTCCCCGAGCTCGCCCAGGCAGGCGCGATCGCCTCCCTGGACGAGCCGCATCGCCTGACGGCGGAGTAACCGCCTAAAGCTCCTAACGCAATGAAGCACGGGCTGCCGGGCCGCGCTCGGCGGTGCGAGGCCGCGTCCTCAGTCACGGCAATAGCTGGGCTATTGCCGCTCCCTGCGTCCTTGCCTCGCAGTCGCCGACCACGCCCCAGCAGCGCGTGGTCACTCCGTTAGGAGCTCTCAGTCGGGCGGGACGAGGGCGACGAGCCCAGCGCCCTGGTCGGCCTCGGCGAACGCCGCGATCGGCGTGCACTTGGCGAGCAGCCGCGTGCGCAGGTCGTCCGGCTCCTGGTCCGGCTTCGCGGCGAGGAGCAGCGCGACGAGGCCGGCGACGTGCGGCGCCGCGAAGCTCGTCCCGGCGCCGCAGTCGCCGTACCCGCCGGCGACCAGCGCGCTCTGGATCCCGTCGTCGAGGCTCCCACCCGGCGCCGCGAGGTGCGGGCGGGCCACGCCGGCAGGCGTCGGCCCACGGCTGCTGTACTCCTCGATCTGCTCGCCCTTCCGGTCGGTCGCGCCGACGGCGATCACGCCGGCGGCGTCGGCGGGCGTCGTCAGCGTCCCGGCGCCCGGGCCCTGGTTGCCGGCGCTCTTCACGATCGTCACGCCGAGCGACCACGCCTCGTCGCAGGCCCGCGCCTCGCGCGACGTGCCGTCTCCCGCCGGCCCCGCTCCCCACGAGCAGTTGGCGACGTGGACGCCGTCCTCGACGGCTCGCTGCAGCGCGAGCGCGAAGTCCATGTCGTTCCCGTTCAGGGCCCGGTTCGTGGCGAGGACCTTGTAGTTGTAGATCGTCACGCCGGGCGCCATCCCCTCGGCCGAGCCGATGATCCCGGCCACGGCCGTCCCGTGCGCCCCCGGCGTGCCGAACGGCTCCTCGGTGAAGTTCCGCTTCTGCACGACCCGCCCGCCGAACCCCTCGTGCTGGAAGGCGACCTCGGTGTCGATCACCGCGACGACGATGCCGTCGCCGCTGTCGTTGTTCCGCTCGCCGAAGCCGCGTGCGGCGACGACGTCCCTAGTCGCGAAGATGTCGGCCTCGAGCCGGCGGGGGACGTCCACACGGGTGACCTTGTCGTCCGCGACGACCTCGGCCAACGACCGGGCGTCGGCCCGGGTCCGGATCGTCCGGTTCAGCCAGCAGACGTCCGTGAACGGCGGGCGCGTGGCCGCGTCGAGGCGCGACCGCGTGCTGCGGGCAAGCGCGCCGCCGGTGCGCTCCAGCTCGGCGTGCACCGCGCCGCAGTCGCGGAAGAAGGAGTCGCGCCGCGCGCCGATCACGAGCTGCCGGCTCGCCGGGCCGGCCTGCTTGGCGGCGAGCGCGGACGCATTCTCGTCCCCCTCGAGCTCGCGGAGGATCGCCTGCGTCGCACGGCGGCGGATCGCGGCGCTCTCGTCAGCGTCGTCCGGCGGCCCGCCAGCGAACTCGATCACGGCGGGCGCGGCCTCCGGTGGCGCCATCGACTCGATACCGGCGCGGAACGTCCCTGTCGAGAGCTCCACGCCGCTGAGCTGCGCCACCGCCACGCAGAACTCGTCCGACGCCTTGTCTGCGAGGTCCGCCCCCAGCGAGGCCCTCACCTTGCTCCGCGCAGCCGCCGCGAGCTCGACGGCGCTCACCCTGCGGCGTAGTCCTCGGCGGTCCGGATCAGCCGCGGCCGCGGCATCGCTTCCTCGGGCCCGGCCTGGAGCGTGTCGTGGCTGCCGAGCTCCCCGAACGTCAGGCCGGTCGTCGTCTCCAGGTCGCGCAGCGTGGTCTGGAAGACGCGGAACTCCTCGAGGCCGAAAGCCTCGAGGTTCGCCTCGAGGTCGTCCTGCGTCAGCACGAACGCCTTCGCGCGGAGGTTGCCGCCCTCGACGTAGGCGATCACCTTGTAGAACGAGCGCGGGACCAGCACGCCGCGATAGGGCAGGTCGTTCTCCTTGTAGATCGGGCCGCCGATCAGGCTCGCGCGCAGATGGTCGACGTCGACGTCGGCGAAGATCGCGTCCTCGAGCTCGCCCCACAGCCCCTGCTTGCTCCCCTGGTTGAACTTGTCGAGCTGCGGCGTGATGTTCGTGAAGAAGAACGAGTCGCGGTTCGCCTGCCTCGCCTCGTCCGCGTCTCCCCAGATCAGGTCGGCGCGGCGCGCGATGTGGCCGCGGTCGAGGTGGTTGTCGGAGTAGAGCTCGTCCCCGACCTGGTCGCCGTGGTCGTAGGCGTCGTCCAGGACGAACTTGATCCCTTTCCGCGGCAGCTTCGCGATCGCGCTGCCGTCGATGTTCCAGGCCACCCAGCGGGCGAAGCGGCGAGACGCGCTCATCGCCAGCGAGTAGTGCGTGTAGTGCCGCACCTCGTCGCCGGACTTGGTCGCGGCGTAGTCCGCGGTGACCTCGTCGGACGCGCCCGGCAGCGGGACCGTGTTGGCGTCGCCGGGCAGGAAGTCAGGGTCGTAGCCGACGGCGGGCTGCGCGTTCACCCCACGACTTTCCCATGCTCGTGGACGGTTGGCAACTCTCCGGAGAGGACGCGGGTGCCCGTCGCCTTGAAGGTGGCGAAGACAACCTGGTCGAGCTGCAGGCCGAGCCGCTCGAGGGACGCGGCCGTGATCTCGGCGCTGATCGGGCCGACGCTCAGCCGGACGCGGTTCCCGAGCTCGGTGATCGAACGGATCGGGGCGCTGATGACGTTGAGGGCGGAGTCGTGCGGCTGCTCGACGCTGACCGTGACGTCCCACGGGTAGACGGCAACGACCACATCCCCCGAGGCCGGCTCCGCCGTCGAGATGATCGTGCCGTCCGCGAGCCGCACGCGGGCGACGCCGTTGCTCGAGCCGGCGACGGAGCCGCTGAGGACGTTGGCGCCGGTGAAGGAGGCGACGAACGGGTCGGCCGGCTGCGCGACCAGCTCCGCGGTGCTGCCGATCTGCCGCAGCGTGCCGTCGACCAGCACCCCGATGCGATCGGCGAGCGACGCGGCGTCCTCGAAGTCGTGCGTGACGAAGAGCGTCGGGATCCCGAGCTCCTTGAGCAGGTCGTGGAGCTCGCGCCGTACGGTCGCCTTGGTGTGGGTGTCGAGGGCGGCGAACGGCTCGTCGAGCAGCAGCGTCTTCGGGTCACGCGCGAGCGCGCGCGCGAGCGCGACTCGCTGACGCTCTCCACCGGACAGCTGCGGGGGGTGCGCATCGGCGAGGTGCTCGATCCGGAACCGCTCGAGGTAGCTGTCCGCCGCGTGCCGCCGCGGGTACTCGATGTTCTGGCGCACGGTCATGTGCGGGAAGAGGGCGTAGTCCTGGAAGAGGAGCCCGACCGGCCGCCGGTCGACCGCGACGTCGATCTCCTTCGCCCGGTCGAACCACGTCTCGCCCGCGACACGCACGGCGCCGGAGCTCGGCTTCATCAGGCCGGCGATCGCGCGCAGGATCGTCGACTTGCCGGCCCCCGAGGGCCCGACGATCGCGACCGTCCCGTCGACCTCGAGGGTCAGGCGGAGGTCGAAAGACCGAAGCGGAACGACGATCTCGTCGAGGACGAGCTCTGCCACGAGAGGAGGAGACGGAGGGAGACCAGGAGCACGAGGCTGAAGAGGACCAGGACTGCGCCCATCGCGATCGCGGCGTCGAAGTCCTGGTCGAACTCCGCGTAGATCGCGAGCGGCAGCGTTTGCGTCACGCTCTGAAGACTGCCCGCGAACATGATCGTCGCGCCGAACTCGCCCAGGCCGCGGGCGAACGAGAGCGCGAGCCCCGCGATCAGCCCGGCCCGCGCGAGCGGCATGACGACGCGGAAGAACGTCCGCACAGGCCCGACGCCGAGCGTCCGCGAGGCGGCGACGAGATCGGGATCGACGGCCTCGAACGCCGCGATCGCCTGCCGCGTGTAGAGCGGCGAGGCGACGTAGGCGACCGCGACCGTGACGGCCGCCTGCGTGAACGGGAGCGAGAGCCCGAGCGCACCGAAGGAGGAGCCGAGCAGCCCGACGCGGCCGAACGCGGCCAGCAGGCCGATCCCGGCGACCGCGGGCGGCAGCACGAGGGGCAGCTCGACGAGCGTGATCGCGAGCGACCGCCCGCGAAAGTGGCGCGTCGCGATCACGTACGCGGTCGGCGTGCCGAACAGCAGGATGAACGCCTGTGCGACCAGGCTCGTCTTCAGGCTGACGACGAAGGCATCCTTGACGACGTCGTTGGACAGCTGCGAGAGCAGATGCCCGGGCGAGGTGTGCACGAAGAGCGCGACGACCGGCAGCAGCAGGAAGCCGAGCGAGACGGCGACCGCGAAGCCCATCAGGACGACCAGCAGGATTCTGCTTGCCGGCGTCCGCACCTCGGAGCTCTACTTCTTCTTCAGCTGCGGCTTCACGCGGGGCAGGAACCCGGCCTTGAGCATCTTCGCCTGGCCGGACTTGCTGAGCACCTTGTTGATGAACGCCTGCGCGTCGGCCTTGTTCGAGCTCTTGGAGACGATGCAGATGCCGTATCGAACCTTGGGCTGCGCCCAGGCCGGCACCTTCAGGACCCGGACCTTGGCGCCGGCGACCTTCGCGTCGGTGGCGTACACGAAGCCCGCGTCCGCCTCACCGAGCGCGACCTTGGCCAGCACCTCGCGCACGTCCGTCTCGCGGCTGACGACGTTCGGCAGCACCGAGGACGAGAGGTTCATGTTCTTGAGGATCTGCAGCGTGTAGCTGCCGACCGGCACGCCGGGACCGGCGATCACGAGCTTGATCCCCCTGCGCGTCAGGCCGTAGATGTTGTGGAGGTTCGCCGGGTTCGACCTGGGGACGACGATCACGAGCGTGTTGCGCGTGAACACGACCGGCTTCGAGCAGGTGCCGCTCGAGAACAGCTGCGCCGGGAGCGTCAGGTTCGCGGAGGCGAACACGTCGGCCGGCGCGCCCAGCTTGATCTGAGCCGCGAGCGCGTTCGAGCCGCCGAAGGAGTACTTCGGCGTGCTGTCGATCTGCGGGAAGACGTCCGTCAGGGACGCGGCCGCGTAGACCGTGATCTGCGCCGTCGGCGCCGCTGCCACTGGACCTGAGGCCGCCGCTAGGGCGGACACGGCGAGACCGATGATGATCAGACGCCGCATCAGCTCTGGATGAGCACGTTGGTCGACTTGACGAGCGCGGTCATGGCCATGCCCGGCTTGAGCCCGATCTCCTCGACGGCGTCACGGGTGACCACGGCGACCAGGCGCACGGGCTCGGTCACGACCATCTCCACCTGCGCCATCAACCCATCGGTCTTGACCTCGGTGACGATCCCATGGAGCCGGTTTCGGGCGCTGATGTGCGAGCCGGCGCCGTCGCCGCGCAGGCGGTCGACCTCGGCCGCGGCGACCACGCGGCGGTTGCGCGCGTCGCGCTTTACCCGGACCCGGCCGGCCTTGTCCCACCTGCGCAGGGTGTCGAGGCTGATTCCCAGGGCCGCCGCCGCCTCGCTCGCGCTGTAGACCTCCTTCGGCACGGCTCAGCTCTCGAACACGTCGAGCGCCGTCGACGCTACTGCGATCGGCAGAGCCACCGGGAACGCGCGGCCGATCCGGGCCTTCCCGGCGGACGGCCCGAGCGTCGACAGGTGCTGCGACTCGTTGGCGGCGATCTGACCGATCGGCAGGCGGACATCGGGCGTCACCACGTCCTCGATCGCGCCGAGATAGGAGCCGACCAGGATGCCCTCGATCCGCCACCCCAGCCGCGCGATCGACGAACGCGACGCAAAGCCGCCGCGCGGATACCTGAAGGTGACGTCGTCGGGGATGGTGGTCGGCTGTCCGGCGTCGAGCAGCAGCTTGCTGAGCGCCGCGTAGTGCGCCTCCTCGTCGGCGAGCAGGCGCCTGAATGTCAGGCTCAGCGCGGTGCCCAGCTTCTTCGTCGCGAGCGCCCGCGTCTGGAAGTCGATCGCGAGCAGCTCGGCACCGACCAGCAGCCTCAGATAGGCGAGATCGCCGTCGGGGAGTGCCGCAGCAGCCTCCCCACGGGTCGGCATTGCCCACCCGGCGTCCGGCACGAGCAACGCGGCGCCGCCGGCCGCGCTCCACTGGAGCAGGCGCTTTCGCGTGACTGGTGCTGATCGTTGCATAGGCATGGCCAAGGCGCTTCGGCGCACGACCCTAGCACAAGGATGTCGGTCAGCCGGGCAGCGGCGCGGGCCGTGGGACCGCCCGCAACTCGTGTGCCGGAGGCGGCGGCGGGATCGCGAACACGGCGTCGCGCGCGGTCAGCGCCGCGTAGCGGCCGCCGGCCTCGACCAGCTCGTTGTGGCGCCCGATCTCGACGATCCGCCCACGGTCGAGGACGACGATCTGGTCCGCGTCGCGGACGGTCGAGAGCCGGTGCGCGATCGCGATCGTCGTCCGGCCCTCTGACAGCCGGTCGAGCGCCTCCTGCACGAGTCGCTCGGTCTCGGTGTCGAGCGAGCTCGTCGCCTCGTCGAGGACGAGGATCGGCGGGTTCCGCAGCATCGTGCGGGCGATCGCGATTCGCTGCTTCTCGCCGCCGGAGAAGCGGTAGCCGCGCTCGCCGACGACCGTGTCGTAGCCGTCCGGCAGGGCGGCGATCATGTGGTGGATGCGTGCGGCCTCCGCGGCCGCCTCGATCTCCGCGTCGGTCGCTTCGGGCTTCGCGAAGCGGAGGTTCTCCCGCACCGACTCGTGGAAGAGGTACGTCTCCTGGGAGACGACCCCGACCAGGTCGGTGAGCGCCTTGAAGCTCAGGTCGCGGATGTCGACGCCGTCGATCGTGACCCTGCCGCGGCTGACGTCGTAGAGCCGCGCGGCCAGGTAGCCCAGCGTCGTCTTGCCGGAGCCCGTCTCCCCCACGAGCGCGGTCGTCGTCCCGGCTGCGACGGTGAAGGAGACGTCACGCAGCGTCCACTCGTCGCCGTAGCGGAACCAGACCTCGTCGAAAGCCACGTCGCCGGCGCGGCCCACGGGGAGCGCGTCGGGCTTCTCGACGATGTCGATCGGCTGGTCGAGGTACTCGAAGATCCGGTCGAAGAGCGCGAGCGACGTCTGCACGTCGAGGCTGACGCCGAGCAGCGAGCCGATCGGGAAGAAGAGCCGCGTCTGCAGGGTCGTGAACGAGACGAGCATCGGAATCGACACCGCGTGCGACCCGTGCGCGAGCAGGAGCCCGCCGAACCAGTAGACGGCCGCCGGCATGACCGCGAAGCTCGTCTGGATCATCGCCATCACCCAGCGGCCGGCCATCCGCTGGCGCACCTCGAGCTCGGCCAGCCGGCGCGAGTCGCCCTCGAAGCGGTCGGCGAGCTCGTTCCCCCGCCCCATCGTCTTCCCGAGCAGGATCCCCGAGACCGAGAGTGACTCCTGCACGAGGCTGGAGAGGTCGGCGAGCGTCTCCTGCGTCGTCTTCGCGATCCGCCGCCGCTCGTTCCCGACCCGCCGTGTGAGCAGCGCGAACAGCGGGATCAGCGCGAAGGCGAACAGCGCCAGCTGCCAGCTCAGGAGGATCATGCCGATCATCGTCGCGACGACCGTCGTCACGTTGGACGCGATCGAGGTGGCCGTGTTCGTGACGACGTTCTGGACGCCGCCGATGTCGTTGGAGATCCGCGACTGGACCTCGCCCGTGCGCGTGCGCGTGAAGAACGCGAGCGACAGGCGCTGCAGGTGGCGGAAGACCGCGGCGCGGAGGTCGTGCATGACCCGCTGGCCGACCTGGTTCGAGAGCAGCGTCTGGATCACGCCGAGCGCACCCGTCGCGATCGCGATCGCAATCATCCCGGCGGCGTTCACCGAGAGCTCCCTCGTGTCGTTGGCGCCGATCGCCTCGAGGACGTTCTTGAGCAGGAAGGCGGGTACCACGCCGAGTGCCGCCGAGACGACGATCAACAGCATTACGCCGCTGAGCCGCAGCTTGTAGGGCGCGAAGAGACGGCCGATCCGGCGCAGGTTCGCGCGCCGCACCGCCGGATCGGCCGGGCGGTCAGGCGACGCCTCGGCCGAATGGAAGAACATCCCCATCGCGTTCAGCGTACGCGCCTGGGCACACTGTGCCGATGACCGAATCGCTCGGCAGCATCTCCCGGGAGGAGCTGCTGGAGAAGATCGAGCGCGGGGACGACTTCGTCCTCGTCGACGCCCTCTCGCCGCTGTCGTTCGCGATGGCGCACCTGCCCGGCGCGGTCAACATCACGCCGGACTGGATCGACGACCGGGCGCGCCACCGGATCCGCGATCTCGACACCGAGGTCGTCGTCTATTGCGCGGACGCCGGCTGCGACAGCTCGGTTCGGGTCGCCGACCGGCTCATCGAGCTCGGCTACCGCAACGTCCGCCACTACCTCGAGGGGAAACGGGACTGGGAGGCCGCCGGCCTCCCGCTCGAGGGCGGCCGGGTGCCCGTGCGCGGACCGCGCGGCTAGAGCGCTACGAGCTGACGGTCGAGCAGCGAGGCGACGGACGGGACGACCCGCTCGGCGCCGAACCACTGAAGGCTGTCGGCCTGCGGCCCCTCCGCGATGGCGATCACCTGGAGCCCGGCCGCGTTGCCGGCAGCCACGCCCGCGGGGCTGCGCGTGAAGGTGACAACCCGGCCCGGGTCGAGCTCGAGCCGCCGGCAGGCGGCGAGCAGGACGTCGGGTGCCGGGCGTGAGCGGAGATGCTCGCTGCGCATCGCGTCCGCGTCGACGCTGATCTCGACGAGCGTCGCCAGGTCGGCCAGCTCGAGCATGGGCAAGGCGGTCGTGCTCGCGGACACCACACCGCGCCCCAACCCGAGATGCCCGGCCGACTCGAGGTAGCGACGCGCGCACGGCAGGGCGGCGACGCCGCGGCGGCGGAGGCCGCGCGCGAGCGCGTCGCTCTTCCGCCGCGCCAGGCCGTGGGCCGTGTGGGCGTCCGGTGGATCGCGACGAGCTGCCCTCCGGGATCCGGAGCCCGCGGCTCTCGAGGAAGGCGTGGATGCCCTCGAGCCTCGGACGCCCGTCGAGGTACGAGAGATAGTCGCCGTCCGGGTCGAACGGCTCGAAGTGCCGGCCGGTTCCGTGTGCGCGCTCAAGCAGGAGGGCATCGAACACCTCCGCCCAGGCCGTCGCGTGGACGACGGCGCTGTCCGTGAGGACGCCGTCGAGGTCGAAGAGGCAGCCGGCGACGGTGGGCGAGAGCCCGAGCATCGACGGGCGTGAGCGGCACGGGCGACAGCCACGGCTTCGCCCGCGCTCCGACCATCCGGGCGAGCGACGCGAGGTCCGTCCGCGACGTCCTTCCGCTCCTGCACGAGCTCGTGCTGGTGCCGCTGGAGCACGTCGCCGGAGAGCCCCTGGCGATCCGCCGGCGCCGCGCACGGCGCACTGCGCCGAGTCGAGGGCGCGCTCCCAGAGGGACGCGACCGTGTCGAGCTCGAGCTCGGGCATGGATCCGTCGGGCACGGGGTCGGCGACCTCGCTGGCGGTACGTGCGGACGCAGCCGCTCGGCGGGCGCCGAGGGTACGGCGGCGGCGGGTCGGCGCCGCGCGGGCGATCGCGATTGCGCCGGACACGGCGCTACGCGCCCGCCGGGTGTCGTTCCGGGAAGCCGGCCAGCGCGCGTGCGACGTCGAGCGTCGAGAGGACGCCGATCGGCCGCGCGAGCTGGGGCTCGACGACGATCAGGTGCGAGACGTCGTGCTCGACCATCAAGCTGCACAGCGCGCGACAGCCGCTCACTGCCGGCGATCATGAGACCGGCGTCCGCGCCGAGCGTCCGGGCCGTCGCCTCGTCGAGGTCGGCGGCCTCCGCCACGCGGAGCAGGTCGGCGTCGGAGACGACGCCCCAGAGATCGCCGCCCGGGAGGGCTTCCTCGCCGTGCGCGGTGACGAGCGATGGCGTGGACGCGGTAGGTCGCCATCATCCGCGCGACCGACCGCAGCGGCGTGTCGAGCGAGCAGGAGATGAGGCCCGGGTGCATCGCGTCGAGGACCGAGAGCCGTCCGAGCGCGGAGTGGGTTCGTGTGCTCGTCATGCTCACAGGATCGCTCCTACGGCTGCCTCGGGGCATCGGCGGCGGTACTGATTGGGCCTCAGCACTTCTCCGAAACGCCGATGCTGATGGAAAGGGCCCGCTTGTGCGGGCCCTTTCGTGACCTTCGTCGAGTCGGGTTCGCTTTCGTCCTCCTCGTCGAGCCGGTCTCGGTGGGTTCTTCCTGCAACCCGCTCGACGGGGTTTCTTCCTACTTGCGATCCGAACGGAACGCACGGCTCCCTTGCGCCGCCCGCGTGCGTTCCGGATCGGGGAATTCCCTGATTTTCGCTCTACTACGACCCGTGCAGGCATTGAAGAAGCTCCTCGCGGGAGGGAGCGGCGGCAACGAACAGCTGACCGCGATCGTCGCGGCGCTCCTGATCCTCATGCTCGCGGCCGAGGGCGCCACGCTGCTGAACATCCGCGGGCTGCTCAGCGTGCACGCCTTCGTCGGGATGCTGCTCATCCCGGTGGTCGCGCTGAAGCTCGCGAGCGTCGGCTGGAAGATGCTCCGCTACTACCTGCACGGCGAGGAGTACGTCCGGGTCGGACCGCCGCACGCCTTCATCCGCATGCTGCTCGCGCCCCTCACGGTCGTCTCGACTGTCGCGCTGTTCGGCACGGGCGTCGCGCTGCTGGTGCTCGACCAGACGCAGGGCACGCTCGTCGGCCTGCACAAGGCGAGCTTCGTCGTCTGGCTCGGTTCGACCTCGCTGCACGTGCTCACCCGGGTCTGGAAGCTGCCGGAGGCCCTCCGCACGCGCGTGCCCGGAGTGGTTCTCCGCCTCGGGCTCGCGGGCGGGTCGGTCGTGGTCGGCGTCGCGCTCGCGACGCTCACCCTTCCCGCCGCCGACCACCTGCAGGACGGGATCTCGGCCCAGATCGGCTTCGACGAACACTGAGCGGCCAGGCCTCCACCGGCTCGGCGTTCGTGTGGGGAACCGCGACGTCGTCGTACCAGATCGAGGGCGCGGCCGAGGAGGACGGCCGCGGCCCGAGCATCTGGGACACGTTCTGCGCGACACCGGGCAAGGTTCGGAACGGCGACTCGGGCGCGGTCGCGTGCGACTTCTACCACCGGTATCCGCAGGACATCGAGCTGCTTCGGGAGCTCGGTGTCGACGCCTTTCGGTTCTCGATCGCGTGGCCGCGCGTCGTCCCGTCCGGCCGGGGCGCCGTCAACCAGGCGGGGCTCGACTTCTACGAGCGGCTCGTGGACGCGCTGCTGGCGGCCGGGATCCGGCCGTTCCCGACGCTGTACCACTGGGACCTGCCGCAGCCGCTCGAGGACGCCGGCGGGTGGCGCGCGCGCGCCACGGCCGAGGCGTTCGCGGAGTACACGCAGGCCGTCGTGTCGCGGCTGGGAGACCGCGTCCAGGACTGGACGACGCACAACGAGCCGTTCTGCACCGCCTGGCTTGGTCACGTGATCGGCTTGCACGCGCCGGGCCTCACCGACGTCGGCGCCGGCGTCGCCGCGGCCCACCACGTCCTCCTCTCGCACGGCCTCGCGGTCGAGGTCGTGCGGCGAGAGTGCCCGGGCGCGAGGGTCGGGATCGTGTTCGACGTGTGGCCGGTCCACCCGGCGAGCGACGACCCGCGCGACGCGGACGCGGCGCGCGAGCACGACGGCGTGCACAACAGGCTCTTCCTCGACCCGGTCCTGCGCGGCGCGTACCCCGAGGACGTGCTGGGCGCACTCGGCGCCGCGCCGCCCGTCGAGGAGGGGGACCTCGCCCGGATGGCCGTCCCGCTCGACTTCGTCGGCATCAACAACTACTCGCGCACCGTCGCCCGCGCCGGCGCCGACGGCGGCCCGCCTGTGACGGACGTCCCGGACGGCGTGCCCGTCACCGCCACAGGCTGGGAGATCTACCCCGACGCGCTCTACGAGGTGCTCGTCCGCCTCCACCGCGAGTACGGCGTCGGCTCGCTGTACGTCACGGAGAGCGGTGCCGCCTTCGACGACCGACGCGGGCCGGACGGCCGGGTGGACGACCCGGATCGCGTCTCGTACCTCGACGGCTACGTGGACGCGGCGCTGCGGGCGCGGGCGGAGGGCGTCCCCGTCGACGGCTACTTCGTCTGGTCGCTGCTCGACAACTTCGAGTGGTCGGAGGGCTACTCGAAGCGGTTCGGGATCGTGTACGTCGACTTCGAGACGCTCGAGCGCGTCCCGAAGTCGAGCTTCTTCTGGTACCGGAACCGCATCGCGGCCCGCTAGTAGGAGGGGAGGGGGGTGCCGTCCGCGTGCCATCTCGCGTGGAGCTGCGGCACCGCGCCCAGCAGCATCTGCGTGTGCAGAACGACCGCGTCACGTTTCACCCATGCGCGGCGAGGGCGGCGAGCTCTTCGCGTACGAGCGCCCGGTCGTAGGTCGTCCACATCCGCGGCCCGCCGCCCCGCGACCAGAAGTTCGCGCCGATCCACGGGATCCCGTCCGCGCCCACGGCTAGGGGCGCCCGTGGAGGTACCGGAACGCGGTGCGGGGGCGCCCGGCGTCGCGTACGGCGTGGAGCACCATGCCGCCAGTGTCGACCACCGGCCGCTGCACATGTGGCTCGAAGAGGGCTCCGAGCCGGCTCCACCCGGCTCTGGCTCCTCGCCGTGCTGCTCGCCCGGCTGCAACGGAGCCGCTCGCGCCGGCCCGCCCGAAGGCACGCATGCGGCCGTGCTCACGCGCAGTCTGATCCGTTTCGACGCTGATCGAGGATCGGGGGTTGCCCGGATGGTCGCAGGTGGGCTCGGTGCGACCATCGACGTTGCGAAAGGAGGTCCGAATGGCCAACACGCGTCCGCTCACGACGGCACAGGTAGGGGACGTCGTAGCCGTCCACGGACACCACATCGGGGAGCCCGAGCGACTGGGCGAGATCCTCGAGGTGCTGGGGGAGGAAGATCACGTCCGCTTCCGCGTCCGCTGGGACGATCACGAGAGCATCTTCTATCCCGGCAACGATGCGACCGTCCGCATCCGGCGGCAGCCGAAGAAGTGAGGAGACCATGACGCTCACACATCACCTGACCGACGAGCTGGATCGCGCCGGGATCGACTACGACGTGATCATGCACCGCAGGACCGAGACGGCAACTGACGAGGCGCATGCCATCGGCGTGCCGGCCGACGAGGTCGCCAAGACCGTCGTCCTCGCGAGCGGCGACAGCTATGTGCGCGCGGTCATCCCCGCGTCGGCGCAGCTCGACCTGCGCAGGGCTCGCACCGTGCTCGGCGACAAGCACGCGCGGCTGGCGACCGAGACCGAGCTCGCGCTCGCGTACCCGATGTACGAGCTCGGAGCAGTCCCACCGTTCGGCATTCCCGCGGGTGACCGCGTCGTGTTCGACCGGGACCTTGCGCGGCAGGAGTCGGTGGTGCTGGAGGCCGGTTCGCACGACGAGTCGCTGCGGCTGAGGACGGCCGACCTGCTCGGCGTGGCCCACGCGGAGGTCGAGGCGATCGCGTCGAACGGCGAGGCTTGAGGGGCCGGAACCGTCGGGCCGGCGGGCGTCGAGACCTCTACTTGTGCGCCAGCACCGACACGCTGTCCCAGTCGTCCGGCGGCGGGCTCGCGATCAGCGCCCCGCACTGGTCGCGGTACATGGCCGCGACCCGGTCCCCGGGATTCGCCTTCAGCGCCTGCTCGAACCAGTCGCGCGCGCGGTCGAAGCTCGCCTCCCGGTAGAGGGCGAGTCCCTCGTTGAACGCGCCGACGGCGTCCATCAGGTTCGGGAACGAGTCCGCGTCGTGGTGGTCGAGGCACTCGAAGACCGCGACCGGCTTGGTCTTCCCCTGCACGATCACCCTGTCGATCTCGCGCAGCCGGTAGACGCCCTTCAGGTTCGCGTGCGTGAGCTCGGACAGCAGGAGCCGGACGCCGTAGTGCTTGCACGCGCCCTCGAGGCGGGAGGCGAGGTTCACGCCGTCGCCGATGATCGTGTAGTCCATCCGTTTCGGGGTGCCGATGTTGCCGGCGACGACGGCGTCGGTGTTGAGGCCGATGCCGATCTCGAGCGCCGGCTCGCCGCGCTGCCCGCGCTCGTGGTTCCAGTCGCGCAGGCCGACGAGCATCGCGATCGCGGCGCGGAGGGCGCGGTCCTCGTCGTCGTCGCCCGGGACGGGCAGCCCGAAGACGGCCATGATCGCGTCGCCGATGAACTTGTCGAGCATCCCGCCCTGCTGCGAGATGCAGTCGACCATTCGGGCGAAGTAGTCGTTCAGCAGCGCCACGGTCGGTTGCGCTCCGATCCGCTCCGCCAGCGGCGTGAAGCTCCGGATGTCGGAGAAGAGCACCGTCGCGATCGACTCGTTGCCGCCCAGGATCTCCTCCCCGGGCGCGGCCGCGAGCAGGCGGTCGGCGAGATCGGGGTCCATGTAGCGGGCGAGCGTCGACTTGACCCGCTTCTCGTTCGAGATGTCCTCGAGCAGCACGAGTGTCCCGAGCTGCGCGTCGTCGCTGGCCAGCAGCGGCAGCACGGTCACGTTCACCGAGACGGCCTCTCCGTCGACCGTGAGCTCGGCGTCCATCGCCGTGTCGGTCGTCCGCGCCTCGGCGACGTGGTGGACGCGGCCGACGAGCCAGGCGCCACCCGGGAAGACGTCCTCGGCCGTCCTCCCGACGAGCTCCTCCTCGCTCCGGCGCACGATCCGGCAGCCGGCTGCGTTGCAGGTCGTGACCCGCCCCTCCTCGTCGAACGTGATCACGCCGTTCGACATGCTCTCGAGCATCGCGGCGTTGTAGCTCCGCATCGCCTGCACGTCGGCGAAGAGCTTCGCGTTCTCGAGCGCGCCGGCGATCTGCGCCGTGAAGGCCCTCAGCCGGCTCTCGTCGTCGGGGGAGAAGGGGCCGCCGCGCTTGTTCAGCGACTGCGTGACGCCGATCGCCCGGCCTTCCTTGTTGAAGATCGGCACGCAGAGGATGCAGCGCGTGAAGTAGCCGCTCTGCCGGTCGAACTCCGGGTTGAAGCGGAGATCGGCGTAGGCGTACGGAATGCGGATCGACTCGCCCGAGGTAAAGACTGCGCCGGCAATCCCCAGGTGGTTCGGGAAGCGGATCTCCCTGAGCTCGAGCTTGTCGACGACGTAGCTGACGAGCTCGCCGGTCTTCTCGTCGTCGAGGAAGATGGTCGTCCGGTCGCAGTCGAGCAGGCGGGTCGCCTCGGAGACGACCCGGGACAGCAGCGTCGTCAGCTCGAGCTCCGACGTCAGGTCGGAGACGAGGTTGAGGAAGTCGACCTCCCGCCGCCGCTCGTGCGACATCCGCTCGAGCCGCTGCAGCGCCTCGAGGCTGATCGCGCACTCGCACGTCATCCCCTCGAGCAGCGCCAGGTCGCCGGCCGCGAACTCGCCCTCGCGCCTGTTCAGCAGCTCCGCCACGCCGATCGTGTCCCCCTTCGCGTTCCTGATCGGCGCACAGGCCAGCGACGTCGTCGTGTAGCCCGTCTGCTCGTCCACGTCGCGGTGGAAGCGCGGGTCGGCGTAGGCGTCCTGCACGATCTCGCCGACGCCGCTGTGGAACACGGCCCCGGCGATGCCGAGGTCGTCCATCAGCCGGATCTGGCGCGACCCGAGCCCGGTCGAGACGTAGGTGTACAGCTCGCCCGTCTCCCGGTCGTGGAGGAAGATCGAGCCGCGGTCGGCGCCGATCTCCTCGACCGCCGCCTCGAGCAGGGTGTCGATCGCGGCGTCGAGGGAGTCGAGCGCCGCGACCCGACGCGACAGCGAGACGAGCATCTGCAGCTGCCGCAGCTGCTCCAGTTGCTCGGTGTACCCGCTCGCCGCGGTCGAGCCGTCGTTCATCGCGCGGCGGAGCTCAGCTCCTCGCGCATCGTCCGGATCGTCGCCTGCAGCTGCCGGATCTCGTCCGCCGCCTGCTGCCGCTGCTCCTGCAGCTCGGCCGCGTGGGCGTCCGCCCGGGCCTCGAGCTCGCGGCGCAACTCCGCGATCATCGCCCGGAGCTGGTCCGCCTCGGCCGAGGCACGGGCGCGCTCGGCCTGGAGCCGGTCGTCCGCCTCGCGCTGCGCCAGCTCGAGCGCGTCGCGCATCGCGACGACGGTCGCCGCGAGCTCGCGCGACGTGGTCTCCCGGTCACTCGCCACAGACAGGCTCACCCTACTCCCACCTAGGCTGGGAGCACATGCAGGATCAGCCGGTCCGACTCTCGTATCCCGACCCTCCGCTGACCGACGGCACGGTCGCGCTCCGTCGCTGGGCGGAGGCCGACATCGGCTGCGTCGAGGAAGCCGGCAGCGATCCGGACATCCCGCAAGGCACCACGGTCCCTGCGGAGTTCACGCCCGCAGACGGTCTCGCGTGGATCGAGCGTCAGTGGGGACGGGCTGAGAAGGGCGAGGGACTGTCGCTGGCCCTCGCCGACCCGGGTTCTGACGAGGCACTCGGAACGGTTGTCCTGATGTTCCGGCGCCAGCCGCTGACGGCAGAGATCGGCTACTGGCTGATACCGCGCGCCCGGGGCCGCGGCCTCGGCTCACGTGCGGTCGCCCTGCTCGCCCGCTGGGCGGTGACCGGGGCAGGGCTTGCCCGGGTCGAGGCGCTCGTCCTGCCGGACAACGTCGCGTCGCAGCGCGTGCTGGAGAAGGCCGGCTTCCGGCATGAGGGCCTTCTGCGCTCCTATCTCGTCGTCGGCCCGCGGCGGGCCGACGCTCTCATCTACTCGCTGCTCCCGGGCGACCTGGCGTAGGCTCCTCGTCCCCCCGCGCCCGGAGCACCCCGAGTAGCGCGATCGCCAGATAGCCGAAGGCGGCGACGCGCGGGGCGACGATCGCGACCGCGGTCGCGCCCGCGTAGAAGCCGATGCTCGGCGTGGCGGCCTTCAGAATCGCGTTCACCTCGTCGTCGGTCACACCGGGCTCGAGGAGGGAGCGGTCGAGCACCACCGCTCCCCACAGGGCGCTGAACACCACGGAGATGACGAACAGCCAGCCGCCGTAGAAGACGACCGCGGTGCGCGCGGCGTCCTCGTTGTGAATCGCCTCGGCGATCAGCTTGGTCGGGTAGGGCAGGAACGAGACCGTCATCAGCAGCAGGAGGTTGATCCGCATGACGCGGGCGTCCAGGAAGCGCAGACGCCCGAAGAGCCCGTGATGGGCGAGCCAGATCCCGCCGATCGTGACGAAGCTCGTCGCGAAGCCGAGGTAGGAGGGCCACTGGTCGAGGATGCCGCTCCACAGGTCGTCGAACGCCGTCGGCGGCACGCGGATGTCGAGCACGAGCAGCGTGATCGCGATCGCGAAGACGCCGTCGCTGAACGCCTCGGTTCGGCCGGTGTCCCAACGGTTGCCCACGGCCGACGATTCGACGCGAGGGTTGAACTTCCCGCCGGACTCCGTTAGACACGTCCGAGCCGTCAGACCAGAGCCCCGTCCTGAAGGCGGGAGAGGGGGCACGTGCCGAACGAACTCGCCAGGCAGCTGGCGCAGCTGCTCGATCCCGGGCTCCTGCCGGTGCTCGACCGGATCGACGCAGGCACGCAGACACCGGCCGACCTCCAGGCGGTCCAGGACTGGCCGGCCGCCCATCGCGCTCAGGTCGTCGACCGCGTGCGCGGCGCGCTGCCGCCGATCCCGCAGCTGACGGACGCGCTGAACGCGCTCTCCTTCCCGGCGGAGGGGTGGCACCCGTCGACGTCGCTCGGTCCGGCAACCGTGGCCGTGGACTGCCCGGCGGCGTCCGTCACCGTCGGCGGCGTCACGATCGTGCTCGGGATCCTGCCGCCGACGGGCGGCGGCCTCGCGCTCGACGCGGGCGCGCTGTCCGGGGCGGGAACGCTCGTCCGGGACGGCGAGGGCGGCGCGGGCTCGCTCGGCCTCCGCCTCGGCCCGGCGCAGGTGGTCGGGTTCGCGCGCCTCGACGTCGAGGGCGGGACGCCGTCGCTCGTCGTCGTCCTCGGCGTGCACTTCCTCCCGCCGATCCAGCTCTCGTTCGGCTTCGCGCTCAGCGCCGTGGGCGGCGTCGTCGGCGTCAACCGGCGGATCGACACGGACGCGCTGCACGCGCGGCTCGCCGACGGCAGCGCGCTCGACGCGCTCTTCCCCGACGACCCGGTCAAGGGCGCCGGCCGGCTGCTCGCGGCGCTGGGCGCGATCTTCCGGCGCGAGCCCGGGCAGTACGTCGTCGGCCCGACCTTCACGGTCACGTGGCTCGACATCGGGTTCACGTCGGTCGTCCGCCTCGACGTGGGGCTCCTGCTCCAGCTCCCCGACCCGCTGGTCGTCATCGTCGGTCGTGGCGCGGTCGAGCTCCCGCCGGTCCTGCAGATCCGGCTGGACGTCGCGGGCGAGCTCGATCCCGGCCGGAAGCAGCTCGGGATCGACGCCGTCCTGGTCGACTCGCACGCCCTGACGATCTTCCGCATCACCGGGAGCGGGACGGTTCGGCTCGGCTGGGGCAACCCGTCCTACGTCGTCGTCGCCGTCGGCGGCTTCTACCCGGGGTTCCGCCCGGAGCCGGCCAACATCCCGCCGCAGCAGCGGCTCGGGCTCGCGATCGAGATCCCCATCCCGCTCAGCTTCCGGGCGAGCGCCTACCTCGCGATCACCTCGAACTCGTTCCAGGCCGGCGCCAGCATCGAGGCCGGGATCGACCTGGACGTGATCAGCGCCCGTGGCTGGTTCAGCTTCGACGCGATCGTCTACTTCGACCCGTTCCACATCCATGCCGACTACTCGGCCGGCTGGGAGGTCGAGGTGGCGATCTTCTCCGGCGGGACGACGGTCTCCGGCTGGATCGACGGGCCCGGTCCCTGGGCGGTGCACGCCGAGGTCTCGATCAGCCTCCTGATCGACGACTTCACCTGGAGCGACACGTTCCACTTCGGCTCGTCGGGCCCGCCGCCCGACCCGGCGCTCGAGCACGCCGTCGACGTGCTCCAGCCCACGCTCGGGTCGGCGTCGCACATCCATTCCGCGGACGCGAACGACCCGTACGTCGCGATCCGTCCGCGCAAGTCGGCGGGGGCGAAGGACCTGGCGGTGTGCTCGCCGCTCGCCACGCTCACGTGGGAGCAGGGCGTCGTCCCGCTCGGGCTCCCGGTGACGCGCGCGGCCGGGCGCAGACTGGCCTCGTCCCAGACCGTCGACGTGCAGGTCGACGCGACGGTGGCCCAGCCCGCTGCGCCGGCGGCGGCATTCGACTGGTTCGCGCCGGGCTCGTTCCAGGACTTCACGGCGGGCGAGGCCTTGAGCCTGCCGCCGTTCCAGTGGCTGCGCGCGGGGACGCGGCTCGAGCTCGTGCTCGACTCCGGCTCGACGGCCCCGGGGAACCTCTCCTACCGGGCGTTCTTCCGCCGCGACCGCAACACGTGGGGCGAGGGGAACCTGCTGCTGTTCCTCGCGCTGCCGCTGCGGGCGCACGACATGGTCGCCGCGCACGGAGCCCCGCCGGTGGTCGGCAACCGGGATCCGCTCGTGCACGTCGTGCAGGAGACCTGGGCGGTGACGCAGGACGGTGCCACCGCGGCCGCGGAGAGCCCGACCCATGCCGTGCTCGCGACGCGGACGGACGGCGTCGCGCACGCCCTCGCGGACGAGCCCCTGGCGGTCGGAGCGATCTGATGGCGGACGCGACCTTTTTCTCGTGGCAGCGGCGGGCCGGGCACGCGATCGCCGCCGTCCCGGTCGGCGGCCGCCCTGAAGGCAAGCTGAAACTGACGGCGACGGACACGGCCGGCGGCGCGGCGACCGTCGAGCCCCCGTTCCTCCTCTACGGGCCGGGCGACGTCACCGGCCTCCACCCCGGCGCTGTGACCGCGCGGTACCCCCGCCCCGGGCAGACGGACGCCGAGAAGGTGTACCGCCCCTACGCCGAGCTCGCAGCGCCCGACCTGCCCTGGCGCTACGCACCGCGCGGCGAGGACGCCAACGGCATGCAGCCGTGGCTCGCCCTGCTCGTGGTCGAGCCGACCGAGATCGAGCGCGTCGGCGGCGCGGTGGCGGTCTCGGCTGCGGCGCTCGCCGACCACGAGACGTCCGCGGCGGGGGCGCATATCCAGGACACCGCCGGTCACGTGGCGAGCCGGGTCATCTGCCTCCGGGACAACCTCAAGGACCTGACCGAGTACCTCGCCCTGCTCGTCCCGGTCTTCGACGAGGACGGCAACCCGTGGCCCCCGGCCCGCCCGCGCCCGGTCTACGACGAGTGGTGGTTCCGGACGAGCGAGGCCGGCACGTTCGCCACACTCGCCGAGGCGCTCCACGCGGCCGACGAGCAGGAGGACTTCGGTCGGATCGCGGTCGCGCTCGGCGAGCCGGACGACGAGCGGGTCCAGGTCCGCGGCGCGCTGACCGGGATCCACGACAACTCCGACCCGCCGCCGCCGGGGCCGGCGACCGCGCGGCTCGAGGCGCTGCTCGACTTCGACCCGGACGGCCTCGGGGGTTTCGACGCCGACGGCCGGCGCTACGTCCGGCCGCCAAACTACGGGGAGGCGTGGCTGGACAAGGCCCGGGACGGCGCACCGCCGACGGGATGGGTGGGGCAGGTCAACGACGATCCGACCCACCGGGTCGTGGCCGGCCTCGGGCTCCAGTCCGGGGTCGACCTCCAGGACGAGATCGCGTCGGCCGCGGCCGACCGGTTCGGCGCGACCGCGATCGCGAACCAGCGCCTGGCGGCCCTCGGGGCGGGGCTGGCTGTCGGACGTTCGCTCTGGGACCGGCGGATCGCCCCGCTGCCCGCCGCCGAGCCCCGGATCGCGGTCCTCGGGCTCGCCGCCGGCCGCGTGCTGGCGAAGGATCCCGCCGACGGCTCGATCCGGCCGCTGCTCGAGCTCGCGAGCGGCCCCGACCGGACGCTGCCGCCGGCGCTGTTCTCCACGGCCGCCCGACGCGCTCTGCGCCCCAACGCGGCGCGGCTCCGGCATACGAAGAGCCGGGCGACGACGATCCTCGACGACGCGAACGTCCCGAGGCCGACAGTCCGCCGTCCGGACGAGGCGCCGGACGACCCGCGCTACCACGACGGCGTCGCCAGCGCGGACGCGCTCGTCGCCGACCTGCGCGACAGGCTCGGCGGCGTCCGGATCCGCGGCCGGGACATCACGCGCGGGGACGACCTCGTCCCGGCATTGGAGACGGCCGAGCACGTCGAGGTCCCGCAGCGCTTCAAGACGGCCGTCGGCCGGCTCGTGGCCGAGCAACCGCCCCGCGCGAGGCCGCGCCCGGTCGACCTCGTCGCGCTGGACGACGCGCTCGTGCGCGCCTTCGACCCCCGCGGCGCCTCGGCGGCGGTGGCGCGCGTGCGCGCGACGATCGACCCCGACGACCCGGAGCCGCTGGCGCCGAGGGAGCCGTGCCCGGACCTCGACCTGCCGGCCTGGCGCTACTTGCGCGACCGCCAGCGCGAGTGGCTCCTGCCCGGCGCCCACACGCTCACGGACGGCGAGGTCGTCGGCCTCGCGTCCAATCCCCTCTTCGCGGACGCGTTCCTCGTGGGGATGAACACGCAGGCCCTCGGCGAGCTGCGCTGGCGGAACATGACCGTGCGCAGCGGGTGCACGCCGCTGCGCCAGTTCTGGGACCGGAGCAGCGGCGACGACGCCGGCTACGGGCTCGACTACGACATCATCGGGGTCACGAACTGGGTCGGGACCGCTGCCGACGGGAGCGACCTCCGCGCCGTGCCGCTCGGAGCTCCCGCGCACAGGCCCAAGGGCGTGGAGGGCCGCCAGCTCGTGGTCGTGTTCTGCACGGATCTCTTCCGCAGGTATCCGGGCACGCTCGTCTACCTCGCGCCGCCGACCGGTGACTTTGCCGACGCGGATCTCGCCCACCGGACCCTCCCCGCGTTCACGGCCCGGTTGAGCGCGAAGCTCGTCCTGTACGCGTTCCCGGTGGCGCCGGAGGCGCTCGAGCAGTTCTGGGTCGTGGTCGAGCAGCAGCCGCCGGGGTTCCGGTTCGACCGCACGACCGACCCCGGTGCCGGCGCGTCGGCCGCGCGCGCGAGCGCGATGCTCGTGCGACCCGTGCGCGTCCTCCTGGCCGGCCCGACGCTCGTAGCGGGGCCGGACTGATGGCCGAGGCCGCCGCGCTCCTCCCGGTCCGGCTGGAGACCCGCTTCGACGAGGCGGACGGATTCGCGGGCGTGCGCCTGCGCGTCCTCGTCGTCCCGGACGTGTGCTGGTACAACCGCCACCAGCCCGCCAGCCAGGCGGAGCTCGACCTGCTGGCGGAGGCGGTCGCAGCCGCCGGCGGGCCGCTGGTCACCGGCGCGGCGAGCACGCCCGAGGCGGCCGCCGCGTTCGACGGCCTGGCGGCGAAGGTCGGGCCCGGCCGCGCGCTCTGGCTCGCGCGCACGTCGCCCGCCGCAGCCGGGCGCGACGGCGCGACCGCGACGCGCGTCCACGGCCTGCCGGCGCGGCTGGAGCTCTACGCCGCGCTCGGCGGCGACGACGCCCTCGCGCCCGTCCTGCTCGGCACGACCGACCAGCCGACGGTCGCGGAGTTGGAGGTGAGACCGCCCGCGGACGAGGAGGATGAGGACGGCTGGTGGCCTGCCTGGTCGTCCCTCGCGCAGGCGGGGCTGACCTTCACGATCGACCTCGGCCAGCCCCCCGGCCCGATCACGCCGCAGGAGATCGCCGCGCTCTACGTCGTCGGCCTCGGCGAGACGGAGGCGGTCGACATCGTGCGGCCGCACCTCGACGCCGGCCGGCTCGGCCTGCTCGAGGCGGGCACGCCGACGAACACGATCGCCGGCACGCCCGCGGCCGACCTCGGCGCCGACCCCGCCGCCTGGCGCGCGCTCGGCGAGCGCGAGACGAGCGCGGAGGAGGACATCCTCGCCCAGTCGCTCACCGGCGACATCGCCGCGCTCGGCCCGCTCGTCGGCTCCTCGGACAGCCTGGCCGACCATGCCGCCCGCGTGCTCGTCCCGCTGCTCTGGCCCGCGTTGCGCGGGCACGCCGTGAACGAGATCTGGGGCCCGGCCGCGCAGGTGGTCTCGGGCGCGGACGATCACTGGCCGAGCGACTACCTCCGGCCGGACGGGCCGCTGCCCCTGCTCCGTCTCGGCGACCAGCCCTACGGCCTGTGGCCGGTCAGCGACTGGGCGCGGTGGAAGCAGGATCCCGATGCGGAGCCGCCCGAGGACGGCGAGCCCGACGTACAGATCGCGCTCAGGATGCGCAACGCGGCAGCCGAGCGGGCGCGCACCGGTCTCGGCACCGTCGTCGACGCCGACGCGGCAAGGCTCTGGGACCTGCTCGCGCAGACGCCGACCTCGGAGGCCTACGAGGTCCGGCCCGGGCTGCGGTACTCGACGCTCCGGAAGTTCTTCGGGAACCCGGAGGGCGACGCCGCCGACGAGTGGCTGCGGCAGGTGGAGTCGATCGCGGGCGTGGAGGGCGGGATCGCGGACGCGCTCGTCACGGTCGGCGGCCCGCTGCCGCTGCGGCTGCAAATGGTCGTCCCGGAGGTCGCGTTCGCACCGTCTGGCATGCCGATGTTCCAGCCGAGCCCCGATATCCCCGTGCCGGAAGCGCGGAAGTGGATCCTCGACGACCAGTCGTCGCTCTGGGTCGCGGCCGCATTCACGTGGTTCCGGGATCTCTTCCAACGCGAGGGCCTGAACCCGAATGCGTGGGAGCGGATGTCGAGCCACTGGGTGGAGCGCTGGCCGACGAGCCTGCTCTGGCGGCTCGTGGTCGTGTCCGGGCTCGCAGCGCTGCAGCGGGCGGTGCGCGCGACCAACCCGGCGTTCAATCCGGACGCCTCGCTCGTGGCCAGCGTCTTGCCGGGCATCCCGGCCGGCGCGTCAGGGCCGGAGCTGAGCGTGTACCAGCGGTTCCGCCAGGGCGTCGGGCGCACTCAGCAGCTCGCAGAGGAGGGTGACCCGCATCGGGTCGGCATCGTGCTCGACCGGGTCCTCCGCGGTCTGCTCGACACGGCGTCCCACCGCGTCGACCCGTGGCTGACAGGCGTCGCATGGCGGCGGCTGCGCCGCCTGGACGGGAGCCGCCCGGTCGGCCTCTACGGGTGGGTCGACCGCCCGGACCTCGGCGAGCCGGGCCCGGACACGGAGATCGGCGTGCTGCTCGCGCCGTCCGATGCGCAGACGCGCACGGCCGTCGTCCTGCGCGACAAGAGCCACTTCGACGACAACGACCTGTGGCACCTCGACCTCACGTCGGCGAGCGTCCGGGACGCGAGCCGCCTGGCCGACGACGTCCGGACGGGCGCGCATCCGGCCGAGGCGCTCGGCCGCGAGGTCGAGCGCGTCGTCGGGGAGCGCGTCAAGGTGGACAAGCTGCGGGCCGCGTTCCCGGTGCGGACCGAGCACGCCGGGCGCCGCACGTGCGACGGCCTCGCGGTGCTCGCCGCGGCAACGGCCCAGCCGCCCGATCCCCGGCTCGCCGGCGCGGGCCTCGACGCGGACGACACCGCCCGCGTCGCCGCGCTGGCGACGACCGTGGACGCTTACGCCGACCTGCTCGTGGCGGACGCGGCGCAGCACGCCGTCGCCGGCCGGCCAGAGGCAGCCGCGCATGCCCTGGACGCCGCGGCGGGGCTCGCGCTGCCGCCGCCGCTGACCGTGCTCGAGACGCCGCGCTCGGGGCGCTCCGTGCGGACGACCGTGCTCGTTTCCCTCCCGGCCGCGCCTGAGGCCGATCCCGCGGAGGGCTCGCCTGCCGTGATCGCCTCCCCCGCGCTGGCCGCCTGGCTCGAGTCGGCGGCAGGCGACCCCGGCGGCCCCGACTGGACCTGGCGCGTCGGCGACGGAGGCATCGAGACGCCCGTGACGCTCGGCGACCTCGGCCTCGTGCCCGCCGACGCGGTGATCGTGCACCCCGCCGTCCTGGACGGCCTCGCCGCCGCCCACGTCGGACCGACCGCTGTCGCCGCCGGCCCGTCCGGCCCGGACGTCGTGCGGCGGCTCGCGGAGACGCTCGGGTCGCGACCGGCGGCGGGCGCCGACCTCGGCCTGGCCCCGGAGGACGCGGCGACCTACGAGGCACCGGTGCGCACCGCGCTCGTCGCCCGCGTCGGGGCACTCCGCGGCGGCGCCGAAACGCTCGCGCAGCGGCTGCGCGAAGCCCCGGACGACGACGAGCGCGAGCAGGCGCTCTTCCAGGCGGTGCGCTGGGGCCTGCTGCCTGGCGCTGGCGACCCGACCGCGCGCGCGGCGGAGGCAGCCGACGTCCTGCAGGAGCGCGTCGACGCCGTCCCGGCCGCGCTCGACCCCGGCGTCCACCTCTCCGACCTCACGCGCATGATCCGGGACCTCGCCGGTCCCGGCGCGACCCTCCCCGTGCTCGCGCCGACCACCGCCGCGGCGCTCGCCGGCGCCGTCGGCGACCTGGAGCCAGACCCGCAGCTGGACGAGACCTGGCTCGAGCTCGTGGCCGCCGTCCGACCCCCGCTCGCGCGGGTGGAGGCGCACCAGGCGCTGGCCGCGGCGACCGGCGCGCCGACGCTCTCGGCGGCGACCACGCATCCGGGCGATCCGTGGCTCGAGGACGTCGAGCCCGAGGGGCCGCGCAAACGGAACGTCCCCCAGCTGACGGTCGTGTACGGGCCGGAGGCACTGCCGGCGGACGGGGACGTCGCGATCGGCGTCCTCGACGGCTGGGCGGAGGTGATCCCGAACGAGCGCCACACGGCGGGCGCCGCGTTCCGCTTCAACGCGCCGGGGGCCCGCGCGCCCCAGGCGATCCTCCTCGCCGTCACGCCCGTGCCCGGCGAGGACATGACGACGGAGGGTGTCCTGGCGACCGTGGCCCAGGCGCGCGCGACCGCCCATGCCCGTACCGCCCGGGCCGAGGATCTCGGCAACCTCGACGTGGTGGCGGCCGGGATCCTGCCGGCGTTCGAGGTCGGCGGCTTCCAGTACGCCGTCCCCGCGACGCTCAAGGACTGGCCGGCGTGAGAGATCCGCTCTACCTCCGGCTCGAGCCGGCCCGCCCTGCGGGCGACAGCCAGCGCGGATTCGCCGCCGAGCTTGCCGACCCCGCCTGGATGCTCGGACGGCAGTGGCAGCTCGGCGAGCACCAGGGCGAGAACGCCTCGTCGCCGCTCTCGGTGCACATGGAGGTCGACCGCGTGCCGATCGAGCCGTTGCCCTCGCGCCCCGACGCCGACCCGCGCGCGATCCCGGCGGAGGCGATCGTCGAGGCAGGGCCCGGCGACTGGTGGACGATCGGCCGCCGCGCGCGGCTCGGCGCCGCGGCCGCTGCCGCCGGGCTGCCCGCCGCGCTCGGGGACGAGGACGACTTCCGCTTCGACGGCCTCACCGGCCCGTACGAGGTGCTGAACGGCGTCGCCTTCGACGGCCGGAAGATCCATGCGCAGGCGCCGGGCGACCCGGTCTTCGCGGAGGTGCCCGCGGCCGTCGACGACCTCTGGCACACCGACACGCTCGCCTACGCGGGCTCGTTCCCCTGCGGCGGGACGACGCTCACGGTCGGCGGCGCCGCAGGTGGCCCCACCGGGCGGTGGAGCGGTCACGACGGCGGCGACGTCGACTGGTGGTCGGTCGACGCGGAGGCTCCGGTCGCGCCGGAGGACGGCGCCGCTCCGGAGGAGCTCGATCGCTGGCCCGACCGATTCCGCTGGCCGGGCGCGCCGGCCGCGCGCTGGTGGCAGATCGAGGATCACCGCGTCGACCTCGGCGGCCTTCCGCCCGACCGCGCCCACCTCGCCTCCACGCTGCTGCTCGACCTGATCTTCGGCCACGCCGACGACTGGTTCCTCGTCCCGGTCGGCTCGGCGATCGGCCACGTCCTCTCGCTCGCGGAGGTCACGATCACGGACTCCTTCGACGAGGTTTGGCCGAAGCCGGAGGCGCCGTGGGCGGCAGCCGACGACTGGACGATGTTCCGCGTCGCAGGCCTCGGGCCGCGCCAGCTTCCGATCTGGCCGGTGGCGGCCGCGCCGCTCGTCGGCGACCCGGTCGAGGAGGTCCTGATCGGCATCGACGAGGATGCCAACCTCGTGTGGGCGGTCGAGGAGCGGCTGGCGGGCCGGGTCACCGACCGGCTGCGGCCGGAGCCGACGCCCCCGCGGGTCCTCGACGAGGACGCGCACCCCGAGCCGCCGCCTCCGTACAGCTACGTGCCCACGACCGCCGTGCCCGACCACTGGCACCCGTACACGCGGGAGGAGCGGGACGCCGCGATCCGGTTCGTCCAGGGCCGACTGATCGCTCTCGAGGACGGCGCGCCGACCGCTCGCCCGCTCCCGGTTGCCGCGTTCCTGCAGAGCCAGGGGCCGGGCCCGCACGGGATCGCCCCCTGGCGCCTTCCACCGACCGGCGTGAGGCTCGAGACCCGGCCGGTGCTCGCGCGAACGACGTCCGGCGCGCCGGTGCTCTGGGTCCAGCGCCGCCGGCAGCCGGTTCTGTCGTTGCCGTCGAGCGGGCTCCGCTTCGACGCCGTGTCGCCGACCTAAGGGAGGAGCGTGCGGTTGATCCAGACGGTGTCGCCGAGCGCCAGGCCCAGGCCCTGGAGCGCGCTCGCCGGATTCCCGCGGACGATCGTCAGCCAGCCCCGCGGATCGAAGAGGATCCCGTACTCGCCGGCCTCGAAGTCGGCGTAGGTCGAGCCCCGCTTCGCCTCCGCCGATCCGGAGACCGCCTCCACCTTCACCGTCTGGACGGAGTCGAGACCGGCGTCGGCGAGGCCTGCCCGGCGCACGTTCAGCTGCACGTTGCCGAAGCGGTTGAAGTCGATCACCTCGCAGCGGATCTTCCCCTGCTCGATCTCCGGCTCCGGCAGCTTCACGACGGCGAGCGTGTCGGGGTCGACGGGTGCGCCGAGCTGGTCGAGCGCGCTCCCCGCTGCCAGCCGCGCGGCCGCGGGGCAGAGCGTGTCCGGGGCGCGGAACGATTCCGCGATCGGCTCGCTGTCCTCCGGCTCAGCGATCTGCACGACCGCGCTCACGCCAGCCGCAGCCTCCCACGCGAGCGACAGGAGGCCGTTGTCGGGGCCGACGAGATGGCGGCCGCTCCCGGTCTCGATCGCGATCTCGCGGTCCTTGCCGACGTTCGGGTCGACGACCGCCAGGACGACCGCGTCCGCCGGGATGTACCTCATCGAGTCCGCCAGCAGGAGCGCCCCCGAGGCGACCTCGAGCGGGCGGATCAGGTGGGAAAGGTCGACGATCGGGCTCGTCGGCGAGACACCGGCCAGCACGGAGTGGCAGATCCCGACCCACTCGTTTCCCAGCCCGAAGTCGCTGAGGAAGACGATCGGACGGGCGGCGGGCGGCACGGCCAGCAGCATGCTCCCGGCGCTGGGCCATTGCAAGGCTGCGGGCCGCCCGGCGGACCCGCGACAATCCTGGCGTGGCGACGATGGACGACCTGGACGAGCTGGCGCTGTCGTTGCCACAGGCCGTGAAGGAGGTGTCCGACGACGGCCGGCCGTCGTACCTCGTACACGGGAAGATGTTCTGCTTCCACCGCAGCCGCCGGCCGGACGCCGTCGACCACGAGACCGGGGAGCGGCTCGAGGACGTGCTCATGTTCCGGGTCCCCGACCTCGACGTGAAGGACCTGATGCTGGCCGACGACCGCGGCGTCTACTTCACGACGCCGCACTTCAACGGCTATCCGGCCGTGCTCGTACGAATCCCGGACCTCGAGCGGATCGACCGCGAGGAGCTCTACGAGCTCGTCGTCGAAGCCTGGCTCACGCGGGCGCAGAAGCGCGTCGCGAAGGCGTGGCTCGCGGAGCACGGCGCGGCGGAGGACGAAGGGTGACCGGGGACGGATCCGCGCTCGAGCGGGCGCTCGCGGGGCCGGCGCCGACCGCGATCGACGGCGTCGTCGATCGGCTCACCGCGATCGAGGGCGCGCTGCCGGCGGCGGACGGCGTGAGCTGGTTCGTGAAGCTCTACCTCGCGGTCACGCAGAACGTCGGGACCGACGTGATCCCCGGCTCGTTCCGGAACCCGGCCTTCGTCGTCCAGCTCGACCTCGCGTTCGCGGGGCTCTTCTTCGACGCGCTGCGGCGGTCGCTCGCCTCGCCCCCGACGACGCCGAAGGCCTGGTTGCCGCTGATCGAGGCTCGCGCCAAGCCCGGCATCGCGCCGATCCAGTTCGCCTTCGCGGGGATGAACGCGCACATCAACCGCGACCTCCCCGTCGCGCTCGTGACGACCTGCGAGCAGGCCGGTATCGACCTCGCCGCGGCCGCACCGGAGCACGCCGACTTCGTCCGCGTCAACGACACACTCGCCCGGACGGAGCAGCGTGTGAAGCAGCAGTTCTCGACCGGGCTCGTCGGCGTGGTCGACGTCGCGCTCGGCGACGTCGACGACCGGATCGCGATGTGGGACGTCGGCCGGGCGCGCGACGCGGCGTGGGTGCAGGCGCTCACCCTCTGGGCCCTCCGTGGCATTCCCGCGCTGCAGCGGGATGCGATCGACACGCTCGACCACGTCGTCGGCTTCGCGGGACGAGGCCTGCTGGTGCCGGTCTCGTAGGGTTGGCGCTGATGGGCAGGCTGTGGTCCCGCTTCGCGCGAGCGCCCTGGTGGGCGCACTCGCTCGCGACGCTGGCGGCCCTCGTGCTCATCAATGTCGTCGGGCTCGGGATCGCGGCCGGTTTCTTCGTCGACTTCGCGCACGAGCACGGGGCGCTGGCGGCGGACGTGCCGCGCCAGTCGGCGGTCGCGCCTGGGGAGGCGCGCGAGATCGCCGAGCGGTTCGCGCCGGTCATCCGTCTCGACTCGAACGAGCTCTTCGTGCCGATCCCCAACGAGGCGTACGTCGGCCAGACGCAGCTGAAGGAGGAGGAAGGCAAGTTCACGAAGCTGCTCGACGCAGTGCCGTCCCTGCCGCGCCTGCCGACGACCGCGGGCATCTGCCTCCTCCGCAGCGGCTGCCAGTACTTCCTCGACGTCCGCGGCGCCGAGCCCGACCCGCCGAAGCAGTCGCAGCGGCTGTACGGGGAGATCGAGAAACACCTGCTGCTCAAGGGGGCGAAGCCGACCGTCTACTACCACGTCACCCGCTACGACGACCTCGACCACTACGCCGTGCAGTACTGGTTCCTCTACCTCTTCAACTACCGGCTCAACGAGCACGAGTCGGACTGGGAGCAGGTCACGGTCCGCCTCGACGAGGACAAGCAGCCGGTCGCCGCGTTCTACTCCGCCCACGCCGGCGGCCACGTCCGCCCCTGGACGAAGGTCGAACGTGTCGGCGACCACCCCGTCGTCTACCCCGGTCGCGGCTCGCACGCGAACTACTTCGAGCGGGGCCGGCACAAGGTCGAGATCGTGTGCAAGCGCGTGATCGGCAGCCTCCGCGCCTGTCTACGCGGACGGAAGTTCGTCGTCGACCTCGCCGACGGCCGGGGGAAGGCGGTCACGCCGGGCATGTACGCGCTCTCGGAGCTCGAAGGCCCCGTGTTCGTCGGGAGCTACGGATCGGGCAACTACGTCGTGCTCACGCGCAAGCCCGACCTGCTCGCCGACCCGCGTGCCCGGGGCGCGTGGGCGGATCCGCTACGGCCGCTCCGCTGACGCCTCGACGTAGGGAGGCGGATCGAACACCGAGTACAGCTCGTCCAGCATCTCCTCGCGCGAGTCGAAGCGGCGCTCGTCGTAGCAGCCGAGCGGCTGCTCGAGCAGCGCGAACAGGCACTTGTTCGAGTACGTGCACGGGCGCTCCGCCCGGTCGCGCCCGGCCGCGAACATCCGCGGCAGATCGGGATTGGCGATCAGCGGCCGCGCGATCGTGACCGCGTCGCACGATCCGTCCTCGATCGCCTTCCGGATCACCGAGGCGGTCTGGAAGCCGCCCGTGACGAGCACGGGGATCGACACCGCACGCTTGATCGCGGCCGCATCCCCGAGGCTCGCCCCCTCGACCTCGTCCAGCGGCCGCGACCACATGCGCTGCATCAGCTTGTTGATCGGCCACAGCTTGTAGAGGAGGAAGTTCCGGAAGGCGTAGCGCCCGCTCGAGAGCATCGTGTCGTAGTGCGCGACCACGTCCTTCAGCGGCAGGTCGCCGGCCGGGTTGTCCGGGTGCGGGAAGCTCGCCCCGCGCGAGACGTGGATCGCGTCCGCGCCCGCCTCCTCGACCCAGCGGCACACCTGCACCGAGTCCTCGATCGTGTTGCCGCGGGCGAGCCAGAAGAGGAACGCGCCGACGTTCTCCGTCGCGCTGATCTTGACCTGGAGGTGGAAATCGTCGCCGGCGCGCTCCCGGATCGCGCGCACGACCTCCAGCAGCAGCCGCGCGCGGTTCTCGAGCGGCCCGCCGTACTCGTCGTTCCGGTCGTTGATCGCGGACGAGAGGAACTGCGTGAAGAGGTAGCCGTTGGCGCCGTGGATCTCGACGCCGTCGAGGCCGGCCTCCCGCGCGCGGCGGGCGCCCTCCCCGAACGCGGCGGCGACCTCCTTCAGCTGCGCGGGCGTGGCGCTCTCCGCCTCGAAGCCGTGGAGCGGATCCGGCTTCGACGTCGAGCTGAGCCCCTTCGGGTAGTCGATCCCCGGGATGTCGCGCTGCCGGCCGCCGTTGGCGAGCTGGAGGATGTACTTGCAGCCGTGCTCGTGCACCCGCTCGCCGAGCTCGCGCCAGAAGGGGATCCGGTCGTCCTTGTCGATCCCCGCGTAGCCCGGGACGATGAACCCGCGCCGGTCGACGCCGCACCACGAGGAGATGATCGCGCCGACCCCGCCGCGCGCGAACTTCAACTCCCAGTTGATCCGCGCCTGCGTCCCCGAGCCGTCGTAGTTGTCGAAGCGGCCTGAGATGCTGGAGCGGAAGAGCCGGTTCCCGACCTCGAGGTTCCGGAAGCTGAGCGGCGTGAAGAGCGGATCGGCTATGACGGCGGGAACGGCGGTGGCTCGTAGACCGACAGGATCTGCTCGATCATCTGCTCGCGCGAGTCGAAGCGGCTTTCCTCGTAGCAGCCGAGCGGATTCTCGATCTGGTTGATCAGGCACTTGTTCGAGTAGGTGCACGGCCGTCGGCGGGCTGTCGTGGCCGGCGGCCCAGAGCTGCACGAGGTCGTTGTTCGCGATCAGCGGCCGGCCGATCGTGACGCCGTCGCAGTCGCCGCGCTCGATCGCGCCGACGACCGCAGAGGCCGTCTGGAAGCCGCCCGTGCAGAGGACGGGGACGGACACCGCCTCCTTCACCGCCCGCGCGTCCTTCAGGTTGATCCCCTCGACGCCGTGACGGCTCGGCCGCCGCCACAGCCAGCGGAAGACCGCGTTGAACGGCCAGTAGCGGAAGAGCAGGTAGTTGCGGAAGGTGTGCTCGCCGCTCGAGATCATCGTGTCGTAGCCCCGCACCGTGTCCTTGATCGGGAAGTCGCCGGCCGGGTTCCGCGGGTGCGGGAACGAGTTGCCCGAGGAGACGTGGAACGCGTCGACGCCCGCCTCCTCGAGCCACTTGCAGACCTGGATCGAGTCGGCGAGCTTCGTCCCCTTCGACCACCAGAAGAAGAGGTCGTTGCCGTAGTCGACCGCGGTGATCTTGAACTGCAGGTGGAAGTCGTCCCCGACCTCGGTGCGGATCGCCCGCACGATGTCGAGCGCGAAGCGCGCGCGGTTCTCGAGCGAGCCGCCGTACTCGTCCTTGCGGTCGTTGATCGCCGGGGAGAGGAACTGCGTGATCAGGTAGCCGTTGCAGCCGTGGATCTCGATCCCGTCCGCCCCGGCCTCGCGCGCGCGCCGCGCCGCCTGGGCGAAGCGCTGGACGAGCTCGTGGATCTCCGGGATCGTCATCCGCTCGCACTGGAGGCCGTGGACCGGCTCCGGCTTGCTCGTCGAGCTCCAGCCCTTTTCGTACTGGATCCCGCCGATGTCGCGCTGGCGGCCGGAGAAGGCGAGCTGGACGATGTACTTGCAGTCGTGCTCGTGCACCTCCTGGACGAGCTGACGCCAGAACGGGATCGTCTCGTCGCGGTCGATGTGCGCGTAGTTCGGGACGATCAGCCCGCGGGGATGCACGGGCGCGTTCGAGGAGATGATCGCCCCCACGCCGCCCTGGGCGAACTTCAGGTCCCAGTTGATGTGGATCCGCGAGCCGCTGCCGTCGTAGTTGTTGAACCGGCCGGCGAGGCTCGAGCGGAAGACGCGGTTCTTGACCGTCAGGTTGCGGAACTGCAGCGGCTCGAAGACGACGCTGCTGTTCGCGCTCACGCTGCCGCCGGCTCCGGCACCGGCTCGTAGACGGACATGATCTCGCGGATCATCTCGTCGCGGGAGTCGTAGCGCCGCTCGTCGTAGCAGCCGAGCGGATTCTCCACGAACGCGAACAGGCACTTGTTGCAGTAGGTGCACGGCTTCGGCGCCTGGTCGTGGCCGCGCTCGAACCAGCGGACGAGGTCCGGGTTCGCGATCAGCCCGCGCGCGAGCGTGACCCCGTCGAGGTCGCCGCGCTCGATCGCGCCGGCGATCACCGACGCGGTCTGGAAGCCGCCGGTGCAGATCACCGGGATGCCCACCGCCTCCTTCACCGCGCGCGCGTCGTCGAGGTTGATGCCCTCGCGGCCCTTCCGGTTCGGCTTCTCCCAGTGCCACTTCCAGATCACGTTCAGCGGCCACCAGCGGAACACGAGGTAGTTGCGGAACGTGTACATCCCGCTCGAGATCAGGCCGTCGTACGTCTTCAGCACGTCCTTGACCGGGAAGTCGCCGGCCGGGTTCCGCGGGTGCGGGAACTCGCCGCCCGAGCTGACGTGGATGCAGTCGACGCCGTTCTCCTCCAGCCAGCGACAGACCTGCACGGACTCCTCGACCGAGTTCCCGGATCCCAGCCACGGGAGAATCTCGTTCAGGTGCTCGCGGACGCTGATCTTGAAGCCGAGGAAGAAGTCCTCCCCCACCTCGTCGCGAACGGCTCGCACGACGTCGAGCGAGAAGCGGGCGCGGTTCTCGAGCGACCCGCCGTACTGGTCGTCGCGGTCGTTGATCTCGGAGCTGAGGAACTGGGTGAAGAGGACGCCGTTCGCGCCGGCGAGCTCGACGCCGTCCGCGCCCGCGTCGCGTGCGCGGCGGGCGCCGGCGGCGAAGTCGGCGACGACCTCGTGGATCTGCGGGATCGTCATCCGGTCGCAGCGGAAGCCGTTCAGCGGCTCCGGCTTGTCGGTGGCGCTGAGCCCTTTCGGGTAGTCGATGCTCGCGATGATCCGCTCGCGGCCGGCGTGGGCGAGCTGGACGATGTACTTGCAGTCGTACTGGTGGACGCGCCGGATCAGCTCACGCCAGAAGGGGATCCGGTCGTCGCGGTCGATCAGCGCGTAGCCGGGCAGCAGGCGCCCGTGGGGGTGGACGGGCGCATGCGAGGAGATGATCGCGCCGACGCCGCCGCGCGCCGTCTTCAGGTCCCAATTGATCCGAGTCGGCGTGCCGGAGCCGTCGTAGTTGTCCCAGCGGCCGCCCGTGCTCGACCGGAAGATCCGGTTCTTCACGGTCAGGTTGCGGAAGCGCAGCGGCTCGAAGATCGCGCTCGCGATGACGGCCTCCTCGATCGACGGCGTAGCCGAATCTACGGCGGCGCCCGCGACCGATCAAGGGCGAGCGCTGGACAAGCGCGGTCGAAGGGTCGCAGAATGCGCGGCAGCGTGAACGTGGGTCGTATGCCGTCCGATCCTGCTCCGCACTCCGACGCGGAGCTGCTGGCGCGCTTCACGCCCTACCTCAGGTACGACTCGCTCGAGAGCTTCCGCGCCGACTCGGCCGCGACCCTCCCGGAGATGTTCTTCGACGACGGGTCGAAGTGGAGCTACGCGAACACGCTCAACTCCGGCGGGAAGGTGATCGCCGCGGCCCAGCCGGCCGCTGGCCAGGAGCAGCTGACGCTCGACTTCCTCGGCAAGAACTACACGGGTGGAGCCAGGGCCAAGAAGGCCGACCTCCTCGACGAGGTCGGGAAGCGGTACGTCGAAGATGCGCAACGGCTGCACACGAACACGGAGTACGCCGACCGCATCTACGGCCACGCCGTGCGCGACGCGACCGGCCACAAGTGGCTCCAGTACTGGTTCTTCTACTACTACAACGACAAGAGCTTCTTCGGGGTCGGCCTTCACGAGGGCGACTGGGAGATGATCCAGATCCGCCTCGGCGACGACGGCATCACCCCGGACCAGGCCACGTACGCGCAGCACGACAGGGGTCAGGCGCTCGAGTGGTCGGAGGTCGAGCAGCGCAACGTCCCCGGCGTCGGGAAGGTGCCGGTGGTCTACGTCGGGCGCGGCTCACACGCGTCGTTCCCACGCAAGGGCGAGCACTTCCCGCTGCTGCCGCTGCCGCAGCCGGACTACGCGGACGGCAAGGGCCCCGCGGTGCGCCCCGCGCTCGACGTCATCTCGGACTCGGGCCCGCGGTGGGCGCTCTGGCCGGGCAAGTGGGGCTCGAGCGACTCGAGCCCGCGGGGTCCGTCCCAGCACAAGCAGTGGCATGAGCCGGCCGCGTTCCACAAGGAGCAGCACGACCGCGTCACGTTGGAACGCCGTGCGCCGCCGCCGCGCCCGCCGGCGCCGAAGATCGATGTCCGCCGCCTGGACGACCACTTCGTCGTGTCGTACCGCTTCCCAGCAGTGCGCGAGGACGGCGCGCGCCCGGTGCGGCTTCTGGTCTCGGTCGACACGCCGGACGACGACGTGCCGCCCTCGAGCCACTCGTTCGCCGTCCGCGACCCGACGGGAGTCGTCGCGCATCCCGCCCCGCTCCGGAAACGAGGGCGCTACGTCGTCCGCGCCGTCGCCTACAGCGAGGACGGCGTCGCGAGCAGGGTCGCCACGGTCACGCCCAAGTGACCGAGGCGCACTACGACGCCGTCATCGTCGGCTCGGGGTTCGGCGGCTCGGTGACGGGCTACCGGCTGGCCGAGGCGGGGATGTCCGTCTGCATCCTGGAGCGCGGCAAGGCGTACCCACCGGGCTCGTTCCCGCGCAGCCCGTGGGAGACCGGCCGGAACTTCTGGGACCCGAGCGAGGGGATGCACGGCATCTTCGACGTCTGGTCGTTCCGCGGCATCGGCGGCATCGTCGCCGCCGGCCTCGGCGGCGGGTCGCTCGTCTACTCCAACGTCCTCCTGCGGAAGGACGAGTCCACTTTCGTCAAGGAGGACCTCGAGCACGGCGGCTACGAGTACTGGCCGGTCACGTACGCCGACCTGGAGCCGCACTACGACCGGCACGAGCGGATGCTCGACGCGATGCCGTACCCGTTCGAGCAGCCGCCGTACGACCGGACGTACAAGACCAGGGCGATGCAATACGCCTCGGGGCGGCTCGGGATGGAGTGGATCCTCCCGAAGCTGGCGCTCGCCTACGCACCGCCGGGAATCGCCCCGGGCGAGCCGGTGGCGAACGACGCGCCGAACATCCACGGCCGGACGCGCCTCACCTGCCGCCTCTGCGGCGAGTGCAACATCGGCTGCAACTACGGGAGCAAGAACACGCTCGACTTCAACTACCTCTCGCGCGCGAGCCTCGACCACGGCGCCGAGATCCGGACGCGCTGCGAGGTGAGGTCGTTCGCTCCACGCGACGGCGGCGGCTACACGATCGACTACGTCGACCACCGCGACGCGGTCGAGGGCGAGAAGCGAACGCAGCAGCCGGCGCTGCACACGATCACGGCCGACCGCCTGATCCTCTCCGCCGGCGTCTTCGGGACGTCGTTCCTCCTACTGAAGAACCGGCACGCCTTCCCGCAGCTGAGCGAGCGGATCGGGACGCGCTTCTCCGGCAACGGCGACATCCTCATGCTCGCGATGAAGGCGAAGGAGGACGACGGCAGCCCGCGCATCGTGGACCCCGGCTTCGGGCCGGTGATCACGAGCACGATCCGCGTCAAGGACGCGCTCGAGGGCGGCCCCGGCCGCGCGCACTACATCCAGGACGGAGGGCATCCGCAGATCGTCAACTGGATCATCGAGTCGAGCTGGCAGCTCGGGATCGTCCGCCGCGCGATCAGGTTCGCCCTGGGGCTCGTGCGACTGTGGCTCCGCTGGACGCGCCGGAGCGAGATCGGGCGGGAGGTCGGCGAGATGTTCGGGCCCGCGACGCTCTCGTCCACCGCCCTGCCGCTCTTCTCGATGGGGCGCGACATCCCGGACGGCACGATGTCGCTCTCGAAGGACGGGTACCTCGACCTGAGCTGGACGACGCGGAGGTCCGGCGCCTACTTCGACGCGGTGCGCAAGTCCGGCCGGGAGGTCTCGCGCGTCCTCAACGCGGACTTCCTGGACAACCTCCCGTGGTACCTGAGCCGCTCCACGACGGTGCACCCGCTCGGCGGCTGCCCGATGGGCCGCGACGAGCGGGAGGGCGTCGTCGACTCCCACGGCCGGGTGTTCAACTACCCGAACCTGCTGATCGTCGACGGCTCGATCATGCCGGGGCCCGTGGGGCCCAACCCGTCGAACACGATCGCGGCGCTAGCGCACCGGGCCGCGGACCGGATCATCGCGGAGGCCGGCTAACCAGAGAAGAAGAAGGAGGGGAAGCATGACCACCAACGGCTCCGTCCAGGCAGTCGTCGGATTGACAGGTATCGAGGTCGATTCGGGGCGAACCCGCGTCTGCAGGGAGCACTACGTTCGCTTCGACCTGCCGCCGAGCGTCACGGTGGACGACGTCGCCGTGATGCAAAGAGATTTCCAGATCCTGTCGGAGCTCGCGGCGCAGTATCCAGAGGACATGGCCGAGCTCCACAATGCGGTCCTCGCCGACGATCTTGGCAGGGCGAGGGAGTTGGCCGAGAAGGTCGGGATGACGGAGGAGCAAATTGCCGCCAGAGGCGGGGGCAAGGTGGGCATCGTGATCGGGATAGTCGCGGTCCTCGCACTCGGAGCACTTGTGCTCGGGCATTCAGGCTCTACCACGACTCCACGTCCCGTCGGCCCGGGGGATCCAGGGGACGCCGGCACCGACGGCCCCTCCGACGCGGGCGCTGACGGGTGACGATCCGAAAGGACGCCGCTCTGCGCCTCGCTCAGGCGTACTACGACGAGAAATTCGCCGGAGCAAAGCGCGTCGTCGGCTAGGCGGTGAGGGCCCGGCACACCGTGTCGAGCTCGGCACTCTTGTCCGCGATCAGCTCCTGAGCCTTCCGCTTCAGCGCCGCGATGTTGGCGGCGCTGGCGTCGTCCATCGCGTCGGTGACGTTCGTCAGCTTCGTCTGGAAGCGGAAGTACCGCGGGTCGTGTGCCGCGGACTCCTTGCAGAGGACCGACATCTGGTGGTCGACCGTGTCGCTGACGCCGTCGAAGACGACGTCGAGGATCGGCACCGCCCAGTTCACGAGGCCCCAGTTCTTCGCGTTCGCGTAGTGGATCGCGTCGGTGTGCTCGCCGGTGCCGAGCGAGACGAGCAGGATGTCCTCGTTCTCGGGATCGAGCTTCTTCATTTCGACGAAGGCGCACATCGCCGGGTTGTTCGCGTACACGCCGCCGTCGACCAGCCCGCCGTGCGGTCGCATCGTCGTGACCTCCTCCGGCTCGAAGTACGTGGGCGCGGCCGACGTCGCCCGCGCGACGAAGCGCATCGGGAAGTCGCTGGCCGCCTCGTCCTCCCTCGCCTTGTGCCGCGCGAAGAACCAGGGCTCGCGCGTCTCGAGCTCGTAGCTCGTCACCAGCACCTCCGTCAAAGCGTCCTTGAGCCGCGCGTCGCCGAAGTACTGCTGGAGCACCGCCTCGATCCCGTCCGACGGGTATTTCTCCCCGACGAGGTTGCCGAGCGCGCCGACCGAGTGCCAGAACGGCCGGTCGAAGATGCGCGACCCCTCCCGCTCGTAGAGCTTCGCCAGGTCCGCGGCCGTGTACTGCGGCGTGCCGTCCGCCCCCGGCCTGGTGAGGCCGAGGGCGAGGATGCCGCCGGTCGACGTCCCGGCGATCAGGTCGAACAGCTCGGCGATCCGCTTCTGCGTGCGGCTCTCGATCTCCGCCAGCACGGTGGCCGGGATCACGCCCCGGATGCCGCCGCCGTCGATCGACAGGACCTTCCGGTACTCCGCCACGGCGCGACGCTACGGCCGTCGCGCCGGAGGGTCAAGGTCAGTAGTCGGTCGGCAGGCTCGCTGGGCTCAGCCCAGTCGCGGACCGGCGCGCCGGTCCGTAGACGCGCAGGAACAGCCGCTTCTGGGTCGTCGCCTGCGTCCCGATCCGGTTGGCGCGCGCGAAGGCGGCGCGTGCGCCGCCCGTTCCGTCCCGCCGTGCCTCGGTCCAGGCGACGAGCGCCTCGTCATCGTCGAGCGAGGTCTGGAGCGAGTCGACGAGGAGCTGATGCGCCTGCGCGAACTCCGCCGGCACGACGAGCGCGCGGGCCCGCTCGAGCTCGACGCGCCTGCTGTTCGCAAACGAGCGCGCGAGCACAACGGCCGCGCCACGGCTGATCGCGCCGCTCGACGCACGCCGGATGAACGACCGCAGTCCGAGCACGACGCCGTGCGACCGGCGGAGGAGCGCGTCCACCTCCTGCACGTACGCGGCGTCGAGGTCGGCCGAAGAGGTCGTCTCGGTCGTGGTCGTGGTGACGGTCGGCGTGACGATCACCGCCTGCGACGGCACCGCGAGACCCGGGTCGAGGTGGCTTGCCGCGGTCGAGAGCGCCGCGCGCGTCGTCGCGGCGGCCGCGGCGACCGCGGCCTGGCCCGCCGTGTCGTCCGGCGAGAACGCGGCCAGGGCCTGGCCGTACGCGCGATTGGCGGCGAGAACGGCGACCAGCAACTCCACCTGTCCCTTCTGGTCGGTCGAGAGGCTGCTCATCCTGCGGAGGTAGGTGAACCCGTCGTCGACCGCGCGCACGATGCGATCGCCGGCGGCTGCCTGGTCGGCCTGCCCGAGCGGCTGGAGCACGTTGACATTCACGCCGCTCACGAACGCGCTCCGCGAGGTGCCGGAGCTCCCTCCGATCACGCCCGTGCCGAAGAGGGCCCCGACCGCGGCGCCGGCGACCACCAGCACGACGCCGCCGACAAGCACTCCGGTCGGGATGCGCCGGACGGGCTCGGACGGTGCCGCCTGCGGCAACTCAGCAGGCGGCACCGCCTCGGTCGGCGCCTCGACGGCCGCATGCTGCTCGGCCGTGGGCTCCCCCGCCGCCGGCTCCTTGGTAACTGCCTCCGGCTCGGCTGCCGGCGCGAGCGAGGAGCCGCAGACGCCGCAGAACCGGGTGCCGGCAGGCTCCTCGTTCCCGCAGCTCGCGCAGGTCACCGTCTCGGTCTCGGGTGGCTCGGCCGCCGCGATCGGCGCGCCGCAGCTCCCGCAGAAACGCGCGCCCTCCGGCTCCCGGCTGCCGCAGCTCCCGCAGATCGTCACGGGCTACGCGTACGCCGATCCGCACGAGGTGCAGAAGCTCTTGCCAGGGCTTCGCTCCGCGCCGCACGAGGCGCAGAACCGCTCTCCCGACTCCTCTGCCCGAGTGGGCTCGGGCTCCGCCGGCGGCTGGTAGACGGAGGCCGGCGCCGATGTGTACGTCTCCGCGACGGCGGTCCCGCCGGAGCCCGTGCCGCCGCCGCGCACGTTGATCTCCTTCACGTCCTCGTGGATGCGGAAGATGACCATGATCAGCTCGAGGATGACGCGCACGTAGATGAGGCTGATCAGGAAGATCAGCGGGCCGCCGATGATCAGCGTGAGGATCCCGGCTCCCGTGGACGACCTGAAGGCGGCGAGGACGACGATCAGCGTCCACAGGGCGATCAGGATCGTGCTGAGGATGTAGAGGACCCTGATGATCTTCGTGGTGACGAACCTGCTGAACGAGAAGTCGAACAGCGAACCGAAGAAGCTCGACGCTTCCATGGCTTCCTTTCTCGATTAGGCCAGCCGCAGAGACCGGTTCACCGGATGCCGCAGCTTGGTGAACCGGTGCCGATCATGACACCCATCGGCCCGCTTGCATAGCGGGCCGATGTATCAACTCGTCGACCGCCCGTCAGGCGGTGCCGAGCTTCGGCCCGCTCGATGCGGTCAGCGTGTTCCCGAACGTGCCCGTCGCGGAGTCGCCGGCGACGAGCACGCCCGCCGCACCCTGCTGCAGCTTCGTCGACTTGGCGCTCAGCGTCACGGTCTCGCTGCCGGTCACCGCGGTCCCGGAAGCGTTGGCGCCGCTGAAGTTGAAGGTGCACTCCGCCTGCGAGATCGCGTTGGCCCCGCCCGACACGACCTTGTCGTACGCCGTCTCGCTGATCGTGCCGGCGGTCCAGGCTCCGGAGTTGGCGCCGGTGAACGGCGTCGTCCCCGGCGTCGCGGACACGTCCCCTTGGCGGGTGACCTTCGCCATCGGCTACCCGATCTGGATCAGCGTCTTCGCAACGCCGACCCAGCCGGCCACGTCGCGCGCGGTCACGTCGACGCCGCGGTTCCGCAGGTCGGTCGCGACCGCCGCCGCGTCCTTGCCGGCCAGGTCGCCGAGCTTCACGATCCCGGCATTGAGCAGCGCAGTGCGACCGGACGCGGGGATCGCGTCGAGCCGGTCGAGCGGCACGTCCGCCACCTTCGTCCCGGCGTCGGCGCCGAGCGTCGCCGTGATCGCCTCGCCCTCGACCGGGGACGTCCGAATCGCCGCGCCCTCGCGCGCGGCGAGGCCGTCGAGCATCGCTTGCGCGGAGTTGAAGTTCGCCTGCGACGGGAGGATGTCGATCACGTCGCGCACCTTCGTCCCGCTGTCGAGCTGCTCGTCGCCGAACTTCTCGACGAACTTGTCCCGGTTGACCGTCCCCGCCTGGGTGAAGAACTGCGTCACGCGGTCGTCGGTCAGGAACTTGGCGAAGTCGTTCACGCGCTTCACGCGCGGGTTGTCGGCCGGGTCGACCTGGACGCCGGTGATCGCCGGCAGCATCAGCTGCCCCTGGTCGGTCTGGAAGACGTTCACGGGCTTGCCGAAGAAGCTCGTCGCGCCGACGAACGTCCCGGTCTTGACACCGCCGAAAACGGGCGGTACGACCCCGCCCGAGAGCGGCGCGGTCATGTCGGAGAGGGTCTTGTTGACGATGTTGAGCTCCGCACGGATCTCGTCCAGGAGGTGCCGGAGCGCCGACCGCTGCTGCGCCAGCGCGACGAATGCGGTCGCGACGTCGCGGCCGAGCGAGTCGAGATCGGCCTCGATCCGGTGGAAGCGAAGGTTGAACCCCTCCTCGTTGGACGTCTGCTCGGCCTGCACCGGATCCCGGCCGTCGCCCCAGTCGAGGTGCACGAAGGTGCGTACGAACTGGGATGTGGCCGCCTGGTCGGTCTCCTGGAACTCGGTCTCGTAGTTGAAGACGCGCGGCGCGTGACCCGCCGTCTCGAGGATCCAGTTGCCGACGAGCGTGGCGGCGTCGGCCTTGTCGATGCCGGCGCTCGTGATCTGGGTGAAGACGTCCTCGATCGAGGCAGAGACGGGGATGAGCGATTGCAAAGCCATGTGAGCCTCCTCAGGCGTCGTCGAGCGTCACGGCCACCTCGCCGCGATGGCGGGGGCGGCGGAACGCGCGGTAGGTCCTCGAGGCCGCCGGGGTCAGCGGCTCGGCGTTTCCGTCTCCGTTCAGGTCGACGTGGTCGTGCCGGATCTCGTACGTGTTGACCTCGACGCCGACCGGGAACGTCTGCTCGAGCACGTTCATCAGGAACTCGTACTGGATGGGCGACAGGCGGGCGTTCGCGGGCAGCTCGACGCGGTACTCGTAGGGGTCGGTCTTGTCGCCGCGCGCGTAGCCGACCACGACGAGCGCGTAGACGCCGGCGTCCGCCGGCGTGAACATCGTCCGGCTGCCGACCGCGCTCAGGTCGCCGCCCGTCCCCTGGATCGGTACGAGGTACCAACGGAAGCCGGACGAGCGCCGGTCGGACAGGTTGATCCCGGCCTGCGGGAGGCCGATCGCGCCGAGGACGAGCACGACCTCGTTCGGCCCCGTCACGAGAGGCAGCGCCGACGCGATCTTCTGGTTGCGGACGATCGTCGTGAGGTTGCGCAGCTGTGCGGCCGGCGCATTGCCGCCCGCGATGATCCGCCCGGCCTGCGTCGTGTCGAGCCGGATCGTGGAGACGAGCTCCGCCGGCAGGCGTAGGAGTTGCTCGACGACAGGGCCGGGGGTCGCCACGGCCGGCAGGCCGGCGGCCCGGAAGACGTCGAGCGTTGCGGCGGCGGGCGGGACGGCCGCCTGCCAGCGCGTCCGGGCATCCGCGTCGGACAGGACCGTCCAGGCCGGCCCGTTGAACGGCGCAGCCGCCCAGACCTTCGCAGCACCGGTGAGGCCGCGGACGAGCACGACGTTCGTCGCCGCGTCACCGGGCGCGCGGAAGTGCGCCTCGTAGAGCTGGCCCGAGCTCTGCGGCTGGCCGGTGAGCGTGCGGATCAGCGCCATCCGCTCGCGGTCCACCGAGTAGATCTCGGCGTTGCCCGCCCCGCGGTCATAGAACAGCAGATCCTCCCCGCCGAACCTCCTCCCGCCCAGCCGCCCAGGGACGATCTGCGTCCAGCCTCTCCGCCGGCTCGTCTGCGCCTGGACGAGCCGGAGGTTGCCGTAGCCGTCGGTCGAGTGGATCTCGGCGGCGCCGGTGTCGCGGTTGTAGACGAAGACGTCGTTCGTGAACCGGCCGTGGCCGCCAAAGGTGGCGGCAACGACATGCGTCCAGCCCGGCTCCCAGCCGAGCGTCCTGCGGACGAGCTTCAGCCCGCCGGCCCCGTCGGTCGCGTAGATCTCGACTGTGCCAGTAACCCGGTCGTAGAACAGGAGGTCGGTCAACGGGCCGTCCGTGAAGTTGCCGGCGACCACGTGCGTCCACGTGCGCCGCAGGTCGGTGTGCTGTGCGAGCAGCGTCAGGTTCCCCGCCGGGTCGGTGCGGTAGAGCTCGCCCACGCCGGCCGAGCCGTCGTAGAAGAACAGCCCGTCGTTCTCACCGCCCGCCTGGAAGGTGCCCGCGACGATCGCCGACCAGGTCGTGCGGAGCCCCTGGTGCTGCTTGACCAGCGTGAGGTTGCCGGCGCCGTCGTTGGAATAGAGCTCGGCGGTTCCGGTCGAACGCTCGTAGAAGAGGAGGTCGTCGAACTCGCCTGGCGTGATGTTCGCAGCAAGGATCGTCGTCCACGTGGTGCGCAGGCCGGTCAGGTCCTTGAAGAACTCGGGACCGGCGCCCACCCCGAACCGCCGCATCAGCCCGGTGCCGGTCGCGCGCTCGTAGAAGAGCAGGGTGTCGAAGGGCCCGCCGACGAACCGGCCGGTGACGATCGCGGTCCAGCCGGCCGGTTGCATCTGGGACGGGCCGGTGATCGCCAGCCCGAGGATCGGCAGGTGCGAGACGTAGAGCGTCTGCGGGTCGACGCGGTGGACGGTCTTCAGGCCGCAGGGCTCGAGCAGCCAACGCCCGTCGGGATCGTCCGCAGCTCGCCGAGGCGTCATCGAGGCGAGCAGCCCCTCGATCTCGGGGTCGGGGTTCGTCGTCCTGTTGGCGTGCGCTGTGACGAGCTTGTTCAGCTCCTGCGCCGAGAGTGGGTCGAGGTCGGCACCGAGCCCGAGCTCGTAGCGGCTGCCGGCGTCGCCCTTCTGAGCGCGCAGGAGCTTCCACTTCGTCGTCGCGCCGAGCGCGCGCCGGCACGCACCGGCCCGGTTGAGCGCGGCGGCCAGCATCGGCGCGACCGCGACGTCGGCGCCGGCGGAGGCGAGGTTGAAGGACTGGCGGAAGCCCTCTCGCAGCTGCTGGTCGCGCGCGCGGATCGACGGCGGCTGGAAGCGGGCGGCGTGGACGGCGTTCGACGCGGCATCGTCGCGCGGCAGGATCAGGTGCACGGCGCGCACGAAGTCGAAGAAGCCGTTTCTGTAGGCGGCGTCCTCGACGCCGACGATCGCGATTGCCACGGCGAAGTCGTTGTCCTCCTCCACGAGCGAGAACCGCGCGGTGACGCCGAGCTCCGCGAGCGGGCCGTCGTTCGGCGTCGCGGCCTCGCCCGGGCCGTTGAGCAGCTCGAGGATCCGACCCTTCGTCGGCAGCAGCCACGGGCGGTAGAGCCGGAGCCGGCGCCGGTAGTCCGGATCGGGCTCGCGGCGGACGTCGGTCACGATCTCGCCGCCGCGGAACGCGAGCGTGTCGGCGAAGCGCGGGACGGCCAGCTCGGCGCCGAGGCGGTCGAGCGCGTTGTCGCGAGCGTGCTCGAGCCGGCGCATCGCCGTCAGCTCGCGGGCGAGCCGCCGAAGCCGCTGCTTCTCCGCGCCGAGCAGGTACGTCATCCGGCCGAGGTTCCCCTCGAGCACACGCGCCTCGAGGCGATTGGCGATCTCGCCGATGGTCAGGCGCGTGACGGCTCCGGCGGGAGAGATCTCGCGGAGCGACCCGAGCTTGACGATGAACGGGGCGGCGAAGCCCTGGGCGTCGACGTCCGGGCCGAAGACCGGGAGGAACGCGCCCGCTTCGGTGAACGGGGCGTACTCCAGCTCGACCGTCGCTCCGCCCGGAAGCGTGGCTGTCACGCGCAAGGTCGCCGTCTCCAGCGGCGACGTCGTGCCGACGATCAGCACGGGGAGGCGCGCGTTCCACGTGACAGCGGCATTGCCGGAGGCGCCGATCTGGACGGGCGAGTCGACCGCGCCTGCCTGCAACGGCGCCGTCAGGTGCTCGATCATGTTCCGGTGCGACGCCGAGCGGTGGAGGTCGGCGTCGACGAACGTCGGAGCGGCGGCCATCGCTAGACGACCACCAGCCCCGCCGGGTCCTCGACCGTCACCGGCACCTGGTTGGCCTGGAGCTCGACGTTCGCGCCGCCGTCGAGCTCCTCCGGCGCCGAGGCGACCGGCGTGGCGGCGAAGTCGACGGCGTCGAACCCGGCCGGATAGCGGAGGAGCCGCAGGCGGCGGACGTCGGCGACGCCGGGCTCGTTCATCAGCGCCCACGTCACCTCGGACGCGCGCACGGGCTCGCCGAAGCCGAGCGCGTCGACGTACTGGCGAACGCGCCCGAGCAGTCGCTGCTTGAGCGCCTTCGCCGGCTCCGAGGCGTTCACGGTCGCGCGGCTCCCGGACGGAAGCGGCAGCCCGCGGACGGTGACATCCGCGGCGATGCCGATCCCGATCTGCTCGGCCAGCTCGACGCGGGGGAAGATGCTGATCGGCCGCAGGTCCTCGATCGCCGACTCCACGGTGGTGCGCAGGCCGTCCGGCCCCTCCCAGATCGCGGCCGGCGTCGGCGCAACGAGGACGGCCAGGTAGTACGGGCTGCCGAGGTCGCGCTCGCTGCCGAAGACGCGCTCGACGAAGTTGAAGTTCCCGAAGATCGACTGGTGGATGTCGAGGCCGCCCCAGGCGTCGCGCACCTGCACCTGGCGCACGCCCGGGACGAGTGACACGGCGATCTCGATCGCGTCGGAGCGCCACGTCGACCGCGGCGCGCGCAGGAGGAGCTCCCGGTAGCGCGCGTCGGGCCAGAAGAGGTCGCCGCCGGTGAGCGGCGCAGTGTGGTCGACGATGAGCTGGAACGCGTTGTTGCTCGCGGCCATGAGCGCGAACAGCTCGTGGAGCTTGTCGTCGAGCGGGTTGAGCCGGTCGAGCTTCTGCGCCGGCGTCGCCGGGTCGAGGTTGTGCTCGGGCCCGGGGAAGAACGCGGCGACGCCGACGGTGGCCTCGACCGTGGTGGCCGAGAGGACGGCGCGCTCCGTCGTGGCCGCGTGGTGGCCGCCCGGCGTCAGCAGCCGCGCCCCGCGCGGGATCACGACCTCGGTCGTCCCCGCGGGCAGAGCTCCGGCGAGCGTCAGCTTGACGCTCCCGGCCGCCTCGACGTGGGGCCGCGTCAGTCCGAGCTCGTCCCCCAGCCGACTCAGCGCCTCGCCGGTGGCCGAGGAGACGAACGAGTTGTCGTAGATCGTCCCGAGCGCCGCCCACGTCCGCGCGTCCTCGAGTGCGCTGACCTCGAGCAGCTTCCGGAGGACCGAACCCGAGCCGAGGTCGAGCTCGTCGCCCAGGAGCGAGCGCGCGAGCGCGAGCTTCTCGGCCAGCAGGCGCGCGAACGACTTCGGGACGAACCCTTCCCGGACGACGCCGAACGCGCCCGCGCCGGTCGAGCGCGCGACCGCGCCGTCGACGGCGAGGACGTCGGCCGTATCGATGCGTGTGGCTGTGTCGTCAGGCAATTGGCACCGCCCTTCCCAGGTTCACGGTGGCTTGGTCGAGCGCGACCGTCTCGAACGCGACGGTGACGTCGAGCGTGCGCGCCGCCCCGATCGGACGGGCGCGCCCGCCGTCCAGCTCGACGTCGACGATCCGCCGCACCCGCGGATCGGCGTGGAGCACCTTGATCACGGAGATCCGGACACGCTCGCGCGCCAGGACGGGATCAGGCTCGTCCGCGAGCGCGGCGACGCCGTCGAAGCCGAACGCCGTGTTGAAGACGTCGCTCCCGAGCGCGGTGGTGAGCGCCAGCGAGAGCGACTGGCTGAGCGCGTCGACGGACTCGACCAGCTTGAGATCGACCTTTCCCTGGCCGTCGCTCGCGAGCACGAGGTCGCGGCCGAGGTCGGCGCCCGGGAAGATCGGCTCGCAGGCGGCCGACCAGCCCAGGAGCCGCCGCCGGACGAGGTCGCGTTCGACGGACTGAACGGCCATCAGCTCACCTCCATCGCGTTGCCGACGGAGACGTTCACGCTGCCCTGTGCGGCCTGCAGCGAGATATCCCCCTGCTTGGAGACGAGCTCGAGGTCGCCCTTGGCCTCGACCCTGATCTTCCCGCCCTGGTCGATCGTGATCCGCGCGTCACCGGCGGCGTGCTCGATCGTCACCCCGTGCTCGAGCGGCGCACGGTCGGGGCGGTCGCCGGCGAGCGTCAGCTTTCCGACGCGGACGGTCAACTCGCCCACGTGGATGACGCGGCGCCCGTCCGCGTCGATCAGGTCGTTCGTGACCTCGCCGAACCACGGCTTCGGCTGCTGCCCGTCGTTCGGGGCCTTCTCCCGCTTGTCGTCGTCGATCCCCGACGGCAGGATCAGCCACCAGTCGCCCGGTCAGCGTGTCCGGCCCCTGCGCCGACTCCCAGAGCGCGCCGACGTCGACGGGCTCGAGCGGCAGGCCGTTCCGGTGCACGAGCACCACCCGCGTGCCGGGATAGCGCGGGAGGACGAGCCCGCACTTCCCCCAGGCGAACGGGCTCGCGTTGGGGACGCCCGCGAGCCGGTCGGCCGCTGCCGACGGATCGGGAGGCGGCGCGTCTGGTTCGCGCGTCCGTCCGGGCTGTCGAGCCCGCGCCAGATCGTCTCGGTCTGCGACGGAGGCTCGGACTCGCCCGCCGAGATGCCGTTCGTCACGCGAATCTCCGCGATCTCGGGACCCTGCGCCGCACCCGCGCCGGCCGCTCGTACGGCCCGGGCGGCTCCGGCGGCCGCGTTGGGAGTCGACCCCTGGTGGCCCGTCGCCCCCGGCTTCGATGCCGAGCTGGCGCTCGGGTCGCCGGGTCCCAGGCGTCCGAGAACCGCTCTCCGTCCGTGATCACGACACCGGAAATCGCGGTCGCGAAGGCGCTCTTCCGGCCCAGCCGGTGCTCGACCGCGTTCACGTAGAGCGTCACCTGCTTCTCGGTCGACTCGTCCACCTCCAGCGGGCCGAGCAGGCTGCTCTGAGGCCGGTAAGTGGATCGTCGGGCGTCGTGTGCGCGAGGTCCTCCGGCGCCGGCCGGAAGCGGACGACATCGCCCGGGAGGATGTCGGGTCGGCCCTTGAGCGTCAGGCGGTACTGCGTCTTGGCCGGGTCCGGCGGCTTGACCGGGTCATCGAGCGACGGCTCCGACTGGGGCTTGTCGAGGACGCTCTCGATCAGGCCGTTGCGGTACGAGAGGTCGAGCACGGGGACGAGTGGGATGTCTCGCGGCCCGACCAGCAGCTTCCCGCGGCGGATCAGGAGCATCCCGCGGCCGCGCTTGTCCTTGTGCGCCTGCTCGAGCGCCTTGCCGAGGTCGGCCATCGCGCGCGCCCGCGTCTTCTCCGGATCGAGCGGCATCTTCTCGTCGCCCGGGTGTGCGGACGGTGTGTTCGCCACGTTGCCGCTGGGCGTGAACCCGAAGAGGTCCACGGAGATGTCGAGGCCGTCCACGAGCTTCTTCGCGGCGTCCGCGAACGTGTTCGTCCCCAGCGAGTCCGGCAGTCCGGGGCCGCGGAGCCGCATGAAGACGCGCTCCCTTGCCTCGATCGTCGTCTCGTAGCGGCGAGCGCCGGCGCGGCGGGAGACGCGCGTCACGACGAGCTCTGCAACGAGGAAGTCATGGAGCAGCTCCACGGTGAGGTCGTTCAGTCGGTCGACGATCCCCGCGAGGTTCGGCGGGCCGCCCGGGGCGGAGCTGGTGTCCCGCCAGAAGAGGTAGAGACGGACGACGTCGTCGGGCGCGATCTGCGCGTAGTGCTCGTCGATCAGGCCCTCGACGACGAACGTGAACTTGCCCGGCGAGAAATCGCCCGGAAGCACCGCCTCGATCTCGGCGAAGTAGTCGTCGCGGCTGATCAGGAGCTTCGGCCGGTCGCGGATGAGCTTCGTCTGCGACTGCGGCTCGTCACTCGGCCTCACCGGCGTGTCGCCGGAGGCTCGGTCCGGTCGGTGTAGAACGCGAGCGCCCAGCCGGCGTCATTGCCGACCTCGATGCCCGTCTCGAGCACGGACGGGATCGTCATCACGCACCGCCCCCTTCGCTCCCGCTTCCGAGACGCCGCAAGAGCTGGGCGTTCAGCGGCGGCGGCTCGAAGGTGGCGTCGGCACGGTCGGTGCGACGCCACGCGAGCTCGAGGCGCGACCCGAAATCGCCCGCGCCGCGGAGCGTTCCGGCGTGGAGCTCCCAGCCGAGGATTGCGACCTCGACGACCTCGCCCGCACCCTCGGAGTCCGGGACCGCGCGTCTCGCTCCGGCGACGAGCGGGACCGACCCGAGCGGCCTTCCGCCGACATCAGGACGACGAGCCGCGGCGCCGCACGGTCGACGCGGCCGACCGGCTCGTCGGGGTCGGCGCCGGCGGCGCGAGCTCGCGGCGCGCTCGAGCTGACGAGGCCGGCGGGATCGGCGTCGCGCCAGGCGCTCGCGAGCCCGTTCGGGACGAGCACCAGCAGCGACACGTCCCGGTCGAGGTCGATTGCCTGGGCGAGGCCGGCCGTGAGCGTCGTCGACGCGCCGCTTCATCGCCGCGGGCGAGCGGCGCCGGGTCGGCCGGGACGAGGTAGCCGGCGATCGGGGCGGCCGTCATCGCGCCACCAGCCCCTGCACCGAGCGCAGAGCGCCCATGTTGTCCGAGGATCCCCGCGCCCAGGCGGCGCGCGTCCAGCAGCGTCCCCGAGCGAGCCCGGCAGCGGCATGTGCGCGAGCGAGATCGAGACGTCCAGCGCGTCCCGCTTCCCCGAGGACGCGGTGAAGCCGAGCGTCTGGACCTGCATGTCGGTCCGGATCGTCATCGCGGTGACGACGATCAGGCCCGTGAGTCGGCCGCCGGAGAGCGAGGCGAGCGCCGATCCGCGCTTGCTCGACTCGGCGAGCAGCTCGAGCTCGACCTTGCGCCGGTAGCGGTCGGCTCCGACGAGGACGCCGCTCAGCGTCATCGAGTCGTCGTGGGTGGACACGGCCGCGCGCGCGCTCGTGGATCCGATCGGCGGCAGCTGGTACGTCTCGTTCAGCCCGATCGTCGTCACCGCGTAGAGCGCGACGGTGAGCGCCCGTCGGAGATCACGGCCGACGGCGAGCTGCGGGTGTTGAGGGAGCTTGGGGCGGCGCTCACAGCTCCCCCCCTTCGGATCGGCGATCCGGATGTTCTGGCGCAGCGGGGAGCCCTTCGGCAGCGCCTGGTCGAGGACGTCGAAGAGATACTCGTTCATCTCGGGGAGGCTCGTGTCGTAGTCCAGCCCCGACACTTCGCGCCGAGCGACTGCGCCGCCTCGGCCCGCCGTTTCATCGTGTCCACCAGTCGAGCTCGAGGTCGGGACGCGACCTGTACGTCTCGACGGAGCCGGCCTCCATCGGGTCCTTGAACTCGAAGAACTCGAGTGACAGGTCCGGGATGGAACTGGTCGGCGTCGGGCTTGAACACCATGCCGTTGTTCGCCGTCTGAACTCGAGCTCGTAGCCGTGCCCCGCGAAGAGCGGATCCCTCGGCGAACGCCGCCTGCTGCGCGACGCGGGCCCCGTACTCGGGGGACTTGTCCATCGACGCTCCAGCCCTCCGGCAGCCGACAGGGCGCGTCTCGCGCAGGAGGCAGGTCGTGCATCGCCTCGTCGAGGAACCGCTCGACATCGGCGGGCCCGGCGGCCCTTTGAGCGTCGTTGTAGTAGTCGCGCTCGACGCGCTCCGCCTCCGTGACCCGCGGGCCTCCGCGTGCGGTGCGCTCTCCTCGGCCGCGTGAGCCTGTCCTCGGTCGGCGGTCGCTCGCGCGACGATGTTCGTCCCAGGCGCGGATTCCCCCTCGACGTGGGCGGGCCGGCGTCCATGTTCGCCTCGAGGTCCGCGGTTGAGCTCCGCGATCCGCGCGGCGAGGTCGTCGGAGGCCGCGGAAGGCCTCCGGCTGCAGCTCGGGGGGCAGCTCGACGACGGTGGTCCCGGACGGCCGGCGAAGTGCTCGCGCAGCATGCGGTACTTGGCCTGGCGCTCGGCCCGGATGCGGACGACGTCGAAGAGATCCGCCCGGAGGCGCCCCCGAAATGCTCGCCGACCTCGGCGTAGCCCGCGGCGAGGATTCCTCGACGAAGCGCCGCGCCTGCACCTGTCGATCTCCCCGGGCCCCTCGAGGTGCGCGTGATCCCGCCCACGCGTGCCTCTCGAACGCTGCCGCAGGCAACCACTGAGGGCGCGACCGAGCGAGCGGACCGGGATGCGGTCAACGCTCGGCTTCCGCGGCGCCGTCCCCGTCCAGCTTCGGCGCCGCTCGACCCTCGCCAGGACCTGGTCCAGCGCGCGCTCGATCCCGCCGACCGGCTCCTCCCCGCCCCCCTGCTCTGCAGCGAGGCCATGACCGGCGTGATCGACGATCCCCATGACCTCGGCTGACCACTACGCCTTGCCGTACCGATCACGAAGTTCTCTGTGAAGCCACGCTCGGCACCTCGAGCGGTCGCGGCGGCGCGCTCGGCGGTGCATCGCCGGCGCGCGCCGGCCCCGCCTCCGGCGTCGCCTCCTCGGCACCTTCGCCACCCGCCCGCGCCGCAGCCCCAGAGGCAGCCCGCGAACTCGGTGCTCAGCTCCGCGGCCACGGGAACACGGGAGAGGACGAGCCTGAGCTTCGCGGCGAAGAGCTCCGCCTCGATCGGCGTTCATAAGCCAGTCGGGGTTGATCAGCGCCTTCCAGACCACTTCCTTCTTCTCGGCCTCGTGTCCTGGTATATCGCGAGCTCCGCGCCCACGACGGCCGCCGCCGGCGGGCAGAGGACGGAGAGCAGGACGATCCCGATGAAGTCGAGGAACGCGAGGCTGCTCTTGCGCTCTCGACTCGGTCGAAGACCACTCGTCCCAGCCGTAGTAGGGCGCCCCGCGGAAGAACTCGCCGATCTGCTCGTGGGCCAGCCGGTGGATGCCTTGCAGCGCGTAGCTCGGTCCCGGGACCGTCCTCGCCGCGTCCCTCGACGATCCGGTCGACCTGAACGCCGTCATCGGCGTCGACTTCGCGTCGCGCGTACGACGTTGCGCGTTGTGGCGTCATCTCCGCGGAGCAGCGCCTCAGCTCGGCCTCGATGTTCACACGCCTGAGCCGCTGAGGCGCGCGACGACCTCGGGCATGTCGATGAGCTGCTTGAACAGCGGATCGGTCGACTCGAGCCGCCGCGGCGGAGCGTGATCGCATCTCGAGCGCGTCCGTCGTCCGACACGGCCGTCAGGTCGCGGACGAGGTAGGAGCCGTCCTCCTGCGGCACGAGCTCGACGTGTCGGCGGTCGGCGCGGCGGCGGGCTCGGCTGAGCGCGTCCCGTGACGGCCGCAACGCCTCGTCCCAGGACGCCGGCGCCGCCGGCGGCGGTCTTCGGCGGAGCGTCGGCGATGCGGACGTCCTTGGAGGTGTCCGCCGGCGAGCCCCAGGGCGGCCGGCGAGCTGGCGCCCGACAGTGCGGCGTTCGGGCGAAGCGCGATCAGCGGGGCGTTCTTGAGGATGTCGCGCCGCGCAGCAGCTGGTCGAGCGGCATGAGCTGCGGGAGGATCACCCGCTCGAAGTCCTCTGCGTAGGCGTGGTTCGCGTGGCGCTTCTCGATCTCGTCACGCGACGCCTTCAGCAGCTGGAGGAAAAGCACCTGGCAGGTACGCGCGAAGACGCTGCCGACGCTGTGGCTCATCGACTCGATCAGCGCGTAGTTGTGCCGGAGCTCCCAGCCGATCGGGTCGCCCGCCCAGGTGCCGCCGATCAGGTTCGGATTCCACTCGTAGGCGGCCTGCATCCAGCCGTCGAGGACGTGGATCAACGGGACGACGGCGGCGAGGCGGCGCATCATCAGGATCTGCGCCGACGGCCGGGGCGCGAACTGGACGTGGCCGAGGTTCCCGCTGCCGTCCGGCGTCGACCGTAGCGTCGCCGCGTCGCCGGGGTCCCACTCCTCGATCTCGACCGCGCGCGCGCCGAGCGCGTCGGCCGCGTTGAGGAGGAAGTTGCCGATGAACTCGCACGTCGGGATCTCGCAGGTGGCGTGATGCGGGTCATCTGCTGCTCGAGCTCGAGCCCATCGAGCCCAGCTCCTTGAAGCTCGGCTCGTCCCGGTACGGCTCGCACGTGAGCTCGCCTGTGCTCCAGCTTGCGGCTCGGCGGCAGGAACGCGGCCTCGCCCGGGACGTCGCTCTTGGGACCGACCGGCGAGCGCTCGCCCCCGCCCGCCCCCGCCCCCGTCCCCGCGTCGGTGCCCGTCGCCGGGCCGCCCGCCGCCGGCCCGCCCTCGACCGTGGCGCCGCCCTTGCCGGCGCCCGTCGCGGGCCCGGCACCTGCGCCCTTCGCCGGCTCCTTCGCCTTCGGGACCTCCGCGATCTCGGACAGCGGCAGGAGGATGACCGAGTGGACGTCGCGCGGGAACTGGTACGGCACCGCCGCGCGTGCGGTGCTCCCGCCGAACTTCAGGACGATCCAGGAGACCACGTCCGTCCTCTCGAGCTCGGCAGCGACCAGGGTCTCACGCGGAGGTCGATCGCCGCCTTGAGCTCGGCCTGGGAGACACCCGATCCCGGCCGATGTGCGGCGGCGCTTCTGCCCGACGCCTCGACGTCCTCGCGCATGTACTCGGTCAGCGCGGCCTCGGCGTCCGGCCCTTTGTCGGCCAGCCAGCTGATCTCGTAGCTGGAACGCGGTGGAGCGACTGCGTGACTCTCGATCCACGTGTCGCGGTCGACGTCGTAGCGGTAGCCCGAGATGTCCTGGATCGTGTCCCAGAAGACGCGCTTCTTGTCCGGGTACTGGAGGATCGCGATGTACGGCGCCGTCGAGGTCGGCGAACATCGCGCCCATGTAGCCGGCCGCGGGCGGCGCAGGCCGTACATGTCGATCGCGTCGAGTAGGCCTCCCGGACGTCGTCGTCGGCGAGGGCCGCCAGAGGTACGCGAACTCCGTCTCCGGCGCTCGGCTTTCGCTCGCGGTGCGCGTCGCCGCCGACCGGCGGTTGCCGCTTCCGGCCGTCATAGGACGGCATCTCGTAGAGCGCGAGCAGCGCGGTCGTAGCGGTGTCGTCGATCGGCTCCATGGCCGGCTCGGCGGCGGCGCGGCTTCTCGTGGGCCGCGCCCGCGACGCCGGCACGGACGGCAGCCCGCCGAGCGCGTCGGCGAGGCACGCCTCGACTTCCGTGCGCAGCGAGACGGGAACGCCGTCGAGGCCGGTGCCGAGCCACGTGAACTCCGGCGCGTTCAGCCGCGGGCGTGCGTACGAGGACCGTGGCTCGAGCACGACGTCGCGCGAGCTCGTCGAGCGCCCGCCGCGCCGCGGCGCCGAGCGCGTCCTCGAGGTCGGCACGCCGTTCGGTGAGGGCGCCCGGGTCGACGCGCACGCGCGTCGGCACGATCGACGCGGACCGGCACTACGCGACCTCCAGCGCGCCGCCGAGCGCGCGCAGCGCGCGGTCGACGAGCTCGTCCGGGTCGAGCGGGTCCGGCGCCGCCCGCACCTCGATCTCGACCGGGAAGTAGTACTGGACGACCGTGCGGCTGTCCTCCAGCAGCCGCTCGGTCTCGGCCTCGCTCCCGGGCGCCGGCAGGATCACCTCGCCCGCGTGGACGAGGGCGATCCCGGTTTCGGTTACGCGGGTGCCGCGGTCCTCGCCGCCGTTCGTCTCGAGTGCCATCGCCCGCCCTTACGGGATCTTGGCCTCGTCGCCGGTCTTGGACTCCGTCTTCGCGGCGAGGCTGAAGCCGGAGAAGGTCGCCGACGGCGCGCCGGAGACCGTCGCAGCGCCCGGCGTCGCGCTCGTGATCACGCACTCGCGCAGGACGACGTTCCTGAACGACCAGTCGTCGCCGGTCTTCTCCTTCAGCACGACGTCGAACCGCGTCCCCTTGAGCGCGAGCGTCGTCAGCTTCGCCGCGACGTCGCCGATCGCGCGCACCGTCAGCGAGAACGAGATCGCCTGCGGCGTGTAGACGACGCCGATGTGCGTCTGCTCGACCGAGTGCAGAACCTCGGCGTTGAGCGAGAACGTCGGCGAGAACGAGTCGATCGGGGAGATCTCGTGGTCGCCGGTACCGTCGTTGTAGGACACGGCCAGCCTGGTATCCCAATCGGGCATCTGGTTGCTCCTTCCTCCTCGCTAGAACTTCGGCGCGAGCGTCACCCGCAGCAGGTGCACCGCCGGGCCGTAGGTGATCGAGACCTGCATCTCGACCGTCCTGTTCGCGCGCGCCGTGTTGACGATGTTCACGTCGGCCGGGGTGCGCGCCGCCTCCGGGATGAACAGGATGTCGAGCACCGGGATCGAGACCGAGAAGTCGTCGATGACGGCGTTCCGCTGCAGCGGCCCGAGGATCCCCTCCGTCCGCGCCTTCACGGCCGTGAGCCCGGCCTTCGTGATCCTCGCGTCGCCGACGCTGCCGACGAGACCGGCCTTGAGCCGGAAGTCGATGTCGTCGAGCACGCGGACGATGTCGACGTAGAGGAGGTCGGGATCGGACGTGAACGTGCGCCCCTCGGCGAAGTGCAGCCCCTCGCCCGGGATCAGCACCGGGTCGATGATCGGGATGATGTCCTCGTCGGACAGGCCCCGGATCTCGCCGGGCGCGAACTGCGTCGCGGTCGGCATCTGGATCCCGCGCACCTTCTTCAGCACGACCGAGACCTGCGGCTGGTAGCCGGCGAACGCCGCCATCGACGCCGATGCCACGTCGGCCGGGTTCGCGGTGCCCTCGGCGACGGCGCCGCGCGCGGCGACGATCACCATCCGGCTGACGCTGCTCTTGAGGTTCGCGGCCCGGTTGACGATCGTGGCGACGTCGGTCGAGGACTTCACCGCCGGGTTGACCATCGCGACCGCGATCCGCTTCAGGCCGGCCGCGGACATGTTCTCCACGTGCGCCTTCAGCGGCGCGAGCAGCGCGGTGGCGGTGTTGGACGACTGCGCGCCGAGGTTGACCGGCTCGTTCGCGAGCGAGACGAACGTGACGTCGTCAGCGGCCTCGAGCGACGCGAGCGCGTCCGTGTAGTTCTGCGCGGTCGGCGGCGACCCGTTGGCCTTGACGCCGTAGACCTTCGACGGCCGCGGATCCTGGAGCAGCGCGGCGGCGAGGGAGGCAGAGAGCCTCGTCCCAGCGCCGAACCGCGCCTGGACGTCGGCCGCGGACTCGACCGTCACCGGGGTGTTCACCGCGGCGTCGCCGCCGTTGGACTCGCCGACGACGGCGATCACGCCGGGCGAACGCTCGGCGACCGGCGTCAGCCCGGAGGTGTCGATGTTGACCTCGATGAACGGATACGCCACAGCCATGGCCGTCACTCCTTCCTGGTGATTGCTTCGTTGATCACGGCGTCGCCACCAGGCCGATGCCCTCGCGTGCGAGCCACTCGCCCGCCGCTGCGCGCCGGAGTGCACGTTGTTGCGCGGGACCGCCGCCGTTGCCGCCCGGCCAGTCCGCGTCGTCGAACAGCGCCTCGGGGACGATCCACACGACGAGCACCGGCTCGCGCAGGCGCAGCGTCGGGTCCGGAGGACGCTCGACGCCGTAGGGCGTCAGCCGCTCGCGCACGGTCTTGCTGTCCGCGAGCAGCTGCGCGATCGAGAGGCCGGTGGCGTCCCTGATCAGCAGGGCGGCCGCGATCGGGAGCGGCCTCGCGGTCGCCGACACGGGCCTGGGCTGGTCGAACGTCACCGCGGCATCGACCGTCCGGGCGTCCGGCACCGTCGTCACGACGCTCGTGATCGGGTCGCCGGCGTCGGCGAAGCGGGCCTCGATCGATCCGCGCCAGAGGGCGTCCACGCGTGGCAGCTGACCGTCGCCCATGCCGGCGACCCGGAAGTGGGCCTCCGTGTGGTCAACGGCGCCGACGAGGTTCCACGTCCCGTCGAGCGCGGCCAGCGGTTGCGCGGCGACGCCGAGCCGGAACTCGTCGAATGTCGCGGTGAACGGCCCCTCGACGCTCATCGCATCCGCGTCGTAGGCCGCGCCGACGAGCTGCTCGAGCGCGACGGCGTCGAAGACGCCGCCGCGCGTGGCAGGGTCGGCGAGCTGCACGAGGCGCTGGTCGACGAAGTCCATCGCCTAGGCCGCCGCGTCCGCAAGGACCTTCACCAGCGCCTCGCCGGTCAGCTGCCCGAGCTCGGCCTGGCGCGGCACGAGCTCCGCCAGGACGCCCGTTCCCGCGCGCGTCGTGATCGCGAGCACGCGAAGGGCGCGCTCGTCGAGCAGCGCAGCGGCCGCCGCTGGAAGCGCGGGCTCCTCGGCGCCGATGATCACCACGTCGGGGCGCACGCGTCCGACGGACTCGGCGAGCCCGTCTTCCGCCGTCTCGCCCACGATCTCGACGTCGGACCGAGATTCGAGCATTTCCCTGACCATGTCCCGTGTGATCCGCGGCAAGCCGACCAAGAGCACGCGCGTCGTCGTCACATCCCTCCCATGCATGACGATCTCGCGGCCGCACCGCCGCAGGAATGGATCGAACGGTCCGTCTTCGGTCCAGCGGAGGGACTAGCCCGTGCGGGAACCTTCCGACTCGAAGGATCTAGTCCTCGCCGGGATGAGCTGTGCGACGGCCTCGGCACGCCGCCCCACGCCGAGCTTCTCGAGGATGTTGTGGACGTGGTTCTTCACCGTCGACAGCTCGATCGACAGGCGGCGCGCGATCTCCTTGTTCGAAAGCCCCTGCTCGAGCAGCGACATGACCTCGCGCTCGCGGGAGGTGAGGACGGCATCAGGCCGCGCGTCCCTGCGCTCGGCGCTCAGTGCGGCGACGCGGCGGAAGAGCGCGGCCGTCATCCTCGGGCTGCACACGGCCTCCCCGCGCGCCGCGCTGCGGATCGCCTCGACGAGCTGATCGATCCCGGCGTCCTCGGTGACGCAACCGGCGACGCCCGCCTCGACCCACTCCAAGAGCTCCGCCTCGAGCTCGGGCACGGCGAGGGTCACGATCCTGAGGCCCGGGCTCGCTGCACGCAGCATGCGCATCCCGGCGAGCGCGTCCGGCGTGCGCGCGTCGAGGACGACGACGTCCGGCACGACCGAGTGGAGCCGCTCGACCGCCTCGCCGCCTGCGCCGGCGCTGCCGAGGATCTCCAGGTCCTCCCGCCTCGCCAGGGTGTCCGACAGGAGGTCGCGGAAGAGCCGGACCTCGGCGACGACGAGCACGCCGACGGCCATCAGTCCGCCGATCCTCCGGTCCGTCGCGGGAGTGATGAAGCCGCCGCAGCAACGATGTAGGCGATCCGCAGCAGCGCAGCTCCCCTCTCGTGCTGGTCACCGAAGGTACGACAGTCGCGCGGATCCGTCAAGAATCCGCGCGGCGCCGGCCTACCCGCCGCTGATCGCGGCGATCACGTCGACGCGGGAGCGCTCCTCGATCGGCGTCTCGAGACTCGCGCGCTCCCGGTCGACGTAGACGTGGATGTGCCGGCGCAACGCCGGGCCCGGCTCGCACAGGCGGTCGCGCAGGCCCGGCCACCGGCCGTCGAGATGCTCGATCACCTCCCCGACCGTCGCCGCGTCCAGCTCGAGGCTGCGCGGCAGACCGTCGAACAGCGGCGCGAGCGTCGTCGGGAGATGGACGTCGGCCATCAGTCGACCTGCGCGACCTCGACCGACCAGATGCCGGGCAGGTAGCTCGCGATCTCGCTCCAGCTCTCGCCCTCGTCCGTGCTCGCGAAGAGCTGGCCCGTGCTCGTCCCGAAGTAGAGGCCCGGATCGTCGTACGAGTCGATCGCCATCGCCTCGCGCAGCACGCCGACGTGGGCCCCGTCCTGGGGCAGACCGCGCTCGAGGCGCTGCCAGCTCTCGCCGGCGTCGCGCGTGCGCCAGACCGCCGCCTTGCCGTCGGGCATGCAGCGCCCGTGGCCGGGGTCGAGCGGCACGACCCAGAAGGTGTCGCGGTCGTGCGGATGCGTCGCGGCGGCGAAGCCGAACTCGGTCGGCAGGCCCTCGGTGATCTCCGTCCAGGTGTGGCCGGCGTCGTCGCTCCGGTGCATGCCGACGTGGTTCTGCTGGAACATGCGGTCGCCGTCGGCCGGCGAGCGGACGAGCTTGTGGACGCAGAAGCCGACCTCCTCGTGGTCGCGCGGCCAGTCGGCGCGGAGGCCCTGGTTGCGCGGCGCCCACGTCGCGGCGTCGTCTTCGGTCTCGAACACCCCGATCCCCTGCACGATCGCCCAGAACCGGGACGTCTCTTCGCCGTCGAACATCAGCGCAGAGATGCCGAGGTGGCCCGGCGGCTGGTTCGCGGGGTCGTCCCACGACTCGCTGCCGGGCTGGCCGGCGAGCGTCGACTTCAGCGACCAGGTGGCGCCGTCGTCGCGGCTCTCGAAGATCCCCGGCGCCTCGACGCCGACGAGCACGCGGCCGTCCTTGACCGCGAGCGTCGAGACCTTCGACAGCTTCCGGCCGCCGTCCTCGTACGCGATCCCCTCGCTCGAGTGCGTCCACGTCTCGCCGCGGTCGGAACTGCGCCACACGGCCGAGCCGAGCCATTCGCTCGCGGCGGCCGCGTAGATCGCGCCGCTGTCGCCGTCATGGACGGCGTGGTAAACCGGCCAGCTTTCGCAGAACGGCCCACGCAGGTCCCAGTTGCGCCGGTCCTCGTCGCTCTCCAGCAGGAAGCACCCCTTGCGGGTGCCGACGAGCAGCAACGTCCGTGCCATGCAGCCTCACCTCCCGGGTCGAGATCCTCCCTGTTGCCTATCAGACTCGGCCCAGGCCGAAAAATCATCGGTGGCGATAACCGATGCCTAGGCGAGGTCGGCATACGGGCTCACGCTCATGTACTTGAAGCCCGTGTCGACGGCGAGCGAGACGATCACGGCGTCGGCGCCGAGGCGCTCCGCAAGCCGGTGCGCCCCGACGACGTTCGCGCCGGTGGAGACGCCGGCGAAGATCCCGTCCTCGACCGCAAGGCGCCGCGTCATCTCGAGCGCCTCGTCGTCGGCGATCGCCTCGAGGTGGTCGACCGCCTCGGGATCCCAGTGCGGCATCACGAAGCCGGTCCAGCCCTGGATCAGGAACGGTCCCGGGGCGCCACCGCCGATCGCCGGAGAGCTCGCCGGCTCGTGCGCCTGGATGACGACGCCGCGGTGCCTGAGCGCCTGCGAGACGCCGACGAGCGAGCTCGCCGTGCCCATCCCGTGGCAGAACGCGGTCACGCGGCCCTCGGTCTGCTCCCAGATCTCGCGCCCGAGGTTGTCGCGATGGTCGGCGACGATGTACGGGTTGTTGAACTGGTCGGTCGCGTAGTGGCCGGGCTGCGCGGCGAGCTCCCCGGCGCGGGCGACCATGTTGGCGATGTCCTGCGGCGTCACCTTCGGCCGTCCTTCGACCGACGGCACGACGTCGAGCTCGGCGCCGAGGGCGCGCATGAGCTGGAAGCGCTCCTCCGTGAAGCAGTCGGCGATCACGATCAGCGCCCGGTACCCCTTGGCCCGGCACACGAGCGCAACCGCGGGGCCGGTGCTGCCGCCCGTGTACTCGACGACGATGTCCCCGGGCGAGATCAGCCCGTCGCGCTCGGCGCCGTCGATCATCGCGAGCGCCATCCGGTCCTTCATCGACCCGGTCGGGTTCGCGTACTCGAGCTTCAGCCACAGCTCGGCGCCGTTCGCCGGCGCACAGCTCTGCACGCGGACGAGCGGCGTGTTCCCGATCGCGTCGAGGATCGAGCCCGCGGTCGCCGCCTACTTCGATCCGAAGAGCGACCAGCGGTGCAAGCGATGGGTCGGCAGCTTCCCGATCTCGTCCTTGGAGAGGTTGACCGTGACCGTGTCCGACTCGACCTTCGCGACCGCGGCGATCGGCACCGTCACCTCCCGTCGGCCCCACAGGTGGCCCTGCTCGAGCACGAAGTGCGTGATGTGGTCGTCGTCTTCGACGAGGAAGCCGTCGACGTCGCCGATGTACTCGCCGTCCGCCGTCCTGACGCTGCTCGCGCGGCGGACCTCGACCTCGCCCTTGGGGACCCGGTCGTAGAACACCCCGACGTCCTGCTCCACCGCGGCCGAGTAGTCGGCGAAGCCGGCGCTCTCGTAGTACGGGAGCGCGAGCACGTTCGTGACGCCCACGTCCCAGTCGGGATCGGCGACCGGGGCCTCGCCGAGCCGGAGGTACGCGAACTCCTCCACGTTCGGCAGGGCCCGCACGTCCTCCGCCGGGCAGCTCAGCGAGATCGCGCCGCCTTCGGCGCTCGCGAGCTCGATCGAGACGAGGTGCGTCTGGCCGTGGCCGTGGTGCGGCTTGACGACCAGGTGCGTGACGCGCTGCTTGATCGGGTCGATGACGACGTCGGCGAGCTCGCCGACGACTTCGTCGTCGCTCGATCGAACCTCGGTTCCGAGCTCCAGGCGCACGCTGGGCATCATCCCAGAGGCGGCTACGGTGGTGCCTGCGCGACCTCCGCCGGCCGCTCGGCGGTGTCGGACGGACGGTTCCGGCGCCAGGTGAACGCGGCCACGAGCCCGAGGACGAGCGTCGGGACCATCGTCAGGAAGCGGAAGACGAGCACGGCCGCGACGACGCCGGCGTTGTTGCCGCCGAAGCCGACGAGCGCCCCGGTCAATCCGAGCTCGACGACGCCGATCCCGCCGGGCGTGATCGGGATCGAGCCGAGGATCCGCGCCAGCGCCCACGCGGCGAAGGCCTCGACGAGCGAGACCTGCGAGGCGGGCACGGAGCACGCGCGCAGCGAGACGACGAGGACGGCGAACACCGTCAGGCTCCCGGCCAGCGACGCCAGCGTCAGCCACGGCCACTTCCTCTCGAGGAAGTCGCCGACGTCGTCACGGAACTGCTCGAAGTTCGGGCCGCCCCACGACACCGGCCCGCGCCGGACCTTCCCGAGGCACCAGTTGGTGAAGCGGGCGGCGACGTCGCCGATGTCGTTCGCGAGCCGACGGCTCAGCAGCACGAGCACGAAGCCGGCGAGGACGACCCCGAGCACCGCTACCCCGATGAAGGCCGCCGTGGCCAGCACCGCGGTCCGCTCGCGCTCCCCCGTGATCGTCAGGAGGAACACCGCGAGGATCGGGAACGACAGGTTGAGGAACTGGTTCCACAGGCCCGTCAACGTGACCGCGCGAGCGACGTCGCGGCTCGCGAACCCCCACTTGCGCGACATCCCGTACGCCCCCGCAGCCCCCACGGCGGCCCCGCCGGGGACGAGGAGCGACAGCGCGGTCGACGCCTGGGTCAGCTCCATCGCCCGGAAGAACCTCAGGCCCGGAAGCGTGATCTGCCACGGCGGCGCGAACGTCGCGAGGTTGATCACGACCGCGCCGAGGAGCGCGACCAGCCACGGCCACGAGAGCTCCTTGACGACCGCCCACACGTCCGCGTAGTTCGCGATCTTCGGGAGCAGGAAGACGAAGGTTGCGACGATGACGCCGAGGCTCAGGCCCGCAAGGGCCCCGCGGCGGAGCAGCTGTCGTCGCCGTGAGCCGGGCTTCAGCTCTTCTTCAGCGACTGGCACGCCTTCGAGTCGTCGAACGCCTTCTTCCACTCATCGGCGGCGTCGATCGACGACAGCGTGGTGAGCGTCGCGGAGAGGTCGCTCGACATCGAGAGGAGCGCGGCGCTCGCGACGTTGACCGCATTGAGAGCCTCCGTCGCGGTCGAAACGTCCTTCGTTGCGTCCTTGATCTGGTCGGACGACTTCTTCAGCTCGCCCTTCAGATCCTCGACCGCCGCCTTCGCCTCGTCACCGCCCGCCTTCGGCGGCTCGCCGAGCGCCTGCACGTCGTCGGAGAGCTTCGCGTTGGCGTCGGAGACGTCGGTCGCCGCCTGCTGGATCTTCGCCTTCGAGAGCTGGTCGACATTCGTCAGGCCCGACCCGATCGACTTCAGGCTGTCCTTCCACGTCACGATCGAGTTGCACGCGCCATCGACCCAGGTGTCGATCGCCGCTGAGCTGTCCGACTCGCTCTTGCTCGACCCGCCGCACCCGGCAGCGACGAGTGCGAGGGCGACCGCGGCGGCGAGGCCGGCGATGCGGGCGGGCATGCTGACCATTCTGCCGGGTCCTCAGGGCTCCCGCGAGCCCGTGCAGCTCGAGCACGTCCACGCGCGCAACCGTCGCCCGCAGTGCGGGCAACGCCGCGGCTCCGGACGCAGGCTGAGCAGTCCTTTCTTGAACCCGACCATGCTCAGCGCGATCGCCACGCCGGTGGTCAGCGTCACCTGGAGCGCCATGTGCGATGCGGCAGAGCTCACTGCGTCGCCGCAGCCGCGTCGGGGGGGAACTCCGCGCGGGTCTGGCGCCGTAAGATCTCCACCCCGACGATGGCGGCGGCGAACAGCACCAGCAGCGGGTAGACGCGATCCCCGTCCGTGGGGCCGCTCAGGAGGATGATCAGGAGCACGACGGCGAGGACGCCGTAGACGATGACGGGACGGTCGCGCAACGTCGGCGCCGAGACCCGGCGCAGCGCGACGGCGGGCCGTGACGGCCCCGCCACCCAGGCCGCGAAGATCGTGACGACGCCGTAGATCACGATGTTGATCCCGACGTTGCGCAGCAACTCGGTCCCGATCGCCCACGCAGCGTCGACCGGCCTCTTCTGATCCGGGTTGTTCGTGAGCGCGTCGACGAGGTAGTTACCCGCGAGCCGGCGGATGACCAGCACGAGCAGGCCGACGACCAGCACGCTCACGCCGATCCCCAGCAGGATCCGTCGCCGCCGCCCGCGCGCGATCCAGATCGCGGCCGCGAAGAGCGCGAGCACGAGGAACACGAGGAAGTAGCTGAGCGCCTTGACTACCTTGACGGTCTTCCGGGCGTTCGCGAGCTGGTCGCCCTTCATGACGACGATCTGGCCGGCGTCCGGCGGCAGATCCTGCTCGATCCGCTGGCCGAGGCCGGTCTCCTGCGGTGAGCTGGTTGAGAATCGGTTGTAAGTTGAGAACGACATTCCCGTCCGTCGTCTCGAGGATGCCGTGCTTCCCGTTGAGCACGGCCATGAAGAGCGTGTGAGCCCGCTCGTTCGCGTTCACCCACAGCTGCTGCACCCGCGGCCGGCCGAGGATCGTGTCGGTGGTCCGGACGAGGGCCGGCTCGAGCGCGGCCGCGAGCGGTTGGCCGAGCCCCTTCGTCGCCGGCGGGAGCCGGTCCTGCAGGGCCTTGCCGACGTCGACGTTCGAGTACAGCTGGTTGACCAGGTAGACGGAGATGGCGTTCCTGATGTCGTCGTCCTCGAGCAGCCGCTTGCTGGCGCTCGTCCAGTTCTCGGTGCTGAGCGCCTGCCGCTTCACCCAGACGTTGAGCGAGGCGACCAGCATGACGATCGCGGCCACGACGACCAGCACCCACGGCACCCAGCGGCGCCACCCTCCTCCCGACCCGGTCGTCGTCTCGGCGGCGGGCTCTTCCGCCTTTGCGGGTGGGGGATGTGTCTCAGACGCGTCGGCCAAGAAGGGACCTCCTCAGGTCGCCCCGGAATCTGCCTGGCTTCGAGGCGCCGGTCGTCATCCCCGCGGGGTGATACGGCGAGTTCGGCGCGTGCGCCCTTTGGTCAGACAACGGGGCCGGCGTGCGGCTGGCGATCCCCCTCGGGGGCTGCGACTCCCTGGCGGGCGGCCCACAGCGCGGCCTGCGTCCGCGAGGCGAGATCGAGCTTGGAGAGGATGCTCGACACGTGCGACCGGGCGGTGCGCTCGCTGATCCCGAGCTTCGCTGCGATCGCCTTGTTCGGATCGCCGGCGCCGACGAGCGCGAGGACCTCGAGCTCGCGCTCCGTCAGCACGCTGGTCGGGTCGTCCCGGCGGGGCGCGCCGAGCGACGCGGCCAGGCGACGGGTGACGGCGGGATCGAGCTGCATCTCGCCGCGGTGCGCCGCGCGCACCGCACCGGCGACCTCGTCGGCGTCCGCGTCCTTGAGCAGGAAGCCCGACGCGCCGGCCTGGAGCGCCGCGTACACGCGCTCCTCCTCGCCGAACGACGTCAGGGCCACGACCTCGACGTCGTCGTAGAGCGTCCGGATGCGCCGCGTCGACTCGATCCCGTCCATCGGCTCCATCTGCAGGTCCATCAGCACGACGTCGGGCCGGCATCCGGCGGCGTCCAGCCGCTCGAGCGCCTCGAGCGCCGCCTCGCCGTCGGCCGCAGCGCCGACGACTTCGAGGTCGGGCTCCCCGGCCAGGAAAGCGAGCAAGCCGCTCCGGACGACCGCGTGGTCGTCGACGACGAGGAGGCGGATCGGCTCGGTTTCGCTAGGCGACATGGGGCGGTCGTTCGCTCTCGTACGGGACGTCGACCCGCACGAGCGTCCCCTTCCCCGGCGCGCTCCGGATCTCCAGGTCGCCGTCGATCTCGCGTGCGCGGCCCCGCATCGACTCGAGGCCGAAGTGGCCCGGCCGCGAGGGCCCGGGGTCGAAGCCGCAGCCGTCGTCCTGGATCTCCAGCGTGAGGTGGTCCACGTACACGTCGACGCGGACGAGGGCCGTGGCCGCGCCCGAGTGCTTGGCGGCGTTCGTCATCGCCTCGCGCCCGATCCCGTACAGCTGCGCCTGCGCGGGGCCCGCGAGCGGGAGCGGGCCGTCGGGCCCATCGACCTCGACCACCAGGCCGGAGTCGCCGGCGAGCGTCGCGGCGTGCCGCTCGAGCCCCGTCACGAGGCCGTCGCCGACGCCGTCGGAGCCCAGCTCGAAGATGAACGTGCGCATCTCCCGCTGCGCGGTCTTCATCAGATCTCCGATCGCGCCGAGGTTGTCGCCGACCGCGGGAGGCGCTTCGCCGTTCTCGGCCAGGGCCTTCTGTGCCGCGCGCGTGTGCAGCGCGCTCGAGAACAGCGCCTGCGACATCGAGTCGTGCAGGTCGCGCGCGATGCGCCGACGTTCCTCGAGCGCCCGCTCGCCCTCCCGGCTTCGGGCCTCGACCAGCTCCGCGGACGCCCGCGCTCGCTCGCTCGCGGCGGCGCTCAGGAAGAGCGCAGTCATGGCGGGAATGAGGATGTAGAGCTGGGTGGACAGGGTTCGGTCGTCGATCGGGTGCCGGAAGAACGCTCCGACCTTGTCCGCCGTCAGCCCGATCGTCAGGCCCGCGTTGATCGCGGTCGCGAGCGTGACGCCCGCCGGGCCGAAGCGGAATGCGGCCCAGACCAGGGCCGGGAAGATCAGGTACGTCACCGGCTCGTCCTTCATCACCGCGACCCAGGCGAGCGCGATCACGACGACCACCATCAGGCCGCCCTCCGGCGTGGCGATCCGGCGCCAGGCGGCTCGAGGGTCGCCGAGCCAGATCAGGAGCAGCGGGACGACGACCAGCGCGCCGGACATGTCCGCCAGCCACCACGTGCGCCAGAACTCGGGCGCGTCGCCGATGTCGACCACGCTCGCCGGCGAGCATCGAGAGCGTCCCGACTGTCGCGCTGACGGCTGTCGCGGCCGCTGCCGCGAGGATCGTGTAGCTCACCTGCGACGTACGGTCGAGCCTCGCCCGGGGGCCGAGGAGGCGCAGCAGCAGCCACGCGCCGAAGACGACCTCGGCCATGTTCCCGATCTGCTGCCCGACCAGGCTGCCGAGCGGGAGCGGCGAGGCGTCGTGCAGGAGCTGACCGTTGACGAGCAGCTCGCCGATCAGGATGCCGGGCCACAGCTGCAGCCCCCAGAGGTACAGCGCGGCCATGCCGAGGCCGACCGGCGGCCACAGCGCCGAGACCGACGCCGTGTAGCGCAGTGACTGGCCCACCTTCGCGGCGCCGAAGTACGCGACGCCCAGCAGCACGACCTGGGCGACCTGGGCCGCCGAGACGCGGTCCTTCCACGGCGCCGCAACGCGCTCGAGCGCGGGAGAGGCAGGTGAAAGCTGCGCTTCGCTCACGACGGGCTCCCTGTGTCGACGCGGGCTGGGGCCGACCCTCGCGCACCTTAGCTTTCGTGCGTATATCGGCCAAATGGCGCAGTCCGGCTCGCCACAATGGCGCGCTCCGGATCGGCCTTTCTCCCGATGACGGAGCCGTCGTCGTGGGTCATCCTCGTCAGGCAGTGTCCGCTCCCGGGACCCCGGAGCGCACACCGGGGGGGTTGGGACCGGAGCGCTCGCCGCCGCAGGCCCGACGGCCTGCTGGCCGTGCACGCGCGGAGAGGCACGCCGAATCGACGCCCACGCCCGCGCTCGACGTCATCGACGCCAAGATCAGGCCCCCGGGTCTGCCACCGTCTGTGGTCGCGAGGCCGGCGCTGGCCAACAGGCTCCGCCACGGCGGGGCGGCCGTGGTCACGGCCGTCGCCCGGGCAGGGTACGGAAAGACCACGCTGCTCGCACAGTGGGCCGCCGCGGAATCTCGGCCCGTGGCCTGGGTGTCGATCGACGAGCGCGACAACGACGCGCTCGTCTTTCTCAAGCACGTCCTCGCGGCCGTCGACCGCGCCGCGCCGCTGCCGTGGCGCCTGCTTCAGTCGGTCGGCGCCGCCCGCAGCCCGGCGCCGACGGCCGTGGTCGACCGCGCGACGAGGGCGCTCGGCTCGTGCGGCACACCCGTGTTGCTCGTGCTCGACGACGTCGACCTGCTCCACACGCGGGAGCTGCGAAGCCTGCTCGCGCTGGTGATCGAGCGAATGCCGGAGGGCTCGACGGTCGCGCTCGCCGGGAGAGCCCTGCCGAGGCTGCCCGGCGCTGTCCTCCGTTCCCGAGGCGACCTGCAGGAGCTCGGCGTCGAGGACCTCGCCCTCGGCAACCGCGACGCACAGCTCTTGCTGCGAGGGCACGAACCCCGACCTTCCCGAGAGCGAGACGGCCGGACTGATCCGACTGTGCGAAGGCTGGCCGGCGGCCCTCTACCTCGCCTCGTTGTCCCGCCACGACGCGGGCACCGCACCGCGAGCGAGCCGCTTCGGCGGAACCGACCGCTACGTCGCCGACTACCTGCGAACCGAGTTTCTCTCGCGCCTGCGCCGCAGCGACCACGTCTTCCTGCGGCGGACGTCCATCCTCGAGGCGCTGACCGGGCCGCTCTGCGACGCGGTGCTGCACGACAACGGCTCGGAGGGCGTGCTGAAGCGCCTCGCGCGCGCCGACCTCGTCGTCTGCCCACTCGCCGGCAGGCGCGGCTGGTACCGGTTCCAACCCCTCTTCCGCGACCTCCTCCTGCGGGAGCTCCTGGAGGAGGAGCCGCAGGCGATCCCGACGCTCAGGCGGCGTGCGGCGGCCTGGCACGAGGCTGCCGGCGACATCGAGGCCGCGCTGGAGCACGCTGAGGCCGCCGGAGATGCGGATCGGGTCGCAACGATCATCGCTGCGACCGCGTTCTCCGCGTCGTCGCGCGGCCGCGGGTACGACCTCGAACGGCGGCTGGCGCGCTTCGACCGGGCGCAGCTCGAGCGCCATCCCGCGGTCGCCGCACACGGGAGCCGGGTGCACGCGTTTCGGGGCCGCGCCGCCGAGGCGCAACGCTGGCTGGAGATTGCCGAATGGGGCGCTCGTCGCCGTAGGCGTGACGCGGCCGTGCTTCGGCCGCAGGTCGCCGCCGTACGAGCTGCCCTGTGCCGGGACGGGCCGCGCCGCATGCTGGGGGACGCTGGCGCGGCCCTCGCCGGTCTGCCCCGCGACAGCCAGTGGTACCCCTTCGCGCTGCAGCTGCGCGGGTGCGCGGCGCTGCTCCTCGGCGCGACGGACGAGGCGGATTCGCTGCTCGCCGACGCCGCGGCGACGGCCGGGATGCTCGGCTGCCCCGAGACGCAGATGCTGGCCGTCGCCCAGCGATCGCTCCTCGCACGGGAGGGCGGCGACCTGGACCGGGGCGACGCGCTCTCGACCGAGGCGCGTCGGATCGCCGCGGACGACGAGCTGGAGGGGACCCCGACGTTCGCGATCGCGCTCGCGGCCGCGGCCCGTGCGTCGCTCCGGCAGGGGCGGTGGGCCGAGGCACGGGCGCTGGTCGTCCGGGCCGAGAAGCTGACGCCGCTCGTGACCGAGGCGCTGCCGTGGCTTGCGGTCGGAGCCCGGCTCGAGCTGGCCCGCTGCTACCTGGAGCTTCGCGATCCTGCGGCAGCGCGCAGGCCCGTGACCGAGATCCGGGCGATCCTCGACGCGCGGCCGCGACTGGGTGCGCTCGCCGAGCGGGCCCTCGCGCTCGGGCACGAGGCGGGGCTGGTCCTGTCCCGCTCCGGCGCATCCGGGAGGCTGACGCCGGCCGAGCTTCGTCTCCTCCCGCTCCTGGCCACGCACCTCTCGTTCCGGGAGATCGCCGAGCAGCTGGAGGTCTCGCGGAACACCGTCAAGACCCAGGCGATCTCGATCTACCGGAAGCTCGGCGTGAGCTGCCGCAGCGAGGCGATCGCCGCGGCCGCACCACGACCCCAGAGGGCCGCCTAGCCGTGTCCGCGAGCAACAACAAGGCACTGCGGGCGATCCCGTTCGCCGACCGACCCGACCGCCTTGCGCTGCTCACGCGGCTCCTGCGCGAGCTCGGTCACGACGTCGCGGCGGAGCTCGACGAGGCGGACGTCGCGATCGTGGCGATCGACACGCCGTCGGCGCAGCTGCTCGACAGCGTCGTCGACCGCAGCGCGGAGAGGTCCGGCCCTCCGATCATCGCCTGCCTCGCCCATGCCGACGAGCGCCTCATCGCGACGGTTGCCGCGACCGGCGCCTTCACGTGCGTCGTGGGGCGCGCCCCCGAGACGTGGCGCACCGTCATGGGAGCCGTCCTCCGGCAGTTCGCGGATCACCACCACCTCGAAGGCGCGCTCCACCGACGCGCGGTGATCGAGCGCGCCAAGGGCGTCCTCATGGAGCGGCACGGGACGCGCGAGGACGAGGCGTTCGAGCTGCTGCGCGCCGAAGCGCGCAGCACGAATCGCCGGGTCGTCGACATCGCCCAGGCGATCCTCGACGGCCACCGGCTCCTCCCCGAGACGGGTCGCAGCCGCTCGACCCTTCCCCAATCGTGATAGCCGGCGTGTGCGGGGAGAGCCCGCTTGACACGGTCCTTCAGGTTCCGACAAGCTCTCCTGGCGTTTTCGGCCTGATCCCAGCCGAAAGCCGCCCAGTCCTCAGCGTCCCGGCGGACGGGGATTCCCCCGCCTCCGCACTCGGGGAGTCCGCCACAAGGAGCCGCGTGCCCGATCAGACGGTGACCCGCCGCCAGGATTCGCCCCGCGGCGCCGTACGACCATGAGCGCCATCGCCGCGAAGTCCACTGCGACGGGCTCCGTGAGCAGCCTCCGAACGCGCGAGCGGCGTCCGAGGCTGCCGTTCGACGTCGTCGAGTCGAAGCTCGGCGTGCCTGCGCTCCGGACGGGGCTGGTTTCCCGGACGGCTCTCGTCAACCGGCTCAGGGCGACCGACTCGGGCCCTGTGGTGACGATCGCCGCCCCGGCCGGCTACGGCAAGACGACCATGCTCGCGCAGTGGGCCTCGCGGGACCCGCGGCCGTTCGGCTGGGTCTCGGTCGACGAGCGCGACCGCGACCCGATCGTCCTGCTCCGGCACATCGCCGCCGCGCTGGACGAGCTCGACCCGCTCGAGCCGCGCGTGTTCGAAGCGCTGGCAGACCCTGGCGCGTCGATGTGGACGTCGGCGCTGCCGCGGGTCGGCTCGGCGCTCGCCGCCTTTCCGGGACCGTTGGTGGTCGTGCTGGACAACGCCCACCTCCTGCGCTCGCGCGACGCCCTCGACGCGGTCACGACGCTCGCCGACCACATCCCGGAGGGCTCCCTGCTCGTGGTCGCCGGCCGCATCACGCCGAAGCTGCCGATCGCGCTGCTCCGCGCCTCCGGACGGCTGCTCGAGGTCGGCGTCGACCAGCTCGCGCTCACCCCGCGCGAAGGTCAGGTGCTCCTGCGCTCCACGGGCCTCGAACTCTCGTTCGACGAGGCCACCGACCTCGTGCGCGAGTGCGAAGGGTGGGCGGCGGCCCTCTACCTGGCGGCCGTCGCGTTCCGCGACGCCGATTCACCCCCCGGGCCGATCGTGCTCCAGCCCGGCACCCGCAACCGGAACCTCACCGACTACTTCCGGTCTGAGTACCTCTCCCGCCTCCGCCCGGCCGAGCTCCAGTTCCTCCGACGGACCTCGGTGCTGGACGAGCTGTGCGGCGGGCTGTGCGACGCCGTCCTCGGCGAGCAGGGCTCCGCACGCGAGCTCGCGAAGATCGAACGCTCGAACCTCTTCGTCGTACCCCTCGACCACCAGGGAATCTGGTACCGCTATCACCGGCTCTTCCGGGACGTGCTGCGGCGCGAGCTCGCGGACCGGGAGCCGAAGCTCGTGCCGGCCCTGAACCGGCGCGCCGCCGACTGGTACGAGGCCCACGGAGACCCGGAGTCGGCGCTGGCGTACGCACGGGCCGCGGGCGACGTCGGACGCGTCGCCCGCATCGTCACGGCGATCGCGCTGCCGACATACAACGGCGGGCGCGCGGCCGCGGTCGAGGGCTGGCTCGACGGCTTCGACGACGCGGCCCTGCTCGAACGCCATCCCGCCCTCGCCCTGCGCGGAAGCTGGATCCACGCGCTGCGCGGCCGCTCCCGCGACGCGGATCGCTGGCTCGAGGCCGCCGAGGCAGGACTGGCGAGGTGCAAACAGTCCCGCGCGGTCGCGGCGGAGCGAGCCTGGATCGACGTCGTCCGCGCCGCCCTCTGCAGCCACGGCGTGTACCGCATGATCGCGGACGCGGAATCCGCGCTCGCCCGCGCCGGCCGCGAGGACCCTGTCCGTCCCCACGCGCTGCTCGCGCTCGGAGTCGGCCACGTGCTCCTCGGCCAGAGCGAGCGCGCGGACGGGATCCTGGCGGAGGCGGCGGCTGAGGCGGAGCGGCTCGGCGCGGCGGACACGCAGGTGATCGCGATGAGCGAGCGCTCGCTCATCGCTGCCGCGCGAGACGACGTCCCGACCGCCGAGCGGCTCGCGCTCGAGGCGCGCGCGCTCGTCGAGACGAGCCGGCTCGACGGCTACGCGACCACCGCGATCGCCCTCGTCGCCACTGCGCGCGCGTCGCTCAGGCACGGCCGCTGGGACGAAGCGCGAGCCGACCTCGCCAAGGTGCATGACCTCTCGCCGACGCTCGGCGACGGGTTCCTCCCCTGGCTCGCCCTGCAGACGAGGATCGAGCTTGCACGCGCGTACCTGGCGCTCAGGGAGACGCAGGCCGTGCGCTCCCTCCTGGGCGAGATCGGCGGGTTGCTGCGCGAGCACCCCGACGTCGGCGTCCTCGCGGACGAGGCCGAGCTGCTCGCGCGGGACGTCGAGGCTCTGTCGACCCGCGGCGGCGATGCGGCGGCGGCGCTGACGACCGCCGAGCTCCGCCTGCTGCCGCTCCTCGCCACGCACCTGTCGTTCCGCGAGATCGGCGAGCAGCTCTTCGTCTCGAGGAACACGATCAAGACCCAGGCGATCTCCGTGTACCGGAAGCTCGGCGTCACGAGCCGCAGCGAGGCGATCGAGTGCGCGACGCGGCTCGGGCTCGTCGAGATCCACCCGAACGCGGCCTGAGCCTGTTTCATCCCGCGCGGGTGATGCCGCCGGGGCCGAGGCGCGGTGAGATCGACTCAGCCGTGAACGCTCACGAGACGACGCTGACGAAGCTCGCGATCGCGGACGACAACTACTTCGAGGTCCTCCTCGCGCAGGACAGCTCCAACGTCGCGGAGTCGCACCTCGACCCGAAGACCCACGCGCTCGTCCGGATCGGCGCGCTGATCGCGATCGACGCGACGTCCCCCTGCTACATGTGGACGGTGGAGGCGGCCCGCCGCGCCGGAGTCTCGGACGACGAGATCGTCGGCTGCCTCATCGCCGTGCTCTCCGCCGTCGGCGTCGCGAACGTCGTCGCCGCCGCACCGAAGCTCGCGCTCGCGCTCGGCTACGACGTCGGCGCCGCGCTCGAGGAGAGCGGGCTCCGGCTCGTGGAGTGACGAGCCGGACGGCTACAGCGCCTGGCGGAGGCGGTGGCCGCCGTACACGGCCAGCGCGTAGATCACGAGCACGTCGAGCGCGAACATCGCGAGGGCCCAGAACGGATAGACGGGCACGAACATCAGCTGGCCGATCGCGTTCAGGCCTGCCACGAAGATCCCGAACCAGCGGGCGAACTCGCTGCCGGAGAGGATCGCGAGCGCCGCGAGCCCCTGGAGGATGCCCAGGATCATCACGATCCAGCCCCACGTGTTGAGGTCGCTGAAGACGTAGGTGGAGGCCTCCGCGTAGACCCGCGACGAGGAGATCGCGAGGATCCCGTCGACGAAGTTCCAGATGCCCGCGAGTCCGAGCAGCACGGCGGCGAAGGTCACCCAGCCGACGCCCTTCGCCTCGGCGTCCTCCGACCCGTACGTCGACTGGAGGTCGTACTCGTGCGCTGCCCTCATCGTTCCGCGCTCCTTTCGTTCGGAACGAGCCCCGCGGGGGACACGGTCGAACTCGCCTCTGGGGCCCACTGAAGCCGACGTCGCCGCGCGATTCATCCCCCCGATGGGATGACCGCCCGAGGGGCGGCGGGTCGATTCATCCCAACCGTATGATGATCACCGCCCTCCCTTTCGGGAGGCTGGACGGCGACTACTGGAAGGAGTTCGACGATGTTCATGAGGAGACGGCGTCCGCTGGCACGCGCCGCGATGGTCGGCGGCACCGCGTACGTCGCGGGCAAGCACGTGCAGCAGGGACGTCAGCAGGACGCGGAGACCGAGGCGCGTCTCCAGGACCTCGAGTCCCAGCAGGCGGCAGCGGCACCGCCCGCGGCGGCCCCGGCCGCCGGCGGCATGACCGACGCTTCGATCGAGCAGCTCAAGCAGCTTGCCGAGCTGCACACGCAGGGCATCCTGACGGACGAGGAGTTCGAGGCGCAGAAGGCCAAGATCCTGGGGGGGTCATGAGCGACGACAAGCAGCAGCCGCAGTTCGGACCCGTGCAGATGCTCGTGCTCGAGTTCGACCGGACGAAGTTCAACGGCGAGGTCCTGCCCGAGCTCGAGCGCCTGAAGGAGCAGGGGATCATCCGGCTCATCGATCTCCTCTTCGTGACGCATCCGGAAGGCGGCGAGGTCGAGGTCGTCCAGAAAAGCGACCTCAGCCAGGACGAGGCGATGGAGTTCGGCGCTCTCATCGGGGCGCTGGTCGGGATCGGCACCGGCGACGAGGACGAGGCGCTGCGTGCAGCGGAGGCCGGTGCCGCCGAGATGGAAGACGGTCATCTCTTCAGCGACACCGAGGTCTGGTACCTCACCGATGCAATCCCGGAAGGGAGCAGCGCCGCCATCGCGCTGATCGAGCACCGGTGGGCGATCCCGCTCCGGGACAAGATCATCGACAACGGCGGGATCGCGCTCGCCGACGAGTGGATCCATCCCGCCGACCTGATCGCGATCGGCGCGATGGCCAGCGACACGGTGAGCTCCACGACGTAGCGGGCTCGTGGCGCGCGTCGCCGAGGACGAAACCGATCGGGACCTGGCGGCGGCGACCCCTCGGGGTCGCCGCCGTCCGTTTCGGTCACGCGTCGCGCGCCTGCGCGCGGCGCACAGCTACCGCGTCGTGCTCATCCTGATCGGGGTGACGGTGCTCTTCGTCGAGCTCGCCGGCGAAGCCAGGTGGACGACAGCCGTCCTCCTGCTGCTCGGGGCGGCCACGCTCGCCGCCGCGATGTGGACGTCCGGCCTGGCGCGGGCGGGCTCGAGGGCGATGATCGTGCTCGTGGCGGCCTCGACCGTCCTCGCCGTGATGCTGCCCTTCACGACGCACAATGCGCTCTACGGCGCGGCGGCGCTCGCGACCGGTCTGCTCATCGTCGCCACGGTGGTCGCGATCGCGGTCGGCGTGCTCGACCAGAGCGAGGTCAACGCGCAGTCGGTGACCGGCGCGATCTGCATCTACCTCCTCTTCGGGCTCGTGTTCATGTTCCTGTACAGCGGGATCGCACTGCTCGGCTCCGGCGACTTCTTCGCCCAGGGCACCGACGGGACGCGCGCCGTGCGGCTCTACTTCAGCTACGTGACCCAGACGACCGTCGGCTACGGCGACTACACCCCGGCGGGCAACCTCGGGCACGCGCTGGCCGTGCTCGAGGCGCTGATCGGCCAGCTCTACCTCGTGACGGTGCTCGCGCTCCTCGTGTCGGAGATGCGAAGCGGCAAGGGCTAGGAGGTCAGGCCCGAGATCCCGTTCCGCAGCAAAGCGACGGCGAGCGCGATCACGATCACCGCAGCGATCGTGCGCGCGTGCAGCTCCAGCCACTGTCTCGCGTGCTCGAGGACTCGGCGTGCCCATCCCGGCGCAACGACGAGAGCGATGAGCGCGAGCGCGAGCGGGAGCAGCGAGACGAGCGTGAAGAACAGCCAGTCGACGATGTACTCGACCCTGCTCGGATCGAGCTCCGAGATGTTCTTCAGCGCGATCGGGATGAAGCCGCCCGGGTTGGCGAGCGTCGCTCCGGCGGCGACGACCGCGATCGCCGGCGAGGCAGTCACCTTCTCGATCTGCGCGAGCATCCCCGCCGTCCGCTTCGGGTCCCGCGGACGCCGGAGGACGCGGATCGACCCAGACGAGCAGCAACGCGCCGGCGACCACGTCGACGACGGCGACCCACGTCTTCGGGCTGGAGGGGTGGGACGACGCGGCGATGTCGCCGAGCACGAACGCCGCGATCACCCCGATCACCAGCGTCACCGCGAGCGCGCCGAGGTAGAACCAGAAGCCGCTTCGAACCGGCCGCTCGCTGACGACGAGCGTCAGGATCGAGAAGGTCAGCGTCGTCGGCGAGAGCATCGCCGCGAGGGAGACCAGCACGAGCTCGGCGTCGATCCAGCCCACCCGACGAGCCTAAACGGCTTCCGCTTCCTCCTTGGCCCGCTTCCTCGCCTCGCGCGCGGCCTTCTGCTCCGCCGCCTTCTCCTTCGCGTCGGCGTAGGACTCGGACACCAGCGTCTTGCCGCCGCTCCACCCGAACGCGAAGACCAGCATGACGATCGCGAAGATGATGTTCCAGGTGGTCGTCACGAGCTGCTGCGCGACCGAGTAGGCGGTCGCGTCGGTCGGGCTCGCGATGCCGCTGAGCGAGGCGACGTTGAACGCCTGCGTCACGCCCGCGCCGCCGGGGGTCACCGAAGTCACGTTGGCGATCGAGTTGCCGCCGCAGATCCGCATCAGCGTGTCGAAGGTCACCGGGATGTCGTACGCGGCGAGGAAGACCGCCATCACGCCGAGGCTCGCGAACCACGCGAGCAGCGAGGGCACGAAGACCCAGAGGAGGTACTTGCGCGGGCGCGAGAGAATGCCCCCGCCCTCCTTGGCGTCCTCCCACCAGTGCAGCACGCGCGGCCACAGCCGGCGCAGCAGCAGATAGATGATGTACGCGCCGCCGATGAAGAGGATCGCGGTCGCCCACGGGTGCGTGTGCACCCACTCGAACTTGATGTCGAACGAGCCGCCGACGCTGAGGAACAGGTACAGGTAGACGAAGACGCCGATCAGCGTGAAGAAGATCTTCTGGACGGCGTACGCGCCGAGGATCGCCGCGAAGGTCGCGCCCGCGATGATCGACGTGAACATCAGCAGCATCACGAGCGTTCCGAGGTTCGCCGGCAGGATCCCGTTCAGCGCGACGGAGGCCGCGTAGCAGGCGATGATCTCGCGCATGCGCACCCGGTCTCCGTAGGCGAAGCGGAGGATCGAGTACCAGCCGAACGCGGTCAGCGTCGTCTGGACGGTCTTGAGCGCGACGCCGGCGACGACATACGCGGCCGAGATCTCGGTGATCGTGTCCCACAGGTCCGAGAACCAGCCCCGGATGTTCCAGCCGAGGAGATCCGCCGCCGCCCCGATGACGACGATGACGAGGGCGCCGATGAGAAGCCGCTTCAGATGAAAGCGCTTCTTCGTCTCGGCCGGCAGGCGAACCGCTCTCCACGTCGACGGGAGGAGCAGGTCCGTGCGTGTGGGCCCCTGAGGTCAGGGCACGAGTATCGCGCCTGCGTCGGCGGGCAGCATCATCCTCCTGGGACGATTGCCGGCGCTGGCTAACGCGTCACGACGAGGGTGAGGCCGTCGACGGCCTCGACCCGCACCGTCTCCCCGGTATCCGCGCCCGCCTCGCAGCGCGCCTCCCAGAGCTCCCCGTGGATGTGGACGGTCCCGGTCGGGCGGCACGGTTGCACCACCTGGGCGTGCTCCCCGATCATCGCCTCGACGCCCGTCGTCCGCGTCGTCCGCCGGTCGATGCGCTTCGACCACCGTCGCAGGAAGACGATCTCGATCGCCTCGAGACCGCACGCGATCAGGATCAGCACGACGCTCCACGGCGACGAGATCGAGAGGAAGACGACGAGCAGGATGATCAGCAGGAGGATCACGCCCCCATCCTGCGGCCCCTCTCCGGCGGCGCGATCATCCCCTTGGGATGACATCGGCGGTGAGCGCCTCTGTAGCGTGCGTCCGGCTCCATGGGCAATGCCACGACGACGTTCTTCGACGACCTCGCGAGCCGCGGGCACGAGCCCCTGCTCGAGCAAGGCGAATGGAACGATCCGCATCGACCTGACGAACGGGACGCGAACCGAGCGCTGGCTGGTCTCGATCGACAAGGGCGACGTCACGGTCTCCCACCGCAACGTCAAGGCCGACTGCACGATCCGGGGAGCCAGGTGACCTGTTCGACCGGATCGCGGCGGGTGAGGTCAACGCGATGGCCGCGGTGCTGCGAGGCGCGATCGCCCTCGAGGGGGACTGGGAGCTGATCGTCCTGTTCCAGCGGCTCTTTCCGAGCCCGCCGAGCACCGCCGGACGATGAGCGGCGAGCTCGTCAAGATCCTCGACGGGAACACCTTCGTCGTCAGCGACGACAACGGCGACATCGAGGCGTCCCTCACCGATCCGACCGGGCTCTTCTCCTTCGACACGAGGTTCCTCTCGAAGTGGGTGCTGACGATCGACGGCGAGCGGCTCAACCCGCTCTCGACCGACGACCTGCACTACTTCGAGACCCGGTTCTTCCTCGTTCCCGGCACCGGCACCGTGTACGTGGACGCGAAGCTCTCGGTCATCCGCCGGCGAGCCGTCGGCGACGGCTTCCACGAGGACCTGACGATCCTGAACCACGACGAGAAGCCCGTCGAGCTGACCGTCCGGATCGAGGCCGCCTCCGACTTCGCCGATCTCTTCGAGGTCAAGGACGCGCTCGAGAAGAAGGGGACCTACACGACGTCCGTCGAGCGAGGGGAGCTGGTGCTCGGGTACCGGCGCGAGACGTTCGAGCGGGCCACGCGGATCTCGTCGTCCGTCCCGGCCAAGGTCGACAAGAACGGGCTCACCTTCAAGGTCCGGATCGAGTCGCACGGCGAATGGGAGACCGAGCTCGACGTCGTGACCGCGCGCCTGCTCTCGGGCGAGACGCATCGGCGGACGAAGCACGCGCCGAGGAGCGCGGGCAGGTCGCGCATGGAGACGAACCTCGAGCGGTGGCTCGCCGGCGCGCCCCGGGTCGAGTGCGACTGGGACTCGCTCAGGACGACGTACCGGCGCAGCCTCGTCGATCTCGCGGCGCTCCGCTTCTCGCCGCCGGTCGCCGGAGGGAGGAGCCTGCCGGCGGCCGGTCTGCCGTGGTTCATGACGATGTTCGGCCGCGACAGCGTCTTCACGAGCCTGCAGGCGCTGCCGTTCACGCCCGAGCTCGCCGCGACCACCCTGCGCGCGCTGGGCAACTGGCAGGGCACGCGGGTGGACGACTTCCGGGACGAGGATCCGGGTCGGATCCTCCACGAGCTGCGCTACGGGGAGCTCCCCGCCTTCGAGGAGCGGCCGCACTCGCCCTACTTCGGGACGGCCGACGCCACGCCGCTCTACGTCGTCCTGCTCGACGAGTACGAGCGCTGGTCGGGGGACACGAAGCTCGTGCGCGAGCTCGAGCTCGAGGCTCGCGCGGCGTTGAACTGGATCGACGAGTACGCCGACCTGATGGGCAACGGCTACATCTCGTACAAACGGCGCAACGAGGAGACGGGCCTCGAGAATCAGTGCTGGAAGGACTCGTGGGACTCGATCTCGTATCGCGACGGCCGGCTCCCCGGCTTCCCGCGGGCGACGTGCGAGCTCCAGGGCTACGCCTACGACGCGAAGGTCCGAGGCGCGAGGCTCGCCCGGCTGGTGTGGAAGGACGCTGCGTTCGCGGACCGTCTGGAGCGCGAGGCTGCCGACCTGAAGCGGCGGTTCAACCGCGACTTCTGGGTCGAGGACGGGGAGTACTTCGCGCTCGCGCTCGACCAGGACGGCAACCAGGTCGACGCCCTCTCCTCGAACAACGGCCATCTCCTCTGGAGCGGCATCGTCGACAAGTCGAAGGCCAAGGCCGTCATGCAGCACCTGATGGGGCCCAGGCTCTTCTCCGGCTGGGGCATCCGCACCCTCGCCGAGGGCGAGGGCCGGTACAACCCGATCGGCTACCACGTCGGGACGGTCTGGCCGTTCGACAGCTCGTTCGTCGCCTGGGGCCTGCGGAAATACGGGTTCAAGGACGAGGCGGCGCAGGTAGCGGCGGGAATCCTGGATGCGGCCGAGTTCTTCGAAGGGCGGCTGCCCGAGGCGTTCGGCGGCTACGAGCGCTCGGTGACGCGGTACCCGGTCCAGTATCCGACCGCCTGCAGTCCGCAGGCGTGGTCGACCGGAGCGCCGCTCCTGCTGCTGCGGACGATGCTCGGGCTCGAGCCGATCGGCGAGCACCTCGTCGTCGATCCCGCGCTGCCGGCCGGGATCGGGCATCTGGAGCTGCTCGACATCCCGGGCCGCTGGGGCCGGATCGACGCGTTCGGCCGCGGGCGGGTCGACGTGGGGCCGCGACACGGGCTGCGACGCCAGCTCGGCGGGACGGCCTCGAAGCGGTCGCCGCGGCGGAAACCGCGACGCCGCAGCTGAGCTCCCGTTCACCCGCTCGGGATGATGAGCGAGGCATCCGCTCCGGCGAGGCTGTGCCCTGCTGGTAGCTGGCGACCTCGAACGAACGGGAGGAACTAGATGGAGACTGCTTCGCTGAACGCCCTCAAGCGGCCCGGGTGGCTCACCTTTGCCGCGGTCATCCTGATCTCGGTCGGCTGCCTGCGGGTCATCTCCGCGATCAGCTACTTCGCCGACAGCAACAAGGTGAACGATCTGTCACATGGCCTGTTCGGCGGCCAGGTCTTCCTGTGGGGGCTGTGGGATCTCGTGATCGCCGTGCTCGCGGTCTGGGGCGGCATGTCCCTGCTCGGCGGCAACTCGTTCGGTCGCGTGATCGCCTACATCTGGGCCGGGCTCGTGCTGATCCAGAGCTTCATGATCCTCACGTGGGCGCCGTGGTACGGGTTCGCCGCGATGGCCGTGGCGCTCCTGGTCATGTTCGCCGTCTCGACCACGTCCGACTGGAGGGAGGACACCGGCGGCGGCGTCCCGCCGGCATGACGCGGGGCAGCCCGCCTCACCGCTGATGATCCGACCGGTACGCGGGCTCGCCCACTCGGGCGAGCGGCGCCTGATCGGCGCCGCCGTGGACGTGGCGTCGAGCCCTGCCGCGGAGCGGGCGCTCGACGCGATCCTCGCCGGGCCGATGCCGGAGATGCTCGGGCGCTCGCTCGCCGAGCACCGGGTGGTCGAGCGGGTGGTGGCGGAGATGGCGGCGATGACCGACCTCGAGCAAACTGCCGTCTCCGCCATCGAGAGCGAGCACACCGCACGGCTCGTGGAGCAGGTGCTGGCCAGCCCGGCCGTCGGCAAGGCGAGCGCCGAGCTGGCCGACCGCGTCCTGGGGAGCGCCGATTTCGACCGGATCCTCGGTCAGATCGTCGGGTCGCCGCAGGTGCGCGCCGCGCTCGCGCAGCAGTCCACCTCGCTCGCCGCGGAGGCGGCGGCAGGCGCGCGCCGCCGCGCGGAGCGCGTCGACGCCTCCGCGGAGCGCGGCCCGCGCCGCTGGCTGCGCCGGCCGCCTCGACCGGCCGTCGAGCAAGGCGAGACGCCCGCCCTCCCCTACGCCGGGCTGGCCACGCGTGGGATCGCGCTCGCGATCGACGCGGGGCTCGTGGCGCTCATCCTCCTGATCGGATCCGCGCTCGTCAGCCTCGTCGCCTCGCTGGTCGGCCACCTGCGGCCCGAGTGGCTGGTCGGGACGATCCTCGGCGGCGCCGGCGTGATCGTGTCGATCATCTACTTCGTCGGCTTCTGGTCGACCGCAGGGCAGACCCCGGGCATGCGGCTGCTGCGGCTTCGCGTTCTCCACGGGAACGAGCCGCCCGGGTTCTGGCGTTCGCTCGCGCGCCTGTTCGGCCTCGCGCTCGCGATCATCCCGTGCTTCGCCGGCTTCCTGCCGGTGCTCGTGGACGACCGGCGGCGCGCCCTCCAGGACTACATAGCCGGCACCGCCGTCGTGTACGACGAGAACCCCACGGCGCCGGCTATGTCCTGAGCGCGGCACCCAGCGCGCTCAGGGGATCCTCGGCGCGACGCGGACCGGCGTCGCGCCGAGGGGCTTGTGCCCGCCGCGCTTTGCGGCTGGGGGACCGACGGACACGAGCCGCTCTCATCTTGCAGAACGGAGGGTCGGGATTTCTTGACCCAGCTGTGTCAATTGTGGCCGGCGGGCCGGTAGCTCAGGCGAGCGCCTGCAGGCCCTCGTGCCTGGCCACCGCCACCGCCTCGAGCCGGGTGTGCACGCCCAGCGCCCTCAGGAGGTTGCGGATGTGGTTCCGGACAGTCTCGACGCTCAGGTGGAGCTCCTCCGCGATCTGGTCGGTCGTGGCGCCCCGCTGCAGCAGGCGCAGCACCTCGACCTGGCGCGGCGTCAGGTGAAGCGGCGGCGGATGGGCTGGCTCCTCGTGGACGGCGGCGACCTGACCGAAGACCCCGACGATGCGGTGGCCCTCGACGAGGGGCACGGAGCTGATCTCGACGCTGACCCGAACGCCTACCGGGTCGACGAGCACGACCTTGGCGTCCGTCACCCGCTCCATGCCGGCCAGCTTCTTCGCGAAAGCCTCGCGGGCGCGGCGCGTCTCCTCCGGCGCGACCACGGACGTGAACTGGCGCCCGCGGACGTCGCCGACGAGACGCCGGGCGGCGGGGTTGACCCACCGGATCACGCCGGTCGGATCGATCATGTAGCTCGGGACGTTTACCGTCTCGAGCGCCTGGTGGACGTCACCCCCGATCGGGTGCGGGCTCGTCATCGCGCGAGGAGCGCTGCCCGTGGGGGCTCGGCGCGGCGAGCGCCGGCTGTCTCGACTCGAGCACGTACGTGCGCCCGTCGACCTCGAAGCGGATCGCGCCGAGGCCGGAGGGAGCAAGCCACGACTGGACGCTGCGGAGCAGCGTTGCCAGGTCGGACGCTTCGGGGTTCAGCAACACCCCGACGACGGCCCCCGTGTCGCCCGTCTCCAGCCAGGCAAGTCGCCTCGTCACGACGTGCGCGAGCAGGCGTTCCGAGAAGCTCCTGCTCGGAAGCTCGAAGAGGACGAACTCGGTCATCGAAGGGGCCGCGATCATGCGCACAGCTTCGCCTGCGGCCGGGCGCTGCCGCCTGACGCGGTTGAGTCATATTGGGAAGCGGCGCCACGCCGTCAGCTTGGGCGATTCGCGGGCCTCCGTCCTCATCCCAAGCGGGGGAAACCGCGACGCTAGTCGTAGTCGGCGAGGCGTTCCCTCCGCTTGCGCTGACGTCGGTCGTACCAGTAGCCCCATCCGATCAACACGAGACCGAGCGCGAGGAACGCTCCGAAGAAGCCCCACCTGTACCACAGCTCCCCAAAGATGAGGAACAGCACCACGCCGACGACCATGGCGCCGAGCCCCATCCCGATGAGCAGGACCCAGAAGCGGAGGCCTAGCTCCCTCTCGTTGTCCTTCTCGACGTAGTCGTTCTCCACCTTGCTCCTTTCGTGGAAGTGCGCGCGAGCCGCGGAGGTGAGGCCGGCGCCGGCCGATGGTTGGAAGTCCCCCTCCCGCCCATCAGCCGCGCCGGCCATTGTCTCACCGCTGGGCCTCGGCGGCTATGCCGGCGCGGGAGTCTCCGTGCCGAGCAGCCGGGCCGTCTCCGCGGCGAACTCGCTGTCGGTCAAACCCAGAACGTGGTGGCGACCACGTAGACCCTCTTTGTTCGGTCGAGGAACGCCCCCATCCTGCGCCGGTCGCCGGCGCAGGGCCTCACCCAGACGGGATGAACGGCGGGAGCAGCGGCGTTCGGGCGCTCAGCGCGAGCGCCGCATGCGCACCAGCTGGGCCGCCGCGAGCGTCCCGATCACCGTGAGGACGACCTTGACCGCCTTGGAGCCCTTCAGCTTCGACTCGCCGCCCGCCCGCGCCGCCATGTTCACCGGCACCTCCTCGAGCCGAGGCCGGCGTCCGTGATCCGGATCAGCGCCTCCACCTCGGGCGCCTCGGTCGTGAACGGCTCAGCGAGGAGCGGCAGCGCTTTCGCGTTCACCGCGTAGAGGCCGCTCGTGGCGTCGGCGAACGGCCGCCGGAGGACGACCGCCATCGCCCGCCTCAGCACGGCAGTCCCGAAACGCCGCACCCCCTCGGGCCGGTACCGGTAGGCGGGTACCCCTCGCCGGAGACGAACCGCGAGCCGACGGCGACGTCGCACTTGTCGTCCCTGCACGAGGGCGAGCAGGCGCGCGAGCTCGGCCGGCGGATGCTGCCCGTCCGCGTCGACGCGGCCGCAGAAGACGTAGTCGTGATCGAGCGCCCAGCGGTAGCCGGCGGCGATCCCGACCGGGAGGCCGCGGTTCGACCCGAGCGACAGCACCTCGGCGCCGTGCTCGCGCGCGACGTCGGCCGTGCGATCGATCGAGCCGTCGTCGACGACGAGCACGTCCACGTCCGGCAGCTCCTCGTGCAGGCCGTCGAGCACCGCCGGCAGGTTCTCCTCCTCGTTCCAGGCCGGGATGAAGACGACGGTCTCCGTCATGCGCGGGTCGGCGCGGGTGCGCGCTCGTCGTCGACGCCGGCGGTCTCGGGCGCCGCGGCGGCCGGCACGGTCTGCAGCCGCTCGCGCCAGCCGGTGAGCACCCCGTGGACGGCGGCGGCGCCGACGATCGGCTCGTCCGGCACCGGCAGCGTCGCAGGATGGAGGATGAAGGGCCGCGTCTGCGGCCCGCCGAGGCCGCCGTGGAACGAGATCAGCTCCTCGAACGCGCAGCCCTCGTCGAGCTGCGGCTCGTAGAAGCTGTTCACCATGATGTCGGCCACGTGCGCGAAGCCGTCGGTGCGGCGCAGGTGCTGGGCCGCGTTCGCGGAGAAGTGCCGCGAGCGGGTCCTCGCCCTCGATCCTGCCGTCGGCGAGGTAGTGGACGCCGCGCGCGCCGAGCGCGACGGGCCCGTGCTCGGCCGAGTGGACGAGCAGGACGCCGATATGCGGATGCTCGCGCAGCGCCGGGATGAGTCGCGGGTGCCGCTCCTCGATCTCCTCGAGCGTCAGCCGTCGCGGCTCTTCCATCAGGTAGACGAGCCCGAGGTTTCCCGAAGCGAGCACGGCCGCTTCACGGCCTTCCGCCTCTTTCTCCCCCGGCGTCTCGTCGGTTGACGTCCCCGTCGCCTCCTTCATCGCGTGGCCGACCATCGCGCTGCTCTCGTCTCCGGCGCCGAGCGCTTTCGCCGTCCCTTCCGACAGCGACCGGTTGACCAGGTCGGCGAGGCTGTAGCCGTTGCGCTGGAGGAAGGTCGCGCCCTGCGTCTGCCCGTGGTCGGAGAGAACGACGAGCTCGTACGGCCGCGGCGCATACGGACGCGCCCGCGCGATCCGTCCGAACTGCTGGTCGAGCTTGCGCAGTGCCTCGAGCGTGTCCGCGCGCTCGAGGCCGGAGTGGTGGGCAACCTCGTCGTAGCTCGAGAACGTCGCGTACACGGCCGGGCGCCCTTTCATCATGTCCGACAGGACGCCGTAGACGATCAGGTCGCGCACGAACACGCACATCGCCGCGCGCAGGAACGGGTACATCCCGCCGCGGTGCCCGCGCGGCCGGACGTCGCGCCGCTTCGCACGCAGGGCCGCCGTCCACTCGAGGACGACCTCCCAGAAGAACATGACGAGCACGCGCGTGACGTTGAACCCGTTCGCGAAGAACGCGCGATAGCCGGGATTTGCCTTCTTCTCGGCGCTGATCCGGCTGACGGTGAGGATCGGCTCCTCCGCCTCGCCGGACAGCAGGTTGCCGCGGCTCGCGCCGCCCGCCCGCAGCAGGCCGATGCCGGTGGAGAGGCGGCGCTCGATCTCGGCGCAGTCGGCCGGCTTCGAGCAGGTCATCGTCTGCCCGCTCTCCTTCTCGACCCAGCGGAAGGCCGGAATGTCCTCGTTCGAGCCGAGGAGGATGCCCGCCTGGCTCGCGCCGGTCTGGGACGACAGGTCGGTCTCCCACTCCGTCAGCACGTATGACGAGTCGGCGAGCCAGCGCGCCATCTCGGGCGCGCTGCCGTCGCGGAGGGCGCGGCGCAGGATCGGCAGGCCGAGCCCGTCGATCTCGAGGAAGATGATCCCGGGCTCGTCCGTCTCGATCGAGCCCCCGGTCCGGCGGGCGATCCGCTGCGTCACCCGGATCACGAACGTCTCGTCGTCGTCCATCCGGAAGAGCAGGTCGAGGACGACCGAGACGGCCGACGCGACGAGGGCCGCCACGAGCGCCCACCCGAACGAGTCGACGGAGATCGAGTCCGGATCGATGCGCGAGGCGAGCTCGAACATGAGCGCGTCGAGCACGAGCACGAGCAGGAGGCCGAGTCACGAGCGTGAACGGCAAGCGGAGCGCGGCGAGGAGCGGCGGCAGGATCGCGTTGAGGACCGCGATGATCGCCGCGGCGACCATGGCGTGCCCCCAACCCTCGATCCCGACGCCCGGCACGAGCCACGCCGCGACCAGCAGCGACGCGGCGGAGATCAGCCACGCGGCCACGACCCTGAGGGGGCGGATCCGGGGGCGCCGCTCCTTGTACTGCGTCGCGGCGGCCGCGCTCACGAGCGGGCTCCCTCGCCGGAGGCCGCGCCCTCGGCGAGCCCGCCGGTGGACGCTTCGAGCTCGAGCGTGTCCCCGACTTGCAGGACGCGGACATCGACGTCAGGGGCGAGCTCGCGCGCGAATCGGGCGAAGGACTCCGCCGGGGCGCGCAGGGCCTCCGGCCGACGGTCGAGCCCGATCCGCCGATACGTGCCCCAGTGGATCGGAACGGCCACCCGTGGTCGGAGACGTGCGAGCGCCTCGGCTGCCCCGCGGGGATCGAGGTGGCCCGCCGGGAGCCGCGGCCCCCAGCCCGCCACCGGCAGCAGCGCGACGTCCAGATCCGGCGCGAGCGCGTGCATGTCGTCGAAGAGGTCGGTGTCGCCTGCGAAGTAGACGCGCGACGACCCGTCGACGAGGTATCCGACCGCGGGCGCGTCCTTGCCGAACAGCCGCCGTGACTCGTGCTCGGCGTACGTCGCCCGGACCGTGACGCCGCCGACGTCGACCTCGGCGTCGACGGCGACCTCCGTCACGTCGGTGAATCCCCGCTTGCGCAGCAGTTCGCCGGCGCCGGCCGGGCACGACCATGCGCACCCCGCGGCCGAGGCGCGCGACCGACGCAAGGTCGAGGTGGTCGTAGTGGAGGTGCGAGACGAGCACCGCGTCGAGCTGTCCGATCGACGTCGACGTCGACGGGCGCGGCGACGCGCCGTACGTGGAAGATCCGGCCGCGGAAGAGCGGGTCGGTCAGCACCCGGACGCCGTCGAGGTCGACGAGCACCGTGCTGTGGCCGAGCCAGGTAATTCGCACTAGCCGGGCCGCAGCTCGAAGGCCCGCATGATCTCGATGAACCCGTGGGCGAGCGCCGTAGCGCCGACCCAGACCACGAGCAGGAACGCCTTGTGCCCGAAGTTCCCCGCCGCCCAGAAGGCGAGCAGGATCTGAGCGACGCCGAGGAGGAGCACCACCCACCAGAGGCTCTCGCGGTCGCGCGCCAGGAAGCCGGAGACGACCTCGAAGGTGCCGCGGAGCAGGAGGTAGAACGCGAAGATCGTCGCCAGCGCGTCGAAGCTCCCGCCCGGGTTGACGAAGGCGACGATGCCGACGATCGCGAAGCCGACCGCCAGCGCGATCCGACCGACGCGCCACCAACCGTGCGAGACCGGGACAGCGAGCAGCTCCAGCATCGCCCCGCCGAAGCACGTGACGCCGAGGAGGATCGAGATCGCGTGCACGCTCGTCGTGTCGAACTGGAAGACGAGCAGGGCGAACACGAACCACAGCGCCCCGACGACGAGGAAGATCCACCAGAACTCGGTCCGCTCGCCCTCGGCGGCGTGCTCGGGAATCGGAACGACTTTCGATGCGGCGTCCATAGCGGCCTCCTCGTGGACCCACGGTGACGGGCTTCACACACGCGCGCTTCACCCGGTTCGGACGATCCCGCGCGCCTCCTGCTCCGCTCGTTCACCACTTGTTCACGCTCTGCGGATGACACATGATTGACGAGAAGCAGCGAGAGTTGGTGCCAGTGCTCGAGTCCCCCCTCCCGATCGAGTCACGGCGGCGCGTTCAAGCGGTCCGCGCGGTTCCGGTCGTACCTGAACCGCGAGCTGTCCTGGATCGACTTCGACCGCCGCGTCCTCGAGCTGGCGGCCGACGCCTCGCTGCCGCTGCTCGAGCGCGTCAAGTTCTGTGCGATCGCCTCCTCGAACCTCGACGAGTTCGTCGCCGTGCGCGTGGCCGAGCTCCACGACCAGGCGGCGGCGGGGCTCGCCCGGCGAGCGCCGGACGGGCGCACGCCCGCGCAGACCCTCGCCGACGCGCGGCGCGCCATCGTCGCGCTCCAGGTGACGCAGGACGCGATCTGGTGCGACGACCTCCGGCCCGCGCTCGCGGCCGCCAAGATCCGCGTCTGCGCGCCCGAGGACTGCCGGCCGCGCGAGCTGCGGGCGCTCAGGAAGACGGTCGAGCGGGACGTCCTGCCGCTCCTCACCCCGATCGCCGTCGGGCCGGGCGCTCCGTTTCCCCACGTGCCGTCGCTCAGCCTGAACGTCGCCGTGGTCGTGGGCGACGAGCGCGACCCGCGGTTCGTCTGCATCCGCATCCCCCAGGACGTGCCGCGCTTCCTCGAGGTCGGGACACGCGGCGTCCGCGTCCCGGTCGAGAGCGCCGTCGTGCAGTTCCTGCCGTCCCTGATCGGGAGCGCCGCGCCGCAGATGCACGCGGTCTTCCGGGTCACCCGCGACGCCGACGTCTCGGTCGCGGGCGACGCGGACGACCTGCTCGAGGCCCTGGAGACGAAGCTTCGCGGACGCAGCTTCGGCGACGTCGTCCGGCTCGAGGTCGGAGGCCGCGACACCGCCCGCGATCCGCGCGATCCTGATGCACGAGCTCCGGATCGGCGCCGACCAGGTCTACGAGACCGCTGCGCCGCTCGGGCTTGCAGCGCTGACCGAGCTGGCTGCCTCGGGGCCCGGCGGAGCTGAAGCGTGAGCCGTGGCGGCCCGTCAAGGCTCATCCGTTCACGAACGCCAGCGGCTCGACGCTGCTCGCGCGGATCCGGCGGCGCGACCTGCTCGCCCACCACCCGTACGACGACTACGACACGAGCGTCGAGCGGTTCGTCGCGGCGTCGCACGACTCGAAGGTCGCCGCACTGAAGTCGACCGTCTACCGCACCGGGAACCCGTCGCGCACCCTCGCGTCGCTCGTCGACGCGGCGGAGGACGGCAAGCAGGCGGTGTGCCTCGTCGAGCTGCGAGCCCGGTTCGACGAGCGGCGCAACATCGAGTGGTCGCGCGCGCTCGAACGCGCCGGCGTCCACGTCGCCTTCGGCTCGCCCGACCTCAAGGTCCACGCCAAGCTCTGCCTGCTCGTGCGGCGCGAACGCGGCGGCCTGCGGCGCTACGTCCACATCGGCAGCGGCAACTACCACGCGCCGAACGCGTCCGCGTACGAGGATCTCAGCCTCTTCACGGCCGACGAGGAGATCGCGGCCGACGTCGCCGACGTCTTCAACGCCGTCACGGCGGACACGCCCCCGACCGTCTTCCGCAAGCTGCTCGTCGCGCCGTGGTTCCTGCGCGACGGCCTGCTCCACGAGATCGAGCACGTCACCCGCGCCGCGGACGCGGGGCGAGCCCGCCCGGATCCGCATCAAGGTGAACTCGCTCTGCGACCCCGAGATCGTCGAGGCCCTGTACTCGGCCTCCCAGGCAGGTGCGACGGTCGAGGCGATCACGCGCGGGATCTGCGTCCTCAGGCCCGGCGTGCCCGGTCTGAGCGAGCGGATCACGGTCCGAAGCGTGCTCGGCCCCTTTCTCGAGCACAGCCGGATCCTCTCCTTCCAGGCGGGGGACCGCGTCTCGACCTGGATCGGCAGCGCCGACCTGATGCCGCGGAACCTCGACCGCCGCGTCGAGGTGCTCGCGCCGGTGGAGGACGCGAGGCTGCGGACGCGCATCGCCGGTGTGCTCGACGCCCTCCTGGCGGACACGCGCTTCGCCTGGGCACTCGGGGCAGACGGGCACTGGAGCCGCGTTGCCCCGGCGCCGCGGGACCGGCCGGTTTCGGCGCAGGAGGTCCTGATGGCCCAGGCGCTCAAGCGTGCGAAGAAGCGCGGCTGACGCCGCGACCGCGCAGACCACCGCCCGGCTCGTCCGTCTGGAAGGATTGAGACGTGACGGAGGACATCCGCTTCCAACGGATTCGGGAGTTCATCGCGCCGTTGCGGGTCGCGCCGGGCTCGGACGTCGTCCTGTCACGCGATTTCGATCCGGGGAACACCGGCGACTTCTTCTCCGAAGACGACAGCAAGGCTCTGCTCGAGCAGGGCGTGGAGCTCCTCGACCATTACCAGTCGCGCCTCGCCGCCCAGGACACCTACGGCGTGCTCGTGGTGCTCCAGGCGCTCGACGCAGGCGGCAAGGACAGCACGATCCGGCACGTGATGAGCGGCGTGAACCCGCAGGGGGTCGTCGTCCACGGCTTCCGGAAGCCGTCGGCCGAGGAGCTCGACCACGACTTCCTCTGGCGCTACGCGCAGAAGCTGCCCGCCCGCGGCCAGATCGGGATCTTCAACCGCTCGCACTACGAGGAGGTGCTCGTCGTCCGGGTCCATCCGCAGATCCTCGAGGGCCAGAAGCTCCCGCCCGGGGCGCGCGACGAGAGCGTGTGGGAGCGGCGCTACCGGCAGATCAACGACTGGGAACGCTTCCTCGTCGAGAACGGGTTCCCGGTCGTGAAGCTGTTCCTCAACCTCTCGAAGGAGGAGCAGCGCCGGCGCTTCCTCAGGCGGATCGACTATCCCGAAGAAGAACTGGAAGTTCAACGCGAACGACGTCAAGGAGCGGGAGCACTGGGACGAGTACCAGACCGCCTTCTCGCAGATGCTGTCCGCGACGAGCACGGAGGAGGCGCCCTGGTACGTGATTCCCGCCGACCACAAGTGGTTCCTGCGCGTCGCCGTGGCGGCGGTGCTGGTGAACACGCTGGTCGAGATCGACCCTCAGTACCCGACGGTCAGCGACGAGGCCCACGAGGCGCTGCTCGCCTCCAAGGCGGAGCTCGAGGCCCAGGCGCCCGAGGGCGTCGCGGCCGATCCGGTCGCGGAGGACATAGCGCGCACCGGAGGCGAGAAGGAGTGATGGGCCGATGGCCCAGGTGACGGCAGGGCCCGAAGCGCCGGCAGAGCAGGCCCAGCAGCCCTGGTACCAGCTTCCCGGCGACGCGGTCGCCGCCTCGATGGAGGTCGACCCGTCCCGCGGGCTCACCGCGGCGGAGGCGGCCTCCCGCCTCGAGCGGTACGGCCCGAACAAGTTCGCCGAGGGCAAGACCGAGGCCCGCTGGCACGCGTTCGTCCGCCAGTACTACGACGCGATGCAGATCGTGCTGCTCGTGGCCGGCATCGGCAGCCTCCTCATCACCCAGTGGGGGACCGGGATCGTCATCCTCCTGCTGACGCTGCTCAACGCGGTGCTCGGCCTGCACCAGGAGGGCAAAGCGGCCGCGGCCGTCGCGGCGCTGCAGAAGATGATGATCGTCAAGGCCAAGGTGCGCCGCGACGGGGAGCTCCTGGAGGTGCCGGCGCACCAGCTCGTGCCCGGCGACATCGTCTCGATCGAGGCCGGCGACCTCGTCCCGGCCGACGGCCGGCTGCTGCAGGCGGCGACGCTGGAGGTGGCGGAGTCGGCGCTGACCGGCGAGAGCCTCCCGGTCTCGAAGGCCGTGGATCCCGTCGAGGGCGAGGAGGTCCCGCTCGGCGACCGGACCGACATGGTGTTCATGAACACCAACACGACCCGCGGCACGGGCCAGTTCGTCGTCACCGCGACGGGGATGGCCACCGAGGTGGGGCACATCTCGCACCTCCTCCAGTCCGAGGAGGAGACGACGACGCCGCTCACGCGCCAGCTCGCCAGGCTGACGAACCAGATCCTCGTCATCGCGGGCGTCTCGGTCGGGGTCTCGATGATCCTCAACCTCTCGCGCGGCGACTCCTTCAAGGTGGTCTTCACGGCCGCGATCGCCTTCGCGATCTCCGCGATTCCGACCGGGCTCCCGGCGGTCGTGACGACGATCCTCTCGCTCGGGACGCAGATCCTGGCGCGATCGAACGCGATCGTGAAGCGGCTGCGCTCGACCGAGACGCTCGGCTCGACTTCGGCGATCAACTCGGACAAGACCGGGACGCTGACGCTGAACCAGATGACCGCCGTCGAGCTCGCGATCGCCGGCCGCCGCTACTCGATCTCTGGCAGCGGCTACTCGACCGAGGGGACGATCAGGAGGACCGCCGGAGATCCGGACGTCCCGCTCGAGCAGTTCCTCCTCCCGATGCTGCTCGCCTCGGACGCGGTGGTGTCGGACGGCGAGATGATCGGCGATCCGACCGAGGGCGCGCTCGTCGTCCTCGCCGAGAAGGGGGGCCTCGACGGGAAGGAGAACCGCGCGCGCTATCCGCGCGTCACGGAGCTGCCGTTCGACTCGGCGTACAAGCTCATGGCGACCTTCCACCGGATGGAGGACGAGAACGGCAAGGAGGTCGTCCGCTGCTTCGTCAAGGGCGCGCCCGACCAGCTCCTCGCCCGCGCCGCATCCTTCCTCGACGTGGACCTGCGCCCGGCCGACGTGGACGACGACGCCCGCAAGCGGTACCTCGACGAGAACACACGCCTCGGCGAGCAGGGGCTCCGGGTGCTTGCGACGGGACGCAAGGACTTCGACCCGGCCGCGTTCGACCCGAATGCCGACCTCCTGCCGCTCATCGAGGGGCTGACCCTGCTCTCCCTCGTGGGGATCGTCGACCCGCCGCGCCCGCAGGCGAAGGCGGCAATCGCCGAAGCGCACTCTGCCGGGATCCAGGTGCGGATGATCACCGGCGACCACGCGGTCACCGCCGAGGCGATCGCGCAGCAGCTCGGGATCACCGGCCGCGCGATCACCGGAGCCGAGTGGGCCGCGATGAGCGACGACGAGGCGCTGGCGGCGATCGACGGCATCGGCGTGATCGCGCGTGTCACGCCCGAGGACAAGGTGCGGCTCGTCGACACGCTCAAGCGGCGCGGCCACGTCGTCGCGATGACCGGCGACGGCGTCAACGACGCGCCTGCCCTGAAGCGCGCCGACATCGGCATCGCGATGGGGATCACGGGCACGGAGGTCTCGAAGGAGGCCGCCGCGATGATCCTCACCGACGACGACTTCTCGACGATCGTGAAGGCCGTACGCATCGGGCGCGGTCTGTACGACAACCTCAAGAAGTACATCCAGTTCCAGATGGGCGCGCTGATCGGTTTCATCGTCACGTTCCTCGGGGCGAGCATCTTCAACATCGTCAGCGGCGTCCCCTTCGTGCCGCTGCAGACCCTGTGGATCAACTTCACGACGCAGGTCTTCCAGGCGATCGGGCTCGGCTACGGAGAGCCGGCCACCGACCTGATGGAGCGGAAGCCACGGCCCGAGAAGGAGCCGATCCTCCCCCGCCCGATCCTCATCTGGCTGTGTTTCGCAGGCTTCGTGCTCGGTGGCACCACGCTCGGCGTGATCTGGTGGGCGGACGACGCGCACGACACGGTCGTCGCCCGGTCGATGGGGATGACGACGTTCGCGATCGCCAACGTCTTCCTGTCGTTCTGCGTCAAGGACGAGCTCAAGTCGGTCTTCACCGTCGAGACGTTCGCCGACCGGCGGCTGCTGAAAGCGACCGGCCTGTCGGCGCTCGCGATCGTCTTCGGCACCGAGCTCGGGATCATGCAGCGCATCCTCGGCACGGTCAGCCTGACCGGGAAGCAGTGGATCGTCTGCCTCCTCGCGGCGTTCACGATCGTCGTCGCCTCCGAGCTCCGCAAGCTCGTCCTCCGGCGCCAGGCACCCGAGCCCGCAGACGTGGAGGCAGTGCCGGAGTCGGCCGCGGTCCCGACCACGCCGTAGGCGTCGATGGACGCCAGGATCGGCGCCGACGCCGAGATCGAGTGGCAGCTCGACGCGCAGGACCTGCGCCTCGTGCTGCGCTGGATCGAGAACGCGGCCCGTGACGGCGCCGACGGCGTCACGATCGGCACGGGGCCGACGGTCAACCACGTCGACACCTATCTGGACACGAAGGACCGGCGGCTCGACCGCGCCGGCTACTCGGTGCGGATCCGCCGGACGCGGCGCCGACCACCCGAAGCGACGCTGAAGTCGCTGGAGGAGTCCCGGGCCGACGCGCTCCGGATCCGCCTCGAGCTCGCGGAGAGCCTCGACGCCGACGAGCCGTCTGCGGTCGCGGCCGCTCCCGGGCCGGTCGGCGAGCGGGTCCGCGCGCTCGTCGGCCCGCGGAGACTCGTCCCGCTGTTCGACCTGCAGACGCGGCGGCGCGCCTTTCCCCTCGAGGCCGGTGGATCGCCGGCGGGCGAGCTCCTGCTCGACGAGACGACCATCCGCGAGTCCGGCGGCGGGATCCTGAGCCGCCTGCGCCGGGTCGAGGTCGAGGTGCCGCCGGCGGCGCTCGAGACGGTCGGGCCTTTCGTCCAGCGCCTGCAGCGGTCGTGCGGCCTGCAGCCGGCGATCCTGAGCAAGTACGAGGCCGCGCTCGCCGCGAGCGGCAGCGAGCGGACCGAGCCGCCGACGTACGGCCGGACAACGATCGATCCGGTCGACCGGATCGGGGAGGTCGCGCTGGCGACGCTCCGCCGCCAGTTCTCGGCGATGATCGCGAAGGAGCCGGGGACGCGGGTCGGCGACGACATCGAGGAGCTCCACGAGATGCGCGTGGCGACCCGGCGCATGCGCGCTGCCGTCGCGCTGTTCCGCGACGCGTTGCCCGCCGAGGCCGAGCGGCTCCGGCCGGAGCTGGTCTGGGTCGGCCAGACGATCGGCGCCGTCCGGGATCTCGACGTCCAGCTGGAGCAGCTGGACGAGTGGGCCGCGGCCTTGCCCGAGGCCGACCGGGAGCCGCTCGATCACCTGCGCGCGCTCCTCGCCGAGCAGCGCGCCCGGGCCCGCGCCGAGATGCTGGCGGCGCTGGACTCGCCGCGCTACGAGCGCTTCGTGCGCCGGTTCGGCGCGATGCTGCGCTCACGCTCGGGGAGCCGCACAGCCGCCGGCCTACTCGATCGCGCCCGACCTCGTCGAGCGCCGGCACCGCTCGCTGCGAAAGGGGATGAAACGCGTCCGCCGCGACGGCTCGCCGGAGACGTACCACCGCCTGCGCATCGCGGGCAAGCGCTTCCGCTACGCGCTCGAGTTCCTCGCGGACGTCTATCCGGGCGAGACGAAACCGCTCGTGAGGCTGACCGTCGCCCTCCAGGACGTGCTCGGCAGGTACCAGGACGCGCACGTCGCGATCGAGCGCCTGCGCGAGCTCGCCGCCGAGCGCGGCGACGAGCTCGGCCCGGGCACGGTCTTCGCGATGGGCGAGATCGCCGAGCGGTACAGGACGGAGGCGGAGGAGACTCGCCGCCGCGTCGCCCCGGCGTACAAGCGGCTCCGCGGCAAGGAGTTGACCCGCCTGCGGAAGCAAATGGACGATCTCCGGCCGCCCGAGGCCGCACCGCCGGTCGAACCGCCCTCCTGACGCACGAACGTCTACGGTTCGGTAGACCCCCTTCGAAAGGACATCCGATGGCGACTGCGACCGAGCCGCGCCCTGCACTCTCCGAGGAGGACCTCCAGAAGCTCGTCGCGTTGATGAAGGACGTCGACAGCGTCGAGCTGAAGCTCACCGTCCCCGAGCCGGCTCAGTTCACGAGCGCACGCGCCCTGGGCCTCGATCCGCTGCAGGCCGAGATCCGCGTCGTGTTCTTCCTCGACACGCCGGACCTCCAGCTCGACAAGCAGGGCCTCGTCGTGCGCGCGCGCCGGTCGCAGAAGAAGGGCGACGACTCGGTCGTGAAGCTCCGGCCCGTGGTGCCGTCCGAGCTCCCGTCCAAGCTCCGCCGCTCGCCGAGCTTCGGGGTCGAGGTGGACGCGTCACCTGAGGGCTTCGTCTGCTCCGCGTCGCTCAAGGGGATTCCCCCGGAGGGTGCCGTCCGCAACGCGGCGCTCGGTGAGCTGCCGTTGCGGAAGGTGTTCTCGAAGGAGCAGCGGGCGCTCTTCGCCGAGCACGCCCCCGAGGGCCTCGGTCTCGACGACCTGACGATCCTCGGCCCGATCCTCGTCCTCAAGCTCAAGTCCTCGCCGAAGGGCTACGACCGCAAGCTGGTCGCGGAGCTGTGGATCTATCCGGACGGCACGCGGATCCTCGAGCTCTCGACGAAGTGCCTGCCCACGGAGGCCTTCGACGTGGCCGCTCGGACCCGTGCGTTCCTCACGTCGCGTAAGGTCAGCCTGTCGGGGGAGCAGCAGACGAAGACGCGAACCGCGCTCGAGTACTTCTCGAGCCAGCTCTCGGACGGCGGCGCCAAGGCCGGAGACACGACGAAGAAGAAATCGTCCGGCTGAGGATCAGGGCGCGGCGAGCGACGCCAGCCGCTCCACGATCTCGACGTCGCGACCGTAGGAGAGCTCCTCGAGGGCGCGCTCCCGCGTGAGCCAGCGAACGGCGTCGACCTCGTTCTGCGGCGACGCCTCGGCGCCGGCCGGCGGCGTCATCGCGAAGTACCGCACCCGCTTCAGCCGGCCGGACGCGTCCTCGTACTCGGAGACGGCCACCTCCTCCCCGAGCTCGCAGACGAGGCCGGTCTCCTCCTCGACCTCGCGGAGGGCGCACGCCTCGTAGGACTCGCCCGCGGTGGCCTTGCCCTTCGGGAGCGTCCAGTCGTCGTACTTCGGCCTGTGGACGAGGAGGATCTCGGGGCGGCCGTCCTGCGCCTTACGCATGATCACGCCTCCCGCGGCGCGGACGACGTCCTCCCGCATCGCGTCACATCCTGGCACGATCCCGGCGTGACCGGGAAGGGGACGCTCGCCGTGTACCTCGTCCGGCACGCCTTCGCCGACCACGCGGATCCTTCCCGCTGGCCCGACGACGCGGATCGTCCGCTGACACCCGACGGCAGGGATCGGTTCCGGGCGGCGGCGCGCGGCCTGCGCCGGCTCGTGCCCGAGGTCGACGTCGTGCTGTCGAGCGGCTTCGCGCGCGCCTGGCAGACGGCCGAGCTGCTGCACGAGGAGGCGGGCTGGCCCGCGCCGACCGAGTGCCCCGCGCTCGAGGCCGGACGGCCGGCCGCCTCGGCGCTCGACGTGCTGCGCGAGCGCAGCGGGCAGTCGGTCGCGCTGGTCGGCCACGAGCCCCACCTGTCGAGCCTCGCCGCGATCCTCTGCAGCGACGGCGAGGACGGGATGCAGCTCGAGCTGAAGAAAGGCGCGGTCGCCTTCCTCAGCATCGACGGCGAGGTCGGGCGGCGCTCCGCCTACCTGCGCTGGAGCGTCGCGCCGAAGATCCTCCGCGCGCTCGACCAGGCCTGACGTCTCTACGCGGCGGGCGACACGACCGTGCCGGCGTCGCCGCGGACGAGCGCCTCGGTCTCGGCGATCGACCCGATCGCCGCCATCCGGCCGGTGCGTTCGACGAACTGGCACGCAGCGCGCACCTTCGGCCCCATCGAGCCGGCGGCGAACTCGGCGCCTGCGAGGGACGCCGGGGTCGCCCGGCGGATCGCGCGCTGCTCCGGCGTCCCCCAGTTCTCGTAGACGGCGTCGACGTCGGTGACGATCGCGAGCACGTCCGCGTCGAGGTCGATCGCCAGCAGCGCGCTGGCGAGGTCCTTGTCGATCACGGCCTCGACACCGACGAGCCGCCTCCCCGCCGGCGCCGGTTCGTCGGTGTACTTGGTCGGGATTCCGCCGCCTCCCGCGCAGATGACGACGCAGCCGCTCTCGAGCAGGCCCTTGATCGCCTCGATCTCGAAGATCCGTTTGGGGAGCGGCGACGCGACGACACGCCGGAGACGGTCGCCGTCCGGCCTGAACGACCAGCCCTTCTCCGCCTCGAGCCTGGCCGCCTCGTCCGCGTCGTAGAGCGGCCCGATCGGCTTCGTCGGGTCGGCGAACGCCGGATCGTCGGCGTCCACCTCGATCATGGTCAGCACGGTCGCCAGGTGGCGCTCGAACGGCAGCTCGTTGCCGAGCTCCTGCTGGATGATGTAGCCGATCATCCCCTCGGTCTGCGCGCCGAGGACGTCGAGCGGATACGTGTCGACGGCGGCGTACGCCGAGCCCTGCAACGCCAGGAGGCCGACCTGCGGGCCGTTGCCGTGCGAGATCACGAGGTCGTGCTCGCGCGCGACCGGGGCGAGCGCCTTGCACGCCGCGCGAGCGTTCACCCGCTGGTTCTCGGCGGTGAGCTCCTGGCCGCGCCGCAGGAGCGCGTTGCCTCCGAGTGCGACGACGACGCGCACTCTCAGCTGCCGAGCGTGGCGACCATGACGGCCTTGATCGTGTGCATCCGGTTCTCGGCCTCGTCCCAGACGAGCGAGGCGGACGACTCGAAGACCTCCTCGGTCACCTCCAGGGACTCGAGCCCGTACCGCTCGAAGATCTCCTCGCCGACCTGCGTGTGCCTGTTGTGGAACGCCGGCAGGCAGTGCATGAACTTCACGTCCGGGTTGCCCGTGAGCTCCATCGCCTTCGCGTTCACCTGGTAGGGCTCGAGCAGCTCGATCCGCTCCGCCCAGACCTCGGCCGGCTCGCCCATCGAGACCCACACGTCCGTGAACAGCACGTCGCAGCCCTTGACGGCGTCGGCGACGTCCTCGGTGATCGTGATCCGCGCGCCGGTCTCCGCCGCGGTCCGCCTGGCGAGCGTCTGGAACTCGTCCGCCGGCCAGAGGGACGCCGGCGCGGCGATCCGGACGTCCATCCCGAGCTTCGCGCCGCCGACTAGATACGTGTTGGCCATGTTGAAGCGCGCGTCGCCCAGGTAGCAGAAGGCGACCTCGTCGAGCGGCTTCGGCACGTGCTCGCGGATCGTCAGGAAGTCGGCGAGGATCTGCGTCGGATGCCACTCGTCGGTGAGCCCGTTGTAGACGGGCACGCCCGCCCACTCCGCGAGCTCGTCGGCGATCTCCTCGCCGAAGCCGCGGTACTCGATCGCGTCGTACATCCGCCCGAGCACGCGCGCCGTGTCCTTGACCGTCTCCTTGCGCCCCATGTGCGAGCCGCTCGGCCCGATGAAGGTCACGTGCGCGCCCTGGTCGTAGGCGGCGACCTCGAACGCGCAGCGCGTCCTCGTCGAGTCCTTCTCGAAGATCAGGGCGATCTGCTTGCCGACGAGACGTTGCTGCTCACGGCCTTCGCGCTTGGCGGCCTTGAGCTCCGCCGAGAGGTCGAGGAGATAGGTGATCTCGTCGGGCGAGTAGTCGGCCAGCGTCAGGAAGTGCCGGCCGTGGAGATCGATTGCGGTCTTCATGTGCGCGCTCCTTTCGACGAGCCTCGGACGACCGGACGGTCAGGCAGTGCTGCGGGGGTCAGGCGTCGACCTGCGCGCGCTTCAGGCCCTCGAGGATCAGGTCGAGCCCGAACTCGAACTCGCGTGCGCCGTCGCCGGCGGGCTGGGCGATGTGCTGCTCGGCGTGGTCCGCGATGTTCGGGTACCCACCGGCCCGCAGCTCGCCCAGGAGCCTGGCCGCGACGTCGGCGAAATCCTGCCCGCCGAGGAAGTCCTGCGCGGCGGCCGCATGCCCGAGCTGCCAGAGCGTGTATCCGACGATGTGACTGTCGAGCGCGTGGTACGCGTGATAGATCAGGTCGGGCGAGAAGCCCGCCTCGCGCAGCCGCCCGAGCAGCCACTCCATGTAGTCGAGGCGCGTCAGACGCAGGGCGCCCGTGCTCGACGACCCCATCACGCAGCTGCAGGCCCACGGGTGGCGCAGGAACATCTCGTGTGCCGAGATCGCGCACGTCCGGATCGCCGCCTCCCAGTCCTCATCCGACGGCAGCTCGATCTCGCCGACGGCGAGCTCGACCATCCCGTCCACGAGGTCGCCCTTGTTGGCGACGTGGTTGTAGAGCGACATCGCCTCGACGCCGAGCTCCTGCGCGAGCTTCCGCATCGTCAGCGACTCGATTCCGCCGTCGTCCGCGAGCTTGATGGCAGCGGCCAGGACGCGTTCGCGGCTGAGCGGAGTGCGTGGTCGTGTGCGGGAGCGGGTCTCGGACGCCATCTGTCGTTGACAAGCTTACGCCGTACGGTTACCTTACGCCGTAAACTTACGTCGTACACTAGGAGAGCGCAAATGAAAGCCATCGTCTACGAGCGGTTCGGCTCGACCGACGTCCTCGAGCTCCGCGAGATCGACAAGCCCGACCTGGCGGAGGACGGCGTGCTCGTGCGCGTCCACGCCTCCTCCGTCAACCCGTACGACTGGCACATGCTGACGGGCAAGCCATACATCGCCCGCCTTGGGGCCGGCCTGCGCAAGCCGAAGACCGGCATGCTCGGCGTCGACTTCGCCGGCACGGTCGAGGCGGTCGGCAGCGGCGTCGAGGGCTTCCGACCGGGCGACGAGGTCTTCGGCGCGCGCAACGGCTCCTTCGCCGAGTACGTCTGTGTCCGTAAGGGGGTCGCGCACAAGCCGGAGAACCTGTCCTTCGAGCAGGCGGCGGCGGTCCCGCTCGCAGCCATCACCGCCCTCCAGGCGCTCCGCGACAAGGGGCGGATCCAACCGGGTCAGAAGGTCGTGATCAACGGCGCGTCGGGCGGTGTCGGCACCTTCGCCGTCCAGATCGCGAAGGCCCTCGGAGCGGAGGTCACCGGCGTCTGCAGCACCCGGAACGTCGAGACGCGTCGGCTCGCTCGGGGCGGACCGCGTCGTCGACTACACCCGCGAGGACTTCACGCGCAACGGCGCACGCTACGACCTGATGATCGACGTCGCGGGCAACCGGTCGTGGACGGACTGCAAGCGTGTCCTGACCGACCACGGGCACATGGTCATCGTCGGCGGGCCCAAGACGAATCGCTGGATCGGGCCGATGGGCGACCGCCTCCGTGTGTCGCTCGTCTCCAGGCTCGGAAACCGGAGAGCGCACCTGTTCCTCGCGAGGACGAACCGCGAAGACATGGTCGTCCTCCAGGAGCTGCTCGCGAGCGGGAAGGTGAAGCCGTTCGTCGAGCGGTGCTACGGGCTGAGCGACGTCCCGGAAGCCCTCGGGTACCTCTCGGAGGGCCACGCCCAGGGCAAGGTCGTCATCACGGTGTGACGACCCGCAGCACGACGTTCCCCGTCTTCTGCCCGGTCTCGACGTACCGCGTCGCCTCGACCACGTCCTCGAGCGGATAGGACCGGTCGATCACCGCGCGGTAGTGCCCGGCCTCGATCAGCCCCTTGAGGAAGAGGACGTCCTCCTTCGTGTAGCGGGCGATCCCGAGCTTGACCTTCCGGCGGCCGACCCACTTCGTCGCCAGCGCCATGACGGGGACATGCCAGAGCCTTCCGGGATCCGTGCCGACGTAGTAGCCGCCCCGCTTCAGCGAGCGCCGGCACCGGAGCGGCGACAGCTTCCCGACCGCGTCGAAGACGACGTCGTACGTCTCGCCGTTCGTCCGGAAGTCCTCGCGCGTGTAGTCGATCACCCGGTCGGCCCCGAGCGACCGCGCGAGCGCGACCCTCTTCGTGTTGCACACCGCGGTCACGTCCGCCCCGAGGTGCTTCGCCAGCTGCACCGCCGCCGTCCCGACCGACCCGGACGCCCCGTAGACGAGCACGCTGCTCCCCTCCCGCACGCCGGCCTTCTGCAGGCACGGCAGCGCCAGCGCCACCCCGTCGCACACCGCGGCCGACTCGTCGAAGGTCATGCCCGCAGGCTTGTGCGCCAGCGGCCCGCTCTCCCGGATGCAGACGTACTCCGCGTGCGCCCCGGAGCCCCTGACCCCGAAGACCTCGTCGCCGACCTGGAACTCGGTCACGGCTGCGCCCACCGCCTCGACCTCGCCGGCCAGCTCCATGCCGAGGATCTTCCGCTTCGGGCGGAGCAGGCCGGTGAAGAAGCGGCTGATGAAGACCTCGGCGCTGCGGAGCCCGCAGTCGGTGCGGTTGACGGTGGTCGCGTGGATCTTGACGAGCACCTGGTCTTCCTCAGGGACCGGCGGCTCGACCTCCTCGAGCCGCAGGACGTCGGGCGGCCCGTACCGGTCGTGGACGACGGCTCTCATCTCAGACAGTGACGACCACCTTGCCCTGCGCATGTCCCTCCCCCATGTACCGGAGGGCGTCGGCGACCTCGCCCAGCTCGTACGTCCGCTCGACGACCGGCTTCAACTTCCCGTCCTCGCAGAGGTCACGGAGGACACCGAGGTCCGGCTTGTTGAACTTCGCGATGAAGAAGACGACGTTGCGGTCACCCGGCACCGAGGCCAGACGCGTCCAGGCGATGTGGCCGAGCGGGCCGATCAGGGCGTTGCCCTTCGGCGCTCCGGCGAGCACGAGCGTCCCACCCGGGGCGAGCACGCGCTTGCACTCCGACCACGATCGGTTGCCGGCGACGTCGAAGATGACGTCGAAGCGCTCGTCGCGCCGCGTGAAGTCCTCCTGCGTGTAGTCGATCACGTCGTCGGCGCCGAGCGACCGCGCCGTGTCCACGTTGCGCGTGCTGCAGACGGCGGTCACCTCCGCGCCGAGCGCCTTGGCGACCTGCACCGCGAACGTCCCGACTCCCCCCGACGCGCCGTTGACGAGGACCTTCTGGCCCGGCTGCACCTGCGCCTTGTCCCGGAGACCCTGCAGCGCGGTGAGCCCTGCCACCGGAAGCGCGGCCGCCTCCTCGAACGTCAGGTTGGCAGGCTTCGGCGCGACGCCGTTGCGGACGCAGACGTACTCGGCGTAGGCGCCGCTCCTCCCGCCGAAGACGTCGTCGCCCGGCTTGAACTGCGTGATGTCCTTGCCGACGGCCTCGACCGTCCCTGCGAAGTCGACGCCCAGCGGGTCCTTCGGCCTGCGCAGCCCCATCGTCGTGCGCGCGGCATACGGCGTACCCGTGAGGCCGTACCAGTCGGCGCGGTTCACCGAGGATGCACGGACGCGGACGAGCACGCCGTCGTCGACGAGCTCAGGCCGGTCGATCTCACCGAGCTCCAGGACTTCCGGGGAGCCGTACTTCTCGCGGACGATCGCTCTCATGCCGGGCCTCCGTTGACGGTCAGGACGACGTTGCCGGTCTTCTGCTGCGTCTCGACGTACCTGCTCGCCTCGACCGCGTCCTCGAGCGGGTAGGAGCGATCGACGACGGGCCGGTACTCGCCGGCCTCGATCAGCTCCTTGAGGAAGACGATGTCCTCCTTCTTCCAGCGAGGAAGCCCGAAGACGACCTTCCTGTCCCCGAACCGCTTGGTCCAGAGCGCGAGCCCCATGTTCCGGAAGCCGTCGGTGGCGAGGTAGATGCCGCCCGGCTTCAGCGAGCCCTTGCAGCGCTTGAACGAGTGCTTGCCGACGGCGTCGAAGACGACGTCGTAGGTCTCGCCGTTCCGCGTGAAATCCTCCTGCGTGTAGTCGATCACGCTGTCGGCGCCGAGCGACCGCACGAGCTCCAGGTTCTTCGTGTTGCAGACCGCGGTCACCTCGGCGCCGAAGTGCCTGGCCAGCTGGACCGCCGCGGTCCCGATCGACCCCGACGCGCCGTAGACGACGATCCTCTGCCCCGGCTGAACGTCGGCCCGGCGTAGGCCTTCCAGCGCCGACAGCGCTCCGTCGGGGACCGCTGCGGCCTCTGCGAAAGTCAGCTCGGCCGGCTTGTGCGTGATCAGGCCGCTCTCGCGCCTCGTGATGTACTCCGCGTGCGCGCCGAGCGTGGGCCCGCTCGTCCCGAAGACGTGGTCGCCGACCGCGAACTCGCTGACGCCGGCGCCGACGGCCTCGACCTCGCCGGACAGCTCGTTGCCGAGGATCCTGTGCTTGGGCCTGCGGAGGCCGGCCATGAACCGCCAGAGGAACGGGTCGGCGGCGCGCCGGTGGCAGTCCGTCCGGTTGACCGTCGTCGCGTGGACCTTGACGAGGATCTCGTCGTCCGCCGGGACCGGCCGCTCAACGTCGTCGAGCCGCAGGACCTCCGGCGGGCCGTACCGATCGTGGACGATCGCTCTCATGCCTTCCTCTCCTCCGTTCGCTGCAGTCGATGGATCGGGCCGCCGTGGCTCCATGCCCGTCCCGCCCGGTAGAGCTCGGCGGGCCTCCCGCCCGCCGGCCCGGGCCGGGCTCGGCGGCCGGTCGGGATCACCCAGCCGTCCTCCGCGACGATGCTGCGGCGGAAGTTCGCCGCGTCGAGCTGCACGCCCCAGACGGCCTCGTACACCGTCCGTAGCTCCGCCAAGGTGAAGGTCGGCCCGACGAACGCGGCCGCGATGCCCGTGCGCTCGAGCTCGACCCGGACTCGTTCGACGGCGTCGCGGATGATCTGCAGATGGTCGAACGCCAGGTCGATCTTGCCGTTGAGCACGGCAGACACCGGGATCAGCGCGGCCGCTGCGGCGTCCGACCCGCCCACGACCGCTCCCACCTCTCGCAGCACGGCGAGATACGCGACCGTGACGACGTTCATGCGCGGGTCCCGCTCGGGATCGCCGTAGGCGCCGAACTGCGTCAGCAGGCGCGGCACCTCGACGGCGGTCTCCTCGGCCAACTCCCGCTTCGCGGCCTCGTCGAGTGTCTCGGTGGGGCGCTTGAACCCACCCGGGACGGCCCACATCCCCTCATACGGGTCCTCGCCGCGGCACACGAGGAGGACGTGGAGCTCCCCCTCCGACATCGTGAGGATGACGACGTCCACGGTGACGGCGAAGGCCGGGAATTGTGCGGGGTCGTAGCCGACCGGCGCTTCTCCGCGTGTGGTTTTTGTCGCCACGACCTTTACCGTACACCGAGGTTATGGTCTTGTCAACCAAAACCACTCGAAGGTTCCGAGCGTCCTAGGATCCGCTGCGTGCTGTTCACGCCGGACCGTCACGAGCCGCTGGACGACCGGCCGTTCAGCGAGTCCGCCGCGCAGGAGGCGATCGCGCGCATCGCGGCAGCGCGCCGAGCGCGAGCTCGATGCGGCAACAGGGCGCTGGCCGCTCGAGCCCGCCGACGCCCTGAGCGACGGCGACGGCCCTGCGAGCGGCCTCTACTGCGGCGCCGCCGGCATCGCCTGGGCGCTCGACGAGCTCGCCGACGCAGGCCACGCCGCGCCGGGCGTCGTCGACCGGGCGCTCGTGGAGGCACTCGAGGAGCGGCGTCCCGACGATCCCGACACCCCTTCGACGGCGTCTGGTCCGGCCTCGCCGGCGTGCTCGCCGCCGCCGAGCGTCGCTGGCCGGAGGCGTCCCGGCGGGACCGCCTCGCCGAGCTCGCATGGGCGTCGCTCGACTCGGAGGCCCGCGAGCCCATGGTCGGTCATCCGGGCTACATGGCCCTGGCCGCGCAACTGCACGCGCGCGACCGGAGAGGAGCGGTGGGCGGCGTTCTGGTCGGCCGGCGCGGAGCGGCTGCTGGCGGAGTGGCGGTACGACGACGAGCTGGAGGCGTGGCTCTGGACGCAGCGGCTCGGGACGAACGACACGCGCTATCTCGGCGCTGCCCACGGGCTGGTCGGGAACCTCCACGTGCTGCGGCGCGGCGGGGCTCTGCTTCCCGCCGACCGGCGCGACGAGGTCGAGCGCCGCGGGGTCGAGACGCTGTCGCGGCTGGCCGTCGTCGAGGACGGCCTGGCGAACTGGCCGGCGGACGCCGGCGGCCCGCTGGTGATCCGCGAGCAGATCCGCGTGCAGTGGTGCCACGGAGCCGCCGGCGTCCTCACCACGATGTGGGACGCGGTTCCGGACGACAACGCGTGGAGCGAGCTGCTGCTCGCCGCGGGACGCCTCGTCTGGGAGGCCGGCCCGATCCGAGCTGCGCCGGGCCTGTGCCACGGGACGGCCGGGAACGCCTACGCCCTCCTCGCCCTGTGGCGGCGCACGGGAGACGGGCGCTGGCTCGAACGCGCCCGAGCCTTCGCCCAGCATGCGGCCGGGCAGGTCGAGGAGCGCGCAGCGCGGCTCGGGCGCGGGTGGCACTCGCTCTACACGGGGGACGAGGGCGTCGGCCTCTGCCTTGCATCGTGCCTCGCGGGCGACGAGCGCATGCCGGTCGCGGACAGGTTGATCTGACGCCGCGACGGCTGCTCGCCCGTCACAGGCTCGTATCCGGCGAAGGTGGAGTCGAGCACGCCCTCGCCGCCGGTCAGGCCCGGCAGCTGGCGCTGGAGGTCGTTCGCACGCATCGCCGGCAGAACGGCCTCGACGACCGCGAGATCGGCGTGCAGCGACGGCGTCTCGACGGGAGCGCCGAGCCGCGCCAGCGCCGCGAGCATCGTTCCGATCGCGGCGACGGGGATCTCCAGCCGGACGCGGACGACCGGCTCGCAGACCACGGTCCCGGCCCGCTCGAGCGCCTGCACGAGCACCAGCGGCGTGAGCTTGCGGAAGTCGGCGGCCGTGCTGGTCGGCCCGCGTCTCGACGGCGGGCCGTCGGCGATGCTGTAGCTGCACCGGGTCATCGTCACGAGGCAGTCCGTGACCTGCCAGCCGCGGAGGCCCTCCACCAGGTCTGTGCGGACGTACTCGTCCATGTGCTCGCCGAAGCTGTCGAGGGTCTTGTAGACGTAGAGCGGGGCGCTGCGCGCGTCGACCTCCAGCCGGAACTCGATCCCCGAGTCGATCGGGGCGGGATCGACGCGCAAGCCGATCTCCGCGTTGAACGGGTTCGACTCCGCGTGGAGGACCTCGAGGGCCTCGCCGGTGCCGATTGGCCGCTCGACGTAGATCGGCGTCACCTCGTCGAAGCCGACGTCGATGCCGTAGTCGGCCGCCAGCGTCGCCTGGATCACCTCCTTCTGGACGTCGCCGTACAGCGAGACCGAGAGCTCCTGGCGCGAGTCGTCCTGGCGGACGGCGATCAGCGGGTCCTGCTCAGCGAGCTGCGAGAGCGCGACGCGAAGCCTCGCCCGGTCGTCCGGATCGAGGGGTGCGACGACCGACTCGAGCGTCGGCGGAGGGAACTCGTGCGCCCCGCCGTCCGATCCGGGGTCGCCGATCCGGTCGCCGATCTGGATCTCGTGGAGGCCCCAGAGCTTCGCGATCGCCCCGGCCGAGACCGCCGGCCGCTGCGTGGCCGGCCCGTGCTCGAAGACCGCCAGCGCGGTCACTTTTCCGTCGAGCTCGCGGTCGCCGAAGCGCACGCGGTCGCGCGCCCGCAGCGTGCCCGACAGCATCCGCGCGTAAGCGACCTTCTCCCCGTTCGGGCCCCGCTCGATCTTGAAGACGGCGCCCGCAGCTGGTCCATCCGCATCGCCGGACGACGTCGGCAGCAGCTCCGCGATCCCGTCTGCCAGCAGCGCCACGCCGGCGCCCGTGATCGCGGAGCCGAAGAAGACGGGATGGACGAGCGCGCGCTTCGTCTGCGTGGCGAGTTCCGTGCGCAGCCGCTCGAGCGGCGCAGGCGGCTCGTCTCCGACGAACGCCGCCAGCAGCCCGTCGTCGCGCTCCGCGAGCACCTCCGTCAGACGCGAAAGAAAGCGTGGCTCGCCGGCGCCGAAGAGCGTGACGGACGCGGCGCGCGTGCCGACCTCCCGGGTCGCCCCCATCGGGACGATGGCCGGCGTCAAGCGCTCGGAGATCGCCCGCACGACCCGCTCCTCGTCCGCTCCGGCGCGGTCGATCTTGTTCACGAAGAAGAGCGTCGGGATGCGCAGGCGCGTGAGCGCGCGCATCAGCACGCGGGTCTGCGGCTGCACGCCCTCGACCGCCGAGAGCACGAGGACGACGCCGTCGAGCACGCTCAACACCCGTTCGACCTCGGCGATGAAGTCGGGATGCCCGGGTGTGTCGATCAGGTTGACGTGGACATCGCCGAGCACGAACGACGTCACCGCCGACCTGATCGTGATCCCGCGTTGCTGCTCCAGCGCGAGCGAGTCGGTCTGCGTCGTTCCGGCGTCGACGCTGCCGACGGCGTCGATCACGCCGGCGTCGTACAGCAGCCGCTCTGTGAGAGTTGTCTTACCGGCGTCTACATGCGCCAGGATTCCGAGGTTCAGCTGTTTCTGCGACACGCGTCATTCCCTCCATCAAGCTCTTGCAGGTGTGGATGGATATGAACGCGTTGCGCACTTGCTGCTCCTCGGTCGCCGACTGGACTGCTTGAACTATAGGCGCGATCTACACCGCGCCGAGACAGCCGTCGAAGGCATAGAGCCGATTGATGAAGGCCGCGCCCCGGCCGTCGTGGAGTAGCTGCGGGCGCACGATTGCGGGCGACGACGTTCGGCTAGGATCGGCATCGAGTCGCTCGTCCCCCGAGCGACTTGCGCATCCGCGCGTATGCGGAGCAATCGATGGAGATCCAGCCCCCGTCCCCCATTCGCGCCCCAGACGCCGGCACCCCTGCTCGCACGATCGACGTGGTCTCGCCGGAGGACGCGGCTCCGAGCCGCTACCTCAACCGCGAGCTCTCCTGGCTCGACTTCAACGACCGCGTCCTCGCCCTCGCCGCGCGCCCCTCGCTCCCGCTCCTGGAGCGGACGAAGTTTCTCGCGATCTTCAGCAGCAATCTGGACGAGTTCTTCCAGGTTCGGGTCGGCGGGCTGAAGGTGCAGATCGAGGCTGGGCTCGGGCGCCGCGGTGCCGACGAGGAGAGCGCGGGCGAACGCCTCCGCTCGATCAGCGAACGCGTCCGCACGATGCTCGAGCGGCGTGGGGCGATCTTCGAGGCACACGTACGCGACCTCGCGGCCGTCGGGATTCACCTGTGCGATTGGGAGCAGCTGGACAAGGACGACCGCGCCTTTCTCGGGCGTGCGTTCGACGAGCGCATCAAGCCGGTCCTGACCCCACTTGCCATCGATCCAGCCCATCCCTTCCCGTACATCTCGAACCTTTCGCTCAACCTGGCCGTCGTCGTTCGCGGGCCTGGCGAGGTCGTGCGGAGGCTCGCGCGCGTCAAGGTTCCGCCGCTGCTGCCTCGTTTCCTGGCGACCGAGGACGGCCGGCGCTTCCTGCCGCTCGAGCAACTGATCGCGCAGCGGCTACCCGCCCTCTTCCCTGGGATGGAGGTCGTCGAGTGCTCGCCGTTCCGCGTCACGCGCAACACCGACTACGACATCGACCTCGAGGGCGCCGACGACATGGTGGCTGCCGTCGAGTCGGTCCTCGTCCGCCGTCGGCGCTCGCCGGTCGTCGTCCGGCTCGAGATCGACCACTCGATGTCGGAGGAGACCCTCAGGCTGCTCACGCGAGAGCTCCGGCTCGTGGACGACGACGTCTACTCGATCGACGGACCGCTCGGGCTGAGTGGGCTCTGGTCGATCGTCGGCCTCGATCGCCCCGAGCTCAAGCTCGAGCCGTGGACGCCGGTGACGCAGTCCCGACTCGTCTCGAGCCAGAACTCGGGCCCGGCCGACCTGTTCGACGTGATCCGCAGCGAAGACGTGTTCGTCCAGCACCCCTACGACTCCTTCGAGACGTCGGTCGAGGCGTTCATCGAGCAGGCCGCGCGCGACCCCGCGGTGCTGGCGATCAAGCTGACGCTCTACAGAACGTCGAGCGACGAGAGCGACATCATGAAGGCGCTCGTCTCCGCGGCCGGCGAGGGAAAGCAGGTGGTATGCGTCGTCGAGCTCAAGGCCCGGTTCGACGAGGAGGCGAACCTCGACTGGGCCCAGCGCCTCGAAGACGCGGGCGTGCACGTGACCCACGGCGTCGTCGACCTCAAGACACACGCCAAGCTCTGCCTCGTCGTCCGGCAGGAGGCAGGCGGTCTCCGCCGCTACGCCCACATCGGCACGGGCAACTACAACCCGGAGACGGCGCGCCTCTACGAGGACGTCGGGCTACTGACCGCCGATCCGAAGATCACGGCGCACATCGCCGACGTGTTCCATCTCCTGACCGGTTACAGCCGTCAGATCGACTTCGGACCATTGCTGGTGGCACCCGCCGGGATGCGCGACGCGCTTGTCGAGCTTATTCTCGGCCAGGCGAAGCCCGGCGGTCGGATCGCGATGAAGCTGAACAGCCTCGTCGATCCCGAGCTGATCGATGCTCTCTACGACGCCTCCCAGAAAGGCGCGGACGTCGACCTGATCGTGCGTGGCATCTGCTGCCTCCGCCCGGGAGTGCCCGGCCTCTCCGAGCGGATCACCGTCCGCTCGATCGTCGGCCGGTTTCTCGAGCACTCCCGCATCCTCCGGTTCGGCCACGGAGACGAGGCGGTCTATTTGATCGGCTCGGCCGACCTGATGCAGCGGAACCTCGACCGACGCGTCGAGGTGTACGCACCCGTTCTCGCGCCCGCCCTCCGCGGTCGGCTCGACGAGATCCTCGACTTCCTCGAGACGGACGACGTCCTCGCCTGGCAGCTCGACCCCGACGGGAACTGGCACCGGGCGAGCGTCGCGGGCACGAAGAACGCCCAGGCGCGGCTCCAGGAGGAGGCCTCGGCACGGGCCCGGCGAATCTCCGCCGTGCCGAGCAGCTCCTAGCCGACGGCTCCGCCCGTAACGAGCACGCAGAACTGGTTGCCCTCGACGGTCGGGGCGATGCGGAGCACGGAGGTCGCGGCGTCGCTAGTCGGACTGCTCGAAGGCGGCGGGCGCGACGTCCTTCGTGCCGACCGCGACTCCGCCGAAAATGGCCGTTCCGTCGATCGTCAGCACCGGCGCGTCCTCGTCGTCGGGGGCCGCGGTCCGGGTCTCGACCCCGCCCATGACGGCCTCGACGCTCGACTTCACGCGCCAGGTCGGCGGTGTCCTGATCGCGATCCCGCCGAAGAGCGTCTGCACGGACAGCCGTGCGTCCGGGGCGAGCTCGGCGTCGCGGAGGTCGAGCGCGATGCCGCCGAACCAGGAGAGCATCGTGCCGCCCTTGAACGCCTTCGCCCGGCTCTTGAGCTGGATGCCGTTGAAGACCGCGACGAGCGCCAGCTCGTCGCTGTCTGCGTCACCACGCGAGGGCATTGCACGCCTCACGACCGCGGCCGCGGCGGCCAGCCCTGTGAAGACGCCGAGCTTGAAGACCAGAAGCGATCGGACTGGGCCCATCCCGTCGAGCCTAGTCGATCACGACTTCGCAGGCAGCGAGCGCGCGTAGGCGACGCTCAGCGAGACCCACTTGGCGAGCTGGCGCTTGGTGCGCAGGTGCTCCGAGTCGACGCGCAGCCAGCCCTTCATCGTCCTCCCGCGCATCTCGAAAAAGGACGAGTCCGTGGTCGCGACGAGCTCGTCGGACTCGGCGGGGTCGACGCGGACGAGCGCGCCGCCTCCCCCACTCGCGGCGATCGCCATGTTGCCGCCGATCAGGAACGCGAGCCCGCCGAACATTCGCTGCTCGGTCAGGCCGGCTTCGTGCCCGACCAACTCCCGGATGCGATCCGCGAGCTCCTCGTCGTAGGCCACGGAGGCGATCGTACGGCGTCACGCCGTTCTACGTGGGGCAGCCGCGACGCTCGGTTTCCGTGCCGAGAACGAACGGCTCGACGCCGAGCTGAAGCAGGCCACGCGTGCCTCACCTGTTCCGCATCTATGCCGGCGCACGCGACCAGGCGCTTTGGAGCGCGCACGCGCGGGCCTGGCTCGGGCTCGCGCTCGCCCGTCTCGGAGCGCCTTCTGACGAATGCGCCGCTTGCTCGTTCTAGGCCGTCTTCGGCTTGCCGGGTAGCCGTCTCGTGAACCAGAACGAGAGCACGGCCAGGAACGCGACCGCGAGCATGGACGTTTGCAGCGCATCGAGCTGCGCGTTTCCGTAGTCCTCCGTGACCGCATCCGCCTCGGCGGGCTTCAGCCCGGCATCGAGCAGCACCTGGTGCGCCTGCTCGGTCGTGACGATCGGGATGCCGTTTTCGGTGGCGGCCGAGATCTGCGTCTTCACGTCGGCGGGCACCGCCGGGTTCTCCTGGATCCGCGAGTTGAACCCGTTCAGCAGCCCGAGCAGGAGCACGGAGCCGATCAGCGCCGTGCCGAGAGACGCGCCGAGGTTCTGTGCCGTGCCCTGCAGCCCTCCGGCCTCGTTCGTGTCCTCCGGTGGGGACGACGACATGATCACGTTGCCGAGCTGCGACATCAGGAGCCCCGCGCCGATCCCGAAGAAGACGAGCGACACCGCGAACGCCGTGCCGTTCAGAGTGACGTCGATCGTCCCGACGAGCACGAGCGCAGCGATCGCCATTGCGCCCAGGCCGACCTGGACGACGGACCGCGGCCCGAACCGCACGGCCACCTTCGGTCCGGCCAGCGCAGCGGCCAGCATCGAGACCGACATCGGGAAGAGGCGCTTGCCCGTCTCGAACGCGTCGAAGCCGAGCACGACCTGGAGGTACACCGGCAGGACGAAGAACGTGCCCATCACGATCAGCTGCTGCGCGCAGAGCGAGGAAAGCCCACCGCGCAGCGTCTCGATCTTCATGAGCGCGCGGTTGAGGAGCGTGCTCTTGCTGAGCCGTTCGCGGCGCTCCTCCCACGCCAGGAAGCAGCCGAGCACGACGAAGCCGCCGATGATCAGGAACGGCACCAGCGAGAACCCGAACGGCGTGATCTCGTGGCCGTTGATCGTCGGCGCGTCGAGCGGCCTGATCCAGCCCCAGGTGCTGCTCTTCAGGATTCCGAACACGATCAGGGCGAGGGCGACGGCGGAGAGAGCTGCGCCGCCGAAGTCCAGCTTCGGCGCATGCTCGGGCTTGGGCGCGCGCTTCATGCGCCGGTGGACCGCGAGCACCGCGAGTACCACTACGACCTCGCCGACGAAGACGTACCGCCAGCTCCAGGTCGTCGTCACATAGCCGCCGATCAGTGGGCCGGCCGCGATCGCCGCTCCAGCGGCGCCGCCGATCATGCTGTAGGCGAACGCGCGCTCCTTGCCTTCGTAGTTCGCTGCGGTCAGTGCGGCGATCGCCGGGATCACCAGTACTGCGCCGAGCCCCTCGATACCCGACCAGCCGATCAGCAACACCGTGAGGTTCGGGCTGAGCGCCGTAATCAGCGAGCCGAGCCCGTAGACGCCGAGACCGAGGCCGAAGGCCCGGTCCCGCCCGAGGATGTCGCCGAGCTTCGCCCCGACGAGCATGAATGCAGCCATCACGAGCGTGTACATCGTGATCGCGCTCTGCACGCCGGTGACCGTCGTGTTCAGGTCGGCGACGATCTGCGAGATCGAGACGTTCATCACGCTCGAGTCGAGCACCATGATGAACTGGGCCGCGGCGAGGATCGCGAGTGGCAGCCACTTGCGCATCGCACGACTCTAGTCCGGGTTGCGGCCGGCAAGGCGCGGTGTATGTGTATTCGTCTAGGGTCGTGCCCTGCTCCAGGAGGCTCACTGAGATGCGCAGATGGAGGACATTCGGGATCGGCTCAGTCGTGGCCCTGCTCGGGCTCGTCCTCGTCGCGGGTGCGGGTGGATCGCCGCCCACGAATGGCCAGGGCACGCGCACCCCGATCGTCCTCTTCCCGGCGTACCACTTCACGCGACTGCTGGTCAGCGTCCACAACCAGGGCGTCGACCCCGCCTGCCCACGTTCGGGGTCGTTCGAGGACTTCTTCCCGAACCCGGCGCCGAGCGCGACATTCTCGCAGGTCTGCCGCGACGAGCTGATGACGCTCTCGTACCGACCGCACGGCTCCTGGCAGGAGCGCTTCCGCGACCCGAAGGGCGTGGACGTGTCGATCGAGGACTTCGGCTCGATCGCGAGCGCCCCGTTCTACGAGCCGATGTTCGACGCGCTGCACGCGGCAGGATGGACGCTCGGCCGGAACGTCCGCGTCGCCGGATACGACGCGCGGCTCACGCCCGACCTCGACGGCTTCCTCGAGCGCACCAAGCGCCTGATCGAAGACACCTACCGCGACAACGGCAAGCGGGCCGTGCACCTCGTCGGCCACTCGAACGGCCCGATCTATGCGCAGTACCTGCTCACGCACACGAGCCAGGCGTGGAAGAACAAGTACATCCACGGCTTCACGCCGATCGCCGGAAACTTCCCCGGCCAGGGGTCCGTTTACCCGCTCGCCTTCACCGGCCTGAACGTGCAGGACTTCACGTTCCCGAGCACGCCGGAGAACGCACTTTCGAGCTCGCTGATGCTGCTGAGTGCGCCGTCGAGCTACATGAGCATGGCGGATCCGCGGATCTTCGACAGCAAGGAGATCGTGGTCGAGGACGGGTCGACCGGCCGCGACTACACGCCGTCCGACTTCCGGAAGCTGTTCTCGGATGCCGGACTGCCGGTCGCCCGCGAGCTCGCAGAGCACTACATCGGGTTCGTGCGGTTCGCCGATCCCGCGCACTTCCCGAACGTGGACGTCTACGCGGAGAAAGGCTCGGGGATCGACACGGTCGTGGGAATCGGGCTCCACTCCCTCACGCCCGGGCAGCTGCTCGACGCGTCGACGCCGTTCTTCACGCGGGACGGCGACGTGAACCAGGAGGACCTGACCAACGACGCCGTCGGCGCGTGGAGCGCAATGCATTGCTGGCACTTCGGCCTCACCGACAACTCCGGCGTCGATCACTTCTCCCTCCCGAGCGACCCAGCCTTGCTGACACGGTTGATCGCGGACGCTCAGGCGCCGCGCTCGCACTGCGGCTAGACCCGCCTCATGCGTGGGGATCGACGTCGACTGATCCCGGGAGCGTTCGTCCTCACTGCCCTGCCCACTGTCGCGGCCGGATGTGCGTTCGAGGGCCAGATCGCGATTCAGCTCGTCGGCGACGCGCCGGCCGTCGTGAAGGAGTCGTTCGAGGTGGAGTTGACCCCGCACCGCGTCGAGGGCACGACGACACGTGCCAAGCAGGTCGTTCGGGTCGACTCACGGGCGTCTTCGACGCTAGCCGCTATGCCTCCGCGTGCCGATCGGCTCCTGTCGGCTCGAGCGTGTCGTGGACATGGGCCACACGGCCCATCTTTGTAAAGGCCCCCAGCTGGACGAACAGGGGCTGGCGGCTCGTCCACTCGGAAGCAATGCTCGAACTCAACCGGCTCAACCCCGAGATCTCCATCGAAGTCAGGCTCGTCTCGCAGGATGGCGGCTAGCGCCATCTCCGCCTCATCGTTCTGGAACAGCCGCGTCGTGCACTAGAGTCGCCCCGGGACGGCCTGGGGTTGACAGCCGACACATGGAGGAGGAGCGAGTTGACCAAACAGGAGTTCGTCGCAAAGGTCGCCCAGAAGTCAGGGCTGACTGTGCGAGACGCTGGAAAGGCCGTTGATGCGTTCATGGAGTCGGTGACCGATGCGTTGCGGGCCGGGGACGAGGTGCCGTTGACCGGCTTCGGGAAGTTTTCGACCCAGCAGCGTGCGGCGCGCCAGGGCGTGAACCCGCGTAATCCAAGTGAGAAGGTGCAGATTCCTGCGGCTAGGGTTCCGAAGTTCGCTGCGGGGAGCACCCTGAAGCAGGCCGTTCGCCAGTAGCGCCGATCCGCCCGAACACCCCCTAGCCGTGCGCCGAGGCGGGCGGCATTTCCCGGCATGGACTTGCAGCGGGTTGTGATGACGCCGGAATGCGCCGAGTGCGGCGACGTATGGCTCCCAGCAGATGAAGCGCGGTGGGAGGCGCGCTACGACTCCGAAGACGCTCTCCATTGGAGCGGCGCACGAGCGAAGCGGCGCCTAATGAAAAAGCCCCCGTTTCCGGGGGCTTTCCTGATGGAGCTAGCCGGGCTCGAACCGGCGACCTCCTGGGTGCGATGACGAAACGAGGCGCGCTAGGCTCGCCGAGGCTTGTTCAAGCCGTTCTCGTGTGGCTCGGTTCGCTGAGATTCGCTCAGTTTGGTAGCACGGTAAGTAGAACGGATGAACAGGTGGACTCACCTGGGCCAGCCTGCACGACCTGCTCACGATCTTCCTCGATCCGGCCAACGGGAAGGGCGGCATCCTCGACGTCGTCACGACGCCGGCGAGTCGTCGACGATCGCCAACCCCGACGTGCCGGTCACGGTCGTCAGCCACCCCTGACCTGAACGTCGTTCCTTGCCCGGAAGGCACCGGATCCGGTGACGCTCCGGAAGTGATCTCGCCCCGAACGCTCGCCGACGGTCGGGAGCGCATCGCGACCCCTCGGTCGAGGCATGTCCGGCCGACGCTGGACGTCGATAGCTGGATGAAGCATCACCCGGTGCGTCGGCCCGCATCAGCAGTCGAACTCGAGAAGCGCGGGCCGCGACGCACTTCTCGCCTTTCCTAGCTCGCGGTCGGAAGTGAGGTAGGGGATGACTGGAAAGAGACGGCCGGCGCTGGCTCTCGTCGTGGCGGCGCTTGGGCTGACCGCGAGTGGTTACGCGGCGACGGGCGGTGTGAACGGCGTTCGGTCGGGCAACCGGCCTTCGAGCCCCGGGAACGGGCACGGGGGCCACGGGCACGGGCACGGCCACTGCGGGCACCGCGGTGACAAGCCGCCGTGTGGCAAGGGCCACCACAAGGGCCACCGGCACTCCGACGACGACTGAGCCGAGACGCTATGTCCTCCGCCGCCGAAGTCATCCGGGTCACGGGACGGTCGCCGCTCCGCGCGGCCGGCCTTCACGAGGCCGAACCCAGCGTCGCGAAGGTGGCCGTCATCATTCCTGCACTGAACGAGGCCGCGACGATCCGGTCGGTCGTCGCGGGAGTGCCGCGCACGATCGCCGGTGTCGCCGAGGTCGAGGTGATCGTGGTCGACGACGGCTCGACGGACGGGACGCAAGCAGAGGCGATCGCCGCCGGTGTCGACGCGATCGCGCATCATCCAAGGCGACGAGGGCTCGTCTCCACGTTCAAGGATGGCGTCGCGGAAGCGCTTCGCCGAGGCGCGAGCATCGTCGTCAATCTCGACGGCGACGGACAGCACGATCCGGCGCAGATCCCGGCTCTGATCGAGCCGATCCTGGCCAATCGCGCCGACATCGTGCTCGGGGTTCGTGACCTCAACACGGCGGAGATGACGCCGATCCGGCGCCACGGAAACATCGCCGGCACCTGGGTGACGCGGCACGCGCTCGGGCTCGACGTCAGCGACGTCACGACGGGATTCCGCGCGTTCTCGCGCGACGCACTGCTTCGCCTCAACGTGACGTCAGAGTTCACCTACACGCTCGAGACCTTGGTCGAAGCGGCACGGAAGCGGCTCACCGTCGCAGAGGTGCCCGTCCCCGTTCGACCGCGGGTGGCAGGGACGTCGCGGATGACGCACAACGTGCTCGCCTACATCGCGCGGACCGGCTTCCAGGCGATGAACGCGCTGCTGCGCGACCGGCTCGTGCGGTTGTTCGGGATCAGCGCGGCGCTTTGCGTCGTCGCCGGCGCGGCATTCGCGGTCGTCTTCCTAGTCGGCTACCAGGCCGACGGAGCGGGGCGGCATCTGCCGGCGCTCCTCGCGGCGTTGATGTTCGTCATCGTCGGGGTCGGGCTCTTCGTCTCGAGGCTGATCGCAGACGGAATCGAGACGAGCAGACGCCTGCTCGAGGAGACGCTCTACATGGTGCGCCGTCTCGAGGGCGGAGACAGCGGCCGCGACGGATGGTAGGGCCGGCGCCGCGCCTCGCGGTGCTCGGCGCCACACATCCGTTGACCGGTGGTGCCGCGCAGTTCAACGCCGCCATGGTCGCCGCGCTGCGCCGGTTGGGCGAGGTCGACTTCGTCTCCTGGAAGCGGCTCTACCCGCCGCTGCTCTACAGAGGGTCTTCTACCGATCCCCATTCGCGGCCGCCGCAGACCGTCAGCGCGGAGTTCGTGCTCGACTGGCTCGACCCGCGAAGCTGGCGCGCGGCACTGAGCCGGATCGACGACTTCGGCGCCGAGGCGATCGTGCTGCCGTGGCTCCACCCGGTGATGGCGCCGCCCTATCGATGGCTCCTCAAGCACGCGCCACCGAGGGTGGCCCGGGTCGTCATCTGCCACAACGTCCTCCCCCACGAGCCGCATCCCGCGGCTCGCAAACTGACGAGGGCGACGCTCCGGCACGCCGACCTGCTCGTGACGCACGCACCGCACCAGTGCGACGAGCTTGCGCTCCTCGGGCTCGGAGAGACGCCGGTGCTCGAGGCGTTCCATCCTCGCTTCGTCGCGGCCGATCTGGCGAAGCCACCGTCTCAAGCCGAGGTCGATGCCGAGCGGCGCCGACTCGGAGACCCGGACCTGCTCCTCCTCTCGTTCGGGGCGGTCCGACCGTACAAGGGAGTCGACCTCGCGCTCGAGGCGCTGGCCCGCGTTGGAGCGGGGATCCGCCTCGTCGTCGCCGGCAAGTTCTGGTCGGGCAAGGGCGAGCTCGTCCGGCAGGCCGCGCGGCTCCGTGATCGCGTCGAGCTCCTCGACCGGTACGTGTCGAACGAGGAGACCGCGCTGCTCTTCGGCGCGTGCGACGCCGCGCTTCTGACCTACCGGTCGGCCAGTCAATCCGGCGTCGTGGCACTCGCCTTCGCGCACGAGCGGCCGGTCCTTGTGACCGACGTCGGCGGCCTCGGGGCCGCCGTAGCCGACGGCCGCGACGGCATCGTCGTTCGGTCGCTCCGACCGGCTGCGATCGCCGACGCGATCGAGCGGCTCGCTCGCGAGCACCTTCGCCTCCGGGACGGCGTCCGCGAGGGCGGCCAACGCTGCTCGTTCGCCCGTTACGCCTCGCTGATCGGCACCGCCGTCCGGGAGCTCCAATGAGCACCGTCGCCGCGCGCTCGGCGGGTCTCGCCGCGAACGTGCGGCTCGCGCTCGTCGGCGACCTCGCCTCGAAGACGGCGCAGGTCGGGACGCTCGTGGTGGCCGCCCGGCTCCTGCCCACAGGCGAGCTAGCGGCACTGGGGATCTGCCTGACGGTGGCAACCGTCCTGACAGCGGCGCTCGACGCCGGCGTCTCGACCGTGCTCGTCCGCGACTGCGCCACCGATCCACGCAGTGGCTGCGCCTCGGCGGGCACGGCCGGCCTCACGCGTGTCCCGCTCGCGCTCGCCGCCGTTGCGGCGTGCGTCGCGGGTGGGGTCCTGGTCGGTCGGCCGCTGGAGGCGTTGCTCGTCGGCCTGCTGGCGGTCCTAGGTGCCGCGGCACTGACGCTGTACGCAGTCTTTCGCGCGGCGCAGACGCTGGAGACCGAGGCGGCGCAGAAGCTCGCCGCGGCGGCGGTCGCGTTCGCCACCGCCTGTGCCCTCGCGCTGCACCGCCCGACGGCAGCAGCAATCCTGCTCGGGCTCGTGCTGGGACCGGTGGCCACGCTGCCCGGGCTCGTGCTGCGAGCGCGTTCGTTCAGGGGAGCAGGCTCGGCGGATCGGATCGTGCGCAGCGCCGTCCCGTTTGGTGCGATGGCTCTGGCGACGCTCCTCTACTACCGCTCGCCCACCCTGATCCTCGGCGCGACGCGCCCGGCCGTCGACACCGCGTCGTACACACTCGCCTCGACGATCGCCTTCGGGCTCCTGCTGGTCCCGAACGCGATCACGACGGCGCTACTACCGCGCCTCTCGGCGCACGAAGACGAGGGAGTCGTGCGGAACGCGCTCGCACGGACGCTGCAGCTGTGGACGGCCCTGACGGTCCTGGTCTGCATCGGGGCCGAATTCGTCGTCCCCGCCATCTTCGGTCAACGCTATGCCGGCGCCGTCGGGCCGCTCGTGATCCTTTTGCTCGCCGGCTTCGCAATCGGGATCAGCGGTGTCATCGGGACCGTGATCGTCGCTCGCCGCGGGTGCGCGGCGCTCGCAGTGCAGGTCGCCACGTGTCTCGCGTTGAATCTCGGCCTCGGCGCAGTTCTTATCCCGCGCTTCGGAGCGGTCGGCGCCGCCGTCGACACGGTGGTCACCGAACTCGTGGCGGTGGTGCTGCTCGCACGACAGGTTCCGGGAGTCGTCGCGCCATCGCTCCTGAAGGCGCTCGGTCGATGACCAGCATCACGGGCGAGGCGCTCCCCGCACGGTCTGCGATCAGGGAGCGACTGGCACGGAGCGGCGCCCCCGTCGTCGGCCTGTCGGTGATCGCCACCATCGTCCTGCTCGAGCTGTGGGCGTTCCGAACGCGCTACGGGATGCGGGTCATCGCGGACACGCCGACGTACATGTCGCTGCTCCGTGAGCTCGCTCTGCGGCCGTTCCACAGCCCGCCGTCCCCGTACCTCTCTCACGCCGTGAACCTGGCGCACGCGACCCCGGACGTGCAGCTCCTGGCCCTCGTCTGGAAGGGCCTGGCGAACGTAGGCCTCGTCCACGCGAACCTCATCGACGCGAAGGCCGCCTACGAGCTGCTCGCCGTCAAGGGCGCGATCGTGACGATCCTTCTCTTCCACGCGCTCTTCCTCTGGGCGAGGCACCAGAGCGGATCGTCCCGGACCGCCTGGTTGACCGTCGCGGCGCTGCCGTTCGTCTGGGGCCCGGCACTCATCGTGTGCCCCGGCGACTTCAGCTTCCACGGCTTCATGACGACTGCGGATCATTCCGAGCCGCTCGCGATCGCGCTCCTCCTGTACGCCCTGATCGTGCTGGACGCGAGGCTGAAGCCCGGTCGGCTTCTCGCGGCCGCGATGATCGTCGGCGCCGTCACCGTCACGCACCCCTTCACCGGCGTCCGGCTGATGGCCCTCGCGAGCGCGCTCGCCTGCTACCACGTCGTCCGCCGGGAGCCCGAAGCGACCTGGCGACTCACGCCTCCGGCACTGGCGCTCGGGTACCTCTTCGCCGCCGCATGGCCCGCGTATCACCTCTCCGAAGCCATGCAGGTCGGACCCCTCAAGGGCGCCCACATCGCCGTCCTCCTCGCCGGTCTGCCCTATGTCGCGTATGGCGTGAGCGCCGTCGCGCGGCGTTTGCCGCGGCAGCTGCCGGCGCGGTGGCCCGCGCTCGACAACCCCGATACGGCGCTGAGGATCGCGCTGGTCGGCGTCGCCGTCGTTGTTGCCGTCGCCGCCCGCGAGCTGTGGCTCTTCAACCACCCGGACCCCTGGCTGCGGACGAATCGGCTCGCGATCTACTGGAACGGCCCCAGCATCCGCTACTGGCCGCTGCTCCTGGCTCCGGCGCTCGTGGGGCTCGTGGGCCTCGTCCGCCTCGCCCGTGAGGAGATGCCGCTGCCGGTGCTGTGGGCGGGTGGGTGCCTCGGAATCGGAGTCCTCGGGTCGGCCGGATTCAGCATCCCGCTCTGGCACCGCTTTCTCCTCTTCGCGCAGATCCCGCTCGCTCTCGGGATCGCGGCGGTGATCGCCCGGGCGGAGTGGCGTGCCGCCGGGTCGATCGCCGTATGCACGATGGCGTGCTCGGCCGGGTTCGCGTTCGGGGCGCTGCTGCTCATGCCGAAGAACGTCACGTATTTCCGCAACGACCTCCAGGCCGGTTGGCGACTCGAGCAGTTCCTGCCCAAGGCGTCCCCGACCGTGATCGCAAGCGATCCTGCCTCGTCGTACTTCTTCATCCCGCTGGGCGACCGCACGCTGACGCTCACGACGTGGCACGTGGGCGGCCCCAGCGAGCTCCCCCCGATCCGGCGCGGATACCTGCTGATCCATCGGCTCTACGTCGGTGACCGCTGGCGCGCAGCGGCCCGTCAGATGTGGAAGCTGGGCGTCCGGTACGTCGTCGTCAACCGTGGATTCCGGATCCAGGCGCCGACCGTGGACGCGTTCTCCTCATTCGACACGCCCTATCTCGTTCGCAACTGGGCGCAGCTGGGAGAGGTCGACGCTTACATGCACCGACTCTCGCTGATCGGGCGACGAGTCGGCAGACGCGTCGAGTACTACGTGTATCTGCTCGACCGCCGGAGGATCTTTCGGTGAGGGTGACGGGGATCCACACCCGGAGCTCGCTCGGCGTCTCCCGCTACTGCGCGCGCCTGGCAGACGCGCTGCGGGCAGTGGGCGTCGACTACATGCTTGCCGACCGGGTCGGCGCTGCGCCGCACTGGCATCTCGCAAACTCGTCGCGTGGCGTCCTCGCCCAGGCGCCGCTCACTCGGCAACCGTTCGTCGTCACGGGACACGATCTCCGGCCGCGGACGCGTGCCCTCGACCCGCTGTACCGGGTCATCGCGGATCCACTCGTCCTCCGGCGCGCGGGAGCCGTCATCGTCCACAGCTCCTATGCAGCATCGCTTCTGAGCGAACGTCGTCGCGCGCATGTGATCCCGCATCCGGCGACGGCGTTCCCTCCGGTCGACAGGGCGGTGGCTCGGCAGGCGCTCGGCTGGAACGAGGAGGAGCGAATCGCACTCCTCCCGGGCGTCCCGAAAGCTGCAAAGCTCGTCGCCGAAGCCGAGGCGGCGGTGGGCGCACCGTGGCGGCTGGTCGTCCTCGGCAACGTGGACGACGCGACGTATGCGCGTGCCTTCGCCGCCGCGGATGCGGTGCTCGTCCTCAGGCGCGACTCCGTGGGCGAATCGAACGGCCCACTGCTCGACGCCCTCGGTGCGGGCCGAGCCGTGCTCACCACCCGGATCGGCTCGATTCCCGAGGTCGCGGGCGAGGCGGCGGTCTTCTGCGTGCGGGACACCATCGCCGAAAGGCTGGAAGAGCTCTGGGACGGGCGGCCCGAATTGGAGCAGAGAGCGCGGGCGCGCGCGCGGGAGCTGAGCTGGGAGGCGTCCGCGCAGGCGCATGCCGCGCTCTTCGCCACGGTGTTCCGATGACGCTCTCGGCCGTCGTCTGCACGCACGACCGCCCCGATGATCTCCGGCGGTGCCTCGCAGCGTTCGCCGCGCTCGAGGACCCGGTCGAGGTCATCGTCGTCGACTCCGCCTCGAAGACGCCGGTTCAACCAGTGGACGGCGTCCGGGTCGTTCGACTCGACGAGCCGGGACTCTCGCGTGCGCGAAACGCGGGCCTGGCACTGGCAACCGGCGACCTCGTCGCGTTCGTCGATGACGACGCGGTGGTCGCTCCCGACTGGGCGCGTCAAATCGCAGAGCCGTTCGCGGACGCCGCGGTCGGCTGCGTCGGCGGCACATGCCTCCCCGTCTTCGTCTCGCGACGGCCGCCGTGGCTTTCCGAACGCTTGCTCCAGTACGCGGGGATCACGCGTTTTCGAGATCGGCGCGACGCGGTTGCGCGTCGCGACTATCCGTTCGGCGCGAACATCTGCTTCCGGCGGACCGCGCTCGGCGAGGGTTTCCCGGAGCATCTCGGCCGGACCGGCACGGCACTCCTGTCGGGCGAGGAGGTCGTGGCGATCGATCACGTGCGCGCGCTTGGGCATCGGGTCGTGCTCGAGCCCCGAGCCGTCGTCGACCACGTCGTCGCGCCGGAGCGCTGCCGGGGCTCGTACTTCTGGCGGCGGCTCTGGTGGCAGGGCGTCACGCGCGCGCGCGGCGAGGCGTCCGTCAGCCTGACGCTGAGACTGCTCGCCGCGCTGCCGATTCGGGTCGCTCTCTACGCCGGCACCCGCGACCGCATGCACATGTACCGGCTCGCCGAAACTGCCGGCTACCTCCGCGAGCTCGTGACGCGATGAGACGTTGGTGGTGGCTCACGGCCCTGGTCCCGGCGGCGTTCGTCACTCGCGCGCTCGAGGCCCGTGGCGCGTTGCTCTACCCCGACGGCTACCAGTACCTGCTGATGGCGAAGGGAATCGCCGCGCACGGCCGGCCGATCGTGACGCTCGGCGCCGGCGGTGACACGTGGCTGCCCAGCGCGGACGCGTCGGTGAAGCCCCTCTTCCCGGCGCTCGTCGCGCTGCTGCACATCGTCGGCCTGTCCCTGCGAGCGGCGGGAGAGGTGGTCACCGTCGCAGCGAGCGGCACCTGCTGCGTGCTCGTCGGTCTCCTCGCGAAGCGGCTCACGGGCTCCGCTGTGGCTGCGCTCGCCGCTGGCGGACTATGTGTCGCGAGCCCGGCCCTCGGCCACTGGATTGCCTTCTCCGGGCCCGACCCGCTCGCACAGGCGCTCGCACTCGGCGCGGCCCTCGCGCTGTTCGACCGGCGGCCGGTCGTGGCCGGTGCTCTGGCGGGGCTCTGCGTCGCGACACGGCCCGAGTACGCCGTTCTCGTGGTCCCGTTGTTCGTTGTGTCTGTCTCCTTCGCAGCCGCTGCCTGCGCCAGCGTCGCCGTCGTTCTCGCGGCGGTTCGTCCACCGCTCGCGTTCAACACGGCGTCGTCCGCGATCGCCGGCGGGATGCCTGAGGGAATCACCGGTCTCCTGCGAACCGATTGGCCGCTCCTATTGCTCGGCCTCTTGGGGCTCGCCTGCGCGCCGCGACGCCATGCGTTGGCGCTCGGGGGCGCTGCCGCGCTGCTCGCAGCCACATACCTGCTCAAGGACCCAGGCTCCGTTCGCTACTTCGCAGGCGTCGTTCCCTTCGCGTGCGTGGCGGCCGCCTACGCGCTCGCACGCAGCACCGGTCCGGTTCTTGCGGTTGTGGTCGCGACCGTCGCACTTGCCATTCCGCACGCCGACGCACCCCCGGCCGATCCGTTTGTCACCGTCGCAGCGCGACTCGCCGGTAGCTCGCCGATGTACACCTCGGCGCCCGACGCCTACGGCCTGATGGTCAGCCGTCCGGTGCGATTCCTACGGCCTGGCATCCGCGGCCTGATCCTGCTCGACGGCCCTCAGCGGACGTACGAGCCGAAGATCGCCGCGTGCGGCCGCGTCGTGCGCAGCATCGTGCCGGCGGCCGGCTTCGTCCGTCCCGACGGCACGCTCGACGAGCGCCCGATCACGCTCGTCCGCGGCACGGCGTTCATCGCGCCAGACGAGCCGGCGACCGTCGACGATGGAGAGCGTTGCCCATGAGCTAGTCGCCGGGAGCTTGGCTCTCGCCGCACAGCTCGGCTCCCGTCGGCTCGAGCTCGTCGTGCAGGTGGCCCGCCACGATCTTGTCGGGCCTCGCCGCCACGAAGTAGATCGCCCCGACGAGCGCGATGAATGACCATGATCGTCAGCGTGATCCAGTCGAGGTGGCGCGGTCTGTCGGTCGGAGACACGTAGACTGGCCCGAAGCTTGAGGCGATGGCGAAACGGCATCTGATCGGGCTGCTGTTGGCGACCGAGGAGGACTGGCCGGCCGCCTTCGAGAGTGTGTTGTCCCGACTCGGCTCGATCAGCTACGGCGGGGACACGCATGAGTTCTCGACCGAGCGGATCACGAATGAGCCGTTCGATCTTCGCTCCGTCCCGCGCTACTCGCTCGTGATCGACCGGCTCGCTTGGTGGTACGACGTGCCGCGCGAGTGGCTGAAGAAGATCGCGCTACTGAACGACGTGTATCTGCTGAACAACCCGTTCACGTTCCAGGCGATGGAGAAGCACTCGGCCTACTGCGCGATGATGCGGCTCGGCCTGAAGGTGCCCGACACCTGGCTGATTCCACATCGTGTACCGCCGGGCAACCCGCGCTTCGCGCCGATGGCCGAGCGCTACAACCCCCCGTTCGACCTCGACGGGATCGCTGAGCGCATCGGCTACCCGCTGTTCATGAAGCCGTTCGACGGCGGCACCTGGACGGGCGTGACGCGCATCGCCTCCAGCGATGAGTTGCACCGAAGCTACGAGGAGTCAGGTGAGCGGCTGATGCACCTCCAGGCAGCCGTCGAGGGCTACGACGTCTTTACCCGCAGCCTCTCGATCGGCCCGCAGACGAGGGTCATGCACTACGACGTGACGCAGGAGCATCACGATCGGTACAGGCCCGATCGCGACTTCCTCTCCCCAGAGCTCGAGCACGAGGTGACAACGATCAGCCGCCTCGTCAACGCCTTTTTTCGCTGGGACTTCAACTCCTGCGAAGTGATCCTCAAGGGCGGGCAGGCATACCCGATCGACTACGCCAACGCATCGCCGGATCTCGCGTTGACGAGCCTCAACTACCACTTCCCGTGGGCGATCAAGTCGCTCATTGCCTGGTGCCTGTTCTGCACCGCCACCGGACGCTCAATGCCGATCAATCAGAGCACGCGCGACTACTTCGACGTCGGCGATCGAGAGGAACTCACCTACGAGGAGAAGCTCGAACGCTACCGCGAGCTCGCCGACGCCCACCTACAGGCGGCTCCCTTCGCGGAGTTCCGGGACACCGTGCTCCCGCATCTCGACGAAGTGATGGTCGAGTACATCGAGAGCGCCGAATTCGACGAGCTGCTCGTGCACATCGTCAGAGCCGAAGAGCAGCCCGACATGCAAGAGTCGCTCATCGAGCGCTCCCGAGCCCTCGCTCCGCGCGTGCGCTGCCGACGAGCACGCCGCCGCCCGCTAGGCAAGCTCGCAGCGGCGCGCGCACGCGGCGATGCGCCATCACTCGGTGCGTCACGATCGCGTGCCGCCTCGGGCCTAGGACGGTCTTCGGCCCCAGGCCGCGACAGTGAGCGGGAACATCACGTTCGTGCCGGGATCGTCGAGGATCGAGAGAGCCTCCTCGAACTCGCTCTCGCTGACCCTGTGACCGCTGATCAGCGGGGCGCGGAGTTTTTCGACCGTGAGGCGCAGGAAGTGTGCGGCGGGAGGGCTGCCGCCGCGCACGATCAGGCAGCGACCCTCTGCCTGTACATCTTCGAGGCCCGCCGCCGTGAGGTCGTCGACAAGTCGTCGACCGTACAGAGTGTCGATCGGGCATGTCGCCTCGAGGTAACGCATCGCCGCGATCATGACGTGACGCAGCGCCGACGACTCGGGCGTTTCGAAGATCGTCACCCAGTCGGGTTCCTCGTCCAGCAGCACGCCACCCGGCCGAAGCGCGGCGACCATGCGTCGCAGTGCGAGCGTCTTGTCCGGGAGCCATTCCACGACGTACCGAGCGTGGACGAGATCGAAGCCGCCTGGAAGTTCTTCTTCCGTGAGATCGTGCCGCAGCACCTGCAACGTCGGATACTCCGCCGCCGTCAGTTCCAGGAAGTCGGTCTCGAGGTCGGTCGCTACGACAATCCCGTCGGGCGCGACCTGCTCCGCGAGCCAACATGCGACAGCTCCTCCGCCGGCCCCGACCTCCAAACAGCGAAGACCCGGCTGGGCCCCCAAGCGCAAGAGATGTTCGCGAGTACCCGCGTCGAGCGCAATCTCGAGCCCTCCGAGTCGGACACGTTCCTCCTCCCAGCCATGCTCGTAGACGTAACCCTCGCTCAGGTTGGGTCCTCAGCTCCCACCGCGTCGATCCGTCACGACTCCGACACTCCCCCGGGGTGGTGATCGGCGAGAGAAGTCTCGCACGTAAACGGGTGGCCAGTTTGTCGACTGGGAGCTATCGAGAGGAGGCCCGTTTCAAAGTTGTACGCCGGTTTGGATCTCAGCCGTAAGCGTCTCGATTTCCATCTGCTTGAGAGTGAGGGAGCGACCGTCGAGGTTGGTGCCGCGCCGCCGGATGCCGACGGTCTGCTCGGCCTGACGCGACGACTGGTGCGGCTTCTTACGACACGTCGGACGCGGAAACAGCCTGCTCGCCAGCGGGTGAGGGAGCGCTCGCATCCTCAAGGTAGAGCACGTTCTGCGGATTCACCCAGACGATCCTCCCCTTCACCTCAATCCGCTGAATCGAGTGGCCACGAAGGCTCTTAGCTACCTCATCAGCGTCCACGTCGAGATGGAGGGTGAGCAGCTCCTGGTCGTCTCCGCCGAACACGATCACGCACGGCACCGGCGGGAGTTTACTTCGATGTGCACGCGCTGCAGATCGTGCCGTGAGCTGACTGTGATCGCGGTGCTGCCGACTTCGATCGCCGGCGACCGGATACCCAACGGCGGGGCGGCGGCGCGCTCATGACCGCTGCGATCGGCGTAGAGTGGATCAGGCGTGGACGGGACGTTTGCCTCTCCGCCTGGTAGTGGCTCGTCTTCATCAGGGAGCGACGACCGAGGTGTGGGTGACCCCGTTTCGTGGCTTCAGATCGAGCAGGGCTGGAACATCATCACCTCCGATGGCGTCCTCGTCGGCACGGTCGCCCAGACGGAAGGCGATAAGAACGACGACATCTTTGACGGCCTCGCAGTCGAGTCTGGGAAACCCGCACAGATTCGCTACGTTCCTGCCGAGATAGTCGGACAGATCTTTCCGGGACAAGTAACCCTCAAGATCGGATCCGCCGACGTCGGCACGCTGGAGCCGTTCCAGGCTCCTCCACCCGAGACGAAGTGGGTCGCCGGAAAGGCACCCCTCTCGACTCGGCTGTCGAACTGGCTACGCGGTAAGCGCTAGACACTCGGCAGGCTCCTCAAGGCGCGACACCGGCCGGCATCGTCGTGCGCAAGCAGGCCCCACGATGAAGATCGGTGGCGGGCCCTCGGTGATCTTCTCCGAACAACGCATGTCCTGGTTGTAGCGATGCTCGTTCCGCTCGTCGGCAACGAAGTCAAAGACTTCTTCGATCGGTCGAGTGATCAGCCCCCGCATATGCAGGGGTTTTGATGGAGCTAGCCGGGCTCGAACCGGCGACCTCCTGGGTGCGATAACCCCGGAGCGTCACTTCCTGCGGCTCAATCGGCTTGTTTAGGCGGTTTGAGGGGCGTCAGTTCTGCCAGGTTCTCTCAGTTTGGTAGCACGGTAAGTAGAACGACCTGGAACTGTTCCCCCCGGAGCCATTGCCATGGACTGCCGCCGAGCGACGGGGCAGCACGCGTGCGTCAGTCCCCGCAGCGGCTGCCCCATCGATCTGTCAAACGGTGTCGAGCTTGCGGCGGTTCTCCTTTCCCCTCGCGGGAGCCGCGCCGATGCCGCGGACGCGGGATGGACCCGGGCGCCGACTTCGACACGATGGCTGCGGGGAAAAGAGGAGAGGTGGCGCCATCCCAGTGGAGACCTGAGGGCACGATGTTGCTGCCGAGCCCTCGACGGCGCTCTCAAAAGCGGCTGATTAGCAGGCGAAAACGGCTCGAGGGCGCCATGTCCGCGACCTCTTTGGGCACCGCAATCAGCGTCTGTTCCTTTCTCATTCGCTTCCGGGACTCCCGAGGGGGCCGATGGGTCCGGCGGTCAAGCAGCAGAGGCACCGCGGTGAACGCACTTGTGGATCCTTAGCCGCCCGGGCGCTTCCTGGCTCGAATACGCTCACCGCGATGCAGCTCGTCCGCGTCTCCGGGGTGACAAAGAGCTTCGGGTCGGTGCGCGCGCTCGACGGGGCGAGCTTCGAGATCGGCGAGGGCGTCACCGGTTTGCTGGGCTCGAACGGCGCCGGCAAGACGACCTCGCTGAAGATCCTGATCGGGCTGATCGACCCCGACGCCGGCTCCGTCGAGGTGCTCGGACGCGACACGCGCGGGTCGGTCGAGTACCGGACGCGCATCGGCTACTCGCCCGAGCACGATTGTCTGCCGCCGGGCGCGTCTGCCGCGGAGTTCCTCGCCTACATGGCCGAGCTGAGCGGCCTCCCGCGCGCGGCGGCGCGGCTGCGGGCCTCGGACCTGCTGCGGCACGTCGGCCTGTTCGAGGAGCGTTATCGGCCGATGGGCACGTACTCGACGGGCATGAAGCAGCGCGTGAAGCTCGCGCAGGCGCTCGTCCACGACCCTGTGCTCGCGTTTCTCGACGAGCCGACGGCCGGGCTCGACCCGCTCGGGCGGCGCGACATGCTCGAACTGATCCGCCGCGTCGGCCGCGAGTTCGGGATCAGCATCGTGATCTCGACGCACCTGATGGGCGACGTCGAGCGGACGTGCGACGCGGTGATCGTCCTCGACGCCGGCAAGGTGCTGCGAACCGGCGCAGTCGCGGGGCTTACCGAGGAGACCGAGACCGTGCTGGTCGACCTCGTCGAGGGCGCGGCGGAGCTCGCCCGCGTCCTCTCCGAGCGGGGCATTGCCGCGCAGCTCGACGGCAACCGGCTGACGCTGCCGCAGGTCTCCGGCGATGACTACGACGTGCTGCGCGACGCGATCGTCGAGACCGGCGCGCTGCTCTACCGGCTCGCGCCCGAGCGTCACTCGCTCGCGAGCGTGTTCGACGCGCCGTCCGAGGCGGCGGCGTCGTGAGCACGGCCGGCCGCGCCGAGATCTTCGACCTCGGCTACCAGGGCTACGACGGGGAGCGCACGAGCCGCTGGCGGCGGCGGCGCGCCATCTGGCGCGACGGCGTGCGCATCTCGCTCGGGCTCGGCCGCGGCATCGGCGGCAAGGTGGCGCCCTGGGTCCTGATCGCCCTGGCGCTCGTGCCGGCCGCGGTGCTGGTCGTGCTCGCCGCGTTCCTGGGCTCGGTCCCGACGAGCCCCGATGACTTCGAGCTGCCCTCGTATGCCGAGTACTACGAGTTCGCGATCATCCCGCTGGCCCTCTTCGCCGCCGTCGTCGCGCCGCTGCTCGTCTGTCCCGACCGGAAGGACGGCGTGCTCTCGCTGTACGCGGCACGGCCGATCACGTCGACGGACTACGTCGTGTCGCGCTGGTTCGGCTTCTTCACCGTCGCCGCGACCGTGGCCTGCATTCCCGAGGCGGTGCTGTTCGTCTGGAACCTGCTCGACGCGCACGACACCGGGTCGTGGATCCGGGACAACTGGGACGTGGTGCCGCGGTTCCTTGCGTCCGGCCTGGCCGTCTCCGTCGTGTTCACGACGCTGGCGCTGTTCGTCGCGTCGTTCACGACCCGGCGCGCATACGCGGCGATCGGAACGGTGGCCGTGCTCTTCATCGGCGGCGCCGTCGGCGGCATCGCCCACGACAACTTCGACGGCACGCTCTCGGACGTGCTCTCCGAAGCCGACGTCCTGCGCTCCCTTGTCGACACGGTGCACTGGGTCTTCGGCGACGCGATCGAACCGACGTACGCGCCCGGGTTGGGTCTCGGCGCTCTGGCTCGCGGGCCTGACGGTCGTGCTCGCGGTGTGGCTCCTGCGCCGGACGGAGCGGATCGTGCGCGGTTGAGCGGCACCGGCGAACCGGCGATCGCACTCGACCGCCTCTCGCGCTGGTTCGGGGGCGTGGTCGCCGTCAGCGACGTCACGCTCGAGGTCGATGCGGGCGTAACGGCTCTGCTCGGGCCGAACGGCGCCGGCAAGACGACGTTGCTGCGCACAATCGCTGGCCTGATCGCGCCGTCCGAGGGCACGGCTCGTGTCTTCGGCGAGACGGTGCGCCGGAACCAGGCGATCTACCGCCTCATCGGCTACATGCCGGAGCACGAATCGGTCTACGACTTCCTCACCGGACGGCAGTTCGTCGAGTTGTGCGCGCGGCTCCAGCACGTGGACGACCCACACGCTGCGGTCGGACGGGCGATCGCGACCGTCGACCTCGCCGCAGCGCAGGACCGGCCGATGGGCGGCTACTCGCGCGGGATGAGGCAGCGCATGCGCCTCGCTGCAACGCTCGTCCACGACCCGCCGCTGCTACTGCTGGACGAGCCGCTGTCGGGGACCGATCCGGTACAGAGGCTTCACCTACGCGACGTGATCCGCCGACTCGCCGCCGAGGGCCGCACCGTGCTCGTGTCCTCCCACATCCTCGAGGAGGTCGAGGAGCTGGCCGGGAGCATCCACCTGATGGTCAGTGGGAAGCTCGCCGCGAGCGGCGAGCCGCGAGCGATCCGGCAGCAGCTGAACGACCGGCCCTTCGTCGTTCGCATCGACGCGTCGAACCCCCGGACGCTTGCAGCCGGGATGCTCGAGCTCGACGCGATCGAGTCGATCGAGATCGACTCGGAGGGCCGTCTGCGCGTCCGCAGCCGAAACGTCACCCAGCTGCAGCGCGAGCTGCCGGTCGTCGCGCAGCGGGTCGGGGTCCGGCTCCTGCGCGTCGAGCCGCTCGACGACTCGCTCGAGAGCGTGTTCGAGTACCTGACGCAGAGCTAGATGAGCGCTGTCTTCGTGCTCACCGTACGCCAGCTCTCCGGCAGCCGCCGGATCTGGCTCGTGCTCGCATTGGTCTCGTTGCCGCTCCTGGCCGGCCTGCTCTTCCAGGTCGCCGACGCAACCGCGACCCCCGACCAGTTCGCGGACGACGTCACGAGGGTCATGCTCTCCTCTGCGATCCTGCCGCTCGTGATGCTGCTGCTCGCGACCGCGGCCTTCGGCAACGAGGTGGGCGACCGCACGCTCGTCTACCTCGTGACGAAGCCGATCGCACGCTGGCGCATCGTCGCGCCGAAGCTGCTGGCATCTGTGACCGTCGGCGGGATCCCGGTCGCGCTCGGCGGCGCCCTCGCGATCGCGGTGATCGAGCGTGGCGACGGAGGCGGCGCCCTCGCGACGGGCGCCGGGTTGCTCGCGGGCGCGGCGGCCTACGCGGCCATCTTCACGTGGGCGGGGCTGGCGACACGACACGCGCTCCTGATCGGGCTCGTCTACGTGTTCATCTGGGAGGCGGCGCTCGCCGCCTACCTCGACGGGATCCGCTTCCTCAGCGTCCGCCGCTACACGCTCGCGCTCGTCCACGCCCTCGACGACGGCCGGCTGGCGAGTGTCGACATCTCGCTCGACCCGCTGACCGCTGCCGTCGGTACGACGGTGGTTCTCGTCTGCTTCACCGCGCTCGCAGTAAGGAAGCTGATCCAGATGGACGTGCCCTGAGCCGCACGTGATCGTGCCCGAGCGCCGGACGTCGACACGCCGCGCGCGTCTCGAGCGCTAGAACAGGTGCGCTCCCGGAGCGAACCGCTCTACATGCCCATCGAGTGGTGACGAGGCCCTTTTGCAGGGCATTTCCCGCTTCGGGCGGATCAAGACAGCACGCTGCCGACACCGCAGCGGCGCTCTGCGGCACGTCGCCGCTGAGAATTAACGAGTAGCGCGAGTCCTGTGCCCCTCGCGGGGTCCTCAGACGGTGCGCCGGAGGGGCCTCGAGCCGCCTCCGGCGCCAAGACAACCGCTTGTCCCGCCCGGGTCGTTATCAGCGTGCGCTGAGAAAGCCTTCGAACTGCGTTCTCCCGTTGCCGTTGGCCAGTGAGAAGCCGGCTCCGATTCCGCCTCCGGAGAGCCCGGCGTAGCCGCCCGTGCCGCGGATGACTTTCCAGGTGCCGGTGGTGACCGTCGATCCGTCCGTGAACTCGAACCACTCGATGCGGTTGCGAGCCACGAGCGTCCCCCGCTTCCCGGTCAGCGTCATCTGAGGGTCGTTGACCCTGATCTTCTGCCCGTTGCGCGTGACAAAGGTCGTGGTCCAGCAACAGAAGCTGACGGTGCCCGAGTCGGCCCTGATGGCTCCTGACCCGAGCGGGGTCAGGACGAACCTGTCGCCGTTCCCGTTGTCCTTCAACTGGATCTCGATTCCCTGCTTCGCTGCACCCGGTCCGGCCGCCGCGACGGCCGCGAGCGTGGAGTCGACTTGGCGCAAGCAGCCGTCCAGGGTCAGCCGCTCGTCGAGCGGGAGCTCCAGCCCAGCCAGCCACACCCTGCCGCTCTTGCCGAAGCAGTGAGTCACCGGCGGGCGACCGCGGAGGTTGCGCGCCGGCACCGCGTGCGCCTCGTTCTTGGCGCGTGTACGAGCACGGACAGCGTCTGTGGGTAGGACTCCTAGCTGCACACGACCGGCACCTTGGCGGTCGCAAAGATCCGCCGCCGACGGATAGTTGCGGATCGAGTGGCGGAAGTCGACCAGAGCTGCACTGGCGTTGTCCCTGGCCACTTGCCGCCACTGCGCAGCACCTGGAGCGGCCTCCACGACACGGTTTGAGCGAGCAAGACGGTTTGAACGAGCAATGAGTCCTTCGTGAGCAGGACGTTGCCACGCCCAATACCATCCTTGTAAGGCATGCCTTACAAGGCGCGGGGACCCGCCGGTTAGACTGCGCGCCCTTGAAGCACCGGCAGCTCCTTTTCGCGATCCTCGCGGCAGCGCTGGCGCTACCGGCGCTCGCCGGCTGCGGCGGCAACTCGGATCCGGTGCATGAAGTTCGCAGTGCCGCGACGACCACGCTGGGGCTGACAGCGCAGTCGACGTTGTCGTTGACGGGCGCACGGCTGTTCGGCGGGACCCCCGGCACGATCCTCGGCCGGGCGCAGTACTCGTTTCCGAAAGGACTCGGGTACGCGGCGCTCCAGGTTCCGGCGCTCGGCCGCCGAGCGTCCGGGACCGCCTACCTCGTCTTCCTGCCGGCGAGGCTGTGGAGCAAGCCGCTCGTGAGCACCGCGCTACCGAAGGGCGATCTCTGGATCTCCGCGACGTTCGCCGACCCAGAGTCGGCAGGGTCGACGCCGGTCGCGCTGGCATTGGAGAGCTTGAATCCGCAGCTGCTGCTCCACGAGATCGCGACGGGCGCGGTCGCCGCGCGATCCTCGGGGCATTTCGTCGTCAATCACGTGCCGTTCACCAAGTACGTCGTCTCGGTCGATCTGGCGCGTGCGCTGGAGGCGGCGGGCAAGACCGGAGCCTTTCGGGCTGCGCTCCAGCAACAGCTGTCAGCGCTCCGCGCCCGACAAGGCACGCGCGCGCGCGCGCTGGTGCAGATCGTGGCGGGAGTCGACGGAACGGGACGCCTCGCCCAGCTGCAGGCCTCGCTCCCGGGCTCGAAGCTGGGGACGGTTCAGTTCGGCCTGTGGAAGTTCGGCAGCCCGATCCCGCTGAGCCTGCCACTTCAATCCGAGACGGTCGACATCGCATCCGTGCGGCGAGGCGTCACGCCGGCGACGATGTTCACCGGCGAATGAGCCTCGTCAGACCAACCCGGCCTGGCGGATCAGCCGGGCGGCGAGCTCGCCGTTGCCGAGCGACGCAACACTGACCGAGGTGTGCCCGATGCTCGAGAGCGGTGGGAGGCCGTCGCTGGGCGCGACGTCCGGGCGAACGAGGTATTCGAAGTCGTCGCTGTCCGCGATGATCTGCTGGCCGGCCTGGCTGACCAGGAAGCTGATGAACTGCTCGGCGTTCTTTCGCTCCTTGCTCGACTCGAGCACGGCCGCGCCGGAGATGTTGACGGCCGCACCGGGGTCGTGGGGTGAGAAGTAGTAGAGCGCGCTGTGCATCGCGTCCTTGCCGAGCTCACGCTGGAGGCGATACCAGTAGTACGAGTTGATCACGCCGGTCGCCACGTCGCCGCGGTTGACGGCAGCGACGACCGCCTCCTCGTCCTGGTAGACCCGGGCGTTCCGATTGAGGCCTGCGAGCCAGTTGCGAGCCGCCGCCTCGCCGTGGGTGGCGATCACCGCACCGACGAGTGGCGGGAAATCGGAATCCGTCGGAGCAATCGCGATCTTCCCCTTCCACTCGGGCCGGGCGAAATCGAGCAGCGATTTCGGTAGCTGCGCCCGCGGCTGGCGCGACGGGTTGTAGACGAGACTGCTCACCCGCAATGCCATGCCGACCCATTTGCCGGTCGGGGAGTTGTCGCCGGCAGAACCCTGGCTGAGGATGGACTGAGGCAGTGGGGCGAGGAGCTTGCGCCGCTGCAGCTCCATCAGCTCGGGAGAGTTCTCGGCGATGTAGACGTCGGCCGGCGAGGCGCCGCCCTCCTGGATGAGCTGGTCGGCCAGAACGGCGGAGTCGTTCGTCCGGATCTGGACTTTGACCCCGGTCTGCTTCTCGAACGCGGCGACCAGCAAGCTCGTGAGCTCGGCGTGCTGGCCGTTGTAGAGGGTGATCGAGGAGTGGTCCGAGCCTCCTCCGCAGCCGGCGGCGAGGGCCGCACAGACGGCGGCGAGCGCGATCAGGGAGCCGGCGCGCGTCACGCGGCCGGATCCGGGAAGACCGCCACCGGGCCGAGGACGCCGACGCTGACGACGTCACCGGCGTCGGGGACGGTGACGTCGAAGGTGCGGGCGGCGATCGGAGACCGAGCATCGTCGCGAAGCCGTAGCTGCAGGACGGTGTCCGGACCGTAGTACCGGCGACCGACCACGTCTGCGGAGACACCGTCGACCGCCCCGAGGCGGATCTGCTCGGGGCGGATCATCACCTCTATTCTGCCGGCAGCAGCGACGTTCGCCGTGCGTAGGCGTCCGAGCGCGCATTCGACGACGCCGGCGGCAGCGGTTCCCGGGAGGACGATGGCGTCACCGACGAAGAGCGCAACCTCGAGATCGACCGGAGCCCGGTAGAGGACCGTCGGAGTCGCCGTCTGAGCGAGGCGTCCCGCGCGCAAAACGGCGACCTCCCGCCCCATCGAGAGAGCCTCGGCCTGGTCGTGCGTGACGAGCACGGCGGTCGCGCCCTCGGCGGCCAGGGCGCTCGTCACCGCGTCGCGCGTCTCTGCTCGGAGGTTCGCGTCGAGCCCGGAGAAGGGCTCGTCGAGCAGCACGATCCGCGGCTTCGGCGCGAGCGCTCGCGCGAGGCCGACGCGGCGCTGCTCTCCACCCGAGAGCTCATGCGGGCGCCTGGAGGCGTAGCCCGACCCGAGCCCGACGAGGTCGAGCGCTTCAGCCGTCCGGGGTCCACTCTTTCGCTCCCCGCGCGGAAGGCCGAAGGCGACGTTCTCGGCGACCGTCAGGTGGGGAAACAGCGCACCTTCCTGGGCGACGTAGCCGACCTCTCGCTTGTCGGGTGGTACGTGCAGGCCGTCTGCGGCGGAAACCACGCTTCCGTCGATCGCGATCGTCCCGCGGTCAGGTGCGATGAAGCCGATGATCAGGCGCAGCAGCGTGGTCTTGCCGCTTCCCGACGCGCCGAGGATCGCGGTGAGGGTCCCCTCCGGGACGACGAGGTCGACCTCGTGCAACACGTCCCGAGCCCCGTACGACTTCGCGACCGTCGTGCAACGCAGCTCAGCCACGCTCGTCGTCCGTGAAAGCTCGCACCGTGCCGAAGCCGCTCATCAGCACGTAGGCAGCAGCCATCGAAAGGACGATCAGCACCGCCGCGAACGGGGCGGCGCTCGCGAAGGCAACCGTGCTGCTGTTGGCCTGGAACTCGGTGCCGAGCGTGTAGAGGTTCAGCGGGAGCAGCACCTGCGCGGTCGCCAGGTCACCGAGGGAGAAGGCGAAGACGAGCACGATCGCGGCCACCACCCCGGGGCGTGCGACGGGCAGCGTCACCCGGCGGAACGTCGCCAGCGGGCCGGCGCCGAGCGCGCGGGCGGAGTCCTCCAGGGCAGGCTCGATCTGCCCCACGGTCGCCCGCATCGCAACGACGGCAAACGGGAGGAACAGAAGCGCCTCGGCGAAGACGATCAGCGCGAAGCTCCCGTAGAGGAACCGCGCGTAGTGCACGGCGCCGTAGGAGAGCGCAATCGCACCGACCAGGTCGGGCAGTGCGAAGGAAAGGTACGTCGAGCGCTCGGCAACCCTCGCGAAACGCCCTCCGTGCCGGACAGCGAGCAGTGCGACCGGCAGCGCCATGAGCAGCGCGACCAGGGCGGAGGACAAGCCGAGCAGGATCGTCGTGCGGCTGGCCGGCCACAGGAACTGCAGGTTCCCGGTGGCGGTCGAGAGCGCGGCGCTGCTGCTCTCCGTGAACCAGCGAATGAGCATGCCGACCGGGATGCCGACTCCGATCGCGACGACGCCGGCAAGGCTCGCCAGCACCGGCCACCTCCACCGGCCGAGCTCATACCGGACGGGAGGCCTGCGGGCGCCGCGGCTGACCCTCGTGTAGTTCGCGTCGCCCCGCAGGCCCGCTTCGCCGAAGAGCAGCACGAGGCAGAGGACGATCGAGAAGAACGACAGCGCGGCCGCACCCGACGCGCTGAACCCCAGGCGGTACTGCGCATAGACGTCCAGCGAGAACGTCTGAAATCTCAGTGCCACGAACGCATCGAATTCGACGAGTGCATCGAGTGCCACGAGCAACAAGCCGCCGAGGAGAGCAGGGCGAAGCTGCGGCAGAATGACCCGGAAGAAGACCTGGCGCGGGTTGAGCCCGAGCGAGCGCGCCGAATCCTCGAGCGCCGGGTCCAGCCCGCGTAGCGCCACCGCGACGAGCAGGAAGACGATCGGGTAGTACGTGAACGCGATGATCCCGGCGGCGCCGACGAACCCCTGCAGCGCAACGCCGAGCGTCGCCCAGGCGTAGCTCGTGACGAAGAGCGGCACCGTCAGCGGCGCGACCAGGAGCAGCGCCCAGAGCCGCCGGCCGGGTAGGCGCGTCCGTTCGACGAACCAGGCCCCGCCGACACCGATCACGCCGCAGATCGGCGTCGCGACGAGCGACACAAGCACGGTGTTGCGGAGCAGCGTGCGAGACGACGATGCACCGACAGCGTCCCTGATCGCGGACGTGCCGCCCTGGAACGCCTGAATGACGATGATCACGATCGGGAGAACGGCCAGGATCGCGACGAGGGCGCAGACTGCGAACAGGCCGGTCGAGACACCGCCTCGCTGTCGGGTCACGCGAGCCACACTCACCACGTCGTCGTCAAGCTACGCGACGCACGGACCGCGCACGTACGGAGCGGACGAGCTCCCCAACAAGAAAGAGGCGGTGGCCCCCTCGTAAGGGGCCACCGCCTCATGCACATCGAGTCCGCCTACGACGGCAGTGCGAACGTGTAGACGTAGTCGCCGCGGACGCGCCGCGAGTCGAGGAGACCGAACGGGCGTGTGACGTCGTTGTGCCCGGCGCCACCCACTTCCACGGTCACGTACTCCTTGCCGTTGACGCTGTAGACGATCGGCGCAGCCGCCACCGGGTACGGCATCGGGGCCGACTGCCAGAGCGACTTGCCGGTCTTCGTATCGACCGCCTCGAGGTACCCGTCGCCCTTCGACCCGTCGCCGGTGCCGTAGTGGCCGACGAACGTCACTCCACCGGCGGTATTGGCCGAGCCGGAGTAGCAGATTGCCGGCCAGTGCTGGTGGAACGTGTACTTGCCGGTTTCGACGTTGAGCGACGTGAAGTTGCCCGAGTTGCTGATCGGCGTGGAGCCGTCACCGACGCCGAGGCGGTTCGCACCGAGGCCGCCGAACGCGCTCGGGACCTGCTGGGCGGCCGGGATCTGCTCCATGGCCGTGGCCCGGCCGGTGACCCCGCAGGTGATCATCGAGTGGGTCTGCGGGCTGTAGGAGCTCGCCGGCCAGTCCATCATCTCGAACGGCATCACGGTGTACTGCGTCGTGTCGTAGTACGTGTACGCGCACCCGAGCTTGTACGGCTTGCCGTCAGGCGCGGTCGCCGTGGCGTACGGACTGGCCGGAGCTCGTGGCCGCCGTCAGCGTGGTGCACGGGATCCCGTCCTTCCCGATCGGGTTGAACAGGACGTTCTGCGTCGCCGGGACCGGCTGCGTCGGCCAGGTGTTGACGCCGGGCGCCTTGCTCTGCGGCACCTTGGTCTCCTTGACCGGGATCAGCGGCTTGCCCGTCTCGCGGTCGAGCACGAACGTCATGCCGACCTTGTTCACGTAGGCGACGGCCGGACGCGAGACCGTCTTGCCGTTGACCTTGAACTTGCCGTCGAACATGACGCCGTTGTTCGGCAGGTCGGAGTCCCACAGGTCGTGGTGCACCTGCTGGAAGTACCACTTCAGCTGCCCCGTGTTGAGATCGAGCGCCACGATCGAGCAGGTGTAGAGGTTCTGACCCGGGCCGCGCGAGTTCCACGGCTCGGGGTTGCCGCTGCCGACGATCAACTCGTTGAGCTTGGTATCGACGACCGGGGACTCCCAGAACGCAGCCGCCGCCGTAGAGCGTGCTGCCGTTCCCGCCCTTGCCGTTGATCGTCCAGGTCTTGGAGCCCGGCTGACCGGGCGCCGGGACGGGGCTCCACGACCAGACGCGAGCGCCGTTCGCAGCCCTGAAGGCCTGGATGGTCGGGCTGTTGCCGCCGCTGTCGCCCGAGCCGTCACCGACGAGGAGCAAGCCGTTGACGTAGATCGGAGCGTTCGACACCTTCGCGTTGTTCCGGTACGACCCGACCGAGTTCTCCCAGACTTCCTGGCCCGAGACCTGGTCGAGTGCGATCACGCGGCCGTCCTGCAGGCCGAAGAAGACCTTGCCCTCGCCGACCGCGACACCAGGCAGACGTCCGCCGCTGCCGGGGCTGAAGGCGCGCCCGTTGTTGAGGATCTCGCCTGCGTACGACGGTGTGTACTTCCAGATGATGTTGCCGGTCGCCGCGTCGATCGCGAAGACCTGGCCTTGAGGAGCGTTGATTGTGTAGAGCACACCGTCGACCGCGACCGGGTTCGACTCCATCGAACCGCAGTTCGTCGGGTTGTTCGTGGCTCCACGCGGCGCACCGGGGATCACCGGATCGCCGGCGATGATCGACGCCGTGCAGGTGCCGAGACTCATCTGCCAGACCTGCTTGAGATTGCCGACGTTCGACGTCGTGATCTGGTTCAACGACGAGTACCGATTGCCGTTCAGGCTCCCGTAGTACTCGAGCCAGTTATTCCCGGCGGGAGCGCTCAACTGCGCGGATGTCCACGGCAGGTGACGGGGTGATGGTCTTGGTCACGGCCCGCTGCGAGGAAGCGGCGCTGGCGATGACTCCAACCGCGATCAGTGTTAGCGCGGCCACAACTGCTGGCCAACGAAAGCGATGCAATCGAGTTCCTCCCTGGGTCGGCGAGGCCCGCCGGCGCGATCGTGCGCGCCCGTTGCGAGATTGTTTGTGCGCCGAAAATATACGCCTCGGTACCGGACGAGGTCAACAAGTGGTTACGCTCCCGGCCATGCGCGGAGCATCCCCGGTAATCGTTGCGCTCGTCCTGGCGGTCGGGCTCTCAGGCGGGGCGCTGGCGGCGGCGCACTCGGAGGCGAGCTCGGGTTGCAAGATCGCTCCGAAGCACGCGTGGACCTCGTGCCCGCACGGCAACCTGGCCGGGAGGGATCTGGTGCAGGCCGATCTGCGCAACGCCGACCTGACCGGGGCGAATCTGACCGGCGCCAGGCTCACGCGAGCCAACCTGGCCACGGCCAGGCTGGTGCGCGCGAAACTCACCCGGGCGCGCCTCGACCTTGCGAACCTGACGTTCGCGAACCTCGTGGGAGCCTTTGCGAATGATGCGAATCTCTCACGCGCGACTCTGAACGGTGGGAACCTCGCGCACGTGAATCTCTCCGGGGCCAACCTGTTCCGTGCGAATCTCGCGAGTGCGAACCTGGTCGGTGCGAACCTCGCTCACGCGAACCTCGGGGCGGCGAACCTGGCCGGTGCGAACCTCGACGGCGCCAATCTCACCGGCGCAATCCTCAACACGGCTTCGCTGGTGGGGACGAACCTGAGTCACGCGAAGTTGACGCCGAGCCGTGCTCGCGAGCGCGACGTTGAGCGGCGCGTATCTGATCGGGGCAAATCTCTCGGGCGCAAACCTGCAGGACGCGGCGGTGATGGGAGCGGATCTCTCGAAGGCGAACCTCTCAGGCGCGAAACTCGAGAGCGTCGGCTGGTACGGCGCCATCTGCCCGAACGGGCGGAAGACGACGACTCACTGCTGAGCCCGGGCGCCTGGTTCAGACGAGGTCGAAGCGGAAGATCTGAGTGTTCTTGCTGCCGGTCGCGGAGGTCGACGTCACCTGCCCGTGGGCGCCGGCGTACTGGCCTGTGCCCCCGGTCACCGCCAGGACATTCTCCCCGCCGTCGAACTTCGCGGGGCCGAGCGCGATGATCGTCCCCGCACCGATCTGGAACTGCCCGTCGCAGACCGCCTCCTGGTCGAAGTTGAACGTGCACGAGTAGGTGGCGGTCCCCACGACTCGCGTGAGGTTGCGGTCGGCATACAGCACGAAGATGATGAGCGCGTTGTCGCCGGCCCGCTCCCCCTTCTTGCCGGAGTTGGCGCTCGGGGGTGTCGGAAGCCCGTCCGCGTTGAACGAGTTCAACAACTTGTCCCCCCGTGCGCGGTCGTCGGCGTGATTGACGGACTGGGCCTCCTTCGGCTTGCCGTAGACGACGAACGAACGCGAGGGGGTCGCTGCGGGCCCGGCCGGAGCCGTCCTCGTCGCCGCCGGAGATCGGTCTCGTTTGCCGGCCCCGCAGCTCGCGATTCCGACGACGATCGCCGCAGCAGCAACCGCCCCCAGTGCCGCGACGAGACCCCTGCGGCCGATCACCGCAGTCCGGTCAGGTGGAGATCGAACCGCTGTGCATTCCGGGCGGCCGGCACGGAGTCGACTTGCCCGAGCGCACCGAAGTACGCATTCGTGCCGCCGGTGACGCCGAGTGTGAAGTGGGTGCCCCCGAACCGCACCTGCCCCGAAGCCAGCAGCAGGCCCTTGGCGAGATCGAAGTACGAGTCGCAGGTCGCACGCTTCACGAACTCGTAGTAGCAGGTGAACATCGCCGCACCGACCGGCTTCGAGCGCTTCGCGTCGGCGAAGAGCTTGAAGCCGTAGAGGATGTCGTCGCCCGGGAAGGGGCCGTTCCCCTTCTCCTTCCCGTTCTTGCCCAGGATCACTGCTTCCGCCTTGAGCTTGAAGGGGTTGGTGCTCATCCCGCGGAGCCGGTCGTCAGCGTGGTTCATGAACTGCACCGTCGCCGGAACGGCGTAGACCGGAGGCTCTGCGACCCGCGCGAGGCTCCGGACGCAGGGATCACCGGGAGCGCAACCGCGAGAACGACGATCGTTGCGAGCAGGCGTGCGGCTCATCCGATCAACCGGAAGTCGATCTTCTGGGCGTTGCCCGGCGCGGCGACGACCTTGGCCTCGCCTCGAACCCCGAGGTACTTCTTCGTGCCGCCGCTGACGACGATCGTGAAGCTCGACTTGTTGAAGTCGATCGGCCCGGAGGCGACGAGCGTGCCTCCGGCCTTGAGCTTGTAGTACGTCTGGCAGAGCGCGTGCCGGTCATAGTTGAAGTAGCAGGTGTACACGGCCGTGCCGGCGGATCGAGTCAACTCCGAGTTGCCGTACAGCCTCAGCGCGTAGACGGCGATGTCACCCGCGAAGGGGCCCTTGCTCCCGGAGCTCTTCGGAGCCAGCTTGTTCGCCGTGCTGTCGAGCGGGTTGTTGACATGACCGCGTGCCCGATCGTCGGCCGTGTTGATGTACTGCAGCCCGGTCGCGACGCTGTAGACGGTCAATCCCCGCTGACCGGCCGCGCCCGCGCCCGCGACCACCGCCGACGCGAAGATCAGTCCAAACACGCCGACGAGAAACGCTGTCTGCCGGCCACGGATGCGACCCCGGCTCATCACATCAAGAGTAGCGCGGCAGGGCCGAAATCCTGCTCGCCGCTCAGCGCGGCACGAGCTCGAGGCTTCCGTTCTTGAGCACCTGGCACGTCGCACCCGGTTTCGTCAAGACGTTGGCTGCATGGGCGACCATGATCTCGTGGCCCTTCTTCGCCTGTTCGGGCCCGTACCGCGACAGCAGTGTGGTGTCGACCGACAGTCGATTCACGCTTCGACCGTTCCGCGTCAGCCTGCCGCCCGGCAGGACGGGCTGAGTGGTGCCGAGCGTGAACGTGCTCGCATGTGGGTCGTCCGCGAGATTCATGTCGAGCCAGATGTACGGCTCGGCAGCAAGCCACGGGACCCAGAAGACGTAGACCTTGAACTTGCTCGGGTTCCTCGACACGAGGCCGACCCGGCACGTCGCCGGAATGTTCTGCGCCCACTTGGTCGTGATCGTCGCGAGCTGGAGCGAGATGTTCGAGTCCTGGAGACCATCGAGGGCGCGCTGCGCATCGGCACGCTCGCCGGCACGTCAGCCCGCCAGACGCCGCGCCCGGAGTGGCGATGCGCATGACGTGCCGCGCGGGCGGCGGACCGGCCGGCGGGGTGAGCGGGATGCGGTCGAACGCGACCGTCGCCGTGCGCAGCCTCAGGTCACCGTCGTTCACCGCCAGGTGCTTGTTCGTCCTGAACGTGATCGTCACGGCCCCGCCGTCCCCGCGACAGATGCACGTCGCGGGCTTGAGATCGAGCCTGTCGCAGAAGATGTTCGGATACAGAACGACCGTCGGGAACTGATTGCCGCCGAAACCCGTCAGGGCCGTGAGGACGCAGCGGCCCGCACTGCTTCCGAGCACCTTGACGATGCGCACGCCGACCGGGGGATACCACTGCAGGGAGTTGATCGCACCGAGGTTGGAGGTGTTGAAGATCGTCATCCGGTAGCGATCGGGGCCGACGGGAAACAGCGTCGTGTTGAAGTCGGTACGCGACACGATGGGATCGATGTCCACGGGGATCCCTCCCCCGATGACCGGAAGCTTCGGTCGAGTCACGGTGATCGGCGCCCAGTCCCCCGTCGTCGGCGCAGACCCGGTCGTCTGGACGACCGCGGTCGTCGGCAGGTCCGTCGTGCTCTTGTGCCCGCCCCTCGCGAGGAGAAGCGCAGCGATGACACCGACGACGGCCAGGGCGCACACCACCACGACGATGACCACGGCATGCAGCCGTCGCGGCCTCATGACCGCCAATCTGCGCCTCCGGTCATGTGAATCGACCTCAGGTGACGATGAACGCGCCCACGACTTTGGTCTTGCTGGTGCTGCCGACCGCGGCGGGAAGCGGCCCGCGGTAGTCGAGGGTCAACAGGACCCGCTTCTGCTGGTTGCGCGCGAGCTTGATCGCGAACCCGGTGCCGCGATGACGAGTCAGCGTGACGTCTCCGAGCGTGAAGACACGCGAGCCGTCGCGCGATTGGTCACGAGGAAAATCCCGATCTGGCCACGCCGGGCGTGGTTCGGGCTGATCGTGGCGCCCTTGTTCGTGACGACGACCCGAACCGTGAAGTAGCCCCCCGGGTTCGTCGTCTGCGGACGGGCGGATCCGTCGATTGCGAGGCTGAGAAACGCGACAGAAACGACCAGCAGGAGCGCAAACGACTTCAAGCAATTCACGGCTAGCACGGCCCTGTTTGCAGTCCACGACCGCGGTGGGTCGTCGCGGCGCGATCACGGCTGCCAGGCCGGCGGGGCTGCGAGCGTCGCGTAGTTGCCGCCGAGCGGGAGCGACTTCGACCGGCCGGTGGCGAGAGTCCGGAGATCGAGCTTCGTGTTCCGCTGCGACGAACGCAAGCTGCTTGCCGTCGGGTGAGAACGTGGCCGGACCGACGTTCTTGACGAGCAGCCGCGGCGGCTTGGTCTTCGGGAGGAGGTCTTCGCTGTAGAGCGCGAAGCGCTGGCACGGGACGCCCTCACCACACTCCTTGTCCCCCGGGTCGGGGGCTCTCGCACCGATGAACGTGAGGCGGGAGTCGTCAGGCGCGAGTGCGACCGTGTTCAGGCCCCAGACCGCGTCGATCTGGGCACCGAAGTACTTCTGTACCCGTCCGTTGGCTGCATCGATCTTCGCCAGGTCACCGCCGGACGGGATCATCAGCCCTCGGGAGCTCCAGGTCGGCCGGCCTGCCGACGGCGCTCTGGCCAACCGTCGCGGCTTCCCCCCGGACGACGATATGGCGTAGATCGACCATTTCGCGTTGCTGGGCCGCAGGAAGACGATCTGCTTGCCGTCCGGCGACCAGGCGGGAAAGCCGTCTCGGCCGTTCGTCGTCAGGCGATGTATCGCTTTTCCGTTCACGTCCATCGTCACGATCCCGACGCCGGCGCGCGAGAAGGCGATCCGCGTCCCGTCGGGTGAGAAGGCGGGGGCGTCCGACGGGTATGGGCCCTTCGTCAGTTTCTTGAGACCGCCGCCCGACGACCGGATCCGGAAAAGCTGATCTATGTGTTGGCCGGGCGGCACTGCCGAGAACACGATCCATTTGGCAGGGGCCGCCGCACGGGCGTGCGGCTGAGACTGCTCCGGCTGCGAGCACGAATGCGGCCGCGACCACCAACAAGATCGACGCCAGCTTGGGCCGAGCCGCCATCGCGGCAGTCTAGCCCCGGGCTCTCGATCATCAGGGGAGCCCGTAGGCCACTACTTCGGTGATCGGATGAGCGATGCCCGGGTGCGGCGCGCCGGCCCCGACGATGAGAACATCCTTGCCGACGGCCGGACAGCTGTTGTTCCCTGCACGCAACTGTGTCCGCCACAGCGCGCGCCCGTCGGCTGCCGCGAATGCATACACCCGACCGTCGTACGTCGGCACGATCACCGCGTCGCGCGCAACCGTCGCACAACCGAACGGCGCCGACGCGAGGTGCACCTGCCAGACCGTCTTGCCGGTGGCGGCATCGAGCGCGTAGACCGTCCCTTTGCCCTGCGAGGGCGGTCGCGCGAACGCGTTCTTCGAGGTGACGGCACTCTCCCGCGAGCACAGCTCGACGACCGGAACGAAGAGGCGGCCGGCGGCGAATGCCATCGGCGTGAGGACCCCTCCGAGCAGCCCCGGGCAGACCGTGACCGGCTTCAGGGGCAGCGGTCCGAGATCGTTCAGATGGACGCCCACGGACCGCGACCAGAGCCGCTTGTGAGCGGCGCGATCCCAGGCGATCACGACTCCTCCCTTCCCCCCGCCGAAGACGGCAGCGGAACCGCCGACGGTGGCGAGAATCGGCGAGGCCTGGAAGTCGTAGTCGCGGACGTCGTGGGGAGTCACCTGGTCGTACCAGAGAAGACGGCCCGATGCTCCGTCGAGCACCACGAGCGAATCGGTGTACAGCGCACGACCGGGGAACAGTCCGCCGTTCGGGTACGCCCTCGACCCGCCCCACGGGCCCGGGTTCGAGATCCCCGCGTACAGGTTGCCGTCGTCGTCGACGCTCATCTGATTCCAGGCGCCGCCGCCGCCGCTCGACGCGGGATGCGACCACGGCAGCATGATCGTCTGGAAGCGCCAGACGACCCGGCCGGTCTCGGCCGATAGCGCGTACAGCCTGCCGCGGCCGCCCGGCGGGAAGCCCTGGGTGCTGACGTACACCCGGCCGCGGTCGACGACCGGCGCGATCGCGATGAACTGCTCGAGCGGGCCGACGAGTCGCCGCGACCAGAGGCGCTTCCCGCTCGCCGCGTCGAGCGCGAAGACCGTCGTGTCGGTTGCGCCAATGAGCCGCGAGCCGTAGACCGAGACGCCGTTCGGGCCGTCGTTCGGCGCCTTGATGCTGTCCTTCCAGAGGAGCGCGCCGGTTCGAACGTCGAGGGCGTAGACACTCGACGTGGAGTCCTGCACGTACACCACGTTGCCGCGGATGACCGGGTTCGAGGTGATCGCACCGAAGCCCGCGCCGCGTGCATGGAGGCGGAAGCGCCAGCGCACCGTGAGCCGCGGAATCGTCCGCGCGTCGAGCTTGGTCGCCGTGGCCGCCCGCCGGCTCGCGGCGCCCCCGTTCGCCGTCGTCCAGGACCCGCTCGCTACGCCGGACCCGCATCCCGTTGCGGCCGCGCCGACGACGAGCAGTGCCGCGAGCGCGGCCAGGGCTCGCGTGGTCCGCGCGGCGCCGGGAGAGAGGCTCCCCCGGCGCTCACGCTGTTCAGCTATGGGATCGAAAGGGCCGCGCGCAGCGAAAGACTAGAGACAGCCGTCTGAGTCATCCTTGCCGATCGCGTCGCTTTCGTCGCCGTCTTCGTCACTCCCGATCGTCGTGCCCGGCGGCGTGCCGAACGGACAACCGTTGGCCGTGGGCGGACCGGAGGCCGTGGTCGTGCCACCTGTCGGAGTAGTGGTCGTCGAGGGCGGCGGCACGGGCGTCACCGCCACGCCGAAGCCGATGAGCCCCTTCATCCCCGCGGCGGCATGCCCGGGAACGCTGCAGAGGAACTCGTACTTGCCGGCCTTCGTGACCACGACGGTGAACGTTGCCGACTGTCCCGGCTTGAGAAGCTTGGTCACCTTGCCGGTGCAGGTGTTCTTCGCTGCGGTCTTCGCCGGAACCGTGCAGAGCTTGAAGGTATGGAAGCCAAGGCCCTTGTTCGTCACCTTGAAGATGTACGTGCCGACCTTGAGCTTCGTGCTCTTGGAGAGCTGGAACTTGAGCTCGCTCGGCTGTCCCGCAACGACCGTGATGGTGGTCGCCTTCGCGGTATGAGTCGAGAAGACCGCCGACGAGGCAACTGCTCCAGCGGCCGGCAGTCCGACACAGGCCGCTAGAACACCTGCAAGAAAGACCGTACGACGCATTCATTCCTCCCCGTGGGCAGTGGTTTGGTCTCGCGCCTGGGGCACGCAGCGCTTACGTGTTGTAACAATTCTACTGGACCGCACTGTAAAACAGCGCACTACGGTCGCTCAGCGGGGTGGAACGACCGCCGGCGCGCGGTCGAACAACCGATAGACGTCGTGCATGAAGTGCGCCGCCGTGAACATGCGGAGCTCGAGCGTGTGCCCCGTTCGCTTCTCCACCGTCGCTTCGAACCATGCCGGCGTGCGGGGATCGAAGAACGAGACCAGCCAGGCCGGGCGACCAGCGACCGAGACGGTGCCGAGGACGTGCGCGTTCGAGACACCGACCCAGAAGGGAACAGGCTCCGTGATCGGGCCGGATTGCGATGACTCGACCCATCGTCCATCGGGTGTCGAGCGGTCCCAGCGACGAGCGCCGATCACGATCCCTCCTCCATCGCCGCGAATGCTGTATGCCGCCCGATCGGGTGCGGCGACCCGCCAGTCGCTCGTCTGCCGATTCGTCGAGTCGGCGGCGAGTCGCTCGACGTACGCGAGCGAGCGGAGGGACCGCCAGACGCGACCCGCACGCGCCATGATCGCAGTGCCGTCCGGCGGAGGCCAGACGGCCGGCAGTGCGACGCGCCAACCGGTCGAGGTCCCACGACCGACGACGACGAGCGAGACTGCCTCTGGGCTCCGCGAAGTCGAAACCGTCGCGCGGTAGCATCCGGCACCGCAGGCAGTTCCCACCCGGCGCACGCCGCCCGCCGAGAAGACGACCCGGAGCCCCGAGACCCCGTGCTCGTCCCCGTCGAGCACCGAGGCCTGGAGCTGGAGCGCGTCGCGCCGCGGGACGACGCCGAGGGCAAGGACGTTGGCTCCAGCCTCGCGCGCGAAGACGACAGCCCCGGCCGGGGGTGTCGGGAAGCCCGGGGTGGCCGGCCCGATTTCAGGAAGCGCCATGCTGCCGCTCGGCGGGCTCCGGAGCGTGTCGTACAGCACGCCGATGACGACCCCGATCGCGAGCAGTCCCGCTGCGACCGCGGCCAGACGCCCGATCCGAGCTCGAGAGGACAACGCCCGGCGACGGTACCGCAGCGCGCCCACCTGCCTTCAGTTTCTTGACCGCCGCGCTGCCCTGCTTCGGCGTGATCGTGAAGCCGGGGCCGACCGTGCCCGTCAGCGTCGCCGACGAGGCGGACGATGAGTCGTCGCCCTATGATGAGCGCCCGTGCCGTCGGGTGAACGTACGCAGGCACTCCTCGACGAGATCGCCGAGCTGTGGGCGGTCGTCTTGAGGATCTCCCGAGAGATCGACGACGGCCAGCCCCTGACGTCGACGCAGCGTCTCGCGTTGCTCGAGATCTCGATCGTCGGTCCGATGCGCCTGAACGATCTCGCGGCACGGATGGACACGACGGCCGCGACGGCGAGCCGCGCCGTGGACGTGCTCGAGGAGCTCGGGTTCGTCGAGCGGGGCAAGGACTCCGAGGACGGCCGAGCGATCGCGCTCACCGCGACGCCCAAGGGCCAGCGCTGGACCGCCGGGCGCCGGGCGAAACTCTGCAAGGTGCTGGAGACGCTCGACGACGGAGTCGTCACGCCGAGCCTGCTCGACCACCTGTCGCGGCTCAGCGCGGCGCTCCGCGACGCGTCCGGGCACGACGAAGTGAGCCGCGGCGCGCTCCTCTCGCGCTGACTCGCCTTCGCCGAGCCCGGCTACGCCTTGAGCTCGCGCGCACCCCTACATGCCCATCGCGTGGTACCCGGAGTCGACGTAGAGCGTCGTCGAACTGCGCGCGGCAGCACGCGGCCACCACCAGGACGGGGCTCCACAGCAACTCTGTAAGGGACCTCGGCCGATACCCCTGAGCTCAGTAGCTCAAGACGGTCGTGTCGTTGCCTGCCCACTCCCACATGGGCGTCGCTCCTACGACTTTCGTGTTGGCGATCTTGTCGGCGTCCGTGAGATCACGCGCGGCGAGGCAGATCGGACACAGCCAGAGTTCGCCTCCTCCGTCCACGAACTGCTCGAGTAGTCGTTCGAGGGGCGGGCAGTCCTTGCACACCACGCCCGCCATCTCGCCCGGCAAGCCGAGCCGTACCGCGTCCTTCGTCGTCCAAACGACGACTTGCTTGCCCTGGGCCACCGCCGCGGTGGCGACGAGGAACGCGACGAGCACGCGCTCCCCGTCCTCCATTCCTGTCGCCAGATTGACGAGAACCTTGTCAGCCATTTCGCTCCTTCTGTCGGTTTAGGTTGTCTTGAGGGCGAGGAGCGAGATGCTCTTGACGCCGTATTTCTGGGTTGCGTTGTCGGCCCGTTCAGACACGAAGCGGTAGTGCTCGTTCTCGCGCACGTCCTTGACCGTGAAGCCTGCGCCTTCGATCGTCTGCCGGTAGTCGTCGCGTTGCATCGCGCCGCCGATACAGGCAGCCCAGAGCGAGGCGTCGCAGGTGACTCCCTCGGGCAGCTGGGTCGAGCTGACGATGTCGGCGATCGCCAGCCTGCCGCCCGGGCGCAGCACGCGCGCAGCCTCCGCGAAGACCGCTGGCTTGTCGGGCGAGAGGTTGATCACGCCGTTGGAGATCACGACGTCGACCGATGCGTCCTCGACGGGGAGAGCCTCGATGTAGGCCTTGCGGAACTCGACCTGCGCGAACCCTGCGCGGCCGGCGAGCGAGGTCGCCTTCTCGAGCTGGGCGTCGGTCATGTCGATCCCGATCACCCGGCCGCCGCCGCCCACCTTGCGGGCGGCGAGGAAGCTGTCCATCCCCGCTCCGCTCCCGAGATCGACCGCCGTCTCGCCGGGGCGAACCTCAGCGAGGTCGAAGTAGTAGCCGACCCCGGCGAACGAGTCGATCGCCTCGGCCGGGATCTCGTCGAGCTCCGACGACGGGTAGCCGAGCCGTTCGGCGAGCTCGCGGCCCGTCTCGAAGTGGAACTCCCTCTCCGGGTGCTCCGCGACCTCGCGGTACATCTCCTTCACCCGGCTCTCCAGCTCCTTCGTGTCGAGCGTCTTCGCGCTCGTTGCCATCTCAACCCTCCTGTTGGTTAATTCCAGTGGACGTCGATACGCGGCGCCAGCGACCATCGGTTTCGCTTCTGTTCTTCACGGCAGGTCCCGAACGTCGGCTTCCTGACATCGATCAGCGGACGGGGGCGGGTCGGAGTGCGGGTCGCGTCTGCCATCTGGTGGCTGCCACCACGAGCCCGCTGGAAGCGGTCAGCGCAGCGACGAACACGATCGCCGTCTGGGCGGAAGTGGCGTCGGCGCCGATCCCGGCGATTAGCGCGCCGAGGACGAAGCCGAAGTCGCGCCAGAAGCGGTAGACCCCGACGACGCGGGCGCGGTCGCGCGGCTGCGAGGCATCCGAGACCGCGGCGACCAGGGTCGGGTAGACCATGGCCGTGCCGACCCCGAGCAGCACCGCGGCGGCGAGCGAGGGCGCGAATGCTCCACCGCCTGCGACGAGCAGGCCGAGCGCGCCCGCCTGGACGAGCATGCCGCCGGCGATCAGGGGTTTGCGGCCGGTGTGGTCGGAGAGCCAGCCGGTGGCGATCTGCCCGGCCCCCCAGACGAGCGGGTAGGCGGCAGCGACGATCGCGATCTGGCGGACATCGGCGCCGTGGGCGGCCAGGTAGAGCGGTGCCAGGCCCCAGGCGAGCGCGTCGTTGAGGTTGTTCACGAGCCCCGCCTGGCTGCAGGCGCGCAGCACCGGGTCGCGCAGGCTCGCCTGCATGAAGGCACTACGAAGGTTCCGGTGCTCGGGCTCGCCGCCGTGCTCGCGTTGCTCGAGCGCCACCTGCGGCGCCGTGTCGCGCACAGCTAACACGCTGACGAGCAGGCCCGTGACCGCGATCAGAGCAGCGCCGACCCAGACGACGGTCCGCGGCGCGTAGCTGGCCGCGAGGGCACCGGTCGCGAAGGCGGTCGCGGCGACGCCGAGGTAGCCGGCTGCCTCGTTAAGGCCGAGCGCGAGCCCGCGCCGGCGAGGTCCAGCGAGGTCGATCTTCATCACCACGGTCATTGACCAGGCGAGACCCTGGTTGACGCCGAGCAGCAGGTTGGCGGCGACGATGAACCACCAGGAGGGCGCAAGCCCGATCAGCAGCGGCACCGGCAATGCAACCATCCAGCCCGCGACCAGCAGCCGCTTGCGCCCGAACCGTTCGGCGAGGTCACCGGCAGCGAGATTGGTGAGCGCCTTCGCAGCGCCGAAGGCGACGATGAAAGCGAGGATCGCGGCGGCCGAGGTGAGACCGAAGTCCTGCTTCCCCACGAGGGGGAGCACGCTTCGTTCGAGGCCGACCATGGCGCCGACGAGCGCGTTCAGCCCGACGAGCAGCCAGAACTGGCGTGCGTTCGCGCGCAGGCCGAGCCGGACCGGCCGCGTCATGCCGGCGCGGCCACCGTGCCGGAGCGGTTGGCGGCGACGATCCGCTCCTGCCCGACCGGCCTCGGTGGCATGTCGGCGACGAGCGCCTCGGCGAACGCGTCGGGATCGGCGAGCGTCGAGCAGCGGGTTGTGGGTTCGCTCGAACCCAAGCGAGGAAAAGGGATTGCCGGAGAGACCGCGGCCGCAGACCGAGCCCCCATAGTGGCTCGGGAGCAGGACGACATCATCGGGCAACTCGAGGAGCCGGCGCAGGCTCGCGTGCAGCAGCCGCGCCTGGCCGTGCGCGTCGCCTGCGACGTGCAAGTCGGGGCGTCCGACGTCGCCGATCAGCAGCGAGTCTCCGCTGAACACGAGCCACGGCTCCTCGCCGCGCCGCCGGTCGGTGACCGTGTAGGCGTGATGGGCGGGCGCATGGCCGGGCGTCGCGATCGCGGATCACAGACGTGTTCCCCAGCTCGACCCCCTCGCCGTCGGCGAGCGCGACGTGCTCGAACTCGACGCCGGCGCCCACCGGCAGGTACGCGGTCGCGCCGGTCCGCTCGACCAGCGCCGGCAGCCCCGAGACGTGGTCGGCCTGAACGTGGGTCTCGAATACCGCCACGATCGGCGCCCCGATCGCTCCCGCCGCGGCGACATAATCGTCGACGAGATCGACGTGCGCATCGACGACGGCCAACTTGCCGTGGGAGGTGCAGCCGAACAGGTAGCTGGCACAGGAGCCCGCGTCGTTCAGAAAGGGTCGCAGCAGCATCGGTCTCGCTCCTTCAGCTCGCGACTTCGACCGCCAAGCCGGCCCGCCGCCACTCCGGGAAGCCGACGTCCAATCGGCGCGCCTTCAGCCCTCGCTCGCTAAGCAGCCGGACGGCGTCGTCGGCGTACACGCAATAAGGGCCGCGACAGTAGACGACGATCTCGCGCCGCCGGGGCAGCTTGTCCGCGAGCTCCGCGAGCACGGGCAGCGGCGCAGACCGGGAGCCGGCGATGTGACCTGCGCGGTATTCGGTCTCCGGACGCACATCGAGCACGACCACGTCCCCACGCGCGAGCCGCTGCTCAAGCTCAACCGCGGAGAGCTGCTCCACCCCACCGCGCTCGCCAAGGTACTCGTCTGCAAGCACGCCGACCTCGGCCACATGCCGAACGGCAACACCGCGCACAGCCGCCCAGAGATCCTCGACGCCTTCGCTGGCAAGCCGGTAGAAGACGCGCGTGCCCTCGCGGCGCGAGCGCACGAGCCCGGCGCGCGCAAGCACCTGCAGATGCTGCGAGGTGTTGGCGACGCTCTGCGAGATCTCGCCGGCAATCTCCTCCACCGACCGCTCGCCCTGCGCGAGCAGATCGACGATCTCCGCCCGCCGCCCGCTGCCGAGCGCCTGCGCCACCGACGCAAGCGCGTCGAACAAAGCCGCCTTTGCCACACCGCTCGCCACAGATCAGAAAGATATCACTTGAATACTTGAAAAACAGGTGCGTGGTTCACCGCAGAGGGCCGGTGCAATCCCGGGTGCCGCCTCGGCCCTCACCGCGCAGCATGGCCTCGAGATGAAGACACTCGTCGTCCTCAACGACCCCGCCTACGGGACGGAACGCTCCTACAACGGACTGCGCTTGGCACACGCGCTCGCCAAGCGCGAAGGCGAGCAGGTGCGGATCTTCCTGCTCGCCGACGCCGTCACCTGCGCGCTCGCCGGGCAGAAGACACCCAACGGCTACTACAACCTCGAGCGCATGGTCGCCGCAGCCATCCAGCGCGGCGCCGAGGTCGGACTCTGCGGCACCTGCATGGACGCCCGCGCAATCCACGACGACCAGCTCATCGACGGAACCCACCGCTCGAAACTCGAGGAGCTCACCGACTGGACGCTCTGGGCCGACAAGGTCGTCAGCTTCTAGCGCCCCCTCAGCAGCAGTCGCAGCTCTTGCCGCGCCAGCTGTCGACGCCTTCTTTCCCCGCCAGGGCGGCGATCGCAAGCGCAGCCGCCGGATCGGCCCACCACCAGCCCGCGAGCGCGTTCGCGAGCAGCCCTGCCAGCAGCGCGATCGAAAGGTAGGCGCAGATCTGGTTCTGCGCGGCCTCGGACACCGTCGCGGACGAGCCAAGCCGGTGGCCGACGCGGCGCTTGGCGCGCGAAAGCAGCGGCATCGCCAGCGCGGTCACCGCAGCCAGGCCGATCCCAACCCAGCTCGTCCCCGGGTGGCGGCCGCCAGTCAGTGTCGCGATCGACTCGGCGACGATGAAGACGACAAGCACCGCATAGGTGCCCGAGACCAACTGCTGAGCGCGGCGCTCGTCCGCGCGGCCGCTGCGCAGCCGGTACAGCCAGACGATCACGAAGCCTGCCGCGAGCTCGATCAGCGAGTCGAGCGAAAATCCAATCAGCGCCGGACTCGCCGCGATCACGCCGGCGACGATCGCGACTCCAAACTCGACCACATGCCACGCGTTCCCGCCCCAGGCGAGCAGGCGGGCCCGCCGCTCCAGCGCCAACCGCTCCTGCGGCGGCATCGAGGGTAGCCGCCGCTGCAGCTCAATCGTCGTCACGACGACACCGTCTGCCCGATGAGCACCTCAAGTAGCGATTGGCCGCGCTCCGTGAGTGAGTACAGCGCCATCTTCCCGGCGCGGCGGTAATCGGCAAGCCCGGCCACGCGGAGCGCGCGGACATGGTGTGAGACGAGGTTCTCAGCCCGTTCGACGATCCAGGCGAGATCGCAGACGCACAGTTCGCCACCGTCGCGGAGCGCGAGCGCAATCGTAAGCCGCGTGGGATCGCCGAGCGCCCGGAAGTTCTCGGCGAGCGGGCGCGCTTCCTTCTCCGACAGCCGCGAGTCGCGGAGCCCTTCGGCCTTCAGCAGATCGAGGCAGAGCAGCTCGCAGTGATCATCGGGCATCCAAAAACATCCTAACGAACGTTGTGTCGTTGTTACGGTTGTGGCCGGTTCCGGCGCGGGCAAGGTGACCGGATCGCAAAGGAGGCGCGGCGCTCCTGGTCGCCGACGGCTCCACCGTCTCTGGCTCCTCGTCGACGCCGCCGGGCTCGCCGCCCCCTCGCGCCCAGCTTCGAGCTCGTCCATGAGAGGCGTGAAGAACACCGTACTCCGCGCAGGATCGTGCAGCCCTTCACCTGGGTAGCGCCTCGGAGGAGCGCACTGAGATCATCCAACCGTGGTTCGCACCCTCGACGAGCTGCTTGACGACGCGCGGGCCGGGCTCGACCGTCTTACGCCCGCCCAGGCGCTCGCGGCGGCGGAGAACGGCGCCCTGCGCATCGACATCCGCTCGGACCGGGATCGCGAGCACGTCGGAGTCGTGCCCGGCTCCGTCCACATCCCGCGGTGTCGACGGCCCCATGGAGGCATCTGCTTGTCTGCGGCGACGCGGCGCCCCGACACGCTTGGCGCCTCCATTGTCCCTTTCGGCGCCGGGTACCTCGTCGTCCAACCCAGCAGCCCGCCGCCAGCGCCCTTGTATACCCACCCCCGCCCTCTAGGCCGGAACGACCGTCCGTGGGCTCCACTGAAAGGAGCCGGTCCCGCCCCTCAGACCCTTCGTATCAGGCGACGCCACCACGAAGCCTTCCCGACGTGTCCGTCCGTCTCGGCCCGCCCTGCGCGGGCTCGCTCGGCGACAGGGTGCGTCTCGGCAATGCCGGGCTCGACGTTGTCGCCGCGAGCGACGTGGACGGTGCTGTAGCGGCAGTTCGGCTCGCATGCGCGGGCGTCGTCGCGGTCGAGGTCGCCGGAGACGAAGTGGTACGCCTGGACGCCCGGGGTCGAGATCCCGTGCGGCGCCACGACCATCGCGAGCATCTGCAGCACCTCGAGCGAAGCAAGGTTCGTGCTGAAGGCAAAGACGTTCTCCCGAGCGCGCAGATGATGGTCGGCGGGGAGAGTCTCGATGTAGCGCGGGTCATCGAGAAGACCGTCGCGCTCGAGAACGACGTCGGCCGGGTCGAACTGGTCTGAGCACTCGAGGCAGACGCGGCTGGGTGCTGCGGTGAGCGTCTTCCAGTCGGCGCGCTTTAGGCGCCCGGTCGGCGCTGAGATACGGATGCCGCCGTCGATCACCGGGATCAGGTGAGCGTAGGCGATCACGTTCAAGACCTTGCGTGGCCATGGACGGTCGACGCAGCTGAAGATGATGTCGCAGTCGAGCGCCTCCGCGAAGCCGGCCCGTTCGCAGATGCTGAGCTCGAGCGGTTCGATCTCGGGCTCGGCCGCGGTAGTGCTCTTTGCGAGCGCCTCGGCCAAGACGGCGACCTTCGCCTGGCCGATGTTCTCACGGCCGGCGTGAAGGAGCCTGTCCAGGTTGTGCTCCTCGATTCCGTCGAAGTCGATCAGGCGAACGTTCGCGATACCTGTCCGGGCGAGTTCCTCGGCGACGACCGACCCGACGCTGCCGGCGCCGACGACGCCGATCCGGAGACGCGCGAACTTCGCCTGCATCTCCGGCCCCCAGGCGGAGACGGTGCGGCGTTGGGACTCCTCGACGCGCGGGGCCGGCCGCTGCTCGTCGTCAAAGGTGATCTGGAACTGCTGGCCGACGACGCGGACAGTCTCGCACCACTCGCGCCGGTATTCGCGGGCTCGCGCCCGGATCCAGAAGCGTGCGCTGAGCGCCCCGTCGGTGCCGATCGTGAGCCCGACGAGCGGGAGCCCTGTCGCGGCGAGGACCTGCCCGGCGTTGCCCTGCTCGGCCGCGATGTCGTCGGCGCTCATCGCCTGCCAGCCGGGGCCGAGGTGGCTGTGGAGCAGGGCGACGCCGGCGCCCTTCGCGAGCGCAAGCTCGATCGCACGGTCAAGGAAGTGCGGCTCGAAGCTCGCGTTCGAGTGGACGTTTCGCTCGCCGTCGCAGGGGAGGATGGGCTCGGCGATCAACGCGGTCGTCCGCCTGGCGCACGGGCGCCGACCGGACGTGGACACATTCGCAACTCTGCTTCGCTGGCTCAACGTCGACGCAGAAGCCTTTATGACGGGAGGAGAAGGCCACCAAGCGGAGGAGCCGAGCCCGATGGTGATGGTCTCCACCTACCTCCGCTCCGCCAAGAACATCGACGACGCCGAAGCAAAGGCGCTCGAGGACATCTTCGAGGCGGCCTACAACCGCCTCGTGACCAAGAAGGATTGACGACGGATGCCGGACGAGCTGCGGCGAGGATTCAAGAGCGAGGCGGAGGACCTCGCCGAGCTCGTTCGCGCCGAGCTCGATCTCGGCGTTCTGGACCGGCTCGACTGTTACGTCCTTGCCGAGACCTGGGGTATCCCAATCGTCACGCTCGGCGAGCTCCGAGAGGACGGCGCCAAGGAGGAGTCGATCAAGCGCCTGCTCGGCCCGGCGGCCGGCTTCTCCGCGGCAACAGTCTGCGTCGGTTACCGACGGCTGATTGTCTACAACCCGCGACACTCGACCGGCCGGATCGCAAACTCGCTCGCCCACGAGCTCTCCCATCACATCCTTGAGCACGAGCCCGCACCCGCGATCGGGATCGGGGGTTGCCGCCACTGGAACGGCGCCCAGGAGTCGGAGGCAGACTGGCTGGCAGGCGCCCTACTCGTTCCACGCGAAAGCGCACTCGCCTGGCTCCGCCGCAGCAACGACTACGAACCCGGTGCACAACACTTCGGCGTCAGCCTCGAGCTGTTCACCTGGCGCGCGAACCACACCGGCGCCGCCCGCCAAATCGCCTACGCTCGGGCTCGCCGGCGGCAGACCCCGCGCTGACGGACACGCTCTTCGGACCCTTTCCGCGCCATCACCGGGACAACACCAACACAGACCCCGGCAACCGATACAACACCGGCGACCGGGCCCGTTGAGCCAAATCCGCTCGCCGAGCGGCTGGCTCTACATGCCCATCGCGTGGTACCCGGAGTCGACGTAGAGCGTCGTCCCGGTGACGTTCGCGGCGCCGTCCGAGAGCAGGTAGGCGGCCGCCGAGGCGACATCCTCGGCCCCGATGTGACGGTGGAGCGGCGAGCGCTCCTCGACGATCGACTCCATCGTCGGGAAGCCCGCGATCGAGCGCGCGGCCAGCGTGCGCACCGGGCCGGCCGAGACCGCGTTCACGCGGATGTTGCTCTGCCCGAGGTCCCACGCGAGGTAGCGCACCGACGCGTCGAGCGTCGCCTTCGCAACGCCCATGACGTTGTAGTGGGGCACCGCGCGGACGCCGCCCAGGTACGTCATCGTCACGATCGACCCGCCGCCCGCCGCCGCCATCAGCGGCTCGGCCGCGCGCGCGGTCGCGACGAGCGAGTACGCGCTGACGTCCACCGCCATCCAGAAGCGGTCGCGGGGCGTATCGGTGAACCTGCCCTCCAGATCCTCGGCGGCCGCGAACGCGACGGAGTGGACGAGGATGTCGAGCTGCCCGTCGAAGGCGGTGGCGACCTCGTCGAAGACGCGCGTGACGGCGGCGTCGTCGCGAACGTCGAGCTCGGTGACGAGGGGACTCGCGACCGACTCCGCGAGCTCGCGGACGCCCTTCTCTATCCGCTCGCCCTGGAAGGTGAACGCGCAGGTCGCGCCGCCGTCGGCGAGCTGCTTTGCGATCGCCCACGCGATCGAGCGTTTGTTGGCGACCCCGAGGACGAGCGCACGTTTGCCCGCGAACACGGGCGGACTCTAATTCAGGGAGCAGCTTCGGGCTGTTCGGCTACTGTGGCTCCTCCGTGCGCCGCCTCCTTCTCGCCTCGGCGGTCCTCGTCCTCGTGGCGGCGACGTCGGCCCAAGCCGGGCTGGAACCTCTCCGCCCGGACCTCCGGGAGGCCGCGACTCCACGCGTGCGCGCGGGCGTGATCCATGTCCCGTCGCTCCACGAGCGGACGACGACACGCGTGATCGTGCGTCTCGCCGCACCACCGCTCGCCGCCTGGAGCGGGGCGCGCACCCTCTCATCGGCCTCGCGCGCCCAGCGGCTCGACCTGTCGAGCGCGAGCTCGCGCGCCTACCTCGCGAAGCTCGCCCGACTGCAGGCAGCCGCGGTCGCCCAGGTGGAGGCGGCGATACCGAGCGCGCGGGTGCAGGAGCACTACCGCGTGATCCTCGACGGCTTCGCGGTCTCGCTTCCCGCGAAGAAGCTGCCGACACTGCTGCAGCTCAAGGCCGTGAACAAGGTCTATCCGAGCCTCGGTTACTTCGCCACGATGGACCGGGGCCCGAGCGTGATCGACGCCACGCAGTTCGAGGCGGCGAGCGGCGACGTCGGCCAGGGGGTCAAGATCGGCGTCGTCGACACCGGCGTCGACTCGTCGAGCCCCTTCCTCTCGCCGAACGGCTACTCGTATCCGGCCGGCTTCCCCAAGGGCGACCCGAAGCTGACGACGCCGAAGGTGATCGTGGCGCGCGTCTTCCCCGGGCCGGTTCGCGACGACAAGAGCAACGTGCCGTTCGACAACACCGAGCCGCACGGCACGCACGTCGCCGGCATCGCCGCCGGCGACGCGGGCACGACCGCGCCGGCCGGCCCCGACCACCCGGCGACGACCGGCCTCTCGGGAGTCGCGCCGAAGGCGTGGATCGGCAACTACCGCGTGTTCACGGTGCCGACGCCGCTCGGCCACGAGGCGAACACGCCGGAGATCGTCGCCGCGTTCGAGTCGGCGGTCGAGGACGGCATGAACGTCATCAACTTCTCGGGCGGCGGGCCGCAGACCGATCCGGCGAACGACGCGATGTACGAGGCGATCCACAACACGGTGCTCGCCGGCGTGACACCGGTCATCGCCGCCGGCAACGACCGGGAGGACTTCGGCTTCGGCACGGCCGGCTCGCCGGGCAGCGCACCGGACGCGGTCACCGTCGCCGCCGTCTCGAACTCCCACGTCTTCGCACCGGCGCTGTCGGTGCAGGGCGGGCCCCCGAACCTGGGCGCGGTCCCGATCCAGGGCAACGGCACCAAGTTCCCGGGAGGATGGTCGACCCTGAACCAGACGCTCGTCGACGCAGGCTCGATCGTCGGGACGGACGGAAAGCCCGTCGACCCGTACCTGTGCGGCACGGCGGCCGAGCCCAACTCGAGCGCGGGCACGCTGCCCGCGGGGTCGCTCAACGGCAAGATCGTTCTGCTCCTGCGCGGCAACTGCACGTTCTCGTCGAAGGCGCAGCGCGCGCAGCGCGCCGGCGCGGCGGGAATGATCTTCGTCGACAACCGTCCCGGTGAGGCCAACCCGATCCCGCTCCTGCTGCCGCTGCCGGTCGGGATGATCTCCGATCTCGACGGCAAGCTCATGCGCGCCTACATGGCGCAGAACGGCGGACGCGCCTCGATCCGCGTCTCGAGCTCGATCCAGGAAATTCCGACCGGCCGCGCGGGCGTGATCACGAGCTTCTCCTCGGCCGGCCCGACCGCGTTCGGCTACGACCTCAAGCCCGACATCGCGGCGCCCGGCCTCGACGTGCTGTCGTCGACGCCGCCGCGCACGACCGGCTCGACCTTCGCCGTCTTCGCGGGCACGTCGATGGCGACGCCGCACATCGCCGGCGCCGCCGCGGTGCTGGTCGAGCGCCACCCGAACTGGGCGCCGTGGCAGATCAAGTCGGCGCTGATGTCGACCGCCGGCGCGGCGTGGGGCGACACGGCCCGGACGCAGGAGGCCTCGGTTCTGCTCGAAGGCGCGGGGCTCGCCGACGTGGGCGCGGCCGACGACCCGAAGGTGTTCACGGCGCCGCAGTCGCTCTCGTTCGAGCGCATCGACGTCTCGACCGGGGCGCAGGTGCGGTCGATGCTGCTGATGGCTTCCGATGCGGGCGACGGCGCCGGGACGTGGTCGCTGGCGGTCGCGCCGCAGTCGCAGACGGCGGGAGTGACCATCGGCGTCCCGCAGCAGCTCTCCCTCGCACCCGGGGGCGACGCCGAGGCGCCGGTGATCGTCCGCGCCGAGGCGGGCGCTGCGACGGGCTGGAACAACGGCTTCATCACGCTCAGCAGCGCCGGAGTCACCCGTCGCATCCCGTACTCGTTCTTCGTCGAGCGGCCGGTCCTGCGCACGGTCACGCCGGTCCGGCTGAAGAAGATCCAGACCGGCAGCACGGCGGTCGGCCAGAGCAAGGTGGCCACTTACTGCTGTCCGTCTGCACCGTTCGGCCCTGCGCCCACGTACACCGGCCCGGCGATGAACGAGGACGGCGCCGAGCATCTTTACTGGACGTCGATCGACCGGCCGGTCGTGAACTTCGGCGTCTCCGTCCTCGCCGCGACGCCGGGCTCGCTCGTCGATCCGTTCGTGCTCGGCTCGCAGGACGAGAACGACGTGCAGGGCTACGCCGGGATCCCGACCGACGTGAACGACTTGACCTACGACGCGGGCCTCGACGTCGGCGCGGCCGGCGCGCAGTTCCCGCGGCTGCAGCGCTTCTACATCGCCGTGGACTCGCGCGCCGATCCCTTCACCAACCGGCCGCTCAAGGGCTCGTACCTGCTCAACTCGTGGGTCAACGACGTCACGCCCCCCGCCGTGCGCCTCCTGACGACACGGGTCAGCGCCGGGCGGCCGCTGATCGTGGCGCAGGCGGGCGACGCCGGCTCCGGGGTCGATCCGCTCTCGCTCGTGTTCAGCTACGGCGGCGTCCTGATCGGCGCGTCCGCGTACGACCCGCTCACCGGCATCGTCGTGTTCGGGCTGCCGTCGCAGGCGCCGAAGCTGACGCCGGGCACGAAGCGCACCGTCGTCGTCGCCTCGGACTACCAGGAGGCGAAGAACATCGACACGGTCGGCTCGAACATCTACCCCAACACCGCCTTCCGCAGCGTGAACCTGAAGGTGGTCGACGGGCCTGCCGTGTCGTGGATCGAGCCTCCGGCGAACGTGTGCGCGCTGAAGCACGACCGCCTGACGGTCGTCGCCGGCTCGACGACCAAGCGTGACGTCGGCGGTCTTCCGCGACGGAAGCCACACGATCGGCACGGACAAGAGCGGCCCGGGCGGCGTCTTCTCCGTTGCCTGGAACACGACCGCGCTCACGAAGGGCAAGCACCTCCTGTCGGTGACGGTCGTCGACCGGTCGGGGCGCAAGGCTGCGTCCGGCCGGCTGATCCGCGTGTGCAAGTAGCAGTCGTCTCGGGCGCGTCCTCCGGGATCGGCGCCGAGCTCGTCTCGCGGCTGCGCACCCGCGGCTGGCGCACGGTCGGTCTGTCGCGCCGACCATCCGGCGCGGACGAGCACGAGCAGTGCGACGTCGCCGACCGGGCGGCCACACAGGCCGTCGCCGAGCGCGTGCTCGAACGCCACCCGCGCATCGACCTGCTCGTGTGCAACGCCGGCGTCCCGGCGGGCGGGAGCTTCCTGACGGCGGCGCCCGAGCGGATCGAGGAGACGATCCGCGTCAACTACCTCGGCGCCGTGTGGACGGTGCTCGCGTTCCTGCCCGGGCTGCACGCCGCCTCACACGTGGTGAACGTCGTCTCGATCGCCGGCACGATCGCGGGCGGCCCCTACTCGGCGTCGAAGCACGCGCAGCTCGCGTTCTCACGCTCGCTCGCTGTCGAGCTCGCGCCTCGCGGGATCACCGTGCACACCGTGAATCCCGGCTACGTCGAGACGCCGGGGTTCCCGAAGCGCGGACGCCTGGGGCCGCTCGCCGAGCGCATCGTCGTCGACCCGCCGCTCGTGGTCGACCGCCTGCTCGCCGCGGTCGAGCGCAACCGGCCCGAGATCGTCGTCCCGCGCTGGTACCGGCCCGCGGCCTGGGTGCAGGCGCTCGCACCCGGAGCGCTCACGCACGCACGCCGCGCCCACCACCGGCGCCAAACTAGCGCGTGAGCACGTACCAGCCGATCTCGGCCTCGTAGTCGCCCGGGGCGAGCGCGCGCGCCGTGTCGCGTGCGGGGCCCGCGCAGCCGGCGAGGTCGAGGTACGACTCGAGCTCGCGCCGCTCGTGCACGATCTCCGCGCGGCGCAGGACGAGCCCGTTGGAGTCGAACAGGCCGCGCAGGTCCTGGTCGGAGAGGACGCGCGAGGTCGACGGGTCGCGCGCGCGCTCGAAGGTGTTCAGGGCGACTGCGGCGAGTGGGTCGACCGGTGCGAGCTGGTCGACGACGAGCAGCGTCCCGCCGGGCCTCGTCACGCGCACGAGCTCGGCGACGAGCAGCTCGGGCCGCGGCGTGTGGTGCAGCGTGACGAGCGTGCCCGCCACGTCGAACGAGAAGGACTCGAGCTCGAGATGCTCGCCGTCGCCGACGAGCGCGACCACGTTCGCGGGCGCTGCGGCGCGCAGGCGCTCCACCTGCTCTGGATCGCGCTCGACGGCGACGACCTCCCGCACGCGGGGCGCGAGCGCGAACGCCAGCGCACCCAGCCCCGAACCGACATCGAGTGCCCGCTCGCTTCCGTCGAGCGACGGCAGCAGATCGGCGAGCCGCGCTGCCAACGCCTCCGCACGCTCCGCCTGCAGCGCCGCGCGCCGGTCGAGATCGGTCATCCGCCGACCACCACCCTGGTCGCCCGGTTCGGCGCGGCGGCGCCGATCCCGCAGGCGAGCTCGTACGTGATCGTGCCGGCGACGCGCGCGTGCGACTCGAGCGGAACGTCGCCGCCGACGATCGTCACCGCCGTGCCGGGAGCTGCGTCACGGTCGAGCTCGACGGCGATCGCGTCCATCGAGACGGTGCCGAGCACGCTGCTCCGCCGCCCGCCGTCCACAACCACCTCGGTGCCGGTGAGGTCGCGGCGGAACCCGTCTCCGTACCCGACCGGGACGATGCCGATCCAGGTGTCACGCGCCGCGACGAACCGCCTCCCGTAGCCGGTCGACTCACCCGCGTGCAGCAGCTTCGTCTGCGCGATCTCGCTGCGCCAGGACAGCACCGGCTCGAGCCCGTCGGCGGCAGCGTCCCCGCCGAACGGCGACAGCCCGTAGAGCGCGATCCCGCAGCGGACCGCGTCGAAGTGCGACTCGGGCAGCCCGAGCGTCGCGGCGCTGTTGGCGGCATGACGGACGAGGTGCGAGAACCGGTCGGTCGCGTCGCGAAAGCGCCGGAGCTGCAGACGGGCGAAATCGAGATCCGAGTCGGCGGTCGCGAGATGCGTCATGAGGCCGACCACCTCGCGGGTCGGCGCCGGCACCTCCGACAGCCCCCAGCGTCCCATGCCGGTGTCGAGCTTCAGGTGCACCTCGACGCCCTCCGGGATCCGGCCGTCGGCGACCGCCAGCTCCAGGCGCGCGTCACGGGCGATCGCGACCTCGCCCGGCGAGGCCGGCCCGAGCACGAGCACGCGCGCGCCGGGGAACGCATCGCGCAGCTCGACTGCCTCGGCGAAGGTCGCGACGCAGAGCGCGGTCGCGCCGCCGTCGAGCGCAGCCCTCGCGCACTCCCTCGCACCGTGGCCGTACGCATTCGCCTTGAGCACCGCCCACAGCTCGGCGCCGCCGGCCGCGCGCAGCAGGGTCTGCACGTTCCGGCGCAGGGCGCCGAGGTCGATCGTGATCTCGCTGCGTCCCTCCATCGTCACTGCAGCGGCGCGCGCTGCAGCCCGTGGCCCGCGAGCGCCAGCCGCAGCGCCGGCAGGAGGTCCGAGGCGACGACGCCGACCGGCGGCTCGACGAGCTCCGAGGCGATCCCGTGCGCGACGGCCGCGGACGCGGCGGCGAGCCGAGCCTCGACCCCCTTCGCGAGAAACGCGGCGACGATGCCCGTCAGGACGTCGCCGGAGCCGGCCGTCGCCAGCGCCGGCGTCCCGTAGCCGGCGACGAGCACGCCCTCGCGCGGGGCCGCGACGAGCGTGTCCGCGCCCTTGAGCAGCACGACCGACCCGAAGAGCGACGCCGCCCGCTTGACCGCGTCCAGGCGGTGCGCGTTGATCTCCTCGCTCGTCGTCCCGAGCAGCGCGGCCAGCTCTCCGGCATGCGGCGTGAGCACCGTCGGCGCGCCGCGCGTGAACGGCTCGAGCTCCCAGAGGGCGTCGGCGTCGAGCACGACCGGGCAGTCGAGGCGCTCGAGCAGGATGCGGACGAGCTCGACCGTTCCGTCGCTGCGCCCGAGCCCCGGTCCGATCGCCACCGCGTCGGCCTTCGCGGCCGCCTCGACCACGCTGTCGGCCGACCGCGGGAGCAGGCGCCCTGCGTTGTCCTCGGGGAGCGGGTGCTTGACGGCCTCGAGCAGCATCGACTCGAGCACCGGCAGCGTCGACTCGGGTGCACCGACGGCGACGTACCCCGCGTCGGCCCGGTAGGCGGCGAGCGCGGAGAGCACCGGCGCGCCCGTCAGGCCCCGCGAGCCGCCGACGACGAGCACCGACCCGGCCGAGTACTTCGTCGAGTCCGAGCGTTTGCGCGGCAGGTCGAGCAGGACCGACGCGGGGACGAGCGCGTGCTCGTGCTCGCGCGGGCGAAGCCCGAGCGGCGCGACGGTCACGGAGCCCGCGTGCCCACGCCCCGGCGCGACCGCGAGGCCCACCTTCGCCGCGCCGAACGTCACGGTGGCGGCCGCACGAATCGCGGGGCCTCTGACCTCGCCGGTCGAGGCGTCGACGCCCGACGGGACGTCGATCGCAACGACCGGGCGATCCGCGGCATTGATCAGATCGATCATGCGCGCGGCGTCCTCACGGGGTGGTCCTTCGAGGCCGATCCCGAGCAGCGCGTCGACGATCACGTCCGGGTCGCCGAGGTCGCCGACGCCCTCGACCACCTGGACGTCGCGTCCCGCCTCGCGGAGCGCGCGGGCGCAGATCTTTCCGTCACCGCCGTTCTTGCCGCGGCCGCACACCACGGTGACGCGCCCGGGAAACGACCGCAGCACGACCTCGGCGACCGCGATTCCCGCGCGTTCCATCAGCTCGTCGAGCGATCCCGGGTGCGCGTCCTCCGCCGCGCGAGTCTCGGCCGCGGTGAGCAGTGGGAGCAGCCTCACCCGCCGTTCACCTCGTCGACGACGAGCGCGATCGCCGCGGCGAGCTCACGGGAGTGCGTCATCGAGAGCTCGATGCGTCCGGCGCCGACCCGCTTCGCCCACGCGGCCGTTCGCCCCGCGAGGTGGACTCCGGGCTTCGGGCGGCCGCGGATCTCGATCTCCTTCCACGTGAACAGCACGCCCGAGCCGAGCGCCTTGCCCACGGCTTCCTTGGCGGCGAACCGTCCCGCGTAGTGCTGCGGCGGGTTCGGCTTCGAATCGCAGTACGCGCGCTCGGCCTCGGTGAAGCAACGTTCCTTGAAGTCGTCGCCGTGCCTGGCGAGGGCGTGGCGGATCCGCTCGATCTCGATCAGGTCGACGCCGACGCGCAAGGCTCAGATGGCTGATGCCACGGGATCGTCTGTTCCGGGGCGTGGACTGGGTGTGCTGGGGCGGGGCGGCGTGCCGGTACCGATGGGAGCGCCATCGGTGCCGGTGCGACGTCCCGAAGCGGACGGCCTGCTCGCGGCGGCCTTGCCGGCGTGGACGGGCTGGGAGCGGCCCAGTGCGGCCAGGCCGCGCATCCGGACACGCGAGCACGGGGCATCAGTCATCAAGGATTCCGCTCGAGCCAGTCGGGCAGCTGGGCGATCGAGGAGACAATGCCGTCCGGCTGGACTCGCGAGCGCTCGAGGTCATCCGGCCGGAACTTCCCGGTGCGCACGAGCACGGTGCGCAGGCCGTTGGTGCTCGCGCCCAGGATGTCGCCCTCGAGGTCGTCGCCGACCATCCAGGTGAGCGACGGCTCCGCGTCGAGCGCCTCGAGCGCCGCCGCGAAGTAGGCGGTGCTCGGCTTCCCGAGCACGGTCGCCTCCGTCTCGGCGGCGTACTCGAGGCCCGCGACGAACGCGCCGGCGTCGAGCCGGGCGCCGTCGGCGGTCTGCCACCACCGGTTCTTGTGCAGGCAGTAGAGCTCGGCACCCGCCTCGAGCTCGTGGAACGCGCGGTTCAGGTTCAGGTACGAGAAGACGCGGCCCGTCTCTTCACCCTCCGCCGCGCCCCCGAGCAGGACTGCGTCCACGTTCATCCCGACGAGCTGCAGGCCGTTCAGGTCGTCGAGCATTCCGGGCATCGTCAGCGCGAGCACGCGCTTCCCGGCGAGCACGCGCGCGGCGACGCTGCCGGTCGTCTGCAGCTCATCCGGCTCGAGGTCGACCCCGATCGTGCTCAGCTGCTCGACGAGCTGCGCGCGCGACTGGGTCGTCGAGTTCGTGACGAAGCGAATCCGGTGCCCGGCGTCGCGAAGTCGCTTGACCGCGGCGGCCGCACCGGCGATCGGCGCCCCCGAAACGTGCAGCACCCCGTCGACGTCGAGGAGAATCGCCGCCATGGAGGCCGAGTCTATTCGCTCGGAGATCGCGTTCCGCTTCTCGCGCTCGAGCGGGCCCGGCGGCCAGCACGCGCAGAAGAGCTCGACACGGGTCGAGGCGCTCTTCGACGTCGAGGGCTCCGAGGCGCTCTCGGAGCGTGAGCGTCGACTCGTGCTCGAGCGCCTCGGTCCGGTCGTGCGCGCGGTCGCGCAGGACGAGCGCTCGCAGCTCCGGAACCGCGAACTCGCGACCGAGCGGATCCTCGAGCAGCTGCGAGAGGCCGTGCGGATTCGGCGGCGGCGGAAACCGACCGCGCCGACGGCGGCGTCGCGCGAGCGGCGGCTCGACGACAAGAAGCGGCGCGGCGAGACGAAGCGCCTGCGCCGCGAGCTCGACTGACCCCGGCCTAGAGGTTCGGCCGGTGGCCGCGGCGCTCGACCGGGCGCGAGTCGACGCCGTAGCGGGCGGCGAGCAGGCACATCGCGATCACGGCCAACAGGAAGAGGAACGCTGCCATGCCCGGATCGTGCCTCAGCGGGGACTATCAGCACAAATGCTTGTAATACTGATGTCGATCATGAAACACGATCAATGGCTGGGAGTGGAGCTGCGGCACTTCGCGGCGCTGCGCGCGATTGCCGAGGAGGGATCGTTCGGGCGCGCGGCGGAGCGGCTCGGCTACACCCAGTCGGCCGTCAGCCAGCAGATCGCGACGCTCGAGCGGCTCGTCGGCGAGCAGCTCGTCGAACGGCCGGGCGGACCGCGGGCGGTGTCGCTGACCGAGGCGGGCCGGCTCCTCCTGCACCACGCCGAGTCGATCGTCGGGCGGCTGCAGGCCGCGCAGGCTGACCTCCACGCACTGCAGGCGGGCGAGTCGGGGACGCTCCGCGTCGGCACCTTCCAGTCGGTCGGCGCGCGGCTGCTCCCGGCGATCATGCGCAGCTTCGCCGAGCAGTGGCCGAAGATCGAGGTGATGCTCGAGGAGCTCGAGGACGACGAGAGCGTCCGTGCGATCGAGCTCGGCACGATCGACGTCGGCTTCGTCCAGCTCCCGGTCGGCGAGGCGCCGCTCGAGACGGTGGAGCTGCTGCGCGACCCGTACGTGCTCATCGTCGCCGCGGGATCGCCGCTCGCCGGCTGCCGGCCGACCCTTCGTGAGGTCGCCGCGCAGACGCTCGTCGGCTTCCGCGACCACCATGCGATGCGCCCCGTCGCGGCCGCCTTCAACGCGGCCGGCCTCGAGCCGCAGTGGACCTTCCGGTCGAACGACAACCCGACGGTGCAGGGTCTCGTCGCGGCAGGGCTCGGAGCCGCCGTGATGCCCAGGCTCACCATCGATCCAGCCGACACGCGGATCGCGATCGTCGACCTCGCCGAGTCGATCCCGCCGCGCATCATCGCAGTCGCGCGGCACCGCGACCGTTACGCCTCGCCCGGGCTGCGCGCGTTCGTCGAGACGGCTCGCGCCGCCGCCGCTACTCGACCGTGACGGTCTTCGCCAGGTTCCGCGGCTGATCCACGTTCAGGCCGCGCAGGCGTGCGATCCGATAGGCGAGCAGCTGCAGCGGGAGCACCGCGAGGACCGCCTGCAGGAACGCAGGCGACTCCGGCACGAAGATCACGTCGTCGGCGTGGTGCTGGATGTCCTCGTTACCGTCGGTGGCGATCGCGATCACGTGCGCGCCGCGCGCTCTCGTCTCCTGGATGTTGGAGACGATCTTGTCGTAGACGTGGATGCGCGTCGCCACCACGACGACCGGCGTCCCTTCCTCGAGCAGCGCGATCGGGCCGTGCTTCATCTCGCCGGCCGAGTACGCCTCGGTCGGGATGTACGAGATCTCCTTGAGCTTCAGCGCTCCCTCGAGCGCCACGGGAAGCCCGACGTGCCGGCCGAGGTAGAGGAAGAACGGCCGGTCGTGGAAGCGCTGCGCGATCTCCTCGATCGGATGGTCGCCGTCGAGGAAGCGCTGCATCTTCCGCGGCAGGTCGTAGAGCTCGTCGAGGATGAACTCGATCTCGTCGCGGGGCAGCGTCTCGCGCGCCTGCGAGAGCTTGAGCCCGATCAGGAAGAGGAGGGCGACCTGCGCCGTGAACGTCTTCGACGCGGCGACACCGACCTCGAGCCCGGTTCGCGTGTAGAGGACCGAGTCGACCTCGCGCGTGATCTGCGAGCCCATCATGTTGGTGATCGCGACCGTGCGCGCGCCCTTCTCCCGTGCGAGCTTCATCGCCTGGATCGTGTCGCGCGTCTCGCCCGACTGCGAGATCCCGATCACCAGCGTCCCTGGATCGAGCACCGGGTTGCGGTAGATCCACTCGCTCGCGACGTCGGGCTCGACCGGGACGCGCGCCCACTCCTCGATCGCGTACCGGCCGACGACACCGGCGTGGTACGCGGTTCCGCAGGCGACGATCACGATCCGGCGCAGCTGCCGCAGCCCTTCCTCGTCGAGGCCGAGCCCTTCGAGGACGAGGGTGCCGTGCCGCACCCGGTCGCCGATCGTCTCGGCGACTCCCTCGGGCTGCTCGTAGATCTCCTTGAGCATGAAGGTCTCGTAGCCGGAGCGCTCGGCCGCGGCATCGTCCCAGTCGACGTCGACCGTGTCGTGCTGGACGGTCTCGCCCGTGGCCGCGTCGACGTAGGTCACGCCGTCGCGGGTGATCCGGGTGACATGACCGTCGTCCGGGAAGTGGACGTGCCGCGTCTCGGCGAGGAACGCGGCGAGGTTCGAGGCGAGGAAGTTCTCGCCGTCGCCGAGCCCGACCACCATCGGCGTCTGATGGCGCACGCCGACGAGCTCGCCGGGATGGTCGCGGTGGATGACCACGAACGTGAAGTGACCTTCGAGCCGTCCGTACGTGACGCGGACCGCTTCGACGAGGTCGCCCGCGTACGCGTCCTCGACGAGGTGCACGACGACCTCGGCGTCCGTCTCGGAGGTGAACCGGTGACCGGCTGCGATCAGCTCCTCGCGAAGCTCGCGGTAGTTCTCGATGATCCCGTTCAGGACGATCGCCATGCGCTTCTCGTCGCACGCCGTGAGCGGATGCGCGTTCTGCTCGGTCACGCCGCCGTGGGTCGCCCACCGCGTGTGCCCGAGCCCGGTGGTCGCCTGCGAGCCGAGCCCGGCGGCGGCTTCCTTCAGGTTGTCGAGGTTCCCGACGGCACGGATGTACTCGAGGCCGTCGGCCTCGAGCAGCGCGAGGCCCGCGGAGTCGTAGCCGCGGTATTCGAGTCGCTCGAGCCCCCTGATCAGGAGCGGCTGGGAGGGACGGGGCCCGACGTATCCGATGATCCCGCACATTCGTCGACTCCTTCCTCCCCCGGGGCTGGCACAACCGGTTCTTCCCGAACACGGCCTCTGGAAACGGAAAAGCCCGGCTTGGGGCCCGTTCCAGCGGCGGAACGGTCAGCCGAGCTCTCGACGGACGAGAGCCGCGATCCTAGCACAGGCCTCCTCGGCCTCTACTGCGTCGCGGGCCTCGGCGAGGACGCGGATCACCGGCTCCGTGCCGGAGGGGCGCACGAGCACTCGGCCGGCGTCGCCCCAGGCGTCGTTCACGCGTGCGACCTCGGCGACGAGCGCCGGCGTCAGCTCCTTCGTATCGACGCGGACATTCTCCTTCGCCTGCGGGAAGACCGGCATGACCGCCGCAAGCTCGCTCAGCCGACGGCCGCGCAACGCGCCTGCGAGCAGCAACCCGGCCGCGAGGCCGTCACCGGTGACGTGGTCGCGCAGGTAGATCACGTGGCCCGACTGCTCGCCGCCGAGCAGCCCGCCCTCGCGCTCGAGCGCCTCGAGGACGTAGCGGTCGCCGACGTCTGTCGTGACGACCCGAATGCCGCGTTCCTTCATCAGCTCGTGCAGGCCCAGGTTGGCCATCACGGTGACCGCGACGAGGTCGACGTCGAGATCGAGCGCGAGAATCGCGACGATCTGGTCGCCGTCGACCAGCGCGCCGTTCTCGTCGACCGCGAGCATGCGGTCGCCGTCGCCGTCGAACGCGATCCCGAGGTCGTAGCCGAGCTCGACGACCGTGCGCTGCAGCAACGCCGTGTCGGTGGCGCCGCAGCCGACGTTGATGTTCGAGCCGTCGGGCTCGTCGCCGATCGTGTGGACCTGTGCACCGCACTGCTCGAAGGCCGCCGGGGCGAGCCCGGAGTACGCGCCGTTCGCGCAGTCGACGACGATCCGGAGCCCGGACAGATCGGCTCCGAAGCGGTCGAGCACGTGCTCGAGGTAGGAGTCGGTCGCGATCTCGACACGCTGGATCGTCCCCTGGTCGATGGCGGGCGCTGCAGCGAGCAGCGCCTCGATCTGCTCCTCCGACGCATCGGAGAGCTTGTGCCCCTTCGAGTCGAAGAACTTCACGCCGTTGTACTCGGGCGGGTTGTGCGACGCGGAGATCACGACGCCGAGGTCGAGCGCGAGCAGCGCGACGGCCGGCGTCGGCAACACGCCGCCGAGGATGCAATCGCCGCCCGCCGAGACGACCCCGCGCGCGAACGCCTCCTCGAGCCGCTCACCCGAGCCCCGGGTGTCGCGGCCGACGAACACCTTCGCGGCGCCGGTCCACAGCGACGCGGCGCGCCCGAGCCGCTCGACGAGCTCCGGCGTGATGGTCTCGCCCACGACTCCGCGGACACCGTCGGTGCCGAAGTGCCTGCGCGCCACGACGAGCGGCGCTGTTACCGCTTGCTGAACTGCGGCGCCTTGCGGGCCTTGTGCAGGCCGGCCTTCTTGCGCTCGACGATCCGTGCGTCGCGCGTCAGGAAGCCCGCCCGCTTGAGCGGCACCCGAAGCTCCGGGTTGATCTCGACGAGCGCGCGCGCCACGCCGTGGCGGATCGCGCCGGCCTGACCGGAAGGGCCGCCTCCGTGCACGCGCACGCGCAGGTCGTACTGGCCCTGGACGTCGGCGGTCTTGAGCGGCGCGGTGGCCAGGACGCGATGCCAGAGGCGCGGGAAGTACTCCTCGAGCGACTTCCCGTTGATCCACGTGGCGCCGTCTCCGGGCCGGAGGATGACGCGCGCGACCGACGTCTTGCGCTTGCCGGTGCCGCGATATTGAGCCGGAGTCGACATCTACACCTCGATCTTGGTCGGAGCCTGCGCCTCGTGCGGATGGTCGGCGCCGGCGTAGATCTTCAGCTTCGTCAGCTGCGCGCGGCCGAGCCGGTTGCGCGGCAGCATTCCCTTGACGGCCTTCCGCAGCACCTCGGTCGGCTGGCGTTCGAGCTGCTCGCGCAGCGTCCGCTCGCGCAGCCCGCCCGGGTAGCCCGAGTGCCGGTAGTACATCTTCTCGTCGAGCTTCTTGCCGGTGACGGCGATCTTCTCGGCGTTCACGACGACGATGAAGTCGCCGGTGTCGACATGGGGTGTGTACTGCGGCTTGCCCTTGCCGCGCAGACGCTCGGCGATCTGGGTCGCGAGGCGCCCGAGGGTCTGCCCCTCGGCGTCCACGAGGTACCAGTCGCGCTGAATCTCGCCCGGTTTGGCGTTGTAGGTCTTCATACGGAGAAACGGCGGACGAGGCGTCCGCCGGGCGCGAACTGTAGCAGCCCGGCCCGGAAATCCGCCAGGCCGCCCCGGCTCGGATGGCGTAGATACGGCACTCCGAGCGCGTCGGCGGCGACCCGCCCCACACCGAGCGTCACCCGCCCGCGCGCCAGCTCGACGGCGAAGTCACGGCCCGCCCGCACCTCGGCGCCGGTCGGACGGCGGTTCGAGGTCGCCGTCCCGGGATGGGTCGGCACGACGTTCCAGAGCAGGGTGTCCTCCTCGAGCGAGAGCTCTCGGAGCACGCGGTGCATCATCGTCGCGGTCGCCTCGGCGGGGCCCGCTCCGGTCAGCTGCCGCTCCGAGGTGAACGGGATCCCGGAGACGCGCGCTCCTCGGTACCCGGGCGCCTCGCCGACGAGCAGCAGCGGCGCGGCCGCACGCGAGTCGAGATACTCCTCGAGCCGGCGGGCTCGGGCATCGGCGCCGGCGCCGTCTCGGTAGAAGTTCCACGTCTCTCCGATCCGTGCGGCGAGGAGCCGGTCGATAAACGCGCGCATCGAGATCACGACTCTGACCGATGGCGGCCAGCAGCCGTCGGACATGGCGCGCAGGGTCGCCGCCTTCATCGACGGCGCTGCGCACCGGCTCGACCTGGCGCAGTACGACTTCAACCTCGGCGACATCACGCGCCCGATCGTCGCCGACGCGATCATTCGGGCGGCGGCGCGAGGCGTGCGCATGCGGTTCGTCTACAACGTCGACCACCCGGCGCCGATGCCGGTCCCGCCGCCGTCGGAGCCCGACGTCGAGCTCATCGCCAGCCTGCCCGTGCAGGCGAAGGCGATCGCCGGGATCCCGGATCTGATGCACCACAAGTACGTCGTGCGAGACGGCTCGGTCGTCTGGACCGGGTCGATGAACTGGACCGACGACTCGTGGTCGCGCGAGGAGAACGTCGTCGTCGTCGTCACCGACCCAGCGATCGCGAAGGCGTTCGAGCTCGATTTCGATCAGCTGTGGGCGACGGAGGACGTGATGCGCACCGGCTTCGTCGATCCGCGCGACGAGGACGGGATCCGCGCCTGGTTCACACCGGGGCACGGCGAGGACCTCTCGGCGCGGATCTCGAAGCTGATCCGTCGGGCGCGCAAACGCGTGCGGATCTGCTCGCCCGTGATCACCACGGGCCCGGTGCTCGGGACGCTCGCGCAGGTCATCGCCGACAAGACGGTCGACGTCGCCGGCTGTGTCGACGCGACGCAGATCCGCGAGGTCGTCCACCAGTGGAGCGAGAACGGGAACATCTCGTGGAAGCTGCCGCTGCTGGAGCACGTGATGGCGGGGCCGTTCACCGGCAAGGAGTCGACGCCCTACGGCGCGGGCACCGTGCACGACTTCATGCACGCGAAGGTGTGCGTCTGCGACGACACGACGTTCGTCGGCTCGTTCAACCTCTCCCGGAGCGGCGAGAAGAACGCCGAGAACGTGCTCGAGATCGCCGACGCTCAGATCGCCGACCGCCTCGCGGCGTTCGTCGACGAGGTCCGCGTGAAGTACGGCCCGGTCTCGCTGCCGCCCGCCTAGCGACGGGTTCGGGGTCTGGCCCGGGTCTGACCCCGGCGGTGCCGGTCGCGCGCCGCAACCCGAGTGCCCATGGGGGTTTCCGCGCCGCGGAGTCTGGCACCGGACCCGCTGTCGGCGAGGCGTCGAGGGTCTGGCCCGGGTCTGACCCCGACTCGGCGCCTACCAGCGCTCCCAGTGGACGAGGTCGGCGGTTGGACGGCGACGCGCACGCAGGCGCGAGGTGCCGCGCTCGGCGGTCGGGTCTGGCGCCGGGCGGCCGACCAGCGCGAGGCCGATCGGCACCACGTCGTCGGGGAGGCCGACGATCTCCGAGAAGAGCCGCTTCTGGTCGGGGTGGCCGATGAACGCACCGGCCAGGCCCTCGTCGATCGCGGCCAGGAGCACGAGCATCATCAGGGCCCCGGCGTCGACGAACCAGTACGGCACCGGCCAGGTGACCTCCACACCACCCGTCGCGGCGAGCTTGTCGGGCTCGTTGTAGCGCGCGTGGTACAGCGCCTCGTTCGTCGAGACGACGAGGTGAACCGGCGCCTGCGCGACGAATGCCTGCGTCGGCTCGTGGTCGGCGAACGCGTCGGCGAGCTCCCGCCGCTTCTGGTCGTCGGTGACGACGACGATGCTCGAGCCCTGCGTGAACCCGCCCGAGGGCGCTCGGCGAATCACGCCGACGATGCGCTCGATCTGCTCGCGCGGGATCGGCGTCGGCTCGAATGCGCGATGCATGCGCCGGCGCGCGAGGATCTCGCGGAACTCCACGAGTCGCACCGTATAAGGTCGCGGCCGTGAGGTTCGAGTCGAAGACGGCGGTCGTGACGGGAGGTGCGCGCGGGATCGGCGCAGCGACGGCGGCGCGACTCGCGGCAGAGGGAGCGCAGGTCGTCGTGGCCGACTTCGACGAGCAGGCTGCCGACGAGACCGCGAACGCGATCGGCGGCCGTGCGGTGCGCTGCGACGTGACGTCGCAGGCGGACGTCGACGCGGCGGTCGCCGCCGCCGTCGAGCTGGGCGGCACCGTCGACCTGCTCGTGACGTGCGCCGGGATCATCCGCGACAACATGCTCTTCAAGATGACGGACGACGACTGGGGGGCGGTCATCGACACGCACCTGAAGGGATCGTTCTTCGCGGCCCGCGCGGCGCAGCAGCACATGGTCGCGCAGAAGAGCGGCAAGATCGTCTTCATCTCGTCGACGTCCGCGCTCGGGAACCGCGGGCAGACGAACTACTCGACGGCGAAGGCGGGCCTGCAGGGAATGACGAAGACACTCGCGATCGAGCTCGGTCCGTTCAACGTCAACGTCAACTGCGTCGCGCCCGGCTTCATCGAAACGGCGATGACGAAGCAGACCGCAGAGCGGATGGGCGTGCCGTTCGACCAGTTCAAGGAGGCGGTCTCCGCGCAGACGCCGCTCCGCCGCGTCGGCACTCCGGAGGACGTCGCCGGAACGATCGCCTTCCTCTGCTCCGACGACGCCGCGTACGTGTCCGGCCAGGTGATCTACGTCGCGGGCGGCCCGCGGAACTGATCCGCGCGGGCCGGGACCGCCGTCGACACACTCATCAAGCCGCGCCGCGTCCGCCCCGGCGACACGGTGGCGGTCGTTTCGCCCTCGTTCGGCGCGGCCGGCGCCTGGCCGCACCGCACCGAGCGCGGCACCGCGTACCTCGAGTCGCTCGGCCTGAAGTTCCGCCTGATGCCGAATGCCGCCCGGAACGAGGGTTGGGCGTCTGCGTCGCCCGAGGCACGCGTGGCGGACCTACACGCAGCGTTCGCCGACGACGAGGTGGCGGTCGTGCTCGCGTCGATCGGCGGCAACCACTCGAACCAGCTGCTCCCGCTGCTCGACTTCGGGCTGATCCGCGAGCACCCGAAGGTCTTCCAGGGCTACTCCGACATGACCGTCCTGCACTGGGCGATCGCGAAGCACGCCGGCCTCGGCACCTTCTACGGCCCGGCGCTCGTCTCCGAGCTCGGCGAGTTCCCGGGAGTCCTCGCGGAGACCGACCGCTCCCTGCGCGCCGCATGGTTCGGCGGGGAGGCGATCGCCTACGAGCCGTCCGACACGTGGACCGACGAGTTCCTCGACTGGGACACGCGCGCCGACCTCGCACGCCCGCGCGAGCTGCGCCCGAGCGAGGGGTGGGTGACGATCCGGGGCGGAACCGCGCAGGGGCCGCTCCTCGGCGGCTGCCTCGAGACGATCTGCTGGCACCTCAAGGGCTCGAGCGCGTGGATCGACCCGGACGGGGCGATCCTGGTGCTCGAAACGTCGGAAGAAGCCCCGCCGCCGCCCTACGTCGACAGCTACCTCACCGACCTGGAGCAGCTCGGCGTCTTCGACGCGGCGGCCGCGCTCGTCGTCGCTCGGCCGTACGGCTATGCCGCCGACCAGTCCGAGCGGCTGTGGGAGGTCGTCGCGCGCAGGACGGAGAGCTCCGGGATCCCGGTGCTCGCGAATGTCGAGGCCGGTCACACCGACCCGATGGTCACGCTTCCGTTCGGCGTCCCCGCCGAGGTCGACGCGGCGCGCAGGACGCTCCGCCTGCTCGAAGCGGCGACCTCTGACTAGACGTCGCGCCCGATCGCGTCATACCCGCGGTAGGCGAACGACGCGCAGGGCGAGCCCGGCAGCTCGTCGTCGACCAGCGAGAACAGCACCGAGTCGCGCCGCGCGCCGCCGTCGGCCTTAGGGTCGAGCCGGCGCCGGAGCCTCGCCTCCTCGGTGAATCCCAGCTTGCGCGGAATGCGGAGGCTGAGCTCGTTCTCGGGGTCGACCTGGATGTCCACGCGCTCATAGCCGCTCTGCTCGATCGCCGCGCGCGTGAGCACGGCGGTCACCTCGGTGGCGATGCCCTGCCGCGTCGCGTCCGCCCGGATCCAGTAGCCGATCTCGATCGACTCGGGGCCGCCGCGCGGGTGGAGCCCGCTGCCGCCCAGCAGCCGCGACTCGTCGGACGCGAAGATGCCGTACGTGTAGTTCTCGTCGCGGTCGAACTGCCCGCGGAACATGCGCAGCAGCTCGACCTTCTGGTCGAGGTCCTGCGGCTCGTAGCGCGCCCAGGGCATCCAGGGCCGTAGGTGCTCGAGGCTCGAGTCGACCGCCTCCTTCAGCAACGCCGCGTCCTCGGGCTCGTAGCAGCGGATGACGAGGCGGTCGGTCTCGATCCGGTACGGCGGTGTTACTCCCACTCGATCGTGGTTACTCCCACTCGATCGTGGCAGGCGGCTTCGACGTCACGTCGAGCACGACGCGGTTCACGGCGGGGATCTCGTTCACGAGCCGCGAGGCGACCAACTCGACGAGGTCGTACGGCAACCGCGCCCAGTCGGCGGTCATCGCGTCCTCGGAGGTCACCGCCCTGATCGCGATCGGGTAGCCGTAGGTGCGCGAGTCGCCCTGGACGCCGACCGAGCGGATCGCCGGCAGCACGCAGAACGACTGCCACAGCTCGCGGTAGAGGCCGGCGCGCCGCACCTCCTCCTGCAGGATCGCATCCGCCTCGCGCAGCGCCTCGAGCCGCTCCTCCGTCACCTCGCCGATGATGCGGATCGCGAGCCCGGGGCCCGGGAACGGCTGGCGCCAGACCATCCGCTCGGGGAGCCCGAGCTCCTCGCCGACCTTGCGCACCTCGTCCTTGAAGAGCAGCCGAAGCGGCTCGACGAGCTGCATGTTCATGTCCGCCGGCAGCCCGCCCACGTTGTGGTGGGACTTGATCGTCTCGGCGACGCCGTCGGTCCCTCCGGACTCGATCACGTCCGAGTAGAGCGTCCCCTGCACGAGCCAGCGCACGTCGCCGAGCTTCCGCGCCTCGTCCTCGAACACGCGGATGAACTCCTCGCCGATCCGCTTGCGCTTCTCCTCGGGGTCGACGACGCCGTCGAGCCGCGCGAGGAACCGCTCCTGCGCCTCGACGTGCACCAGCGGGACGTGGAACGTGCCGCCGAACGTCTCGACCACCTGCTCCGCCTCGCCCTTGCGCAGCAGCCCGTGGTCGACGAAGACACACGTGAGTCGATCCCCGACCGCGCGGTGCACGATCAGCGCGGCGACCGCGGAGTCGACCCCTCCGGAGAGCGCGCACAGCACGCGCTCGGACCCGACCTTCGCCCGGATGCGCTCGACCTGCTCGTCGATCACCGCTGCCGGCGTCCAGACCGGGGACGCGCCCGCGACCTCGTACAGGAAGTTCTCGAGCAGGTTCTGCCCCTGCGGCGTGTGGACGACCTCGGGGTGGAACTGCACGCCGTAGAGGCCGCGCTCCTCGTCCTCGAACGCCGCGACCGGCGTGGCCGACGAGGTCGCGACGACGCGCGCGCCGGCGGGCGGCTCGACGACGGTGTCGCGGTGCGACATCCACACCGTCTGCTCCGCCTCGAGCCCGGCGAACAGCTCACCGCCGGATGCCTGGAGGGCGGTGCGCCCGTACTCGGATGCCCCCGTGCGATCGACCCTTCCCCCGAGCTCGAGCGCGAGCAGCTGCGCCCCGTAGCAGATCCCGAGCGTCGGGACGCCCAGCGCGAACACGGACGGGTCGATCCGAGGCGCCCCCTCCGCGTACACCGACGCAGGCCCGCCGGAGAGGATCAGCGCTGCCGGGTTGCGCCGGCGCAGCTCGTCGACGGTCGACCGGTGCGAGACGAGCTCCGAGTAGACGCGCGCCTCCCGCACGCGCCGGGCGATCAGCTGCGAGTACTGGCCGCCGAGGTCGACGACGAGCACGGGGCGATCCTCCGGCGCGGTCGCGGGCACCGGCTCGAGCAGCCGCTCAGCCGCGTCGGTAATTGGGCGCGTCCTTGGTGATCGTGACGTCGTGCGGGTGCGACTCCCGGAGGCCGGCTCCGGTGATGCGCACGAACGACGCGCGCTGCATCGCCTCGATCGTGGGGGCGCCGCAGTAGCCCATCGCCTGGCGCAGGCCGCCGACGATCTGGTGGAGAACGCCGGCGAGCGGCCCCTTGAAGGGGACGCGGCCCTCGATGCCCTCGGGGACGAGCTTGTCCACGTCCTCGACGTCGCCCTGGAAGTAACGGTCCTTCGAGAAGCCGCGGGCCTTCATCGCGCCGAGCGAGCCCATCCCACGGTATTCCTTGAAGCGCTCGCCCTGCTGGAAGACGACGTCGCCGGGCGTCTCCTCGGTCCCGGCGAGCAGCCCCCCGAGCATCACCGTGTCGGCGCCTGCGGCGATCGCCTTCGCAACGTCGCCCGAGGAGGTGATGCCGCCGTCGCCGATCACCGGCACGCCGTGACGCGACGCAGTCTCGGCGACGTCGTAGATCGCCGTCACCTGGGGGATGCCGACGCCGGCCACGACGCGCGTGGTGCAGATGCCGGACGGGCCGATGCCGACCTTGACCGCGTCGGCGCCGGCGTCGATCAGCGCCTCGGCGGCCTCGCCGGTCGCGATGTTGCCGGCGACGAGCTCGAACCCGCCCGGCAGCGCGCGGATGCGCGCGACCATCTCGATCACGCCGGACGAGTGGCCGTGGGCCGTGTCGACCACGAGCACGTCCGCGCCGGCGTCGATCAGCGCACGGGCGCGGTCGAGCGCATCGGGGCCGACACCGACGGCCGCGCCGACGCGCAGGCGCCCGTCCGGGTCCTTCGTCGCTTGCGGGAACTCGACGCGCTTGGAGATGTCCTTGACGGTGATCAAGCCGCGCAGGCGCCCCTCGTCGTCGACGATCGGAAGCTTCTCGATGCGATGCCGGTGCAGCAGCGACTCGGCCTCGCGCAGCGTCGTGCCGACCGGGCCGGTGACGAGGTTCCGCGACGTCATGAGCGCCGAGATCGGCTGCTCGAGGTCGCGCTCGAAGCGGAGGTCGCGATTCGTGAGGATGCCGACGAGGCGCCCGTCCGCGTCGGTGATCGGAACACCGGAGATGTGGTAGCGCGCCATCAGCGCCACCGCCTCCGAGACCGGCGCATCGGGCGAGAGCGTGACCGGCTCGCCGATCATGCCCGCCTCGGAGCGCTTCACGCGATCGACCTCGGCCGCCTGGGCCTCGATCGAGAGGTTGCGGTGCACGATCCCGAGGCCGCCCTCGCGCGCGAGCGCGATCGCCAGCCACGCCTCGGTGACCGTGTCCATCGCCGCCGAGACGATCGGGATCTCGAGCACGATCGTGCGCGTCAGCCGGGCCGCGGTCGAGACGTTGTTGGGGAGCACCGACGACGCGGCCGGCACGAGCAGCACGTCGTCGAAGGTGAGGCCCTCCCGCGCGAACTTCTCCGGGAGCGTGCTCGCCGTCGTGTCGAGCTCGAGCTTCGGAGCGTCCATCGAGGGATGGTATCCGGGCGTCCCGACGACAGCTCTCGGTTGCTAGGCTTCGACGGGCGCCAGCTCGACGACCTGGACGCCCGCCTGCAGCCGCCCGGCCTGACGGGGAGTCGAACCGCCCGGCGCCCACTCTCGAGCGTCGATGCCGCGCCGGCGGCGACCGCGGCGCGCAACGACTCCTCCGGCGAGCGACCGACATGGCGCGCGGCAAGGAAGGCGGCGAGCAGTACGTCGCCCGCGCCGACCACCGACACGGCCTCGAGGTGCGGCGCGACGGCCCGGAACAACCGGGGCTCCTCGCGCTCTTCGCGCAGCCGGGCCACGCAGCCCGCCTCGGTCGTGATCAGGACGTTGCGCGCGCCGAGCTCGCCGATCCGCTCGAGCGCGAGCCGGAAGTCCTCCTCGTCGTGGAACTCCTGGCCGACGAGCGCCTCCGCCTCGCGCTGGTTCGGCGAGACGAGGAACGGCTCCGCCTCGATGCCGAGCCGCAGCGGCTCGCCCTCGGAGTCGAGCACCGCCGGGACGTGCCGGCGCGCCAGGTCGCGCGTCGCCTCTGCGTAGAACTCGTCCGCAACGCTGCGCGGCAGCGAGCCGGCGAACACGACGACCTCCGCGCCCTGAGTCAGGTAGTTGAGCTTCTCGCGCAGCATCCCGAGCTCTTCCTCGGAGACCGACGGCCCCCATTCGTTGATCTCGGTGTACGTGCCGTCGGCGGGGTCGATCACCGCGGTCGACGTGCGCGACTCGTCCTCGATGCGCACGAAGTCGTTCAGCACGGCCTCGCGCGTGAGCTCCTCGACGATGCGCGTGCCCGTCGCTCCCCCGACGAACCCGGTCGCGACGACCGGCACGCCGAGCAGCTTGAGGGCGCGTGCGACGTTGATGCCCTTGCCGCCTGCGAGCGTCAGGCCGGCGCTCGCGCGGTGACGCTGGCCGCGCTGGAAGTTCGGCACGGTCAGCGACCGGTCGACGGCGGCGTTGAGGGTGACGGTGACGATCACGGTCGCAGCAGGTCCGCCAGGTGGTGGGCGGTTCTCCCGGCATACCACCCTAGTCGCCGGATCACACCCGGCCGCTCGACGGTGCGGGAGGCGACGAGGTCCCGCCTGCCGACGAGCCTGCTGTTCGACCAGACCTCGACCCGCCCGAGCACCGCACCACGCCGCACCGGCAGTGAGATCGAGCGCGCGGCGACCACTCGCTCGTGGAGCGGACGGTCGACCCGCGCGGCCGCGTGGAGCGGCCTCGAGGCGACGAGCGCGAGGTCTCGCTCGCCGTACGGGAGCGCGACGCGCGCGTAGACGCGCCCTGCCTGGACGAGCGGGACGTCGCGGAACTGCGCCTGTCCCCAGACGAGCAGCGACGTGAGATCGGCGTTGCGCACCGACCGCGACGGGCTGCCGAGCAGCGTCGCGTAGACGACCACGCCGCCCGGCCCGCGCACGGCGGCAACCTGGCACCAGCCCGCCGCCCCCGTGTGGCCCGTCTTGACGCCGATCACGTTCGGGAGCTCGGAGAGCAGGTCGTCCCAGGTGTGCAACACGCGCCCGCCGGCGATCGTGTCGGTCTCCTCGCGCACCGTCGCCCGGACGAACGGGCTGCGCATCAGCAGACGCGCGAGCTTCGTCACGTCGGCGGCGCTCGAGTACTCGCCCGGCGCGTCGAGCCCGTCGGGCCGAACGAAGTGACTGTCACGCAGGCCGAGCTTCCCCGCGGTCCTGTTCATCAGCGTCGCGAACGTCTCGAAGCTGGGCGAGACGGAGAGGGCGAGCGCGTCGGCGGCGTCGTTGGCCGACTGGATCAGCGCGGCCTTGACCAGATCCGAGACCATCAGCCGCTCGCCGGGCTCGAGGTCCGCGGTCGACTCGCCGACGGCGGCCGCACGCGGATCGACGGTGACGATGTCGGTCAGCCGATGACGCTCGAGCGCGAGGTAGACGGTCATCAGCTTCGTGATCGACGCGATCGGCACCCGCTCGTGCGCGTTCTCGGCGGCGAGCACGTCGCCCGTGCCCTCGGTCTCGACGAGAAACGCCGTCGCGTGGACTGGAGGTGGGCCGGCCGCAGCAGCAGGCGCGGCGAGGACGAGCGCGACGAGGCCGAGCGCCAGCCGTCTCACCGGATGCGCACCTTCTCGCCGATGAAGAGGTTCGTGGACTTGAGCCGCGGGTTGAGCTTCTGGATGCGCTTCACGGAGACCCCGGTGGCCGTCGAGATCACCGCGAAGGTGTCGCCCGCCTGGACGACCCAGAACTTCGCCGTCGGCTTGCGCGTCGCCGGCTTGCTCCCGGTCGTCGCCGCGACCGTGCCCGGCGTGTCGGAGTCGCTCGCCGGGCCCCCCGAGTCGAAGCCGGCGCGGATGAGCACGACGGCGATCGTCACGGCGAGCAGAAACGCCGCCGGCGCCGCGTAGTGCTGCCACGAGCGGCGCACTACCAGCCCGAGGCGATCCAGAGCTCGCGCTGCAGGCGAGCCGCCTCGGCCCCGGCGGCCTGGCGGAAGTCGCCGTCGGCACCGCGGTATGCGTAGATCACCGAGCGCGAGGCGTTGGCGAGCGCGCTCGCCGGGCCGCTCTGGAAGGCACGCGCGAGATCCGACGGGACCGCGCCTTGCGCGCCGACCCCGGGCAGCAGCAGCACCGCACGGGGCATGAGACGCCGCGCGTCGGCGATCGCGCGCAGGTGCGTCGCCCCGACGACGGCGCCGATCTGCGACAGGCCGACCTCTCCGACGAGGTCGGCGCCCCACTCGGCGACCTGCGTCGCGACGTGCTGCCAGACGGGGCGGCCGTTCGAGAGCTCGATGTCCTGGATGTCGCCGCCGGCGTTCGACGTCTTGACCACGACGAAGACGCCGGCGCCGTCGCGTCGCGCCGCGGCGAGGTACGGCTCGACCGACTCGCGGCCCAGCCACGGGTTGACCGTGAGCGCGTCCGCGCGCGGCGGCTCGCCCTCGAGGTACGCCGCCGCATAGGCGCGCGCCGTGGACCCGACATCGCCGCGCTTGCCGTCGGCGATCACGAGCAGCCCCGCGTTCCGCGCATAGGTGCAGACCTGCTCGAAGGCGATCATCCCGTGTGCCCCGAGCGCCTCGAAGAACGCGAGCTGCGGCTTCACGGCGACCGCGTGGGGCGCGACCGCGTCGACGATCCCGCAGCAGAACCGCGCGACGTCGCCGCGGAGCTCGACGGGCATCAGGTCGGCTACGGGATCGAGCCCGACGACGAGCTGTGAACGCTTGCGCTCGACCTCGGCGGCCAGACGGTCGACGAAGGTCAGCGTTGCCACCGGCATTCCACGCGACACGGTAGCCGTGAAGGCGGAAGGCGGCCCCACGGCCGCCTTCCGCCGAACCTCGAGGCTTCGAGCCCTCGGGCGCGCTCGAGCGAGCTCGCCGGGGCTAGCCCTTGAGCGCGGCCTTCAGCTGGCTGCCGGCCGAGAACTTCGGGACGGTCGTCGCCGGGATCTGGACGCGCTCACCGGTGCGCGGGTTGACGCCCTGGCGCGCCGCGCGGTCCGATGCGGAGAACTTCCCGAAGCCCGTGAAGTTGACTGAGTCGCGGGCCTTCAGGGTCTCGGTCACCGAATCCATGAACGCCTCGACTGCCTTCCCCGCGTCGCGCGTCGAGAGCCCGCTCTTCGAGGCGACCTTCTGAATGAACTCCTGCTTGGTCAAGAACTCCTCCTACTGCTTGGGGACTCGAACATGCAGACCTTGGGTGAAGACGCTAACAAGGTTGTCGGATACCGCTCAACCATGCGGATTTGCGGCGGTTTCGAGGAGGTCGGAGGCCCTGAAGAGCGGCTCTCAGGCGCACCGCATGGCGCGCGAGGGCGTCGTGACCGCCCTCCTCGCGGTCGACCACGCAGACCGCAGTGCGCACGAGGAGGCCCGCATCGCGGAGCGCCGAGACGGCCTCGAGCGCCGCTCCGCCGGCGGTGACGACGTCCTCGACGAGACAGACGTGCTCCCCCGGGGCGAAGACGCCCTCGATGCGGTTCGCGGTGCCGTACTCCTTCGCCTGCGAGCGGACGATCAGGAACGGAAGGTCAGAAGCGAGCGAGCCTGCGGCGGCGAGCGCGACCGCCCCGAGCTCGGGCCCGGCGAGCCGCACAGCCTCCGGCTCGTGCTCCCGCACAGTCTCGGCGATCGCGTCGCCCAGCTCCCGCAGGAGGTCGGGCCGCGTCTCGAAGCGATACTTGTCGAGGTAGTAGCGCGAGCGTCGCCCCGAGCGGAGCACGAAGTCGCCCTCGAGGTAGGCCGCCTCCCGGAGCGCGCGTGCGAGCTCCCCGCGCGTCACTGGGCGTCGAGCAACCGGCGTGCCACGGCGAGCATGCTGTCGGCGGCGGCGTCGCCCTCCGCGTAGGAGACCATCGACCCGTCGCCCGCGTAGAGATCGACGTGGTCGACGCGGCGGGCGGCACGGCGGCGAACCAGCACCGAACCGGCGAGCGACCCGGCGGCGAGCACCACGCCCGTGAAGAACTTCTTCGACCTCACGGGGCGTCGGCGGACGTGGCCGGGTCGACGGAGCGCACGCACGACTTGAGGTCGTAGAAGACGAGCCCGACGGTCGGCTCGGGAGACGTGGTCGCGGCGATCACCCGCTCACCGTCCCGTACGACGAACACGCTCCCCGTCGTCGTCGCGGCCTCGAGCTGCGCGACCGGCGCGGACCGGTTGGCGTCGGCGATCCGTAGGAGCTCCCGGGCGCTCGCGGTCATCCGCTGGGCCAGGTCGGCCGTCGCGTTGGTGCCGACCACGGCGCCCTCCGCTCCCACGATCACGACGGCGCGAACCTGTGGCGACACGTCGACGAGGTCTGCGATCGCGCGGGCCGCGTCCATCCGCCCGAGCATACTGCCGCGGAAGTGAGGACGGTGATCAGCAAGTTCTTCGCCGATCGAGGGACGCACCTCGCGGCGATGATCGCGTACTTCGCACTGCTCTCCTTCGTACCGCTCCTCTTCCTCGCGCTTGCACTGCTCGGCCTCGTCAACCAGGCGGGCCAGGGGTCGTTCTTCGTGCGCGAGCTGTCGAAGGTGTTCCCGAGCGCGTCGGTGACTTCGATCCTGAACGCGGTCCGCGCGATTCAGCAGAACTCGGCCGCGCTCGGACTGGCGGGCGGGCTGTTCCTGCTCTGGTCTTCGCTGTCGCTCTTCAGCGTGCTCGAGAGCGCGTTCAACATCGTGTACGGCAGGCCGAACCGCGGCTGGCTCCACGGGAAGGCTCTGGCGACGCTGATGATGGTCGGGTCGTTGGTGGCGCTGTTCGCGTCGCTCGTCGTCGGGTCGATCGGGCAGGAGGTGCTGAAGCGGTACGCAGGCTTCTCGGGCAACGACGCGTTCGCGCGCGTGACCGCGATCGGGATCTCCGGGATCGGCGTCTTCGTGTTCCTCGCCTCTGCGTACTACGTGCTCACGAATGTCGACCTGACGCTGCGCGAGGTGATGCCGGGCGCGATCACCGCGGCGGTCCTGCTCGAGGGGACGTTCCAGGTGCTGCCGCAGTACGTGCAGATCTCGAAGCACAACCCGGTTCTGCAGGCGCTCTCGGGCCCGGCGGTGCTGCTGGTGTGGCTCTACGTGATGGCGAACGTGATCGTGATCGGCGCGGAGGTCAACTGGTGGGTGGCGCGCCGCGCCCCTCCAGGTGACGCCGAAGCGCCGCAGTGAGCTCGCCGGCCGCGAGCGCGCGGTGCGAGTGCGCCGCCTTCCAGCCGTCCCCGAGCTCCGCGACGGTCAGGCTCTCGCGGGCCGGGACGAACACCGGGTCGAACCCGAAGCCGCCCGTGCCGGCCGGTGACTCCGCGATCGATCCCTCGAGCACCCCGGTGCCCCTGAGCTCGTCGCCTTCGGGCGACAGGCAGACGAGCTCGCAGACGTACCGCGCCCGGCGGTCGGACGTACCTTCGAGGGCGGAGAGCGCGCGCTCGACGTGGCGCCCCGCCGCCCAGCGCGCGGTGTGCACGCCCGGCGCCCCGCCGAGCGCAGCGAGCTCGAGGCCGGAGTCGTCCGCCAGCATCCAGCGCTCGCGCGGCCCGACCGCACGCCCGTGGCGCGCCTTGATGCGCGCGTTGTCGACGTAGGTCGCGCCGTCCTCGGGCGGGTACTCGACCGCGAGCAGCTCGATCTGAAGCCCGGGCAGCACTTCCCGCACCTCCTGGAGCTTCGCCTCGTTCGCCGAGCAGAGCGAGACGAGCGGGCGGATCAGGCGCCCCACGACGCTTCGACCACGCCGTCGAGCTCCTCGAGGCTGGCGGCGAGCGCCGGGTTCGCACGGTCGAGCCTGAACGTGAGCCGCCGCAGCTCGCCCTCGCGCTGGATGTCGAAGTGCTCGATGCGCAGCTTCCGGCGCGTGAACTCCGCGAGCACGTCCTCGACGGAGCTCGGCTGCACGTCGAGGACGATGTGCGCGTCCTCGCGCCGCCAGCGGTCGACCGTGTGCCTGGCCGCAACCCGCAGCGGCCAGAGCGCGAGTATCGCGAGGGCCGCGCCGACCAGTGCGGCGGCGTAGTAGCCGGCGCCGCACGCAATTCCGATCGCCGCGACCACCCACAGGTTCGCGGCCGTAGTCAGGCCGCGGACGTTCATGCCGTCGCGGATGATCGCGCCGGCGCCGAGGAAGCCGATCCCGGTGACGATCTGTGCTGCGATCCGCGTCGGGTCGGCGCGGACGACCGCCGTCCCGCCGACGAGGAAGTCCGTGAAGCCGTAGGCCGACACGACGGTGAAGACCGCCGAGCCGAGGCAGACGAGGAGATGCGTGCGGAAGCCTGCCTCGTGCTCGCGCAGCTCGCGCTCGATCCCGAGCGCGGCACCGAGGGCCGTCGCCGCGGCGAGGCGGGCGACGAGCTCCCAGTTCGAGAGCGTCGGGATGCTAGCCAGGAGGAACTGCAACGGCGTCCTCCTGGAGACGCTGCAGCTGCTCGATGCCTCCGGCGGCGAGGTCGAGCAGCGCGTCGAGGAGCTCCCGGTCGAACGGCACGCGCTCCGCGGTCGCCTGCACCTCGACGAGACGACCGTCCTCGGTCATCACCACGTTCACGTCGGCGTCGGCAGTCGAGTCTTCCGAGTAGTCGAGATCGAGGAGCGGCTCGCCGCCGACGACGCCCACCGAGACGGCGGCCACGCCGCCGGTCAGCGCCTTCGCCAGCCCGAAGCGGTCGAGGGCGCGCCTGGCTGCCACGTACGCGCCGCAGATCGCCGCGCAGCGTGTGCCGCCGTCCGCCTGCAGCACGTCGCAGTCGAGCCAGACCGTGCGCTCGCCGAGCGCCTCGAAGTCGACGGCGCCGCGCAGCGCGCGTCCGATCAGCCGCTGGATCTCGACGGTGCGGCCTCCCTGCTTTCCCCGCGCCGCCTCGCGCTCGGACCGGTCGCCTGTCGACGCCGGCAGCAGCGAGTACTCGGCGGTCATCCAGCCGCGTCCCGAGCGGTACAGCCAGCGGGGAACGCCCTCGGAGACGGACGCCGTACACAGCACCCGCGTCTTCCCCTGCGACCACAGGACCATGCCGTGCGGCTGCTCGAGGAACGTCGGGTCTGCGACGACGGGCCGGAGCTGGTCGTTGCGGCGGCCGTCCGCCCTCATACCGGCTCCGGCCTACGGCTGATGCTCACGCAGCGGCCTCGAGCTCCGAGACCGCGACGCGGTCGACCGAGGCGATCGGCAGCTGCAGGAAGCGCTCGCCGAGCACCCGGAAGACATCCGCGTCGCCGGTGGTCAGGAACGTGTAGGCGCCCTCCCGGCTCGGGTCGTTGTCGAAGCCCTTCCGCGCGAGCGTCTCGGCGACCTCTCTCGCCGTCTCGTCGGCGGAGAAGATCAGGGTGACGTCGCGGCCGAACGTCCGCTGGAAGATCGGCCGCAGAAGCGGGTAGTGCGTGCAGCCGAGGATCACGGTGTCGCACTGCTCGGCCTTGAGCGGCGCCGCGCACTCGCGGACCGCTGCGACGACCTCCTCGCTGAACGTGTCGCCGTCCTCGATCAACGGCACGAGCTTCGGGCACGCAACAGCCGTCATCCGAACGCCGGCGTCGAGCGCGTGCACAAGGAGCTCGTAGCGCTTACTGGCGACCGTCAGCTCGGTCGCGAGCAGCCCGACACGGCGGTTGCGCGTCGCCTGGACCGCGGCGTGCGCCTCCGGCACGATCACCGACACGACCGGGACGTGCAGCTCCTCCTGGAGATCCGGCAGCGCCACGGACGTCGCCGTGTTGCACGCGACGACCACCATCTTCACGCCGAGCCGCTCGAGGTAGAGCCCGATCTCGTGGGCGAAGCGCCGCACCTCGTCACGCGGCCGTGGGCCGTAGGGCAGGCGCGCGTGGTCGCCGAGATAGACGAAGTCCTCGTGCGGCATCGTGACGAGGCACTCGTGCAGGACGGTGAGGCCACCGACGCCGGAGTCGAACACACCGATCGGACGCGCGTCCACGTGGACAAGTCTAGGACGTGCTCTAGATTGAGCCTGCGTGAGATGGGCCCTCGCCCTGCTCGGCGTCGTCCTGCTGGGCGCCGCGCCCGCCGACGCCTTCACGGTCCGCGGCGGCTTCGAGACGATGGCCGACGGCACCCGGATCGCCTACGACCTCTACGAGCCCGACGGGCCCGCGCCCGCAGCCGGCTGGCCCGGGGTCGTCGTGCTGCACGGGCTCGGTGGAACGAAGGACTCGATGGCGCCGATCGCCTCGTACTTCGCGACACACGGATACGCAGCCCTGGCGTACAGCGCGCGGGGCAACGGGACGTCGACCGGGAACGTCGAGCTCGCCGGGCCGAACGAGGTGAGCGACGAGCGGGCGATGCTGAGCTTCTTCGAAGAGCTGCCCGAGGTGAGCGACACCGCGGTCGGGGCCTGGGGGATCTCGTACGGCGGTGGGCAGGTGTGGAACGGCCTCGCCGCAGGCACTCCGTACAAGGCGGCCGACGTGGTCGAGAGCTGGACCAACCTGTACCGGGCTCTCTGGCCGCAGAACGTCGCCAAGTCGGGCGTGGTGATCGGGCTCGCGAAGACGGTCGACGCGCGCTCGCCGCTGATCTCGCAGTACGAGAACGACGCCGAGCGGTCGACCGGCCTCGGGGCGGTGAAGACGCTCGTCGATGCCCGCTCGGCGCTCGGGGCGGCGAGGACCTCGACGGTGCCCGTGTACATGTTCCAGGGACGGGTCGACTACGCCTTCGACGTCTCCCAGGCGGTCGACGCGTTCGCCGGCGCCGCGGGGCCGCGGCACCTCTACATCGGCCGGTTCGGGCACGCCCCGTCGTCGTTCCCGGGGCCGGACGTCGCATACGTGCTCGCGCAGTCGCTCGCGTGGCTCGACCGCTACGTGAAGGGCCTCCCGAACGGGGTCGACCGGACGAAGCCGGTCACGATCGCCGCGGCGAGCGGCGCGCGGCGCGCGTCCTTCGCGGGCCTGCCGGCCACGAAGACGGTCACGATCGACTTCGGCGGCACCGCGCCGGTGCGCACCGGCCCGCGGTTCGCCGCCCCGCTCGAGACGTTCGGCGTCTCGACCGTGGACGTGCAGGTGCGGCGGCTCGTCCACTACCCCCGTCTGATCGCCACGGTGTACGCGGGCGCGCGGCCGATCACGCACGGCGGGATCGTCCCGCACGTCGGGGCGAACCGGATCCGGCTCGCGAACTACGTGCAGTATCTGCCGAAGGGCACGAGGCTCACGATCCGGTTCGGGCCCGACTCCGGCCCCGCCGATCTCGCGTACCTCGCGTTCGCCGACCAGGGGTCGATCACGGTCGGCGCGGCGTCGCTGACGCTGCGAACGCTGACGAGTCCGGTGACCGGAGGACCGGCTACCCTGCTGGCCCGCCCATGAGACCTACCATCCGTGCGGCAGTCGGAGCAGCCGCCGCCCTGACCGCGCTGATCCTCGCCGGCTCTGCCCTCGCCTCGTACAGCCCGAGGCTGGTGGCGAGCACGGACGTCGGCAGCACCTCCGCGCGCATCGGTGTGGTCGTCGGCGCGAACGACGACCCGACCGCGAGGGTCGAGATCTTCGTCCCGGCCGGCTACCAGATCGCGACCCCGTCGCCCGGCACGAAGCTGGGCGGCCTGACCGCGACCGCAACCGCGGCCGACTTCGGCGGCGCTCTCCTTCCGCTCACGGGCGAGATCGACGCGATCAACCCGAACCCGGCGCTGCAGGCGCAGTGCGGAACGACCGACGCGACGCAGACGTGGGACCTGCACCTGACGGCGCTCGCCCAGACACTCGACATCCCGCTGTACGTCGTGCCGACGAACGGAGCCGAGTCGAGCGCGGGCCCGGTGAAGCTGGTCGTCTGCCTGCCGCCGCCCGACCTGCCGGCCAACACGCCGGGCCGCGCGACGTTCGGCGCCAAGCTGCTCTCGGCCACCTTCGACGTCTCGGCGATCACCGAGCCCACCGCCGCGGGCGACTATCGCTGGACGTCGCGCTGGCTGCCGTACAACCCCGGCCTGGGCACGCCGAACCCGGCCGGATCGGTGGAGACCCAGTCGATCCACCGCATTCCGACGCGCCTCAAGCTGACGATCACGAAGGCGCGCGTGAAGACGGTCAAGCACGTGCGCGTGAAGGGCAAGCCGCGCACCGTGACGACGGTCCGCACGCGGGTGATCTTCCTGTCGACGGCAACCGAGAACGGCAAGCTCCCCGCGACCGTGACCGTGACGACGACCGTCGGAGGGAAGCGTGTCGGCGGCTCGACCGGCTCGTTCATGCTCACCGCGGGAAGCAAGGCGAACGTGACGGCGGTCGCGACGCTCGACAAGCAGTCGTCGGTCCCGTCGGGGCCGACAGTGGCGACGAACGACCTGTTCTACGCCGACCTCGGCACGAGCCTCTGCGTGCCGAGCCCGATGTTCGGCGGGATCCCGTGCGTCGGCGCGACCGCGGCCGCGAAGACGATCACCGCCAGGACGACGGTCACCGCCTTCAAGAGGTAGACCTCACGGCGTGGCGGCGGCGATCCGCATCGGCACGTGCTCGTGGGCCGACGACGCGCTCGTCAAGCACTGGTATCCGCCGAGCACTCCACCCCGCGCCCGCCTCGCGTGGTACGCCGAGCACTTCTCGACGGTGGAGGTCGACTCGACGTACTACCGCGTCCCGACGGAGCAGATGGTGCGCGGCTGGGCCGAGCGCTCGCCGAACGGGTTCGTGATGCACGTGAAGGCGTTCGGCCTCATGACCCGGCACCCGGTAAAGCTCGACCAGGTGCCGCCCGAGCTGCGCGAGGGGTTGCCTGTCGACGAGCGGGGCCGCGTCGATCGCCCGTCGCGGGACGCGCGCAGCGTCGTGTTCCGGGCCTTCCTCGACGCGCTGCAGCCGCTCCGTGACGCCGGCAAGCTCGGCGGGATCCTGTTCCAGCTCCCGCCGTACGTCACCTGGAAACCCTCGTCGCTCGATTACCTCGAGTGGGCGCGGGACCAGCTCGGGGGCGACGAGATGCTGGTGGAGCCGCGCCACCGGTCGTGGTTCGCCGAGGATGTCCGCGCCGAGCTCCTGCGTTTCCTCGAGGAGCGGCGCATGAGCTGGGTGACCGTCGATGCTCCGAAGGTCGACGCCGGGAACGTCCCGGCGACGCTCGTCGCGGCGACGACGCCGCTGGCGTACGTCCGCTTCCACGGCCGCAATGCGGGGACGTGGAACGCGCGCGGCGGATCGGCGGCCGAGCGTTTCGACTACCTCTACTCGGCCGACGAGCTCGAGGAGTGGGTGCCCTCCCTCCGCCGCCTCGGCGAGCAGGCCGAGCATGCATATGCGTTCTTCAACAACAACAATCAGACGGACGGCGCCGCGCAGGCGCCGTCGGGCGCGTTTCTGCTCCGGAAGCTGCTCACCGATGACGGCGTTCCGACTGCGTGATGCGGCTGCTCGCCGTCACCCACGGCCCGGCGGTACAGCCAGAGCTCTTCGGCGACGTCGCCGTCGCAGAGGGCCACTCGCTCACGGGCTGGGACATCCGCACTCAGGGCTCGCCGCCCGGCGGCTTCGACGCCGTGCTCGTGTTCGGCGGCGACCAGAACGTCGGCGAGGAGCTCGAGCACCCGTGGCTGCACGAGGAGTACGACGCACTCCGCGGATGGGTGGCGGACGAGGTGCCGCTGTTCGCCGTGTGCCTCGGCGCGCAGACGCTCGCGCATGCGCTCGGCGGCACGGTCGCATCCCTGCCGGTGCAGTGGGCGGGATTCATCTCGACGACGCTGACGGACGAGGGCGCGGCCGACCCGGTGCTTGGCTCGCTGCCGCGCACGTTCGACGCGCTGAATGCGAACGCCTACGGGTTCACGGTCCCGCCCGATGCGGCGACGCTGGCGACGGCGTCGTTCGCGCAGGCGTTCCGGGCCGGTCGCTGCGCGTGGGGAGTGCAGTTCCACCCCGAGGTGCGGCGCGACCAGGTGCTCGAGTGGTTCCGCGAAGAGCGGTCGCCACCGCGTCCGCTCGACGAGCTCGCCGCCGAGCTCGACCGGGGACTGCCGGCGTGGCAGGAGCTCGGGCGACGTCTCGCACGGGCGTTCCTCGCCGCGGCGGACGGCGGCTAGGAGGGTCTAGCGGAACGGCGTTCGTCGTCCGGGGTGGGCTGGTCGTTCCGAGGCAAGGACGCAGGGAGTGACTGAGGACGCCGCATCGGGGCGATCCAGCACGGCCCGGCGGCACAACCGCTGTTTCGCTAGACCCTCCTAGGACCGGCCGGGATCAGCTCGACGGTGTCGCCAACGCGAATCGTCCCGCCGCGCACCACCGAGCAGTCGAGCGCGATGCTCGCGTCGAGGTCGTCGACGATGTGCTGCAGCACACCACGGTCCTGCACCAGCGTGTCGGGATCGAACGTCGTCATCACGCAGCGCGTGCGGGAACGAGCGACCGCGACGTACGCCGCACCGCCGCCGATCTTCAGCATTCGGCCGGGCCACGTCTTCTCGGCCAGGCCGCCGACGCCGGAGATGACGATGTTCGAGCGCAGCCGGCGAGAGTCGTAGCCGAAGGCGGCGATGCCGCCGTCGGTGGCCACGGTCAGCGGCAGCACGTCGAACCGCTCGACGTAGTCGTCGAACCGAAGCTCGGCCGTGGGCAGCTGGATCGCCTCCCGGATCGTGCGCAGGACCTCCGGGTCGTCCCACCGGCGTCCGTCGACGAGCGGCGTCCCGTCGTCGCCGAGCGTTCCCGCCAGCCCGAGTAGCTGCGGCCGGAGCCGCGACGTGACGATGCGCCCGCCGACGAGCACCTGGACGAGCCGGTCGCCCTCGATCCCGTCTGCGCGCAGGCTCGCCTCGGCGAGCTGCTCGCCGCGCAACGACTTCACCGGGTAGCGCCACAGCTCCGCGATCTCCACGCGTCGAGGTCAACGACCGCAGTCGCCCGCGGCTTCCTTCGTCTACGTCTCGACAGCAAGCTCGTCGCGGCGCGACCACTCGTGCCACGACCCGGCGTAGTTGCGCGCGTCGTAGCCGAGGGAGCGCAGCAGCTTTGCCGCGAAGCCGGAGCGCGAGCCGGAGTGGCAGTAGACGACGACCTCCGCACCCGAGGCCAGCTCGAGCTCTGCCGCGACCTGCTCCGGGTCGAGCTCCATCAGGCGGTTCACGTCGAGGTTGCGCGCGCCGGGGATGTGCCCCTGGCGCGGATCGCACGCGTTCCCGAGAGACCCGTCGTACTCGTGCGCGGTCCGCACGTCCACGACCGCGACCTCGTCGAGTCGCCGAACGAGCTCGTCGAGCCCGATGTCGCTCACAGCGCGCGCACGACGTCCAGCTCGACGGCGACCGCGGGTCTGGCCGAGAACGTCTCCAACCATGTCTCGAGCCGGTCGGGCAGCGCCACTCCGAGCATCTCCCGAGCACGAAGCACCCAGGGCACGTAGGCGATGTCGCTGAAGAGGCTCAGGCCGACCGGAAGCTTCTCGAGGCGGGCGTCGAGCTCGTTGTCCTCGCCGCGCCGGAACGCGTAGTAGTCGTCGCCGAGCAGGTCGTCGAAGCGGTAAACGACGCACCGGGCCTCCGCCCGGTCGGTCAGCGACTGGGGCAGCAGCGCCGGCGTCGGGTGCCGCTCTTCGAGGTACTCCATGATCACCTCGGACTCCGGCAGCACGAAGCCGTCGTCGAGCACCGGCACGCGGCCGGCGGGCGGGTTCAGCTCGATCAGCCAGGCGGGCCGGTTGGACAGGTCGACCTCGACAGACTCGAAGTCGAGCCCCTTCTCCGCCAAGGCGATGCGCACGCGCGCGCAGTACGGGCAGCGGGCGGCGTCGTACAGCTTCACGGCTCGAGCCCCATCAGGCGCGCGAGGTCGGCGTACAGCTCTGCGGCCGGCGGCAGCTCGGCGGGAGACGCCGCGTTGCGCGCCACGCGCCGGACCTCGTCCCGGTCGGCGCCCGTCAGGCGGGAGACGACCGTCGGGTTCGCGGAGAGCGCGAGCTCGTCGCCGGTCGGCAGCGGCCCGTAGAACGCCGGCACCGACAGGTATTCGTCGACCATGCGGCCGCGCTCGTAGAGGCGAAAGCGCACCACGGGCCCCTCCTGGGCGAGCGCGACGGTGATCGCGCCGAGTCGCTCGGACAGCTCGCGTGCGAAGCGGCCGAGCGCCTCGCGATCGGCGTCGAGCACGACATCCGACACGCGGATCCAGCTCCCCGAGTTGCCGACCTCCGGCGAGGCGAGCCGCGGCACGAACTGGGCGATCGCGCGCCCCACCGAGACCTCGTCGTCGGTCTGCACGTGCGTCGACGCGCGATGAACACCGGGAGCGCTGTCGACCAGGTTCTGGTCGAGCACGGCGAGCGGGACGGACATCAGGGCCGAGATGTCGGTGAACCCGAGACGGCGCCAAACCGTCCGCGCCGGCTCGTTGTCGAGCATGACGTGCAGCGAGATCATCTGCACGCCCGCGTCCTTCGCGTGCGCGACGCACTCGCGAAGGAGGGCCTTCGCGACGCCCTGACGGCGTACCCGCGGCCGCACGTGCACGACGTGCACGTGCATCGCGCCGTATTTCGGCGCGCCGATCTTCGCGAAGCCGACGACCCCGTCGTCGTCCTCCGCGAGGAACACTCCGCCCTCGCCGATCTGCCGGTGGGTGTCGCGCCACTCCTCTTCCCACGTCTCGGGAACGAATCCCTCCGGCTCGGGCACCTCGCGCTCGAACTCCGACCAGAGCTCGCGGATCGCCGCCTCGTCCTGCTCGGTCGCACGCCGGACCTTCACGGATTCCGTGCCCCGGTCAGCAGGTAGTGCGCCGCGAGGTTCTGGAACGGCTCCAGCCTCGACCCCATCTCCTCCACACCGACACCGTAAAGAACCTCGACGGCCTTGCGGAGCGCCAAGTCGCCGGCGGGCCACGCGCGCGGCCGGCCGAGGTGACGCGCGAGGAACCACTCGGCGGTCCAGGCGCCGAGCCCGCGGACGGCGACGATCGCCGCGCGGACGCCGTCGTCGTCGAGGCCGGCGAGCGCGGCGAGGTCGAGGTCGCTCCGGGCGAGACCGACGACGTACTCGGCCTTGCGCCGCGAGAACCCGATCGCGAAGAGCTCGTCCTCGGACACGGCGGCGAGCCGCTCGCGGCCCGGGAACGCGTAGACGCGCCCGATGCGCGTCCCGAACCGCTCGATCATGCGAGAGCGGATCGCGAATGCCGAGAACAGGGACACCTGCTGCGCCGTGATCGAGCTGACGAGCGCCTCGAAGGGATCGGGGACGAGCGGAGGGCGAAGGCCGGCGAGCCTGACCGTGAGCGGCCCGAGGACCGCCTCCGGCGCGGCCCATGCGTAGAAGGCGTCGAGGTCGAACGGCGCGCCGAGCAGGGTGAGGACTTCCGGGCGAGTCAGCTCGTCGAGCGGCTCGACGTCGACCCCGCCGGGCGCCGAGCGGATGCGCACCTCGCGTCCGTCGACCGCGCGGACGAGCTCGTCGCCGTCCCACAGGTTCGCGAGGTCGACGCCGAACCGCCGGAAGCGCTCCGTCGAGAGCACGAAGTCGTACGGCGCGGGCAGCGGCAGCAGCATCGCGATATCGTCGCGAAACGCGGAACCCTGGGGTCTGACCCGGGTCTGACCCGGGTCTGACCCCGACCCCTCTCGCCGACAGCCGCACCGAACACCGAGAGGCCTTCGCTGCAGGGGTTTTATTCGTCCGGGGTCTGACCCGGGTCTGACCCCGGAGGTCGCGGGCGGCTGCGCCGCGCGAGGGCCGTGGCCACGTCGTGCAGGGTGTCGTACGCGTCGAAGGCGACGCCTTCCGCGGTGAGGTAGCGCGCGAGGCCGTCGCGGGCGAACACGCGCCCCGCCGCGAGCGCGGCGCAGTGGTCCGAGTAGCCGTCGCCGACGTAGACGTACGCCTCGCCGGCGACGAGCGCGCGCTTGCACGCCTCACCGCACACGGCGCACACCTGCTCGTCGCGCCATACCGGCCTCCATCGTCCCGACGCCGTGTCGAGGCGATTCGCGATGACGTCGAGCTGAAGCTCTTCGCGATCGAGGATCGGGTCGATGAGCTCGTGGAACCCACTCGACACGACCACGGCGTCGCGGCCGTCGATCAGGCGCTCGAGGCCGGGTCGGAGGGTGACGCGCTCGCGCAACCACTCGACCGCATCCGGCAGCGTGAGGTCGATCGTCGCGATCTCGCGGGCGATCACCTCGTGGAGGGTGAGTCGACCGTCGCCCAGGGCGCCTTCCATCCGGTCGTAGACAGCTCGGTCGCCGAACTCCTCGAGCAGCATGTGCAAGCCGTCGACCTCGGTGCAGGTCCCGTCCCAGTCGAGAACCAGGCGCACGCGCTACAGATGCGAGGTGATGCCGGCGGGGTCGTCGTCCGGCGTGCGCCCGTCCGCGGCTGCGTCGTCCGCCCACGAGTAGGCGTACTTCCCGTCGTCCAGATCACCCGCGAGCGCGGTCAGACGCAGCGGGTGGAAGGTGTCGCACATCACCGCGAGCTCGTGCGTCTCCGTGAGCCCGAGGCTCTTCTCGGCGAGGCCCGGCTGAGGCCCGTGCGGCAGCCCGGTCGGATGCAACGTGATCGAACCGACCTCGATCCCGCGCCGCGACCCGAACGTGCCGTCGACGTAATAGATCATCTCCTCGCTCTGCAGGTTCGAATGGTGGTACGGGATCGGCACCGCATTCGGGTCGAAGTCGAGCTTGCGTGGGCAGAACGAGCAGATCACGAAGTTCGGCCCCTGGAACGTCTGATGGCTCGGGGGCGGCATGTGGATGCGCCCGGTGATCGGCTCGAAGTCGTGGATCGAGAACGTCCACGGGTACACGTAGCCGTCCCAGCCGACGACGTCGAACGGGTGGTAGTCGAGCACGTACGTCTGGTAGCCGTCGCGCACCCGCACCTTGACGACGTGCTCGCCGCGCTCGCGGTGCGTGTGGAGCTCGGTCGGCGAATGCAGGTCGCGGTGGTAGTACGGCGCGTGCTCCATCAGCTGCCCGTGCTCGTTGCGGTAGCGCCTCGGGATGGTGATCAGCCCCGGCGTCTCGAACACCAGGTAGCGCTGCTCGCCCTCCGGCACGAACCGGTACGTCGTGCCGCGCGGGACGACGATGTAGTCGCCGGGCGAGTAGGGCAGTTCGCCGAACGTCGTCTCGAGGGTGCCCGACCCCTCGTGGACGAAGATCACCTCGTCGCCCTCGCCGTTGCGGAAGAAGTACTGCATCGACTCGGTCGGGCGGCAGAGCGAGATCTCGACGTCGTCGTTCCACATCAACAGCTGCCGCCCGTCGACGGCGTCGCCGCCTGCGGGCACGTCCCACGTCGTGAAGTGCCGGTGCGCATGCGCGTCCGGGACCCACTCGTCGCGCACGATCGGCTCGAACTCGCCGAGCTCGACCACGCGGCAGGGCGAGTGCAGGTGGTAGAGGATCGACTCGAGGCCGGAGAACCCCTCGAAGCCCATCACCTCCTCGGTGAGGAGCGTCCCGTTCTCGCGGAACACGACGTGGCGCTTTCTCGGGACCTCGCCGAGTCGCTGGTAGAAGGGCACGGATGGAGAATATCCGCGCGCGAATCGAGCAGGAGGTCGGCTCGTGGGAGGGCGTCTCGGTGCACCCGCACCGCTTCGGCGGCGTGGAGTTCCGGCTGGGCAGGCGAGAGCTCGGCCATCTGCACTCGAGCTGGGCGGACCTGCCGTTCACACGCCGGATTCGGGAGATGCTGCTCGAGACCGGGCGCGCGAAGCCGCACCGCGCCGGTGTGAACGGGTGGGTATCGGTCGACCTCGACGACGCGACGGAGCTGTTCAGGCTGTCGTACGAACGGGCGCGCGTCGCGGAGAGCGTGCGCGCGTCACGCGAGCAGGCCGGCGAAACGGTCGGCCCCGATGTTCCCGCCGGAGACGATCACCCCGACGCTCCCTCCTGACACGAGGCCCTCGCGCACGGCCGCGATCCCGACCGCGCCGCTCGGCTCGACGACCAGCTTCAGCCGCTCGAACGCGAACCGCATCGCGTCGACGATCTGCTCGTCGCTGACCGTCACCACCTCGTCGACGAGGCGCGACGCGACCTCCCACGTGAGCTCGCCGGGAGCGGGAGCCTGGAGGCCGTCGGCGATCGTCCGCGGCACGTCGATCACGACGCGGCGGCCGGCGGCGAACGACTGCGCCCAGTCGTCTCCCGCCGCCGGCTCCACACCGACCACACGCCGCACGCCGAGCGACTTCGCGATCGTCGCAGAGCCGGAGATCAACCCACCGCCCCCGAGGGGCACGACGAGCGTGTCGAGCGACCGATGCTCCTCGAGCAGCTCGAGCGCCGCCGTTCCGGCGCCGGCCATGATCATCGGGTCGTCGAACGGGCGCACGAGCTCGGCTGCGCGGTCGGCGGCGAGCTCGGCCCCGATCGCCTCGCGGTCCTCGCCGTAGCGGTCGTACGTCACGACCTCCGCGCCGTAGCCCTGCGTCGCGGCGAGCTTCGACGCCGGCGCGTCGATCGGCATCAGGATCGTCGCCGGGTTGCCCAGCAGCCGCGCCGCGAGCGCGACCGCCTGGGCGTGATTGCCCGACGAGAACGCGACGACCGGAGCGCCCCGCGCGAGCGACGACACCTTGTTGTACGCGCCGCGGAACTTGAACGACCCGGTGCGCTGCAGGCACTCGAGCTTCAGGACGACGTGCTCGCCGAGGGTGCGTGACGTGACGAGCGGTGTGCGCGCCGCGACGCCGTCGAGCAGGCGCGCCGCTGCGCGCACGTCGTCGGGCGTGATCAAGTGACTCGATTCCGCAGGATGCCGATGCCCTCGATCTCGAGCTCGACGAGGTCGCCACGCTGCAGCCAGCCTCCGTCGCCTTGCTCGAGGATGCACCCGCTCCCGACCGTGCCGGAGCCGATCACGTCACCGGGGAGCAGCCTGGTGTTCCGCGCGGCCTGAGCGAGCAGCGCGTCCCAGCCGTGGTACAGCGCGCTCAGGTCACCGCGCGAGCGCTCCTCGCCGTTGACGCGCGCGATCATGAGCCCTCCGCTCCCGTCGAACTCGTCCGGCGTCACGACGACCGGCCCGAGCGACGTCGCGAAGTCCTTCCCCTTGGCCGGCCCGAGCCCGACGGCCATCTCGCGCCGCTGCAGATCGCGGGCGGACCAGTCGTTGAGCACGGTGAAGCCGCCGATCTGCCCCTCCGCTCCGATGATCGCGGCGCACTCGAGCTCGTAGTCGAGCTCCGCGGTGCCCTCCGGATAGGGGACGTCCTCGTCCGGCCCGTAGATCGCCGCCGGGTTCGAGAAGTAGAACACCGGCTGCTCGTACCACTCCGCCGGAACGTCTCGGCCCCGCTGCCTGCGGCTGTTCGCGACGTGCGCCTCGAACGCCATGAAGTCGCGGACGCTCGGCGGGTGGAGCACCGGCGGGCGCAGATCGACGTCGGTGAGCGCGTACTCGGCGTGCTCGCGCGCGGTGCCGCCGCCCGTGAAGAACGACTGCAGGGTCTGCGCCGCGAGTTGCACGACCCGGTCGCCGTCGAGGCGCCCGGGCCACCCGCGCTCGAGGGCGAGCTGCTTCGGCGTGAACATGCAGAGCCTCAAGGCTCGGTATGAACTATCACGTCGGCGATGTCCGGCCGCGCGAGACGGATCTGCTCCTCGATCTCGCTCGCCCGCGCGTGCGCCTCGTCGAGCCGGCTCGTGCCGGCGAGCTGGAGCGTGAGGAAGGCGACGACCCCGCCGTCGGTGCGCAGGAAGCGGAGCGCGCGCGGTTCCGACCCGGTGACGTCGTGGACGATGCGCCGCACAACCGCCTCGCCGCTTCCCGACACCTCGGACGCGGTCCTGCTCTCCGAGAGCGGCTCGAGGTGCGTCTGGACGCCCTGGATCTCGGGGACCGCGGCGCAGATCGACGCCTCGAGCCGCTCGGCGATCGCATGCGCCTCCTCGAGCGACAGGTCGCCGGGAAGCTTGGCGTGGAGTGACAGCTCCGTGTGACCGTCGACGTCGACGAGCGCGATGTTGTGCACCTCTCGCACGTAGGGGACGGCGAGCGCGGCCGCGTGGGCTCGGTCGTGGACGTCGGCGTCCTCGATCGGCTCGACGTGGACGACGACGTCGGCGTTGGGCAGCGCGCGAGCGACCGCCGCCTCGACCGCGTCGGCGGCTGCGTGCCCCTGCCCCACCGCCGCGGTCGGGGGGACGCCGATCACGACGTCGGCGAACTGGCGGCCGGCTGCCTGGCGCATGCGCAGGCGGCGCAGCTCGACCGCGGGCTTCACCGCGCTGATCGCGGCGCGGGCGGCGCTCTCGGCGTCGGCCGGGACGCGGTCCATGAGCACGTCGACGTTCCCGCGCATCAGCCGCCCCGCGGCGACGAGCACGAGCACGGCCACGAAGAGCCCCGCGATCGAGTCGCCGTCCGCGTAGCCCGCCCGCGCCGCGAGCAGCCCGGCGAGCACGGCGAAGGAGCCTGCGAGGTCGCTGCCGAAGTGCAGCGCGTTCGCGGCGAGGGCGGCGCTCTGGTAGCGATGCGATGCGCGCCGCGACACGACCGTGCGCGTGAGATCGATCACGATCACGATGCCGACGACGGCGAACGCGTACCACGTGGCATTCACCTCGCGCGCGTCGTGGCCGAGCAGCCGCTGGATCGCGCGCACGGCGATGCCGACCGCCACGACCGACAGGATCGTCGCCTCGGCGAGCGCCGTGAGGTTCTCGGCCTTGCCGTGCCCGTACTGGTGCGAGCGGTCGGCCGGCCGAACGGCGACGCCGACGGCGTAGAGCGTGAGCACCGCGGCGACGAGATCGGTGCCCGAGTGGATCGCCTCGGAAATCAGCCCGAGGCTGTGCGTCGCGAGGCCGACGGCCAGCTTCAACACCAGCAGCACGCCGGCCGCCGCGACGGAGACCAGGGCGGTGCGCCGCTGCGGGCTCACCTTGGCCAAGCGCCGTCAGAGGTTGCCGCGCAGGGCCTGCTCGCGCTCGATCGCCTCGAAGAGCGCCTTGAAGTTGCCGTCTCCGAAGCCACGCGCGCCGTGACGCTCGATCACCTCGAAGAAGAGCGTCGGCCGGTCCTGGGCCGTCTTGGTGAAGATCTGCAGGAGGTAGCCGTCGTCGTCGCGATCGGCGAGGATGCGGAGCCGGCGCAGGTCGTCCCAGCTCTCGTCGATCGCGCCTACGCGCTCCGGCGTCTCCTCGTAGTAGCTGTCGGGGGTCGCGAGGAACAAGACGCCGCGACGCTGCAACGCCTCGACGGTCTCGACGATGTTCGCCGACTGGAGCGCGATGTGCTGCGAGCCGGGGCCGTGGTTGAAGTCGAGGTACTCCTCGATCTGGCTCTTGCGCTTCCCTTCGGCCGGCTCGTTGATCGGGAACTTGATCTTCCCCTCGCCGTCCGTCATCACCTTGCTCATCAGCGCCGAGTACTCGGTCGAGATGTCGTCGTCGGAGAAGTGGATCATCTCGGTCATCCCGAACACACGCTCGTAGAACTCCACCCAGGTGTTCATGCGCCCGAGCTCGACGTTGCCGACGATGTGGTCGATCGCGAGCAGCCCGACGTCGGTCGCGGGGACGGGCGCGTCCTGTGCCACGTAGCCGGGGAGGTACGCGCCCTCGTACCCGCTGCGGTTCACGAACGTGTGGACGACGTCGCCGTACGTCCCGATCGAGGCGAGCTCGACCTTGCCGAAGTCGTCCGAGACCCAGCCGGGCTCGCGGATCCCGCGCGCTCCGCGCTGGACCGCCTGGCGGTAGGCCTCGGTCGCGTCCGGAACTCGCAGCGCGATGTCCTTGACGCCGTCCCCATGCACGAGTGCGAACTCGCCGATCTCGTGGTCGCGCCGCAGCGCACTCGTCACCACGAGGCGAATGTCGCCCTGCTCCAGGACGTAACTGGCGCGGTCGCGGACGCCGGTCTCCGGCCCCGCGTAGGCGGTGCGGTGGAACCCGAACGCGTGCTCGTAGTAGTAGGCGGCCTGCTTCGCGTTCCCGACCCAGAGCTCGACGTGGTCCCAACCGTCGAGCGGCATGAAGTCCTGGCTCACACGTCGGAGTCTAGTGCGGGCGTCGCGGGCGTTCCGGCCGCTGCCTCGGCGGCCGCGACCTCGTCGAGCGAGCGCCTCAGTGGGAGCTCCTTGACCCCGGCGACCGCGACGACCCAGACGAGTGCAGACACGCACACGGCCGCGAAGAACGCCGGCTTGATCGCGTCGGCGAGCGCCTGGCGCGCGAACTCGGGCAGCCGGTGGACCGTCGCGCCCTCGTCGACGTTGCCGATGCCCGGCGGCAGGCCGTGGTTCACGATCGCGCCCATCACCGTGACGCCGATCGTCGCGCCCATCTGACGGGAGAACTGTGTGAGCGCGGTGGCCGATCCGATCATCCGGCGCGGCACCGCGTTCTGGACCGAGAGCACGAACACCTGCATCATCGATCCGATCCCGACCCCGGCAATGACCATGTTGCGCGCGGCCTCGCGATTCGTCGTGTCGACGGTCATCTTCCAGAGCAGCACCATCCCGGCGGTCAGGACGAGCGGGCCGAGGACGACGTTCCACCGGTAGCGGCCCGTGCGAGAGACGAGCTGGCCCGTGAGGATCGACGTGATCACCGCACCGAGCATCAGCGGTGTCAGCACGACGCCCGACGACGTCGCCGAGGTGCCGATCACGCCCTGCACGAAGAGCGGCACGTACGTGATCGTCCCGAACATCGCCATCCCGACGAGCGCCATGCACGCGACGCTCGACGCGACCACCGGGTTGCGCAGCACCTCGAACGGCAGGATCGGCTCGGCCGCGCGGCGCTCGATCCGCCAGAAGACGACCATCAGCACCGCCGCACCGATCAGCGCCGTCAGCACGTGGCCACTCGTCCACCCGTACTGCCGCCCGCCCCAGACGAGCCCCATGAGCAGCGCCGCGGTCCCGCCGGCCAGTACGGTCGCGCCGAGCCAGTCGACGACGTGCTTGTGCGTGATCGCGCGCCTCGGCATCGTCAGCGAGACGACCACGAGCGCCAGCCCGCCGACGGGCAGGTTGACGAAGAACACCCAGCGCCAGCTCGCGTTGTCGACGATGAAGCCGCCGAGCGCGGGCCCGATGATCGACGACGCCGCGAAGACCGCGCCGATCAGTCCCTGCCACTTGCCGCGGTCGCGCGGCGGGACGATGTTGCCGATCACCGCGAGCGAGAGCGGGAACAGGCCGCCGGCGCCGACGCCCTGCACCGCCCGGAAGACGACGAGCTGCGTCATCGACTGGGCGAGGCCGCAGAGCGCCGAGCCGATCAGGAACACGACGATCGCGAACAGGAACAGGTACTTGCGGCCGTACGCGTCGCCGAGCTTCCCGTACAGGGGAACCGTGACGGTCGAGGTGAGCATGTACGCCGTGAAGACCCACGAGTACTGCGTCAGGCCGCCGAGGTCGCCGACGATGCGCGGCAGCGCCGTCGCGACGATCGTCTGGTCGAGTGCCGCGAGCATGAGCGTGACCATCAGGCCCGAGTAGATCGCGAGGATCCGGCCCGTCGTCAGCGTGTAACCCGGCGGCTGTCTCCGTAGCAGCTCGGGCACTCGCATGCGCTAAAGGTTAACGTTGTTAAGCACCGCGCCGCCGCCGGGACGCCGATTTGACCCGATCAGGTCAAGCGACGAAACGAACTAACGGCTTACGATGCATTCCGGCTGGCGCGTTGCGGGGTACCTCCAGGTCGACCCCAGCGTCTTCCCCTGACAGTGAACCGGCCTGGAAAAGAGAGAAGGGCTATTCCTTGAAGAAGTTGACGATCGCCGTCGCGCTCGCCCTCGTGGTCGCCGCGGCTTCGGGTAGCGCATTCGCTGCCCACAAGTACCTCGTGACCTCGAGCTCGCAGATCAAGCCGGGCACGATCAGCCTCGCGAATCTGTCGCCGGCGGCCCGCAAGGCGCTGCTGAGCTCCACCAACGGCGCGCGCGGCCTGCAGGGCCCGCAGGGCCCGGCAGGCGTTACCGGAGCCCAGGGTCCCGCAGGTCCGCAGGGCGCTGCCGGGCCAGCCGGCGGGCCCGGCGTCAGCGGCTACGAGGTCGACACCTGGCGCTACTCGAAGGACGACGACAACTCGGACATGGGCCCGCACTACGTCGGCGTCGGCGGCGGGGCGATCGCCACGGTCGCCTGCACGCCCGGCAAGGTCGCGCTGAGCGGCGGCTACCGGTTCACCTCCGAGAATGACAACGGCTTCAACTCGCCGGCGTTGGCGGACGGCTCCGGCGTGATCGCCTCGTTCCCCGGCCGGATGGACTGGACGACGAACACGGTGAAGCCCAACGACAACTCGGGCTGGATCGTCCAGGTCAACAACAAGGTCAACGCGGCCGACATGACCCTGTACGTGGTCTGCGCGAACGCGAAGTAGCACCCGCCTAGCCAGTAGCGCTCCGGGCCTCCTTCTCCGAGGGGAGGCCTGGGGCGCTGGTTGCTAGTCCGCCGCCGACAGCGCGGGCACCCGCCGGCGCATCCGCTCGAGCACGATGCCCGCGAAGATCGCCAGGGCGCCGACGAGCTCGTACCGGTTCAGGTGCTCGCCGAGGATGATCAGTGCGAACACCACGGCGAAGAAGGGCTGCAGGTTCGCGAAGAGGGAGGCGCGCGACGGCCCGACCCGATCGATCGCCGTGAACCAGAGGATGTTCGTCAGGAAGAGCGGCCCGACCACCGCGTAGGCGAAGCCGAGCCACGTCGCGAGCCCGAAGTGGAAGCTCTGGCTCGTGGTCTGCGACCAGCCGGTGACCGCGAGCGGGATCCAGCCGAGCGCGAGCACGAGCGCGCTGATCCGGAACGGCGAGTAGCGGCGCATGAGCGGCGTGATCGTCACCGAGTAGCCTGCCCAGGTCGCGGCCGTGAACAGTGCGAGCACGTCGCCGCCGATGTGCGAATTGAACCCGCCGCTGCCCCACGCGACGAAGCCGACTCCGACGAACGAGATCGCCGCGGCGGCCCAGAACGACCGCTGCAGCCTCTCGATTCCGGCCAGGGTCGAGAAGATCCCGATCCAGATCGGCGTCGTGCCGAGGATCAGCGCGACCGTCGAGGCCGACGTGTCGTCGATGCTGTACACGAAGCCAAGCTGGTTGACGTAGATGAGCAGCGCCGCCAGAAGCACCAGCGGCAGGTCGCCGCGGGCGATCCGAAACGACCGCTCTCGCACGTAGGTGAAGCACCAGAAGAGCGCCGTCGCCGCGAAGTAGCGGATCGTCGCGTACGCGAGCGGCTGGAAGCCGTGCTCGAGCACGTACTTCGTGATCGTGATGTTGAGCGCCCACAGGAGGACGGTCCCGAGCAGCATCGCGTCGACTGCGCTCGGGCCTCGCCGCATCGTTCTCGACCCTACCGTTACGCTTTCGCCGCCATGGACCGTGAGCCGACTCGCGACGACATCGACGCACTCGTCGGCCCGGCGACGCCGCACTTCGCCTACCAGCTCAGAGCGCGCGTCCGCGAGCTCGTCGCGGACCTGCCCGAATCGCATCCCGTTCACCGGTACGCGACCGCGCAGTGCGAACGGCTCGACCGGCTCGGCCACGCCTCCTCGAAGGCGGACGAGGGGCCACGCGTGGCGAAGCAAGGCCCGGGCTGGGCGGAGATCCCGTCGTCCGCTCCGGCCGACGAGCCGCTGCCTCGGCGCGCTTGACGGTCTTCGTCAGCGGCGGCTCCCGTGGGATCGGGCGCGCGATCGCCCTGCGCTTCGCGCGCGACGGCGCGCAGCGCGTCGCGATCGGCTACCTCCGCAACGACCGCGCCGCCGAGGAGACCGCGGCCGAGCTGCAAGCCGCCGGCGCCGAGCCGGTGCTCGTGCGCGGCAACGTCACGTCGAGACGCGTGCTCGACGAGGTGGCAGCCCTCGGCCCGCTCGACGTGCTCGTGCACAACGCCGCGACGGGCGTCATTCGCGCCGCGCTCGACACCGAGGACAAGCACTGGGACTGGACGGTGAACGCGAACGCCCGCGCGCTCCTGCAGCTGACGCGGGCAGCCTCGCCGAACCTTCATGCAGGCTCGTCGATCGTCGCGATCTCGTCGCTCGGCGCACAGCGCGTGCTCCCGAACTACGTGCTGGTCGGCACTTCGAAGGCGGCCCTCGAAGCGCTCGTCCGCTACCTCGCGGTCGAGCTGGCGCCGCGGGGGATCCGCGTGAACGCCGTCTCCGGCGGCGTCGTCGACACCGGCGCACTCGAGCACTTCCCGAACCGGGAGCGGATGCTCGAGGCAGGTGCCGCGAACCCGGTCGGACGGCTGGTCGCGGCGGAGGACATCGCCGGCGCGGTGTCGTTCCTCTGCTCGCCGGACGCCGAGATGATCAGAGGGCAGACGCTGGTCGTCGACGGCGGCTTCTCGCTCCAGGTTTGACCCCCTGACGGGGGTCGAGCAGAGGCCGGTCCGCGCCGATCCTTCATGCCCCCGATGGACACTGCGCGCACCGATACCCCGTCCGGGGGAGGCAACGGCCCGTTCGCGCCGAGAGACTTGAATTGGACGGCCTCCGACGGCACGGGAGCAACCCAAATGCGGCCTGAGAAGTACGACCGGGTTGACCTGGTCGATTCGTACCGCCGGCTCACGGCGATCTATCACGACCTCCTGTCGCACGACGACCTCGAGCACCTGCTCGAGCGGATCGCGGACAGCATCTTCCTGCTCGTGCCGTGCGACACACTGCTCGTCGCGGAGCACGACCAGGCCGCCGGGGAGCTTGTGCCCATCCTCGTGCGCGGCCGCGGCGCCGAGTCGATGTTGAAGCTTCGCCCCGGCCTGGGCGAGGGCCTGATCGGCTGGGTGGCCAAGAACGCCCGCCCGGTGCTCGCGAACGACGCCAGCACCGACCCCCGGGCGGGGCACGTCGCGGGCACACCGAAGGCCGAGGACGAGGCGATCATCTCGGTGCCGCTCGTCGCGCACGGCGCGGTGCTCGGCGCGATCAGCATGTATCGCGAGGGCCCAGGGAAGATCTTTTCGTTCGATGAGTTCGAGCTCGCCCAGCGGTTCGCGGACGCGGCCACCCTCGCGCTCGTCAACTTCAAGACGCGAATCGATCTCGAGCAGCAGGCGTGCACCGACGAGCTCACGCAGGTGCTGAACCGCCGCGGCTTCTTCTCGACCGCCGGGAGCGCGCTCGCGCGGACCGGGCAGTACCCGTCCACGCTGCTCGTCGTCGACCTCGACTACTTCAAGTCGGTCAACGACGAATGTGGCCACGACGTCGGCGACGAGCTCCTGAAGCATGTGGCGCGCCAGCTCAGCTCGGTCGTGCGAAGCGACGACGTCGTCGCCCGCCTCGGCGGAGACGAGTTCGCGCTTCTACTCTCGGGCGCCTCGACCGACGATGCGAGCGCCGTTGCCGCCCGCATCCACAACACGCTCCAGCAAGCCCCGTACATCGGACCGCACGGAAAGCTGGTCGTGCGCGCCAGCGTCGGCTTCGCGGTCGCGGATGTCTCGGAGGAGAGCGACCTCGACGCGCTGCTGGTGGCCGCCGACGCGCAGATGTATCGTGCCAAGCGCGCGAGGCCGGACGCGCCGCGCGCGCGCCGCCTTCGGGCATAGGGGTCAGGTCGAGAGCTTGCAGGGTCACGAGGGCGGTGCGGAGAACATCGGGGTCGAGAGTTGCAGCGCATCGCGGCCTGACGGAAACTCGGCTGCGCCTCCGGGCGCATCTGTGGCCGGTGACGTCTTCCCGAGAGTCGTCATGAACGGATTGGTGAGCGAAGTGCCGGAAGGAACGGCAAAACCAGTGCATTCAGCAGGCCCGCCGTCGGACGAGGGGCTCGAGCTCCTTGCGGACGCGGTCGCCACCTCGGGCGCGCCGCTCCCCGACAACGCCCTCGCCGACGCGGCGCACGCCGCGGCGCAGCTCCCCGCCGACCCCCGCCTGCGCTCGATCGCCTTCACGGCGTGGCTCGTCGCGACGTCCGCGGTCGAGGGGCTCTCGATGCAGCCGCTCCTCGACCGCCTGGCCGCCGCTGCGGGCCGTCACCTCGCGCTCGACCAGGACGCCCTGCTCGTCGAGATCCATGCGTACGCCGCCGCCGATCCGCGCTTCACCGAACTGCCGCCGGCGGCGTCGGTGAGCCGTCAGCTCGCGCTGGCGGGCGCGTTCATCGGCTCCGAGGACGTCACGATCTGGCGCGTCGGCCAAGCCGGCGAAGTCGAGCAGATCGCCCAGCTCGACTCGGCGCGGGGCGGCGAGAGCATGGCGCTGGTCGCGACGGCCGCGATCGGCCACGCAACCGAGCAGTGGTTCGACGGTGAAGAGCTCATCGCAGCGGTGCCGATCTCTCGCTGGCAGCAGCCCGTCGCCGCGATCGTCGCGCGCCTCCCGAGGTCGGCGGCCAGCGCGCGCACCGCGGCGGCGATCCTGCGTGCGACGGCGACGCGCCTCGCGCAGGTGCTCGAGCGCGAGATGCTGCTCGAGCGCAACGCCGCCCACGACGAGATCCTCACGGCGACCGCGGATCGCCGGCTGGTACGTCTCGGCTACGACCTGCACGACGGCCCGACACAGGACCTGATCGTGCTCGCCGGCGACCTCGAGCGTCTGCGCCGCCAGATCTCGGAGCACGGGCTCGTCGACAGCAAGATCGACAACGCGTTCGCCGAGCTGCAGCGCCGCATCGAGGCGACCGACGAGTCGCTGCGCGAGCTCGCCCACTCGCTCCAACCCCAGACGATCGTCGAGCGCCCACTCGGGCCTCTCCTCGGCCGCGAGCTCGAGCGACTGCGCGAGCGCTACTCGATCGACGGCACCCTCGACGTGATCGGCGACGTCGACGATCTGACCGCCACCCAGCGCATCACGATCTTCCGAACCGTCCAGGAAGCACTGACGAACGTCCGCGAGCACAGCTGTGCGACGTCCGCGACCGTGACGGTCACGGTCGACCAGCGCTCGATCGCCGTGCGCGTGTCCGACGACGGCGTCGGCTTCGACGTCGCGAGCTCGCTGGAGTCGGCGCGGCTCCGGGGGCGCATGGGCGTCGCGGGAATCGGCGAGCGCGTGCGGATGCTGGGTGGGATCTTCTCGATCGACAGCAAGCCGGGCGGTCCGACCGTCGTTCGCGCCACGCTTCCGCGCTGGCGGCCGCCGCCCGCCGCCGACGCATCGGGTGCGTCCGCGTGACGGCTCAATGCTGATAAAGATTCGGCTATGCGTGTCCTGATCGCCGACGATCACCGCTTGATTGCGGAAGGGATTCGCAGGGCGCTCGACGACACCGACGACTTCGACGTCGTCGGGGAGGCGAATACCGGCAGCCAGGTGATGCCGCTCGTCAGGCGGACTTCACCGGATCTCGTCCTGCTCGACCTGCGCATGCCGGGCATGGACGGCCTCGCCTGCCTCGAGCAGATCCGGGAACAGCACCCCGAGATCAAGGTCGTGATCCTGTCGGCGGCGACCGATCCCAACCTGATCCAGACGGCGCTGAAGCGGGGCGCCTCGGCGTTCGTCGTCAAGAGCGTCAACCCGGTCGACCTCCCCTCCGCGCTGCGCCAGGCGATCGAGGGGACCGTGTTCTCGGCGATCGGCCAGGACGCGGCCGCCGAGGCCGACGCGATCCGCGAGTACGGGCTCACCGAACGCGAGCTGACGATCCTGCGCGCGCTCTCACGCGGACTCTCGAACCAGGCGATCGCGAAGGAGCTCTGGCTCGCCGAGCAGACCGTCAAGTTCCACCTGACGAACATCTACCGCAAGCTCGGCGTCGGGAACCGCACCGAGGCGGTCCGGCTCGCCTACCAGCACGGCCTGATCGAGAACCCGCTCTACGAGAGCCAGTAGCGAGCGCCGGCCACGATCAGGTGCCAGGCACCAGAGTGCCAGGCACCGGTTCAGGCCGCCGCGGGCGGCGTGCGGAGCTCGTCGAGCAGCCGCGGCACGAGCATGCGCGGGAGGGCCGAGCCGCCCGCCGCGACGTCGCGGAGCGCCGGCACGAGGCGACCCGGGTCCATGTCCTCGAAGAGCACCCCGAGCGCCCCCGAGCGAACCGCCGCGACCGCGAGCGCCCCCTCCTCGGACTCGTCGGTCGACATCAGGAACACGACGGCGAGATTCACGAGCTCTGCACGCAGCTCACGGGCCGCCTGCAGCGCGCCGGGCATGGCGGCGTCGACGAGGCAGATGCTCGGCCGCCGGAGCCGCGCGACCGCCAGCAGCTCGCGCGCGGAGGCGGCCTCCGCGACCACGTCGAAGCCGTGACCCTCGAGCCGCCCTCTGATCCCGAGCAGGAGCAGCGGCCGCCCTGAGGCCACCACGACACCGAGCTCGGCGCGTGCCAGCTCGAGGGTGGTGTCGTGGGCGTCCGCAGACGTGCCGCCTTGGCCCCCCATGCCGGGAAGTCTCACCCCCGGGCTCGGCGCCGAGCAGACTCGTTCGGCTAGTCCGCTTCGCCCGTTCGGGTAGGTAGGGCTGGCCCGCGCTTAACGCTCGCGCATGAAGCCCTGGCGGGCCGCGCTGACGAGCGCCACCGCCTCGGGGAAGAGCACGCGCATCGCGTCTCGGAGCGCGATCGACTGCTGGTCGGCGCCGCCCTCGACCGCGATCTGGGAGAGCGCCGCCGCGGTCAGCTCGACCGCGGTGTTCAGCGTGAGCGTGGCGAACTGCTCGCGCTGCGCCTCCTGCACCGATTCGGCCTGTTGCTCGGCGAACTCGCGGAGGCCGCGGAGCAGATCCTCGGGATCGCCGCCGAACGGGAGTCCGAATCCACCACCTTCCATGCCGGCCAGCCTAGCGGCTGCCCCCTACCGGAGGTCGACCGCGTAGCCGCGCTCGACGTCGCGGACGAACTCCTCCACGGCGCCCGTGCCGCCGCGGAGCGCGGCCGAGAACGGGGACGCGGTGTCGCCGAGCGCACGCTCGAGCGCCGCCGCCGCCGCCCCCACGTCGTCCAGGTACGCAGGCGAAGCCACCCGCGGCGGCCGGCCGATGGCCCGCTCGAGCTCCAGCGCCGCCTGCTCGGCCGGCTCGACGCTCGCGGCACCCTCGACGACGCGCACGCGCGCGAGCTCCTGCCGCAGAGTCGCCAGGTCGCCGCCGCCCGCGAGGTCGCCTGCAAGCTCGCAGAGGGCGACGATCGAGGCAACCGACCGGATCTCCTCGAGCCGTTCCAGCGGGCGTCCTTGCGCGTCGAGCGCAACCCAGCGGCTGCCGCCGTCGGGGGCGGCGAGCGCAACGAGGTAGTCGCGACGGCCCGCCACGGGCTCCGCCGCGAGCACGCCGGTGACCCGGCCGTACCGCGACGCACGCTCCGCGGCCTCGAGGAGCTGCTCGTCCAGCGGCACGCGGAAAAGCCGTCGGCTACCGGTTCGGCTTGCGGCCGAGCAGCCGCGCGAGGTTGATGTCGAAGCCCCAGCCGTAGCTCTTGGGCGTGAACAGGCGAGAGTCGGCCGGGTTCCACCAGCGGCTCTTGACTCGGGCAGCCGTTGGGCGGCGCCAGTCGTACGGCATGCGGAGGAACGTTCCGGTCCTGCGTCGGGTCGTCATTCCTGCAGTGTGCCGCGAGCGACAGGGCAACGGTCGAGGCGATTGCATAGGGTCGGCAGCCTGGACGCCGTCGACCTCTTCGCGCCGCTCGGCACGAGCTACGACCGCTGGGCGACGTTGCTCTCGTTCGGCCAAGATCCCCGCTGGCGGCGGTTCCTCGTCTCGCGCGTCGAGGTCTCGCAGACGGACACGGTGCTCGACGTCGCCACCGGCACCGCCGCCGTCGCGCTCGAGCTGGTGCGCCAGAAGGACTGCTTCGTGGTCGGGGTCGACCGGACGCCGGAGATGCTCGACGAGGGCCGTCGGCGCGTCGCGCTCGCGGCCGCCACCGGCAAGGTGCGGCTCGAGCAGGGCGACGCGCGCGAGCTGCCGTTCGGCGACGGCACGTTCGACGCGGTCACCTTCACCTATCTCCTGCGCTACGTCGACGATCCCGCCGCAACGCTGCGCGAGCTCGCGCGCGTGGTGAAGCCCGGCGGCGTCCTGGCCGGGCTCGAGTTCGGCGTCCCGCTTGGAGTCTGGCGTGGGCCGTGGGAGCTCTGGGTCCGGGCGGGGCTGCCTGCGGCCGGAACCGTGATCGGCGGCGGCTGGCGCGAGGTGGGGTCGTTCCTCGGGCCGTCGATCCGCGACTACGACGGGCGTTGGCCGCTCACGCGCCTCGCCCAGGCGTGGCGGGAAGCCGGCATCACCGACGTCGCCGTGAGGCGGCTGAGCCTGGGCGGCGGGATCGTGACGTGGGGTCACCGGAGCTGAGGCCGGCCTGGTACGCGCTCCGCCCAGGCGGGGCACGCGACTGGGTCACGCTGCTCCACCTCCCGTACACGGCGTGGCACCTCTCCTACGTCGCGCTCGGTGCAGCGCTCGCCTCGACGTTCCACGGCGACCGTCTGGTGGCGGCGCTCGCCGCGTTCTTCCTTGCCCTCGGCGTGGCCGCCCACGCGCTCGACGAGCTTCACGGCCGCCCGCTCGGGACCGAGATCTCGACAACTGCCCTCGTTGCTGCGACGGTCGTCGGGTTGGGCGGCGCGGTCGCGATCGGCGTCGCGGCGGCGATCGCGTGGGGCCTCGGCCTGCTCGCCTTCATCGTCGTCGGCGGCGTCCTCGTGCCGGCGTACAACCTCGAGCTGTTCGGCGGGAGGATCCACAACGACTGGGGCTTCGCTCTCGCCTGGGGAGCGTTCCCGGCGCTGACGGGTTACTTCGTGGAGGCGCAGACGCTCCGCTTCGAGGCGTTCGCCGTCGCCGCGTACGCGACGGCCCTGAGCCTCGCGCAGCGGGCCCTCTCGACGACCGCGCGGGAAGCGCGCCGCAAGCGCGGCACGCTCGACGGCGCCGTCTCGGCGGAGCGCGCCCTGCAGCTGATGACCGTCGCGTCGATCGCGGTCGCAGTCGCAGCGGTTGTGGCACGCCTACGATGACGGCGTGAGCGTCGCTGCAATCGTCGCGGTCGTCGCGGCCGTCGTCGCGGTCGCGGCCGTCGTCGCGTCGTATCTCCTGTACCGCCGCGTCCACGAGCGCGAGCGACTCCTCGAGCAGGAGCTCGAGAAGGGCCGGGCGGAGTTCGACAAGATCGTCGCCGAGGAGATCGAGCTTCGGCGATCCGAGCTGGAGCTGACGCTGGCGCGCGAGCGGGCCGAGTCGCTGTCGCTGCTCGCGGAGGAGGAACGTCGAATCGCGTCGGAGCGGCGACACGACGTCGCCGAGCGCGAGCGCTCGAGCGCCGAGCAACTCGGCGCGCAGCTCGTCTCGGCGCAGAAGGCCGTGGAGCAGCGGCTCGCAAGCTGGGCCAGCGACATCGAGAAGCTGCAGGAGGGACTGTCCGAAGAGCTTCGACGCCTCGAGGGCCGGCAGCGCCAGCTCGCCGCCGAGATCGAAGCGCGAATCGGCAAGGACGGGGAGCGGTTGCAGGGGCAGCTCGACGACCAGCAGCAGCTGATCGCGCGCCAGCGCGACGAGCTCGCCCGCCTCGCCCAGGGCCACGTCGAGCAGGCGAACGTCGACCTGGAGCAGCACGCGGCCGAACGGCGCCGCGCGCTGCAAGAGGTGGCCGAGCGTTTGAGGCGGCGCGAGACCGAGTTGAAGGAGGCGCTCGACCGTGAGAGCAGCGAGGCCGCCGTGCGCCTGCAGTCGGCGCTCGCCGACGTCGAGCGACGCCAGCTCGAGCAGCTGCAGCGCGTCGTCGCGCGCGAGGCGCAGCGCTACACCGAGTCGGCGTCGCAGAGCTTCGACACCACGATCCGGTCGGCGCGCGAGGACGCGGCGCGCCGGCTGAGCCGCGAGCTCGACCTCGCGGTCGAGCGCTTCGCACGACAGGCCGAGGGGGCGCTCACCGAACGGCTCAACACGGTGACCGACGCGGCGGCAAAGCGGATCGAGGAGCGGCTCACCCGCACACGCGGCACACTCGACCGCTACCGTGACGAGGCGCTGCGGTCGCTCGAGGACCGGGCCCACGCCGTCGAAGCCGGGCTGCGCGAGCGCCTGCAGGAGATTGCCCTCGAGGCCGAGTCGGAACGCGGGGTTCTGGAAGGACGAATGCGCGAGTTGCAGCGCCGACTCGACGAATTGGGTGCGCGCACCTAGCCGAACCGACAGCGCGGCCGAGCCGCTCCGGTTCCAACTTTCAAGAGCAGGGTTCGTCTAGAGGAAGGCGAAAAGGCGGTCACGCATGGCCCAGACGATCGAACATAGTCAGACGGAGCGTGAGAAGGTCGAATCCTGGCGCCTGCACGTGCTGATCGAGGCCGGATACCCGCTCTCGCTCGCCGAGAAGCTGGCTCATTCCGAGGCCGATCTGCACCGCGCAGTCGAGCTCGTCCGCGCCGGGTGCGGGTTCGACACAGCGGCCGAGATCCTGCTGTAACGCGTAGCTACGATCGCCTTCATGAAGGTGGAGGCGACCGTGATCGACGGCCGCAAGGTCTATTCGGTCCGAGCGTTCAACGGCGGCGTCGGCTCCTGGCTCGCCCGCCTGCCGACGGTGTGGGTCGAGGGAGAGGTGACCGACCTGCGCCGCCAGCAGCGCTGGGCGTCGGTGTTCTTCACGCTGAAGGATCCGGACGACGGGGCGTGCATGTCGGTGCAGATGCAGCGTGGGCGGTTCGACGCGCTCGACCTGGGGTTGGCAGACGGCGAGCGGGTGCACGTCTTCGGCCGGCCGGAGCTCTTCGAGCAGCGAGGCGAGCTTCGGCTGCGGGCGTTGACGATCGAGCGCTACGGGCTCGGCGCGCACCTGGCGGGGCTCGAGCGCCTCAAGCGCAAACTCGCAGCGGAAGGGATGTTCGACGCCGCGGGCAAGCGAGCGCTGCCGCGATTTCCGCGGTTGATCGGGCTCGTCACCGGCAACGATGCCGCCGCGAAGCGGGACGTGCTCACGCAGCTCCAGCAGCGGTTCCCGCCGGCGAACGTGCTGGTCGCGGAGACGTACGTGCAGGGGCCGAAGGCGCCGGCCGCGATCGTGGCCGCGCTCGGCGACCTCTGCCGGCGCGGCGTCGACGTGATCGTCCTGACGCGCGGCGGCGGCAGCTTCGAGGACCTGCTTCCGTTCTCGGACGAGCGCGTCGTGCGCGCCGTGGCGGCATGCGCCGTCCCCATCGTCTCGGCCGTCGGGCACGAGCAGGACACGCCGCTCTGCGACCTCGCCGCCGACGTGCGGGCCTCGACGCCGACGGCGGCGGTGCGACTCGTCGTTCCCGACGCGGCCGAGCTGCGCGCGTCGCTCGTACGCTCGCGAACGGCGCTGCAGCGAGGCGCGTCGCGCTCGGCCGAGCGTCACGCGCAGCGGTTAGCCGGGCTGCGCGAACGGCTGCACCGCGCGCCGCTGCTCGACGTCGAACGACGGCACGGCCGCCTGGAGACTGCGCATGCCCGGCTGGTTGCGCTGAGCCCGCGCGCGACGCTCGAGCGAGGCTACGCGATCGTGCGCCGCGGCGAGGAGGTCGTGCGCTCGCGCGAGCAGGTCGCAGCCGGCGAATCGATCGACGTCCTGGTCGCCGACGGTATCTTCGGCGCGCGGGTCGAATGAGCGCCGAGCCGACCTTCGAGGAGGCGCAGCGCGAGCTGGACGCGATCGTCGAGCGCCTCGAGCGGGGAGACGCGGGGATCGACGAGCTGACGAAGCTGTGGGAACGGGGCGAGGAGCTCTACCAGCTGTGCGTCGCGAAGCTCGACGGTGTCCGCGGCCGGATCGAAGAGCTCGCCCGCACGACCGAGGGCTAAGGACGCGAGAGCAGCCGGGCGAGTCGCGCGCCGAGCCGCTCGAGATCGGCGGTTACGCCCTCGGGCCGCCCCGACAGCGGATGGGCGTCGATCCCGGGAGCGACGACGCCTCCGAACAGCTCGCAGCGGACGCCGAGCCGTCGGCAGTGCTCGACGACCGCCCCGGGCGCCTTCCCCTCGAAGGTCGTCGAGTCGACTGTTCCTTCACCTGTCACCACGAGCGCCGCGTTCTCGGCGAGCGCGTCGAAGCCGATCAGTTCCAGCACGAGCTCCGCACCCTCGACGAGCTCCGCGCCGAGCGCCGCAAACGCTGCACCGAGCCCGCCGCCGGCTCCGGCGCCCCGCACGTCACGGAACGGAACGAGCTCGCTCATCCCAGCGAGTCGGCGTTCGAGCTCCTCGACCGACGCCTCGTCGGCGCCCTTCTGCGGCCCGAACACGCGGGCCGCGCCGCGTGCGCCGAGCAGCGGGTTGCGGACGTCACACGCCGCGCGCACGACGATCGTCCGCAGTCGATCGCCTACGACGTCCCTCATGCCCGCGCCGCCGTCGACCGTCGCCGTCCCGCCGAGGCAGACGACGAGGGCAGAAGGCTCGCCGGCGAGCGCCGCGACGATCAGCTCACCGAGCCCACGGCTCGAGGCACCGAGCGGATCGCGGTCGGCCGGCTCGACAAGCGGCAGGCCGATCGCAGCCGCGGCCTCGACCACCACGGTGCCGTCGGCGAGCACGAGCCAGCTCGCCTCGACCGGCCGGCCGAGGGGATCGGAGACCGACGCCTGCCGCCGCTCGCCGCCGAGAGCCGCCTGCAGCACTGCGGCGGTTCCCTCGCCGCCGTCGGCGACCGGCGCCTCGAGCGCGTCGATCCCCGCGACGCTTCGCAGGCCCATCGCGAGCGACGCTGCCGCATCGAGCGGCGAGAGGACGCCCTTGAGGCTAGCCGGAGACGCGAGCGCGAGCACGCTCGGCTCGGTCAGGTTCCTGCTCGTCGACCTCGCGATCGGTGAGCTCCGCGAGATCTTCCTGCTCGTCCTCCTCCATGCGCTTGAGCATGGCGTACGACAGCCCCTCGCGCGCGAGGAAGACCAGGCCGATCCCGATGCCGACCGACGCCTCGATCAGCTGCAATCCGATCCCGAACGCGATGCCGCGTGCGTAGTCGACGCCGTAGTTGACGAGCGGGAGCGCGATCGCGGCCTGTGTGAGCCCGACGTTGCCGGGCCACAGCGGGAAGATCGTCGCGACGTTCATCAGCACGAGCACGAGCCCGGCGGCGACGAGCGGCTGGTGGATGTGGAACGCGAACATCGCCGACCACACGGCGAAGAGCTGGCACGTCCAGCCTGCGAACTGGAACGCGGCGGCCGTCGCGGCTGCTGCCGGGCGCCGCATGACGCCGAGCCCCTGCCGGGCGCGCGCCCACAGGAGTCGCATGCGGCCGACGCCCTCGACCGCGTCCTTCTGGTGCATCCGGGCGAGCAGCACCGCGACGACGAAGAGCACGATGCCGACGCCGAGCGCGACCTCGATCGAGAAGTACGCCCACTTCGGGATCTTCGCCTCGAGGAGCACCCACACGACCAGCACGATCGCCGGGAACAGATCGAACATGCGATGCGCGAACACAGAGCCGACGAGACGCGCTGCTGTTCCGCTGCGGCCGGGCATCCGCCGGCTGAGCACGGCGACCCGCGCCAGCTCCCCGACGCGTCCCGGCAACACCGCGTTGGCAAAGAGACCGACGCAGAACGCGGAGAAGACGAGCGGATACGACGGATGCGGCGGCGGCATCGACTCCTTGACCGCGGTGTCCCAGGAGAGCGACCGGGTGATCACCGACAGCAGGTTGAGCGCAATCGCGACCACGACCCACTCCCAGCTGACGACCGTGAACGCGTCCTGCACCAGGTGCCAGTCGGGGCCGCGCAGGATCACCAACCCCACGGCGACGCCGAGGAGCGGCAAGACGATGAACACGTACCAGCGCGAGTTCCGCCAACCGCTCACGCGGCGACCTCGTCGTACGTCTCCTCCAACTGATGCGCGATGTCATCCCACCCGTAATTCGCGAACGCGTGCTTTCGTGCCGCGCGCCCCATCGCGACGCGCCGGTCCTCGTCCGAGAGCACGTCGACGATCGCCGCGGCGAGCGCGTCGGGATCGCGCGGTGGCACGAGCACGGCTGCCTCGGGCGTCGCGACCGCCGCATACCCCGGGATGTCGGAGGCGACCGCCGGCGTCGCGCAGGCGAAGGCTTCGGCGAGCACGAGCCCGAAGCTCTCGCCGCCGAGCGCAGGCGTCACCGACACCTTCGCCCGCATCAGCTCTTCAGTCCGCACCTCGTTGGTCACGATTCCCAACACGTCGATGCCTGCGTCGTCGACGCGTAGCCGCGTGTGGAGCAGACGGTACTGCAGCGGATCGGTGCCAATGAGCCTGAGCCTCGCTCCCGTCGCGGCGTGCACCCGTGGCCAGGCACGGAGCAGCGTCGGAAGCCCTTTCCGAGGATCGTGGCGACCGACGAAGACGACGCGATGCTCGCGGTTCGTCGGATCCACCTCGTCCGGCATCAGCACACCGTTCGGGACGATGCGGTATTCCCCCGGCAGCCAGCGAGATGCCGACTCGGCGGCCATCGGCGAGACCGCGATCCGTGCGTCGATCCGGTCCATCAAGAACCCCCAGCAGTGGAGGCCGTAGCGCATCCAGCCCAGATCGCCCTGCGCGTGCCACGTTGCGACGATCGGGCACTGCGCCGTGGCGAGCGTGGCGACGCAGATCGCGGGCGTCATCGGCTCGTGCAGGTGGACGACGTCGAAGCGCTCGTCCGCGAGCACGCGCCGGATGCGGCCCACCGTGCGCGGCGAGAGGACGATATTCGGGAGCGAGCCGTTCGCAGGGACGACGACCGAGCGGCCGACGGGGATGATGTCGTCGGGCAGACGGCCGTGCCGTCCGCTTCTCGGGTGGAGGAAGCGGGTGAACGCGCCGGGCGGATCGTGGCCCATCACGATCTTCACCTCGTGGCCCCGTCGTCTCAGCGCGGCAGCCTGATGCTCGGCGTGCTCGACCACGCCGCCCCAGTACGACCACGAGAAAGGGACGACGATCCCGATCTTCACGCGAGCGCCGCCGCGAACGCACGCTGGAGGCGCTCGGCGCCGAGCTCGATCGTCTCGTCGCTGACCGCGAGCGATAGCCGCGCCCAGCCGAGGCCGCTCGGACCGAAGCCCTCCCCCGGCGCGACGGCCACGCGGTGCTCGGTGAGCAGGCGCTCCGCGCTCAGGCCCTCGGGCAGTCGCACCCAGACGAAGAACGTCCCCTCCGAGATCGGCGGGCCGGGAAGCGCGGAGGCGAGCACGTCGCGCCGGCGCTCGTAGGCGGCGACGCGCTCGGCGACGGAGTCCTGCGGACCCTCGAGAGCGGCGATCGTCGCGGCCTGAAGCGGCGCGAAGATGCCGACGCGCGCGTGGTCGTTCATCAGGTTGATGCGCTCGACGATCTCGGGGTTGCCGACGACGAAGCCGATGCGCCACCCCGCCATCCCGTACGTCTTCGACATCGACCAGAGCTCCACGCCGACGTCCTTCCCGCCCGGCGCCTGGAGGAAGCTTCGCGGTTCGCGTCCGTCGAAGACGAGATCGATGTACGCCGCGTCGTGCACGACGGAGCCGCCCGTCCTCCCCGCCCAGGCGACAGCGTCGTCGAACACCCCGGGCGGTGCGCACACCGCGCAGGGATTCGACGGGTAGTTCAGGTAGAGGACGGCTGCAGGTGGCGCTTCATCCAGATCTGGGGCGAAGCCACGATCGGCATCGAGCAAGACGGTCTCGAGGCGCGCGCCGGTCAGCGCGATCCCGGACGGGTAGTCGGGGTAGTAGGGGTCGGGGAGGAGGACGGTCTCTCCCTCCTCGACGAGAACGAGCGGCAGCTCGGCGAGCGCCGTCTTCGTGCCCGGGACGATCGCGACCTCCGTGTCGGGGTCGAGCTCGACGCCGTATTCGCTCCCGTAGCGCGCCGCAATTGCCTCACGACACCGGCGAACGCCACGGATGGACGAATAGCCGTGGACGTGGTCGTCGAGCACGGCCTCGCGGAGCGCCTCGACGACGTGCGCCGGCGGCCCGACGTCGGGATTGCCGCGCCCCAGGTCGACGAGCGGCGGGCCGTTCTCGGCAGCGGCCTTCGCCACGCGGCCGAGCAGCTCCACGAAGTACTGCCGAGGCAGTCGGACCAGACGTTGCGGACGGGCGCCCACCGGCCGAGACTCTACTTCGAGGCTGCGGGCAGCCAGCCGCGGCTAGATGATCGATTCCTGAGTGCCGTGGATGCGGGGAGGGACTGCACCAAGCAGTGTGGACGACTCGACCGGTGGCAAGGCTTTACGCCTTGACGCCGGGCGAGGCGGCCGCAATGCGCCGCGTGCAGGCCCCCATCCGCGCCGCGTCGACTTGGGAATCGATCATCTAGAGTCGGTGGCCATGTTCGATCGCGGTCTCGCCGAGCTCCACACGCACCTCGGCGGATCGGTCGCGTCGGACATCATGTGGAGCCTGGCGCACGAGCAGGGCATCGCCTTGCCGACGCGCGACTTCTGGGAGTTCGACCGCCTCGTCACCGTCTCCGATCCGCGAGGCGTCCCCGACCTCGACGCGCTCGATCGCATCTATCACCTGACGGAGCTCATCCAGAGCTCGCCGCTCGCCGTCGAGCGAAGCGTGCATGCAGCGATCGGCGGCGCGTACCGCTCGCAACGCATCACGACGCTCGAGCTGCGCTTCAACCCGATGAAGAGAAACCGAGGCGGCGAACGTGATCTCGACCACATCATTCTCGCCGCGATTCGTGGCCTCGACATCGCGTCGCTCGAGTACCCGCAGGTGCGCGCCGGGCTGATCCTGATGATGGATCGGACGTTCAGCCCGCAGCAGAACATGATCATCGTGGAGAAGGCGCTCCGGTACGCGTCGCGTGGAATCGTCGGCATCGACATCGCCGGGCCACGACCGAGAGGCGCTCGCTACGACTACACGCAGATTCGCGAGCACGTCGAGGTCGCGCGCGACGGCGGGCTCGGCGTGACCATTCACGTCGGAGAGGAAGGCGGCGAGCTCGGCTTGGCGGAGACTGCGGAGGTGGTCGAGACGCTGCAGCCGGACCGGATCGGGCACGGCGTCCTTGCAGTCGGAGACCCGGTGTTGATGAGCGCCCTTCGCGACGCCCACGTGACGCTCGAGATCTGCCCGACCTCGAACCTGCTGACCAAGGCGCTCGCGGACGAGGAGGCGGTGCGAGACACCTTCCGCACGTTCGTCGAGCACGGGGTGAAATTCACGATCGCGACCGACGGGCCGGAGATGATGCGAACGCATCTACGCGATGAGTTCGACCTGCTCCTCCGCATCGGCGCGCTCGACGAGGCCGAGTTGCACGAGGCGAACGAGCGCGGCCACGAGGCGTCGTTCGTCGCTCACCGCGTTCACGCGGGGGTCTAGCCGCTCTCGGGGCGGTTCAGGCGCCCCGCGGGCGCTTACACCCTTTGGCCTATGGCGGCTCATCAGCCCCGCTCGTAGCCTCCCCGCATGCAGGCACTCCACGATCCCGTGATCACCTCCAGGCAGCGACAGGTTGTGGAGCTGATCGCGCAGGGTCTTTCAAACGATGAGATCGGCGTCGTCCTGGGCATCTCACCGCGGACGGCCAAGGCACACAGCGACGCGCTTCGGCAGAAGCTCGGTGTGCGGCGACGGCGCCAGATCCCAGTGGCGTTCCGCCTGGCGACCGGCGAGGACCCGCTGGCGACCCGCTTGGCGTCGGCGCGTGCCGACAACGGGGGCTGACGGCGAACGACGCGCCCGTGGCGATCACCCTCCGCCGCGGGCGCCGCCCCCTTCAGCGGGGCGATCACGCTGTATGTTCTTTCGCGAGCGCGAGGGGAGCGAGCAGGCAGGCATGGCGTCTACGGCTGTCCAGCAGGGCGGTGTGCGCCGAGAGCGGCGAATCATCGAACGGCCGCGACTAATCAAGATGCTCGACGAGAGCGAGGCGCGGGTGATCCTGCTCCTCGCGCCCGCCGGCTACGGGAAGACGACTCTGGCGCGCCAGTGGGTGAAGACCCTCTCCGGCGCGATCTGGGTCTCAGCCACACCCGCGCATCGCGACGTCGTGACGCTTGCCGAGGACCTCGCCGCCGGCGTCGACGCGCTCGGCGGCAACGCGAGCAAATTCATCCGCGAGTATCTGAGCGCGCAGAGCAACCCGCAACGGTCGGCACGCGGCGTTGCGGCAGCACTCGCCGACCAGATCAACAAACAGAAGGTTCAGTGGATCGTCATCGACGACTACCACGAGCTTGGAGAGTCAGCGGCGTCCGAGTCCGTCGTTGCGAACTTGCGCGAAAGAAGCAACGCGAGATTCGTCATGGCAACGCGGGTTCGACCAGCATGGGTGTCAGCGAGGCGCCTCCTCTATGCGGAGGTCTCAGAGATCGGTCGCGATGCACTGGCGATGGACGATGAAGAATCGACTGCGGTCCTTGGTCGACGTCCCGACCTCGACGAACTGCGCGATCAAGCACGGGGCTGGCCAGCCGTCCTCGCGCTGGCGTCGGGACTTGGCCGGACAACTCCGCCTTCTAACGCGATGCCGCAGGCCTTGCATCAATTCGTCGCTGAAGAACTCTTCCAGACCGCTGGTCCGAACGAACAGGCACAGCTGGTCGACCTCGCATTGCTTCCGAACCTCTCGGCGGAGTGGACCGTCACGCACTTCGGGAAGTCCGGTCCTTCAGTAGCTGAACGCGCACGCAACCTCGGGTTCGTTTCGTCAGGACGGACAGACGAGCTCCACCCTCTTGTACGCGAGTTCCTGCTCGTCAAGCTCGGGGAAGAAGCGGCTGCAACCTCGAAGGTTCGAGGCGCAGTGCAGGCGTGCGTGGGCGCCGGACAGTGGGATCATGCATTTGACCTCGCTCGGCGCTTCGGCCTGGCAGACGTTATCCCCTCGATCTTGACCAGCTCGTACAAGCCGCTGGTTCGTACGGGCCGATTCGGATCCCTGGATCGATTCTCCGCCGAGCTTCGCGCAGCTCCATCACTTCCGCCGGACGAGGTCGACCTCATCGACGCGGAATTGGCGCTCCGGGATGGGTTGTTTTCACTCGCGCTAGAGCTCGCATCTCGGTCGCAGAATCAACTTCCTCGCGAAAGTCCGCTGAGATCGCGAGCAGGCGCGATAGCTGGGGGCGCTGCCTTCCAGCTCGCCGACTACGACCGATCGGAGACCGCGTTCGAGCGTGCGCTGGAAGAAGCTGAAGACGACGTCGACACGAACGAGGCGCTTCATGGACTTGCTATCGCCGCGACGTACGGCGAGCGTCCCAGCGTCGATTCAAGGATCGCGGCGCTCGGTGACCTCGCTGATCGAAGCCGCTCGCCCCTGAACATCGCGCGCTATGCCATCTCGATCATCGCGCGGATGCGGATCGGCGACGGCTTCCGCGAGGGCCCGTACTTCGATGATGCAGCCCGAGTTCTGGATCAAATTTCCGATCCACGCGCGCGTACGAGCGTCCTTCTCACACTGTCGTATGCGTTGGGGCTGCAGTGTGAGTACCACCGAGCGTCGCTGCTGTGCCAGCGAATGATCGGGGAGATTGAGTCGTACGGACTCGAGTTCGCTCGCCCGCATGGCCAGTGGAACATGGCGTTCGTCAAGCTCGGACTGAGGCGTTTTCACGAGGTTGAGCAGTTACTTCAGTCGATCGAGGCCACCGTTCTCGACCGGCCACTTGGGCATCACGCCATGAACGTCTCCGTACTCCGCGCCCGATCACTCATGCAATTGGCGCGGGCGGCTGAAGGTCTTCGACTTGTCCGGTACGACTCGGAGCACCGCGCGGCGCCGGCCATGCACGGCGAATACCTCGCAACCCGCGCAATCGGACACGCCCTGTTGGGCGCCCACGATGACGCCCTCGAGGCTGCGAACGTTGCCGACGCCACATCGATTTCAAGCGAAGTGCGTGTTCTGGCGGAGGGGGCGCGGGCGATCATCGCGGCGTCGGACGGCGATGCTGCATGCGCAGCGCGCCTCATCACCGAAGCCCAGCGTCGCCAGACCTGGGATCCCGTCGTCTGTTGCGTTCGAGCGTCAAACACACTCGCGGCGTGCCTCGCAGGTCAGGATCACCTGCGGCCGATTCTCCAGCGCCTCTACAGCCTCTCTAACGACCAAGGGCTCGCTCGAAAAGCTCGGATGAGGAGCCCGGCGCACGGGAACATCGGAGCTCTCTTAACCCCGCGCGAGTCGGAGGTTCTAGAACTCATGGCAGAGGGTTACCGGAATCGAGAAATCGCAGACGCGTTCGTGATCTCCCAATCAACCGTGAAGATTCACGTCCGCCACGTTCTTGAGAAGCTAGGCGTTCGTACTCGCACTGAGGCGGTCGCTCGATACCGCGAGCTCCGTTAGGCGATCGCGGCCACTGGCAGCTCGGCTGTCGGCTCCGAGGACATCGTCGAAAGCTCGAACTCAAGACCCTTTGCGAGGCGGTAGTCCTCCGTTGCACCGGCAAGAACGGCCTCGAACGCCGCCACTACGGACGTGTCGAACTGCGTCTCCACCGCTTGCGCGAGCCGCAATCTCGCGACACGACTTGGCATGGCGTCGCGGTACGGACGATCGGACGTCATTGCGTTGTACGCGTCTGCGACAGCGATGATTCGGGAGAGCTTTGGAATCGATTCGCCAGCGAGACCATCCGGATAACCCTGGCCGTCAACGCGCTCATGATGGTGTCGGACGATTCCTGCGATTTCTGCATAGGTCGCCACGTTCGCCAGGATTCGTTCTCCGATTTCGGAATGACGCTGCATCTCGCGCCGCTCCTCGAGCGTAAGAGCTCCTGGTTTCTCTAGAAGACCGGCCGAGAGGCCGATCTTTCCGATGTCGTGGACGAGACCACAGAGGTGTACAAGTTCCTGCTGATCCTCCTCGAGGCCCATCCTCTTGGAAATGTCCCTCGCGTAAATCGCGACGGCCGCGGAGTGGCCCGCTGTGTAGCGATCCCGAGCGTCAAGCGTCGCGATGAGACCCTTCGCGAAAGAAAGGTTTGCTGCCGTGAGCTGAGCGTTGAGTGACTGGAGGTCGCGCGCCAGCGACCTCTGTGCTTGGTAAAGCAAGAACCAGCGCTGGGCTGCTAGCGCCGGGGCAAAGAACAACGGAAGAGTCCAGGGCGACAGATCGCGGTATGCGATTGCGAGAATCGCGACGGCCGGGCTGTACAGCGGGACCGATGCGACGAGGACGGGCAAGAGGTCTCTCGCAGCGTCAAACCACCGTCCGTGGCCTCTCAGCCGGAACGCAAGTGAGGCGAAGGCGACATCCACCGCTTGAGCCGTTAGCGCCGCGACCGTCGCGGCGACGACGAGCTCACCGGCACCACCCGCCATGAACGCTGCGACGATTGCGCTAGCGCCAGCCGCGATCGCGCCGGTCAACGCCCTGCTACCGAAGTACGCGATGCGCCCGAACAGCGGGAATTCGAGACCGATTGCGGATGCGCCGAAGACCACCATGGCCGCCAGCGGGCCAAAGAGCACTGCGGCAAAGACAGCGGGCAGAAGCGAGATCGAGACGGTGAGATTGCCCCGAAGCGTGATGTGGCCGCGCTCCCCGTAGGCGGCAACGGCGGCTAGGCCGATCACGGCTGCCGGATTTCCTAGATCAAACCCAGCAACGATTAACGCGGCCCCCACACCAACGGCGGAAAGCAACACGACGGCCACATATGCGGCGGAAGCCGGGGTGAGGTCGTCCAGACCGCGCCTCATCTGCCCAATTACTTGCATGTCCCCCATTTGGGTTATAAGCTCCCGATTGCCGTCAGTTCCCAACCTACGGGGGAAGTTATGCGCAAGTTGGTCGCGTACGTGCGCCGTGGCACCATTGCTGGTGGCGCGGCTTCCTGGTAAGGCTCGCGTAGTTAACTGGGTCTTCTCTCCCTGAGCGTCACCCGATTAGGGGATTGTCCACAGGGGGTGGAAAACCTGCTCGGGAGAGTTAGTTAATGAGCCCACGCCGAAAGCCAACGGCTACGGCGTGGGCTCTGCTGCGCGCCTGAAGCTTCGCGAGCAGATGCCGAACGTGGCTCTTGACCGTCTCCTCGGAGAGGAAGAGCCGGACGCCGATCTCGCGGTTCACGAGACCGTCCGAAATGAGCTGGAGCACCTCGATCTCGCGCGCGGTCGGTTCCTGCTCGAGCTCGGGGAGCGGCGGCTGGAACGGAATGACCTCGGCCACGGAGGCGTCTCGCCTCGCGGCAACGGATTCGAAGCGCGCGCGATGCTCTTCGTAGCGCGACAGGATCTCGTTGCGCTGGGCAGCGTCCACAGCCTGCGTATCGGCCTCGGCCAAGCCCCTCTTTAGAGGGAATGTCCCCGAAAGAGGGAGGCCGCGTCACTCGTTCGAGCGATTCGCGGCAAACCGCACGAACAGACGCCTTCGCGCACGCAGTTCAGGCGGCTCGAGCTCCTCGACCACCCCGATGCCGTCGCGGCCGGTCGAGTGGAGGATGCGGTCCCCACCGAGCCAGAAGGCGATGTGGTCGGCGGCCGCGTCGCCGTAGGTGACGAGGTCGCCCGCGACGGGCTCGGAGACGGGCTCACCGGCGTCCTCCTGCTGATACGCGTCTCGAGGGATCAGCCGCCCGACCCGCCGGTGGGCCATGTGGATAAGTCCCGAGCAGTCGATCCCGCGTTCCGTCATCCCGCCCCATTGGTACGGCGATCCGAGATAGCCCCGCGCAACCTCGACGGGCGTCCCGCTGCGGTCGGCTGCGAGCCTCCCCTCTCCCTCCTCGAGCTCGTCCAGGCGCGCCCACCCCTGGTAGGCGTACGCGGTCCGCACCCGAGCCCAGCCGTCGCGGAGCTCGTCGACCTCGGCCGGCTCGCCCGCGAGGAGTTGCGTCAGCTGCTCGGCGTCGTCGCGCGGCTCGGCCCGAACCGGAGCGACGTCGACCGCGCACCTCACGCCACGTGCCTTGCGATCTTTGCCTCGAGCATCGGCCTGACGGTCGGCCAGTCGTCGTCGACGATCGAGTACCAGGCAGAGTCGCGAATCGAGTCGGGGAGAACCATGTGCTTGCGGAAGATCCCCTCGAACGAGCAGCCGATCCCGAGCAGGGCGCCGCGGACACGCAGGTTGCGGGCGTCCGTCTTGAACTCGACTCGCTGCAGTGCGCAGCGGTCGAATGCGTTCCGCAGCAGGAGGTATTTCGTCTCGACGTTCGCCCCGTTCCCCCACTGGGCGCGCTCCAGCCAGGTCCAGCCGATCTCCGTACGCCGGTGAGACGGCTCGATGTTCAGATACCGGGTCGATCCGACCGGCCTGCCGTCGACCACGACGACGAACGGGATCTCGCTCTCCGACCCGAGCGCCAGGTCGAACCAGCCGTCGAACCCCAGCGAGTACATGTTGGTGTACCGGTGGATCTGGGGCTCCCGCTCCGCCGCCTCGCGCAGCCCCTCACGGTGGGACTCCGCGATCGGCTCGACCCGGACGATGCGCCCGGCAAAGGGCTCCCCGGGGCGCAACTCAGACGCGGCTTGCACGTCTTATCTCTGGAGACGGTTCCGTCGTACGCCCACATCGCCAGTATTGCCGCCGCCGACACCGGTGCGGTATTAGCCTTGTTCCGGCCCAGATGAAGTACGCCCCATGACGACCCCGCCGGACTTCGAGATCGCCCCGGGCGGCGCAGTGGCGCTGCCGCAGCCGCACACAGTCTCCATCGCGAGGAAGACGCCCTCGCGCCTTTTCTGGGATCGGTTCAAACAGGACAAGGCTGCCGTCCTCGGCGGGATCGTGATCATCATCCTCGTCGGACTCGCGATCTTCGGCGGTGCGATCGCCTCGTGGATCACCGGCCACGGTCAGAACCAGGTGTTCTCGAACATGACCGACGCCTACGGCGTGCCGCGCGGCCCGAACAGCCAGTTCTGGTTCGGCGCCGACGCCGAGGGACGCGATCTCTTCGTGCGCGTCATGTACGGCGCGCGCACCTCGCTGCTCGTCGGCATCGTCGCGTCGGGAATCGCCCTTGTCATCGGAACCGTGGTCGGCCTCATCTCCGGCTTCTTCGGCGGCGTGGCCGACACGGTGCTCTCGCGCAGCGCCGACATCCTCCTCGCCGTGCCGCAGATCCTGATCGCGGTCGGCATCGTCGCGGCCTGCTCGACGACGAAGGACGGATGCCTCGGCGGACTCGTACAGCCCGGCCTGGGGATCGTGATCATGGTGATCACGATCTTCTCGTGGTCGTACATCGCGCGAATCGTGCGCGGCTACACCTTGTCGCTCCGCGAGAAGGAGTTCGTCGAGTCGGCGCGCGCCGCCGGCGCCGGGAACCTGCGGATCCTCTCGACGGAGATCCTCCCCAACCTCATCGGGCCGCTGATCGTCTACGCGACCCTGCTGATTCCCACGAACATCCTCTTCGAGGCCGCTCTCTCGTACCTTGGCCTCGGCGTACCGCCCAACGAGGCGTCCTGGGGATCGATCCTCAGCGATGCATCGCAACTCTACGACGTCGCCTGGTGGCTGATGCTCTTCCCCGGAGCATTCCTGATCATCACGACGCTCGCGTTCAACCTGCTCGGCGACGGCCTGCGCGACGCGTTCGACGTGAGGACCGAGCGATGAAGCATCCCGTACCCCACTACCCCACAAACGCTCACCCATCCGGGATCGGATGGAAAGGAGGACGAATACCAGCATGACCAGATACGTCCGCTACGCGCTGTTCCTCGTTGCGCTCACCGCCCTCGCGGCGGGTTGCGGCGGCAGCAGCAAATCGAGCAGCAGCTCGACGACGACCACCACCACGAGCAACTCGAACAACGCGTCGGTGGTCGGCACCGGCACGTACAACAACGGCACTCCCGCCAAGGGCGGCACTTACAAGGTCGGCTGGGAGCAGTCCTTCGGATTCACGAACAACTTCGATCCGACGGGTGAGTACCTCGGCAACGCGTGGGGCCTCTACTCGAACCTGATGCTCCGCTCGCTGATCGGCTACAAGCACCGGCCGGGTGCCGACGGCAACGTCCTCGTCGGCGACCTCGCGACCACGGTGTCGAAGCCGACCAACGGCGGCCTCACCTACACGTACACGATCCGCAAGGGCGTGAAGTTCAGCCCGCCGATCAACCGCGCGGTCACGTCCAAGGACGTCGCGTTCGCGATGCAGCGGCTCGCCAACCCGAAGGACGGCGGCCAGTACTCCTTCTATTACACCGTCATCAAGGGCTGGGACGACTACGCGAACGGCAAGGCGAAGACGATCACGGGCATCGCGACGCCCAACAACAACACGATCGTCTTCACGCTCACGAAGCCGACCGGTGACTTCAACCTCCGCATGTCGATGCCGGCGACGGCGCCGATTCCGCCGGAGATCGGTCAGTGCTTCGAGGGGAAGCCGGGCAGCTACGGCCGCGACGTCGTCTCGAACGGCCCGTACATGCTGCAGGGGGCCGACAACGTCTCGCTCCCGTGCTCCTCGCTCAAGGCGATGAGCGGCTACGACGGCGCCAACGGCAGCCACATCATCCTCGTCCGCAACCCGAACTACGACCAGTCGACCGACCAGTACCGCCAGAACTATCCGAACGAGTTCTCGTTCACGGTCGACTCGAACGCCGACGACATCTTCGCGAAGGTGCGGTCGGGCGCTCTCGACGACGAGGTGTCGAGCCCGCAGCCGAAGACGATCCGCGAGTACGAGACGGATCCGTCGATCAAGCCGCGGCTGATCCCGAACGTCGGTGACCGCACGAACTACTTCACGATGAACCTCACTCAGCCGCCGTTCGACGACATCCACGTTCGGAAGGCGATGAACTGGATCACCGACAAGTCGGCGCTCCAGAAGGCGTGGGGCGGGCCCATCCCGGGCTCGATCGCGACGCACGTCGTCCCGCCGGTTCTCTACGCCAACGGGCTCGCCGAGTACGACCCGTACGCGACGCCGGACGAGGCGGGCAGCGTCGACAAGGCCGCGGCCGAGATGAAGCAGTCGAAGTACGACCCCGGGAAGACCGGGAAGTGCACGGCCTCCGCCTGCAAGAACGTGCTGATGGTCGCCGACACGCGGGCCGTCGACACGCGCATGGTCCCGATCCTCCAGGCCGATGCCGGCAAGATCGGCATCACGTTCAAGGTCCGCTCGATCAACGGCGCCTACACGACGATCCAGGATCCGTCGAAGAACGTGCCGTTCTCCGAGCGCCCGAGCTGGGGGAAGGACTACGCCGACCCGTTCACCTTCTTCGGCGAGCTGTTCGACTCCGGCGCGATCATCCCGTCGGGCAACACGAACTACTCGCTCGTCGGCCTGACGCCGGCGATCGCCAGCAAGGTGAAGGCGACCGGGAACATCAACAACATCCCGACCGTCGACCCGGACATCACTGCCTGCGAGGGCAAGCTGGCACAGGACCGCAACTCGTGCTGGCAGAGCCTCGACAAGAAGCTGATGACGAAGGTCGTCCCGTGGGTGCCGTACCTCTGGCCGAACAACGTGTTCATCGTCGGCCCGAACGTCGTCCACTGGAACTACGACCAGTTCACCGACGGGCCCGCGTACTCGTGGGTGGCGGTGAAGAGCTAACCCGAGCAACACGTGGGGGTGGGACACTCGTCCCACCCCCACTCGAGCGAATGGCCTGACTCCAATGCTGTTCTACATCGCACGCAGGCTCGCCTGGACACTCGTCGTGGTGGCCGCGGTGATCGCGATCACCTTCGCGGTCTTCTATCTGCTCCCGGCAGGCGACCCCGCTCTGCGGTTCGCCGGGAAGAACCCGAACCCGGCGGAGCTCACACAGATCCGACAGCGGCTCGGGCTCGACCAGCCGTGGTACGTGCAGTTCGGCCGCTTCACCCAGCACTTCTTCACCGGCGACCAGTACGGCTGGCCGGGGCTCGGCTACACGTATGCGAGCGGCGCGTCGGTGAAGAGCCTGATCATGCAACGCGCTCCCCGCACCCTCTTTCTGATCGCCGGCGCGGCCTTCATCTGGCTCGTGCTCGGGGTCTCGATCGGGGTGATCAGCGCCGTCAAACGCCGAAGCGTGGTCGATCGAACGGCGATGGGCTTCGCCCTCGTCGGGATCTCGACACCCGTGTTCTGGCTCGGTCTGATGGCGCTCTTCATCTTCTGGCGCCAGCTCGGCTGGACCGGCGGCACCGGGTACGTCTCGCCGGTCGACAGCGCCACCGGATTCTTCTCGCACATGATCCTGCCCTGGATCGTGCTCGCGCTGCTCTACGCGGCGTTCTACGCGCGCATGACGCGGAACAACCTGCTCGAGACGCTCGGCGAGGACTACATCCGAACCGCCCGGGCGAAAGGGCTGTCCGAGCGGCAGGTGATCTTCAAGCACGGGCTCCGCGCCAGCCTCACCCCGATCGTCACGATGTTCGGCATGGACGTCGCGCTGCTCGTCGGTGGTGCGGTGATCACCGAGTCGGTGTTCAACCTCCAGGGGCTCGGCTACCTCGCGATCAACGACGCCCTGCAGCAGGACCTGCCGGTAGTGCTCGGCGTGGTGCTCCTGGCAGCCGTCGCGGTCGCGCTGGCCAACCTCATCGTCGACATCCTCTACGCGTTCATCGACCCGCGAGTCCGCTACGCGTGAGCAGCGACCCTCGCCGGCTCCTCGACGTCCGTAACCTGACGGTCCGGTTCCCGACGCCTGACGGAGTCGTGCAGGCCGTCACCGACATCTCCTACACGCTGTCGCGCGGGGAGACGCTCGGGGTCGTCGGGGAGTCGGGATCCGGCAAGAGCGTCTCGAACCTCGCGATCATGGGATTGCTGAACCGTGCCCGCACCGAGATCAGCGGCGAGGTCGAGTTCCAGGGCCGCAACCTCTTGACCCTGCCGCCCGCAGAGCTGCAGAAGATCCGCGGTAAGGACATCGCGATGGTGTTCCAGGATCCGTTCGCGTGCCTGCACCCGATGTACCGCGTCGGAGCGCAGATCGCCGAAGCCGTGCTCGCCCACGCGGACGTCGGCAAGGACGCCGCCTGGGCCCGCGCGGTCGAGCTGCTGGATCGCGTCGGGATCCCGAATGCGGCGTCCCGCGCCCGCGACTATCCGCACCAGTTCTCGGGAGGGATGCGCCAGCGCGCGATGATCGCGATGGCGCTCGTCCACAACCCCGCCATCCTCATCTGCGACGAGCCGACAACGGCACTCGACGTCACCGTGCAGGCGCAGATCATCGAGCTGATCGAGGATGTCAAGCGCGAGTTCGACATCGGCGTCATCCTCGTCACGCACGATCTCGGCGTCGTCGCGGAGATCGCGAACTTCGTGATGGTGATGTACGCCGGACGGGTCATGGAATACGGGCGCGGCTCGCAGCTCTTCGCGCAGCCGCAGCACCCGTACGCCTGGGGCCTGCTCGACTCGATGCCGAGCGTCGAGCGGAAGCTGTCGGCACTCGTCCCGATCGAGGGCTCGCCGCCCTCGCTGCTCGCACCGCCGCCCGGCTGCCCGTTCCACCCGCGCTGCCGTTATCGCTTCGCGCCCTGCGCGACGAAGCTGCCGCCGCTCGTCGCGCCGATGCCCGATGCCCACCTCGACGCGTGCCACCTCGCATGGGAGAAGAAGGTCGAGCTCGGCTCCGCGCGCGGCGTCGGCCGACTCGGGGACGTGGCATGAGCCCGCCGGAGCGGGAATGAGCGCTTCCGAGTCGCGCGACAACCTCGTCGAGCTCGAGCGCCTGACGAAACGCTTCCAGGTGAGGCAGGGCGTGTTCGCGCGGGGGAAGTCCGAGGTGCACGCCGTCGAGGACGTCTCGCTGACAGTCCGCCGCGGCGAGACGCTCGGCATCGTCGGCGAGTCCGGCTGCGGGAAGTCGACGACCGCGAGGCTGATCCTGCGTCTCCTCGACCCGACGAGCGGGAAGATCCGCTTCGACGGCAAGGACATCTCGCGCCTCTCGCAGCGCTCGCTGCGACCGCTCCGCCGCGAGATGCAGATGATCTTCCAGGACCCGTACTCGTCGCTGAACCCGCGCAAGACAGTCGGCCAGATCGTCGGCGCCCCGTTCACGATCCACCACCAGAAGGGCGCCAAGACGCGGGTCCACGAACTGCTGGAGACCGTCGGCTTGAGCCCCGAGCACTACAACCGCTACCCGCACGAGTTCTCGGGCGGCCAGCGCCAGCGCATCGGCGTGGCCCGGGCGCTCGCGCTCTCCCCCAAGTTGATCGTCTGCGACGAGCCGGTCTCGGCGCTCGACGTGTCGATCCAGGCGCAGGTGCTGAACCTCCTGCGGACGCTGCAGCGCGACTTCGATCTCACGTACGTCTTCATCTCGCACGACCTGTCGGTGATCCGCCAGATCGCAGACCGGATCGCGGTCATGTATCTGGGGCGCGTGGTCGAGATCGGAGACAGCGAGTCGATCTACGAGGCGCCCAAGCACCCGTACACTGCGGCGCTCCTGTCGGCCGTTCCGCGCGCCTCGGCCGACGGCGGCCGCCAGCGGATCGTGCTGGGCGGCGATGTCCCGTCACCGATCGACCCCCCGCCGGCGTGCGTGTTCCACCCGCGCTGCCCGCGGTTTCACGAAGGTCACTGCGACGTCGAGGAGCCGCTGCTTCGAGAGCTCGCCGCTCACCACGAGGCGGCGTGCCACTACCCGCTCGAGCGCTGGCCGATGACCCTGAACGAGATCCGCCAGGCCGAGGGCGGCGTGCGAGAGGACCGACCGCACCTCGAGGGCGCAGCGCGCCAGGTCTGATCAGAGGTCCGCGACGAAGACGCACTTCGCGCGCGTCGCCACGAACGGGTAGGGGCCGTCGGGCGCCTCGAGCGGGCCGAGCATCTCGACGTACGCGTCCAGGTAGCGCTGGAGGTCCCCGCGCGCGACCCAGAGCACCGACCCGTCCCGGTAGCGCCGGTCGACCCGGGCGAAGTGGCGCGCGAGCACCGGGAGGCCCGACTCGGCGTCGAAGAGGTCGCGCGTGCCGCGCGACTCGCGCAGCCAGCCGGGAGCGACGGCGCGCCAGAGCTCGCGCAAGTGGTCGGGAGCGTTGTAGATGCCCGCGAAGCGACCGCCCGGCCGAAGCACGCGCGCGAGCTCGGCGACGGCCCGGTCGCGGTCGTCGACGTGGTAGAGCGTGTGGTTGCAGGTGACCGCGTCGAAGGAGCCGTCGGCGAAGGGGAGCTCCCGGACGTCGGCCAGCCGCGCGTCGAGCCCGCGCTCGCGCGCCGCGGCGACCGCAGCCTCCGAGCGGTCGACACAGACGACCTCGGGCGAGGTGTACTGGCGCGGGATGCGGCCGTCGCCGCAACCGACGTCGAGCACCCGCCGTGGCGCGACCTCGGCGAGCGCCGCGAGCAGTGTCTGCTCCTCGTCGAGGTCGTCGAAGCGGAGCCGGCCGGTGCGGTCGAGCCGGCGCAGCTGCAGGCGGTCGAGCGACGCGTACTCGCGGGCGACGTAGCCGTCGTCGTCCATGGTCACGCATGGTGCCTGGCACCGGAGTGCCAGGCACCGAGACGTGAATCGGCTATCTAGGCGGCGAGGCCGGCCAGCTCGCGCAGCGCCGCGAGCCGCGAGAGCGCCTGGCCCTCGAGCTGGCGGACGCGCTCGCGCGTCAGGTCGAGCTCGTGGCCGATCGCCTCGAGCGTCCACGGCTCGCCCTCGAACCCGAACCGCAGCTCGAGGATGCGCCGCTCGCGCTCCGGCAGCGCGTCGAGCGCCTTGCGGATGTTCTGCCGGCGAAGCGACTCCTCGGCCTCGTCGAACGGGTCCGCGGCCTCGCGGTCGGCGAAGAGATCGCCGAGCTCTCCCTCGTCGTCGGCACCGACCGTCTGGTTGAGCGAGACGGAGGCGGACGCCGCCGAAAGGGCCTCGTCGACGTGCTGGATCGGCAGACCGGTCGCCTCGGCGAGCTCCTCCTTCGTCGCCTCACGACCGAGCTCGACCTCGAGACGCCGCGCCGCCCGCGACAGCTTCTGCTGCCGCTCGACGACGTGCACCGGCACGCGAATCGTGCGTGCGTGGTTGGCGACCGCCCGCTGCACGCTCTGGCGGATCCACCAGGTGGCGTACGTCGAGAACTTGTAGCCCCGGCGCCAGTCGAACTTCTCGACGGCACGGTTCAGGCCGAGCGTTCCCTCCTGGATCAGGTCGAGGAACGGGACGCCCAGTCCGCGGTAGCCCTTGGCGATCGAGACCACGAGGCGGAGATTCGATTCGATCATGCGGCGCTTCGCGCGCCCGTCGCCTCGCTCGATTGCCTTCGCGAGCACCACTTCCTCGTGAGCCGTCAGGAGCTTGTGCTTCCCGACGTCGGCGAGGAACAGCTGCAGGCTGTCGCCCGCGCCGGACGGCGAGTCGGCCTCGTAGACGACCGGCTCCGGCTGTGCCTTCGCGCTCTTCTCCTCGACGACCGGCTCGCGTACCTCGAGGCCGACGCGCTCGAGCTCGCGCATGACCTCCTCGACCTCCGGCTCACCCAGGTCGTTCTCGACCGCGAACGCCTCGAGCTCGGCGGGCTCGATCCAGCCCCGCTCCTCGCCTGCCTCGATCAGCGCCCGCGCACTCTCGGTCTCAAGCAGTTCCGTCAGCTGGTTCTGAGTCAAGTACTCGATGTCCTTTCGTTTCTTCTCTCGGCTCCCCAAACCTTCCCACCATACGGGCATCCCCGGCCCGTTTCCACCGGCACCGACAGGGGCGAACTACCTGAGGCTCGAAACGCGCGCGGCTGCCCAGGCATTCCGTCCTGTCCTGCTGAGTATGGACGGTAGCGCGTCTCGAGGGTTGGTCGGAACGGTTGTGGAACTGTGAAACCCGCTCCGAGCTTCAACGGGCTTTGCGGCGGGGCTTCGCCGGCCCCCGCTCGCGGCGCTCCTGGAGCAACTCCCGCGCCCGTTCGGGGGTCACCGTGTCGACCGAATCCCCGGCCCGGAGGCTGGCGTTGGTCTCGCCGTCGGTGACGTATGGCCCGAAACGGCCGTCCTTGACCACGATCGGCTTCCCGCTGACCGGGTCGTCGCCGAGCTCCTTCAGCGGCGGCGCGGCGGCCCGCCGGCGCCGGGCCTTGGGCGCCGCGAGCAGCGCGAGCGCGTCCTCGAGCGTCGCCGTGAAGAGCTGCCCCTCGGACTCGAGCGAGCGGGTCTCCTTGCCCTTCTTGACGTAGGGCCCGTAGCGGCCGTTCGCCGCGACCACCGGTTCGCCGTCGGCCTCGCCCAGCGTCCGCGGCAGGGTGAGCAGTCGAAGCGCGTCCTCGAGCGTGACCGTGTCCGGGCTCATCGACTGGAACAGCGACGCCGTCCGCGGCTTCTCGTCGCCCTCGATCGCCTCGGTGACGTACGGGCCGTAGCGGCCGGAGCGAAGCACGATCCGGCTTCCGCTCTCCGGGTCGACCCCGAGCTCGCGCTCTTGCCGGCCCTGGGCGAGCAGCTCCTCGGCCCGCTCCGGGGTCAGCTCGTCCGGGGCGAGGTCGGGCGGCAACGTCTGCCGATGGCCGTCGCGTTCGAGATAGGGGCCGTAGCGGCCGACCCGCACGACGATGTCGCTGCCGAGGATCGGCAGCGTGTTGATCTCGCGAGCGTCGATGTCGCCGAGGTGCTGCTCGACGAGCTCCTTCAGCCCGGCGTCGCCGGCCGACCCGTAGTAGAACCGCCGGAGCCACTCCGTCCGCGCCTCCTCGCCGGCAGCGATCTCGTCGAGGTCGTCCTCCATGCGGGCCGTGAACTCGTAGTCGACGAGCCTCGGGAAGTGCTGCTCGAGCAGGTTGACGACCGCGAACGCGAGGAACTCCGGCACGAGCGCCTGGCCCTGGCGGCGCACGTACCCGCGGTCGAGGATCGTCCCCATGATCGCCGCGTAGGTCGACGGGCGGCCGATCCCGCGGTCCTCGAGCGCCTTGACCAGGGTCGCCTCCGTGTAGCGCGCCGGCGGCGAGGTGGAGTGGCCCTCGGGCTCGAGCGCCGTCTCGATGAGCTCGTCGCCTTCGGCGAGCGGCGGCAGGCGCTTGTCCTCGGAGTCGTCGGCAGGCTCGTCGCGGCCCTCCTCGTACGCGAGCAGGAAGCCGCGGAAGGTGATCGTCGTGCCGGCGGTCGCGAACTCGAGCTGCCGGCCGTCGTTCGTCTGCGCGGCGATCCGCACCGACACGGTCCGACCGCGCGCGTCCTCCATCTGGGAGGCGACCGTCCGCTTCCAGATCAGGTCGTACAGGTTGAACTCGTCGCCGGTGAGCTCGCGCCGGACCTCGTCGGGCGTCCGGAACCGGTCGCCGGCCGGACGAATCGCCTCGTGCGCCTCCTGCGCGTTCTTCACGCGACGCTCGTATCTGCGCGGCGCGTCGGGAACCGCGTCGGCGCCGTAGAGCTCGCGCGCCTGGTCGCGGGCCGCAGTGAGCGCGGCCTCGGACAGCGTGGTCGAGTCGGTGCGCATATAGGTGATGAACCCGTTCTCGTAGAGCCGCTGCGCGACGCGCATCGTCTGCTGCGACGAGAGGCGGAGCTTGCGGCTGGCCTCCTGCTGCAGCGTCGACGTCATGAACGGCGCGGCGGGGCGGCGGCGATACGGCTTCTCCTCCACCGACGAGACGGCGAACGCCGCGCCCTCGAGCGCCGCGGCGAGCCCCCGCGCCTCCTCCTCGCCGAGTGAGACCGCGTCGTCGGCGCGGAGCTTGCCGTCCGGACCGAAGTCGCGACCCTGGGCGACCCGCCGCCCGTCGAGGGCGGCGAGGCGGGCGGTGAACGCTCCCGGGTCGAAGGTGGCGACGAGGTCCCAGTAGCCGGCGGCGACGAACGCGATCCGCTCGCGTTCGCGCTCGACGACGAGCCGCGTCGCGACCGACTGGACGCGGCCGGCCGACAGCCCCTGCATCACCTTCCGCCAGAGCACCGGCGAGACCTCGTAGCCGTAGAGCCGGTCGAGGATGCGGCGCGCCTCCTGCGCGTCGACGAGCGACTCGTCGATCTCCCGCGTCTCGGCCAGGGCCCGCTCGATCGCCGGCCGCGTGATCTCGTGGAACACCATCCGCCGAACCGGCACCTTCGGCTTGAGCTCCTGCGCCAGATGCCAGGCGATCGCCTCCCCCTCGCGGTCCTCGTCGGTTGCGAGCAGGAGCTCGTCGGCCGACCGCAGCTTTGCCTTGAGGTCGGCGACGACCTTCTTCTTGCGCGCGTCGACCACGTAGACGGGCTCGAAGTCCTCGTCGACGTTGACCCCGAGGCGGGCCCACGGCTTGTCCTTGACCCGGGCCGGGATCTCCGACGGCCGTGGGCAGATCCCGGATGTGGCCGATCGAGGACTCGACCACGTAGTCGTGGCCCAGGTATCCGGCGATCGTCTTCGCCTTGGCCGGCGACTCGACGATCACGAGCTTCTTGCCGTTGGCGGCCATTGCGCGCGGGCCACGATACCCCTGGGCCGCAAATCGCGATACTCCCCGCCGGTGACACGTCCCCCGCGCCCCAGCGTGCTCTACTCGCTCGCGGCCGTCGTTTCCTGGCCCGCCGTACGGTTTCTGTACCGCTATCGCGCCTACGGGAAGGAGTTTCTCCCGACCGACGGGGGCTACGTGCTCGCAGCGGGGCACCTCTCGAACTTCGACCCCTGGCCGCTCGGTCTGGCCCTCTGGCCGCGGCGCTTTCTCCGCTTCATGGCCAAGTCCGAGCTGTTCTGGTTCCCGCTGTCGGCGATCCTCGAGGCCGCCGGCGCGTTCCGGGTGCACCGGGGCACGTCGGACCTCGATGCGGTCGGGATCGCGGTCGAGCTCGCGCGGGCCGGCCACGTCGTCGCGATGTTCCCCGAGGGCACGCGGCGCAGGAAGCGGAAGGACGACCGGATCTTCACCGGAGCCGCCCGCATCGCGCTCGAGGCCAACGTGCCGCTCGTTCCCGCGGGGATCAAAGGCACGGACGGCCTCGCTCGATTCGCGCCGCTTCGTGTTCGCTACGGCGTGCCGATCGAGCTCGACGACCTTCGCAACCGCACCCCGACCGAGAGCGCCCGCCTGGCAACCGACCGGCTGATGGCGGCAATCGGCGCGCTCGAGGCGAGCCTGTGAGCGACGATCTGCTGCTCGCGGTCGACGGCGACTCGTTGGCGCACCGCGCGTACCACGGCCTGCCGAAGACATGCGGAGCTCCCGGGCGGCCGTCGGGCGCTCGTCGGGTTCGCGAACTTCCTCGTCAGGCTGTGGGAGGCCGTCCAGCCCGACTCGGTGCTCGTCGGCTGGGACACGCTCGAGGTGCCGACCTATCGCCACGAGTCGTTGCCCGGCTACCAGGCGGGCCGCGTGTTCGAGCCCGCGATCCTCGAGCAGCTGCGGCTGCTGCCGGACCTGGTCAGCTCGTTCGGGTTCCTCGTCGGCAAGGCGCCGGGCTACGAGGCAGACGACTTCCTCGCCGCGGTCGCGGGCGCCTGGCCGGGCACCGTGCTCGTCGCCACCTCGGATCGGGACGCCTTCCAGCTCGTTCGGACCGCGTGAACATCCTGCAGCCGGTGAAGGGCGTCAGCGAGCTGACACGCGTCGGCCCGGCCGAGGTCCGCTCGCGCTACGGCGTCGAGCCCGAGCAGGTGCCCGACTTCATCGCGCTCCGAGGCGATGCCTCCGACAAGACCCCGGCGCACCCGGGATCGGGCCGAAGAAGGCTGCCGACCTGCTCTCGCAGTACGGCTCGCTCGAGGCGGCGCTGGACGCTGGGCGGTTCTCGACGATCGCCGATGATCTGCGCCTGTACCGGAGCGTCGCGACGATGGACGCCGCCGCACCTCTCCCGCCGCTCGGGCCGACGCCGCCCGACTGGGAACGGGCGGCCGCACACGCGGGCTCGCTCGGCCTCGGCGCCCTCGCCGGGAGGCTCGAGGAGCGTGTTGGGTCAGATGGTTGATGCCACGGGATCGTCTGTTCCGGGGCGTGGACTGGGGGTGGTCGGGCGCGGCGGCGTGCCGGCGGCGATGGCAGCGCCATCGGTGCCGGTTCGACGGCGTGAAGCGGACGGCCTGCTCGGGGCGGCTCCGCCGCCACGACCGGGCCGGGAGCGGCCGGGTGCCCTCAGGCCGCGCATCCGGACACGCGAGCACGTGGCATCAGCCATCGTTAACGGTCATCCGAGGCAGACCGCGTAGACCGTCCCCGACTGGGAGGTCGATCCGTCGAGGTTGTTCACGGAGACGGCCCACCCGTCGTCGCCGGTCGTCGGGTGGCTGCCGAGGCTGAGCACGGCCGTCGCGTCGAAGCCGCCCCCCACCGCCTTCTGCCCGGAGCCGCAATTCGCCGTGATCACCGCGGAGTCGCCGCTCGTTCCGCCCTCATTCAGCGTGAACGACTGTGTGTGCACCGAGACCGCCGAGCTGCCTGAGGGGCCTTGCGGGCCAGGGTCGCCCTTCGGGCCCTGCTGCCCCTGCTGTCCCTGCGGCCCCCGCAGGCTCGCCTTCACCTGAGCCGGCGTCTTGCCGCCGAGCTTGAGCGCGTTGGTCGCCGTCCCGGCGGTGATCGCGTGTCGTGCGAGTGGGACGATTCCGGCGGCGACGGCGCCCTGGCCGAGCGCCACGAACAGTGCAACGGTTGCCAGCACGATGGCTGGGCCGCCCAGGCTGCGCTTCATCCGAAGACCCCCTTTGCGTGTGGGCCCTGGACCTTACGGGAGCGGGTGCGCCGGGATCGTCCCGGCGCACCCGTGCAGTGCCGCTAGCCGAGGCAGACCACGTACACGGTGCCCGTGTGCGCGGCGGCTTCATCGGCGTTGTCGAGGTAGATCTGCCAGCCGTCGTCGGCAGCGGTCGGATGCGTCATCAGACCGAGCACGGTTCCGTCGGCGTCGTAGCCGCCGGAGACGGCCTTCTGACCGGCGCCGCAGTTGACCGTGAACAGCCCCTTCTCACCGGCCGCACCGCCGATCGCAAGCGAGAAGGGCGCCGTGTGCACCGACACCGCGGCCGTTCCCGCAGGGCCTGCGGGACCAGCGGGGCCCGCCGGGCCTGCGGGACCGACCGCGCCTGCGGGACCCGCCGCGCCCTGGGCTCCCGCCTCGCCCTTCGCTCCCTGCGACCCGGCCGGGCCGGCCGCGCCTTGCGCACCGGTCGCACCCGTCGCACCCGTGTCGCCCTTCTGGCCCACCGGGCCCTGCGGCCCGGGCTGACCCTGCTTCGCGGCGTTTCCGATCCACGCCGCCCTGAGCTGCGCCGGCGTCTTGCCGCCGAGCTTCAACGCGTTCGCTGCGGTGCCGGCCGTCGTGGCATGGCGTGCGAGCGGCACGATCCCGGCGGCAACCGCGCCCCCGGACAGCGCGACGAACAGCGCGATCGACGCCAGCACGAATGCCGACACCCCAAACCTGGACTTCATTCGAGGACACCCTCCCCTTGGACAATGGGAACCGTCGCATCGTGTTCGGACCAGGCCCGGCCAACCCCACCCGGTCAGCTAGGTACAGCACGGACGTTTGGCCGTGCGACGATCGCCTCACCCGACCCGGGAGGCCGTGATCGACCTCGTCAGCAACACAGCGTTCTCGCACCAGCACCCGACCGGGTCGCACCCGGAGTCGCAGCAGCGGCTCGCGGTGCTGCAGCACCACTTCCCGTTCGTCGAGTGCAAGCCGGCGTCGGTGGAAGACGTCCTCAGGTGCCACACCGCGGAGCTCGTCCGGCATGTCCAGACGACGAACGGTCTGATCGACGCCGACACCGTGTGCACTGCGACGACGTTCGACGCCGCGCTGCTCGCCGCCGGAGGAGCCATCGAGGCCACGCAACGCGGTGGCTTCGCGCTCGCCCGCCCACCGGGCCACCACGCGGAGCGTGAGCGCGCGATGGGCTTCTGCATCTTTGGGTCGGTCGCGATCGCCGCGCGCTGGGCTCAGGCGAATCTCGGCCTCGAGCGCATCGCGATCGTCGACTGGGACGTCCATCACGGGAACGGCACGCAGGACATCGTCGCCGACGATCCGACGATCCTCTTCGCGTCGCTCCACCAGTGGCCGCTCTACCCGGGCAGCGGCGGGCCGTACGAGCAGGGAGAGACGCTCGTGAACATGCCCCTGCCGGCCGGCACCGGCGACGACGCGTACCTCGAGGCGTGGGAGACGGTCGAGCGCGCCATCCGTCGCTTCGCGCCCGAGCTGCTCCTCGTCTCGTGCGGCTTCGACGCGCACGTCGAAGATCCGCTGGCCGATCTCGAGCTCTCGACCGGCTGCTTTCGCGAGCTCGCGGCGCGGACGACGCAGCTCGCGCCGCGCGTGGCCGCCGTGCTCGAGGGCGGTTACAACCTGCGCACGCTGCCCTGGCTCGTCGAGGCCGCCCTCGAGGGCTTCGACTCGTCGACCTAACGCGCCGCGGTGAGCACTTCGAGCGCCTCGCGACGGGACGAGACGCCGAGCTTGGCGAGCAGGCTCTTCACGTGCGAGCGCACGGTGTGCTCCGAGATCCCGAGCTCCGCGGCGATCTCGTCCGTCGCCAGGTGACGCTCGAGCAGGAGCAGCACCTCCACCTCGCGGGCGGAGAGGCGGTCGCCGATCGACGCCGGAACGCTCGTCCGGACGCCCACGCCTTCTCGGACCTGCTCGAGCAACCGTCGCGCGACCGGCCCCGAGAGGGCCGGCTCGCCCTCGCCGATCCCGCGCAGCAGCGAGACGATCCGCTCGGGCGGCTCGCTCTTCAGCAGGTAGCCCGCAGCGCCGGCGCGGATCGCCGCGAGCAGGTTGTCCTCGTCCTCGGCGGCCGTGAGCACGACAACCGACGACGAGGGCGATGCCTTGCGGATGCGCGGCAGCGCGTGCAGACCGTCGAGCCCGGGCATCGTCAGGTCGAGCAGGACGAGCTCGGGCTGAAGCTCGCCGGCGAGCCTGATCGCCTCCTCCCCGCCGGCTGCCTGGCCGCAGACGTCGAACCCGTTGTGCGCGAGCAGCCCAGTGAGCGCTTCGCGCGTGAGCGGATGGTCGTCGACGATCAGGATGCGCATGGCTGTCATCGCTCGGGCCGATTCTGCCGATACCGGCGGAGATGCACCACGACCGCTTCATGGGCCTGCTCTGGGGCGAGGTCCTCCTGTTCGCGCTGTTCGGCGCCTCGCTCGCGCTCTACCTCGCCTACCCGGATCTGCAGACGCCGTACGACGCGCCGCAACTGAAGCTCGCCCTCCAGACCGTGTTCATGCTGACCGGCGGCCTCGTCGCGGTGCTCAGTGGAACGCGCTTCTCCGTGGAGGGTCGCCGCTTCGACATCTTCCTGTTCGCGGGCTTCTTCGCCACGTCGCTGTCGCTGCTCGCGTTTGCGATCGTCCCCACGGTCGGCGGTTTCGACGGACGGCCCATCGAGTACTGGGCGAGCATCGTCGGGAGCACGGTCGGCTGGGGGCTGATCGCGGTCGCGCCGCTGGCGCACGGCCACGTCGCGCGCCGCGGGGCGCTCATCGTCTACGCGATGGCGACGGGCGCCTTGATCCTGGGAGTCGTCTGGGTGGGGTTCCACCTCCTCGGCTCGTCGCTGCCGACGCTCACCGCCGGCGACACCGCGCGACCCGCCCCGTTGTCGACGGCGCTCGCGTCGCTCGCGTTCGTGCTGCTCGTCGCGGTCGTCGGGTTCACGCATCGGTTTCGTCGTAGCGGCGAGGACCTCGAGCGCTGGCTCGCCCTGGGTGGGACCCTGATGCTGTACGCCACGCTCGATTTCATGCTGATGCCTCCGGCACGGGTCGGCAGCGTCTCGCTCGGCGACTACCTCCAGCTCGCGGCCTACGGCGTGCTGCTGGTCGGCGCCTGGCGCGCGATTCGCGCCGCCGAGTTCGGTCGTGCGGTCGCCGAGGAGCGGGGACGCCTCGCCCGAGAGATCCACGACGGCCTGGCCCAGTACCTGTTCGCGGTCGCGTCGCTCGCCTCGATGCTCGAAACGGGGGCGAATCCGGAGACGACGCTGCCACGCTTGAAGGAGGCGGCCCAGGCTGCGCAGCAGGAGGCCCGCTACGCGTTCCTGGCGCTGTCGTCGGCGGCCGGCCGGTCGCCGTTCGATGCTGCCCTCCGCCGTTACGTCGAGTTCCTGGCCGCAGACGGAATGCTCGACGTCGAGCTCGTGATCGACCCGAAGATCGTGCTGCGGCCGGACGAGCAGATCGAGCTGTTCCGGATCGTCCAGGAGGGCCTCGCGAATGCACGCAAGCACGCGGGCGCGCGAACGGCGCGCGTCGAGATCGGCACGCGCGCGGGCTCGAGGTTCGTGGAGGTGCGCGACGACGGCGACGGGTTCGAGCCGGACGAGGGTGGCGCCGGCCAGGGGCTCGTGAACATGCGCGAGCGCGCCGCTGCCATCGGCGGGAAGCTGTCGCTTCGCTCGGCGCCGCGGCACGGCACCTGCGTAGAAGTCGTGCTGCGCGCCTGACGCGAGCTGTCGCGGGTCCGACATTCTCTTGTCGTGCCCACCGTGACGATCCGCCTGCTCGCGGGGTTCGACGCCACCGTCGACGGCGAGCCGGTCGCGCCGCGGGCCTGGCGGCTCAAGAAGGCGCGCGAGCTGGTCAAGCTGCTCGCGCTGGCGCCGGGACACCGGCTGCACCGCGAGCAGGCGATGGATGCGCTCTGGCGCGACCACTCGCCGAACGCCGCGGCGAACAACCTCTACCAGGCGGTCCACGCGGCCCGCCGCGCGCTCGGGCCGGACGTGATCGACGTTCGCGACGAGCTCATCTCCCTGGCGCCCGACGTCGACCTCGACGTCGACCGCTTCACGCAGGCGGCCGAGGAGGCCGCGCACCTCGGCACTGCCGCGGCGGTGCGCGAGGCGCTGGCCCTCTACCCAGGCGAGCTGCTCCCCGAGAACCGTTACGACGACTGGGCCGACGAGCCTCGCGGCCGCTTCGCCACGGTGCACGCCGAGCTGGCGGCGCAGCTGCACGAGCTCGGCAGCGGGTCGCGACTCGGCCAGCTGCCGATCGAGGCGAGCTCGTTCGTCGGTCGCGGGCGTGAGCTGCACGAGCTGCGCGGGCTGCTCGGCCGGACCCGGCTGTTGACGCTGACGGGTGTCGGCGGCGCCGGTAAGACGCGGCTCGGGCTCGAGCTCGCGCGCACCGTCGGCGCCGAGTACGCGGACGGCGCCGTGCTCGTCGAGCTGGCGCCGGTCGGGGAGCCGAGCACCGTTCCGGTGGCCGTCGCGGCAGCGCTCGACGTGCGCGCGCTCCCGGGCCAGGACCTGAGCGAGGCGATCCGCGACTTTCTCGCAAAGCGCTCGCTGCTGCTCGTCCTGGACAACTGCGAGCACCTGATCGGCGCGAGCGCCGAGCTGGTCGACGCGATCCTGCGCAGCGCGGGCGAATTGACGATCCTCGCGACCAGCCGCGAGCCGCTGCGGGTGTCGGGCGAGACGGTCTTCCGCGTTCCGTCGCTCGCGATCCCGGACCCCGAGCAGCGCCTCCCGCCGGAGGAGCTCGTGCGCTACGAGTCGGTGCACCTGTTCGCGGAACGTGCAGCTCGTGTGCTCCCGGGATTCGAGGTCGACGAGCGCAACGCCGGCGACGTGGCGAGGATTTGCTTCCGTCTCGACGGGTTGCCGCTCGCGCTCGAGCTCGCGGCAGGTCGGCTCGGCGCCCTCAGCCCGGCCGTGATCGCGGAGCGCCTCGACGACCGGTTCCGGTTGCTCCAGGGCGGCAACCGCGCGGCGCCGTCACGCCAGCAGACACTCCTCGCGACGCTCCGCTGGAGCCACGACCTGCTCGAGCCCGAGGAGGAGACGCTCTTCCGCCGGCTGGCGGTGTTCTCCGGGGGATTCAGGCTCGACGCAGCGGAGGAGGTGTGCGCCGGCGGCGGGCTGGACGAGGCGGCCGTCGCCGACCTCCTGGGAAGGTTGGTCGAGAAGTCGCTGGTCGCGGCCGGCGACGTCGACGGCACGTGGAGATACGGCCTGCTCGACACGGTCCGGGCCTACGCGCAGGACCGTCTCGCCGAGGCCGGCGAGTCGACCGAGCTCGCACTGCGGCACGCGCGCTGGACGCTCTCGTTTGCAGAGCGCGAACGGGAATCGGGTGAGATGGACGTCGAGGCGGCGAACGTCCGCGCGGCGCTGCAGACGCTCCTCGAGCACGACCCGAACGACGCCCTTCGCCTCTGCGTGGCGGTGTATCCGTTCTGGCTACGGCGCATCGACCTCGGCGAGGGACAGCGCCGGTTCGCCGCGGCGCTCGCCGCGGCGCCGGAGCGAACAGCCCTGCGAGCCGACGCGTTACGGGCTGCGGGAGCGATCGACATGCGCAGCGGCACGATCGGCCGGGGGACCGAGCGGGCGGAGGAGGCGTACTCGATCGCCGCCGAGCTCGGCGATGCGCGGGCCCAGTGGCACGCGCTCCAGTTCCTCGGGGAGTTCGCGATCGCGACCGACACCGGCGATGAAGCCTCGCGGTGGGCGGAGCGCGGCCTCGCGTTCGCGCGGCGCGAGGGGTTCGCCGCGTGCGAGGCGCTCTGCGTCTACACGCTCGGCGTCTCGCGCTGGATCGTCGGCGACCTCGGCGCCGCCGACGAGCTCCTCGCCGAGAGCCTCGAGCGGTTCCGGGCCGCGGATCCCGACGAGTTCATCCCGTCGCCGGTGAACATCGCCGAGACGCGCTCTCCCGCCGACGACTCCTGGCCGCGACTGCTCTTCGAGGACACCCTGCAGCCGTTCATCGAGGTGACCTGCGCGGCGGCCGTCGGGTACGTGCTCGCCAACCAGGCGACGATCACCCGGCTACGAGGGGACCTCGACGGCGCGACGGCGCAGCTGGCCGAGAGCGCCGCACACTTCGAGGCGCTCGGCGACAGGCGAGGCGAGAGCTTCGTGCTCGCCCGGCAGGCGTATCTCGCACTGGCGCTGGGCTCGATCGACGCCGCCCGCCGTGACCTCGGTCGCGCGCTGGAGATCAGGACCAGCTGAACGATCGCCGGGGGATCGGTCTGGCCCTGACCGGGCTCGGGATGATCGACACGACGACGGGGGACCACGAGCACGCCGAGCTGCGGCTGGCCGAGGCCCGCGACATCTTCAGGCGGGCGGGCGACCGCTGGGGGCTCGCGAGCACGCTCTGGCGAACGGCCGACCTCGAGCGGGCGCGGGGCCGTCTCGAAGAGGCGTGGAGCGCGTTGCGCGAGGCGAAGCACGTGCTCGCCGAGACCACTCGAAGCCGGTGGCTCGCGTTCACCGACGTCTCGATGGCCGAGGTCGCGATTGCGCGCGGCGAGCCCACCGAGGCGAAGGAGCTGTGGGAGTCGGCGCTCGTGCACTATCGGACCGCGAACGACCTGGCCGAGGTCACGCTCGTCGAGGAACAGCTTCGATCGCTTGCGAAGCTCACGCAAAGCTCGCGCAAAGATCGCGCCGATAAGACTCGGGTCAAACGTTCGACGAAAGGAAGAACGTCATGACCGAAACGCTCTCTCCAGTCCTCGGCGAAGCAACAGTGCAGGAGCTCCGCGAGGCGACCAGAGCCGAGATCTTCACTCCCGCCGACGACGAGTTCGACGGGGCGAGCCGCGTCTGGAACGCGGTGCACGACGAACGGCGTCCGGCGGTGATCGTGCGCGCCTCGGGACCGGCGGACGTCATTGCCGCCGTCGGGTTCGCACGCAGCAACGACCTCCAGATCGCCGTGCGCGGCGGCGGCCACAGCATCGCCGGCTTCTCGACGGTGGACGGCGGCATCGTCATCGACCTCGGCGCCATGCGCAGCGTGCGCGTCGATCCGGCCGCGCGCCGGGTCTACGTCGGCGGCGGCGCGACGTGGGGCGACGTCGACCACGAGACGATCGCGCACGGCCTCGCGACGACCGGCGGCCTGGTCTCGACGACCGGCGTCGGCGGCCTCACGCTCGGCGGCGGGATCGGCTGGCTGATGCGGAAGCACGGCCTCGCCTGCGACAACCTCATCGGCGCGGACGTCGTCACCGCCGACGGACGGCTCGTCCATACGAGTGAGTCCGAGAACCCGGAGCTGCTGCGCGGCCTGCGCGGCGGCGGCGGCAACTTCGGCATCGTCACGCAGCTCGAGTACCAGCTGCACCCCGTCGGGCCGATCGTCTATGCGGGACCGATCTTCTTCCCCGCCGAGGCGTCGGCGGACCTCCTGCGACGCTTCCGCGAGTGGGCGCCGGGCGCCGACGACGACGTGACCGCGCTCGTCGACCTGACGACCGCGCCGCCGCTTCCGGTGATCCCGGCGGAATGGCACGGCAAGAAGGTCGTCGCGTTGATCGCGATGTCGGCCGGTGCGCCCGACGACGGCGCCGCGCTCGTCGCGCCGCTGCGCGAGGTGGCGGAGCCGGTCGCCGACCTGCTCGGGCCGATGCCGTACACGGTGATGCAGTCGCTCATCGACCCGCTGTGGGCCAAGGGGATCCGTTCGTACTTCAAGGCGACGAACCTGTCGAAGCTCGACGACGCGCTGATCGATGCGCTCTGCGAGCTGCACCTCGAGGCGCCCGGCCCGCAGTGCGAGATCCACGTCCACCAGATGGGCGGCGCCTTCGGCCGCGCGGGCGACGACGCCTCGTCGTTCGGCGAGCGGTCGATGCCGTTCGTGCTGAACGCGGTGACCGGCTGGCACGACCGCGCCGGCGACGACGCGCACATCTCCTGGGCGAGAAAGGTGATCGCGGCCGCCGACACGGCGTCGACCGGGCACGCCTATGGGAACTTCCTCGGCGACCGCGATGCGGCGCGGTCGGCGTACGACCCGGCGACCTACGCACGGTTGGCCGCGCTCAAGGGCAAGTACGACCCGACGAACCTGTTCCGGCTGAATCAGAACATCGAGCCGGCGTCGTCGAACGGCGCGGCGGGCTGAGTGCTCAGAGGCTTGGGCGGGCCCGCGTGGGGCCCGCCCATAGCTATCCGATGCGCGTCGAGCGCATGACCCAGTTCGGGTCCCAGGTGGCCGAGCTGTCGAACGAGAACGACTGCTGCCACGTGACCGAGTCGGCCGCGATGTCCTTCCAGTCGTAGCGGACTCGCACCAGCTGCCCCTCGAGGACGTCGTCGCACTCGAAGCGGCCGACTCCGTCCGAGAAGCGCCCCACCACCGGGTTGTCGAGGTGCCCCGTGCCGATCGAGGACGCCCACCAGATCCGCCACAGCCCCGTCGCGGGCTCGAACAGGCGCACCGTGAAGCCCTCGAAGTTCGGCCGCCCCGGGAAGCGCGGCGCCTTGAACCAGTCGATGTTCCCGACGCCTCCGAGGATCGGTGCGGCCTCGACCTCGCCCTCGAACTCGATCCACTCCGTGTCGCCCGGCGTGAGCGGGTGCACGCGCTTGCGATTCTCGACGTGCCAGCGTCCGAAGAAGAAATCGAAGTCGTGGCGGCCGTCGTCGGTCGTGCTCGGCTGTTCGATCGTGCTCGTCTGTCCCATGCCGCGAACGTACACCGCAATGCGGTCATTTTTCGTCCGCAGTCGTGCTTGAATCCCGGGTATCTCGCGCCCCGCCACCCGCCTGCTCGCGTTCCTCGAGCTGCTCCAGACCCGGGCGGCGGTCGACGGCCCCTCGGCCGCGGCGGCACTCGGGGTGAGCGGGCGGACGATTCGGCGCTACGCCTCCGCGCTGCACGACCTCGGCATCCCGGTCGACGGGCAGCCGGGCGCCGGAGGTGGCTACCGGCTCCGGGCGGGCGCGCGCCTGCCGCCGCTGATGCTGTCGGACGAGGAGGCGGCCGCGGTCACGCTCGGGCTCGTGATCGCCGAGCAGCGCGGTCTCGGTCCGCCGGCGACGCGCTCGCGAAGATCACCAGGGTGCTGCCGGACCGGCTCACCCGCCGCGTCGCGCGGCTGCGCACCGAGCTCACGTTCTCGGGCGAGCCCGACCCGGCGCCCGCGTCGAGCGAGACGCTGCTCGTCGTCGCCGAAGCAGTACGCAGGCGGCGGTCGCTCCGGATCGGCTACGAGCGCTCCGGCGGGACCTGGAGCGAACGGGAGATCGATCCGTACGGCGTGGTCGCCCGCCGCGGCCGCTGGTACGTCCCTGCACGGGATCGCCGCAGCGGCGAGCTGCGAACGTTCCGCGCCGATCGCATCACGAGCGCGGTGATCGGCGAGCCGGCCGGGCCCCCGGAGCCCGGTTTCGATCCGGCGGCGCATGTCGTGCAGATGCTCGCGCGCCTGCCGCGCGCGTGGGAGGTCGAGGTGCACGTCGAGGCTCCGTTGAGCACGGTCGCGGCGCGCGTGCCGGCGACGCTCGCGGAGCTGACAGCGCTCGGAGACGGAACGCGCCTCGAGCTGCGGGCGGACTCGCTCGACTGGGTCGCAGGCGTGCTCGCCGGCCTCGGGGCCGACTTCCGCGTCGTGCGGCCGGCCGAGCTGCGGGCTGCGGTTGCTCGACTCGCCGAGCGGCTCGCCGCAACCGCCGGGAATCCCTAGCCGCGCCGGCCGGGGCGCGCATCCCGAGTCGCGCGCCCCGGCCCCCTCTGCCCCGTCCTCCACGTTCGCCACGAGCTTCGCCGAGACGAACGGCGCCGTCGATCGGGGGCAGGCCCCATCTCCGACCGAATCGAGACCCCATTCGCCGAGATGGAGCGCGAACCCCATTTCGCAGCACGCGCGGCACAGCGATCCTCGAGGAAACCAAAGCGAAAGGATCGTCATGCCTGCCGCACCGTCTTCGATCGCCCACACGCACGACGAGAGACACGACTTGTCACGCAGCGCCCGGCGGCCACTGCGTTGCGCGAGCTGCGGGTACCAGATCGCGAGCTACCGGTCGCTGCCCGTCTGCCCGATGTGCCGGGGGGTCGACTGGGAGCCGGCGGAATGGTGGCCGGTTGCCGCGGCACCGTTTCTAGCCACGGATGAACGGCACGATCGTCTGCGTCGCCGATGCGTCCGAGGGCGCGCGTGCGGCCCTGCACGTCGCCAGGCGGCTTGCCGACCGCTTCGAGGCTCGCATCGTGCTCGTCACGATCGACGACGAGCGGCTTGCCCCGGAGACGCGAAACGGCTCCGACGAGGACTACCGGAGCGCCTTCGGCGATCCGGCCGAGTCCGTGGCGACGATCGCCGCCGACGAGGCGGCCGACCTGATCGTCGTCGGTGCCAGAGGCGGGCGGCTCGGCCGCATGCTCTCGAGCTCGCTCGCGCGGGAGCTCGCCCAGACGGCGCCGTGCCCGGTGGTCGTCGTGCCGCCCGAGGCCGCGGCCGTCGCCGCGCCGTCGGACGGGCGAGCCTAGACGGGTACAACATAGAGGCCGAGATGCGGCTCTTCTGGCGTGTGTTCCTGCTCAACGCCGCGCTGCTGGTCGCAGCCGGCGTCGTGCTCGCGCTCTCTCCGCTGACGATCAGCGCGCCGGTCAGGGTGATCGAGGAGGTTGCGCTCGTCGTCGGGATCGTCCTGCTCCTGGCACTCAACTACGCGATGCTGCGACCGGCGTTCAAGCCGCTCGAGCGGCTCGCCGAGCGGATGAAGAACGTCGACCTCCTGCGCCCCGGACGCAGGTTGACACCGAGCGGCTCGCCGGAAGTCGTCGACCTCGTGCGGTCCTTCAACGAGATGCTCGAGCGGCTCGAGACGGAGCGGCGCGAGAGCGGGAGCCGCGCGCTGGCAGCGCAGGAGGCGGAACGGAGACGGATCGCGGCGGAGCTGCACGACGAGGTCGGCCAGAGCATGACCGGCGTCCTCCTGCTGCTCGACCAGGTCGCGGGCCAGGTTCCGGCCGACCGGCGCGAGTTGTTCGCCGAGGCGCAGGAGGCGACCCGGCGGAGCATCGAGGACGTGCGCCGGCTCGCACAGGAGCTGCGGCCCGAGCTGCTCGAGCACCTCGGGCTCGTGAGCGCGCTCAAGTCGCTGGCGACCAGGTTCACCGAGCAGGCCGGGCTCGAGCTCGAGTGGGAGTTCGCGCGCGAGCTGCCGCAGCTCTCGTCCGACGCCGAGCTCGCGGTCTATCGCGTGGCCCAGGAGAGCCTCACCAACGTCGCGCGGCACTCCGGCGCACGTCGCGTCTGGCTGTCGCTGCAGCCGGGGCACGAGAGCGTCGTCCTCCGTGTGGTCGACGACGGCGGCGGCACGAACGGCTCACACGAAGGAGGCGGACTGCGCGGGATGCGCGAGCGCGCCGTGATGGTGAGGGCCGCGCTCGCGATCAAGCCGGCGCGAACCGGAGGTCTCGAGGTGCGCCTCGAGGTCCCGGCGGAGCCGCGCGGAGCCTGATGCCCGTACCGCTCGTCACACAGATCCTCGTCGCCGACGACCACGAGATCGTGCGCCGCGGCCTGAAGCTCGTGATGGACAGCGAGCCCGATCTCGACGTCGTCGCCGAGGCGGCCGACGGGCGCGAGGCGGTCGAGCTCGCGCTTTCCAGCGACGTCGACCTCGCGATCCTCGACGTGAGCATGCCGCGCATGACCGGCCTCCAGGCCGCGCGTGAGCTCGAACGGCGCAAACCGGAGCTCCGGACGCTGATCCTCTCCATGTACGAGAACGAGCAGTTCCTCTTCGAGGCGCTGAAGGCCGGCGCGTCCGGGTACGTGCTCAAGTCCGGCGCCGACCGCGACATCGTCGACGCGTGCCGGGCCGCCATGCGCGGGCAGACCTTCCTCTACCCGTCGGCGGTGTCGGCGCTCGTGCGCGACTACGTCCAACGTGACGGCGAGGACGAAGCGTTCGACCCGCTCACCCCGCGCGAGCAGGAGGTGCTCAAGCTGATCGCCGAGGCGCACCCGTCGAAGACGATCGCCCAGATGCTCACGATCAGTGTCAAGACGGTCGAGCGCCACCGGGCGAACATCCTCGAGAAGCTCGGCATGCGCGACCGGGTCGAGCTCACGCGCTACGCGATCCGCCGGGGGCTCGTCGAGCCATAACGCTGCCCGCGTCAGTCGATCAGCTCGAGTCCGAGCGCGGCCGCGAAGAGCGGCGCGTTCTCGACGGCGTCGGCCCACGGCATGCGCGCGCCGCGCAACGCCTCGACTCCGCGGAGACCGGCGAGGTCGCAGCCGCGAAGCTCGACGCGCTTCAGCTGCGCGCCGCTGAGCGTGGCCTCGCGCAGCTCGCAGTTCTCGAACACGACGTCGGTGAGCGACGCCTCGTACAGGTCGCACTCGGACATCCGGCAGTCCTGGAAGACGACGCGCTCGAGCCGCGCGTAGCGCAGCCCGACGAGGTCGAGGCGACAGTCGGCAAGCGTGACGTCGGAGAGCGCTGCCTCCGCCAGCTCGGCGCCGGTGAAACGGCAGCGGCGAATCTCGGCCCGGCGGATCGTCAGCCCCCGGGCCTGCCGGTTCGCCCAGTCGAGATCGCCGAGCACGACGTCGGACAGGTCGCCGAGCTCGGTGACCGGCGGGCTGTCCTCTGCGACGTCGGGCGGATAGGGGGAAGCAGGCGCCTTGCCCACGCCGCCCGAGGATACGGTCCAACCCCGCGTGCAAGCGAATGAAGGAGGAGCAGGCATGGAATCGAGCAACCACGGAGGAGCGGACGCCGGATACCCGGTCCAGCTCTCCGTCGAATACCCCGACCGCAGCCTCAACCGGCTGACCACGGCCTTTCGCATCTTCGTCGCGATCCCGATCCTGATCGTGGCTGCGAGCATCGGCGGGCCCGAAGGCAGCACCGCCGCGGGCGAGCACGGCTGGCGAGTCGCCGGCGGCACCGGCGCGCTGCTGTTCCTCGCGCCGCTGCTCATGATCCTGTTCCGGCAGAAGTACCCGCGCTGGTGGTTCGACTGGAACCGGGAGCTGCTCCGGTTCTCCAACCGGGTCGGGGTCTATCTCGCGCTGATGGACGACCACTATCCGTCAACGGACGAGCAGCAGTCGGTGAGGCTCGACTACCCCTACCCGGACGCCAAGCACGACCTCAACCGCTGGCTGCCGCTCGTCAAGTGGTTCCTCGCCATCCCGCACTTCATCGTTCTGTTCTTCCTCTGGATCGCAGCGTTCGTGATGATCGTGATCGCGTGGTTCGCGATCCTCTTCACCGGTCGCTACCCGCGAGGCGCCTTCGACTTCGTCCTCGGAGTGCTCCGGTGGACGAACCGCGTGGCGGCCTATGCGTTCGTCCTCGTCACCGACCGGTACCCGCCGTTCAGCCTCCAGCCGTGACGTCGACCATGGCGCGTAGTTGCTATAGTGAACCTAATGGTTCAGTATCCGACCGTCGACCGCGCCTTTGCAGCCCTCGCCGACCCGACCCGCCGCGCCGTCCTCGAACGGCTCGGCATCGGCAGCGCGACGATCAGCGAGCTCGCCGAGCCCTTCGGCATGTCGCTGACCGGCATGAAGAAGCACATCCGGCTGCTCGAGGAGGCGGAGCTCGTCACGACGGAGAAGATCGGCCGTGTCCGCAGGTGCATGTTGGTGCCCTACGCCTTCGAGGGCATCAGCACGTGGCTGCAGCGGCTCGACCGCTTCGCGCAGGTCGTCGAACGGACGAAAGGAGCACGATGAACACCACCACGAAGTCCAAGCAGAAGAAGGACGGATTCTCGGCCGAGGAGAAGGCGGCGATGAGAGCGCGCGCCCGCGAGCTGAAGACGGCCGCAGACGGGGAAAGCGCGGTCCGCGGCGCGCTCGCCGAGATGTCGCCGGACGATCGCGCGCTCGGCGAGCGGATCCACGCGATCGTCACCGAGACCGCGCCCGACCTCACGCCGAAGACCTGGTACGGGATGCCCGCCTACGCCAACAAGAACGGCAAGGTTGTCTGTTTCTTCCGCGACGCGGGGAAGTTCAAGGAGCGGTACGCGATGCTCGGCTTCAACGACAGTGCGAGCCTGGACGACGGCTCCATGTGGCCGGTCGCCTACGCACTGACGAAGTTGACCAAAGCAGACGAGACGAAGATCCGCGCACTCGTGAAGAAAGCGGTGGGCTGAGATGAACGAGACCACGGTCACCACCCCGAACGAGCTCGAGATCCGGGTCGAGCGCGAGTTCGACGCGCCGCGCGCGCACGTCTTCTCGATCTGGACGGACCCGCAGCTGATCCCCGAATGGTGGGGCGACGGCACGGTCGTCGAGGAGATGGACGTCCGTCCGGGCGGCACGTACCGCTTCCGCACGAAGGTCGGCGTCGTCGAGGGCGAGTTCCGCGAGGTCGACGCGCCGGAGCGGCTCGTACAGACGTTCCAGAATCATCTGCAGACGCTGGAGTTCGAGGATCTCGGCGAGCGCACGAAGCTGACGCAGACGATGCGCTTCGCCTCGACCGAGGAGCGCGACACGACGATGCAGTACGGCGTCGAGGAGGGCGCGAAGGGCGGCTTCGCGCGGATCGACGAGCTGCTCGAGCGGCTGCCGCTCGACGCCTGAGCGTCGATTCCACTCGCGAAGGTGGCTAGAGAAAAGCCCTGCGATAGCAGGGCTTTTCTCTAGCAGGCCTGTCTCGCGAAGCTGCTGCGCGGCGGCGTACGCGAGCTGCTCGGGTGTCAGCGCGCGTACGGGTTGAGTCGAGCCTGCACCGCGGAGGTCGGCAGACCGACGACGCCGACCGACAGCGGAATGCCCGTCGCCGGGTCGACGAGGCCCGACCAGCCACCGGCCGACTCCAACACTCCGGCGGGTAGGCCGACGATGCCGGCCGACAGCGGAATGCCGCTGGCCCGGTCGACGACGCCGGACCAGCTACCGGCCGACTCGAACACTCCGGCGCGGGTCTGGTTGTTCCCTTGGCTCTCCGTCGAGTTCCAATCGACGGCGAACGCGAGCGCACAGGCAACGGCCGCGACGAGTACGGCCAGCCCGACGATCAGGCCGAATCGGCGGCGGCGCTTGAGCGGAATCGCGGCCGGCGCAGAGATAGCGTTCATTGAAGGTCTCCTTTCCCGCTGTGCAGCGGCGTATCTAGCCCGTAAGAGCAGCCGAGCAGTCGCTCCGATACGTCGCGTTCGGGCGCGCGACGTCGAGAACGGCCGCAGTGCCCGAATCGGAAAACCGCCGGGCTGACGTGAAAGCGCCAACGTGCGCGATTCCGACCGGGAAGGTCTCATTCGTGGGCCCCTGCCTCGTGATGGACGTCATGGCTCGAGGCTAGGCCGGGGACGAAGAGGAGGAATCGGGCGTTTGCCTACTTCTTTTCCGCGACCGTCCTACGTTCGTCGGCCATGCGGGCGCCGAGCTCGGCGCGCGAGCTGATCCCGAGCTTGCGCTAGATACGCGTGAGGTTGGCCTGAACCGTCTTCGGGCTCATGAACGCCTCGGTCGCGACCTCGCGGTTCGTCAGCCCTTCCGCCGCGAGCTCCGCAACGCGCCTCTCGGTGGCGGTGAGCTCGTCCGGCGAGCGGCGGAGACCGACGCGATCGAGCACCCGCCCGTGTCTGCGCCTCCCAGGCGGATGCGCCGAGCCGCTCGAAGATCGTGAGTGCTTCGCGCAGCGTGTCCGCGGCGGCGCGCTTCTGCTTCGCTGCGCCGCAGCAGGCGGCCGCGCACGAGCAGCGCGCATCCGAGGTCGAAGGGCAGCTTCGCGGCTGCGTCGACGTCAGAGCTCGTCGAGCGCCGCCAGCGCCCGGGTCACGTCGCCCTCGGCCGCAAGCACGAGCGCGCGAGCGCGCGGGCCCGCGGACGCGCGACCGTGATCCAGAGCCGCGGGAACATCCTCGCTTGCTCCTCCAGCCGCGCCAGCTCCTCGCGCGCCCGCTCGAGCTCGCCGAGGGCGACGAGCGACTCCACGTGGATGGGCTCGCTGCGATCCGGGAGCAAGTAGCGCACGCCCACGGAGTCCGTCAGCTCGTGCATCCGGGTCAACGCGCGATCGACCTCGGCGTGGTTTCCGGCCGCGTACTCGATGAACGCGAGACCCGACAGCAGGAGCGCCTCCCACCAGAGGATCCCCGCGCGCTCGGCGCGATACGTCGCGAGCGCACGCTCGAGCCGTCCTCGATGCGCGTCGACGATCGAGCGGATCCGGAACAGAGCCGCCCACGGCCCCGGGGTCTCGAGCTGGGCGATCGTCTCGCAAGCCTCGTCGACGCCCCGCTCGGCCGCATCCCAGTTCCCGGCCGCGAGCGCCTCGGATGCAGTGATCTGACGCCCTGCCGGGTGGTCGACTCGCTTGCCCAGCGCACACGTTCAGGCTCGCGCACGATAGAGCGCGACCCGTAGACGACTCGGACGCGTCACAACGACGTGATCGCCATGCGCAGGTGAGCGGGCAAGCACCAGCGCCGCCGAGAGGAAGAGGGCACCGATCGTCGCGCCGAACGCCGCGTAGCCGCCCACGGCAAGGGCGGCACCGGCTGCCAGCGAACCCGTGAAGTAGCCGAACTGCATCGACGCTGCGCGCATCGCTATCGCGCCCGGGCGGAACTCTGGAGGTGCGGCCAAGCCGAAAGCGCTCGAAAGGAACGTACGCCCTCCGGCCGCGAAAGCGGCGGCCGCGAAGAGCGCCGTGCTCGCAACGAGCGAGGGACGGACCGCGCCGAACGCGGCGGTGGCCACTGCGAGTGCCAATGCGAGCCCGACGAGCGGCCGCCGCAGCTCGCGGTCGGCGAGGCGACGGAACGCCAGGTTGCCCGAGACGTATGCGCCGGCGCCTAGGGCAAGCACCACGCCCGTCACGGCGGTGGATGACGCGTAGGACTCGACGAAGAGAGCCCCCGAGTAGACGAGCGTCCCCGCCCAGGCGGTGTTGGTCAGAACTTCGGCCGCCAGCCAGCGGCCCAGGCCCGGAGCAGCGAGGGCCGCACGCATGCGCGGCGGCGCCGTCTGCGCTGGAGGCGCGCCGCTGCGGCCGGCGGCGGCTGCCGCCGCGAGTAGCGCGGCGGCAAGGGGGAAGACGAGCCAGGCGTAGCGCCAGCTCCGCTCCGCGGCGGCGCCGAGCAGCGGCATGCCGACGATCCACGCTGCCGGCTGACCGATCAGCGCCCAGGAGAGCGTGGCCGCCCGCCGCTCGCGCGGCACCCACTCGGCCGCGGCGAGCGTTCCTGCGGTTGTGAGGATCCCGATTCCGGCACCCACGGGAACCTGTGCCACGGCGAGCAGGCCGATTCCGGGCGCGGCTGCGCTGGCGAGCGAGCCGAGTGCAAGCAGGATCGATCCGGCGAGCAGCTGTCGCCCGAGCCCGACTCGCGTACCCACGCGGCCGAGCGTGAGCGCCGTCACCCCCGCGACGAGACCCGCGATCGTCCGCAGCTGCCCGGCGACGGCCGTCGAGACGTCGAGATCACGAGCGACCTGGGCGAGAACGGGCGAGAGTGCAATCGCGCCTGACTGCCCTGCAAACAGGCAGAGGAACAGGACGGCGCTGACCGCTCTGTGCCCGCCGCTCCCGGCTGGTGTCTTCGTTGTCGTCATTTCGTGGTGGTCGGAGCCGGTTCGGCCGGGAACAGCGAGCTGCTCCCGGGTCGCTACTGGTCTCCTCCGCGCAACAGGTGACGGAGCCGCCGTCGGAGCGAGTCGAGGCCCACCCGACCTGCGATCACGAGCGCAGTCACCATCGCCGCGCCGGCCGGCGCAAGTTGGAGGACGCTCTCTTCGATGGGCAGCCCCACGATGTGAGCGAGGATCACTGGAACACCTCCGACGTGGAGTCGCCGCCCTGCAGCCGCACCTCGTGCGCGCGCGCGGGACCGTCGGGCCGGTCGTGGAAGTCGACGTAGAAGTCGGGGTCGACGCTCATCGAGCCGTCTTCGGCGATGTCGACCTTGAGCAGCCAGGAGCGCAGCTCCGGGTAGAACTGGTTGTCCCAGGTCGACAGCAGCGAGTTGGTGACGTAGAGCCGGCGGCCGTCGTAGGAGAGCTGCAGCATCTGCGGCCCGCCCGTGAGCGGGCGGCCGGCGTCGCTTTCGTTGCCGAGGACGCCGCCGAGCCACAGCCGTCCGGTCAGGCGCGGGTTGGCCGGGTCGGAGACGTCGTAGCGGCGCAGGTCGCCGTGCAGCCAGTTCGAGAAGTACAGCGCCCGGTCGTCCATCGAGAGGACCAGGTCGGTGATCAGGCCCGGTACCGGGATCGGCCAGCTCTCCAGCTCGACCGGGTCGACCGCGATCGTTGGCTCGGCAGCGTAGGAGCCGTTCTCGCGGTGAAAGCGCCAGATCGTCGACGACAGCGCGGCGCCGACGAAGCCCTCGTCGGCCTCGGGGTCGTGCTGCCAGCGGATCTCGAGCGGGACGAGCCCGTCCGCGCCGAGGTCGATCGTCTGCTCGAGCTCGCGCCGGTCGAGGTTCCAGAAGTGGAGCCGCTGTCCGTAGCGGCCGGCCTCGACGTCGGCGAGGTCGAAGCCGGGCTCGTACGCGTTCGGCGCACCGAACTCGCTCGAGACGAGCGTGTTTTTGCGCGGCTGGTACCAGAAGTCGTAGTTCATCGGCGGCGTGCCGCCGCCGTTCTCCCAGCGGCCCTTGACCTCGAACGTCTTCGCGTCGATGACGGCGAAACCACCGGCAGCGTTGCCCTCGGCGTCGCCGAGCATCGAGATGACGACGTTCTCGCCCGGCATGCAGTGCGTCGTGTGCGGCCGCGTGTAGCCGGTCGCGCGCACGAGCTCGTGCGGCTCGATCACCTTCTCGATCTGCGGGCGCAGCGGATCGTCGGCGACGTTGACCACGTAGACCCGCGAGGATCGGAAGCCCGGGATGATCAGGTGGGAGCGGTCCGGTCCGTGGCACGCCGACGAGCAGCGGTTCCAGCCGAAGTGATGGAGCTCGTCGCCGACGTAGGGCATCGGCGTCTCATGCACGATCCGCCCATAGGTGTCCGACTCCGGGTTCGTGTCGACGACCGCGACGAAGTCGGGCGCATCGACGCCCGTGCCCACGCGCATCGCGACGACGTAGAGGTACTCCTCCGGCCCGGCCTGTTGCGCGTCGGCCGGGGAGAGGTGGAACGAGGCAGGCTTGGGCCCGTGCCCCTGTTGTGAATCGGGTCTCGTCATCCCTGTTTCCTTTCGCTCGACGGACAAGGCGCGAGCAAGGAAAGCGGGGGACGGCTGGCGACCGGCTGCTCCCGGGTAATCGGCCGGTAAATCGCCTCCGACACGGTGCTACGTTCACGCGGAGGCGCGGATGGATTTTCGAATCCTCGGACCGCTCGAGGTGCGCGACGGTGATCGCGAGGTGCGCCTACGGGGCGGCAAAGAACGGGCGCTGCTGGCGCTGCTGCTCGTCAACGCGAATCGCACGCTCGCGCTCGAGCGGATCGTCGACGGGCTCTGGGGCGAGAACGTGCCCGAGACGGCGCAGAAGATGGTGCAGGTCTACGTCTCGCACCTGCGCAAGGTGCTGACCCCGGAAACCCTCCACACGCGCCCGCCCGGGTACGCGCTCGTCCTGGAGCAGGAGCAGCTCGATCTCTATCGGTTCGAGCGAGCCGTGACGGACGCGCGCGCGGCGCTGGACGCAGGCGAGGCCCAGCTGGCGGCAGACAGGTTTCGCGAGGCGCTGTCGCTCTGGCGGGGGCCCGCGCTCACCGAGTTCGCGTCCGAGCCGTTCGCACAATCGGAGGGGACGCGGCTCGAAGAGCGTCGCGTGTACGCACTCGAAGGACGGCTCGAGGCCGAGTTCGCCCTCGGGCATCACCGTGACGTCGTCGGGGAGCTCGAGACGCTCATTGCCCAGCACCCACTGCGCGAGCGCCTTCGCTCGCAGCACATGCTCGCGCTCTACCGATCGGGGCGGCACGCCGAGGCGCTCGCCAGCTACCAGACATTCCGCCGGACGCTCTCCGAGGAGCTCGGGATCGAGCCGTCGGCTTCGCTGCGGGAGCTCGAGCGGCTAATCCTGCAGCAGGACCGATCTCTCGAGCTGCCCGCGCACACGGACACGCGCGCCTCAGCGCCCATGCCGGTCGTCGGACCCGCAAGCGCGGATGTCGCGGGCGAGGTCTCCTACGCGCGAAGCGGCGACATCAGAATCGCCTACCAGGTCGTCGGCGACGGGCCCGTCGACCTCGTTCTCGTCCAGGGCTGGGTCTGCACCTTCCAGCCAGGGTGGGAATACCCGAAGCTCGCAGCCTTCTACCGGCGGCTCGCGTCGATGGGGCGGCTCATCCTCTTCGACAAGCGCGGCACCGGCCTCTCCGACAGGGTCTCACCCGAGCATCTCCCCGACCTGGAAACGCGCATGGACGACGTTCGTGCAGTCCTCGACTCCGTCGGCTCGGAACGCGCAGTGCTGCTCGGCATCTCCGAAGGAGGACCGATGTCGACGCTCTTCGCCGCGACCCACCCCGAGCGAACCGTCGCGCTCATCCTGATGGGCGCCTTCGCACGTGAGATGCGGGCGCCGGACTACCTCCCCGGAGTGAGCGAGGAAGAGCTCCGCCGGCGCCTCGCGCTTGCCGACGAAGACGACTGGGCGTCGGCGGCGACCAGAGACTGGATCGGGCGAGTGGCACCGGACAGTCTGCGCAACGCGGCCGCGCTGCGTTGGTACACGTCATACGTGCGACGCGGCGCAAGCCCGGGCGCAGCCAAGGCCCTGCGCCTCATGAATGCCGAGATCGACGTCCGTGACCTGCTGCCGACGATCAGCGTCCCTACCCTCGTGCTCCACCGCGCACGCGAGAGCTGGCGCGACGGCTCTCGATTCATGGGCGAGCACATTCCCGGCGCGCACGTCGTCGAACTGCCAGGCAACGACCACCTCCCTTGGGAAGGGGACGCAGAATCGTCGCTTGACGAAATCGAGCGGTTTCTCGCGGGTGTTCGGGACGAGGTGGAGCCAGGCGGCGTGCTCGCGACCCTCCTGTTCACCGACATCGCCGGCTCGACTGCCAAGGCGGCGGAACTCGGCGACCGCGCCTGGCAAGACCTGCTCACCAAGCACCGTCGCCTCGTGCGCGCCCAGCTCGCGCGCTTCCGCGGGCGCGAAGTCGACATGGCGGGGGACGGCGTCTTCGCGACGTTCGACGGCCCGGCGCGCGCGGTCCGGTGCGCCTCGGCGATCGCGCACGGGCTCGAGGCGCTCGGCCTCTACGTGCGGGCGGGCGTGCACACGGGGGAGATCGAGCTGGCGAACGGCGGCGTGCGCGGGGTCGCAGTCCACATCGGCGCGCGAATCGCCGCAGCGGCCGGGCCGGGTGAGGTGCTGGTGTCGAGCACCGTCAAGGACCTCGTCGCGGGCTCGGGCATCGCCTTCGAGGAGCGCGGCGAGCACGAGCTGGACGGCGTGCCAGGCACCTGGCGCCTTTTCACCGTGCGGATCTGATCACGGCCTGTGTAATCGCTGCCGAGTTCGGCACCCATCCACTCCGGCCGTTCCTCGGTAAGCAAACGCCTTCTGCGTGGGAGCGAAGCTTGACCTGTTCGACTTTCTCGGCTCTCAGGTAGGTCAGATTCATCCGCGCTTGTAGCGGCTGTCCTTGTACTCGTGCACACCCACTGCTTCGTCGAGTACCACCGGCTGCCGAAGATCGCAACCTAAGCAGCAAGGCCCTGCTCCAGAGTGGTGAGCGCCTGCTCGATCCGTTCGGTGAACGCCCGCCAGTAGTCCTCGCCTTGCGGCACGTGCATTTCGGGAGACCGCAAGCTAACCAAACCGAGGTCCGGCTCAAGCTGTTCAATCAGTGTTCGGGCGCTGCTCGCAAGCATGTAAGGCGTGAGTTCGTCGAGCGCGGGGTCGTGGAGCCAACGGGAAACTTGGCGTAGTGCTCCGAGGAGGCGCGGCCAGTCGCGGTAGGTCGGCCAGCTGTTCGCTTGGAAGCGGAGGAACTGACCCCAGAGCGCGCGGTCGAGGTAGTAGCGCCGTTCGTTTCCGTGCTCGTATGCCGCCACGATCCCGGACGCGACTAGAGAGGTCAGCGTTTCGTTGACGTTGCGCTTTGCGTAGGCGGCCGCGTCGGCGATGCCAAGTGCGGAGGCGTCGGTCACTGGCGTAGTGACGAGGTAGCGGACGATTTCGGCGCGACTTCCAAGCCCGAACAGGTGTCGCATCCGGAACGCGAAGTTGATGGGAGTGTCCGGATCGGGCGGTCGGGACTTCTTGCTCGGCTCCGTGGTCGGCTTCACCAGGCCGACGGTAAGAAACGCCTCGTCCGGCTCGCGCACATGCCGCGCCACGTCGTAAAAGAGCGGGCGGGGTTCACTTGCGCGTTGCTCTTTCCCGCGCGGTGGCGAGGACCGTGAGCGAGGTTGGTGCCGCGCGACCCAGAGCAACGCGCCTTCCACAAGGTCGCGATCGTCGTCATCGCGGCAGAGGTTGCGGAGCCGCTGGACGCTGACGAGACGCTCGTTCGTGAGGAACCAGTCGAGCGCCTCGTCGAAGAGGCGTGGGTCGCTCCGGCCGACCTCGAGAGTGAAGAGTAGGAGCGCTTCGGGATCAGCCGCTGCTTGGTCGCGCCGACTGGTCGGTGCGAAGACGCCGAGCTGCGCCCACTGGTCCCACGCGAACGCCGTCAGCCGAGCCGTGACGCTGTCTCTAAGCGTCGAGGCTGACATCCTCGACTCCAAGATTGGCGAGCGCGGCGAGCAGTTGCTCGCGGAATCCTTCCGATGGGTCGTGCGTGCGCGTCCAACGCGCCGCAGTGAGAAGCTCGTCGCGTGTCGGGTGTAGGGCCCGTAGGTCGGCTTCGTGCTTGCCAGCGCCCTGATCGACCATGGCATAGAGCTTGAAGTGGATCTGATCGAAGCGGCTCGCGAGATGGACGGTGAGCGCGTCTCCGTAGTCGCGGCGCTCGAGCCGGTCGACCAAGCCGTCGGGGAGGCCGAAGTCGAGCAGGTCGGCCGGGGCGGCGTTGAGCCAGTCCTCGGGGAGGTCAAAGTCGCGGGCAACTTGGTCTCGGGCCTCGACCACGTTTGGGGGAAGCGGTCGAGGCTTCGTAAGCAATCCGCCCGACAGAAGCGCGACGATGTCGACGTCGCCGGTGGGCCGACTTATGAGCCCGAGCGCGAGGAGGCCCGACCCGCCGATAACGACGAGTTCGACCCGCTCACCGCGGGCGGCGAGCTGCTCCCCGAGCGCCGAGAAGAGTTGATCGGCTTGTCCTGCATCCACGACGATCGGGATGATAGCCGTCCCGATGCGGGATGTCTAACGTCCCGACGCGGGACGTGTAGCATCTCGCCTAGGCGCGGAAGTGGCTTGAGGACGTCCGCCCCGGCCGGTACGGTGCCGGTGCGGTTCGGGACGTTGCCGGCACAGCCGAAAGGCGCAGGCCGAGCGCCCGGGCCGAGCGGTTCCGAGAGACCGCCGAGAGGCTGCCGACCCAGGAGCCTCACGGCAAATCCAGTTGCAGGGGCATAGAAAAGCCCCACCTGAGCGGGGCTTTTCCGTAGCAGGCCTGTAAGCCGGATTCTGTCGAGGGTGACCATCCCTCTTGGCAGCTACCCGGGCCCTGGGCGGGCAGCCTCGTGACGGGCCCTGTTCGCCTTGCACCGGACGGGGTTTGGCTAGCCGCCGCGTCGCCGCGACGCTGGTGGGCTCTTACCCCACCGTTTCACCCTTACCGCCGGCGTCTCCGGAGAGATCTGTCGCCGGAGGCGGTCTCCTCTCTGTTCCACTTTCCGTCGGCTTTCGCCGCCTGACTCTCGTCAGCGTCCTGCCCTACGGTGTCCGGACTTTCCTCGACGCGCACCGCCTCTCGGCGGGCGCGACGCGGTCACCCGGCCTGCACCGCGCATTCTAGCTCCGCCGTGATCGCTTCCTCGTCCCCCGCCTGGCTGCCGCACTCGGGGCAGAACACGACGCCGGCGCGCGCGTGCATGACGAACTCGCCGCAGGTGAGGCACTCGAGCGACGCGCCTCGAAGCAGCGCGACGAGCTCCTGGTCGAGCGTGCGGGCGAAGCTGGCGACGTCGGACACCTAGAGCTCCCGGAAGACTCCCACGACCCTGCCGAGGATCTGCACGTGCTCGGCGTAGATCGGCTCCATCGACGAGTTCTCGGGCTGCAGCCGCACGCGCCCGCGCTCGCGGTAGAACGTCTTGACGGTCGCCTCGTCGGCGCTCTCGTCGTCGCCGGCCAGCGCGACGACGATCTCACCGTTCCGGGCGTCCTGCGCGCGCTGGACGATCACGAGGTCGCCGTCGAGGATGCCGGCGTCGAGCATCGACTCGCCCTTGACGCGGAGCAGGAAGTCGCCCCTCGTCGACGCGGGCAGCGGGACGTACTCCTCGATCGACTGCTCCGCGAGCAGCGGGCCACCGGCGGCGATCTCGCCGACGAGCGGGAGCCGCGCCACGTCACCCTGGTCGCCGGGGGCGGGCTCGGGCTCGCGGCGCTCACGCCCGATCAACTCGAGGGCGCGCGGCTTCGTCGGATCGCGGCGGAGGAGGCCGGCGCGCTCGAGGTTCGCGAGGTGCGCGTGCACCGTCGACGGGGACGCAAGACCGACGTGCTCGCCGATCTCGCGCACCGTCGGCGGGTAGCCGTGGCGGTCGACGTATGCGACGAGGAAGTTCCAGATCTCCTGTTGACGGGCCGTGAGCACGAGGGTTGACGCCTCCGGGGTCGACGACGTTGACGAACGTGTGTTCGCCATCAGGGTAGAGAGTCCTGCGGACGGCGTCAATTCCTGCGGCGCCGGTCGCGCCCGGAGTACCCTCCCCGCGTGCTCGCACCCAGGATCCTCGCGCTCGCCTGCTGCGCCGCCGCCGCGCTGGCGCCTGCGGGCGCGCGCGGCGAAGAGGCTCCTGCCAGGCTTCCACTCCCCGAGCGGCAACATCAGGTGCTACTACCAGGCCTCCGCCCGCCCAGCGATCCTCCGCTGCCAGATCGGCCACGCCGTCTACGCGAAGCGGCTCACTCGCTACTGCGGCTCACCGCCGATCGGCGTCGACTGGGGCGGGTTCGAGCTGACCGCGACGCACAAGGGCGCGGTCACCTGCACGGGCGGCGTCCTGTACGAGCCCGAGAAGGAGCGGCCCGTCTTCGTCAACCTCCCGTACGGCGCGAGCTTCCGCCGCGGCGTGTTCACGTGCGTCTCGCGCACGAGCGGCGTGACGTGCCGCAGCCGATCCGGCCACGGCCTGTTCGTCTCACGCGAGACGCTGGCGCGCCTGGTGAGAGGAACAAAAAGCCGCCCGCGAGCGGACGGCTTCGATGCGCTGGAGAGGACTTGAACCTCCACGGCCTACGCGGCCACTAGGCCCTCAACCTAGCGCGTCTACCAATTCCGCCACCAGCGCACGGCTTCGAAGATCACGACGTTCCGGCGTGTACTGGCGGCCCGCTCGCGACGGGACGGAACGCACCGCCGTTAGCGCGACTCGGCGGACATAGACCTGGGCGAGCCGTGCCGCCAGAGCCCCGCGACCACCTGACCGCAACGGGCTGGCTCCCGATGCCTCATCGAGCGCCTCGGCTAGCGGAGCGATCGCCGCCGACCACCGGAATGCCTCGATCAGCGGCTCTGCGGCTGCGATCGCCGATGCCCTCGCCTGCGGATCTCCGATCAGGCGACGCAGCGCGGCGACTGCTCCCATAACGTCGCCGGGCCTCACCGTGCTGGCGAAGCCACGTTCGGCGAAGCGGTCGGCAAGCTCGTCTCCCCGACCAAGCACACACGGCAGCCGCGCCCACAGATAGTCCATGTAGCGGCCCCGCGCCGCGACCTCCTTCTCGGGCGTGTCCCGATGCAGGGTGAGGCCGAGATCAGCCTCCTGGAGGTACTCGTGCCGGTCGGCGTGCGGTATCCAGTCATCCAAGAAGAACACGCTGTTGCCGAGCAGACCGAGCGACCGCGCCAGCTCACGAGCGGCTTCGGTCTCGTCAATCTTGCTCGCCTCGCTACGCGGTGGCCGTCCGCCTGTCAGGACGAGCTTTGCCTGCGGGTCGTCGCGCGAGACCTCCGCGAACGCGTGGAGTGCCGTGGCGGCGTCGAACCAGCGCCAGACGTTGCCCCACCAGAGCACGACGGTGTCGTCTTGAGCGATCGCCGCAAACCGCTCCCGAATCGGGCTCTGGGTCCGGGGAGGGGGCGGCTGTTGTCGATGCCGAAGGGCACGACCCGCAGCACCGGGCGCCTTCCGCCTACCCCTGCGAGGTCCTCGATCTGTGCCGCCATGCGCCGTCGCTGTGCGTCTACGGCGCACAGCACGATGTCGGCAAACTGGAGCTGGAGCGAGTCGTTGGCGCGGATCAAGTCCAGATGCATCCGCGACTCGATGCCGTCGCCCCCGTGCGCCTGCTCAACCTCCTCGGGGTTGTACATGTCCGCGACGAGGAGCGTTGGCCGGGAGGCCAGGGCGGCATACAGATACGGCGGGATGCGGGGAGTCACCACGACGTCGGCCGACCGCGCGGCGCGGATGAGGAGCTGACGCTGCGACGGGATCAACGGGATCCCGTCGCGGCTTCGGGCTCGGGCGCCGGGGCGGCGATCAGCACCTCATGGCGCCGGCGGAGCTCCAACGCCATGTTCCAGCCCCTGACCTCCGGCGCGCTCATGCGCTCCCCCAGTGCTCCTGGGATCACAACTAGCACCTTCATGGAAGCGGGCGAGCGTAGCGGACCGGCCAAACGAGACGCCCACGGAAGCGGGGCAAGGTTGACCTGCGGGTCACCGCCTGGTTGGCGTATCCCGGGCCGGAGGAAGATGGGCCGTTCACCGGAAGTGAGCAGAAGCTCGAAATCGCTGCTCGATCGCCGGTAGGCCGATTGACGCCGCTGCATAACCAGGTTGCGCGGATTCGGAATGGGACACTTGTTCTATTCCGGACGAAGCGCAACGCGCGGTGGCTCGCCGTAAGGGGGAGGTCGACGACCTAGAAGAGTGCCGAGGGCCGCGCGTGCAGCCTCTCTCCGCTCGCGTTGCGACGGCCATGCAGCGCGCAAGCCATAGCCGAGGGCTAAGGCCGCAGTAGCGGCAAGACGGTGAGGCGGCGAGAAGTGCTTCTGCACGTAGAGGCGTTTGGCGTAAGCCCCCTGCGCTTCCAGCCTCGGGTTCCAGCCGGCCTTGCCCGCGTGGTGCAAGATCGTGAGATCGGGCAGATGACGAACCTCCCACCCCGCTTGCTTGATCCGTAGACACAGATCCGTCTCGTCACAGTAGAGAAAGAAGCGCTCGTCCATGAATCCAGCGCTCTGCAGGGCTTCGCGCCGGACGAGCATGAACGAACCGCTCACCCAGTCGCATTCGACATCGTGCTCGTACACGCTCATATCGAGTTCCCGTTCACCGAGCCAGGAGGCCCTGAATGGGAAATTCTCCGAGCCGATCCCTTCGAAAAACCAGCGGATCGCCGACGAAAACCGCCGAATCGTTGGATACAGCTGGCCGTCCGGCGTGACCTGGCGGACGCCAACAAGACCAACGGCCGGACGCCGCCACCGCGTCGACCAGTCCTGCGAGGGTCCCGTCGAGAATTTCGGTGTCGGGGTTGAGAAAGAGGACGAACCTGGCATCCAGCGTACGCAGTGCGCTGTTGTTGGCCTGCGCAAAACCTCGGTTGACGCATCGAACGACCCGGGCAAGCGGGAACTCGGACTCGACCAGCTCGCGCGTTTCGTCGGTCGATTCGTTGTCGACGACGACAACGTCGAGTTCGATCTTCCCCGCGTGATCGTAGATGGTCGGAAGACAGCGACGAAGCCAGTACGCTTCGTTCGTCGACACGACTATCACCGCGAGCTCAGTCATCGCTCGATACCTCGAGCTCGGCGCATCAGTCAGCGCGAGGCAGGAGCGCGTTCATCGCTGGTAAGCGCCGGCCGGCCCGAAGACGAGTTCCGCTGAAGCGCCCGAAACACCCGGATGTTGTAGTACTGATCAGCGTCGAGATCTCCATAGAGGTCTCGGTGAGCGTGGAGGTCGTCGATGATGGCCGAGACGTCGTGACTGGGCTCGAAGCCCAGTACCGTCCGCGCCTTACCGACGTCGACCTTGTAGTTTCGGAAGTCCTGGATGTTCTTGAGGTCGAGCTTGATTCTCCGGTCGAGCAGGTCCTCCATCTTCTCTTTGACCTTGTCACCCACCTGTCCGACGGTGTAGTTGTCGGACGCGATGTTGAAGATCCCGCTGATCGAGTAGTCGGCCTGGATGGCGCGCAGATACCCGGACACGGCATCTCGCATGTCCAGGATCGGCCGCCACAGCGATGGGTTGTTGACGGTGATCTTCCCGTCTTGAATACAGCTCCTGTACATCGTGTTGACGATCAGGTCGAAGCGCATGCGCGGGCTGTAGCCGCAGATCGTCCCCTTTCGGAGCGCGATCGTCGAGAACCCCTCATCCTGCATCTGAAGGACACCTCGCTCGCCCTGAAGCTTCGAGATTCCGTACGGGAAGTTCGAGATGGCAGGCGCGTCCTCGTCGTAGAGCTCGTTGACCGTATAGCCGTAGACCGAGCACGACGACGCATAGATCACCCTGCGCACCCCGACCTGCTTGGCGAGGTATGCGAGATACGACGGCATCGCCGCATTCGACTGGAAGTTCTGGGCAGGATCAAACTCAGCCATCGGGTCGTTCGACAGCCCGGCCAGGAAGATCACCTGCTCATAGCCATCGAGATCGTCGGTGGTGAGGCCGAGGATATCCTTGTCGACGACCGAGACTTCCATCGGAAGATGCACCCCGAACCACTTCACGTCGACCACGTCCACCCCGTAGCCGCGCTCGAGGAGGGCGGGAATGAGAGCCGAGCCGACATAGCCGGCGCCCCCGACGATCAGGATCCTCATCGCTACCTCCGCTCCACGGCTACGGCCGCATCTTTGGCGTTTAGGTACTCCTCCAGCGCCTCTTCCCACCTCGGCATGTGGTCCAATCCGCGGGCTTGGAGGGCCTCGTTGATCAGGTACGTGTTCTCCGGCCGCTTGAACGTCGTCGGGTAGAAATCGTTGGACACCGGAGTGACTCTGGTGGTCGAGCCGACTCGCTCCAGGATCGCTCGCGCGAACTCGTGCCAGGTCGTCTCGCCTTGGCAGCTCATGTGATAGAGGCCGAACTCTTCCGTAAGAAGAAGGGTGTGCATGTTCTCCGCGAGCGGGACGGTTCCGGTCGGCGCCATGCGGAAACCGTCGACCTTGAGCTCGTCACGTTCCGCCGCCAACCGAACCATGAGATCGACGAAGTTACTGCCCTTGCCCCTCGGCCCAGTAAGCCCGAACAGGCTTTGCGTCCGGACGACGAACGTCTGCGCGTGAGCTGCGTGGGCGAGTTGCTCGCCTGCGAGCTTGCTCTCGCCGTAGCGGTTGAGTGGATTAGGCGGATCCTCCTCGCGGTATCCACCCACCTTCGTGCCATCGAAGACGTAGTCGGTGCTCACGGTCATGAGCTTCGCCGAGAGCTCGGCGCATTCCTGAGCAAGGGTCTCGACGCCGGTGGCGTTAACCGCGAACGCGAACTCCGGGTTCTCCTCGCATCCTGCAGGATCGTGGAAAGCCGCGCAGTTCACGACCGCGTCCGGCCGCTCCCGAGCCAGTAGCGCCCGGACTGCAGCTCGATCCGTAATATCTGCGAGCTCGCTCGTCGCGGGAAGAACATCCTCGCCGCGCTGCTTGAAGACTCGGACCACGTCCGTGCCAAGCTGGCCGGTGGAGCCGAAGACCAGAACCTTCATAAGCCGCTGCCCGCTAGCTCGGAGTAGCGGAAGTTCGCCGACCTGGGATCCTGCTGCCAGTCCGACAGCGACCCTGCGTCGCGATCCTTCTCGCTGATGATGGCCCCCTCCTCGACTCGCGCCTGGAACTCCTCACGAAGGGTCGGTTCGGATAGCGACCAGTCCAGGTCTGAAGCAAGCGGGGACACTGCGGCTTCGTTCCCTGGGGAGTACTCACCGGTACAGAAGTATTCGATGATCGTCTCCTCGGTGAAGAGGTTGCCGTGTGCGAAGCCAGGTGGGACCCAGATCCACTCCGAGTACTCGGTTTCGGAGGAACACGGCATGTCGTATGCCAGTATCTTCCCGAAGCTCGGCGAGTCGAGCCGGATATCCAGCGCGAGATCGACCATGCGTCCGCTGATCGTTCGTACGAGCTTCCCCATGAACGGATTCCACTGGAAGTGAAGACCCCGAACCACACCCTCGCGAGACCAGCTCTCGTTCACCTGCGCGATCGAAATCCCTCGAAAGAAGTCCGTCCCGGTGTCATCGTCCATCACACTCCGGCGATACGGCTCTGAGAAGTATCCGCGGCTGTCGGAATATCGCCCGAAGCGAATGATCTTTACGTCGGGGATCGGCAGATTCTTGACGTCGAGAATTCTCAATGACTGACCAGCCTTGCTCCCTGAGAATCCGTGAGCGTACTCACCCGTATTGTCGGGCCTGCCGGGAGCCTCCGACCCGAACCTTACCCGTGGTTGCTTGACGATCGATCGCCGTTGGATCGGGGCTCACTAGACGCCCGGCTAGTGTTTCCAGCAGGTCACGTGGCCGAGTGTCCGAATCGCCACAAATCCGCCGCGTTGGCTCCGTATTCTGTCGTGGGTGACCGTCCCTCTTGGCAGCTACCCGGCCCCTCGGCGGGCAGCCTGGTACGGGCCCTGTTCGCCTTGCACCGGACGGGGTTTGGCTAGCCGCCGCGTCGCCGCGACACTGGTGGGCTCTTACCCCACCGTTTCACCCTTACGGCCGACGTCACGTCTCCGGAGAGATCTGCCGCCGGAGGCGGTCTCCTCTCTGTTCCACTTTCCGTCGGCTTTCGCCGCCTGGCTTACGCCAGCGTCCTGCCCTGCGGTGTCCGGACTTTCCTCGACGCGCGGACGCGCCACGCGAGCGACCGGTCTCTCTTCAACCTGCCGTGCGGCGCGAGCTTCCGGCGCGGCGTGTTCACGTGCGTCTCGCACACGAGCGGCGTCACGTGCCGCAGCCGATCCGGCCACGGCCTGTTCGTCTCACGGGAGACCTGGCGCGCCTGGTGACGAGGAACAAAAAGCCGCCCGCGAGCGGACGGCTTCGATGCGCTGGAGAGGACTTGAACCTCCACGGCCTAAGCGGCCACTAGGCCCTCAACCTAGCGCGTCTACCAATTCCGCCACCAGCGCCTGAAGGCGCGCCAGTGTAGCCGCGCCCGTCGGCTACGCGATGGGCTGAGCTCGCGCTCGAGCGTCGCGCGCTCGGGCTCGAGCCACGGCGGCAGGGACAGCGCCTGGCCGAGCGACTCGCGCGGCTCGTCGACGAGGAAGCCGGGGCCTCGGTCGCGATCTCGACGAGGATCCCGTCGGGCATGCGGAAGTAGATCGAGCGGAAGTACTTGCGGTCCTGGACCGCCGTCGGCCGCAGACCGAGCTCGGCGAGGCGCTCGTGCCACGCCCTGCTCGGCGGTCGTCCGCGACGCGCCACGCGACGTGATGTGTCGTGCCGGCCCGATCAGCGCCAGCTCCTCGACCGGCTCCGCGAACTGAGCGGCGCGTCCTCCGCGAACAGCCCGGCGTAGAGGTCCGGGTTGCCGATCGCGACCACGTCGCGGAGCCGGGGCTCCGGGCCCGGGTAGAGCCGGAGCCGCAGCCCGTCGGGGTCCTCGAGCTCGCCCTCCGCCTCCACCGCCGGCGACTCGAGCCCGATCGACTCGAGCGTGCCGCGGCCGAGCCGGCCGGCGTCGGCGCGCGGCCACTCGAAGAAGGTGATCAGCGTCCCGGGCTCCCGACCGCGTCGCCGAAGTAGAGGTGGTAGCTGTGCGGGTCGTCGAAGTTGACGGTCTTCTTGACGAGCGAGAAGCCGAGGTCGTCGCGGTAGAAGTCGAGCGTCCGCTGCGCGTCCGAGCAGACACACGTCACGTGGTGCAGGCCCGCCAACTGCATCGCCAGAGTCTAGGCGGCGCTACTGGAGCAGGCGGAACAGCACCAGGGTGTTCGGGAAGAACAGCACCGCGACGACGATCGTCAGGCGCGTGAGGTTCCGCTCGACGATGTGCGTCCCGCCCTGCGAGGCGGGCGTGAAGCCCATGCCGCCGAGGCCCGCGTCGCGGCCGGAGTGCATGCAGGATCAGCGCGAGCAGCGCGACGCGAGATCACGACGTGGAGACCCGGCGAAGAAGCGCGAGCAGGCGCGGAATGAACGCCAGAGGCACGCGCGCAGTCTAGCCTCGCAGTCCCGTGGACGAGCGCGCGCGAGCAGATCCGCAAGCTGCTCGTGACCGGCGACAACCGGCTGAAGCAGGGCGTCGCGCCCGAGAAGGCGCGCGAGAGCTACGAGCAGGCGCTCGCGCTCGCGCGGGAGCACGGCCTCGAGGAGCAGGTCGGCCCGCTCGTCGAGATCAGGCTCGCCGATCTCGAACGCGCTGCGCGAGAATCTCCTCCACCCGCGCCGCCTGACGCCTGACGTCGTGCGCCTCGGCCGCGGCGCGCGCCGCGCGGCCGGGTTCGGCAGGGCGAGCGCGCTGCTCGAGCGCGCGGGCGAGCTCGCCGGAGTCGAGCGGGTCGACGAGGACGCCCGCCTCGGGCGGGACGAACTCCGGCGGGCCGCCGATCGTCGTCGCGACGACGGCCGCCCCGACGCGAGCGCCTCGAGCAGCGCCTGTCCGAACGGCTCGATCAGGCTCGGCTGGCAGACGACGTCGGCGGCCGCGAGCCAGCGGGGCACGCTCGTCGTGCGGGACGCGGCCGACGACGCGCACGCCCGGTCGCGCCCCTCCAGCCGCGGCGCGCAGCGGCCCGTCGCCGACGAACGCGAGGCTGCCGCGGCCGAGCCGGGCGAACGCGTCCGCGAGGCGCGACGACGTTCTTGCGCTCGCGTCAGCGAGCCGACGCAGACGAAGGACGGACGCTCCGGCCCTGCCGAGCCGGCCCGCCGGCGCCGGACGGCCCGGCGAAGCGCTCCAGGTCGACGCCGCAGTCGACGACGTCGGTCTTGCCGCGCGCGGCGGGAAGCTTCAGCTCGAGCTCGCGCGCGCAGGTAGTCGGAGACGCAGACGACCGCGCTCGCCCGGCGCACGACGCGCCGGGTCAGCGCCGCGACGCCGGGGATCGCGCCGATGTTGCGGACGTCGCGCCCGTGCGCAGTGACGACGAGCGGCGCCGTCGACGCGTCGACGCGAAGAGCCCGGCCGGGACGAGGAAGTGCGCGTAGACGACGTCCGGGCGGCGCCGCGCGCGCGCGTCCTGGCGCCGCAGCTCGAGGTAGCGGCGCTTGCCGCCGCCGCGCCGGTCGAGGACCGCGAGCTCGAGCTCGTGGCCCGCGCCGCGCGAGCGCGCGCTCGAGCTGCGCGACGAAGACGCCGAGGTCGGGGTCGGCGGGCCCCGGGTACATCTGCGAGACGAGCAGGATCCGTCGACGAGCCGTGCGGCGTCGTCGGCGGCGCGGGACGCGTGCGTCGTCGTAGGTGCCCCACTCCTCGCGCAGGACGCTCGCAGAGCTCGCCGACGGTGCAGTGCGCCCGCGAGCGCCTCGCGCAGCGGCGGGAGGAGGTTCGCTCGCCCCGCGCCGTCGCCCGCACCTCGGCGAGCGCCGCCGCGGCCGCGTCGGCGTTCGCGCCCGGCGCGCACCGCGGCGGTGCGCTCGAGCTGGCGCCGCTCGGCCTCCGGGTCGATCCGGTGGAGCTCGATCGCGCTCGTCCTCCGTCCTCGGCGAAGCGGTTGACGCCGACGATCGACGCGCTCGCCCGACTCGACCTCGCGCGTGCTAACGGAACGCGGCCTCCTCGATCTCGCCCTGGACGAAGCCCGGCCTCGATCGCCGCGACCGCGCCGCCGAGCTCGTCGATGCGCGCGATCAGCTCCCGCGCGCGCGCCTCGAGCTCGTCGGTCAGCGCCTCGACGGAGTACGACCCGCCGAGCGGATCGGCGGTGTCGGTCCCGCCCGCCTCGCTGGCGAGGATCTGCTGCGTGCGCAGCGCGATCCTCGCGGCGCGCTCGGACGGCAGCGCGAGCGCCTCGTCGAAGCGCGTTCGTGTGCAGCGACTGCGCCCCGCCGCAGATCGCCGAGAGCGCCTGGATCGCGACGCGGACGACGTTGTTCTCCGGCTGCTGCGCCGTCAGCGTCGAGCCGCCGGTCTGCGCGTGGAAGCGCAGCGCGAGCGCCTTCGGGTTCGTCGCGCCGAAGCGCTCCGCATGACGCCGCGCCCAGAGCCGCCGCGCCGCGCGGAACTTCGCCACCTCCTGGAAGAAGTGGTTGTGCGCGTTGAAGAAGAAGGAGAGCCGCGCGCCGAACTCGTCCGGCGAGAGCCCCGCGGCGACCGCGGCCTCGCAGTAGGCGATCCCGTTCGCGATCGTGAACGCGAGCTCCTGCACCGCCGTCGAGCCGGCCTCGCGGATGTGGTAGCCGGAGATCGAGATCGTGTTCCAGCGCGGCATCCGCTCCGCGCAGTACGCGAAGAGGTCGGTCGTGAGCCGCATCGAGGGCCGCGGCGGGAAGATGTAGTTCCCGCGCGCGATGTACTCCTTGAGGATGTCGTTCTGGACGGTGCCGCGCAGCCGCTCCGGCGCCACGCCCTGCTCCTCGGCGACGAGCTCGTAGAGGAGCAGCAGGAGCGCGGCGGGCGCGTTGATCGTCATCGAGGTCGAGACCTCGCTCGAGCGGGATGCCCGCGAGCAGCACCTCCATGTCGGCGAGCGAGTCGATCGCGACGCCCGGTGCGGCCGACCTCGCCGAGCGCGCGCGGGTCGTCGGAGTCGATCCCGAGCTGCGTCGGCAGGTCGAAGGCGATCGAGAGGCCGGTCTGCCCGCGCTCGAGCAGGTAGCGGAAGCGCTCGTTCGTCTCCTCGGCCGAGGCGAAGCCCGCGTACTGGCGGATCGTCCACGGCCGGCCGCGGTACATGTCCGGGTAGGGCCCGCGCGTGAACGGGTACTCGCCGGGCGGCTCGAGCTCGCGCCGGCGCGTCCTCCGCCGTGTAGACGGGCTTGAGCTCGATGCCCGAGTCGGTCGTGGCGCTCGTCCACGCGTCGATCGTATGGCCTCGGCTGCAGGAGGCCTCGCGCTGGTAGGCTGCGTGGCGTGAGGGTGACGGTCAAGCTCTTCGCGGGCGTACGCGAGCGGGCGGGTGCGCGCGAGCGGGTGCTCGAGCTCGCCGACGGGGCGCGCTCGCCGAGGTGTGGCACGCGCTCGACCTCGGCGCCGAGCCGCGCCGGCCTGCTGTACGCGCGCAACAAGGCGTAGCGCCGCGCCGAGGAGGCGCTCGCGGACGGCGACGAGGTGGCGCTCATCCCGCCCGTCTCCGGCGGCGACTTCCGCCTCTCGGAGGAGCCGCTCTCGGTCGAGGCGGCGTCGCCGAGGTGCGCGCGACGAGGCCGGGCGCGATCGCGACGTTCGTCGGCACGACGCGCGACAGCTCGCGCGGCCGCGACGGTGCATCCACCTCGAGTACGAGGCCTACGAAGGCATGGCCGAGGCGGTGATGGCGGAGCTCGGCGACGCGCTCGAGGAGCGCTACGACTGAGCGCGGTCGCGATCCACCACCGTGTCGGCCGGGTAGGCATCGGCGAGACGTCGGTCGTCATCGCGGTCTCCGCGCCGCACCGCGAGGACGCGCTCGCCGCCTGCGCGGAGGCGATCGACACGCTCAAGCGCGCGGTGCCGCTCTGGAAGAAGGAGGTCTACGAGGGCGGCGAGGAATGGATCGGCCGGGGCTCGTGACCCCGTCCGCCAGCCCGAGCTCGCAGTCCGCCGCGACGGCACCGCGACTACGAGCCGATCCAGCCGCGCGGCACCGACTGGCGCGGCCTCCTGCAAGCTGTTCGGCGCCGCTCGTCGCCGGCTCGGGCTCGCGCTCGCGAAGTTCGGTCGTTCGTGCTCGTCAAGTTCGCGGCGATCTTCGTCTCGGTCGGCGGCTACGCGCTGATCTGGGGCTGGAAGTTCGCGTCGGCTTCGTCCTCCTGATCCTCGCTGCACGAGCTCGGCCACTACATCGAGGCGAAGCGCGAGGGGCTCACCCGAAGCTGCCGGTCTTCATCCCGTTCCTCGGCGCCTACGTGAAGTACACGCGCGGCAACCCGTGGCAGACGGCGCGCGTCGCGCTCGCCGGCCCGATCCTCGGCGGCGTCGCCGGCCTCGTCTGCTACCTGGTCGGCGAGTCGCAGCGGCTCGCGAGCTGCTGCTCGCGCTCGCCTACTTCGGCTTCTTCCTCAACCTGTTCAACCTGCTGCCGTTCGGCTCCTCGACGGCGGCGCGATCTGGCGCTCGGCGCGCTTCCTCCGCCTCGGCGGCGGCCGGGGCAAGGCGCTCGTCGTCTACGTGCTCTACTTCGCGCACGGCGCTCGCGCTCGCTGACTCGGCATGGTCGCCTCGCACGTGCCGCAGCACCGCCTCTAGTGACCGACGACCGGCGGATCCTCGACCACCGCGAGCCCGACATCGACGCGTCGGTCGACGAAGATCGCCGCCGAGTTCCGCGCCGGCTTCGAGAAGGTCGCGCGGATCGACCGGCCGGCGGTGACGATCTTCGGCTCGGCGCGCGTCCCGGCCGGGCAGCCGCCGCTACGAGGCGGCGCGCGCCGACGGCGCGCCGCTTCGCCGAGGCCGGCTGGGCGGTCGTCACGGGCGGCGGCCCCGGCGTGATGGAGGCGGCGAACCGCGGCGCCCAGGAGGGCGGCGGCGCTCTCGGTCGGCTTCAACATCGAGCTGCCGCACGAGCAGGCGCCGAACCCGTACTGCGACATCGCGCTACACGTTCGAGCACTTCTACGCGCGCAAGGTGTGCTTCGTGAAGGCCGCCGAGGGCTTCGTGATCTTCCCCGGCGGCTTCGGCACGCTCGACGAGCTCTTCGAGTCGCTGACGCTGATCCAGACCGGCAAGATGCTGCCACTTCCCGGTCGTGCTCTTCGGCACCGGCTACTGGGGCGACCTGCTCGACTGGATCCGCGGCGAGCTGCTCGCCGACGGGATGATCTCGCCGGACGACGTCGAGCTCCTGCGACCTCACCGACGACGCCGGCCGAGGCCGTGCGACGCACGTGCTCGACGCGCTACGAGCGCCTGCGCGATCGCCGCCGACGTGCAGCGCCTAGACCGAGTCGACGGCAGCACGAAGTACGGCCCCGGCGGCGTGCGGCCCGGGGCCGTAGACGGTCGTCGGGCTGTCCGGGATGTAGTGCGACTTGAAGACGTCGTTCCGCAGCAGCTTCCCGTCCTTGCGTAGACCGTCGCGGTCGACGGTGACGTCGAAGCCGAGCTCGCCGCGTGCCGGCGACCACGCTTCACCGAGCCGCGCGGCGCGCTCGGGTCGACCGCGTAGTTCATCGTCGGCGCGCGTCCAGTTCACCTGCGGCCCGGTGTGCGAGACGACGCGCCGGCCCTCGGCGTGCCGTAGAACGTGAAGGTCAGCGTCTGGTCGGTGTACGAGGTCTTGATCAGGATCCCGTGCTTCAGGTCGTTCCTGAACACGGAGGTCGGGCCCGCCCCAGGAGACCGTCGCGTCGCGGCCGAGCGGGTAGTGGCTGAGGTAGAGGTTGTGGTTCGTGCCGCTCGAGGATCGGCAGGCCGGGCTCGAACGCGTCGTTGAAGAGCGTCGTCGCGGTCTGGCAGACGCCGCCGCCGATCGACGGCAGCACGAGCGAGCCGATGATCATCCTGGCCCTCGAGGAAGCCGCGCTCGGCCGTGCGCGGGCCGACGACGTCGTTGAACGAGAACACCTCGCCCGGCTGGATGATCGTCCCGTCGATGAAGTCCGCCATCAGGTGGACGTTGTGGATGCGGTTCGACGACGAGGCGCCCATCTCCGTCGTGAACGAGACGAGCTTGCGGCGTGATCCCGAGCGCCTGCGCTTCTGCGGTCGTCAGGTCCGGGCTGCGCGGGCCGAGCTTGATCGGCGCGACGTGATCGCCGGTGCGCCGCGGCGGTGACGGCGACGGCGACCTGCGCCGGGTCGACGTCGCGGCCGGCGCGACGGGAACGACGCGGACGCTGTCGCCGGCGACGGCGAACCGCGCGTTGTGCGCGCGGACGATCCACTGCCCGAGGCGCGGCCGAACAGCACGCGCGAGCGCGTCGCCGTCGACCCGCACGACGAACCGGTGCTCGCGCGGGCGGATCTGGAGCGCGCGCGCGAGCTGCGCCGGCGTGAGCGGAGCCGAGCCGGGCGCCGTGGTAGTCGATCGCGATCGGCCGCGCCGAGCAGACGCCGCGGCGGTCGAGGCCGCACTCGCGCGCCGCCGGGTCGCGGCGTCGGCGGGCGCACGGCGCGGAACGGCGCGTCCAGCGAGGCGGCGCCGTCGCGAGCAGCTCGGAGCAGCGCTCGCGGTCGAGCGTCGGCCCGACCTCGCGCGGCGTCGTCACGACCGTCGTCCCGTGCAGCGCGACCGTCGCCGAGACCGGCTCCCGGCCGACCCGCGCGAGCTGCGCCGAGCACGTTGCCGGCGCCGCCCGCCGGCGCGAACACCGGCGCGACATCGACGCGCCGCGGGACGACGAGCGCGACGCGAGCCCGCGGCGAGCGCCGGGTCGCGGTCGCCGGGCGTCGAGCGAGACGAGCCAGCCGCGCGGGACGTGGTAGGCGTGGCCGCCGGCGCGGATCGTCACCGGCCGGCGCTCCAGCACCGCAGTCGCGCTCGAGTCTGCTCGCGGCTCTTGCCGGCGACGTCGTCGCCGAGCACGTGCACTCCGGGCTTCGCGGCCCGTGGAACTCGAATGCCGCGCACGGCGAACGCCGCGGCGCACGCGGCGACCGCGACGCCGCCAGCGCCCCGACCAGCACGACGCCTCTCACCCCGACAGTGAAGCAACGGACGCGCCGCGGGAGCCTCGATCTTCGTCCGTGGAGCTGCGGGATCTGCCGTCGGTCGACGAGCTGCGCGCGGCGGTCGACGACCCGCTGGCGGTCGACGCGGCGCGCTGCGTCCTGGCGCGGGCGCGCGAGGAGATCCGCGCGGGGCGCGAGCCGGGCGACCTGGCGACCGAGCGCTCGCGCGAGCTCGCGGCCGCCCGGCGGCCGCGCTGCGGCGCGTGCTGAACGCGACCGGCGTGATCGTGCACACGAACCTCGGCCGCGCGCCGCTCGCCGGCGCGGCGCTCGCGCGGGCCGTCGAGGTCGGCCGCGGCTACTCGAACCTGGAGTACGACCTCGCCGACGGGCGCGCGCGGCTCGCGGCAGGATCACGTCGCGGCGATCCTGCGGCGGCTGACCGGCGCCGAGGCGGCGCTCGTCGTCAACAACAACGCGGCCGCGGTGCTGCTCGCGCTCGCCGCGCTCGCCGAGGGTCGCGAGGTGCTCGTCTCGCGCGGCGAGCTGATCGAGATCGGCGACGGCTTCCGGATCCCCGACGTGCTCGCGCGCTCGGGCGCCGGCTCGTCGAGGTCGGGACGACGAACCGCACGCGCGCCGCCGACTACGAGCGCGGCGATCGGCGCCGGACACGGCGGTGCTCCTGCGCGTGCACCAGTCGAACTTCCGCGTCGTCGGGTTCGCCGAGCAGCCCGTCGCTCGCGAGCTCGCCGCGGTCGCGCGCCGGCACGGGCTGCCGCTCGTCGACGACCTCGGCTCGGGCGCGCTCGTCGACCTCGAGCGACGAGCCGACCGCGCGCGGCGCGCCTCGGCCGCCGGCGCCGACCTCGTCTGCTTCTCGGGCGACAAGCTGCTCGGCGGGCCGCAGGCCGGCGATCGTCGTCGGCCGCGCCGAGCTCGTCGAGCGCCTGCGCCGGCATCCGCTCCAGCGCGCGCTGCGCGCCGACAAGCTCGACGCTGGCCGCGCTCGAGGGGACGCTCGCGCTCTACCTCGACCCGACGCGCGCGCTGCGCGAGGTGCCGGTGCTGCGGATGCTGAACGAGGCCGCCGAGGCGGTGCGCGCGCGCGCCGAGCGGCTCGCCGCGGCCGTCGGACGGCGAGGTCGAGGAGACGGTCGCGCCGCGTCGGCGGCGGCGCGCTGCCGCTCGCCGAGCTGCCGAGCTTCGCCTGCGCCGTCGAGGAGGAGCTCGCGGCGCCGCTGCGCGCGGCGACCCGCCGGTCGTCGGCGATCGTCCGCGACGGCCGCCTGCTGCTCGACTGCCGCACGCTCGACCGACGAGGAGGCCGACGAGGTCGCCGCGGCGGTCGCGCGCCGCGCGCGCATGAGCGCGCGGTCGCCGGAGACGGCCGCTCTGGGACCTCCTCCGCGGTGCGCTGGTGACGCGCGCGCTCGCGCTCGTCGCGGACCTCGGCGTCGCCGAGGCGCTCGCGGACGGGCCGCGCGCCGTCGACCGAGCTCGCGCGAGGAGGTCGGCGCCGAGCCGGACACGCTGCACCGCTGCTGCGCGCGCTCGCGAGCGACGGCGTCTTCGCCGAGGACGAGCCCGGCGTCTTCCGCAACACCGAGGCCTCCGAGCTGCTGCGCAGCGAGCGGCTGGCGCGACTTCGCGCACCTCTTCGGCGGGGTCTGGCACCGCGCGGTGGGCGAGCTGGAGCGGCCGGCGGACGCCGACGTTCCAGGCGACGTTCGGCGCCGACTTCTGGTCGTGGCTCGCCGCGCACCCGGCGGAGCGCGCCGCTTTCGACCGCGCGATGGTCGAGGGCAGGGAGCGGCGGCTCGAGCGGCTCGCGTCCGTCGACTGGCGCGGCGACGAGACGATCGTCGACGTCGGCGGCGGCAACGGCTCGCTGCTCGTCGAGCTCCTGCGGCGACAGCCGGGGCTGCGCGGCATCGTCTTCGACCTGCCCGAGACCGTGCGCGACGACGACCTCGGCGACCGGATCGAGTTCGTCGCCGGCGAGCTTCTTCGAGCGCGTGCCCGCTGGCGACGTCGTACGTCCTCTCGACGATCCTGCACGACTGGGACGACGAGCGCGCTACCGCGATCCTCCGCACGATCCGCGCCGCCGCGACAGCCGGGACGAGGCTCGTCCTGCTCGACGGCGTCGTCGCGGCCGGGAACGAGCCCGACGGGACAAGTGGCTCGACCTGCTCATGCTCGCGCTCTTCGGCGGCCGGGAGCGCGACGAGGCACAGTGGCGAGCACTGCTCGAGGCGCGGATTGAGCCGCGAGCATCGCGGGACGGGCTGATCGAGGCGCGATGCCGCTGACGGTCGGCACCGCCGGCCACATCGACCACGGCAAGACCTGGCTCGTCAGGGCGCTGACCGGCAAGGACACCGACCGGCTGCCCGAGGAGCAGGCGCGCGGGATCTCGATCGATCTCGGCTACGCGCCGCTCGAGCTGCCGGACGGACGGCGCCTCTCGCTCGTCGACGTCCCGGGGCACGAGCGCTTCGTGCGCACGATGGTCGCCGGCGCGACCGGGATCGACCTCTTCCTGCTCGTGATCGACGCGGCGCGAGGGCGCGCGGCCGCAGACGCACGAGCACCTGGCGATCCTGCGCCTGCTCGGCGATCGAGCGCGGCGTCGTCGCGGTCACGAAGGCCGACGCGGTCGACGCGGAGACCGTCGAGCTCGCGCTGGCCGAGGCGCGCGAGCTCGTGCCGGACGCGGAGGTCGTGGCGGTCAGCGCGAAGACCGGCGCCGGGCTCGACGAGCTGCGCGCCGCGCTGGCGCGCGCGGCCGGTGCACGGAGCGCGACGCGCTCGGTCGGCGACGCGGCTCTACGTCGACCGCGCCTTCACGCTGCCGGGATCGGGACGGTCGTCGACCGGGACGCTCTGGTCGGGCACGATCGGCGCCGGGCGACGTGCTGCGCGTCGAGCCGCGCGGCCTCGACGCTCGCGTGCGCAGCGTGCAGGTGCACGACGCGCCGTCGAGCGCGCCGAGGCCGGGCAGCGCGTCGCGGTCAACCTGCCGGGCTGGCCGCGCACGAGCTCGCGCGCGGCGACGCGCTCGTCCAGCCCGGCGCACTACCCCGTCAGCTGGCGGCTCGACGTCGTGCTCGAGGAGCTCGAGCCGGTCCCCGCGGCGGTGACGGTGCACCTCGGCACGAGGCGATGCCCGCCCGCGTCGTGCGCGTGGGCCGCTACGCGCAGCTGCGGCTGTCGGGAGCCGGTGGTCGCGGCGCGCGGCGACCGGGTCGTCCTGCGCGCGGAGACGACGGTCGGCGGGGGCCTCGTGCTCGACCCGGCGCCGCCGCGCCAGCTCGATCCCGAGCGGCTCGAGCTGCTCGAGCGCGGCGACCCGGAGAGATCGTCCGCGCGCTGCGTGCACGGGCCGGTGACGGGCCGCGCTGCAGGCGCGCGGGCTCCTCCCCCGGCCGAGCTCGCGCGCGGGCTCGCGGCGCTGCAGCAGGCCGGCGACTGGTTCTTCTCGCCGGAGTGGCTCGAGGAGCTGCGCGCGCAGGTTCGCGAGCGCCTGGCCGCGCGCGCGGAGCGCCCCGCTCGACCCGGGCCTGCCGCTCGGCGGAGCTGCTGCCGCCGGAGCCGTGGGCCGCCGCCGTCGTCGACCTGCTCCACGTCGAGCGCCGCGGGGGCAAGGCATATCTGCCGGGCGCGGCGCCGACGCTCGGCGACCGCGCCGCCGCGGCGGCCGCGCTCGAGGAGCGGCTCGCCGGAGACGAGGTCGTCCGGGTCGAGACCGCGAGCTCGCCGGCTTTCTCGAGGCAGGCGGGAAGCCTGAGCCGCGTCGGCGACGGGTTCGCCGTTCGAGCCGGCTCTACGAGCGCGGGCGCGAGACGCTGCCGACGCTCGGCCGATCACGCTCGCCGGCTTCCGCGACGCGCTCGGAGTCGCGCCGGCGACCGCGCAGCTGCTGCTCGAGCGCTTCGACGCCGACGGCCTCACGCGACGCGTCGGCGACGAGCGCGTGCTCCGCGTCAGCTCCCGAGGTTGACGCTGTCCTGGCGCAGCGCGGCGAGGGCGATCGGAACCCAGCCGCTGTCCCACCGGTGTGGCATCACCGTCGGCGTCTCGGTCGTGTGCGACGATGCCCTCCGAGGTCAAGAGCGCGTCGTAGTCGGCCATGTCCGTCTGGAAGGCGTCGTAGCCGCCGATCCAGATCCGGTTCTTGCTCAGGAACGGCGCCTTGTGCGCGTCGACGAAGGCCGGGGTGAGCCGATAGTTCGCCTGGAAGTTGGCATCGGTCCCGTAGTTGTTCGCGGAGCTGGACCCGAACTGGTCGTACGCGGACATGTCTGCCGGGAAGTCCCAGGCCGCCGCCAGCGAGAAGACGTCGGGATGCTTCAGGATCAGATCTTGCCCTCCGATGCCCGACTTCGAGAAGCCGATCAGCCAGTTCTGCTCGTGGCCGGTCTCGACGAGGTTCTGCGTCACCCAGGGCACGAGATCTTCGTCATGAAGGTCTCGAAGTGGAGGTCGGATCGTTCGGGATTGTCCGCGTACCACGGCTCGATCGCGAACGACGGCTCGATGATCGTGAGGTTGTACTGGTCCTGTGCATCGAGCGCGCGGAGTGTGTCCATTCCGTCGCCGTAGAGCGTCCCAGCCCGGCCTCGACCGGGAGGACGTAGAGGAAGTTGTGGGTACGCCCGGCGCGGGATTCGTGGGGCCAAGACCCGCATTACCTGCGTGCCGTAGCCATCGTCGGCGGAGACGACGTTGTACGAGCGACGCCGTTGGCGTCTGTGCCGGTGTAGGTGGATCTGGAAGTTCGGCAGTGCTGGCGGAGGTCGCGGTGCCGCCCGACCAGTTGTCGGCCGTCGGCGGTGCCGAAGGTCATGATCCCGGGCGCTCCGCCGGTGATGGTGGTGTCGGTGACAATGATCCGTGTCGACCCCGTTCTGCAGGAACGAGATCGTCGAGCCGACCGCCGTCAGCTGCAGCAGCGTGCCGGCCGCCAGCGGCCCGCAGTTGTACGAGCTGCCGAGCTGGATCCAGGTGCCGGCGCTGCGCTTGTAGATCCGCAGCTGCGGGGTGCCGTTGTTCCAGAAGTAGATCCCCAGATACATGTCCTGGCCGCCGTTCTGCATTCGCACGGCCGGTCCGATCCACTGCCCACCCGTCAGCTGCGTCGAGGTCACCTCGATCTGCGAGAACTGATCGCTGCCGTAGGTCTCACCGGCGCGGACGTCGCCGGCGGTTGCGCTCGAGCCGAGCTACCGCCTGCGACGAGATCGACAGCCCGCCGTCGCTCATCGCCGCCCAGTTCGCGCCGAGCCCACCGTCCGCACGGTTGAAATCGTCCGGGCACGCGTCGAGGTCGACGCGGAGCACGCGACCGCGACACTGGTGACGTCCGCGGAGCCGACCGTGCCGGAACCGTTCGAGACCGTGCAGGTCTGGCCGGACGGGTTCGTCTTCACCGTCACCGCGTACGCCGCCCCGTCGGAAGCTGCGTCGCGAACGTGAACGCGCCGTTCGCGCTGACAGTAAGATCGTCGCCGCCGTTGTCCTGCAACACCACCGTCCCCGAAAGACCCGACACACTCCCACCGACCGAATACGTCGGCGTCGCCGCGCAGTGACAGCGACACTGGTGACGTTGGCCGAGCCGACCGTCCCCGACGCCGCCCGAAACGCTGCAGGTCTGCCCGGCCGGGTTGGTCTTCACCGTCACCGCATAGGCCGCACCGGCCGGCAACCTGCGTCGCGAACCTGAACGAGCCATTCGCGCGACGCTCAGATCGTCGCCGCCGTTGTCCCGCAACACCACCGTCCCCGACAGCCCCGACACGCTCCCGCCAACCGAATACGTCGGGATCGTCGTGCAGGTGACCGCGACACTGGTCACGTTCGCGCCCGAGACCGTGCCCGACCCGCTCGAAACCGTGCAGGTCTGCCCGCGCGGATTCGTCTTCACCGTCACCGCATAGGCAGCGCCATCAGGCAAGCTGCGTCGCAAACGCTGAACGGGCCGTTCGCGGTCACGCTCAGATCGTCGCCGCCGTTGTCCTGCAACACCACCGTCCCCGACAGCCCCGAGACACTCCCGCCAACCGAATACGTCGGGTGGCCGTACAGGCGACCGCGACGCTGGTCACGTTGCGCCGAGCCACCGTCCCCGACCCGCTCGCGACCGTGCAGGTCTGCCCGGCCGGGTTGGTCTTCACCGTCACCGCGTAGGCGCGCCGCGCCCAGCTGCGTCGCGAACGCAAACGGGCCATTCGCGCTGACGGTCAGATCGTCGCCGCCGTTGTCCTGCAACACCACCGACCCCGACAACCCCGACACGGTGCCGCCAACCGAATACGTCGCGCGGCGGAGGCGTCTGCCGCCGGCCCAGTTGTCGGCCTTGGCCGTGCCGTAGGTCATGATCCCGGGCGCGCCACCGGTCACGCTGCTGTCGGTGACGGTGATCCCGCTCGACCCCGTTCTGCAGGAACGAGATCGTCGACCCAACCGCCGTCAGCTGCAACTGCGTCCCGGCCGCCAGCGGCCCGCTGTTGTACGAGCTGCCGAGCTGGGTCCAGGTCCCCGCGCTGCGCTTGTACAGCCGCAGCTGCTGGCTGCCGTTGTTCCAGAAGTAGATCCCCAGATACATGTTCTGGCCGCCGTTCTGCATCCGCACCGCCGGCCCGATCCACTGCCCACCCGACAGCTGCGTCGAGGTCACCTCGACCTGCGAGTACTGATCACTCGCATACGACTCCGCCGTCCGGATATCACCCGCATGCGCGCTCAGCCCCAGCACCGCCTGCGACGAGATCGACAACCCACCGTCACTCATCGCCGCCCAGCTCGCACCGAGCCCACCGTCCGCCCGGTTGAAATCATCGGCCGCGGTCGACCCCGTCGGCGGCGCAGGCGACCGCGACGTTGGTCACGTTGGCGCCGAGGCGACCGTGCCCCGAGCCGTCCGCGACCGTGCAGGTCTGCCCGGCCGGATTGGTCTTCACCGTCACCGCGTAGCCGGCACCGCGGCAAGCTTCGTCGCGAACGTGAACGGGCCGTTCGCCGCAACGCTCAGATCGTCGCCGCCGTTGTCCTGCAACACCACCGTGCCCGACAACCCCGACACGGTCCCACCAACCGAATACGTCGGCGAGCGTCGGCTGCAGGCGACCGCGACACTGGTCACGTCTGCGCCGAGCCGACCGTGCCGGAGCCGCCCGCGACCGCGCAGGTCTGACCGGCAGGATTGGTCTTCACCGTCACCGCGTACGCGGCACCATCGAGGCCAGCTGGGTCGCGAACGCAAACGAGCCGTTGGCGCCGACGGTCAGATCGTCGCCACCGTTGTCCTGCAACACCACCGTCCCCGACAGCCCCGACACGCTGCCGCCGACCGAATACGTCGGGACGGTCGTGCAGGTGACCGCGACGTTGGTCACGTTCGCGCCCGAGACGGTGCCCGAGCCGCCCGAGACCGAGCAGGTCTGACCGGACGGGTTCGTCTTCACCGTCACCGCATAGGCCGCGCCATCCAGGCAGCTTGGTCGCGAACGCGAACGGGCCGTTCGCGGCGACGCTCAGGTCGTCGCCACCGTTGTCCCGCAACACCAGCGTCCCTGAAAGACCGGTGACGCTGCCGCCGACCGAATCCTGTCGGCACCGCAGCACAGGTGACCGCGACGGTTCGTGACGTTCGCGCCGGCCACCGTCCCCGACCCATTCGACACAGCACACGTCTGACCCGACGGACTGCTTCTTCACCGTCACCGCGTACGCCGCGCCACTCGCCAATTGGGTGCTGAACGCGAACGAACCATTCGCGCTCACGCTCAAATCGTTGCCACCGTTGTTCTGCAGCACCACCGTCCCCGAAAGGCCGGACACACTCCCGCCAACCGAATACGTCTGCGCCGGCGTCGTGGCGGAGGCAGTCGGCGAGTAGCCGCCTTGGTTGCCGGCGGCGTCGGTGGCACGGACGCGGTAGCTGTAGATGGACGACGCGCTGACGGTGGTGTCTTTGTAGGTGGTCGCGGTCGGGGTCGCGATCTGGGCGAAGGTCGCGCAGCTCGCGCCCTGGCAGCGTTCGACCTGGTAGCCCGTCACGCCGACGTTGTCTGTCGAGGCGGGCGGGGAGAGGTCGATCTCTCCGGTCGAGACGACGGCCGCCGTCAACGACGCCGGCGCCGTCGGCGGGGTCTGATCTGGGTCGGGAGGCGTGATCGGGGTCGTTTGGTCGCCTTGGATCTGGGCGGCCGTGAGCGCGACGTTGTAGACACGTACCTCGTCGATTAGCCCGGCGAAGTACTGGCCGTAGATGGGGTCGCCGCCGATCGTGAGCGGATTGCTGGAGGAGGCGATCGTGCCGGTGCGCGCCGTTGAGGCGACTTGGGTGCCGTTGACGTAGAGGCGGACGTTGGCGCCGTCGTAGGTGGCAGTGATGAACGACCAGGTGTTGGTGGCCAGGTTGGCGGTGCCGTAGGCCTCGCCGTAGCCGCCGCCGGCGATCGTGCCGGCGACCGGCCTCGAGTTGGGCTGGCTGCTCGCCTCGAGGTAGTAGTTGTCGTTGCCCTTGTAGACCACGTCCCGCCAGTTGGCGTTGATCGTGGTCGGGTTGACCCATGCTTCGAGAGTCATCGCGGTCGAGAGGTGCAGGTCGGCGGCGTCCGGGATCGAGACGATCGCGTTCGTCCCGTTGAACTGCAACGCCTTGCCGTACTTGCCGGCCGCCGCCCAGGTCGCGTTCGCGATCGTCCCGGTGTGCCCGTTACCCGACGCATCCGTGACCGCCGTCCCCGACCCCTCGTCGAACCCATACGCCGCCACCAACCCCGACGACGCCGGTGAAGCGGCTTGCGCGACGAGGAGGAGCGGAGGCAACAGGCGGGGGAGGAAGCGATCAGCCTCAGTGTCGCGCGTGAACGAGGCGTTGAGCTCTTGGAGATCGCCGTTCTCATCTCGCCCCGTTCCTCCCGGGCTGTGCGCTTTCGTCCCGGTTGACGGCCCGCGGCGCTGGTTTCCATACCCGCCTGCGCGCAGGACTCGATACGAGGCCGCAATGGTCACTCATATCCGCATGATCGCGGGGGAGAGATTGGCCAAAGTGGAGACAACCGTCTCATCGGGGGGTTTTTCGCCCATTTCCCCCGCAAATTGTGGATTTCCGCCCCGAGCGTGTCGCGATGAACCCCCTGGTGACCCGGCTCCGCGATACTGCGCCGCATGGGATTGAAGCGCTTCTTCAGCCGCTGGACCCCGGAGAGGACGACCGAGCCCTCGAACGCGCCGACGAGGAGACCCAGATGACAGCGCCCGAGCGCGACGTCGACCGGGAGGACTACGAGGAGCGCAAGGACGACATCAAGACCGACGCGAGCTACGCCGGCTTCGACGCGGCCGAGGTCGCGCAGAACGAAGTCGACGACGACCCGGCGTACTGACGGCTGGCGGGACGGTCGTCGTACCGGCGCCCGGC
>CAWFNA010000010.1:0-111991 GCA_963817105.1 uncultured Actinomycetes bacterium
GTCGTCTCGGCGGCGGTGGCCGGCCCGCCGAACGGCCCGCCGCTGCCGAGACCAGTGGACTCCCTCTTTCTCGTCCAGGGAGCGGTGTCGCTATGGTCTTACGCTTACAGCATCCCGTACGCAGTGGGCACTGTTGGATACTTTAACCGCATCGTGAAGGACCGTTTGGTGCGCGGCCCTATCGTAACTACGCGCTCCAGCCGCGACACCGCGGTTGGGCGCATCTATCCACTGGGCGCGATGTTGAAGAAGCAGCTCGTGCTCGGCGACAAATACCCGGCCTACGGTGGGATCGGCACCTTCGGCATCCAGGGCCTCCGTGAGGTCGCCGAAGTGAACATGAAGCCAGCTACAGACGCGTATCACTTCCGTGGCGGAGATGTCTACAATCTCGACGCGAGCTACATCATCAAGAATGGCAGCGGCGCATCAGGGGCCCACAATGACATCGCACATGCGGAAGGTGGCCCACGCGTTCTGGGCTGCTGCGTTGACACCGTTGTACGTGCCCACGCTAAGCGGGGGAGTGCTCCGGGAGGGAGGGGTTGAGCAACAACAACAACAACAGCCAGCATGACAACAACCCCAGCAGCAGCAGCAACAGCAACAGCACCAACAGCAGCAGCAACAGCAGCAACAGCAGCAAACTGAGCGCGGGGAAGACGTGCATGGTGTCTCGATTAGGCCCATCGAAGGAGGGGTTTTGGAGGGACTGCAGGCGGACGCCATTGAACCAAGTTCGCCGACTGCGCCGCGTTGGATCAATGCCGAGCTTGAGGATCACGCGCCTCACGAGTCGCTCGCTGCAGGCAAGTGGTACACCCTCGTCTTTGATGTCGATGTAGCGAAACATGCGACTGCGGTCGGCGCGGCGCAGTTGATGGAAGCACAGCTCTTTCCCGAGGGCACGGACGAAGTGCAGTTGACTGTGCAACTTGACAGCGCCGATTTCGAAATCTCCGACCAAAAACGTCCGCTCCGAATACCGCGTGCGGGTCGATCGCGCGAGGGCATGTTTTTTTATATCGCCGCGACATAACGGGCCGTCCATTATCAAGGCGACGATTCACAAGGACGGCAACTTCGTCAGCAGATGGAGATCACGTTTCGAGGTCGGCGCGGCACACGCACGACCGTAGAGGTGGCCGCCGGGGACCCCACCCGCCGCGTCGAGACATGACCCGCGCGAGCTCGGCATGACGATGTCCCCGTCGGCGAGGGAGGATACGACTGCGTCGTGCGGGGACCGTGTACGAGCGCCCGTGCCGATGAGCAGGCGTATCTCGCCGGTGCGATCAGTCGCGCGCGACGCGATCATGAGCGTCGTAACACAGCGGAACGGCGCGCGACCTCGTGTTCCAGAAGGGGATCGAGATCCACGATGCGTACGCGATCGCGCGCTGCGAACGCTCGCCGCGCGGGCGCCGACTCTGTTCCAGCACATCTTCTTCGGTCCCGCCGCCGGCGCGGATTGCAAGGCAGTCGGCGAGTACTGAGGAAGCAGGCGAGCGAACCCAGGCTACTCGGCTCAACCTCCAGGTCGTCGCCGAGCGCATCCCCGTTCCCTGGGGGCTGCTGTACTTCGGCGATGCCTCGTCAGGAGCGACGATCGAGCTGGAAACTTCCTCGGCATGCGCCACGTCGTCGAACAGATCCCGCTACAGAACGCAATGCTGGTCGACGACACGGTGATCCGAGTGACAGTCCATAGCTCGCGGTGAGCATCAACGTCAACAGCGGAATCGATACGCAAATGCAACTCGACTGCGTCGCGCATCAACACGCGTTCTGGGAGGGCGCGAAGGAGTCGAAGCGGGTGCGCCTAACCGTCGCGCACGGCACGCGCGGAGGTGCTGCCGCGCTCGCGACGGCGCGACGGGACCAGTTCTTACTTCTATTGCCACGCGGTAACGAACGGGCTCGCCGATCCGGGGGACCAGAACGCTGCTTCCTGCTCACCGGCGCGAGCGTCACACTCGGCGACCTGAATCGCGAGGCACCAACGACGAAGCCGCTCCGGGCAACCCACTCGTGTTCATCAACGCCTGCGAATCGGCCGAGATCCGTCCGAAATTCTACGACGGGTTCATGCCGTACTTCATGGCGAAGGGCGCGCGCGGAGTCGTCGGGACGGAGTGCAAGACACCGGCGTTGTTCGCTCCGCATGGGCGAAGCGCTTCTTCCCGCGCTTCCTCGATGGCGAGCCGCTCGGCGACACCTTCCTCGGGCTACGCCGGGAGTTTCAGAGGCAGCACGGGAACCCGCTCGGCCTGCTCTACACGTGCACTGCGACGCCGACACCCAGATCGCGCCCGCGCTTGCCCGATAAAAAACCATGATCCATTAACTGCATTTGGAACTAACTCACAAGTGCACTACATGGGCCATGAAGAGTGGCAGGTTCGATCTGATCTAGATCAATGCGAAAAAAGCGGAAGATTTTTCTTGCGTTTTTGTGAACGCGCGGCCGGGCGCTGTTTGTGCGGAGCGAAGGGGTTTTCGATGAAGATCCGCGCAGGTTACGAGATTTCCTATGACTGCCCGCAGCCGACGCCCATGATCCTGACGCTGAGCGTCCATCCGTCACGCTTTGCCGATCTGCTGACCCCGGACCTATGCGGCTTGATCCACCAATCCCTACCAACACGTATCACGACAGCTTCGGGTACTTTCTGCCATGTGACCGCCCTCCGGCGGGCCGGGTGACCATGTCCACGGACTTTCTGGTACAGGACAAGGGCGAGCCTGACGCGACGGTCCCCGCAGGCGGAGCAGCATGCACTGGAAGATGTGCGGGGGGAGGTCCTGATCTATCTGCTCGGCAGCCGCTACTGCGAAACCGATTTCCAGGGCATGGCAGCGATAGACATACCCGCGTGAAGCACCGTGCCGGTCCGTCGACGTCCTTACAGCGCCCGGCAGAGATTAGGAGTCTCGCCATAGTTGGCAAGTGCGTCGAGCAGTTTGCCGAGTGCCGGCGCGACCGCCTGCTCGTGCGCCAGACCATAGAGCGCCGCGCATTGGCGGGCTCGGGCGTCAGCACCACCTCGCGGCATGTAGGTCGCCTGATCCCAAGTCAGGATATCACCCGCCGCGGCCAAATCGCTGATCTCGCGCACGCGCCGCGTAAGCCTTAACCAGCATCTGCTCGGCTGAGCGACGGTTGCGCGCAGGCTTGGCCGGAAAGGTAAAGTACTCCCTTAGCCGTTCCAGCGCCAGACTCGGGAGTGGTCGCCGCCGCTCGGGATGCAGCGGGGATCGCCGGGTTTGAAGACGGGTGCTGTCTCCTTGATGTCGTTGGCGACCGCCTTGATCGAGAGGGCGCCGAAGTCGGTCAGCGGCAGCACCTGCTTCCAGACGCCGCCGACGCGATGGAAGACCGCGAACCCCTGGGAGGGCAGGCAGGTGCCCGAGTGGTAGATCGCCGCCATCGCGGTCGAGCCGGTACCGGTGAAGTGGCCGCAGATGAACGCGAGCTGCGGGTGTCCGAACGGCTCGCCGTAGGCGTGCTTGACCGCGAGCTTGACCGCGGTCGCGCGGTTGCAGGCGCCGCTGATTCCCTTCGGCGCTGCCTTGGGCGGCTTTGCAGGCTTGGACGGCCTCTTCGGCGCCGGCCCATTCCAGACCTTGCGAATGCGGCGGTTCTCGCCGTCGACGATCAACAGGTTCCCTTTCGGGTCGACTGCCATCCCTCCGACGCTGTACAGCCTCGCGTTCGCGGCCGGGCCATCGTCGCCGGAGAATCCCGCCTTGCCGTTGCCGGCGACAGTCGTGATCGTTCCGTTGGGGCTGACCTTGCGAACGCGGAGGGTCTCGCCGATGTAGATGTCTCCCTGGCCCCCAATCGCCACCGACCGAGCTTCTATCGTCGCGGCGGTGGCGGGGCCGCCGTCTCCGGAGAAGCCGTCTCTGCCTGTGCCCGCGAACGTGGTGATGATGCCGCCGGGACTGACCTTGCGGACACGGTGATCCTGGATGTCGGCAATGTAGACGTTGCCTTGGGCGTCCGCTGCGACGTCCCACGGTGAGAGTCCTGCCGAGGTAGCCGGCCCACCGTCGCCGGAGAAGACGCTGCGGCCTGTCCCTGCGAAGGTGGTGATCTTCCCGCCGGGGCTGACCTTGCGGACACGGTGATTCTGGGTGTCGGCGATGTAGACGTTCCCGAGCCCATCGGCCGCGATCCCCCACGGCGAGTTGAGCTTTGCCGCGGTTGCAGGACCGCCGTCACCGGAGTCCCCCGGCAGTCCTCCGGTGCCCGCGAAGGCCGTGATCTTGCCGTCGGGGCTGACCTTGCGAACGCGGTTCTCATCGCTGAAGTACACGTTCCTCTGTCCGTCCACTGCGATTCCGTAAGGGCGGCATCGGGCGGACCTCGCCGGGCCTCCATCCCCGGAAGTCCCCTGCTTGCCGGTGCAGGCGAAGGTCGAGATCGTCCCGGCCGGGTTCACCTTGCGGATGCGGTAGCCGGCGGTATCCGCGATGTAGACGTTGCCCTGCCGATCCACCGCCACGCCATTCATGCCTCCAAAGAGCGCTCTCGCCGCCGGGCCCCCGTCGCCGGCGAAGCCTGGAAACTCGCTTCTGCCAGCGAACGTCGTAATCGTGTTACCGCCGGAAACCGCGAGCGCACCCCCGGCGAGCGCAAACAACGCCGCCGCAAGCATCAGCCCAAGGCACCGCCGCGTCACGAGTAGCCGAGCTTTCGTAGTTCGCGGCGGAGCTTGGTGATGTAGGAGGCGCCGGTCGGGCCGAGGATGCGCAAGCCGTTCAGCTCGCCGCGCCGAAGCGACGCGTTGAGCGCCGGCCAGACCTTGGCGCCCTTGCCGAGCAGGTACTCGTCGGCCGCCCAGGCGGCGAGGAAGCCGCGGACATCGCGTGCGCCTGCCGGCTGTGTTCGCCCGCGCAGGTAGATGCGCCACCAGCGCGCCGCGTCGGCTCGGACGAGCGCCGGGTAGGAGCGCGTGACGAGCGCGAAGCGGCCGCCCGTGTAGGTGTAGACCCGGAGCGGGACACCGGAGCCGGCGAAGGAGGTGAACAGGTACTCGAAGCGCGGGTCGGCGGTCACCCACTCGGGCTTTGAGTCACGGTTGAGGTCTCGCTCCGTGTAGGGCGAACTTCCTGTCCCGATCGCAGCCGAGACGTACGAGCTGCCGGTGAAGCGGTAGGCCCACAGCTCCGCGCAGCAGTGCACCCCGCCGGAGTTGATGTCGACCGTGACCTCCGGCTCGCCATCTTTGTCGAGATCTTGAACCTGGATCGACTTCGCATCCTGCTTCCAGGCATAGCCCGGCCAGAGCCCGTCGATCGAGCCTGGATGCGGCGGTGTCGAGGGGATGGGCTGGCCGCCACGGCGGATCGTGATCCTCAGACCTTCGTAGTGCGTGAAGCCGCTGTCGTCGACCATGCGGACGTAATCGAGCTGCGCCTCCACGTTCCCGGCGAAGGCTGTCTCGGTGACCGGCGTGGAGCTGGCCGTGGTCGCGCCAGCCGCGGGCGTGACGGCGAGAGCAAGGCACCCGGAGGCCAGCAGGAGTGAGCGCCGCAGCATCCCCCGTGACTCTACGACCAGGCCGCGGGTGCGGCTAGCCCACCGATCGGCTAGGGCGCAAGCTCCAGCGCGGGCCACGACGGTCTCGAACTGGTGGCCGCAGTCGCGGCAGACCTTTCGCTCGATCAGTCCGAGATCGTCGCTCGAGGAGGTCGCGCCTGTCTCGTCGATCTCGGCGCAGGAGCCGCCGGGTTCCGCCCGCCCGTCGCGATCGCAGCAACCAACAACAATGACTTGCGCCGCCGAACCGAGCACGAGCCGATGGCTCGTCACTGCACAAGGGTGACGCGTTCGAGTTCCAGCCCTTCTGACACGACGGGCACGCCCCCACGACGGGTAACGAGAGGCAGTCAGTGCATACATCTGGCATTGCCGAAAGCTGCATCTGCGTCTCGGGTCTTCGCTTCTGGCGATCAACCGTCTTCGCCCGCGTGCCGCACTACTCGATCGCGGCGCTCTTGTTGTCGACCAGTCCGGCGATCAAGGCCGATCCGCTGCACGGCGTCGAAGTCGAGGTCCGTGTCGATCTTCGAGGCCTTCTTGGGCCACGCGACCCAGAGGCCGTCTGCCGGCGCCAGCGTCTGCTTCAGCGCGGGGAAGCGCCGCTCCAGCTCGGCCCGGCTGGTCGTGAAGAAGACGGTTACCTCGGCGCCCGGCTTCGCGCCCAGCTTCTTCGAAAGAGGCGTCGTCGAGTAATCCGCGGCCAGGCGCGGCATGCTATGGGAGGTGGTGACGTTCGCGACGCTCTTCACGGCCGGGTTGCTGGCGGCCGCCGCACCGGCGCCAGCGCCGCTGGACAGCAGCCCGCGGTGGTCGCCCGACGGATCCGCGGTCGCCTTCCTCCGGCTCCGCAACGTCCAGCGGCCCGACCTCACGAGCGAGCTCTACGTCGTGGGGAGGGACGGCAAGCGGCTTCGCCGCCTCACCCGCGGCGCGCGCGACTTCTTCCCCGCCTGGTCGCCGGACGGGTCGACGCTCGCGTTCGCCCGCTCCCCGCGCCGCGGGAAGGTCGTCCCGCACCTCTATCTGATCGGCCGCGACGGGACGCGCCTGCGCAGGCCGGTCGTCTCGGCGTGGAGCTCGCTTCCCGCGTGGTCGCCCGACGGCCGCGAGCTCGCCTTCGCCGGCAGGATCCGCGCGCTCGGCGAGGGGGTCTTCGTGGCCGGCGCCGACGGTCAGATGCCCCGGCTTCTGTTCCAGGTCCCGAAGGTGCTCGGCCCCGCGACCGTCGTCGCCCGGAACGACCTCACCGACCTGTCGTGGTCGCCGGACGGGACGCGCCTCCTCTTCGAGCTTCAGGACTGGCTGTACGTCCTCCGCGTCGACACCGGCGTGGCGACGCGCCTCCCCGCGCGCGGCTACACGCCGAAGTGGTCGCCCGACGGCCGCACCATCGCCTTCGTCCAGATCTGCCGGCTCGCCGTGATCGCGGACGACGGCACGGGCACGCCCACCGACCCGGTCGACTGCTCGCAGCCGGGCTCGCAGATGAGCCCGCCGAGCTGGTCTCCCGACGGGACGAGGATCGTGAGCGCGACCTGCCCGCTCAGCGGCTGCGCCGTCCTCGTCGTCGACGCGGAGCGGGGCGCCCTCAACGCGCTGCGGCTGATCTCGTTCGGCTTCCTCCCCGCCTGGTCGCCGGACGGCGGGCTGATCGCGTTCGTGCGCCCGATCGCGCGCTCCGGCGCCGCCGTCTATGTGATGCGGCCGGACGGGACCGGTGTCCGGGCGCTGACCAAGACTCGCTGACTCACGCTCGCTGGAGCGCCAGCGAGACCGCCTCGGCGCCGAACTCGATCGCGTCCGCGGGGACGCGCTCGTCGGCGGCGTGGAGCAGCGGCGCGAAGTCGAAGCCCTCCGGCAGGCGCAGCGGCAGGAACCCATATGTCTGGATCCCGAGCCGGGAGAAGAACCGGGCGTCGGTGACGCCGATCTGCAGGAGCGGGATCGGCGTCGCGCCAGGGTCCAGCTCGCGGAGGACGTCGGCGAGCGTGTCGAACAGCTCCAGGTCCGGCTCGGGCGGCCCCGGGTCGTGCCGCACGAGCTCCAGCTCGACGTCGGCTCCGACCAGGTCCTGCACCTCGCCGATCAGCTCCTCCGGCCCGAAGCCCGGGAGGGCCCGGCCGTCGAGCTCGACCTCGACCTCGGACGGGACGACGTTGATCTTGTCCCCGCCCCGGACGATCGTCGCGGTGACCGTGTTCCGCAGCAGGGGCTCGGTCGCTCGCGCGGCCGCGCCGAGCAGGGGCAGGGTGCGGTCGGTCAGGCGCGGCTGGAGGAGCGACTGCATGACGGCTCGCTGGGGCCGCGGCAGCGCCGCTCCCATCTGCTCGAGCATCTCGCGCGCGACCGGGGTGACGTGAACCGGCAGGCGCTTGCGGTCGAGGTCGCGGAGGAAGCGGCCGAGCCGGCGCATCGTGCCGCCCCGGTTGATCATCGCGCCGTGCCCTCCGGGCCCGCGGATGGTCGCTTTCAGCCAGCAGATCTGCTTCTCCGCGACCTGGATCGGGTAGAAGCGCCGTCCCGAGCGGTGCACGGTGAAGCCGCCGAACTCGCCGAGCCCGTAGCTGATCCCCTCGAACAGGTGCGCGTGCTCCTCGACGAGGAATTTCGCGCCGAGGTCGCCGCCGCCCTCCTCGTCCGCGAGCATGATCAGGAGCAGATCGCCGGCCGGCTCGAACTCGCCGCGGGCCGCGCGCAGGAAGGCCGAGAGGAGCATCGCGACGCCGCCCTTCATGTCGAGGGCGCCGCGGCCCCACACGAACCCGTCGACGAGCTCGCCGCCGAAGGGCGGGTGCTGCCAGGGCTGCCCGGCGGTCGTGACGACGTCGACGTGCCCCTGCAGGAGGAGCGGTCGGCCGCCTCGCTTCCCGGGCAGCCGCGCGACGAGGTTCGGGCGGCCGGGCTCGTGCGCGTAGAGCTCGGTCTCGACGCCGGTCTCCTCGATCAGGCCGCGGATGTGCTCGATGCACGCCGCCTCGTTCCCCGGCGGGTTCGTCGTGTCGAACCGGATCAGCTGCTGGAGGAGCTCGACCGGCGTCGCGGGCTCGCGGTCAGAGACGGGCGATCGCCTCCAGGAGCCCGGCGACCTCGTCGGCGGTGTTGTAGTGGACGATGCCGGCGCGCACGGCTCCGTCCTCGAGGCCGAGGCGCTTCATGACCTCGACGGCGTAGTAGTTGCCCCACCAGACCGCGAAGCCCGCCTCGCCGAGGCGCGTGGCCGCCTCCTGCGGGGTCGTGCCCGGGAGGTTGAAGGCGAACGTCGCGACGCGGCCGTCCATCGTCGGCAGGCCGTAGAGCTCGGCGTCGTCGCGCAGGCCGGCGAGGAAGCGCTCCCCGAGCTCGTGCTCGTGCGCCTGGATCGCGTCCCAGCCGATCGACTCGATGTACTCGACCGCCGCCACGAAGCCGGCGAGCAGCTCGTGCGGCAGCGTCCCGGTCTCGAACCGGCGTCCCACCGGCTCGTCGTCGGCGGGCCGGACCTTGTACGGCCGCCACGAGTCGAGCAGCTCGGCGCGGCCGAAGGCCAGGCCGAGATGCGGCCCGAAGAACTTGTAGGGCGAGCAGATCAGCACGTCGACGCCCCAGTCGGCGACCGTAATGGGCCCGTGCGGGCCATAGTGGACGGCGTCCGCCCACGCGAGCGCGCCGGCGGCGTGGGCGAGGTCGACGACGCGCCGGACGTCCGCCAGCGTGCCGAGGGCATTCGAGGCGATCGGGAAGGCGACCACCCGCGTTCGGTCGGAGAGCTTTCGCTCGAGGTCGTCGAGGTCGAGCGTCGTGTCGTCGCGCATGGCGACGAAGCCGATCTCGAGCTCCAGATCGTGGGCGAGCTCGAGCCAGGGCGACACGTTCGCGTCGTGGTCGAGCTGCGTCACGAGCACCTCGTCCCCGGCCTTCCACCCGCGCGCCGCCGCACGCGTGAGCGCGAAGTTGAGCGTCGTCATGTTCGCGCCGAAGATCGACTCCGCCGGCGTGCAGCCGAGGAAGTCCGCGGCCGTGAGCCGTGCCTGCGTGACGAGCGCCTCGGTCCGGCGGCTCGTCTCGTACGGCCCGCTCAGATTCGCGTTGTACTCGCGGAAGTACCGGGAGACGGCGTCGATCACCTCGTCGGGCACCTGCGTCCCGCCCGGCGCGTCGAAGAACGCGAGCGGCCGCTGCAGGGCCGAGTAGCGCGCTCGGACGGCCTCCACGTCGTACGTCACCGTCGACATCCCGGAGACGCTACTACGATTGCGGGCATCTCCCCGGCGACCAAAGAACGCATCGACCACGGCACCGGCACGGGCCTCGGCGCGCCGTGGAACGTGATCGTCCTCAACGACGACCACAACACGTTCGAGGGAGTCGCCTTCGCGCTCTCGGCCACGATTCCCGGCGTCTCGTACGACCGCGGGATGTCATTCGCCAATCGGATTCACAACAGCGGTCTCGCGATCGTCTGGTCGGGCCATCAGGAGGCTGCGGAGCTCTACTGGGACCAGCTCCGAGGCCACGGCCTCACCATGGCGCCGCTCGAGCGGCCCTGAGCGCCGCGGCGTGACCGACCCCGCTCGCCCGCTGGCGGTTCTCGGGGCGACCGGCTACACCGGCACGCTCGTCGTGGCGAGTGCGCGGGAGCTCGGGCTCCCGCTCCGGCTCGTCGGCCGCAGGCGGGAGGCGCTCGAGGCGCTCGCGGCCGACGGCGACGAGATCCGGCTGGCGGACGCGCGCGACGAGCACGCGCTGAGGGAGGCGTTCGACGGCGCCTTCGCCGTCGCGTCGCTCGCCGGGCCGTTCCTCTCGACCGGCGACCTGCCGGTCGCCGCCGCGATCGACCGCCGCGCGCACTACCTCGACACGAGCGGCGAGCAGGCGTTCGCGCGGCTGGTCTACGAGCGTCACTCCGGCCGAGCCGAGGCGAACGAGGTCGTCGTCCTGACGTCGTTCGGGTTCGACTTCGTGCCCGGGGACCTCGCCGCGCGGCTCGCGGCCGACGGCCTCGAGCCACTGGACGAGGTGATCGTGGCCTACGCCGTTCGGCGAACGGCCGTCTCGGCCGGCACCCGGCGGACGCTCGGACACGTGATGGGACAGCCGCAGGTCGCGTGGGAGGGAGGGCGGCTCGTCGAGTCGCGGTTCGGCGCCACCACCCGGACGGTGACGTTCCCGTTCGGGGAGCGCACGGTCGTCGAGTGGGGCGGAACCGAGCCGCTCACGGTTCCCCGGCACACGCAGGCGCAGCGCGTGCGCTCGTACATCCGCGCGCCGAAGGCGGCGGCGCGGACCGCGGCGCTCGCACGGCTCGCCGCGCCGCTCGTCCGTGCCAGCGGGGGCGTCGGACGCGGGCCCGCGGATCGCACGCCGCGTCCGGACGGAGTTCGTGGTCGTGGCGGAGGCGCGCGGCCCGCAGGGCGGACGGCGCGTGACGCTGGCAGGGCACGACCCGTACGGGCTGACTGCGCTCCTCGTCGCCCGGGCGGCCGCGGGTCTTCGCGACGGCGAGGCGCGCGCAGTCGGCGCGCTCGCGCCGGCCGAGGCGTTCGACCCGCGCTGGCTGATCGACCGCCTCTCGCCGCTGCTCCGGATCGAGTCCGAGGAGGATCTCTGACCCGTCCGGTGCCGCCCCTAAGGTGCCGGTATGCGACGGTTGCGTCCGCTGAGCGAGGCCGAGTGCTACGCGAGGTGCTACGGCGGCTGGGAGGAGACCGTGCGCATCGTCCGCGTCGAGCCTCGGCGGCCGCGCAGCGAGGTGCTTCTCACGGGCGAGGCGATCCGGCGCCGCTTCGAGCAGCTGTTCGAGGCACGTGACGCCGAGGAGCTCCCGGAGCCCGAAGCCGCCTAGCGACCTGCCGGACGTCCTCGCGCCTGGACTGCGCGTCGTCTTCTGCGGGATCAACCCGGGCCGTGTCTCCGCCGCCGCGGGCGCGCACTTCGCCAACCCACGCAACGACTTCTGGCGGCTGCTCCATGCGACCGGCTTCACGTCCCGCCTGTACGAGCCCCGGGAGCAGCTCGCCGTCCTCGACGAGGGGATCGGGATCACGAACGCCGCCTACCGGACGACGCCGGGCTCGGGCGACCTTCGGCGCGGCGACTTCGCCGGCTCGGCCGAGCGGCTGGAGGGGATCGCGCTCGAGCTCGAGCCGCGATGGATCGGCTTCGTCGGCAAGGAGGCGTACCGCGGCGCGTTCGCCGAGCGGCCGGAGCTCGGGCTGCGGGAACGCCGGCTCGGCGAGACGCAGCTCTTCGTCCTCCCGTCGACGTCGCCGGCGAACGCCGCCGTCCCATGGGCGGTGCGGGAGCGCTGGTTCCAGGAGCTCGCCGGACGCTCGACGGGCCTGTCGCTTCGGCCGGCCGTGCGCGCGCTCGTGGTCGATCCGGCCGACCGTGTCCTGCTCGTCCGCTTCGAGTGGCCGGACAAGACGGTCTGGGCTCCGCCCGGCGGCGGGATCGAGCCGGGCGAGACGCCGGAGGAGGCGATCGTGCGCGAGCTGGCCGAGGAGTGCGGCCTGCGCGACTTCGACCTCGGGCCTTGCGTCTGGACCCGCGACCACTGGTTCACCGAGATCGCGAGCTGGGGCGGCCAGTCCGAGCGGATCCACCTCGTCCGGACGGAGGCGTTCGAGCCGGCGCCGGAGTGGAGCGCCGAGCAGCTGGCCGGTGAGGGGATCGCAGGCCAGCGCTGGTGGACGCCCGAGGAGCTGGAGGCGCCGGGAACGATCTTCGCTCCGCGGCGCCTCCCAGAGCTCCTGCACGACCTGCTACGGGACGGGCCGCCGCCCGAGCCGGTCGACGTCGGCATCTGATCGGCTGCAAGTGATGACGAGCCGAGTTACGGATTCAACCCTCATTGGGAGTCCGGCTCGAAGTAGACGCCATGCGGCTGCGGGCCGCCTGGGTACATCCACGTGGCGAGGATCTCGCCGGTCTTGTTTCGGACGACGGCGATCGCGCCGGGCTTGCTCGTGTCGGTGTTCTCGAGCGCGATGTAAGTGCGCTTGCCGTTCGTCGACAGCCACTCGTGCCCGCTGATGCCGTAGCCGGGGAACGTGACCCAGCGGACGTTGCGGCTCCGCGTGTCCATGAGCGCCGCCTGCGGGATCGAGCGGAGGCCGACGACGAGCGTCTTTCCGTCGGGGGTCAGTTGCAGCGTGTCGGGCTGGACGCCGATGAACGTCTCGCCCACGACCGTGGGCTCATCTCCGCGCAGGTCGACGATCCGGATTGCGTTGTCGTTGCGGACGGAGACGTAGGCGGTCTTGCGGTTCGCGGTGACCAGCACCTCGCTCGGGCGCTTGCCGATCTCGATCTCCCACTGGATCTGTCCGGTCTCGGCGTCGAGCTTGGACAGCGTGCCGGGACTGGTCTGGGTGGCGCCCTCGCTGGTGGCGTACAGCTCCTTGCCGTCGGTGGTGATCCAGACGGCGTGGGTCTTCGCGGCCGGGTTCGCGCTCGATGCGAAGACGTGCACAAGCTCGTCGGTGCTCGTGTCGACGACGCCGACGGTGTTCGTGTTGTACCGGGCGACGTAGATGAGCTTCCCGTTTCGGCTCGCCATCAGGTGGTGCGGGAACGAGGGCGTGCCGGTCGGGTCTGCCGGCGGGCCGCCGGTCGGGATCGTCTTCACGATCGTGAAGCTGTCCTTGTCGAGCACGCTCAGCTGGTTCGAGCGTTCGTCGGCCGTGTAGACCTTGCCGGTCCCCTTCGGCGCGACGACACCGATCGGCCGCTTGCCGATCGTGACGACGCCGAGCACCTCGCCGGTGCGGGCGTCGAAGCCCGCGAGCGTGTTGACGCCGGCGTCGAAGCGCTCCACCGCCCACACCGCGCCGCCCGTCGCGTTGTTGGCGGATCGGCCGCCCGCCGACGAGGCGACGACGGACAGCGTCGCCGCGACCGTCATCGAGAGCATTGCAAGCCTGCGCATGTTCGAGCCTCCTGTCCGGTACTCAGTCATTGGTGACCGCTTCGGCCTCGAGGATCCGCGCGTAGCGGAACTGCGCCTGCCGGCAGGCCCGTTCGACGACCTGTGCGGACGCCGCCTCTAGACGGCAGAAGCAGGATTCCTCGCCCGGGACGAGCGTCGAACCGAGGTAGCGAATCGGCTCCCCCGCGGCGGTCAATTCTTCGGCGGTCGCCGCGAGCCGGTCGATGCTCGCCTGGAGAGCGTCGCGTTTGACGTCGGGCAGATATCGCTCCACGAGGAAGAGCCGGGCGACCATGCCGCCGAAGCTAGGCGGCTATCGCCCGGGCTACAACCGGGGAATTCCCCGGATTTGCGGTGCTATCTCAGGGGGTCGCGGCGAGCTCGGTCCTGGACCGGACGCCCAGCTTGCGGTAGATCTTCGACAGGTTCCACTCCACCGTCTTCGGGCTCAGCGACATGAGCGCCTCGGCGATCTCCTTGGTTGGTGTGACCCGCGTTAGCCAGCTCGGCGATCCGCTCCTCCGTTGCGGAGAGCTCCTCGGCCGGCGGGCGACGGCGCGGCCGCCGATGCGGCTTGCAGCTCGCGTATCGCGCCCTGCCCGCCCAGATCCGCGCGCCGACCTCGGTCGAAGATCCGCAATGCGCCTCGTGCCAACGTCGCCCGGGACGCGAGCTTCTTCCTCTGACGGCGTCGCCGAACTGTCCCGAGCGTGAGGCAGGGAACGCGCCGCGCTACGAAGGGCTCGGCCGCTCGTCTCCTCGAGCTCCACGACCGACTCGAGCAGTGCGGCCTCACGCTGCCTTCGAGATCGCCCTCGGCGGCTGCGGATCAAGCCGCGGCACTGTCGCCGCGGATGCCATCGAGCCCATGCCGTCGAGCTCGCGGGCGAGACGCGATCTCGAACGGCTCGAGGAACACCGCGGCAGCGCTCGGCGAGCGCGCCCGAGCGCCGACGAGCGCCTCGATCGGCCTCCGGAACCTGACGCTCGCGGACGGCCGGGCGGCATGGTCCCTCCGTGCCGTCGCGCGGCTGCGACCAGTCGAGATACACCCACGCCGAGTCGTAGTTCTCCGAGCGCGCTCTCGAGGTATCCGCGCAGTCAGGCGCGCGCCGCGCAACGAAGGCCGTGCTTTGACGTCGAGCGAGTCGAAGCCGAGCGAGCGCAGAGCTCGACGCGCCCAGGTCGACGGTCGCCGCGAAGCGGACTTCGGACCCAGCCGAGATGGAAGAGCGCCGTCACCTCCGTGAGCACAGCGGCCACACTGCGCGGCGATCTCGATTGCCTCGCGGTCTAGCTCCCCGCTCGCTCGAGCGCTGTCGCCAGAAGTTCGACGTGGGCGAGTCAGTCGAGGCGGTTCCGTGCAGGTCGGATATCGCCGCTAGCGCGTCGTGCGCGCTCAATGAGAGGCGCGAGCAGCTCCTCGTCGGTGCCCCTTGCGCGGTCGAGGTACCCACGCGTCCGCGAAGGACCTGCGCGCGAGGCCGTTCGCCGCTGCGGTCGACGAAGCTACCTCGTCCGCCACAAGCTCCAGCGCACTGCGACGGTCGACGCTCATGCAGGACAGCACGGATCTCCCCGGTCGACGAAGCTACCGGGCTTCACGCGAGTGCGCGCCAGCGCAAACGCCAGCACGCCGGAGTCGCCGCGACCGCTCTGCATGCCTCGATCGGCTCGCGTCTCCATACGCGAGGGCGCGCTCGTCGTCGAAGAAGCATCCGCAGAGCGCGAGCCACGAGCAGGGCGTGGGCCCGCAGACGCATCGTCGCTCGCGGGCTCGAGACGTTCGAGCGCCGACAGGAAGAGGTCTCGCGACCCCGAAAACTCGCGCTGATCGGTCGAGATCACCCTGATTTCAGGAGGATCTCGACCTGCTGGCGACTATCCCTCGGTCTCGTTCAAGCCTCCTCGACCAGGAGCTGCGTTCGCATGGGTGAGCATCACCCGATCGCGAAGAGGAGATCCAGCAGCGGCGATGGCGCGGGCATGCGCTCGTGGCGACGGCCGCCGGCGTCAGTCGCGCGGGCGAGAGTCGGCGAGCACGACCGCCGCGGCAGAGCGCGCCGTCGCTCACGAGCGTGCGGGCAGTCGCCTCGTCGAGGGTGCGCGCGACCTCCTCGTCCGGCGGCCGCTGGCGGCGAGCGCAAGGTGTCGTGCCCGCTCCTCGAGGTCGTCGACGATCTCGGCCGCAGGCGACGATGCGATCACTCCGGCGCTTGGCGGGTGCAGCGCCGCTTCGTAGCTGGCTCCGCGGCGAGCAGCGGGTGCGTGAAGCGGACGGTCGTCGCGCACCGACCTCGACGATGCCCGCGGTCGACGGCTTCGGCTAGCGCGTCGTCGGCGTTCCTCGAGACGCTCGCTCGAGCAACGGTCACGCGTCGGCCGCGAGAGCGCGGAGGCGCGCGAGGAGAACGTTGCCGAGGGCGGTGACAGGCCGAGAGCGCGTCGAGACGGACGCGAAGGATGCTCGGAGAGGTCACGCCGGCACCGCGAGTTCGGCGCCGTGCTCTCGGCAAAGCAGCCGTGCCAGCTCGAGCGCATAGAACGGATTCCCGCCGAGATGTCTCGTACAAGCCGAAGGAGCACGGCGCGGGACGGGCGAGAGCTCGTAGGCGATCCCTGACGATCTCGTAGAGCGCCGCGACGGAGAGGGGGCCGACGCCGATCCGACTGGTTCGCTCCTCCGGCAATGCTCCGAGGACCTCCTCGGCGTGCGAGTCCGGTGAGAGCCGGAGCGTCGCGAGGAGGCCGATCGGCTCCTCGGCGAGACGCCGAAGCGCGAACGCGAGGACGTCGCTCGACGCAGAATCGAGCCACTGGACGTCGTCGACCGCCAGCACCACCGATTGATCTCGCACCAGCAGGCGCAAGGTCCCCAGCAGCGCGGCACCGACCGCATGCCGATCAACGGCGTCCGTCGCCGGCGTCCTCGAGGAGCAGCGCGGCGGCCAGAGCACGCCGTTGCGGCGCCGGCAGCTCGGGAAAGACGCCTTCGACGAGGTCGCGCAGAAGGTCTCCCAGCCCGGCGAACGCGAACTCGGCGCCGGCGCCGGCAGGTCGCGTCCGCAGTACGAGGCAGTCTCGGCCGAGCGCGAGCTGGACTCCTTGGCTCCAGACCCGTGTCTTGCCGATCCCCGCCGCGCCCTCGAGGAAGAGGGCCCGAGCTCCGTCCGGGATCCGGCCGAGGAACTGCTCGACGGCGTCGACCTCGGCCGTCCGGCCGACCAGCGACCCGCCCAAGAGCTCCGTTGTCACACCGGCTCTGGCATAGCACAGCGCCCGACGAGGGTCTAGGGATCGGCTAGCCGCGCCAGCGGTTCGTAATCGGCGTCCGCCGGTCGCGGCCGAACGCCTTCGGGCGCAGCTTGACCCCGGGAGGCGCCTGACGACGCTTGTACTCGGCGCGGTCGATCATGGCGACGGCGCGGGTGACCACGTCCGCATCGAATCCGTCCTCGGACAGCTCCTCGAGCGTCCGGTCGTGCTCGACGTACTGCTCGAGCACGCGGTCGAGCTGGTCGTACGGCGGCAGCGAGTCCTGGTCGAGCTGGTCGTCGCGCAGCTCGGCGCTCGGCGCGCGGTCGATGATCGACTGTGGAATCAGCTCGCGGCCCGCCTGCTCGTTGAGGTAGCGCGCCAGCCGGAAGACGTCCGTCTTGTAGACGTCCTTCAGCAGCGTGAAGCCGCCGGCCATGTCGCCGTAGAGCGTTGCGTATCCGACCGAGAGCTCCGACTTGTTGCCGGTCGCCAGGAGCATCCAGCCGAACTTGTTCGAGAGCGCCATCAGGAGGACGCCGCGGATGCGGGCCTGGATGTTCTCCTCGGTCAGATCGGGCTCGGTACCGGCGAGCGTGTCGGCGAGCGTCTCGGTGAACGCGCCCACGATCGGCGAGATGGGGAGCTCCACGAAGGAACAGCCGAGGCTCTCGGCGAGCCGCCGTGCGTCGCCGCGCGTCCCCTCGGAGGAGTAACGGGACGGCATCGAGACGCAGTGGACGCGCTCGGCCCCCAGCGCCTCGGCGGCGACGGCCGCCGTCACGGCGGAGTCGATCCCGCCCGAGACGCCGACGACAACGCCCTCGCGGAAGCCGTTCTTGTCGACGTAGTCGCGGAGCCCCAGCACGAGCGCGGAGCGCATCTGCTCGAGCTCGTCGCCGAACGGCGTCGACGTCGCCGCCGGCCCGGCTCCCGTTCGCAGGCTCCTGCTCCGCGCCGACGTGCACGATCGCGACCGGCGGCGCCTCCCGCTCGCGTGCGAGCGAGCGCCGGCGCACGTCGCGGAGCCTGCGGCCGATCACCTCCTGCGGCTCGAGGTCGACGACGAGCAGCGCCTCCTCGAACCCAGGCGCTCGGGCGAGCACCGCCCCCTCGTCGTCGAGCACGCACGAGTGGCCGTCGAAGATCAGCTCGTCCTGGCCGCCGACCGCGTTGCAGAACGCGATGAAGCAGGAGTTGTCGCGCGCGCGGGTGACGAGCATCTCCTCGCGCTCGCGCTCCTTGCCGAGGTGGAACGGCGACGCCGAGATGTTGACGACGAGCTCGGCCCCGGCGAGCGCGAGCTCGGTCGCGGGTGGGCCGGGCTGCCACACGTCCTCGCAGACCGTCGGGCCGATCAGCGTCTTGCCGAGCTCGAGCAGGATCAGGTCGCGCCCTGGCGCGAAGTACCGGTCCTCGTCGAAGACGCCGTAGTTGGGGAGGAACCGCTTCCGGTAGACGGCCTTCACCTCGCCGCCGGCGCAGACGGCACACGCGTTGTAGAGATCGCGGTCGAAGTGCGGCGTGCCGACGAGGGCGACGATCCCGCGGCACTCGCGCGCGATCTCGGCGAGCGACTGCTCGGCGGCGCGGATGAATCCGGGTCGCAGCAGCAGATCCTCCGGTGGGTAGCCCGTGACGATCAGCTCGGGGAAGAGGACGAGGTCGGCGCCGCAGCGCTTCGCCTCCTCGAGCCGCTCCAGCACCCGCGCGCGGTTCCCGTCGAGGTCGCCGACGACCGAGTTGATCTGCGCGAGCGCGACCCTCATGTTCCCGAGTCTAGCAGTTTACGACTATGAGGCGAAAACTTACCGGCGGAGCCGGATCGCGTTCAGGTCTTGCTCCCGGATCTCGTCGACACGAGCGAGGAGCTCGTCGACGTCGTCGTGCTCCGCGTGGATGTACCTGCCCGCGAGCGCGTCGTACCGCCCCGTCGCGAGCTTGCGGATCAGCTCGGGAGCCAACTCCGGCGGGGTCCACGGCGCGTCGTCGGGAATCGCGCCCTCGGTCATGGCCGTGCGCACGAGGCCGGGGCTGATCACGAAGACCGGGATCCGGCCCTCGAGCTCGTTGTTCAGCGTCTCCGCGTACCGGCCGACGGCCGCCTTCGAGGCCGGGTACGCGGTCGCGGTCGCGCCGGGGAGGTAGGAGGCGCCGCTGCCCGTGATGACGATCCGCCCCGAGCCGCGCTCGAGCATGCTGGGGATGACCGCGCAGCAGCAGAGATGGACGCCGAGGACGTTCACCTCGAACGTCCGCCACCACTCCGCCGGGTCCAGCTCCCAGGTCTTCTCCCGGTTCCCCATGCCCGCGTTGGCGACGAGCAGCTCGACCGGGCCCGCCTCCGAGACGGCGCGCTCGACCGACTCGCGCGAGGCGACGTCGAGCTCGACTGCCCGGCCGCCGATCTCGCGGGCGACGCCCTCGATCTGGTCGCGCGACCGCGCCGCGACGACCACGGACCAGCCGTCGCCCGCGAGCGCGCGCGCGACGTTGGCGCCGATCCCGCGGCCGCCGCCGGTGACGAGGGCGATCCCGCGGTCAGCCAACGGCGGCCTCGATCTGGTCGAGCGCCTCGGGGTTCTCGAGCGACGAGAGGTCGCCCGGGTCGGCGCCGAGCGCCTTCGCGCGTACCGCCCGCCGGACGATCTTGGCCGACCTGGTTTTCGGCAGCGCCTCCACGAACAGGATCCGGTCGGGCCTGAACGCCTTCCCCAGCTCGTCCGCGACCGTGTCGGCGACTTCGCGGCCCAGCGCCGGCGATGCGGTGTCGGTCGGCCTGAGCACGCAGAAGATCCAGGCGACCTCGCCCTTGACGTCGTGGGGGACGCCGATCGCCGCGGCCTCGGCGACCGCCCGGTGCGCGACTGCCGCCGACTCGAGCTCCGCCGGCCCGATCCGCTTCCCGGCGATGTTGAGCGTGTCGTCGCTCCGCCCGTGCAGGAACCAGTAGCCGTCGTCGTCCACGGAGGCCCAGTCCCCGTGCGTCCACACGCCCGGAAACCGGCGCCAGTACGAGTCGAGGTAGCGCTCGTCGTCGCGCCAGATCCCGCGCGTCATCCCGGGCCAGGGCTGCTTGCACACGAGCTCGCCGACCTCGCCGCGCACGGGCCGTCCGTCGACGTCGAAGACGTCCATGTCCATGCCGAGCGCGGGGAAACCGAGCGCGACCGGCTTGACCGGCTCCGTGATGCACGTCGAGAGGAAGCAGGCGCCGACCTCGGTGCCGCCGGAGATGTTCACGATCGGAGTTTGGCCCCGGCCGACCTGCTCGAACAGCCAGAGGTACGGATCGCGGTTCCACGGCTCGCCGGTGGTGCAGATCGCCTGCAGCGACGACGTGTCGGCGTCGGGATCGCCGTGCGGGATCAGCGCGCGGATCAGGGTCGGCGACACGCCCAGCATCGTGACGCGTTCCGACTCGATCAGCTTCCAGAGCCGGTTGGACGGGAAATCGGGTGCGCCCTCGGTGAAAACGACGGTCGCGCCGCACGCGCCCGCGCCGACCACGGTCCACGGCCCCATGATCCAGCCCATGTCGGTGGCGAAGTGGACGCGGTCGCCCCGCTTCACGTCGGTCTGGTACGCGGCCTCGCGCGCGATCGAGACGAGGAACCCGCCGTGGACGTGCAGGACGCCCTTCGGCCTGCCGGTCGTGCCGGAGGTGTAAGCAAGCAGGTAGGGGTGTTCCGAATCGACATGTCTCGGGGTCAGGCCCTTGGACATGTCCGAAACGAGCTCGTCCCACCAGCGGTCGCGGCCCAGCGTCATCGGCACGTCGTCCACCACGCCGCGGCGCCAGACGACCGTGTGCGTCACGGTCGGAGCGTGCGCGAGCGCCTCGTCCGCGATCGCCTTCATCGGGACGACGTGGCCACGGCGGAGCGAGCCGTCGGCGGTGATGAGCGCCTTCGCGCTCGCGTCGGCGAGGCGGGCCGCGATCGCGGGCGCTGCGAAGCCGGAGAAGATCGGGACCTGGACGGCGCCGAGGTGCGCGCACGCGTGCGACGCGATCGCGACCTGCGGTGACATGGGCAGGAAGATCCCGACCGCGTCGCCCTCGCCGATCCCGATCGAGGCGAGACCCTCCGCCAGCGCGTAAACGGCGTCCGACAGCTCGCGCCAGGTCATCGCTGTCCGGGCGCCGTCCTCGCTCGCCCAGACGGCCGCCTCCTCGTCGGCGAGGTCGGATTCCGCCCAGCGATGGACGCAGTTCCACGCCAGGTTGAGCTTGCCGCCGACGAACCATCGCGCCCACTCGGCCCCGCTTGACGTGTCGACCAGCTGCGTCCACGGCTCCGAGAACTCGATCTCGAGATCGTCGACGACCGCCGCCCAGAACGTGTCCGGATCCTCGACCGACAGGCGATGGAGCGCGTGGTAGTCCTCGGCGCCGAGCCGCCGGGCGAGCCGCGTGACGTTCGCGCGCTCGACCCGCTCGGGTGGCGGGCGCCAGACGAACTCGCTGCTCGCAATCGTCACGCGCCGAAGAGTACGGCTAGCCGCGACGGAGAGGAGCTGTGGACCTCTAACCTAGGCCGAGTCGATGAGAGCCAGGCTCTTCGCACCCGAGAACCGGCAGTGGTGGACGCTCGCGGCCGTCACGTTCGGCCTCTTCATGATCATGCTGGACAACACGGTGGTGAACGTCGCGCTGCCGTCGATGCAGGACGACCTCGGCATCAGTCCAGCGGGGCTGGAGTGGGTCGTGAACGCGTACGCGCTCACCTTCGGCGTCCTCCTCCTCAGCGGCGGCAAGCTGGCCGACCTGTTCGGCCGGCGGCGGATCTTCATCGTCGGGCTCGTGATCTTCACGGCGTCGTCGCTCGCGTGCGGCCTCGCGACCGGGTCGGGGATGCTGATCACGGCCAGGACGGTCCAGGGAATCGGCGCGGCGCTGATGAACCCGGCGACGCTCTCGATCATCACCGCGACGTTCGCACCGCGCCAGCGCGGGATGGCGATCGGAATCTGGGCGGGCGTCTCGGCGATGGCGCTTGCGATCGGCCCGCTGGTCGGCGGGATCCTGACGGAGAAGATCAACTGGAGCTGGATCTTCTTCATCAACGTCCCGATCGGCGTGATCGGGATCATTGCGGCGCGCCTGTTCATCGACGAGACCCGCGACACGTCGCGCGAGCAGCGGCTCGACCTCCCCGGCCTCGTCACGTCGGCGGTCGGCCTCTTCGCGCTCACCTACGCGCTGATCTCGACGAACCACCACGCCTGGACGTCGACGCTCGTGCTCTCGATGTTCGCGATCGCGATCGTCTCGTTGGGGCTGTTCGTCGTCCTCGAGCTGCGCCAGCGGCTGCCGATGCTCGACCTGTCCCTGTTCCGGAACCCGACCTTTGCCGGCGCCAACACGGTGATGCTCCTGGTTGGCGTCGCGATGTTCGGGATCTTCTTCTACAACTCGCTCTTCTTCCAGCGGGTGATCGGCTACTCCGCGATCGAGACGGGCGCGATGTTCCTGCCGTTGACGGTCCTGGTCATGTTCGTTGCCCCGCTGGCCGGGAAGTACTCCGACGTGGTCGGCTCGCGGTGGCTGATGACCGGTGGGATGCTGCTGCTGACCGGCTCGCTGCTCGAGTTCGCGCAGCTCGAGCCCAGCTCGGGCTTCTGGGACATCATGCCGGCGCTGCTCCTCGGCGGCTTCGGGATGGGACTCGTGATGACGCCCACGACCGCGGCGGCGATGGGGTCGGTCCCGGTTGCCAAGGCCGGTGTCGGGTCCGCGGTGATCAACTCGATGCGCCAGGTCGGAGGCTCACTCGGCATTGCGGTGATGGGCGCCGTCGTCGCGACCCAGGTGAACGTCACGAGGCCCGGGCCGGTGTTCAACCAGCAGTTCACCGACGGCTACCACGCCGCGCTCTACCTCGGGGCCGTGATCACCCTGACTGGGGCCGGGGTCGCGATCGGCCTGGTCCGCAAGATCGAGCATCCTCACCCCGCCACAGAGCCGGTCAGCGCCTGAAGCCAAGCCGAGCTTTCGGCTGACCCGTTAAAGGAAGACCCCCGGCTGCGGCTCCGGGGGTCGATTCCTTCTGTGGCAGCTCTACCTTCTCTGGCAACTTCCCCGGGACTTGGCTCTGCGGCCCAGCCACGCCCCTACGAAACTGCCTGGTAAAGCGCCTCCTGCAGTCGACCCTGGCGTCTGGCCCAACTACAAGATGGGCTCACCTTAGAAGCGGATTCCATCTCTGTCAAGTAACTCAGTCAAGTGATTTTGTAGTACCCTGCTTCACCTGAGTCCCCACGGGAAACATGCCCCCTTTACGGGGGATGCTCCCGGCCCCGCATTCGAGTTCTGTGAAGGATGTCGACGCCGCTGATGCCGAAGACCGCCGCCTCACGCCAACAGCACACCGAAGCCGTCCAGGCCGGGAGCCCACTCGGTGAGCGCCTGCGCCAGCTCCGCGTCTCAGCGGGGTTGACGCAGACGGAGCTCGCGGGCGACCGCTTCTCGAAGGAGTACGTCAGCCAGATCGAGCGCGGGAAGACGCGCCCGACGCGCGAGACCGTCGCGTGGCTCGCCGACCGGCTGAAGGTCGACGCCTCGTACCTCGCCAACGGCGTCTCGGCGGACGAGCGGGGTCGGGTGGACTCCGCGCTCGCGCGCGCGGATGCCCTGGTCGAGGCGCGCCGCAACCTCGAGGCGATCGAGGAGTTCGAGTCGATCCAGTCCGCGGTCGACGCGACCGGCATGCCCGAGCTCGAGGTGAGGGCTCTTTCCGGCGAGGCGACGGCGCGAATGCGCGAGGGCCAGGTGCGCGAGGCGCTGGAGCTTCTCACCCGCGCCCGCGTGCTCACGGAGCACGACGGGTTTTCCGACCTCGAGCGCGCCGACGTCCTCTTCCGCCTCGGCGTCGCTCGCTACAAGCTGTCGAGCATCCAGACGGCGCTCGGGCTCCTCGACGAAGCGCTGAAGCTCGCCGAGCGCACAGAGCTTCCGTCCGACCACCTTCGCTCGAACATCCTCTCGTGGCGGTCGCGCTGCTACCGGCGCCGCCGCGACCTCGAGGCTGCGCGCGAGGACGTCGAGCGCGCGCTCGAGCTCGCCGAGGGCCTGAACGACAGGCACACCACGGCGGACATCTACTTCCAGGCGTCGATCATCGCCGACCGCGAGGGCCACTGGATCCTCGCCCGCTCGTACGCCGAGCGCGCGCGGGCGATCTACGAGGAGATCTCCGACCACCGGAACCTGGGCCGCCTGATGAACAACCTCGGCGGGATCAACTTCCTGCTCGGCCGGCCCGACAAGGCGATCGAGTTCCTCAAGGACGCCTTCCGGCTCCACCTCGAGGTCGGCAGCGACGCCGAGGCCGCGTTCTCCGTCAGCTCTCTCGCAGACGTCCACCTCAAGACCGGCCAGATCGAGAAGGCCGAGGAGCAGGCGCGCCATGCGCTCGAGCTGCTCGGCGACCGCGTCGAGTTCCTCGACGGGATCGGCATGTCGCAGCTCGTGCTCGGGCGGGCGCTGCTCGAGCAGGACCGTCTCGACGAGGCGGACGCAGCCTTCAAGGCGGCCGAGTCGGCGTTCGACCAGCTTTCATCCGCAAGCCATCGGGCCGCTGCGTGGGTCGCGCAGGGCGATCTGGCCGTCAAGCGAGGCGACGACCAGACCGCGGCACGGCTCTACCGGAACGCCGCCGAGGCGCTCCAGGACGTCCGCTTCTAGCCCCGAAAGGAGGTGCTCACGTGACGAAGGCCCGCCTCTTCCACCTCTCGGTCGTGGCTTGCCTGATCGTCCTCGCGCTGGTGTCCGCAATGTCGTTCGTGCCGGACGCCATGTTCGACGGGGCTGACTGACTAAGCTCTGCGGGTGCGCGCCTCGCTCGCCGTCGTTCTGGTCGCGGTGCTCGTGACCGGATGCGGCACTTCGGGGGGCGGTTCGAAGCGAAGCGCGCCGAAGCCCGGGACTCTCGACGCAATCTGGCGTCGCGCCGGCCCGGCGGTTGCGCTCGTGCCCGGGACGCACGACTACGCCGCCGGGGACGTTCGCATCTCGTTCCTGGTCGTCGACCAGCAAGGTCGCATCGTTGCGCCTCCACGCGCTCGCGTCTGGATCGCGAGGAGTCGAAGCGCGGTCCCGTTCGCGAGCACGACGGCGAAGCTCGAGCCGATCGGCCTCGGCGCCCGCACGGCCGACGTCCCGAGCATCTACGTCGCGCACCTGCCCGTGCGGAGGCCGGGGCACTACTGGATCGTCGCGCGGCCCGTCGGCAGCCGGCCGATCGGCGGCATCCGCGACGTCGTCGTCCGCGACCGGTCGATGTCGCCCGCGCTCGGTGCGAAGGCGTACCCGTCGAAGACGCCGACCCTCGCCACGACGCCGGCATTCCGCATCACCACACGCCGGCCGCCCGACGTCGGCCTGCTGCGCTCGTCGGTCGCGTCGGCGCTGGCCGCCCACCGGCCGTTCGTCCTCGAGTTCGCGACGCCGCGCTACTGCGAGAGCCGGACCTGCGGACCGGTGGTCGACGTCGTCGACGCGGCGCGCCGCCGTTTCGCCGGGCGGGGCGTCCGGTTCATCCACGTCGAGATCTATCGGGACAACGACCCGGCGAAGGGATTCAACCGCTGGGTGCAGGAGTGGCGCCTACCGTCCGAGCCGTGGACGTTCCTCGTCGGCGCCGACGGCCGGATCAAGGCGAAGTTCGAGGGATCCGTCTCGCTCGCGGAGCTCTCGGCGGCCATTCGACGGCACCTCTCCTAGTTTGGAGGACTCGGCGAAATACAGCTGAGCCTCTGGGACGCGCTGCTCGCCCCGAAGCCGCGTCCTCAGTCACGCCGATAGCGCTGCTATCGGCGCTCCCTGCGTCCTTGCCTCGCGACGACCATCGCGCCCCAGAGGCGAGCGGCATTCCGCCGAACCCTCCTAGGTCTTTCGGCGGTCCCGATTGGGCCGTTCGGCCCATGTCGTGAGCCGCCTTACGTGCAAATGTTCACAAGGTCTTGGCGGCGGACCCAGAATCGGGCCTCTACAGCGTGCGCGAGGTCGCCGGCCAACTCGGCGTCCATCCCGAGACGATCCGCCGACTGATCCACGACGGCCGCCTCGACGCCGTCCGGGTCGGCCGCGTCCTGCGCGTGCCCAAGGCTGCGGTCGACACGTTCCTCGCGCGCCAGCGCGTCAAGCCGTCGCGCGTCGCGGCCGGCGGCCCGTCGGCGACGGCCGGCCCGCGCTAGGCGAAGCCCTCACCGAGCCGCTCGATCACGACGTGCGGGATCCGGGCGCGGGGGCTCAGCCGCAGTAGGAGCCGGACCGCCTCGGCACAGTCCTCCGGCTGGATCATCTCATCGGCTTCCAGACCGCTCCACTCCGCCATCGGCGTGTCGACGAAGCCGGGGCTCAGCGCCGTCGCGCGGACCCCGCTCTTCTCCTCGCCGGCGTTCAGCGAGCGCGTGAAGGAGATCACCCCCGCCTTCGACGCCGCGTAGACGGGGAGCTCGGGAGCGGGGATCGTCCCCGCAATCGACGCGAGGTTGACGATGATCCCGTGCGCCTCGCGCAGCAGCGGGAGCGCCGCCGCGGTCACGAGCATCAACCCGCGGAGGTTGACGTCCAGCTGGAGCGCGACGTGCTTCGGCTGCAGGTCGTCGATCGCGCCGCCGATCCCGATCCCGGCCGAGTTGACGAGGACGTCGATGCCGCCGTGCCGCTCCCGGTGCTCGTCGACCAGGCGCCGGCAATCGTCCTCCTTCGAGACGTTCGCCGCCACGGCGAGCGCGCCGAGCTCGGCCGCTGCAGCCTCGACCTTCTCGGGCTGCCGGGACACGAGCGTCAGCTCGAAGCCTTCGTCCTTGAGCATCCGCGCGATCGCCAGCCCGATCCCCGACGACCCGCCCGTCACCAGCGCCGACTTCGCCATGGGCCATCTTCGCAAGTGGGAAGGTCACACGCGCCGCTTGCCGAACCAACACCAGGGGTGCCGTATGGCTCCTCCTCTCCCCGTAGGGAACGTGGGGGAACCACAGGTTCCCCCACGAGCCCTCGCGTCCGGCTCTTGTGGATCAGGTAGGTCGCGCGTCGCTCGTCAGGAGGGCTCGTGGCGGAAACCCTGCGGTTCCCCGCGCGTAGGACATCGAACCGTGGGCACTCTGTGGACGAAGGCAGTTCAGATCCCTACAGTTCTCCGCTCCGACCGACGCGGGAGGTTCCGTGGACGCCGAGACCAGCCAGATCAAGCTGACCGATCTCGCCTCGTGTGGAGGCTGCGCGGCGAAGTATTCGGCCGCACGCCTCGAGGAATTGCTCGCCGGGTTCGTGCCCGTCGACTCCGAGAATCTGCTCGTCGGCCTCGCGCCGGCGGATGACGCGGCGGTCTACCGCCTCGACGACGAGCGCGCGCTGATCTTCACGCTCGACTTCTTCCCACCGGTGGTGGACGACCCGTCCGCCTACGGCACGATCGCTGCGACGAACGCCCTCAACGACGTCTTCGCGATGGGCGGGACGCCGTTGCTGGCGCTCTCGATCGCCGCCTTCCCGGAGGAGCTCCCCGTGGAGATGCTCGGCGCGATCTTCGCGGCCGCGGATGCGCAGGTGCGCGTGGCCGGCGCGCTGCTCGCGGGCGGCCACACCATCCGCGACGCCGAGCCGAAGTACGGCCTGGCCGTGGTCGGGACCGCGAGGCCGGACGGGATCTGGCCGAAGAACGGCGCCCGTCCCGGCGACTCGCTCTTCCTGACGAAGCCGCTCGGCACCGGCCTGATCATGAGCGGGTACAAGAAGGGCCTTGCCGGGGCGATGCAGCTCGAGCGCGCCGTCCGGTGGATGAGCACGCTGAACAAGGACGCGGCCGAGGTGCTGCGGCCGTTCGAGCCGAGTGCGGTCACCGACGTCACCGGCTTCGGCCTCTTCGGCCACGCGCACGAGATGGCCGACCGAAGCGGGGTCCGGATCAGGCTCGAGTCGGAGCGGTTCCCGGCGATCGACGGCGCGCTCGACCTCGCGCGCAACGGCGTCCGTACCAGCGGCGACCCGCGGAACCGCGACTTCGCGGCGCGGCACGTCGAGGCCGACGGGTTGTCAGACACGCTGGCGGCACTCGCGTACGACCCGCAGACCGCGGGCGGGCTCCTGATCTCCCTGCCGTCCGACCGCGGTGCGGCGCTCGAGGCGGAGTTCTCCGGGCGCCGGCTCTTCATGCGCCGGGTCGGCCGTGTCGAGGAGGGGACCGGCGTCGTCGTCGAGTAGTGGAGGGCAGAGCGGCTGGGGGATGATCCACGGCCGCTTCCAGCCCTTCCACAACGGCCATCTCGAGTACCTCCGCGGCGCGGCGGCCCGCTCCGGCCGTGTGTTCGTCGGGATCACGAATCCGGACCCGCGCCGGATCAAGGAGGAGCCGACCGACCCGCTCAGGCACCTGCCCGAGTCGAACCCGTTCACGTACACGGAGCGCCTGCTGATGGTCGAGGCGGTCGCCGCCGACGAGGGGATCCCCGTCCACGTGATTCCCTTCCCAGTCAACGAGCCGGATCTCTGGCCGGCGTACGTCCCGGACGGGATCACCCAGTACCTGCGGCTGTTCTCGGACTGGGGCGGGACGAAGCTCGAACGTCTCCGCGACGCCGGCTACGAGGTGGTCGTCCTCGACGAAGGGGTCGAGAAGGAGATCTCCGGTATGGACGTGCGGGACGCGATCCGATCGGACGGTGACTGGGAGGGGCTCGTCCCGCCCGGAGTGGCGCGCGTGATCCGATCGCTCGAGCGAACGCCGGTCTGATGTACCCGATCGTCATCGTCCTGCTCGACGGGCTGGCCGACCGCGCGCACGACGTGCTCGGCGGACGGACCGGCGTCGAGGCGGCGGCGACGCCGAACCTCGACCGTCTTTGTGCGTCCGGGTCGTGCGGCGTCCTCTACGCCGTCGGCCCGGGGCGCGCGCCCTCCAGCGAGGTCGCGCACTGGTCGATGCTCGGCTACCGGCCGGAGGAGTTTCCCGGGCGGGCGGTCTTCGAGGCGCTCGGGCGCGGGCAGGAGGTCAGAGCCGAGCACGTCTTCGCCTACGCGGCCCTCCGTCCGGCGGACCGGCGTGAGGACGGCTGGTGGCTGACCGGTCGTCCGGATCCGGAGCGCGACGCCGACGAGGCGGCCAGGCTCGTCGCGCGCTGTGACGGCATCGAAGTCGACGGCCTCACGTTCTCGCTCGAGCACGTCTGGCGCGGCGAGGCGTTGCTGCGCGTCTCCGGCGGCGCCGACGAGCGCGTGACGGACACGGACGCCTTCTTCCGCGACCGCCATCCCGTGCTGCGCCCGCAGCCGCTCGTGCCGGAGGCCAATCGGACGGCCCGCGCGGCGGAGATGTGGTCGCGCGAGGTCGTCCGCCGGCTCGAAGGCGAGCGGTTCAACGTGATCACGCTGAAGTGGTGGGGGAGGCCGCGTGCCGTCCCGACCTTCGAGGAGCGGCACGGGCTGCGCGGGACGTTCGTCGCGAGCTCGGCGTTCCTGCGTGGGCTCGCAAGCGCCGTCGGGCTCGAGCCGCGGGAGGAGCCGGAGACTGACGACGCCGCCGGGGATCTGCGCGGGCGCGTCGAGCTGGCCCGCGAGCGCCTCACGGCGGGCGACACGTTCGTGTTCGCGCACGTGAAGAGCGCTGACGCCGCGGGTCACACCAAGGACCCGCACCGGAAGCAGGCGGCGATCGAGCTGCTGGACTCGGCGCTCGGGGACCTGCCGACCGACGCCGCGATCGTGTGCGTGACCGGCGACCACGCGACGCCGGCGTATCCGGACGTGATCCACTCGGGCGACCCGGTGCCGTTCGTGGTCGCCGGGCCGGGCGTGCGCGCCGACACGGTGGACGCGTTCGGCGAGCTGACCTGCGCCGCCGGCATCCTGGGCCACCTGCGCGGGCCGGACATGATGCCGGTGCTCCTCAACGCAGCCGACCGGCCGCTGTTCCTCGGGTCGCGTCCGACCCCGTTCGACGGCGCGGACGGCTACCCGTCGATCCTGGATCCGCTCTGACTCGTCGGGCCGTGGCCCCTCGGGCGGTGTGGACGAATCGTCACGCTTCCGGCACACCACGGCCCTTCCCCGATCCGAACGCGACGCGTACCGTGAAGATCGTTCCCCCTCTGGGAGGGTGGGGGGTGGTGGGTGGGTACGCGGCCGGCCCGTGGACAGGGCGTAACTAGACTCGTCCGCGTGGACGCCCAGCTGACGGCGATCGCTCGTCTCAGGGCGATCGAGCTCTCACCGGCGGCGTTCTTCCGCTTCGCGCTCGCCGAGCTGGCGGCGCTCTGGCTGATCGTCGCCACCGGCGCGGCCGTCCGGCTGACCGACTCCGGCCTCGGTTGCCGCCACTGGCCCGGCTGTGAGGCCGGGCACCCGCTGCCGGCGAAGGACGCGCACGCCTTCGTCGAGTTCGGGAACCGGCTCGTCGGCGCCGTGACGATCACGCTCACGCTCGTCGGCTGGCTCGCGGCGCGACGGACGCCAGGCCTTCCCGCCCACGTCACGCGCCTCGCCCTCGCCGTCTTCCTCGGGACGCTCGCCCAGGCGCCGCTCGGTCTCCTCGCAGTAGCGAGCGACCTGCGCTGGCCGGTCGTGGCCGCTCATCTCCTGCTGTCGATGCTGCTGATCGCCGCGGCGGTCGCGCTCGTGCTCGAGGCGCGGGGGTTCCAGGACGGGCTCGCGCCGCCGTTCCTCCCGCGCGACCTTCGACGGCTCGCCGTCGTCTTCACCGCGAGCGGGCTCGTCCTCGTCGTCAGCGGCTCACTCGCGACCGCCGCGGGTCCGCACTCGGGCGGCGGCCAGGAAGCCGTGAAGCGGTTCGCGCGCCTGGAGCCGGCCGTCTACGCACACGCCGCCGCCGTCGGGATCTTCCTCTGCTCGCTCCTCTTCAGCCTCGGCTACCTCGCCGCGCGCCGCGACCGCGTGCAACGCCTCTTCCGGGCCGGGATGGCGCTGCTGGCGCTGCTGCTCCTGCAGATGGGGATCGGCGAGCTCCAGTGGCGGACGCACCTACCGTGGGGCGTCGTCCTGCTGCACGTGGCGCTGGCGGCAACCGTCTGGGCCGGGACGGTCGCGCTCGCCGTGCTGATCTGGCGCCCGCTTCGCGCATTCGCTCCGACGTAGGATTCGACGATGGCCGAGGAGCTCAACGTCGCGCAGCGCCCCCGCCTCAAGCGGCCTGTCCTGATCACGGCGTTCCGCGGCTGGAACGACGGTGGCCAGGGAGCCTCGCTCGCGGGCGGGTACCTCGCGAAGACCTGGAGCGCCGCGCGCTTTGCCGAGATCGAGCCCGAGGGCTTCTTCGACTTCCAGGCGACGCGCCCACACGTGTCGCTGGTCGAGGGCCAGACGCGCCGGATCGACTGGCCGGACAACGCCTTCTACCACGCGTCGATCCCGGGAGCCGGCCGCGACGCCGTGCTCCTGCTCGGGATCGAGCCGAACCTCCGCTGGCACACGTTCACCGGCCTGGTCGCGGGCCTCGCCGAGGAGCTCGGCGTCGAGCTCGTGGTCACGCTCGGGTCGCTGCTGGCCGACGTCCCGCACACGCGGCCGTCGCCCGTTACCGGCGGCGCGACCGACCCGGAGCTGATCGAGCGACTCGGTCTGCAGCGCTCCCGCTACGAGGGGCCGACGGGGATCGTCGGCGTCCTCCACGACGCCTGCCACCGCGCCGGGCTGCAGTCGATCAGCCTCTGGGCCGCCGTGCCGCACTATGTCTCGCTGGCGCCGAGCCCACGGGCCGCCCTCGCCCTCTGCGACCGGCTCGCCGAGGTGCTCGAGACGGAGATCGACACCGCCGAGCTCGACGAGGCCGCCGAGCGCTACAGCGAGCAGGTCAGCGAGGCCGTCGCGTCGGACGAGGAGACCTCCGCCTACGTCGCCGAGCTCGAGCAGCGGGCGGACGTGCTCGAGGACGAGGAGAACCTCCCGTCGGGCGACTCGCTCGCGGCGGAGCTCACTCGCTTCCTGCGGGAGCGCGAGGCGGGGAACGGCGGGCCCGAGCAGGGGCCGACCGAGCAGCCCTAGCTACCCGAACGTGAACGCGTACGCCGAAACGCCCGGCGTGAAGTAGAGCTCCAGCCCCCCGTCGCGCAGGGCCTTCTGCGAGACGAGCGTGTACAGCCGGGCGCCGTTGACGTGGACGACGCCGCGGGGCTTCCCGTCGAGCACGACGTCGACCGCGCCCTTGCCGCCGAGGACGAGGTGCACGCTGCGGGCGTGGAAGTGCAACTGCAGGCGGGCCCCGTCGCCGGACAGGGCCCGCTCCGACTCGACCGTCCAGTTGCCGCCGTAGGCCCAGTGGTCGACCGGCAGCGAGGTCGGCAGTCGGTAGTCGTGCTCGCGCTGGACGACGAGCCGGTCGCTGTCGAAGCGGTCGAGCCGGAAGTAGCCGAGGTACGTCTCCGGCGTGAGGATCCCGCGCGGCGTCCGGTCGACGTCGCCGCCGGACAGCGGGAGGCGCGACGCGCCGCCGGCGCGCAGGAGCAGGCGGATGAGGCGCTCCGTCTTGTCGTACTCGCCCTCGCCGAAGTGGACGTGGCGGACATGGCCGCTCTGGTCGATGAGGTACTCGGCCGGCCAGTACTGGTTCGAGTACGCGTTCCACGTGCCGTAGTCGTTGTCTAGCGCCACCGGGTAGCGGACACCAAGGTGCCGCACGGCCGTCCGGACGTTGCCGAGATCGTGCTCGAAGTCGAACTCGGGCGTGTGGACGCCGACGATCGTGAGCCCCTTCGAGCGGTAGCGCGCATCCCAGTCCTTCAGGTACGGCAGCGTACGGAGGCAGTTGATGCAGGAGTACGTCCAGAAGTCGACCAGGACGACCCTGCCCCGCAGGTCCTTCAGGTCGAGGGGCGGCGAGTTCAACCAGTCCGAGATCTTCGTGAAGTCCGGGGCGCGCCCGTAGTCGTTGAGCGCGACCTTGACGGGGGCGGAGAACGCGCTCAGCTCGGGGAGGCTCTGGGCCTGCGCGGCCGTGAACCCCGGCTCCCGATCCGTTCCCTTCAACCTGGCGAGCTCGCGCTTCGCGGTCCCGTTGCCCTCGATCGCTTCCTGGATCGGCCTGATTACGCTCGGCACCTGCGTCTGCCAGCCGACCGCCCAGCCTTCGTAGATGACCAGTGCGGCGAAACCCATCAGCACGCCGGCGCCGACGCGGACGGCCTGCGCATGCGCCCGGAACGTCTGCGTCACTCGACCGCTGCCGCGCGCGATCAGCAGCATCGGCAACGCAGCGCCGAGCGCGTAGAAGAGGGCGACGAGCACGGTGTCGACGCCGACCTGGCGCTGCCCCGCGATCGAGGTCACCGCGGCCAGCACCGGCCCGCCGCACGGGACGAACACGAGCCCGAGCGCCGCGCCGAGGAGGAACCCGCCGCCGAGCTCCGGCGGACGCCAACGCGTCATGAACCCCAGCGGCCGCTCGAGCAGCTCGGCCGCCGCCGGGACGATCAGCGTCAGCGCCAGCACGCCCAGCAGCACGGCGCCGATCCGGTTCTGGTACTTCGCGTCGATCCCGACGAGGCTCCACACCCACGCGCCCGCGAGGACGAACACGGTGAACGTCGTGACGAGCCCGGCCGCGATCGCGTACGGGCGCCGCTTCGACCCGGTCGTTCCGCCCGCGAGCACGACGGGCAGCACCGGGAGGATGCACGGCGTGAACACGGTGATGACGCCCGCCGCGAAAGCGATTGGGACGAGGACGTTCATGCGCCTCCTCTAGGACGCTTGAGCTCTGAAAACGTTACGCGTCGGCAGCCGCTGCCGGTTCTGCCTCTGCCCCGGGCTCCCCGTCGGCGGAGTGCTGCTGCGGCGGGCGCCGACGGCGGCGCCTCTTCGGCGCGGCGCCGTTCGCGTCGGCGGTCTCCGGCCGGGAGTCGGGGACTGCCTCGGCCTCTCCGCCCGCGGTTGCCGCGCTCTCAGCCGCTTCCCGGGTCTGCCCGACCGCCTCGACCGCCTGTCCGTTCTGCTTCTTCTTCCGACGCCGCTTCCGCCGGCGTGAACGGCCGGACGTGAGCTTCGGCGGCGGGAGGTTCTCGGACAGGGCGCCGGCGACCTCGCCGATCGACCCGAGCCGCTCGCGCGCCGCCTCGATCAACTGCGTCGCGCGCGGCGTGTAGCCCTCGGCGGCGGAGAGGAGCGCGACGCCCACCGGCAGAGGCAGCTCCAGCGCCGTGTTGACGAGCTTGGCGGCGTTCTCCTCGTGACGGTGACCGCGCGAGTTGGCGAGCGCACCGAGCAGCCGCTTCGCCTCCGGGAACTCAGCGGACGCGCGCCGGTCCTGCACCTTGCGCGAGGCGCGCGCGAGGCGCCACGTCCAGCGCGCGAGGATCTGGTCGGGCGCGTCGGCCTTGCCCTCGGCGATCGCGCGCAGGACCACGCGGATTCCGCTCATCCGGTCCTTCTCCCAGGTCGGCGCCTGCGTGACGAGCGTGACGAGGTCGTCGAAGTCCGCCCGCTCGACCGTCATCGAGACACGGTCGGACAGGGCGATCATCCGCAGCCGCCGATTCGGGTTCTCGGCGGCGCAGGTCGAGAGGAACTGCTCGAGGCACGCCTTCGACGCGCCGCGATCGGTCAGCTTCGTGACGAAGGCCGCGCGCTCGTCGAAGCGGATCTGGCGGCCCGCGATCGTGGCCCAGTAGCGCTGCTCGTCCTCGTCGAGGTACTTCGGGTCGACGCGCTGCCACTCGCGGGTGATCACGGCAAGGCGGCGCCGCACGTCGGGCGTCACCGGGACGAGCCACGGCGCCGGCGTCAGCTTCCGCCGCGCTCGCCGCTGGACCCGCCGCCGCGGCGCCGGCGTCACGCGCGCGCCCTCGCGGTAGAAGTCCGCGTCGAGCAAGGAGTGCAGCGAGACCACGCGTTCGTGATGGGTGGCCGCTTTCGGCACGAAGTCGACGACGATCCCCGCCTCCTTGCGCGGGTGGGTGCGCATGATCCGGCCGATGCGCTGCTGGTAGACGCGGCGCGAGGCGGTCGGCGCGAGGTGCATGCAGACCGTCGCCCGTGGTGAGTTCCAGCCCTCGGCGAGCAGCATCGCGTTGATGAGGACGTTGATCTCGCCGCGCTCGTACGCGGCGAGCGTCTCGGCCAGCTTGACCGGCGGCGTCCGGCCCGAGACGGCCTCCGCCTTCAGCCCGGCGGCGCGGAACTCCTGAGCGAGGTTGTAGGCGTGGTCGACCCCGGCCGCGTAGACGATCCCCGGCGTGTTGTCGAAGCGGTCGCGGTAGAGGGAGGCGGCCGCCTGGTTCAGCGCCTGGTGGTCCAACGTCTTGGCCAGGACTTCCTGGTCGAAGTCGCCGCCGACGATCGGGACCGAGTTGATAGCCGCCACCGGCGGAACGCGCAGGTCGCGCAGGGGCGCGATCAGCCCGCGGCGCGCCGCGTCCTGCAGCGGCAGGTCGTCGACCGACGCCGGGAAGACGTCGGAGACCTGCTTCGCGATCAGCTGCTCGGTCGCCGTCATGCCGATGTAGATCGGCTCCGGGAAGGAGCGGATCGCGGAGGAGGTCTTCTCGCCGAGGGCGGTGTGCGCCTCGTCGCAGATCACCAGCTGGTACGCCTCGCGCGAGACGGAGCCCTGGTGGCGTGCGAACCAGGCGTACGTCTGGATCGTGAGCGGGTTTCCTGTGCCACCAGGAGCCGTAGGCTGCTGGAGCACCTCGGTCAGCCGCTCGCCGTAGCCCTCGTCGGTGAGGTCGCGCGTGAACTGGGAGACGAGCAGCCGCCGGTGGGTGAGGATCAGGACGCCGAGTGTCCGGGCCGCTTCGACGAAGCCGGCGGCGGCGATCGTCTTGCCGGAGGCGGTCGGGTGGCGGAACCGGTAGCGGCGGACGGCGCCCGGGTCGGGTCCGGTCCAGGCCCCCGTCGGCAGCGCCTCCTCGTCCTCGGCCTCGGACTCGTCGAGGGCGTCCTCCGCGGACTCCTCCTCCGGCTCGTCCTCCTCGACGACCTCCTCGGCGACCGCGCCGTTGCCGTTCTGGTGCTCCTCGTGCGAGGCGATCAGCTCGGTCAGCATCCCGGCGAGCGCGTCGACCTGGTGGCGGCGCAGCTCGGTGCCGGAGGCGAGGTGCGGCGGTTGTTCGGCGAGCACGCGCTCCAGCCCGAGCATGAGGCCGTAGTCGACCTTCCAGCGGGGCGACGGCGAGCGCAGGCGCGCATCGATCTCGGCGAGCGCCTCGTCGAGCGCGCGGCGGCGCGAGGTGCCCGGCGCGAGCGCGTGCGCGGGATCCTCGCCCTCGCGCAGGAAGGGCTCTCCAGCCCAGGCTTCGGCCCGGAGGGCGGCGGCCGCAAGGCCATCCGGCGCCTCCGACACGGTTGTCGGCGTCTCTGTGATCTCTGTCATGCGGGCAGCGCCCGTTGCGCTGGCACCTGTGAAAAAGGGCGTGTTCGCGAATCCCCTTGGCGAACGACGCTCTTGCAGTATACGTAATCGGGACTAGGTGCCCAGGCCTCCGAAGACGGCGAACGGGTTCTGGGGTTGTACCTCGTAGACGAGCTCGCCGCCCGGCTCGACCTCGCCGTGGACGCGCTGCGCGAGCTCGACCGCCTCCTCGCGCGTGGTCGTCCCTGCGATCACGTACGTGAACGTGTGGGACACGCCGTACCCATCGGCGCGCAGCTGGTCAGCCAGCTTGCCCGACTCGGCGAGCGACTCGCACTCGACGCGGACCTCCCATGGGGCGTAGCCGCGCGACAGGAGCTCCGCCTCCGGATCGGGGCCCTCGGGCTCGTCGTCCCACCGCTCCTCCTCGTCGAGCCAATGCTCGGTCACGAGCCGCGTCGGCTCCAACCCCGCCTCCTGCAGCTCGTCCTCGATCACGCGGCTCGCCTGCTCGGCCTGCATCCCGGAGGCCGCGTAGACGAACACGGTGTCGTCGTCGCAGGAGACGGCGAGCCTGTGCTCGCGCAGCTCGTGCGCGAGCTCCTCGGCGTCCCGCTTGGCGAGGTGGAGCCGCTCGAGCAGGCCCCGCGCGCCCTCCTCGTCGGGGAGCTCGATCCGGATCCTCCAGTCGTCCTGCGCCATCTCTATGCCGGCGCTCCCGCCCGCGTGTCGGCGAGTCGCTCCCCGAACATACGCTCCGAGACCCCGGTCTGGTCGAGGTGCTTCGTGATCCCGCCGAGGAAGAAGGGCCAGCCCGCGCCGAGGAGGAGCCCGTGGTCGACGTCGGCGGCGTTCTCGACCACGCCTTCCTCGAGCAGCCGGTGGATCTCGTCGGCCACGGCGTCGAGCACGTTCTCGACCACCTGGTCGCGTGTCCAGGGGGCGTCCTCGACCACCACGACCTCGTCCTTCCCCTCGGCGTACCCGGCCAGCGTCGGCGAGAGCGGGAACCGGTCGGGGAACGCCTCGTGCATGCGCTCGAGGACGTGGTTCGCGACGCGTGGCCCGACCATCTGGAGGAGCACCGACGGCGCCATCGGCATGCCCATCGACATCACCGCCTCGTCGACCTCCTCGACCGGCGTCCCGTGCTCGATCGCGTCCATGATCACGCGCGTCATCCGCGTGAGGACGCGGTTCACGACAAAGCCAGGCGCATCGGCGACGAGGATCGGGCGCTTGCGGAGCCGCTCGCCCACGGCCCACGCGGTCGCGAGAGCCTCGTCGCTCGATGCGGCGGCCCGGACGACCTCGAGCAGCGGCATCACGGCGACGGGGTTGAAGAAGTGCATGCCGACGACGCGCTGCGGCCGGTCGAGCGCTGCGGCCATGTCCGTCACCGACAGAGCTGAGGTGTTCGTCGCGAGCACGCACTCCGGCGCGACGATCGCTTCGAGCTCGCCGAACACCTGCTGCTTGACCTCGAGCTCCTCGAAGACGGCCTCGACGACGAGGTCGCAGTCCGCGAACCCGTCGTACTCCGTCCCACCCGCGACGAGCGACCGGAGGAACCGACCCTTTCCCTCGTTGTAGCGGCCTCGTGCGACCTGGCCGTCGATCTCGCCGCCGATCAGCTCCAGCGCGTTCTCGATCGCCCCGGGGCTCACGTCGCGGAGCACCACCGGCACCTCGAGCCGACGCAGGAACAGTGTCGCCAGCTGCGAGGCCATCAGCCCGGCGCCGACGATCCCGACCTTCTCGACCTTGCGCGGCTCCGCCGTCGGCCGGCCCGGATGCCGCTTCGCGCGCTGCTCGACGACGTTGAAGGCGTAGATGGACGCCTGCGCCTGCGGGCTCGGCAGGATCTCGCCGATCGCCTCCTCCTCGCGGCGGTAGCCGTCCTCGATGCTCCAATGCTGCGCGCCCTCGATCAGGTCGAGCGCGGCGTACGGAGCGGGCGTGGCGCCGTGGACGGCGTCGTCGACGGAGCTCCGGGCCCGGCGCAGGATCGTCTCGGCCTCCGACCAGTCGGCGTCCTCGCGCTCGAGCGGGCGCGCGACGAGCTCGCGCGCGAACGCGAGCGACTCGTCGACGAACTCGGCCGGCTCGAGCAGGCGGTCGGCAATGCCGAGCTCGTGCGCCTCGGCGCCGGTCAGCATCCGGTTCTGCCGCAGCGGGTTCGAGACGATCACCTTTACGGCAGCCGCGGGGCCGGCGAGGCGCGGCAGCACCTGCGTCCCTCCCCAGGCCGGGAAGAGCCCGAGGAAGACCTCCGGGAACGCCACGTGCCTCACCGCGGTCGAGACGGTGCGTGCGCTGCAGTGGAGGGCGAGCTCGAGGCCGCCGCCGAGGCAGGCGCCGTTGATCGCGGCGACGGTCGGGAAGGGGAGCGCGCGCAACCGGCCGAACAGCTCGTGCCCGGCGCGGCTGCCCTCGCTCGCGCGCTCGCTCGTGATCTCGGGGAACTCGGTGATGTCGGCGCCGGCGCCGAAGAAGAACGGCTTGCCCGTGAGGACGGCTGCGGCGAAGTCGCCGCGCTCGAGCTCGTGCAACGCGGACTCGAGCGAGCGGAGAGCAGCCTCGCCGAAGAAGGTCGGCTTCTGCCAGTCAGCGCCGTTGTCGATCGTCACGAGCGCGAGGTCGCCCGTCCGCGTGACCTTGAACTCAGTGACCGCCAGGCGGCTTCACCGCCTCCCACAGAACGGCGGCGCCCATGCCCATGCCGACACAGAGCGCCGTCAGGCCGTAGCGGACATCGGGGCGCTCCCGGAAGCCGTACGCCAGCTGGGCCATCAGACGCACACCGCTCGCCGCGAGCGGATGGCCGCAGGCGATCGCGCCGCCGTACGGGTTGAGGCGCGGATCCTCCGGGTCGACGCCCAGCCCGTCGCACCACGTCAGCACCTGGACCGCGAAGGGCTCGTTCAGCTCGAAGAGGCCGATGTCGTCGAGGGAGAGGCCCGCCTGCTCGAGCACACGCTTCGTTGCCGGGATCGGACCAAGTCCCATCAGCTCCGGCTCGACGCCGGAGAACGCGTACGCGACCAGCCGCATCGGCGGCTCGAGGCCCAGCTCCGCCGCCGTCTCCTCGGCCGCGAGGAAGCACGCGGTGGCGCCGTCGGTCAGCCCGGCCGAGTTGCCGGCGGTCACGCGCCCGCCGGTGCGGAACGGCGTCTTCAGCTCGGCGAGCCCCTCCAGGGACGTGTCCGGGCGGAGGAACTCGTCGCGATCGGCCACCCGCCAGCCGTCGTCCGTGAAGACGGACATCGGCACGACCGTGTCGCGCATGACGCCGTTCTGCCAGGCCACGGCGGCGCGCTGCTGCGACCGCAGGGCGAACGCGTCGGCGTCCTCCTTCGTCAGTTGCGGGAACCGGTCGTGGAGGTTCTCGGCCGTCGCGCCCATCGTGACGGCGGACTGGTCGACCAGCCGCTCGGCGACGAAGCGCGGGTTGAAGTCGACGTCGTCGCCCATTGGATGGTGGCCCATGTGCTCGACGCCGCCGGCAAGGACGACGTCCGCGGCGCCGAGGGCGATCTCGCCCGCACCGGCCGTGACCGCCGTGAGCGCGCCTGCGCACATGCGGTCGACTGCGAAGCCCGGCACCGACTGCGGGATGCCCGCGAGCAGCGCCACGTCGCGACCGAGCGTCAGGCCCTGGTCGCCGACCTGGGCCGTGGCGGCGAAGATGACGTCGCCGATCCGCTCGACGGGGACCTTCGGGTTCCGCCGGGTGAGCTCGCGCACGACCTTGACCGCCATGTCGTCCGCGCGCGTGCGCCAGAACATCCCTTTCGGGCCGGCCCGTCCGAACGCGGTCCGGACGCCGTCGACGTACACGACCTCGCGGAGCTCCCTCCCCATCTCTCCGCTGAGTCTATGGACTAGGCGGCGGCGTGCTGCCTCTCCTCGAGGAGATGGCGCAGGTCCTCGAGCTGCCAGCAGTTCGCAACGAGCGCCTCGCGGTGGAACTGGATCAGGACGACGCCGCCCGGGATCACGAGCTTGCCGTCGTTGCACGCGTTCAGCAGGCGGCGATACGGGTCCAGGCCGTCGCCCGGGGCGTAGACGGCTCCTGCGGGCTCGTCCTCGTAGCGGGTGTCGTGGAGCGAGTCCGGGAGGTACGGCAGGTTCGCGACGACGACGTTCATCGGCAAGGGCACCGGTTCGAGCAGGTCGCCCTCCTGCACGTGGACGCGATCGGAGACGCCGTGCAATTCCGCGTTCAGACGCGCGAGCTCGACCGCCTCGGGGCTCACGTCCGTCGCCCAGACCTCCAGCAGCGGGCGGCGGACGGCCAGCGTCACGCCGATGACGCCTGCGCCGGTGCCGATGTCCGCGACGTTGGCCGGCTCGTCGCCGATCCACTCGAGCGCACGATGGACGAGCAGCTCCGTCGCGCGCCGAGGCGTGAAGACGCGGCCTGGCGCGATCCTGAAGGGAAGTTCCGCAAAGGTGGTTTCCATAAGCTCCTCTCGTGCCCGATTGGCGCCTGCTGGCAACGCGGGGAGCGTCACGTTACCGGGACGGGGAGGCTCGCCTGCCGGACGGCGACCCAGACGCGCGCCAGCGGCAGCTCACCCGCATGGGCAACGCGGCCACGGGCGCAGGCCTCGCGCTGCTGATGGCCGGCGACAACGACGGCGCTGCGGAGTGGCTCGACCGGGCTCACGACGTCTACCGGGCGAGCTGGGACGACGCTCCGCCCGGAAGCTGGGGTCGCGCGATCGCGATGCTGAAGGCGCGGATCCTCGTCGATGACCGGGCGGGCGCGGAGGCGGACGCGCGCTGGACGATCGAGCAGGGGGCGGCGGATGCCGAGTCGCCGATCGGCCGCTACGCCGGCTGCCTCGCGCTGCTCACGCTCGGACGCTGGGGCGAAGCGCGCGTCCTCGCCGACGGAATCCGCTCGCGGGACGACTTCCCGGCGCAGGTCGGCGACGCCCTGGCCGCGATCGCCGCGGACAACCCGGTCCTCTACATCGAGGCGGTCGAGGCGGTGCTCGAGTCGTTCGAGACGCGCAAGGAATACCTCGAGGACGTCCCCATCGCGGACACGGTCCTCGTCCTGCAGGCGCTCGCCGGGCGGCGGGGGCTCGCCGCCGAGCTCAGCTCGGCGCTCCTGCCGGGTTAGCTCCTAGTCCGTCGCCGCCGGCGGGTGGGCGAACATCGTCAGGACGATCGAGCCGGCGCCCTCGTCCTCGACGTCGGCGGCCGCGCGCATGAAGGCGCTCATCAGCTCGAGGGCGCGCTCGAGTGGCAGCTTCAGCTCGAGCTGAGCGCCGCGGAACCGCCCCTCGCCGGAGTAGACGGTGTGTGCGCGCTGCACCTGGTCGATCATCGCCGCCTGCAGGTCGCGGGCGCCGCCGGCCGCGAGCAGCTCGGGTGAGACGCGGAAGACCTTCGCGACGGAGCGGTACGGCTTCTCCCGCCCCTTCCGGTCGGCGTCGGCGAGCTCGATCAGCCCCGCCTTCAGCAGCATCCGGACGTGGAAGTGGAGGTGCCCCGGATCGACGCCGAGCCGCTGCGCGAGCTCGCGGTTGGTCAGCTGCCAGTCCGCCTCGCCCTCGCCTCCCAGCATCTCGAGGACGCGCACCCGGAGTGGATGCCCGAGCGCCTTGAGCTGCTCGGGCTTGTCGATGACCAGCGTCTCTTGCACCCGCCGGTGGTCAGTTCTACATATAGAGACGCTACTGTCAACCCTCGATCGCGGCTGCAGCAGCGCGATCGAGGATTGCAATCGTCCGCCCGGATTCGGCCCGCACGAGGCTCCCGGGAGTGTCGGGGCTCGGCTCCTCCGCGAACGCGCGCCGGACCGCGTCGGCCTTCGACTCGCCGCTGACGACGAAGAGGATCTCGCCCGCGGCGCACAAGGCCGGCAGGGTCAGCGTCACGCGGTCGACCCACGGCTCGAGGCCCGGCTCCGTGCCCACGACCCGTCGTTCGTGCTCGTCGAGCGCCGCCTTCCCCGGGAACAGCGAAGCCACGTGGCCGTCCGTGCCGAGGCCGAGCAGCAGGAGGTCGAGCGACGTCGAGCCGAGCTCCTGCGCGTACTCGGCGGCGGCATCGTCCATGCCGAGCTCGCCCGGGATCGGATGGACGGCGGCAGCCCGGAACTGGAGCCGGTCGAGCAGCGCGCGCTTCGCCATGCCGAAGTTCGAGTTCTCATCGTCGGCCGGGACGCAGCGCTCGTCTCCCCACCACAGCTCGACGCGGCGCCAGTCGGGGGCGAGCTCCGCGGCGCGCTGATACGCCTGCTCCGGCGTCCTGCCGCCGGTGAGCACGATGCTCCCGCCCGCTGCCGCCGCCGCCGCGAGCCGCTGCGCGACCGCCTCGGCGACCGCGGCCGCGTCATCGAGGACGATCAGCTCGACGTCGTTCACTGCTGACCCGCCGCCAGCTCTTTCGACCGCTCCATCGCCGCCCTCCTCCGCGTCCGCCGGGAGGCGGCCGCTCCGTCGCGCGGGGGAAATCCTGTTTCCCCCGCGGGCCCCCTTCTCGACGGAGGTCCGCCGCGGCAGGAGCCGCGGACTGCACGAGGTGGAACCTCCCGGTTCCCCCCGGACCCCCTCCCCGCGCCGACGGAGCGTGCGCTCACTGCTGACCCGCCGCGAGCTCTTTCGACCGCTCCATCGCCGCCTGGATCGCGTTGAAAAGGGCTGCTCGGACACCGGCGTTCTCGAGCTCCTGGATCGCCCGGATCGTCGTCCCGCCGGGCGACGTCACGCCCTCCCGCAGCTCGACGGGATGCATACGCTCGTCGCGCAGGAGCCGCGCCGTTCCGAGCATCGTCTGCACGACGAGCTGCGTGGAGATCTCACGCGAGAGGCCGAGCAGGATGCCTGCCTCGATCATCCCCTCGGCAAGGAGCGCGAAGTACGCCGGGCCGGAGCCGGACACTGCGGTGACCGCATCCATCGCGCGCTCGGGGACCCGCACGACGCTGCCGAGGTGCGTGAGCACCTCCTCGGCGAGGGCGAGGTGCTCGTCGCCCGCGTGGGCCCCGGCGCAGATTCCCGCCATCCCCTCGTGGACGAGCGACGGCGCGTTCGGCATCGCCCGCACGACCGGGACGGGGTTCGCGAGCCGCGCCTCGATCTGCGCCGTCGGGATCGCGGCCGCGACGGAGAGCACGGTCTGCTCCGGCGTGAGGAGGCCGCCGATCTCCCCGAGCAGCGTGTCAAAGTCCTGCGGCTTCACCGCGATGACCACGAGCGCGGCGCCGGCGACAGCTTCCGCGTTCGACCGCGTCGTGCGGACGCCGTGGCGCTCGGCGACCTCGCGGAGCCGTTCGTCCCGTCTGCCGGTGGCGACCACCTCCTCGAGCGTACGCGAGCCGGAGCTCAGGAGCCCGGCGAGCAGCGACTCGCCGATCTTCCCCGCCCCCAGCAGGGCGATCGTCCGGCTCGTGTCCGCCATCACGTCAGTCTAGGAGGGCGGCGCGGTGCGGCGCGGGCGTCGAAGCCATCACTTCCGTCAGGCGGACGCATTGGCGGCACGGAACCGCGCCCGGCCAGCCCGCCCCGTACGTGCTCGTTCCGGCAGCGGCACGAGGCCGTGCGCATATCCCAGCGCGAGGTAGATGCTCGCGAGCCCGGCCCACTCCCCGTAGGGCTCGAGCAGCTCGGCCGTCTCGTGCGCTTGGACCCAACGGCCGCGGAGGACCGACATGAGCTTGATCAGCGTGAGGTCGCCCACGATCCCGTGCTCGAAGCGTCCGAGGCCTTCGATGCAGACGACGCCCGCTGACCACGGCCCGAGGCCGCGCTCACGGATCACCCACTCGACGGCCGCGCCGGTCGAGAGCTCGTGCAAGCGCTCGGGATCGGTGGCGCGGCAGATGCGGACGAGCGCGGCCGCGCGGCGGGCATGCAGGCCGAGCTGTCGCAGACGTGCGGGCGCGAGCCCTGCGAAGTCCCGCGCGGTCGGCGGCGCGTGCAACCTGCTCGCCCCGACCCGCTCGGTCGCCGCCCGCACGATCGAACGCTCGAGCTCCCGCGCGCGCCGCGCGTCGATCAGCTGGCCGCAGACGGCCCGCAGGAGCGCGTGCGTGACCGTGGATGTCCGGAGCGGGCGCATTCCCGCGTACATGAGCGTCGTCCGCCCGATCAAGGGGTCGTTGCGGAAGCGGCGCAGGAACTCCGTGTGGTCGGCGTCGACGGCGAGGACGAAGCGAAGGCGCTCGATGCCCTCCTCGCTCTCGGCCTGGAGGACGAGCGCGCCGTCGTAGCGCTGGAATGCGCGCCCGAGCTCCGCGCGGCGACCGCCGTCGACGAGCAGCGTCGTTCCGAGCACGCCGTCCCGGACGGAGCGCGTCGCGTCGCTGGAGTGCCGTGCGCAGAGGGTGAGCGAGTACGGCCCGGCCGGCCGTACGGCGAGCTCGTGCCTCAACGACCGCGGGTGGGGGCCGCGTCGGCGGCGCGCAGCTCGGCGGCGCGTCTGGCGATCGGCTCCGCTTCGTCGCCGCGGTCATGCTCGCGCAGCATCTCGGCCCACTCGTCGGCGGCGCGCGCTGCGTCGTACCGCCGGCCGTGCACTGCGAGGAGATCGACGGCCCGTGGGTACGTCCCGGCCGCTCCCTCCACCTCGCCGCCGACCGAGAGGCCGCGGGCGAGCGCCCAGACCGCCGCGCCCTGCTCGCCGCCGTAGTAGTCGCCGAGCAGCGAGATCGCCTGACGGGCGCGCTCGACCGCCTTCTCCCCGTCCCCCTCCAGTGCGGCGAGGCGCGACGAGCCGATGGCGAGCATCGCGCGGTCGACGGGCTCGGCCTGGATCCCGAGGAGCTTCCTGGCGGAGCGCAGGTGCTCGCGGGCCGCGTCGGCCTCGCCCTCGTGCGCCTCGATGCCGGCCGAGAGGAGATAGGCGCGCGCGAGCTGGACGTTGTGGTCGGTCGCCTCGAGGAGGGAGGTCGCGCGGCGCATGTGCTCGAGCGCTTCGCCGGACCGTCCTTCCATTCCGGCGACGCGCGCGAGCGACCAGTAGAGACGGACGCGGGAGTAGGGATCGCCGGCGTCCTCGGCGCGGGCGAGGGCGTCGCGCACGACGGCCTCGGCGCGGTCCTGGTCGCCCGCGTCGCTGAGCGCGTACGAGAGGTAGGTGGCGAAGCGGACGTACGTGCCGCTGTCGTCCGCAGCCGTCGCCTCGACCTCCTCGAGACAGCGCTCGAACAGATGCACCGCCCGCTTGGGTGCGCCGAGGGCGGCGTACGACTGACCGAGCACCGCGTAGACGTCGGGGCGCGCGGCCACGGTCAGGCGCTGCGTCCGGAGGGCGTCCTCGAGGCGTTCGACCGCGTCGAGATGGTGGCCGCGATGCGCGGCCGCGAGCCCGAGCGCGACGCCCGCTCGCGTCGCCGAGGCGTGGTCGCCGGCCTGGACGGCCTCCTCGAGGATCGCGCGCAGCTTCGACTCGGCAGGCTCGACGTCGTCGACCAGGCGAAGCTCGAGCTCCGCATCGGCGATCCGAAGCTCGCGCTCGTCCGTCTCGCGCAGGTCCTGCCCGGTCTCCAGATACTCGACGCTGACCCCGAGCTTCCGCGCGAGCATGCGCAGCGCCTTCACCGACGGCGTGCGGGCGCCGGCCTCGATCCTGGAGATGTACGCGTAGGAGACTCCCGGCCCCGAGAGCTCGCGTTGTGACAATCCGCGCTCTCGGCGGAGTCGTTTCAGGCGCCCGCCGATCGCCTCGACGCCCGCGTCGTACCCTCGTGTCGTCACCCCGGTCAGATCTTCCCCAAGCACCCCGACATACCTTAATTCGCGCGTGGTCAATCGGCGCGTACACCTGACAACATAACCCCGTCCTGTGGATCCAGGCGGAGGGAGGGACATTATGTGGCCTTGGGGCGACTAGCGTGACCGCATGTGCGGCGGAGGCGCCGGCGCGCGCCTCCGCCGGCTGTACCCTCGCCTCGTGACAGCGGTCGTGCTCGCCGTCTACGCCGTGCTGTTGGCGGGCGCGTCCGTGCTGGTCTGGCGGCGGCCCATCTTCGCGTTCTACCTCTGGATCGTCGGCCTCGCGCTCCACAACGCGGTGATGGCTGCGTTGTACGGGGCCGGGATCCGCGGCTCGGCGCTGACCGCGATCCAGGCCTGGAAAGAGATCATCCTCGCCGTCGCGTTCGCGGCCGTCGCCGTCGAGGTCATCCGGACGCACCAGCTTCCGTTCCAGCCCGGCTGGGTCGACGCGCTGGCGCTCGCCTTCGGCGCACTCGCGTGCCTCTACGCGGTGCTCCCGCAGAGCGCGCTGGACGGCTCGGCCGACCGGCACGCGATCGGGCTCGCGCTCAAGCACGACCTCGTCCCGGTCGCGGCGTTCCTGCTCGGGCGCTGCGTCCGAGTCGACCGGCGTGAGCTCGTCCGCCTCTGCTGGACGGTGCTGGGCGTTGCAGCCGGCGTCGCCGTCGTGGGCCTGCTCGACGACTTCCTCGTGCCGATCGGCTGGTGGCGGAGCTCCGCGGTCGTCGACTACTTCCACAAGCAGCTCGGCTACGACTACAACGGCACGGGCGGCCTGCCGGAGAACTTCGTCTACAACACCGGCTCCGAGGACCGCTTCCTGCGCCGGCTCGTCTCCGTCTTCCTCAGCCCGCTCGCGTCCGCCTACCTGATGGTCGTCGCGCTGCTGCTCGCCGTGATGCTGCGCCGCAGCGCCCGGGTCGTCGGCGTCCTCGCTGCGCTCACCGCGGCCGCGCTCCTCTTCACGTTCTCGCGGTCGTCGCTCCTGGCGCTCGCGGCCGGGCTCTGCGTCCTCGCTGTCATCTGGCGCCGCTGGTGGCCCGCTGCCGCGGCGGTCGCCACGATCGCGGTCTCGATCGCGTGGGTGCACGTCTTCCCGTCGGTCGCGCCGACCGGTCACTGGACGCAGCAGGACCTCGTCCAGCAGCGGCAGCGCGCCCGCGTGGAGGCCGGAAACCCCAACAGCCCGCTGAGCACGTCTGAGCCGTCGATCCACAACCACCTGACGAGCCTGCGCGACGGTGCGCGGACGGTCTTGCATCACCCGCTGGGGTTCGGGCTCGGCAACGCGGGCCAGACGGCGTCGCGGACGGAGACGCCGATCAAGGCGGGCGAGTCCAACTACACGGAGATCGGCGTCGAGACAGGGCTTGTCGGCGCGCTGCTCTGGATCGCCTGGAACGTCGCGATCTTCGCCCGGCTCGTCCGCCCGGCGCCGGCGGTTGCGGCCGCGTTCGGCGCCGGCCTCGTCCTCGCGATCCAGACCGACGTGATCGGGGATCCGTGGATGGGGTACGTCCTCTGGGGCCTGGCCGGGCTCTCGCTCGCGCCGGTAGCGTTGCCGGACGATGGCGATCGACCCCCGAGTCGACATCGGGCACGTCCACCTGAGGGTGGCCGACGTCGATCGCTCGCTCGCGTTCTACCGTGACGTCCTCGGCTTCGAGCTCAAGCAGCGCATGGGCACGGACGCCGCGTTCATCTCCGCCGGGGACTACCACCACCACATCGGGCTGAACAGCTGGGAGTCCAGGGGCGGCTCGCCGCCGCCGCGCGGGACGACCGGGCTCTACCACGTGGCGATCCGGTACCCGACGCGCGCCTCGCTCGCAGACGCGCTCCGCCGACTCGTCGACGCGCATGTCCCGCTGAGCGGCGCCAGCGACCACGGCGTCTCGATCGCGCTCTACCTCGACGACCCCGACGGCAACGGGATCGAGCTGTACTGGGATCGCCCTCAGGAGGAGTGGCCGCGCTCGCCGGACGGGGACGGCGTGGCGATGGTCTCGGATCCGGTCGACCTGCAGGCGCTGCTGGCGGAAGCACCGCCGCCTACACTGGAATCGTGACCCTCAGCTCCCGCCGGATCGCAGTTGTCGTCTCGCTCGCGCTCGCCTCGCTCGGCTGCTGCGGGCTCGTCGTCGTCCGGAACGTCTACACCGGCAACGAGAACTTCCGGTACCTGGTCTGGAACCTCTTCCTGGCGTGGGTGCCGTTCGTGCTCGCGCTGCTGTTCTACGACGGCCAGCGGCGCCGGATGGGCGGGCTCGGTCTGGCCGCGCTCGGCGGTCTCTGGCTCGTGTTCTTCCCGAACGCGCCCTACATCGTCACGGACTTCGTCCACCTGAGCCGCGACTCGCTCTCGCCGCTCTGGTTCGACGGGCTGACGATCGGCTCGTTCGCCGCGACGGGGCTCCTGCTCGGGCTCGGGTCGCTGTATCTCGTCCAGAGCGCCGTCCGGCGGGAGCTCGGCTGGCTCATCGTCGGGGCGTCGCTCCTCCTCGGGAGCGTCGGGATCTACCTCGGCCGTTTCGTCCGGCTCAACAGCTGGGACTTCTTCACGAACCCGCACTACGTCGCGTACGTCGTGCGGCTGAGGCTGGCCGACCCGCTCGGCAACCCGAAGCTGATCGCCGTCGTCCTGACCTCGACGCTGATGCTCGCGGCCGCGTACCTGCTCGTCTACGCCGTGGCGTCCCCGAGCCTCCGGCTCGAGCTCGACCGAGCCCGCAGGCGCTGATCACAGTCCCGTTCGGTACAACTCACGTATGAGCTCGAAGCCGGTCGAGCGGCTCGAATCGGTCGTGATCCGCTTCGCCGGCGACTCCGGCGACGGGATGCAGCTCACGGGCGGCCAGTTCACGTCGGAGACCGCCGTGATGGGGAACGACATCTCGACGTTCCCGGACTTTCCGGCCGAGATCCGCGCTCCTGCCGGATCGCTGCCGGGCGTGTCGGGCTTCCAGCTCCACTTCGCCGACCACGACATCCTCACGCCGGGCGACGCCCCGAACGTGCTCGTCGCGATGAACCCCGCGGCGCTGAAGACGAACCTCAATGACCTGCCGCCGGGCGGGACCCTCGTCGCCGACGCCGACGCGTTCAACGACCGCAACCTGCAGAAGGCCGGGTACGAAGCGAGCCCGCTGGAGGACGGGTCGCTCGACGAGTACGAGGTGCACGCGATCCCGCTGACGACGATGACGATCGAGGCGTTGAAGGAGATCGAGGGGATCACCAAGCGCGAGGCCGAGCGCGCGAAGAACATGTTCGCGCTCGGGCTGATGTGCTGGCTCTACGGGCGCCCGACGGAGAACACGGTCGAGTTCCTGCGCGCGAAGTTCGCGAAGCGGCCCGAGATCGCCGAGGCGAACGTGAAGGCCTTCAACACGGGCTACGCGTTCGGGGAGACGACCGAGTCGTTCGCCGTGCAGTACGAGGTCAAGCCCGCCCCGCTCCGCCCCGGGGTCTACCGCAACATCACCGGCAACCAGGCGCTTGCGTACGGCCTGATCGCCGCGTCGGTCAAGTCGGGCCTGCCGCTCTTTCTCGGCGCCTACCCGATCACGCCGGCCTCGTCGGTGCTGGAGGAGCTCGCGCGGCACAAGAACTTCGGCGTCCGCACCTTCCAGGCCGAGGACGAGATCTCGGCTGTGGGCGCTGCGCTCGGCGCGTCCTTCGGCGGCGCGCTCGGCGTCTCCACGTCGAGTGGCCCCGGGATCGTCCTCAAGCAGGAGACGATCGGGCTCGCGATCACGCTGGAGCTTCCGCTCGTCGTCGTGGACATCCAGCGCGCCGGGCCGTCGACGGGAATGCCGACGAAGCCCGAGCAGGCCGACCTGCTCAACGTCATGTTCGGCCGGAACTCCGAGTCGCCCGTGCCCGTGATCGCGTGTGCGACGCCGTCCGACTGCTTCGACACCGCGATCGAGGCGGCGCGGATCGCGGTCAAGTACCGGACCCCTGTCTTCCTGCTCAGCGACGCGTACCTCGCGAACGGCTCCGAGCCGTGGCTGCTCCCGGATATCGACGGGATCGAACCGATCGAGCCCGCCTTCGCGGAGGCGAACGGCGCGGACTTCCAGCCGTATGCGCGCGACGAGCAGACGCTGGCCCGGCCGTGGGCGATCCCCGGCACGGTCGGCCTGGAGCACCGGATCGGCGGGCTCGAGAAGGCGGACGTCACGGGCAACGTCTCCTACGATCCCGAGAACCACGACCGGATGACCCGGCTGCGGGCCCAGAAGGTGGCCGGCATCGCGCAGGACATTCCGGAGCTCTACGTCGACGATCCGGACGCCGCCGAGACGCTAGTGCTCTCGTGGGGCGGCACATACGGGCCCGTCGCCGCCGGGGTGCGCCGCGTCCGGGCGGAGGGCAAGCCGGTCGCCCACGCCCACTTCCGTCACCTGAACCCGTTCCCACGCAACACGGGCGAGGTCGTGCGGAGCTACCCGAAGGTGCTCGTGCCGGAGATCAACCTCGGCCAGCTCATCAAGCTGATCCGCGCGGACTTCCTCGTCGACGCGACCGGCTTCAACCTCGTGCGCGGCATCCCGTTCCGCGCCGGCGAGGTGGAGGACGCGATCGACGCGATGGTGGACGCCTGACCGACCTCCGGGAGGTCCTCCCGCCCGACACCCGGCTCGTCTACGCCGCGATGCGTGAGCTGCGACCGCACTACGCCGACGAGGCGGAGTTCGTGCGGCACGTCGACGACGTCCAGCGTGCCGAGGGCTACCGGCTGATCGGTGCGTTCGAGGAGGGCCGCGAGGATGCGGTCGCCGTGGCCGGGTTCCGCATCGGGCACATGCTCTCCCGCGGGCGCCACCTGTACGTGGACGACCTGTCGACGCTGCCCGCCGCACGGCGGCGCGGCTACGGCCGTGCGCTCCTCGACTGGCTCGACGAGGAGGCCCGCCGGCTCGACTGCGACCGGCTCCATCTCGACTCCGGCGTCGAGGCGGACCGCGAGGACGCGCACCGCCTCTACTTCAACACGGGCCTGCGGATCAGCGCCTACCACTTTTCCCGCGGCCTCGAGAAGGAGCAGCGCCCGGCGACCGGGGCCGGGGCTGCGGCTTCCCCGTCCTCGGCGAAAGTGCCGGGCGCGCCGGGGCGACGGTAGCAACAGCGTTTGTGATTTGTGCCTTGTAGCCCGTAAGAATGAGCCGTTCGGCCTATTGACGAGTGACTCCTTGCGTCCAACGCTGTGAGCACGGCGCGCCGACGCGGGGGCGAAGGGGAGAGGTCCCACCTGCGGCTTGTCCATCGGGCCGGCGCGCCTTCCTCCGGCGGACGGCGAAGGCGACGCCAGAGCCCCGCGGAGCCTTACAGTGGCCGGCATGGCTGACCGTCTGCGGCCACTGTGGGACTTCGGTGACCTCGACGCGAGCGAGCGGCGGTTCCGCGAGCAGCTCGAGCGGGAGGAGAGCGACGCCGGGCGCGCCGAGGTGCTGACGCAGCTGGGCCGGGTCGAGGGCTTGCGCGGCGACTTCGAGGCGTGCGGGCAGCTGCTCGACGACGCCGAGCCGCTGGCCGGGTCGAGCCCGGCCGCGAACATCCGCCTCGAGCTGGAACGCGGACGCATGTACCGCTCGAACGGCGACTCCGAGGCGGCCTACCCGCTCTTCCAGTCGGCGTTCGGCCGGGCCGAGGAGGCCCGGGAGTGGTACCTCGCGGGCGACGCGGCGCACATGTGCGCGATTGCCGTCGACGACAGCAAGCTCCAGGAGGAGTGGGCGCAGCGCGGCCTCGACCTCGCCGAACGCGAGGCGGACGCCGCGTACTGGGCCGGTCCGCTGCTGAACAACCTCGGGTGGAGCTACTCCGAAGCCCGGAAGCACGAGCGCGCCCTCGAGCTGTTCGAGCGCGCGCTCGATGTTCGCGAGCGAGATCCGGAGAACCCGGGCGCGATCGCGTGGGCGCAGTACGGCGTCGCGTACGAACTGCGGGCGCTCGGTCGAGCGGCTGAGGCGGTGCCCCTGCTCGAGCAGGCGGCTGAGACGCTGCCGGAGGAGGAGGAGATCCGCCAGGAGCTCGAGCGGGCGCGCGCCGGGGCGGCTTAGAGGTTCAGCGGGCGGTCACGATCGCGATCACGGCGATCACGGCCGCGACGGCGAGGATGCCGGCCAGGCCAACGAAGATCGCGGCGATCACGAAGATGGGGACGGAGATCCCCATCGCGCCGAGCACCATCTCCTTCTGATGGTCGCGCTTGCGCTTCAGCGACCGCTCGCTCTCGGCGGTGCGGGTGGTGGTGAGCCGGCGTTCGATTCGCTCGACGAAGGCGTCGATCACCTCCGGCTCGAGGTCGCTCCCGAGCTCCTTGCGCGCCTCGATGGCGGCGTGCAGCTCGTCCTTCCGAACGGGGCTCTTGCTCACCTGCCGGATTGTGCGGAACGGCTCGGTCGCGGCGCAAGCCCCGCGTGAGCGGATCAGCCCTCTGGAGACTCCAGCGGGATCTGCGACCGCAGTCTCGTGCCGACGCCGGGTGGGCTGTCGACGACGAGCACCCCGCCGAGCGCCTCGACCCGGTCGGCGAGCCCGCGCAGCCCGGTTCCGTTCGCGAAGTCCGCTCCACCGCGGCCGTCGTCCTCGACCTGGACGACCAGGAAGTTGCCGCGGAGGGCGACCGAGACGGTGGTGCGGCTCGCCTCGGCGTACTTCGCGGCGTTCGTGAGCGCCTCGGCGACGACGTAGTAGGCGGCGACCTCGACACGGTCGGGCATCCGCTCCTCGGGCAGCTCACCCACCTCGATCTTGGCCGGCGTCCGCTCGGCGAGCCCCATGAGGGCCGGGCCCAACCCACGCTCGGTGAGCACGGCTGGGTGGATCCCGCGGGCGAGCTCGCGCAGCTCGCCGAGCGCGATCGCCAGATCCTCCTGTGCGTCGGCCAGCCATCGCCGCGTCGCGTCGGCCCCTTCGGGACAGCTCTCCGCGGCGAGCCGGAGCTTCAGGGCGAGGCCGACGAGGTGCTGCTGCGCTCCGTCGTGGAGGTTTCGCTCGAGCCGGCGCCGCTCGGTGTCGGCCGTCTCGACCAGGCGCGTGCGCGACGCGCGCACCTGGGACTCGGCGCGCTTGCGGTCGGTGATGTCGCGGACGAAGCCCGTGAAGAGCGGGACTCCGGGACGATCGATCTGCGTGATCGTGACCTCGGCCGGGAACTCGCTTCCGTCCGAGCGCATGCCCGTAACCTCGACCCGGCCGTCGAGATACGTGCCGGTTCGCGTCCTCAGGTAGCGGGCGAGACCGCGGCGGTGGGGTCCCCGGAGCGACTCGGGAATGATCAGCTCGGCCATGTCGCGCCCGATCGCCTCGTCCCGGGAGAAGCCGAACATCGCCGTCGCGGCGGGGTTGAACTCCACCACGGCGCCGTGGTCGTCCATCGTGATCACGGCGTCGATCGCCGACGCGAGGATGGCGTCGTTGAGGGCTACGCCGTCGCGAACCGCAAGCTCGGCCTGGTGACGTACGACGAACTGGCCGATCAGGTCCCCGAGCACGACCATCGAGTCGAGCAGCGCGGTGTCGGGCTCGGCGAGCGATCGCGTCAGGAACTCCATCACGCCGACGACGGCTGCTCGGCTCCGGATCGGGAACGCGAACGCGGCCTGCAGCCCCACGCTCCGTGCCGCCTGCGCCCGCGGGAAGTTCTGGTCGTCGCCGACCTCGCCGACCCATGCAGGCGCACCGCTCGCCCACACGCGACCGGGGAGCCCCAGCCCGCGCATGAGCGTGAGCTCCTTCGTGAGCGCGACGAACTCGTGCGCGTTCGCGCCGGGCTCCTGCCAGAGCGCAACGCACCGGAGACCGTTCCCGTCCGCGTCGATCTCCCAGACTGCGCCGACCTCCCAGCCGAGCGCGCGCCCGATCGCGGCCAGGACGGCGTCGTAGGTCGTCGCGGTGTCCACTCCCTGCGCGAGAGTGCGGGCGACCGCGAGCTCGGTGCCGAGGAGGTCGGGCGCGGCGGTCACGACCGGAATCCAGAGGAGGAGGCTCTGACTATCATCGACACATGATGGCTACCAACGGCAAGCTCACGGCGAAGGAGTTCAAGACCGACCAGGAGGTGCGCTGGTGCCCGGGGTGCGGCGACTACGCGATCCTGGCCGCGCTCCAGTCGTTCATGCCGGAGCTCGACGTCCCGAAGGAGAAGATCGTCTTCGTCTCCGGGATCGGCTGCGCCGCGCGGTTCCCGTACTACATGGAGACGTACGGGATGCACTCGATCCACGGCCGCGCGCCCGCGATCGCGACCGGGCTGTCGACGTCGCGGCCCGACCTGAGCGTGTGGGTCGTGACGGGCGACGGCGACGCGCTCTCGATCGGCGGGAACCACCTGATCCACGCGCTGCGCCGGAACGTGAACATCAAGATCCTCCTCTTCAACAACGAGATCTACGGGCTGACGAAGGGCCAGTACTCGCCCACGAGCCCGCTCGGGACGCGCACGAAGTCGACGCCGCTGGGCAGCCTCGACTGGCCGTTCAATCCGCTGTCGATCGCGATCGGCGCGGAGGCCTCCTTCGTCGCGCGGGCGATCGACACCGACCGCGCGCACCTGACGGAGGTGCTCCGCGCGGCGGCTACCCATCGCGGAGCCTCGTTCGTGGAGATCTTCCAGAACTGCAACATCTACAACGACGGCGCATTCGACTTCGTACGCGACGACAAGACGAACCGGATCTACCTCGAGCACGGGCAAGCCGATCCGGTTCGGCGAGGACGGCGGGAAGGGCGTGCGGCAGCGGGCGGACGGCTCGGTCGAGGTCGTCGACGTGACCGACGAGTCGGAGCTGCTCGTCCACGACGCGCACCATCAGGAACCGAGCCTGGCGTTCGCGCTGAGCCGGCTGACGCGCGAGGCGTCGGGAGCGACGCCGATCGGCGTCTTCAGAGATGTCGACCGTGGCGTCTACGACGAGCTGATGGCCGAGCAGCTGCGCGAGGCGAAGGAGAAGCGCGAGGGCGACCTCGAGGCGCTGCTCACCGCCGGCGACACCTGGACGATTAGTACTAGCGCTCGACGGGTAGGAACGCTGCGTCGAGGTCGGACGGGGCGCGCCACGTCCTCCAAGCGGACGGCGTGAGACGCAGCGTCACGTCGTCCGAGTCGGCGAACACGCCCCTGATCTCCTCATCGGCCAGCGCCGCGGGCGTCATGTAGCGCTCGTGGACGCGGCTGTTGATGCTTCGGGCTTCCTCGCCTTCGAGGATGTCGATCGTCCCGTCCGCGGCCACCCACTGCTCGCGGCCGGGATCGCGCGCATCGACGACGAGCGACGCCGACCTGAGTCGCGCGAAGGTTCTTCACCTTGCGGCTCCGCGACGACGACCCGAAGTAGAAGCGGTCGTCCTCGAACAGGAACCAGATCGGCGTGAGGTGGATCCGGTCGTCGTCGTGCGTCGCGAGGACGGCGTAGCGGCGTTCGCTCAGGAACGCGCGAAGCTCGTCAGTGAGCTCGGCCATCGAGCAGCACGCGCCCCTCGGCGGTGATCACGACCGTCGAGGGACTGCCGTTGCGGCTCGACACGACCCGGACGAGCCCGTCGATGGCCGCGTCGTCCCAGACGGACAGCCGCGGGCAGCTCGTCCGCCACGCCTCGATCGCCTCGGCATAGGTGCGTGGTCGGTCTGCGATCCACTCCAGGAGCTGCAGCGTCAAATCGGTCACTTCTCCCATGGTGGCTACGAAATCGGTTCGCTCGCAAGTCGGGTGCCGATCAGCGGTCCGGCGATCGCGCGGTTTCTCCGGTTGATGTGCACCGCTTGACGCTTGATGCTCGTGGTGCTTAAAGGAGGCGGAGACGTTTGCAAGAGTTGTCACGCTTGCGCTGGTCGCGCTCTCACTCGGTGCGGGCACCGCTTCTCCTTCTCGCGCGGCCGAGGCTGCGTTCTGCGATGCGTCGGCCTATACGTTGCAGCTCGAGTCGCTCACCGGCTCGGGGGGCGGGGGCGCAAACCTTCTGATCCGGATCGGCACGACAACGGCCGGCTGCGACCTGCCCCAGACGCTCGACGCGGTCAACGTCTCCCTCGACCGGCGGAGGCTCGAGTTGCAGGATGTCGCGTCGCCTGAGGGCACGGCGACCCTGCGGATCGGTCGTGTGCAGCGCTTGCAGCCGGTGAACGCCACTGTCGCGTTCGGAGCACAAGTCGTCCTCCAGGGACGGGCCCGGACGCTGCTGAAGCCAGACCTGGTGCTCCGGGCCGTGCGGGCGCCGCGCGCGATCCGGGACGCGCAGGCATTCACAGCCCTCGTGGTGCTGGCCGAGCGGAACGGCGACGTCGGCTCGACCGCGCTCGTGACGGTCGCCACGGACGGAGCGGTCGTCGGCAGCTCGCCGCCGGTGCGCATCGCACCGGGTCGACGGGCAGTCATCCGGGTTCCGGTCACCCTGACGACGCTCGGCTCGAACCGCCTCGACGTCGTCGCCAGGGGAGACCTGCCTGAGACGGCGTACGGGAACAACGTCCGCCACCGGACGGTCGAGACGACCGAGTTCCAGGTGGCTCTCGAGAACCTGATCGTCCCAAGCCTCGAGGGCTACGGCGGGCAGTTCAACCACCACGTTTACGCCCAGATCAGCCGCGATGTCGGCGTCACCGACGAGAACGTCGTCGACATGGAGCGGAAGATGAAGGATCTCCACCCGGAGTTCTCGCGGATCTTCTTTCCCGTGCGTGCGTTCAGCGACCCGGACCGCATGGCGTCGTTCGTTCGTACCGTGAAGCTCGCCCAGACCGCCGGGACGACGATCAACATCACGTGGCAGGGAGGGACGCTCGACGTCAAGAGCGGCAACATCCAGAAGTTTGCGAACGTCCTCCTCGACCTCGTCGAGAACCAGGGCATCACGCGCCTCCGCTGGCTGACCCTTCAGAACGAGCCGAACAGCACGCGGATCACCCTGCCGCAGTACGAGGCCGAGTACCGCCAACTCGATCCCTACATCCAGAGCGTCCGCGGCCAGGTCAGGTACATGGGCGGCGATCTCGTGCGCGGGCCCGGCGTGGGCAATAACCAGCAGGCCTGGTTCGACTACATGGCGCAGCACATGGCGGACATCCTCGACGCGTGGTCGATCCACGTCTTCTGGGACTACTGGGATACGCAGAAGCTGCAGGATCGCCTCTACGAGGTCCGCGCGATCTGGGACGCTGAGCCGGTCGTGGAGCGCAAGCCGCTCTACGTCGCCGAGTACGGCGTTCGCGGGCTGCGCTCCTTCAACGGGGTCAATGCCGACCCGGGCTTCTGGCAGGACGGGACGCCCATCTCGCAGACGAACGTCAGCGCGTTCCAGCACGCCTGGTTCGACGTCCTCTCCGCTCGGCTCGGCTATGTCGGGACGAGCAAGTGGGACTCGTACTTCGGCAAGTACGACAACGCGACCCAGGCCTATTACATGATCGGCAGCCCGCTGAACGGCTGGCCGCTCTACCCGCTGTACCACCTGCTCCGCCTGACCACGTCGACCGTCAAGCGTGGCTGGAGCGTCGTCGCCGTCGACGCGCTCCCGGAGACGACGCGGCTCGTCGCCGCCTACGTCGGCCCGACGGGCCAGCGCACGGTGGTCGGGCTCGACACCGCCGGCGCGCAGTTGAACACGACGTCGACGACGTCCGTCCCGTACACGATCGGCGGGCTGCCTCCGTCCAAGCGGCTGCATCTCGCGATCTGGAACCAGGCGGGGGACGGGATGGTCGCCCCCTCGCAGGTCGTCACGACCGACGCGGCGGGGGTGGTGACGTTCTCCGTGCCGCAGCACGGCGTGTTCGTGCTGACGACGCTTCGGCTCGCATAGCTAGCTCCAGCGACGGAAGCCGCCTTCCGAGTCGATCACCTGTCCTGTGATCCATTGTGCATCGTCGGTGCAGAGCCACGCGACCAGGCGGGCCGCATCGTCCGGCTCGCCCCAGCGGCCCAGCGGCATCGGCCTCGGGTCGACCTCGGCCAGACCGTAGCCGGTGTCGGTCGGGCCCGGGTTCACCGTGTTGACCGTGATGCGCCGGTCGATCAGGGCCTCCGCCAGCGTCTTCGTCGCCTGGTGGAGCGCCCCCTTCGAGACGGCATAGGCGACCTCGCGCGTCATCGGGGCCAGGTGCTGGCCGGACGTCATCAGGATCACGCGCCCGTCCTCGCGGCCGTCGTGCTGCGCTGCGAATTCCTTCACCAACAGCAGCGAGGCGCGGACGTTCTCGTGCAGGAACGGGTCGAGATGCTCCGCGGTCAGCTCCTCGAGCGTCGCGTCGCCGCTGCGCGCGTGGTTGACGACCAGGATGTCCACATGGCCGAAGGCGTCGCGCGCCGCTCGGAAGACCTCCGCCGGGGCATCGGGATCCGCGAAGTCGGCCTGGACGAGCTCCGCGCGGCCGCCCGTCGCGCGTAGGCCCGCCAGAACGGCGTCGGCCTCGTCGCCGCCGGCGTCGTACTCCGCCATGTCGTACGGCGTCCAGGCCTGGGCGAGCACGGACGCGCCGGACTCGAGCAGGCGGCCCGCGATCGCGTAGCCGATCCCGGCGCGGCGGCCCACGCCCGTGACGACGGCGTTGCGGCCTGTGAGCGAACCGTCAGGCATCTCGAACACAATCCTCACGAACGCGCGGCACACTTTCAGCGCCGTCGGGGTCAGACGACTTTGCAGATGAGGCTTTCGATCGCGGTCATCGGAACCGCCGCGCTTCTCGTGGGCGCCGTTTCTGCTCCCGCGCGGGGTCAGACGCCGACGTTCTGCGATGCGTCCGCCTACCGGCTGGCCGTGCGCTCGCTGACCGGCCCGAGGGGCACAGGAGCCCTGCTCGTCGCGCGGATCCGGACTCCGACGCCGACCTGCGCGCTTCCAGCCAGGCTCGACGACGTCCGCGCGACGATCGGCCGGCGGGTGGTCGAGTACCACTCGGTCGCGGCTCCGGGCGGAACCGCGACGGTCGGTCTCGGGCGCGTCAAGCGACTACAGCGCGTCAACGCCGCCGTCACCTTCGCCTCAGAGGTCACGCTCAACGGCGCTGCGAGAACGCTGCTGAAGCCGGATCTCGTCCTCCGGACGGTGATCGCGCCCAGGTCGCGCCTGACCGCGAAGCCGTTCGTCGTCGTCGCCACGCTCGCGCAGCCGACCCGGGACGTCGTGGTCACCGCGACGGTCTCGGTCTCCGTGGCCGGCACCGTCGTCGGACGGGCGACCACGCGCGTCGGGCCGCGCAGCCGCGCCGCCGTCCGCGTCCCTCTCACGCTCACCGCCCTCGGCCGCACGCCGATCACCGTCACGGCCACCGCGGACGTGCCGGAGGTCAGCAAGCGCAACAACGTGCGCCGGACGAGCGTCGGGGTGACCGAGTTCCAGGTCGCGCCCGCGCGCGTCCTCGTCCCGAGCCTCGCGGGCTACGGCGGGCAGTTCAACCAGCACGTCTACGCCAAGGTCAGCCGCGACGCCGGGCGTCACCGACGCGAACGTCGTCGACATGGAGCAGAAGATGAAGGAGCTCCACCCGGAGTTCTCGCGGATCTTCTTCACGCCGCTCGCGTTCGGCGACCCCGACCGGATGCAGTCGTTCGTCCGCACGGTCCAGCTCGCGCAGACGGCGGGCGCGACGATCGACATCACCTGGCAGGGCGGCACGCTGGACGTCGCGGGCGGGAACGTCCAGCGCTTCGCGAACGTCCTGATCGACCTCGTCAAGAACCGCGGGATCACCAACCTCCGGTGGCTGACGCTCCAGAACGAGCCAAACCGGACGCGGCTCACGCCAGAGCAGGTCGAGGCCACGTATCGCGCCCTCGACCCGTACATCCAGAGCATCCGAGGGCAGGTCAAGTACATGGGCGGCGACCTCGTCCGCGGGCCGGACACCGGCGCGCCGAACCAGCAGCTCTGGTTCGACTACATGGCCCAGCACATGGCCGACATCCTCGACGCCTGGTCGATCCACGTCTTCTGGGACTACTGGGACACGCAGAAGATCGTCGACCGGCTGACCGAGGTGCGCGCGATCTGGAGCGCGGAGCCGCCGGCGCAGCGGAAGCCGCTCTACGTGGCCGAGTACGGCGTGCGCGGGCTGCGGACGTTCAACGGCGTTCGCGGCGACCCCGGGTTCTGGCAGGACGGCACGCCGATCTCGCAGACGAACGTCAACGCGTTCCAGCACGCGTGGTTCGACGTCCTCTCGGCGCAACTCGGGTACGTCGGGACGAGCAAGTGGGACTCGTACTTCGGCCGGTACGACAACTCGCAGCAGGCCTACTACATGATCGGCGACCCGCAGAGCGGCTGGCCGCTGTATCCGCTCTACCACTTCGTCCGCCTGACGACGGCGACCGTCCGGCCGGCGGTGGAGCATCGTCGCCGTCGACTGCCGTCCCGGGCACGACGCGCCTCGTGGCGGCGTATGCGTCGAAGACGGGGCAGCGGACGGTGATCGGGCTCGACACCGCGGGGGCGCAGCTGAACACGGTCTCGCCGACCGCCGTCTCATATGCGATCGGCGGCCTGCCGGCGTCGACGCGGCTGTACCTGGCGATCTGGAACGAGGCAGGCGACGGCGTCGTCCCGCCGTCACACGCGGTCAAGACCGATGCGGCGGGCGTGGCGACCGTCACCGTTCCGCAGCAGGGCGTCTTCGTCCTGACGACGGTGCGGCTGGGCTAGCGCCGGTCGAGCACGCGCTGCAGCTTTCCGCCCTCCGAGCGAGGCACGGTGCCGGGCGGCTGCAGCGACACGGCGATCGAGCAGCCGATGCTCTCGCGCAGGAGACGCTCCGCGTCGTCGCGCAGCTCCCGGACATGCGCCAGGTCGCCCGCGAGGCTGTCGGTGCCTGCCTCGCGGAGGAAGTCGTCGCTGACCTCGATCTCGACCTCGGCCTCGTCCAGCGTTCCGCTCCGGCTGACGACGATCCGGTAGTTCGGCGTGAGCTGCGGAAGCCGCAGCAGCGCGGCCTCGACCTGCGTCGGGTACACGTTGACGCCGCGAACGATCAGCATGTCGTCTGCCCGCCCCTTGATCCGTCCCATCCGCACGAGCGTCCGCCCGCACGCGCACGGGGACGAGCTCAGGCTCGTGATGTCCCCCGTCCAGTACCGGACGAGCGGCAGGGCCTGCTTGGTCAGCGTCGTGAAGACGAGCACGCCCTCCTCCCCCTCGGGCAGCGGGTCGCCGGTGTCCGGGTCGACGATCTCCGGCAGGAAGTGGTCCTCGTTCACGTGTGCCCCGTCGCGCGCCTCGACGCACTCGCAGGAGACGCCGGGTCCGATCACCTCCGACAGGCCGTAGATGTTCGTCGCGGCGACGCCGAGACCGGCCTCGATCTCGTCCCGCATCTCCTCCGTCCACGGCTCCGCGCCGAGGACGGCGTAGCGCAGGGACACGTCCTCGGGCGTTACGCCGCGCTCGCGCAGCGCCTGCGCGAGCGTGAGCGCGTAGCTGGGTGTGGCGCAGATGACGTCCGGCCTGAAGTCCTCGATCAGCAGCAGCTGCCGCTCGGTCATGCCGCCGGAGACCGGGACGACGGTCATGCCGAGCCGCTCGCCGCCGGCGTGGAGCCCGAGCCCGCCGGTGAAGAGCCCATAGCCGTAGGCGTTGTGGAGCAGCATCCCTGGCTCGGCGCCGGCCATTGCGAGGCAGCGCGCGTTCACCTGCGCGAACAGGTCGAGGTCGGCCTGCGTGTAGCCGACGACGGTCAGCTTGCCGGTCGTTCCGGAGGAGGCGTGGATGCGGACGACCTCCTCACGCGGCACGGCGAACATGCCGAACGGGTACGTGTCGCGCAGGTCGTCCTTGCGCGTGAACGGGAGCAGCCGCAGGTCGTCGAGCGACGCGACGTCGGCGTCGGCGAGGCGCTCGCGGTACAGCGGCACGCGCTGCTTCAGATACGAGACGAGGTCTCGGAGCCGCTCGAGCTGGAGCGCCTCGAGCCGCTCGCGCGGGAGCGTCTCGGCGTCGGGCTCGAACATCACGGGCGGCATTCTCTCGCGGCGCTGCGCCGAGAGTGCAACTGCTCTTCCTCACCTGTCGCTTCGAGCCAATGAGGCGGGCCCGCGTGCCTTCGAGCAGGCTCAGGGCAGGATCAGGTGGCTGTCGCCGAACTCGTGCCAGAGGTAGCCGTGCGCGAGCGCCTCGTGGTAGCAGCGGTCGAGGAGCTCCTCGTCGGCGAGGGCGCGCAGCAGCTCGAGGTGTGACGCCTGCGGCTCGTGCCAGCCGGTGATCAGCCCGTCGACGGCGTGGACGCCACGCGTGGGATCGATGACGAGGTTCGTCCAGCCCTCGCCCGCGATCACGGTTCCGTCCGGCGCCGCCACCGTCTCGAGCGCGCGCACCACCGTCGTGCCGACGGCGATCACGCGACCGCTCGAGGCGCGCACGGCGTTGACAAGGCGGGCGGTGGTCTCCGGGACGCGGTACCGCTCGGCATAGGGCGCCTCGCCGCGCTCGGGCGAGGACACGCCCGTGTGGAGCGTGACAGGCGCGACCTGGATGCCGCGGGCGACGAGGGTGGTGACGAGCTCGGCGGTCAGCGGTCTGCCGGCGCTCGCCATCTCGGCGCTGCCGGGCTCGAGCGCGAAGGCGTTCTGGTACGCGCTCAGCGGCCACTCCTTCGGCACGTAGCCGTAGCGGATCGGATGGCCGTGGCGGCCCAGGTAGTCGGTCAGCGGCTCCGGCAGGTCGAGCTTCGCCAGCCACAGGCGCCGGCCGCCGGCATACGGCGCCAGGATCGTGGCGCGGCCGCCGCCGGGGAGCGTGAGCTCGTCGCCCTCGCGCCCCGACAGGAACGGACGGTCGGTCGCCCGCAGCTCGACGATCCACCAGTGCTCGGCGACTCGGTGCGGCGCGGGCGTCGAGAGCCTGAGCTCGAGCCTCCAGCCGTCCGTACGCTCCGCAGGCAAGGCCGCGGGCAGCGTGGCGGACGTGTTGACGACGACGAGGTCTCCGGGCGCAAGGAACGCCGGCAGGTCGCGGAAGCGAGTGTGCGTGATCCGGCCGTCGCGTCCGGAGGCGACGAGCAGGCGAACCTCATCGCGGGCGAGCCCACGCGCCTCAGGCGGCTCGTGCGCCTCGAGGCGGGGCGGGAGCTCGAACGCGAGCGCGCTCATCCGGCCACGCCGACGGCGAGCTCACGCGCGCGGTAGCGGCCGCTCGCGAGGTCGCCCTCGATCAGCTCCAGCAGGCCGGGGACGCTCTCCTCCGGCGGCGGCCGGTCGGAGATGTCCTCGCCCGGGAAGGCGTCCTGGTGCATCTGCGTGCGCATGTCGCCGGGGTCGACGGTGTAGATGCGGAGCTCCGGACGCTCTGCGGCGAGCACGTTGGTCAGCTGCTCGAGCGCCGCCTTCGAGGAGCCGTAGCCGCCCCAGCCCTCGTACGCCTCGACGGCCGCGTCGGAGGTGATGTCGAGGATGCGCGCGGCGCTCGTGAGCCGCGGCAACGCGAGCTGGATCAGCCCGAGCGGCGCGAGCACGTTGATCTCGTAGACGCGGCGGAGCTCGTCCAGCGGGTAGTCGGCGAGTGCCGGCAGCGGGCTCGGCCCGAGGACGCTCGCGTTGTTGACGATCAGGTCGATCTGTGGGCCGGCGGCCTCGACGAGCGCGAGTTGGTGTGCAGGATCCGAGATGTCTCCGGGGACGGGGAGTACGCCTGGGACGCCCGACCAGGCGCGTGCCAGCTCGTCCCGTCCGCGTGCGTCGACCACGACGAGCCAGTCCCGCTCGACGAGTGCGCGGGTCAGCTCGAGGCCGAGGCCGCGTGAAGCTCCTGTGACGATTGCTGTGGACATGCCGCCACCGTACGGCGGGCGCGGTCCCGGTTGGTAGCGGGAATTGGTCCTAGGACCTGCGGCCCACGCGGCTCGCGTACAGCGCCGCCTGGGTCCGGTCGGCGACGCCGAGCTTCGCGAGCACGTGCGAGACGTGGTTCTTCACGGTCTTCTCGGCAGCGCCGAGCTCCAGCGCGATCCGCTTGTTCGAGTATCCGCGGCCGATCAGCTCGAGCACGTCCCGCTCGCGCGGTGTCAGCTCGTCGTAGCGGTCGTCCCGTCGGTCCTCCGCCAGCGCGTCGACCAGGCGTGCCGCGACGGCGGGGTCGATCAGCGCCTCGCCGGCGTGGGCCGTGCGGATCGCCCGCGCGAGCTCCTGCGGCTGCGCGTCCTTGAGCAGGTAGCCGGCCGCGCCGGCACGGACCGCGGGGAGCAGCCGCTCGTCGTCGAGGAAGCTCGTCAGCACGATCACCCGTGCCGACGCGCCGCGCTCGCGCAGCCGCCGCATCGCCTCGACGCCGTCCGCCTTCGGCATCACCAGATCCATGAGGACGACGTCCGGGCGCAGTCGCTCCACCGCCTCGACCGCCTCCTCGCCGTCCGCTGCCTCACCCGCGACCGCGATCCCGTCCTGGAGCTCGAGGAAGCTGCGCAGCCCCTCGCGGACGACGGCGTGGTCGTCCACGATCAGGACGCGGATCGGGTCAGGCACCCGTCGTCTCCAGATGCACCGTCGTCCCCGTGCCCGCCGCGGAGCGGAGCTCGAGCGTCGCGCCGATCCGCTGCGCGCGCTCCTCCATCGACGTCAGCCCAAGCCGCCGGGACCGCACCTCGGGCGCCTCCGCGTCGAAGCCGACGCCGTCGTCCTCGACCTCGAGCAGCAGCCGGCCGTCCTCGCCGTGGAGGCGGACGACCACCCGGCTCGCCTGCGCATGGCGGAGCGCATTCTGGAGCGCCTCCTGCGCGATCCGGAAGACCTCCTGGTCGCGGCCCGGGTCCGCCTCGACCTCGAGGTCGCCCTCGAGCTCGATCTCGGTCGGCTGGAGCCGGCGCAGAACCTCCACGTGCTTCCTGAGCGCGCCGCAGAGCCCGTCGCTCTCGAGGTCGGGCGGGCGCAGCTCGAAGATGAGCGAGCGGAGCTCGTCGAGCGCCTCGCGCGCCAGCTCCTGCAGCCGCGTCACCTGGGCGCGCGCGGCGGGGGCGTCGCGGTCGAGCAGCGTGCCCGCCGCCTCGGCGTTGAGGACGAGGCTGAACAGCTTCTGGCTGACGACGTCGTGTAGCTCGAGCGCGAGACGGTTGCGCTCGGACAGGATCGACAGCTCGCGGCTGCGCTCGTGCAGGCGCGCGTTCGTGATCGCGATCGCCGCGTGCGCGGCGAGCAGCTGGATCAGCTCCTCGTCCTCGGCGGTGAACTCCGCTCGACCCTCGCGTTCGGTGAGGTAGAAGGCGCCGATCACGCCCTCGCGCGCCACGATCGGGACGCCGAGGAACGAGCGCATGTCCGGATGGCCGCGCGGCCACCAGCCGCGGAAGCGCGGGTCGTCGTGGATGTCGGCCGTCCGGAACGGCGCGGGCGTCTCCAGCATCGCCCCGAGCATCCCGTGCGTCCGGGGCAAGGGCCCGAGGCTCGCCATCAGCTTCTCGCTCATGCCCGAGGTGAGGAAGGCGCTGAAGCCGTCCTCGTCGTCCGGGATCCCGAGCGCCGCGTACCGTGCAGGGACGAGCGTTCGCGCCGCCTCCACGAGCCGCTGGAGGACCTCCTCGACCGAGACCTCCGCGCCGATCGCGAGGACGGCGTCGCTCACGGCCCGAAGCGCCGGGTTGAGCTCGTTGGTCACGCTCCGACGATACGCCCCGCGGCTCGGGCTCCGGGGCGGCGCCGCTACCTGCGGACGGAGAACGCTGCGTTGCGGCTGCCCGCGTTTCCGGCGGAGTCGGTGACGGACACAGAGATCGACATCCGGCGTCCTGCCGCCCATGACGGGACCCGGTAGCTGCACGCAGCCACGCCGGCCGAGAACGTGCCGTCGACGGAGGCGATCCGGCGTCCGCGAGCGGTCGTGGTGCAGTGCGTCGTGCCGCCGTCCAGCGGCATCCCGTCCTGCCAGCTCGCGCGGGCACGGATCGTGAACCGCCGGCCTGCCCGCGGTGCCACGCCCGCGTGCGCGCCGCCGAGGACGACCTCGTCGGCGGACGGCCGGCCGGTGGCGAGCTCGAGCGCGCGGGCCGCGTCGAGGACGCCCCAACCGCGATCGGCGGTCCAGCCGCTTCCCGCTGGGCGGGAGGCGGACTGCTTGATGATCTCCGCGACCTGGTAGTTCAGGAGCTCGGGCCGGGCCGCCCAGACGAGCGCCGCGACTCCGGCCACTTCCGGCGCGGAGAACGACGTCCCGCTCGCGTACCCGTACCTGTCTCCCGAGGCCGGGTCGGTGAACGTTCGCGCGCAGGCGCGGCCGGAGTCGAAGTCGGTCGAGACCGGCGGCAGCGCCGCCCAGACCCCGACGGTGCAGCCCGAGTTGAACGCGCCGGGCGCCAGGAGCGAGAGGTGAGAGCCCCAGTTCGAGAAGGACGCGCGCGCCCCGGCGGCGTCTGAGGCTCCTACGGCCAGGCCGTACGAGGGCCCGCCGCCGGCCGGCTGCAGCCACGTCGCCGGCGACGCCACCTCGCCGGTGCCGTCGTTGCCTGACGACGCGACGATCAGGACGCCCTTCGAGATCGCGTAGCCGATCGCGTCGGTGAGGACGAGGGCCGGGCTGCCCTGCCGGCCGAGGCTCAGATTGATGATGTGGACGCCGTCGTCGACGAGTCGCCGGATCGAGAGCGCCAGCGAGAAGTCCGTGGTGTAGACGCTCTTGAACACGTCGAGCCGGCACCCCCCGCAGAAGCCTGCGAGGCCGACATGATCGTCGTTGCCCGCCGCGATGATCGAGGCGACGAACGTGCCGTGACCCTCGGTGTCTGTCGTGTCCGTCCCCTCGTCGGGGAAGTACCAGCTCTTCGCAATCTTCCCGTCGAGGTCGCGCACGGGCGAGATCCCGGAGTCGACGACGCCGACGAGGACGTCCGGACTGCCGTTCGTCAGGTTGAGCGCGCGGTCGAGGCCGACCCGGGCGAACGGCCACTCGTACGGGATGTCTGTCGCCGGATCGACCTGCGTGGTCGCAGGATCGTCCCGCCGGTGCTCGAGCGCCAGCGGGTGGTCGCGCTCGACGTACCGCAGCGCCGCGTCATCCCCCACCCGACGGGCGAGCGCCCGCAGCCGGTCGCGGTCGCCGGCCAACTTCGCAGCGTGGATCCGGTCGTCGACCGTGACGACGCGCAGCCCGTAGCGGGCGGCCACCTCGCCGGCGGACGACCGCAGGCCCAGGCCGACCACCGCCTCGTCGTCCGGAAGAGACCCAATGGAGGTGAGCGCCCGCGCGGCATGCGGCTGTCGGCTCCACCGGAGCTCGTACCCCGTCGGGTGCGGCGGGCGGGTGATCCGACCCGGCGTTCCCACCGACACCGCGACGCCGTGCGCCGACGCCGACTCGCCGGCGCGGTGCGCCGCGGCCGCCGTGCCCGCGAGCACGAGACCGCCGCAGACGGCGCCGACCGCCGCCCAGATCGCTGTCCGGGACATTGCCTGCCCTCCCCTGTTGCCGCAGTGCGACCGCCCGCAGGCGGTGGAATCACGCTAGACCGGATCCCGGCCGCTGCCAATGGGCCGCGCGACCCATTGCCGAAAGCGGTGGGACCCACGCGTAGGAACGACGTCTTGCAGGAACAATCCAGGGCATGCGCCTCGGGCTCCTAGTCGCAGGCTGCGCGCTCGCCCTCGTCGTCGCGACGGAATCGAGGGGCGTCGCCCGCGCTCCCACCAAGAACGGCAACATCGTGTTCGCACGCGTGGACCCCGTCCTCGGCAGGACGCGCCTCTACGTCGTCGAGCCCGACGGCCGCCGCCTGCGGGCGCTGACGCAACCGGGGCCCGCGCAGGCCGACTCGCAGCCGGACTGGTCGCCGGACGGGCGGCGGATCCTGTTTCGCAGGCTCGACTCCGGTCAGGCCCAGATCTACGTCGTCGGCGCCGACGGGAAGGGGCTCCGCAACCTGACCCGCGCCAGCTGCAGGTCGGGCTGCGTCGGGAACGAGGAGCCCGCCTGGTCGCCCGACGGCAGGCGGATCGCGTTCGTGCGAACGCTCGGCGCTGCCCCGCCCGCCCGCCCCCGAGCGGTTGGCATCTTCGTCATGAACGCCGACGGCACGGGCGTTCGCCAGCTCACTCAGCGAAAGGGGGCCTACCGCACCGAGGACCGCTCGCCGGCCTGGTCGCCGGACGGGAAGCGGATCGCGTTGATGTCGGCCAACACGACCACCCGGCCCGCAGGCGCTTCCGTGATCTACGTCATCAACGCCGACGGCACCCATCCGCGGGCGGTGCACACGCTGCCGCACGCGTGGCCCGGAGCCGGCGCGCCGGCGTGGTCGCCCGATGGGAAGCGGATCCTCTACAGCACGTACTGCTGGTTCGGAAACTGCGGCCAGGCGCCGGTCGGGGCCCAGCTGTTCACGATCGGCGTCGACGGGAAGAGCCCGCGCCAGGTGACGCACTACGGCGGCAACGCGCTGGGGGCGAGGTGGTCGCCCGACGGGAAGAGGATCGTGTTCGTCCACAACACCCGCAATCGGGCCCGGCGGCGACGTCTACGTCCTCAACGTCGACGGGACAGGCCTGCGACGGGTTACGAAGGCGCCCGACCTCGGCGCGCGCGGCCCCGACTGGGGCCCTGTGCTCGCGGCTAGATGAGCGAAAGCTGGCCGAACGTCGGGCGCGCCGGACGCAAAAGTCTCTCTCAATACGACTGAGCCGAGCTCGTTCGAGAGGGAAGCTCCGCGAACAGACAGGTCCTCATGCGGCAGGACCGTCACTGCGGCGTTCGCCCCTTGTCGTCTCAACGGTGCTCGGCTCTAGACGCGCCGGTTGCGATCGAGCGGCCCGTCGGGAAGAGTTGCGCCCTGGCCTCCCCGGACACACGCCTCGTCGACGAGCTCCGGCGACTCATCAACGGCTATCAGGTCTCCCAGGCGATCCACGTCGCGGCGGCGCTCGGCATCGCCGACCTGCTCGCGGCGGGCCCCCGCGCGAGCGACGACCTCGCGCGCGAGACCGGCGCCGATCCGGGCTCCCTCTACCGCCTCCTGCGCGCGCTTGCGGCCGTGGGCGTGCTTCGTGAGGACGAGGAGCGCCGGTTCGCGCCGACGGAGCTCGGGGAGCTGCTGCGAACGGACGTCCCCGGGTCGCTCGCCGGGTGGGCGGCGTTCGTGGGCCGCTCTGCGTTCTGGAACGCCTGGAGCGCGCTCGACCACAGCGTCCACACGGGGGAGAACGCCTTTCGGCACGTGCACGGCACGGACGTGTGGAGCTGGCGGGCGGAGCGGCCGGAGGAGACCGCCGCCTTCGACCGGGCGATGGCGTCGCTGACCGGTTCGAACGCGTCCGTCCTCGAGGAGTACGACTTCGGCCGCTTCGGGACGATCGTCGACGTCGGCGGTGGCAACGGCGCGCTGCTCGCGACGCTCCTGGCGGCGCTGCCCGCGGCGAAGGGCATCCTCTTCGACCAGCCGCATGTCGTCGCCGCGGCCGGGGCGGTGCTCGAGGCCGCGGGCGTCGCGGATCGCTGTAGCGTCGTCGGCGGCAGCTTCTTCGACACCGTGCCGGAAGGGGGAGACGCCTACGTCCTCAAGTCGATCGTCCACGACTGGGAGGACGCGGAGGCGATCGCGATTCTGCGTTCCTGCCGCCGCGCCTGCTCAGACGGCGCGGCGCTACTGCTGATCGAGCGCGACCTGGGCCCGCCGAACGAGGTTCCTGCGGCGAAGCTGAGCGACCTGAACATGCTCGTGAACCCGGGCGGCCGGGAGCGGACGGTCGAGGAGTACGCGACGCTGTTCGACGAGGCGGGCTTCCGCCTCGTCGGCGCGACGCCGACGGCCTCGGGCCTCAACGTGATCGAGGCGGCGTCGGTCTAGGGATCGAACTCGTACGACGCGCAGTCAGCGCAGTACGGAACGGGCTCGGGGAGAAGGTCCGACGTGAGATAGATCCGCCATCGCTCGGCGGGATCGAGCCACGCGCGCCTGCATTCGATGCACGTCAGCGCGGTGACCTGGATCAGCTCCCGCGGCTCGCGTTCGAACATGACTCCAGTTTCGGCAATCGCGGCGAAAAACATGCCGTACCTTCGGCCAGTTTTTCCTCGAACGAGGGACGGGTTGAGGGTCAGGCGCGAACGATCCCGCGCTCGGCGGCGATGAGGAGGTCGTTGAGGTCGTCGAGGAGCTCGACGAACCGTTGCTGCTCCGCCGGCTGCAGCCCCCGCACGAGCTCGGCGACCATCGCGGCCATTCGTTTCCGGCGTCGGCGCACCTCCCGCTGGCCGACCGTGGTCGGCTCGACGGTGATCCCGCGGCCGTCGAGCGGGTGCGGCACCCGTTTGGCGAAGCCGACCGACTCGAGCACGTCCACGGCCCGGCTCGCGGTCGCGTCCGTGGTCGCGAGCCGAGCTGCGAGCGTGCCGAGCCGAATCGGGCCCTCGTCGGCGATCGTCAGCAGCGCAAGGGCCTGCGTCGTCGTCAGCTGCCGCGGCTCAGGCCCCGGGACGGCGCCGCGCTGTCGGATGATCACGCCGATCAGCCGCTCGACCGCCTCCGCGAGACGGGCCTCCTCGCTCACTCGACCACCTCGCTCGTCGCGAGAACGAACCGCTCCTGCCGGCGCCGCCTCGGCGGCGTGACGAACACCGCCACGACCGCGCCGGCGAGCGCCGCGATCGCGCTCGCCGAGAAGGCGATCTCGAATCCGGTGACGGAGGGGAGGTCGGTGTTCCCGATCGTGTAGGTCGTCAGGAGGGCCGCGCCCATCTGGCCGCCGATCACGCCGCCGACCGTGCGCATGACGGTGTTCATCCCCGTGGCGATCCCTGTCTCGGTCGGGCGCACAGCCTGGGTGATCAGCGTCGCCATCGAGGCGTAGGCGAACCCGATCCCGATCCCGAGCGTCGGCATCGTGGCCAGGACCTGCCACGGCTCGTCGTGCCAGCGCGCGAGGCATCCCGTCGTGACGGCGATCGTCAGCATCCCGATCGCGAGCGGCCACTTCGACCCGGTGCGCCGGCCGATGAGGCCCGCGACCGGCCCTGCGAAGAGGAGGGTGAACGAGCTGGGAAGGAGGTAGAGACCCGCCGTCGTCGTGCTCGCGTCGAAGCCGTACTCGACCAGGTCGGTTCGGCTCTCGACGAAGTTCGGGATCAGGACGTAGGCGCCGAACATCGCGAAGCCGGCGATCAGGGCCGTCACGTTCGTGAGGAGCACCTGCCGCTTGGCCATCATCCGCATATCCACCATCGGCTCGGGGACGTGCAGCTCGGCCAGCACCCACGCGACGAGGAGCAGGACGGCGACGAAGCCGAGGCCGAGCACGCCGCCGGACGTCCACCCCCAGCTATCCCCTTCTGTCAGCGCGACCAGGAGGCAGACCAGCCCGCCGGAGAGCAGCGCGGCGCCGGGGATGTCGAGCCTCGACGCCGTCTTGACGGGCGACTCGGGCACGAAGCGGTGGATGAGCAGGATCGAGAGCCCGATCGGGACCGCGCCGGCGACGAACAGCCAGCGCCACGAGAAGTTGTCCACGAGCAGGCCGGACAGGACGATCCCGAAGCCGCCGCCGACTCCGAACGTCGCCGAGATCAGCCCGATCGCGACGCCGACCTTCTCGCGCGGGAACTCGTCGCGGATGATCCCGAAGCTGAGCGGGAAGACGGCGCCCCCCGCGCCCGCCAGCGCGCGGAACCCGATCAACGACCAGATGTTCCACGCGAGCGCGCAGCCGACGCAGCCGGCGAAGAAGATCGACAGGGCGATGACGAGCATCCGCTCCTTCCCGTGCTGGTCGCCGAGCTTGCCGAGCAGCGGCGTCGCGACGGAGGCAACGAGCAGGAACACGGTCAGGACCCAGGTCACCCACGTAGCCGTGGTGTGCAGCTCGCGCTGGAGCGCAGGCAAGGCCGGCACGACCATCGTCTGCTGGAGCGCGACGGCGGTGCCGGCGACGGCAAGGATCGCGAGCGTGAAGTTGTAGTGCTGGCGGTGGGTGTCCACGGGCGAGATCGTTACGCAGCGTAACGAGTCATGATCGCCGTCGCAGCCCTCGAGCGGGTGGTCCGAATCCGCGTCCCCGGACCATCTCAGGCCGGCCGACGTGTCTGCTCCGGCCAGGGCCGAGGGCCTGACCCTCGGACCTGGCTCGAATGGCCATCGGGCCAGCACCGAGGGCGAGTCACAACTGGTCCCCGGCGTCGAGGCGCCCGCGCTGTGAGCCGGCTGACGTGTCCGTTCCCGACAGGGCCGAGGGCCTGACCCTCGGACCTGGCTCGAATGGACATGGGGCTCGCCCGTGACGAAGATCAGGCGTTGTGACCCGGCTCTACGGCGAGGACGCCGTGCTCTACGACATCGCGTTCGACTGGGACGTCACCGACGAGGTGGAGTGGCTGCTCGAACGGCTCGACCGCCCGGCGTCGGTGCTCGAGCCGGGCTGCGGCAGCGGCCGGATGCTCGAGGCATTCGCCGACCGTGGAGTCGACGTGGCCGGCATCGACCTGTCGGAGCGGATGCTCGAGCTCGCGCGCGAGCGGCTCGGTGGTCGTGGCAGCGTGGTGGGCGCGGACATGACCGACTTCGACCTCGGCCGAGCGTTCGACGGTGCCGTCTGCCCGATCAACACGCTCCTCCACCTGAGCCCGGACGAGCTCGCGCGACACCTCGAGTGCGTGGCGCGCCACACCGCGCGCTACCTCGTCCAGGTTGGCCTCGTCGACCCCTCGGGCGAGGCTGAGTTCGCCGGCTCCCACTGGGAGGCCGAGCGCGGCGAGACGAAGCTGAAGATCGACTGGGCCGACGAGGAGCTCGACCGCGAGCGCGGCCGTTCGCGGCAGCGGTCGCGGATCGAAGTCCTCGCAGGGCCACAGGCGGGCTACGTACTGGAAGAGATCCACGACATGACGGCGTGGACGCCCGAGACGTGGCACGCGGCGATCGACGCGTCCCCGTTCGACCAGGTCGCGACATACGACGGAGGTGTCGCGAAGGACCGGTGGCCGGAGGTGGGCGGTGAAACCACAGGCGGTCTCCTCTGGCACCATCTCGTGCGGCGGGACGCATGAGGACGGCGCTGACGGAACGGCTCGGGATCGAGTGTCCGCGCCGACATCGCGGCGCTCCGGGAGGAGACCGACAGGCCATTTGTCGTCAACCACACGCTGCGCCCGCTCAGCCCCGAGGCATGGGAGGCCACGCTCGCCGAGTCGCCGCCGGTTGTCAGCCTCGCGCTCGGGAACCGGCCCGACCTCGTCGAGCAGGCGCACGAGGCCGGTGCGCTGTTCGTCCAGCAGGTGCACACAGTCGAGCAGGCCGAGCAGGCCGCCGAGGCGGGAGCGGACGTCATCATCGCGACGGGCGCGGGCTCGCGGCCGCAATCCTGCTCGGCGCGGCCGGCGCAAACATCGGGACGCGATTCTTGGCGTCGGACGAGGCGGAGGTCGACGACCACTGGAAGCGCGCGATCGTCGCCGCTCCAGCCGAGGACCCCGTCAAGGCGGAGTTCGCCCCGGACATCCTCCCGCCGCCGAGCGAGGGCTCGTACGAGGGCGTCCTGCCGCGCGTCCTCCGGACGCCGTTCGTCGACCGCTGGAACGGCGATCGCGACGAGGCGCGACGCAACGCCGCCGAGCTCGGGCAGGAGGTGGTCGCGGCGATTCGCGCCGGGCGCGGGCACGAGTACCTCCCGTTCTGCGGCCAGACCGTCGGCCTGATCGACGACGTCCGACCGGCGGCGGAGAGCGTGCGCAGCCTCGTCGAGGACGCCGAGCGGGTGCTGGCGGAGCGGGCCTAGCGGCAGCTCTGCACGCGCCGGTCGGCCGTCACGAGCCGGTCGGCGAACACCGAGACCCTGGCGCGCAGCCGGACGACGCCGCGGCGCACGACGGTCACGCGGAATGGCCGGCGGGAGTCGGTCGCGACGTGGCGGCCGTTGACCCAGAACCCCACCGAGGTCGTCCCGCTTCCGGATACCGCGGCCCGGATCGAGCAGCCTCTCCGGCGCACGCTCAGCCCGACCGCGGGCGGTGTCCGGCACGTCCCCCCGGCGCACGCGACGAGCCGGTGCAGCCGCGCTGCGAGCGAGGACTTGATCGCGTTGTACGCCGGGTTCAGATGCTGGCTCGTGAGCTCGTAGGGATCCTTCTGCAGATCGTAGAGCTCGCGGTCGCCGGCCGAGTACTCCGCATAGAGGTAGTTGCGTGAGCGGATCGCGTCGAAGTGCGTCACGCCGGGTTGGTTGTCGATCAGGAGATCGCGGCCGAGCTCGAGGCCACCGTCGCGCCAGAAGCGGAGCAGGTTCACGCCGTCCTCGACGCGCCCGGGGCGGGCGCTCGCGCCGACGGCGCCGAGGATCGTCTCCGCGTAGTCGACGTTCATCGTCAGCTGCTTCCGGTGGACGCCGCGCGGCAGTGTCCGGTTCCCCGTCCAGCGCATCAGCAGCGGCAGGTGGATCGAGGGCTCGTAGAGCCAGACCTTGCCGTTTCGGATGCGGTGCTCGCCGTGGAAAAACCCGTTGTCCGAGGTGAAGAGGATCAGCGTGTTGTCGAGCTGCCCGGTCGAGCGGAGCGTCTCGACGATGGAGGCGACCGCCTCGTCCACGGCCATCAGCGTCTCGCGGCGCTGCTGCCAGTTCTCCTGCACGGCCGCGATCTGCCGCTGGTTCATCGGCGTCCGGCGCTGCATGAGCCGCGGCTTGTCCGACATGTCCGCCTCGTTGAAGTTGGGCGGCTGCGGCAGCGGCGTGCCTTTCAGCCGGTCCCTGAACCGCGGCGCGGGCACCGGTGTCGGCTGGTTCGCCGGATCGCCGGGCTCGCGCGGGTTGCCGGCGTGGTTGGCGAGGAACGCGACCCACATGAACCACGGCCCCTGCCCGGCGCGGCCGCGGATGAGGTCGTCGGCCTTGTCCCGGTAGACGTCGGTCTGGTAGCACGACGGCTCTGGCTTCGCGCAGTACGTGTTCAGCTGGCCGTTCTCGTTGAGCGTGTAGTTGTAGTAGCGGTAGGTCGTCGGATCGACCGAGCCGTGCCAGTCCGTCCAGCCTGGCGGGATCTCGCGCGGGTTCCGCGTCCCGTAGCCGTTCAGGTACTTGCCGAGATGGATCGTGTGGTAGCCGGCCCGCTGGAGCCAGACGGCGAGCGTGTTCGTCGAGTCGAGCTTGTAGTACCCGCCCTCCGGCAGCGCGTTCCCGCGGACGCCGTTGTTGTGCGAGTACTGCCCGGTGAGCAGGCTCGCGCGCGACGGGCAGCAGAGCGAGAACGAGTCGAAGTTGTTGTCGAAGGTGACGCCCTGGTCACCGATCAGCCGGCGAACGTTCGGCAACACTTCCATCTCGGCCAGCGTCTGGTCGTCCGTCTCCAGGATGAGGACGTTCGGACGCTGTGGCTGCGCCTGGCGCGGCGCCGCGTGCGCGCTGCCGTTCGAGCCGGTGAACCCGACCGCGACCGTGAACGCGAGCGTCGCCACGGCCGGCGCCAGCCCCAGGATGTGCCTGCTTCTCATCGCGATCCCTCCGGTCGGGTGTACCCGATCCGGGGGGCCCTCGCAACGGCGGGTTAGCCGCGTTTTACGAATCCTTACGGAATCTTTCCGGTGCGGCGGGCCGACGGCCCGCTCCGGCTCAGAAGCTCGTCAGGTCGATGTCGATCGAGACGATCGCGGCCGGGCGGACGTAGCGGCCGTTGAAGAACGGCCATTCCGTGGACTGGCGGAGCTCGTCCATCAGCTGCGCGGCGCGGCCCTTCGCGGCGTCGAAGCCGTCGAAGTTGCCGACCTCGATCCGCTCGCCGTTCTCGAGTCGGACGAGAACGCGGGCCGCGACGTCGGTCCGCGCGGGGGCGGGCGCCTCCGCTTCCACGACCGGTGCGGAGGCAGGCTCGGCCGCGGGGGGCAGCTCGGGCTCGGGCGCGGGTGCGGGCGCGACCGGCTCGGGAGCCGGGGGGACGACCGGGGCGGGCTGGGGCTGGGGCGCGGGCGCGGACACGACGGGGGCGGGAGCGGGCGCGGGCGCCGGCGCTGGTGCGACGGGCTCGGGAGCCGCGGGGATGACCGGCGCCGACTGGGGCTCTGGTGCGCCGCCCTGGATCCGGGCGAGGTCCTCGGCGGAGACCCAGCCCTTCGCGACGACGATCTCCGCGATCGGGCGGCCGGTCTCGGCCTCCTCCCGCATCGCGCTCGCGATCTGATCGGGTGTGACGAGCCGCATCCGGAGGAGCGCGGACTCGAGCGAGGGGGACTCAGCCGGTCCGGCGGGAGCCTCGGGAGAAGCTGCTGCCGGGTCCTGTCGCTCTGGGACACGAAGTGGGGTCGGGGCGGCCGGCGCCGGCGCCGGAGCAGGCATGGGAGCCGGCATGACGGGCGCGACAGGGCCTTGTGGCTCGGAGCCGCCGACTGCTTCGGAGGCCGGCGCAGGATCGACGGTGCGCAGCTGTGGGGCGGCCGGAGGCGTCGACACCGGCGCGGGGCCCGGGCTCAGCGGGGGCTCACTCAGGAAGCCTGACGTCACCGTGGACGCCGGGCCGATCGAGGACAGGTTCATGAGGACTCCTTCGTTGCCGCAGTTTTCTCGCTAAAAACATCGGCCGAAAGCGGCCGGACTTGAGGGTTTACGCGTTCCGCCCGGATTCAGGCAGCGAGGCGCTCGGGCGCCGCTTCCGCCGCGCGCATCGGGGCGCGCTCGGTGCGGAGCAGCTGCCCGACGACGGCGGTCGCGACGAGGGCCGCCAGGCCGGCGACGGCGAACGCGAGGCGCGTCCCGCCGATGTGGATGAGCCAGCCGGACATGATCCCGCCGAGGGCGCCGGTGCCCGCGAAGGCGAAGAAGTAGAGCCCGATCAGGCGGCCGCGCAGGTGATCCGGCGCGGCCAGCTGGACGATCGAGTTCGAGTTGGACGACCACGTCGTGAAGCTGACCCCGGCCGCGAAGAGGAGGAAGCACGCGAACCAGATCGACGTGCCGGGCGCGAGCAGCAGCTCCGAGAGCCCGAAGCCGGCGCTGCCGATCAGCATGAGCCGCTTTCGCGCACCTCCCTGGGCCGCCGCCAGGAGCCCTCCGAGCAGAGCACCGAGCCCGAAGGCTGCCGAGAGGACGCCGAACGTGCGCGGGCCCGCGTGGAGGGTCTGCTTCGCGAGCACCGGCAGCAGCACGTTGAAGTTCAGGCAGAAGGTGCTGATCACGACGGTCAGCAGGAGGACGAGGGCGACATCGCGCGTGCGCCGCGCGTACGAGAGCCCCTCGCGGACTCCCCGCCACATCGTCGGCGGCACGGTCTTCCTGACCGGGAAGAACTCCGACGGCCGCATCATGAACAGCCCGGCGAGGACCGCGAGGAAGCTGACGGCGTTGATCGCGAAACAGGTGCCGGCGCCGAACACGGCCAGGAACACGCCGGCGAGCGCCGGGCCCCACACGCGCGAGGCGTTGAAGACGCTCGAGTTGAGCGCGACGGCGTTCTGGAGCTCGTCCCGGCCGACCATCCTGAAGGTGAGCTGCTGGCGGGCCGGGGCGTCCAGGACCTGCACCGTTCCGCCGAGGAACGCGATCACGTACACCTGCCAGGCTTCGACGACGCCGAGCAGCGTGATCGTCGCAATCGTGGAGGCGAGCACCATGTGCCCGATCTGAGTGCCGATCACGGTCCGGCGCGGGTCGAACCGGTCGACGACGACCCCGGCGAAGAGGCTGAAGGCCGTGAATGGGAGGAACTGCGCCAGCGCGAGCAGCCCGACCGCGAGCGGCGAGCCCGTCAGCGTCAGGATCAGCCAGGCCTGCGTGATCCGCTGCATCCAGGTTCCGGGCAGCGAGATCGTCTGGCCGAAGAAGAAGAGGCGGTAGTTGCGGTACTTGCGCACGCTGGCGAAGGCGCGGCCGTTGAAGCGCAGGAAGGCGGCGGTCACGGCGCACCCTCCTCGAGCAGCAGGGTCAGCGGCTCGACGGCGGCGTCCAGCGCCTCGAGCTGGTCGTCGTCCAGCGTCCGCAGCCGGGCGGCGAGCCAGGCGGTCCGCCTCGACTTGACCGAGCGAAGCACGCGCAGGCCGGCCGTCGTGACGTGCAGCCCGACCCGGCGGCGGTCGCCGCCGACTTCGCGCCGCTCGATCAGGCCGGCCTCCTCTAGCCGTCCGACGAACTTGGACATGCCGGGCACCGAGACCCGCTCGCGCGCCGCGAGCTCGCGGACGCCGACCCCGGGCGCGCGGGCGATCTGGATGAGCAGAGAGACCTGGCCGCCGGTGACGCCGAGCGAGTGGATCTCGCGGCGCAGCTCCCGGTTCAGCTTGAGCAGAACCGGCCGGAGCCGGTTCGCAAGCGTGGTCGTATCGATCGCAGAGGCCAGCACTTCGTTAACCAGGTTAACTAATCGGCGGCAGTCGCCGTCACCTTGAGTGCGGACGAGGACCTCTCCGTGCGGGCAGAATCCGGCCATGCCGAAGAATCCGCTGGAAGACGTCGCGCGCGGACTGCGCATGCTGGGCGAGCGGTTGTCCCAGGGCGGCGAGCCCGGGGACTGGATCGCCGACCAGTTCGACGCGCTCCGGAAGCCCGACCAGCCGGCGCGGTCGCTGAGCGAGCTCCAGAGCGAGCTCGACGCGCTAACGGGCCTCGACAGCGTCAAGGAGCAGGTGCGCGCGCTCGTCGCGTTCCTGCAGGTTCAGGCGGAGCGCCAGCGGCACGGGCTGCCGGAGGTCGCGACGTCCCAGCACCTGGTCTTCCTGGGTAACCCGGGGACGGGCAAGACGACGGTGGCGCGGCTGCTCGCCCAGATGTACCGCGCGATGGGCCTGCTCAAGCGGGGCCATCTCGTCGAGGTCGACCGCGCCGGCCTCGTCGGCCAGTACGTCGGCACGACGGCGCTCAAGACCGACCGGGCGATCAGGCGCGCCCTCGACGGCGTCCTCTTCATCGACGAGGCCTACGCGCTCGCGCCGGCGGACGAGCGGATGGACTTCGGGCCGGAGGCGATCGAGACGCTGCTCAAGCGGATGGAGGACTACCGGCATCGCCTGATCGTCATCGTCGCCGGCTACCCGCGGCTCATGCACCACTTCCTCGACTCGAACCCGGGCCTCCGCTCCAGGTTCTCGCGCGAGATCACGTTCCCCGACTACTCGACCGAGGAGCTGCTCGCGATCTCCCGAACCTTCGCCGTGGAGAACGAGTACGTCTTCGGCGAGGGGGCGGAGGACGCGCTCCGGCGCGTGCTCGAGGGCGCGGCCCGCGGAGAGCGGTTCGGCAACGCGCGCTTCGCGCGCACGCTCTTCGAGCAGGCCCTGAACCAGCAGGCGCTGCGGCTCGCGGGCGTCCGCGGCACCGAGCTCGAGGGGCTGGAGCGGTCGGAGCTGACGACCCTCGACCCGGAGGACGTCGTCGCGGCGGCGCGGGGGCTGGGCGAGGATCCGGCGGCGGCAGCCGGCGCGCGCGGCTCGATCTGGCGGCGGCGGCGGACCTAGGAGGGGTCGGTGAAACGCGGAGATCAGCGCAGGTTGCGGATTCGCCCAGCCTCGTCCACGTCGACCGCGAGCGCCGCCGGCTTCGCCGGGAGCCCCGGCATCGTCTGCATCGTCCCACAGAGGGCGACGATCCAGCCGGCGCCGGTATACGGACGCAGCTCGCGGACCGGCAGCGTGAACCCGCGCGGCGCCCCGATCAGGCCGGGGTCGTGCGACAGGGAGAGATGCGTCTTCGCCATGCAGACGGGCAGCCGTCCGAGGCCCGCGCGCTCCAGCGCCTCCGCCTGCGCGGCGGCCTCCGGCGACAGCTCGACGCCGGCGGCGCCGTAGACGCGCGTCGCGACCGCCTCGATCTTCGCGGCGATCGACGCGTCGTCCGGATAGACGAGCCGCAGCGCGCGCGGACGGGTCGCGGCCTCCAGCACGACCTCGGCCAACTCGATCGCGCCCTTGCCACCGAGCTCGTAGCCCTCGTTCACCTCGGCCGCGCCGGCGCCGAGCTCGAGTGCGAGCCGCCGCACGGCCGCGACCTCGATCGTCCTGTCGCCAGGGAAGCGGTTGACGGCGACGATAGGTTCGAGCCCGACCTCGCGGACGATTGCGAGGTTGGCCGCGAGATTCGCCGCCCCGCGCTCGATCGCCGCGAGGCCGCCATCCGGGTCGCCGCCGTGGTGCTTGAGGGCCTGCGTCGTCGCGACGACCACGACCGCGGCCGGGGCGACGCCGCCGTTCCGGCAGACGATGTCGACGAGCTTCTCGAAACCCATGTCGGCGCCGAACCCGCTCTCCGTGACGACGTAGTCGGCCAGCTTGAGGCCGAGGCGGTCGGCGAGCACCGAGTTGTTCCCGTGGGCGATGTTCGCGAAGGGGCCGCAATGGACGAGGACCGGCTCACCCTCCAGGGTCTGCACGAGATTCGGCTTCACGGCGGCGGTGAGGAGCGCGGCCATCGCTCCGGCAGCGCCGAGATCCTCGGCTGTCACCGCCTGGCCGTCGTACGTTTGGGCGACCGTGATCCGGCCGAGCCGCGCGCGCAGGTCGCGAAGGCTGTCGGCCATGGCCACCACGGCCATGACCTCGGAGGCGGCGGTGATGTCGAACGCGGTCTCGCGCGGCGTCTCGTCCGCGAGACCGACGACGACGCGGCGAAGCGCGCGGTCGTCCATGTCGACGCAGCGCCGCCACGTGATCGTGTCGGGGTCGATCCCGAGCTCGTTGCCGTGCCAGATGTGCGAGTCGAGCATCGCCGCGAGCAGGTTGTTGGCGGCGCCGATCGCGTGGATGTCACCGGTGAAGTGGAGGTTGATCAGCTCCGGCGGCACGACCTGGGCACGGCCACCCCCGGTGCCGCCGCCCTTGATCCCGAAGACGGGGCCGACCGACGGCTCGCGGAGGCAGAGCAGCGGCTGCTCGCCGATGCGGCCGAGCGCCTCGGTCAGCGCGATCGCGGTCGTAGTCTTGCCCTCCCCCGCCTTTGTCGGGGTCACCGCCGTGACGGCGACGAGCTTCCCGTCCGGTCCTGCGTCCAGGCGATCGAGGACGGAGAGGTCGATCTTGGCGGCGTAGCGGCCGTACGGCTCGAGGTCGTCGGCGTCGAGGCCGAGCATGTCGGCGACGTCGCCGATCGGCCGTAGCTTGAGATCGGGGGCGAGTTGCGTCATGGCAGGTGATCCTCCTTCGGGTTCTGCGGCGCAGTCCTGGACGGAGCCAGCGGCTGCCAGCTCGGGTCGAAGTGCCACAGCTCAGGCTGCTGCGTGAGGCGCTGCGTCGCGGCGCCGTCGACGCTGACGACGTACAGGTCGCCTTTCGTCGCCTCGCCGCTGGCCCGGTCGCTCCAGAAGACGATGCGCCGGCCGTCCGGCGACCACGCGGGATCGCCCGCCGCACCGGGCCCGTCGACGAGTCGGGTAACGCCCGTGCCGTCGAGGCGCATGACGGCGACGTCGGTGCCGAGGCTGAAGGCGAGCCGCTTCCCGTCGGGCGACCAATCCGGCGAGCCTCCGAGCCCGAGGCGGCGCTGGCCCGTGCCGTCCGCGCTCATCAGCCACAGCTCCGAGCGTTGCGTCGAGGTCGCCCGGCTGAAGACGATCCGCCTCCCGTCGGGAGACCAGCTGGGATGCTCGTCGGGGAAGCGGCTGCGGGTCAGCCGGCGCAGGCCGGTGCCGTCGGTGCGGCAGACGTAGATGTCGAAGTTGGCGCCGCGCGTGCGAGCCGCGAACACGATCCGTTGCCCACCCGGCGACCACGTCGGCGACTCGGCGTCGACGATGGAGCGGCCGGTGACACGGGCAAGCCGGTTCCCGTCCCCGTTCATCCGCCAAACCGCGCCGGCGATCACGAGCGTGAGCCGACGTCCGTCGGACGACCAGGAGGGCGCAAACACATCGGTGCGGAGATGCAGGATCCGTCGCGGGCGTGTACCCGTGGACGAGATCGTCCAGATCTCGGCGGAATGCCCGGGGGTCGCGATCGTCATCGCGATGCGTCCGACGCTGCCGGGATAGGCCGCGTCCGCGGCCGGCGGAGCGGGAGAGGCGATCGTGGCGGCCACCGCGAGTACGGCAAGCGCCGATCCGGCGCCGGGACGGCGTTGCACGGCAACTCCTTTCTCGTCCTTCTCGTTCTCCCTGGTTACGGCGCGCCGAGCATCGGTGGAGATGCGGATCGCGCGTGGGCGGGAACTACGGACGCCCGACCCGACGACCGGAGGATCGGGGCGCCGCCGTTTGGGCGACCGAGGCCGGGCTGCGTGGGCGCCGGCGGAGCCCCGTCCCGGGCTGGCGACGGCGGGGGGCTGCCGACGGCCGTCCGACAGGCCCGAGCGTCCACGGCTTCCCGGCCGGAGTCTGGAACGTCGGGTCGCCCTCCAGCACCTTTGCGAGGCGGAAGAGCGCAGCCTGCTCGATCGCGCGTGTCCGCTGCGGGCACAGGTGGAGCTCGCGGCTGAGCTCGGCCAGGGAGACGGCCGGGCCGCCGAAGCCGTAGCGGCGCTCGATGACGTTCCGCTGGCGCTCGGGGAGGCGCGCGATCGCGGCGGAGAGGACCTCCGTGCGGTGCAGCGTGAGCGCCTCCGCTTCTGGGTCCGCCGCCGTCGGATCTTCGATCAGGCTGAGGATCGTGCCGCCGTCGTCCGTGATCGCCTCGTCGAGCGAAGCCGGCGCCACCGGCAGCGCCTGGACCGCCTCGACGCTCTCGAGCAGGAGGCCCGTCTCGGCAGTGATCTCGGCCTGAGTGCCCGGCCGCGCGTTTACCTCGTCCCTCGTGCCCGCGGACTGCGGCACGCAGGGCCCTTGCGCCATCGGTAGTTCCAGGTAACGACGATCCGCGATCCTGCTGATGCGGCTCGTTCAGGACGGGACGACGATCGTGTCGCCAGCCACCGAAGGAGGAGCGATGACGACGATCGAATCGGACCACGCGGTCCTGCGGCTCCCGCTGCATGCACAGGTCAGCGAGGAACCGGGGGCGTACTTGGTCGAGCTCGACGTCTCGGGTTTCGACCAGGCCGAGCTCGACCTCACGTTGCACGGACGGTCCCTCACCGTCGTTGGCGAGCACGACGACGCAGACTCGGAGCAGAGGTTCGGCGTCCACGAGCGGCTCGAGGAGACGTTCTCCTTGCCCGACGACGTGCTCACCGACCGGATCGAGGCGTTCTTCGGGCGCGGGAAGCTCGAGATCAAGGCTCCACGCTGCGGCTCGCAGCCGCACTCGCGGCGCGTGCCGGTGCGCAGGACGAACGGCCTCATCAACGCCGACGCCACGCCCTGCTGAGCCGATCCGTAAGTACCCCGCACCCGCGCGAGCACGGCACGCGAGGCGATGTCGTCGGGTCGAACCCTGTCGCGACTTCGTGATGAACGTCCGCGAGGTACGGGGCAGAGGCTTGCGCGTCCTCCCGTCCGGTGGCTAGAAGGCGTTCGTGTTCTTGAACGTCCTGGTGGCGGTGGACGGCTCTCCGTCGTCGCGACGGGCGATCGAGCAGGCGGTTGATCTCGCGCGCGCCCAGAACTCGAAGGTCACGCTGATCACGGTCGCGCCGCCCGTGTCCTCGTTCGTCGCGCTCGGCCGGATGAGCCCCGACCTGCTGCAGCGGGAGCTGGAGGACTGGGCGGAAGGAGTCCTGACGGATGCGGCCGCCTCGATTCCGGACGACGTGATCGCCCACGGGGTGCACAAGAGCGGTCACGTCGGGGAGCAGATCGTCAGGGAGTTGGAGCGCGGGTCGTACGACCTCATCGTCCTGGGCACGCGCGGGCGCGGCCCGGCCCGCGAGGGCCTCTTCGGGAGTGTCAACGGCTACGTCCACTTCCATGCGCGCGTGCCCGTGCTGTCGGTCCCGTACAACGAGTGACGGAGGCGCGACGGCGCTCGACCTTCCTAGTAGGCGTGCACGCGTGCGGGGCCGCCGGGCGCACGGTTCTGCGGGCCCGTCCCACCGGTCGCCAGCGACGTGACCGCGAGGACGGCAAGGCACACCAGAGCGAGGAGCACCAGCCGCATTTCTCAGTAGGACGGTCCGGAGAAGTCCGCAGTTTGCGTAGTTCTCGTTAAGCGGTTCGGACTTTCAAAGCGTGAAGGTTCGGATCTCCCACGGGCGCAGCTCGATCGACGTCTCGCCGAGCGAGCACGTGCTGGGCTCGTCGCTCGCGTTGACCACGCGGGCCTCGACGCCGCCGTCGCGGCGTCGCAGCGCCGACAGCGTCGCGCCGCGCAGCTCCGGCCCGGATCCCGAGCGCGCGTCGCCGCCGCCACCACGGCCGGTCAGGAACGGGAGCCGGTAGCGGTCGAGCTGCTCGCGGGGATCGGCGCCGTCGAGGCAGTAGGCGAAGGAGAACGACCACGGCCCCGGCAGCTGGGCGGCCGGGATGGGGAGCTCCGGGCCGGCCGGGTCCTCGCGGTATCGGTTGGTCGAGCGGCTGATCAGGCCGGTCGAGCGGAGAACGGTCAGCGCCAGCTCGCGTCCGTCCACGACCTCGTACTCCGTGACGTGGTCGAGCAGGAGGCTCGTCCCGCCCGCGGTGACGAAGCCGTGCGCCGGGTAGGTGGCGACGGGCACCTCGCCGTACCCGCCCTCCGGCTCGAGGCCGCGCTCGACGACGGCGAACTGGCCCTCGGCGAACGAGCGGTCGGCCGGTTCCCGCAGCTGCACGTGGACGCGGACGCGCTGGTCCTCGCACGGGTTGACGAGGGAGATCCGGACCCGGATCAGCGGCTCGCCGGCCCGGTGCTCGAAGCGCGTCTCCGTCTCGACCCGGCGGCCGTCCCACTCGTACGCGCGGTGCAGGACGGCGACCGCGCGTAGGGGGCCCACTTCGACGAGCTCGAGCCGCTCGTCCACGGGCGCGTCCACGAGCACGTCGTCGGCCGGGGGCGCGTAGTTGTAGCTGTCGCCGAGATCGCGACCGCGGACGATCCGCGTCAGGCCGTCGACGTCGAGCTCCGGCGGGGCCGTGTCCGCGGCGCGCGCCTCGATCGGGCGGAGCGAGGTCCAGCCCAGCGGCGGAGCCGGCACCCGAGCCAGGAGCGTGCGGCGCGGGCGGGCTGCGATCCGCAGCCTCCACTCGCCTTCCGACGTCGCGAGCTCGAGCTCCCGCACCAGCTGCCCGACGTCCAGCCACTCGGGATCGGGCTCGTCGCCGACCTCCAGCGTCACGGTCGAGTCGGCGACAGCGACGGTGTTGAGGACGCGGCCGAACAGCTCGCGCCCGTGGATCCGGCGGCGCACGCTCTCGATCCCGTCCATCGGCCCGTCCCAGAGCAGCGGCTCCGGACGGGCCAGCTCCTGCGTCGGCAGGACGTCGCCGTCGGGCGTCTCCAGCCCGACGGCTTCCCACTCGGCAGGAACCTCGAGGTCGAGCTCGACGAGGTCGGTGCGAGGCTCCGGCGACGGGTTGACGACGACGACTGTCCCGTGCGGCGCGCCGAAGGCGATCCGCTCGACGGCGCGCCGTGCGAGCTCGCGGCCGATCTGCTCCGCCTCCGCGTACCGGACGAGCACCTGGGCCGAGACCTCGTCGGCCGAGCAGCCGCAGATCGAGTCGTGGGCGGCGTTCTGGAGGACGAGCGTCCACGCCTCGTGCAGGAACGGGGCCGCGCCGTCGTCGCCGTAGAGCGCCTGCAACGGCTCGGCGTAGCGTTCGAGCGCCCGCTCGGCGCGCGCCGCCGCCGCTTTCAGGTCGATCCGCGCCGAGACGCAGCCGGGGAGGAGGTTCGCCCGCGCGCCGGAGCGAAGCTCGCCGCGCCACGTCCGCAGATCGTCTCCGCTCGTTGCAGCAAGGAAGTCGACCAGCGTCCCGACCCGCACGCCGGGCGGCAGTCGCACGGGCGGCATGTGGTCGGTTCCGACCATCCCAAGCACCGGGTCGGGCTCGTACCAGGGACGCAGCTCCTCCTCGATCCCGTCGAGCGCCGGCTCCGGCCCGTCGAAGGCGTGGGCGGCGTTGCCGTAGCCCGCCGGGAGGTACTCGGCGCGAACCGCGGACCCGTCCGGCGCCTCCCAGCGGAACGCGTGCCGGTCGATCGCGGCCGGGACGCCGCGCCAGACGACCGCGTCCTCGATCCCGAAGAGGCGCAGGATCTGCGGCATCTGGGCGACGTGGCCGAAGCTGTCCGGCAGGTAGCCGACGCGCATCGCGCTCGCCGAAGTCCGCTGCGCGTGCGAGCCCGCGCTCGAGGTTCCGGACGATCGTCTCGCCGCTGACGAGGAACTCGTCCACGAGCGTCTGCCACGGCCCGATCGCCAGGCGTCCCTCCTCGACGAGGCTGCGGATCCGCGCCTCGTTCTCCGGCCGGATCGCGAGGTAGTCGTCGACGGTCGCGAGTTGGCCGTCGAGCGTGAAGCGGTAGTCCGGGTCGCCCTCGAGCAGCTCCAGCACCTCGTCGACGACGTCCACGAGCGACATCCGGAACGACTGGAACGGGCGGTACCACTCCCGGTCCCAGTGCGTGTGCGGGACGAGGAAGATCAGGACTTCACTGAGCCCGCGAGCAGGCCCGTCACGAAGTAGCGCTGCAGCGCGAAGAAGACGATCAGCGGCACGGCCATCAGCAGGAACGCGGCCGCCGCGAGGAGGTTGTACTCCTGGCCGTAGGTCGACAGGAGGTAGGGGATACGGACAGTCATCGGCTGCTTGTCTGGATCGGAGACGAAGATCAGCGCCATCAGCAGGTCATTCCACACCCACAGGAACTGGAAGATCCCGAAAGAAGCGAGCGCCGGCACCGAAAGGGGCACGACGATGCGCCGGAAGATCGACATGTTCGAGGCGCCGTCCATGCGCGCCGCTTCGATCAAGTCCTTCGGCAGCGTGATGAAGAAGTTCCGCAGCAGGAACACCGCGAGCGGCAAGCCGAACGCCGTATGCGCGAGCCAGATTCCCCAGTAGCCGTTGTTCAGGCCGCCGTGCTCGGCGAAGAGCTTCAGCAGCGGGACGAGGGACGTCTGGATCGGCACGATCATCAGCGCGATGATGATCAGGAAGAGTGTGTCGCGGAACGGGAAGGGCACCCATGCGAAGCCGAACGCCGCGAGCGCGCCGAGCGTCAGCGGCAGAAGCGTCGCCGGCACCGTGATGATGAGGCTGTTCACCCAGGCGTGGCCCATGCCGGTGGCGTGAATGACCGAGCCGTAGTTGTGCAGCGTCCAGTCCCACTGTGTGAACGCGTGCCACCAGCCGCTCGTCGCGATGTCCTGCGGCTGGCGGAAGGACGTGATCGCCAGGCCGACTGTCGGCACGAGCCAGATCACGGCGATGGCGATGAGCGCGATGTGGATCGGCGTCCGCGTGATGAAGCCGATCAAGCGCTCGCTTCGCGTGCGCGCGGCGAGCGGAACAGCCTGGTCGACGGTCGACACTAGGCCACCACCCGTTCGCTGCGGAAGCGACGGACGTTGAGGATCATGACCGGCGCGATCAGCACGAGCATGATCACCGCAACGGCTGCGCCGTAGCCGGGACGGCCGTTGTGGAACGTCTCCTCGTACATCGTGAAGGCGATGACGCGGCTCGATGTTCCCGGGCCGCCCCCGGTCATCACGTAGATGATGTCGAACACCTTGATCACGTTGATGAAGAGCCAGATCGTCACGACGGAGAGCGGCAGGCTCAACATCGGCAGCATGATCCGGCGAAAGATCGCCCACTCGCCCGCCCCGTCGACGCGGGCCGCCTCCATGATGTCGGCCGGAATCCCCTTGATCGCCGCGGAGAGCACGACCATCACGAAGCCGACGGATGCCCAGACGTAGGCGAAGATGAGGGCGTAGTTCACAAAGCTCGGCCGTCCGAGCCATGCGATCGGTTTGAAGCCGCTGTCGGCTCCGTGCAGGACGGCGTTCAGAATGCCGATGTCCGGATCGGGGCTGTAGACGAAGAGCCAGATGATCCCGACGGCCGTCGCGGCGATCGCCATCGGCACGAAGATGGCGGTCTTCACGGCCCGCTCGTACCTCACTCGGACGGCGAGCACGGCGAGCGCGAGCCCGATGGTCAGCGAGAGGCCGATGTAGAAAATGACCCACCGCAGATTGTTGATGAGCGCGCCGCCCGGCGGGAACTTGCTCAGGTCGAGGAAATCCGGATCGTTTGTCAGCAGCTCCTTGAAGTTGTCGATCCCGATGTAGTGGAAGAAGTTGAACCTGAAGTCGCCTTCGTAGAAGGCGAGCCGGATCGTGAAGTACGCGGGATAGATCAGGAAGATCCCGAGCACGATCAGCGCGGGAAGAACGAAGGCGAATCCCTCGTAGCTCTCGCGCTTGGACCACTGCCGAATCCGCTGGCCGCCCTCCCTCAGGGGCGGAGCGGGCTCGACCGGCATGGGCTGCGTGCTCATTCGTCCGCGGTCAAACAGAGTCGGCGGCGCCCGTCATCCGGACGCCGCCGACAGGTCAGAGCCTAGAACTGGCCTTTGATCTTGTTCTGGAAGGTGGACAGGATGCTCTTGATGTTGCCCGGCTTCTGGATGACGTCCTGGAGCGCGAAGCCCCAGGTGTCACCGAATGCGCCCGGCAGCAGGTCGGAACCGTCGAAGACGAACGTCTTCGCCGTTGCGAGCTGATGCGCCTCCGCCCTCGAGAGGACGCTCGGGTACGCCTTCGCCGGCACCTTCTTGTTCGGCGAGATGACGGCGTTCGTCGAGACCCAGATCGATCCCGCGGCGCCGGTGGAGATGTACTTGAGGAACTGGCGTACTTCCGGCGAGTCCTTGAACGCCGCCGCGAAGTCCGCCGCGCCGACGACCGGATGGTCGAGCGATGCCTTGATCGTCGGCCACGGGAAGTCGGCGATGGTCTTGCCAGGCTTCAGGTTTTTGTTCACCTGCTGTGTCGCAATGCCGCCGACGAAGCCGCCCTCGAAGTAGAGCTGCGCCTTCGGCTTCGGCCCGAACACGTCGGTGATGCCACCGACGAAGCTCTGGCCGAGCACGCCCTGAACGCCGTTCAGGACGTACTTGTTGTTGATGATCTGGGTCATGATTCGCGCCGCGTTCGCGACGGACGGGTCCGTGAACGGCAGCTTGCCCGTGAAGAGCCGCTGGTACTTCGCAGGCCCGGCCGTGCGTGCGTAGATGTTCTCGAACCAGTCGGTGAGGGTCCACTGGCTCTGCTGCGGCCCTGCGCCGACGGACCACGGCACGAGGCCCTTCGACTTGTACGCCTTCGTGAGCGCCAGCAGTTGCGCCCACGTCTTCGGGATCTTGAGCTTGTACTTCTTGAACGAGTCCGGCCTGTACCAGATGACGCTCTTCGAATTCGCCTTCGCCGGAACGCCGTAGATCTTTCCGCCGGCGCTGCCGAGCTTCAACCAGCCGGCCGAATACTGGCCCTTCATGTACGCGTTGCTGAGGCCCAGGGACGACAGCGGCTTCAGCGCTCCCTGGGACGCCAGCGTCGCGATGTAGCCCGGTCGCGGCAGGATCCCGATGTCCGGTGGATTGCCCGCGGCGAGGCGGGTGCGGACGTCGGGGATGAAGTCACGAGCGGACGTGTACTTCACTTTGATGCCCGTCGCTTTCGTGAAGGCGGCCGTCACCTTCAAGAATGCGTCCTGCTCGCTTCCGCCCCAGAGCGAGAGGACTTCGATCTCGCCTGCCTTCTTCGCGTCGGGCTTGGCTTGAGCGCTGTACGCCGCAATCGCGGCGATCGCGCAGGCCAGGATCCCGACGGCCAGAGCAGCGAGCCATGAACGTCGCTTCACACCATCCTCCTCCCATCGTCGGCGGCGAATCGACAGCCGCCTGTTGAGCCGAACGCTCGTTCGACTCGACCCCGCTTGCGAACAAGATGCTACGCAAGCGAATAGACCTTATTCAACTCAGGCGTTCCTCCGTTTCCGGGTCGAAGAGGTGGAGCTTCTTCGACGGGATCGTGAACGCCACGTTGTCGCCCGGCGCGCAGCGCTTCTCCGACGGGACCAGCGCGAGGATCTCGGTGCCGTCGGCGTCGGCGTGCAGCAGCTCCAGGTTGCCGAGGTACTCGACCACGTCGACGCGCGCCGGAATCTGGACAGCGTCGTCCTGCGGGCCCGCGCCGTTCGTCAGCTCGAGGTCCTCGGGGCGGAACCCGACCACGACGTCGGAGTCGCGCTCATCCATCGCCTTCGCGACCGGCCCGGCCGCGTCGAGCTTGACCGTGCCGAGGACAACGTCGCCGTTGTCCCGCCGCGCGCGGGCGAAGTTCATCGCCGGCGAGCCGATGAAGGCAGCCACGAACAGGTTGACCGGCGTCCGTTGTAGAGGTCGGGCGGCTTCCCGACCTGCTGCAGGACGCCGTTCGACATCACGGCGATCCGGTCGCCCATCGTCATCGCCTCGACCTGGTCGTGCGTGACGTAGATGGTCGTCGTGTCGAGTCGCCGCTGCAGCCGCAGGATCTCGGCCCGCGTCTGCACGCGCAGCTTCGCGTCCAGGTTCGAGAGCGGCTCGTCCATCAGGAACGCGGCCGGCTCGCGCACGATCGCGCGCCCGAGCGCGACGCGCTGCCGCTGGCCGCCCGAGAGCGCCTTCGGCTTGCGGTCGAGGAAGCGCTCGAGGTCGAGGATCTTGGCCGCCTCCTGGACGCGGCGCTTGATCTCCTGCTTCGGCGTCTTCAGCAGCTTGAGGCCGAAGGCGAGGTTGTCGTACACGGTCATGTGCGGGTAGAGCGCGTACGACTGGAACACCATCGCGATGTTCCGGTCCTTCGACGGGACGCGGTTGACGACGCGCTCGCCGATCTTCAGCTGGCCCGCGCCGAGATCTCCTCGAGGCCCGGCGACCATGCGCAGCGCCGTCGTCTTCCCGCAGCCGGACGGGCCCGACGAGGACGAGGAACTCGCCGTCGTTAACCTCGAGGTTGAGGTCGTCGACGGCCAGAACGTCTCCCGGCCGGATAGTGCTTCGTGACGTGCTCGAAGGTGACCGGCGCCATGCGCGCCGGAATCTTACTCGCCCAGCGCCTCGCCGCAAAGGCGCTGGAAATGGGCCACGAGCTGCTCGCTCTCCGTCGAGCACTCGGCCCTCTGCGAGGACGCCCGACGCGGAGGCCGCGCTGGACGCCCTCGACGAGCGCCGTGTCCTCCATGCCCGATCTGGTCGTCGAACGCGATCAGCTCCTCGACCCAGCCGCGTCGACGTCCGGTGCGAAGAAGTAGTCGAGGAAGCGGGCCGTGCGCTCCGGGCCGAGCGGCACGATCGGCCCGCACGAGAGGTTCGGCTGTCCCGGGGAAGACGTTGATCCCGAAGCTCGGCCAGAGGAAGTGGAACTGGCTTCGCCCGACCTCGCCGCCGGTGAGGAACGAGTCGCGCTCGGTCCGCAGCGGGCCGAACTGGCTCGACGTCAGCCCGCTCCGTGGCGAGCCGGTACGCGTCCGGCGAGACGTCGACGGCCGCCGTGAACCCCGGATGCGCGACGGCGCAGTGGTAGCACTCGAGGAAGTTCTCGCAGGCGACCTTCCAGTTCGCCTCGAGCGTGAACTCGGTCCGGAACCGGAACTCCAGCGCGTCCACGTCGACGATCTCGGCGAGCTGCGCGGGAATGGGGCCGAGCGCGTCGGCGAGCGGCTCCGCGTCGGCGTCGGCGTTGACGAACACGAACGGGCCCCACGTCTCGAGCCGCGAGCTGCGCGAGCGGATAGCTCCTCGGGGTCGAAGCCGGGCTCTCGGTCGGAGCGCGGCGCGGTTCGCAGCCGCCCGTCGAGCTCGTAAGTCCAGGCGTGATACCGGCACTGCAGCGTCTCGCGCCGGCCCTCTCCGTCGGCGACGACGAAGCCGCGGTGGCGGCAGACGTTCAGGAACGCGCGCAGCTCGCCGTCCTGCGCGCGCGTGACGACGACGGGTGCCAGTCCGAGCGACGCGGTGAAGTAGGACCCGGGCTCGGCGGCCTGGCCGGCGTGGCCCACGTACTGCCACGATCGGAGGAAGATGTGGTCGTGCTCACGGCGGAGCACGTCCGGGTCGGAGTACCAGGTCCACGGCAGTGTTGGCTGCACGCGAAGACTGTAGTGTCTTCGATATGGCCGTCACACGAACGCGAAAGGCGCCGCTGTTCGAGCAGTTCATGGCGTTCCGCCGCTTCTCCGGCGGGCTCGCCTTCAGCAGCGAGGGCTCCGCACGTCTACTTCATCAGCAACATCTCGGGGCAGTTCAACCTCTGGCGTGTGCCGGTCGAGGGCGGCTGGCCCGACCAGCTGACCGCCTTCGCGGACGAGACCGTCCGCTTCATCAGCGTGTGCGCCGCCGACGGCCGGATCGCGATCGGCGCCGACCACGACGGCGACGAGTTCCACCAGATCTACTTCCTCGACCCGGAGAGAGGGTGGCCGGAGAAGATCACCGAGGACCCGCAGGTGCAGCATTACCTCGGCGGCGACGCCTGGTCGCCGGACGGGACGAAGCTCGCCTACGCGGCGAACGCGCGCACGCCGACCGACATGGAGGTCTGGATCCGCGACCTCGACTCGGGCGAGACGCGCTCGGTCTTCGGCGAGGGCATGTACGCCTTCCCGGGCCCCTGGTCGCCGGACGGGACGAAGCTCCTCGCTCTCGACTTCCGGCACAACAGCGACACGAGCCTGCACCTGGTCGACGTCGAGTCCGGCGACACGCGCGAGCTGACGCCGCACGACGACGACGCGCTCTTCTTCCCCGGCCCATGGGCCGGCGACGGCTCCGGGTTCTACCTCGTCACCGACGAGGGGAGCGAGTTCCGCGGTCTCGCGTTCTACGACCTCGAGGCTGGTCGCTACGAGTGGGTCGACGGCGAGCCCGAGGCGGACGTCGACGACGTCACCGGCTCGGCCGACCATCGGTACCTCGCGTGGCTCGTCAACGAGGACGGCTGGGACCGGCTGCGGGTCCGCGACCTCGAGACCGGGACGGACATGCCGGATCCGGACATCCCGCGGGGCGCGCGCCCGCACCTGACCGGCTTCGAGCCGCCGCCGGCGCTCTCGCCGGACGGGAGCAGCGCCGCCGTGATCCTCGCCGGGCCGCGTCGCCCGCCCGAGGTCTGGGTCGTCGAGACCGAGACGGGCAGCGGTCGCGCCGCGACCGACAGCCGGATCGGCGGGCTGCGCGAGGGCGACCTCGTCGACGTCGAGCTGACCTCGTATCCGACCTTCGACGGCCGCGACATCCCGGCGTGGCTCTACCGCCCCGACGCCGACGGCCGCGTGCCGGTCGTGGTCGCGATCCACGGCGGCCCGGAGGCGCAGGAGCGGCCCGTGTACCAGCCGGTGTACCAGTACCTGCTCAGCCGGGGCATCGCCGTCCTCGCGACGAACATCCGCGGCTCGACCGGCTACGGCAAGACGTACCAGCGCCTGATCCAGCGCGACTGGGGCGGCGGCGACATGCAGGACTGGGACCACGCCGTCAAGTGGCTGAAGGAGCAGGACTGGGTCGACGGCGACCGGATCGGCGTCTTCGGCGGCTCCTACGGCGGGTTCGCCGTCCTGACCTGCGTCACGCGGCTGCCCGACCATTGGGCCGCGGCGGTCGACATCTTCGGGCCGTCCAACCTCGTCACGTTCGCGCGCGCCGTCCCGCCGACCTGGAAGCGGATGATGAAGCGCTTCATCGGCGATCCCGACGAGGACGAAGCGTTCCTGACGGAGCGCTCGCCGCTGACCTACATCGACAACGTGAAGGCGCCGCTGCTCGTGATCCAGGGTGCGACCGACCCGCGCGTCGTCAAGCCCGAGTCCGACCAGCTCGTCGAGAAGCTCCGCTCGATGGGCCGCACCGTCGAGTACGAGGTCTTCGAGGACGAGGGCCACGGCTTCACGAAGCGCCCGAACGAGCTGAAGGCGATGCGGCTCTCGGCCGAGTGGCTGCAGAAGCACCTGCAGCCGGACGACGACTAGAGCGCCCTAGCCTTCTGCCGCGACGACCGCGGCGAGCGCCTCGACCGTCGCCGGGTCGAAGTCGGTGCCTGCGCAGCGGCGAAGCTCCGCGACCGCTTCGGCGACCGTGCGGCCCGCGCGGTACGGGCGGTCGGTCGTGATCGCGCTGAACGCGTCGCACGTGCGGACGATCCGCGCCACGAGCGGGATCTCCTCGCCGCGAAGCCCGTCCGGATAGCCCGTCCCGTCCCAGTCCTCGTGGCATGAGCGCACGATCGCGCCGACGTCGCCGAGCAGCCCGCCGACCTTTGCCAACAGCTCCTCCCCGAGGATCGTGTGCGTCTCGATCACCGCGCGCTCCTCGGGCGTGAGCTTCCCCGGCTTGTTGATGATCTCGCCGGGGATCCGGATCTTGCCGACGTCGTGGAGGAGTGCCGTGAACTCCGCGGTGCGGCGGTGGCGCGCGTCGAGGCCGAGCTCGTCGGAGACGCCGAGGACGAGCGCGACGACGTCGCGGCTGTGGCTGCCCGTGTAGGTGTCGTCCGCCTCGACGACGTCCCCGAGCAGGAACGCTGTCCCGCGGTACGCGTGGCCGAGCTCGAGCGCGTGGTCGATCCGCACCTGGCGCTCGCGCGCGAACACGCCGAGCAGCGCGGCGAGCGGGAGCATCAGGGCCAGGGCGCCGGGGCGGCCCTCAGCGCCGAGCGCTGCGAGCAGGCCGACCGGCGCGAGCGCGGCGTCGACCAGGAAGGCGACGCCCATGAAGGGGAGGAGCGTCCTCGGTGCGACGCCGAGCGAGAAGACCTCACGTCCGCCCGAGCAGACGGCGTCGATCGCGAACTGCGCGCCGAGGGCGGCCGCGTAGAGCCACCAGTGGTCGAGGCTCGGCGCTGCCTCGCCGACCGCGGCCAGCACGAGGACGGGCCCGACCGCGTGCCACGCCCCGGGCAGGTCGGTGAGCGCGTGGTCGAGCGGCGTCCGCCTGGTGACGTACTCGACGCTGCTGCCGAGCAGGAGCCCCGCCGCGACGGCGAACGGTACCCACCCGAGCGGGAGGACGAACAACATCGGCACGAGCACGAGCTGCGTCGGCAGCGCGAAGCCGGTTCCGACCTCGAACTTCACCCGCCAGGTGACCGCGTAGGTGACGACGAGGAGCGCGACGACGATCAGCGACGGCGACCGCTCCGTGGGGAGGACGGCCGCGAGGGCGGCGGCTACGGCGACGAACGCCACGCCGGAGACGAGGCCCGACCAGCGCGCGCGGCTGCGCAGCCGGTGTTGGCCGCGCTCGCGCGACTCCTCGATCAGCGCGTTCGCGTCGAGGTCGAGCGCAGGGGTGTAGGTCGGGGCCGCAGACGACACGTGGCTCATTGAAGTCGGCAGGGGCCGGGTCGGAACCCCCCTTCGGGGGATTCAGATACCTCACCAGGGTGATGCGCCGATCGAGCCGCCGACGAAACTCAGACGGCGGCATCTTCCGGGGACTTCAGGCGCGAGGAGGGCATCTCTGTGGCAAGGATTTGGCGGTTCGTCGATCTGCGGTGGGCGCTGCTCGCCGCCGTCCTGGTGGCGGTGCTCGCACCGCAGGCGGCCACGGCCGGCTCGCTGCTCGGCCTCGACAACAACTGCGGGGCGACCTCGCAGCCGTTCGCGCGGTTCGGCGACGGCCGCTACTACACCTTCGGCGCCAACGGCGGCCTCGAGAGCGGTGGCAGCGGCTGGTCGCTCGCCGGCGGCCGGGTCGTCGCCGGGAACGAGTCCTTCTACGTCCACTCGCACTCCGACGACTCGTCGCTGCAGCTTCCGGCCGGCGCGTCGGCTGCGACGCCGGCGCTCTGCCAGGAGACCAGCTCGAGCGTCGTGCGGTTCTTCCTCCGGAGCCCGGACGGCGGCTCGGTGCGCGTCCAGGTGGTCGCGCGGAACCTCCTCGGCCAGATCGTCGGCGTGCTCGACGTCGCCAGGGTCTCCCCGGGCGCGTCGTGGCAGCCCGGCCCGGCGATCCTCAACCTGCAGTCCCTGCTGGCGCTGCTCGGCGTCTCGTCGATCCAGCTGAAGTTCGTCACGATCGACGGCACCGTCCAGGTCGACGACGTCTACGTCGACCCTTGGGGATCTCGCGGCGCCTAGCGCCTCTTCGAGCGAAAGCTGCGCTTTCGCTCGATCTCGAGGTACGCCGCTCATCGCGGTGAAACGCGCGGGGCGGAGCCCCGCGCTCCAGGAGAACCTGTGACGGGGCGGAGGTTCTCGGCAGTGCGGGTGGTGGCGCCTCCGGCGTCCCCACTCGCATTCGTTCGGCCTCCGGCTAGTGCGTTCGCACTAGCCTCCGGCCTCTTGCCGCGGCGAAGGCCGGAGCGTAGAGCGAGCGAAGCTGCTCTGCGTGGAGGCCGACCTGATGCGGGTCGCGACGCCGGAGGCGCCACGACGCGCACTCTCGGAGGCAAGGGCCGACCGGCTCTCGTGGAGCGCCGGGCTCCGCCCGGCGCGTTCCCCGCGACAAGCGGCGTACCCGAAAGAGAGCGAGAAGCACAGCTTCTCGCTCTAACTATCGTGTGACGCCTGCGTCACAACTGTGGCGTCGCTGCGCCGTGACCGCCCTACAATCGAGGAGGCGATGGAGTCGACTGAGGCCGCGCGCCTAGAGGGGACGGACCGGTTCGAGCGGGCTGCGGCCCTCGCGGAGCGCTTCCTCGACAACATCGAGTCGGTCGTCCACGGGAAGCGGGAGGAGATCAAGCTCGTCCTCTCGGCACTCGTCTGCGGCGGCCACGTCCTGTTCGAGGACGTCCCGGGCACGGCGAAGACGGTGCTCGCGCGCGCGATCGCGCAGTCGATCGACGGCGCCACGCCGTCACGGATCCAGTGCACCCCGGACCTCCAGCCGACCGACGTCACGGGGCTCTCGATCTTCAACCAGAAGGAGCGCGACTTCGAGTTCCGGCCGGGGCCGATCTTCGCCAACGTCGTGCTCGTCGACGAGATCAACCGCGCGATGCCGAAGACCCAGTCGTCCTTGCTCGAGGCGATGGCCGAGCAGCAGGTGACGGTCGACGGCGAGACGCGGATCCTGCCCGACCCGTTCCTGCTCCTCGCGACCGAGAACCCGATCGAGTACGAGGGGACGTTCCCGCTGCCCGAGGCCCAGCTCGACCGCTTCTTCCTCAAGACCGCGCTCGGGTACCCGGACGCCGAGGACGAGCGCCGGATCCTGTCCGAGCAGCGCTCGGGCCACCCGCTCCGGCTGCTCGAGCCGGTGATCGGCGTGGAGGACGTGCAGGAGCTGAAGACGGCGGCCCAGGAGGTGTACGTGGACGAGCTGATCCAGCAGTGGATCGTCGATCTCGTCCGCGTCACCCGCGACCACGAGTGGGTCTCGATCGGCGCGTCCGTGCGCGGCAGCCTCGCGCTCGAGCGGGCCGCGCGCGGCTGGGCGCTGCTGGGCGAGCGGAGCTTCGTCGTCCCGGACGACGTCCAGCGGCTGTTCGTGCCGGTGCTCATGCACCGGATCGTGTTCCGGCCGGCGTTCCTGGCGGAGGCGCGCCGAGACGGCTGGGCCGACGCGTCCGCCCGCTTCATCGAGAGCTGCCTCGCGCTGGCGCCGAGGCCGGTCGCGGATCCCGACGGGGAGGTCTTCTCGCTCGGGGCTCGTCCCGCGTAGCCACCTTGGCGGCGGCGGAGACGTTCCAGCTCACGCCGCGCCGCCGGCTGATCGGCCTGTCCTTCGGCGGGATGCGGAGCGCCCGGCGCGGCACCGGCTCCGACATCGCCGGCTCGCGGCCGTACCGGGCCGGCGACGACATCGACACGATCGACTGGGCGGCGTCGGCACGGCTCTCGTCGGCGCGCGGCACCGACGAGTTCATCGTCCGCGAGCGCTTCGCGGAGGAGGCGCCGCGCGTCGTCGTCGTCACCGACCGGCGGCCCGCGATGTCGCTCTTCCCCGACTGGCTTCCGTGGCTGTCGAAACCGCTGGCGACGCGGGTCGCGGCAGTGATGATCGCGGACAGCACCGTCGCCGCGCGCGGGTACAGCGGCTACCTCGACTTCGCCGAGGGCGAGCTCTACTGGCGGCCGCCGCGCAGCCAGCACGAGGACTGGCGAGGGCAGCCGCCCCGTCCGTTCAAGGCGCCCGACGACTCGGTCACGCGCTCCCTCGAGCACCTGCTCGAGCTGCGGCCCTCCCTTCCTCCGGGGAGCTTCGTCTTCGTCATCTCCGACTTCCTCCTGCCGCTCGACGAGGAGATGTGGCTGCGCGCGGTCGAGCGCCGCTGGGACGTCGTGCCCGTCGTCCTCCAGGACCCGGTCTGGGAGCGGAGCTTCCCCGACGTCAGCGGCACGATGCTGCCGGTCGTCGACCCGGAGAGCGGGCGGCTGAGCTACCTGCGGCTCGGCCGGAGCGGCGCGCTCGAGCGCCGACGGGTGAACGAGGATCGGTGGCAGCGGCTGCTGCAGTCGTTCGCCTCGCTCGACCTCGACCCCGTGGTGGTCGGCTCGGCCGATCCGAGCGCCGTGCTCGTCGCCTTCGTCGCCTGGTCGGAGCAGCGGATGTACATGCGGGGCTGGCGATGACCCGGTTCCGCTGGGTCGCGCTCGGGCTGCTCGGCGCCCTCGTCGCCGGGGTCGTCGCGACCGCGGTCGTGACCGGGAGCTCCGGGCCGTCCGCTCCAGGATCGATCGCGGACGGGCGCCCGCTCGCCGCGACGGCGAGCATCGCGCCGCAGTCGCACCTCTTCGGCGACCGCGTGAACGTCACGATCGACGCCGTGGTCGACCGGCAGCGGCTCGACCCGAGCCGGATCGTCCTCGACACCGGCTGGAGCCCGTACCAGCCGGCGGTGCCGCCGGTGCGCACGCGCCGGGACATCGGGGGATTCACGCGCCTTCACTGGGGCTTCCAGCTCTACTGCGTCGTCACCGACTGCGCGCCGCAGGCAGGGTCGATCAGGCGCACCGTCTTCGAGCCGGCGTCGCTCCGGTACCGGGGCCGGCCGCTCCACGGCGCGCCGCCGGCGCCGGTGACGATCTCCTGGCCGTCGATCTCGGCCGTGTCGCGCCTCGACCCGGTCGACCTCGAGCGCCGCGCGGTCATCCGCCGCACCGGGGCGAACCAGCAGCTGCGCGCGACCCTGCAGGTCCCGTGGCGGCGCGACGCCGCGACCCTCGTGCCGGCGACGTACTCGACTCGTCCGGAGACGATCTTCTGGACGGGGATCGCGGGCGCACTGCTGCTCGTCGCCGCCTCGGGATTGCTGCTTCGCCCGTACCTGCCGCGGCTCGGCCGCCGGCGCGTGAGCCCGACCAGGCTCGAGCTCGCGGTCGTGGAGGTGGAGCGCGCGCGCAACTCCGGCGACCTGGCATCCGAGCGCAAGGCGCTCGAGCTGCTCGCCGCGGAGCTGCGGCGCAGCGGCCAGGGCACGCTGGCCTGGACGGCCAGCCGGCTGGCGTGGTCCGAGCCCGTGCCCGAACCCGAGCTGACGGGCGCGCTGACGGTCGACGTGCGCGAGGCGCTGGCGGGAAGGAGCAACGGCCACGGCTAGGGTGCGGCTCCCGACCTTCTCGCGGCCGGGGATCCCGCTCGCGGACTCCGGCGTCCTCGCGGGCGTGATCAGGCGGACGACGTTCGTCCGGCTTGGGCTGCTCGCGGCCCTCGTCCTCCTCTGCGCGCTCGCGGTCTGGCGCGCAGCCTCGCTCGAACACGCGGACCGTGTCGTTCCTCCCCGAGAGCGCGACCACCATCGTCGTCCTCGATCAGTCCCGCAGCGTCTACCTCGCCGACTACAAGGCGATCTCGGCTGTGCTCACCCGGGTCGTGCAGGGCGACCCGTCGGTCGGGCTCGTCGCGTTCTCCGACACCGCCTACGAGATGCTGCCGCCGGGCTCGCACGGATCCGATCTGAAGGCGCTGCTCCGCTTCTACCGGCCGACCGGGGTCGGCTCCAACGTCGACCCCTCGACGAACTTCCCCGCCAGCCCCTGGGACAACGTCTTCTCGGGCGGCACGAAGATCTCGGCCGGGCTCGAGCTCGCCCGTCAGATGGTCGACCGCGACCACGTCAAGCGGGCGACGATCCTGCTCGTCAGCGATCTCGAGACCGCGGGCGAGGACCGGCCGGCGTTCGCCCAGTCCCTGATCCGGATCCGGAACGACCCGCGGCTGACGCTTCGAGTCGCCCCGCTCTACGCGATCCCGGAGGAGCGCGCGTTCGTCGCCCGGTTCGTCCCGCCCGACGCATTCGTGAAGCCGTCCCAGATCAAGGGGCACGGCGCGGCCGAGCCGCGCCGCCGGCTGCTCGCCCACACCCCGTGGACGCTGATCGTCGCCGGCGCGCTGCTGCTGGCCGCCCTGGGCGTGAACGAGGTGCTCTGCAGCCGGGTCGACGTCGGCCGGCCGCGGGAGGGCCTCGCATGAGCCGCGGCGCGATCCTGCGCGTCGGGGGCGCGGCTGCCTGCCTCGCGGTCGCGGTCGCGCTCGTCCTGCTCGCGGTCGACGCGCACGCGTGGCAGACGCGCATGACCGCGGACGACCTCCGGTTCCGCGCGAACCCGCTCGACAGGACGCTCTGGAAGCCGGAGCAGCTCGCGCCGTTCGGCCTCACGAGGCGCATGCTCGGCCTCGGCGACGACCTGGCCTACCGCCGCGCGGTGCAGGACTTCCGCTCCGGGCGACCGAGCGAGCTGACGTTCAGCCCGGCGACGACGGCGCGCCGTGCGCAGGCGCAGATCGCGCTGACGCAGGTCGGTCACGACGACTCGAACACGGCGCGGGTGACCGACGTGGACAACCTGCTGGGCGTGCTCGGCTTCGCGCTCGCGACGCAGGACACGTCGCAGAGCAAGACGTTCCTCAACAATTCGGTGACGGCGTTCCAGGCCGCGATCGACGCCGACCCGCAGAACGAGGACGCCCTGTGGAACCTCGAGTACGCCCTCGGCCAGCTGCGCGGCAGCAGCCCGCAGGAAGCCGGGGGGCGCGACCGGCTCGGCCAGCGCGGCCAGGCGGGCCTCAAGGATCCCGGCCGGGGCTACTAGTGCTCCTCCCAGCAATACATGCCGGTTTCTGGCCCGCGATCACGCGGCGCCAGAGTCCTCCCTCGTCCTTGCCAAGGCATTCAGCCTTGACTGCGGACGAGTGGGGCCTCTGGCTTGGTGCTCGCGACCCAGAATTCCGGCTGCATTACTGGAAGGAGCACGAGTGGCGTTCCTGACGCCGTTCGCCGCGTTCCTGGCACTGCTCGTGGTGGTGCCGCTGCTCGCTTTCCTCCTCGGCGAGCAGCGACGGCGGCGCGTCATGGAGCTGCTGCAGCTCCGTGAGCCCGGTCGTGGACGGCGCCTCGCGCCGGCGATCGCCGTGACGGTCGTCGCCGCCATCCTCGGCGTCGCCGCGGCGCAGCCGACGGTCGTCAACCGGCACTCGAAGCGGATCCGGACCGACGCCGAGGCGTTCTTCGTCCTCGACACGTCTCGCTCGATGCTGGCGTCGCACGGGCCCGGCGAGCCGACGAGGTTCCAGCGGGCACGGCAGCTGGCCGAGCGGCTCCGCCTCGAGCTCGAGGACATCCCCACGGGGCTCGCTTCGATGACCGACCGTGCGCTGCCGCACGTCTTCCCGACGCCCGACGTCGACACGTTCGAGACCACGCTCGAAAAGGCGATGGGAATCGAGCGGCCGCCGCCGACCGACGGCTTCAGCATCCGTGTGACGACGCTCGGGTCGCTCGCGCACGTGGCCACGGACAACTTCTTCTCCGCGAGCGCGCGCCACCGCCTGCTCGTCGTGTTCACCGACGGGGAGACGAGGCCCTTCGTCGAGGCAAGCCTCGGCACGCTGTTCCGCAACCCGCCCGCGGTCCGGCCGATCTTCGTCCACGTCTGGGGCGCGGACGAGCGGGTCTACCTGCCCGACGGCCCGGACCCGAACTACCGCCCGGACCCGACGAGCAACACGACCGTCCAGCAGCTCGCGCTCGTGACGGATGGTGTCTCGCTCGACGAGCACGACTACGGACGGCTCGTGAAGCAGGCGCGCGCCTTCGTCGGCCACGGGCCGACGCGGGTGCTGGAGAAGGAGCGGCGCCGCGTCGCGCTCGCGCCGTACGTGGCCGCGCTCGCGTTCTTCCCGCTCGGCTTTCTCTTCTGGCGCCGGAACGTGTAAGCGTGTAGCCTGCTCGCCGCCGTCGCTCGCCCAGAGCTCTTTTTACCAATGGACCAGCCACTCTTTCGTGGGATCTGCCGTCGTCCGCGACGTTCCGAAAGACGTCCCATGTGCGGAGCCGCACCGCGCACCGGTCGTCTCGCCCTGACGGCGCTCGTCGCCGTCCTGCTCGCGTCGGCGTTCGCGGGGTCGGCGAGCGCGGCGCCGTTCGTGATCGCCGCGACGCCGCCCAAGAGGACCGCGCTCCCCACGATCAGCGGCACCGCGCAGGTGGGCAAGACCCTCACCGCGACCAGGGGAACGTGGAGCGGGACCGCGCCGATCACGTACGCCTTCCGCTGGCGCCGCTGCACTACGGCGGGCACCGGCTGCACGAACATCGCCGGCGCGACCGCCTCGTCCCGCGTCGTGGCGTCGGCCGACGTGGGCAAGACGCTGAAGGTCGTCGTCACCGCCACGAATGCCGCCGGGAAGGCCTCGGCGACGTCGAAGCCGACCGCGGTCGTGACCGCGCCGCCCCCGCCGCCGCCGCCTCCTCCGCCCGCCGCCGCCTCCGCCCCCGCCCCCACCGCCCTCGCACGAGTACTTCGGCACGCTGCCGGTCGGCTCCGCGGTGCCGCGGGGGGACGCCGATTGCGCGAGCCGCGTGACCCGCAACCCGTGGGAGCCACGGCCGGAGAACAACACCGCCAACCACACGGTTCCGAGCGGGCCGGTCGCGTGGAACAACAACCCGTCCTGGACCTACTGGAGCGGCTTCATCGCCAAGCGAAACAAGGTCACCGGCAACTTCACCGGGACGACCGACGAGATCATCCAGTGGGCGGCCTGCAAGTGGGGGATCGACGAGAACCTGATCCGGGCCGAGGCCGTGGTCGAGAGCTACTGGGTGCAGGCGACGCAGGGTGACTTCGCGAACGGCAGGTACCACTCGTTCGGACTGATGCAGGTCAGCCAGGACGACCCGAGCGGCAACCTGCTGAAGGGCGGCTATCCGAACACGGCGCAGAACACGGCGCTCGACGTCGACTACTACGGCGCCGAGATCCGCGCGTGCTTCGAGGGCGACTTCTGGGACGGCGGCGGCTGGCTCTACGGCGCGTCACAGGTCAAGGGCGACCTCTGGGGCTGCGTCGGCTACTGGTACTCGGGCGGCTGGCACGACGCCGGAGCGAACCAGTACGTCGCGCAGGTGCAGAGCAACCTGAACAGCAAGCTCTGGATCTCCTGGGGCTACCCCGGCAAGTGACGCTGGGCACGCGCATGATCGTCTCCGCCGCAGCCGCCTTCGCGGGAAGCGCTTGCGCGGTCGCGGCCGCTGCCACGCTGGCTGCTCCGGCGCCGAAGCCCGCCCACGGCGCAACTCCGTGGCCCGCGCCAACGAGCCCGCTCGCGCTGACGGTCGCGGCCGGACTCAAGCCCGAGCGCAAAGAGTCGTTCATCCATCACGTCCACGCCCACCTCGACGTCTTCGTCAATGGCAAGCACGAGACGGTGCCGGCGGCCGTCGGCATCAACGTCCACGACCCCGGCGTTCACCTGTTCAAGGCGCCGGACGGCTCGAAGGCGTACGGCGGGATCCAGCTCTGCCGGAAGCCGTGCATCTCCCCACTGCACACGCACGACGACACCGGGATCCTCCACACGGAGTCCGCGTCGCCGGTGCCGAACACGCTAGGCCAGTTCTTCACCGAGTGGGGCGTACGTCTGAGCCGGAGGTGCGTCGGCGGATACTGCCGTCCGGCTGCTATCGCGATCTACGTCAACGGGAAGCGCTACCGCGGCGATCCGCGCGCGATCACGCTCACGGATCACAAGGAGATCGCGGTCGTGATCGGGACGCCGCCGGACAGGATCCCGGCGAAGTTCCCGGGCGCCTGACCTGAGGCGGCGTCAGGCTCGGCCGAGCGTCGCGTCGAGCGCGTAGCGCCGCCCGCGCACGAAAACCAGGCATCCGCGGCCGAAAAACACCGTTGGTCGGCCGATGCGGCCTGCGTAGCCGCCCTCTAGCGTGCCCGTGTGCGCCGCGTTGCAATTCGGCGTGGCGTACCTAGACTCGACCGCGTGCGAAGGGACGTCGGATTGGTCGGCCGGGACCTCGAGCTACGCCAACTGGGAGACGCGTTTGCCGCGGCCGCAGCCGGAGCAGGAGGTCTCCTGCTCGTCGCCGGCGAGGCCGGAGTGGGGAAGACGCAGCTCGTCCATGGAGCGATCGCCCGCAGCGCCCTTCGCGCGTTGTCCGCTGAATCGAGCCAGGAGCCGACCGCGCCCTACACCCCGATCATCGCGATCCTGCGCGCCCGCCTGCGCGAGCAGCCCGCTGCGCTCGAGCACTGCGGTCCCGTCGCCGCGCCCCTCGGGCTGCTGCTCCCGGAGCTGGGCGAGGCACCGGTGTCGAGCCCCGCGGCGCTCGTCGACGCGATCATCTGTGCCTTCGAATCGCTCGGCCACGACCGTCCGACCGCCGTCGTCCTCGACGACCTCCAGTGGGCAGACGCGGCGACGCTGGAGCTGTTGCCGCGGCTCGCAGCGGAGCTCGAGCAGGCCGCGGTGCTCGTCGTGGGCATCTACCGGTCGGATGAGATCCCCCGCGGACACCGCCTCCGCAAGATCCGCGCCGACCTCCGTCGAGCGGGGCGATTCGACGAGCTCGCGGTCGAGCCGCTCGACCTCGCGGACACCGTCGCCCTGGCCGAGCGGCTGCTCGGCGGCGACCCCGGGCCGACCCTCAGCGCCGCTCTCTACGACCGGACGCAGGGCATCCCGTTCTTCGTCGAGGAGCTTGCCGCCGCGCTCGCCGCCGGACGAGCCCTCAGGCCGACGACGGCGGGCCTCGAGATCGCCCAGGGCGAGGCCGTGCCGCTGCCCGAGACGGTACGCGACGCAGTGCTCCTGCGGGTCGAGCCACTAGGCGGGGCCGCGCGCTCGGCACTGGAGACTGCCGCCGTCGCAGGGCTGCGCTTCGAGCTGGAGCTCCTGGACGATCTGATCGATCCCTCGGCGCTGTCGGAGCCGCTCGGGCTCGGGCTCATCACGGAGGTGGAGCCGGGCGTCGCGGCATTCAGGCACGCGCTCGCCCGGGAAGCGCTCTACGCCGAGGTGCCGTGGCCGCGGCGACGCGACCTCCATCGCAGGATCGCCGAGCGGTTGGTGGCACGGCACGCACCGGCGCGGCTCGTCGCAGAGCACTGGCTCGCCGCGCGGGAGCCCGACCGGGCGCGACCGGCGCTGCTTGCGGCGGCGGAGGCATCGTGCGCGCTGCACGCTCATCGCGACGCCGGCCGCGCGTTCAGGCTGGCGCTCGAGCTCTGGCCCGACGGCGAGGACGCGGACGGTCGGCTCGACGTCCTCGCGCGCATGGGAGAGTGCGCCGAGCTCTGCGGCGAGGTTGCCGACGCCGCGAACGCGTGGGAGCAGGTGCTGGACGGGCTCGACCCCGCGCGCGACCTCGGACGCGTCGCGGAGGTGAAGCGGCGTCTGGCCGGCGTCTACGAGCTCCAGCGGAACGGTGCACGTGCGATCACGACGCGCATCGAGGCGGCCGACGCGTTCGCAGCGTCCGGCCTCCGTGCCGAGTCCGCGACGGAGCGGTTCCTGGCCGTCGAGCGCCTCGCGCCGCGCTTCGAGCCGCCGCTTCCGGGCGTCGTCTTCGACCCCGAGGCCTTGAGCGCTCTGCTGGAACGCGCTCTCGAGGACGCAGCGGCGGCCGGCCGGGCCGATCTCGAGTCCCGCTGCCTGGCGGTCAAGGGGCTCTTCGCCGCCAAGGACGGACGCCTCGAGGAGGCACGCGAGCTCACGAGGGCGGCTCTCTCGCAGGCGCTCGAGGCAGGTGACGTCGCCGCGGTGGTCGAGACGCAGATGGCGATCGGGCTGATCGCCGTGGACTGGAGCGACCTCGGCGGCGCGCAGTCCGCCTTCGAGGAGGCGATGGAGCTGTCCCGGACGAGCGCGAGTGGAGCCATGGAGAAGCTCTGCTTCGGCTGTCTCGCCATCGTCCTGCGGTTTCGAGGCGACTGGGACGACGCGCAGAAGCTCGCGCGCGGCGTCCTGGCCACTCCTTCCGCCCCGGGCGTGAGCCGCGTCCACGCGATCGTCGCCCTCGGCCTGATCGCCGCGATGCGCGGCTCGACGAAGCGCGCCCGCTCGCTCCTGAACCAGTCGCTCGCGCTCGCGCGCGAGCTGCCGTGGCGCGGGAGCGAGACGATCAGCGCGTTCGGGCTCGCATTCGTCGACGAGGTCGAGGGGATCGCCAGCCCGCGCTGGCGCGAGCTGATCGAGGCGCCGCCTCGCTACATGCACCACACGTACGCGCCCGGCCTGCGGTGGGCGTCGACGTTCGGTGCGCGCCGGTCGGATGCCGAGCTCGTGCACGCCTGCGCCGACGGGATCGCGTCCTGGGTCGCCCGGTTCGGCAGCGCCGATGCGGTCGCGGCCTTCGCCCACGTCCTCGGCGAGGTGGCGCTGCTCGAGGGGGCCGTCGACCGCGCGGCCGACCACTTCGAGCAGGCCCTCGAGCGGCTCGGCGAGGTCGACATGCCGTTCGACCGCGCCTACACGCAGATGCGGGCCGGCACTGCGCTCGTCGCCGCGGGCGAGCGCGAGCTCGGCATCGAGCGGCTGACGAGCGCCTATCGGACCTTCCGCCGTCTGCGCGCAGCGCCCTTCGCCAAGCAGGCCGCCGCCGATCTCGAGGAGCTCGGTGAGCAGGTCGAGCAGCGGCTCGGCCGGAGGGCCGCGGGCGAACTGGCGCGCGGCGGCTTGACGCGCCGCGAGCTGGAGATCCTCCGCTTCGTCGCCGTGGGCCGGACGAACCGTGAGATCGCGCGCGAGCTCTTCCTGAGCCCGAGAACGGTCGACATGCACGTCCACAACGTCCTCGGGAAGCTGGCCTGCCGCTCGCGTACGCAGGCGACGACGAAGGCGCACGAGCTCGGGCTGCTCGAGCCTCAGGCCCTCCCGAGCGCCGCGTCGAGCGCGTCCGCGAGCTCGCCCGCCTGATCCGACGGCGCGACCGTAGCCCGCCACGCGACGAAGCCGTCGGGCCGGACGAGCGCCGCGCCCTCCGCGCCCGTGCCGTACACGTCTTCGAACGTCCCGCTCGTGTCCGCGAAGTCCACGCCGGCCCGGTGGGCGTCGACCTCGAGGCTCGACGCCGCCTCGCACCAGGCATGGCCGTCGCGTCCGGCGAGGAGCACGAACGTCCGCCCGAACAGGTCGTGGGTCGAGCACGCATCGGCCGTCGCGCGACACCTCGACGTGGGGCGCCCGGAAGCCGGGCCGTCCGGAGGGCTCCCGAGGGTCCTCCCAGATCGTGTCGCCGTCGTCGTCCGCCGCGATCGCCGGTGAGCGGTAGCGGTAACCGAGCTCGACCGTCGCCTCCTCGACGATCGGCATCAGGTTCTCCTTGCCGAGCGCGGGGTCGAGCCGCAGCACGTAGCGCGTGTACGCCTGCTCGGTCGTGAACGCGCCGACCGGCTGGCGCTCGGTGTCGTAGGTGGAGAGCAGGCGCTCGTCGGCCTTTCCGCCGAGCACGTACGCGAGCTTCCAGGCGAGGTCGTACGCGTCCTGCACGCCGCAGTTCCCGCCGAACCCTCCCGTCGGCGGCATCACGTGCGCGGCGTCACCGGCGAGCAAGACCCGGCCATCCTGGAGGCGCTCGGCGTAGTCCGCCGTCGCCGACCAGCGCTGAACGTTCTCGATCTCGACCGAGATGTCCGGGTCTCCGAGCGCCTCGCGGACGTACCGGACACACGTCGGCTCGCTCATGTCCTCGCCGATCCGCACGGACCGCTCCCCGTCGTCGTCGACGGTCGAGTTCACGACGAGGAAGCCGCTCTGGAGGTCGATCGAGAAGCGGAAGAAACCCTGCAAGCGCGGACCGAACACGTAGATCACGCTGAGGTTCCGGTCGCCCATCAGCGGCCGAACGTCGGCCCTGAAGTAGATCGTGATGCTGTCCGAGAAGCTCCCATGGCCGAGGCGGCGGATGCCGAGGTGCTCGCGAATCGGGCTGTGCGCGCCGTCGGCCGCAACCACGTACCGCGCGCGGAGCGTCTGCTCGGGCCCGCCGTCCCTGGGCCGGACGGCAACCGTCACGCCGTCGTCGTCCTGCTCGAGGAAGACGGCCTCGGATGCATGCTCGACACGCGCCCCGAGCCGCGCAGCGGCGCCGGCCAGGACCGGCTCGAGCCCGATCTGCGTCACGAACACGCGCGGCGAGGGGCTGATGTGCTCGACGCCCTCGTTGATGAAGCGGAAGTACCAGTCGAGCTCCTTCCCGCCGAGGCTGTCGACGGACACGATCGCGCCGTTCTGGACGAACTCGCGCGCGGCGGCCTCTTCGACCGCCTCCTGCAGGCCGACCGTGCGGTAGGTCTCGATCGTGCGCTGGCTGACGAGCGCGGCTCGCGGGTGGATCGCCGTGCCGCGGTGCCGCTCGAGCACGAGCGACGTAACGCCGTGGTGGCCCAGGAAGACCGCAGTCGACAGCCCGACGAGGCTGCCGCCGACGATCAGGACAGGAACGTCTTCGCTCGCCACCGCTCGGCCGAGTCTGACCGGTTCGCGCTGCTTGGGCAAAAGGAGCCGTAGACTCGCTCCATGGACGACGGCGGTCGCCTCGAGCTCGACTCGTACTCCGCCGGCCCGACTGCCGTGCCCCTGCTCGACGCGACGATCGGCGAGACGCTGCGGCGAACCGTCGAGCTCCATCCCGAGCGCGAGGCAGCAATACTGAACTGAACGAAGCCCGGCGGCAGAACCAACGTATCGCTGTGGTCGTGAGTGCGCTGCGCTCGTCGGTGTTCGGCTGCGGCGACGACGACCTCTTCCGCTTCCACGCCGATCACGGCGGCCGGTTGGACATCCGCGAGCCGCTGCCCGACACGGTTCCGGCCGGCGACCCGGTCGCCGAAGCCATTCGGTACCTCGGCGCGCTGCACGAGGAGCGCACCTGGGTGACGCCGAGCGAGCTGCTCGAACGCGTCGTTCGCGAGCGGCACGTGCTCGAGGTCGGGGTCGACTCCGGGCGCTTCCGCGATGTCGCGCGGCGTGTGCGCTTCGTGGTCGACCAGGCGCGGGCGTTCGGCGACGCGGCGGGCGGCTCGCTGCGCGACTACCTCGCGTGGGCGACGCTCCAGGGCACCGAAGGCGCCCGGGTGGTCGAGACCGTGCTGCCCGAGACCGACGACGACGCGGTGCGCATCATGACGATCCACGGCGCCAAGGGCCTGCAGTTCCCGATCGTCGTCTGTTCGGGCACCACCACGACGGCGACGCGGCCCCGGCCGCGGTGCAGGTGCTCTTCCCGCCGACGGCGGTACGAGGTGAAGCTCTCGAAGGCCCAGACCGACGCGTTCGAGCTGCACAAGGCGATCGACGAGCAGATGGGCTTCCGCGAGAAGCTGCGCCTCCTCTACGTCGCGTGCACTGTGCCGTGATCATCTCGTGGTGTCGGTGCACCGCGACCGACCGCGAGCTGCCCGAGACGAGACCAGCTGCACCGCGGCCGAGCTGCTCTGGCACGCGGCCGAGGGTGCGCGCGCGAAGTGCTGCCAGCCGGTGCCGCGGCGCCGCGCCCGCGCGCCGGTGGTCGCCGCCGCCGCCGGTGATCGAGCTCGACGCGTGGCTCGCCGAGCACGAGCCGTGTTCGCCACCGGCGCCCGGCGCCGGTTCGTGTCGGCCACCGCGCTCGCCAGCTCGCCGACGCGGCCGCCGCCGCCGACCCGGCGTCGCCAAGGAGGGCCGCGATCTCGAGCTGCCGCCGTGGAACAAGGGCCGCTACGGAACCGCGATCGGCCGCGCGGTGCACGCGGTGCTCCAGACCGTCGACCTCGCGACCGGCGCCGGGCTCGCCGACCTCGCGGCGGCGCAGGCCGCGGCCGAGGGCGTGCTCGGCTTCGAGGCGACGATCGCCGAGCTCGTGCAGTCCGCGCTCGGGAGCGCGACCGTGCGCGCCCGTGCGCGCCGGAGTACTGGCGGGAGACCTACGTCGCGGTGCCGGTCGAGGGCCTCACGCTCGAGGGTTACGTCGACCTCGTGTACCGCGACCGACCGGGCCGGCGACGGTCTGGTCGTGGTCGACTACAAGACCGACACGTCGCCGACGACGCGATGCTCGCCGACTGGCTCGCGCACTACCGGGTGCAGGGCGCGGCGTACGCGATCGCGGTCGCGGCGGCGACCGGCGAACGGGTGACCGCCGCGTGTTCGTGTTCTTGAGCCCGACGGCGTGCGCGAGGTCGAGATCGCCGGCGCCGAGCTCGCGGCCGCGGTCGCCGAGGTGCGCGCGTCATCCGCCGGTCCGTGATGACCGCCCCCGCTCGGTCCGGTGGTGCTCGCCGAGGCCTGATCCCGGTGGCGCCGACCCGGCGGCGCCGCGGGTGCGCCATCCTGGAAGGACCCGTGAAGACCGCCCGATTCGCCGTCAACTTCATTTTGATCGTCGCGCTCGGCGCGACCGCGCTCGCGACGTCGCCTCGCCCTGCTGGTGCCGGCCGCCGCACGCCTCGGCCGGCGACCAGCCCGCTGCCCGCGGTCGACGTGCAGCCTGAAGGCGCAGCCCCAGCGGTCGTACGTGTTCGACCGCAACGGCAACGCTGATGACCACGCTCTACAAAACGACCGCGCGCCGGTGAAGCTAAGAACGTTCCCGCAGGAGCTGATCGACGCGGTGCTCGCGATCGAGGACCGCAAGTTCTACGAGCACAGCGGTGTCGACTTCGGCGGCACGATCCGCGCGCTCGATCCGCAACGTCGACTCCGGCGACGATCGAGCAGGGTGGCGTCGACGATCACCGAGCAGCTCGATGAAGAACGCGCTCACCGGGGCAAGAAGCGCGACCCCAAGACGAAGATCCGCGAGGCGTGTCTCGCGATGCGGCTCGAGAACGAGCTCACCAAGAACCAGATCCTCGAGGACTACCTCAACCTCGTGCCGTTCGGGCAACAACGCGTTCGGCGTGGAGGTCGCGGCCGAGCGCTACTTCAACAAGACGATGTTCCAGCTCACGTTGCCCGAGTCGGCGCTGCTCGCCGGGCTGGTGCAGGCGCCGACGCGCGCTCGACCCGATCCGCATCCGGCCGCGGCGCGCGCGCGGCGCGGCAGGTGCTCCAGGCGATGGTCAGACCCACAAGATCACCGCGGCGGAGGCCGACGCCGCGAACAGTCGCCGCTGCCGACGGTCTCTACCCGAGCCGTCGCAGCGCAGCTATTACATCGACGCGCTGCTCGATCAGCTGCTCGAACCCGACTCCGAGGATCCCGCCGATCCCGCGAACGTGCTCGGCCAGACCGAGCCGCGGGCCGGCCGCCTGTACCGGGGCGGCCTGCGGATCTACACGAACTACGACCCCCTGATGCAGTACCCGCGCAACCTCGCGATCGCCGCACCATCCCGAGCAACCAGTCGCAGTTCACGGCCGCGCTGGTCGTCGATCGACAACACCAACGGCGCGGTGCGTGCGGTCGCGTTCGGGCGCGGCTACGACGCGAGCCAGTTGACCCCGCGGTCGACGGGTCCGGGCCGGCAGGCCGGCTCGTCGTTCAAGACCATCACGCTCGCGGCCGCGCTCTCGAGCGGCTATTCGCCCGACGACCGTGTGAGCGGCGTACTCGCTGCAGCTGGCAGCTGGGCCCGGGCGGGAGCGACCCCTACTACAACCTGTCCGGCGACTGCCACGGCGGCGACCCCACGCTCACCCAGGCGATCGCGAAGTCCGACAACTGCGCGTTCGTGCGCACCGAGCTGTCGCTCGGGCCGGGCCACTACGGCCGCGACGGTGTGCGGAAGGTGATCGACATGGCGAGCCGCATGGGCATCGACACGTCGAACTTCCAGCCGGTGCGTCTCGACCACGCTCGGCACCAACGGCGTGCACCCGCTCGAGATGGCGCAGGCCTACTCGGTGATCGCCGCCGACGGGTGCTGCACCCGGCGAGTTCGTCTCGAAGATCGTCGGGCCCGACGGCAAGGTGCTGTACGCGAACAACCGGCAGGGAACGCGCGTCCTGACCCCGAGGTCGCGCGCTGCGGAGACGCAGATGCTCACCGAGGTCTTGAAGAGCGGCACCGCGGCCGGCCTCGAGCATCGACCGCCCGGCGGCGGGCAAGACCGGCACCACCGACGAGAACCAGGACGCGTGGTTCATCGGGTACACGCCGCAGATCACGACCGCGGTGTGGATGGGCGACCCCAACGCCGAGACGCCGATGACGAACGTCGGCGGCATCTCGGTGTTCGGCGCTACCTACCCGGCCGACATCTGGGCCGCGTTCATGAAGGCCGCGCTCGCGAACGCCCGCCGATCGACTTCGTCGCGCCCGACGAGAAGCTGTGGCCGAGTCGCAGCCAGATCGACGAGCAGGGCCGCGGTCTCCACTCTCGTACTACTACGAGCCGCCCTAGACCACCACGACGATCGCCGTCGCGCCCACCACC
>CAWFNA010000011.1:0-244467 GCA_963817105.1 uncultured Actinomycetes bacterium
GCTCAGGAGGAGGATCACCCTCCGCTTCATGCCAGCACCTCCGTCGTAGAGGAAAACTCACGCCCCGCGTTATGACGCCGGCGTGTGTGCGCGACTTCAGCCCGCGCGTTCGAGCGTCGTAAGGGCCGCGTAAACGGTGCCGCGGCGTACGATCCGGCTGTGACGCTGTACAACGACGGCAGCCGCCGTCTCCAGGATCGATTCGACACGCGCCGGCTCGCCGATCGGATCGAGGACCGGGTCGTCCACGACCGGATCGACGACGATGACCGCGCCTTCATCGAGGCGCGGGACATGTTCTTCATCGCGACGACGGACGAGCACGGACAGCCGCAGTGCTCGTACAAGGGCGGCGATCCAGGATTCGTGCGCGTGCTCGACGAGCGGACGATCGCCTTCCCCGTGTACGACGGCAACGGCATGTACCTCACGGCCGGGAACCTGCTCGTCGAGCCGCAGGTCGGGATCCTCTTCATCGACTTCGAGGGCAGGAAGCGGCTGCGCCTGAACGGCACCGCGTCCGTCGCCGAGGACGACCCGCTGCTCCCGGACTACCCCGAGGCGCAGCTGATCGTCCGCGTCGCGGCGACCGAGGTCTTCCCGAGCTGCCGCGCTACATCCACGAGTACCGTCTCGTGCAGCGATCGCGGTTCGTCCCGAAGGCCGAGTGCGAGACGCCGGTGCCGGCAGTGGAAGCGCAAGGAGTGGGCGCGCGACGTGTTGCGGGCCGACGACCCCGCGCACGATCCTGGCGCGCGAGACAATTCCGCGGGGCTGACCGCTACGCGCCGGCGACGGGAGGACGTCGCCCGAGAAGGGCGAAGGGCCGCCTGCGGGCCGGCGGCCCTTCTCTGGATTAGCGCCACGAGCCTGCGGCTGGTCGCGGCGGTGCTTCTGCGTTGGGATGCCGTTCGGCGCGGAAGCGTGCGAGCCTGAGGCATTTCACTCGAACGGGTGATCGTTACAACGCACACCGTTAGCGTTCTCCGGTGATGATCCTCGTCGTCGCGGCCACCGAGGCCGAGCTGTCGGGCGCGGCCGGTGCCGAGACGCTCCTGTGCGGCATCGGGCCCGTCGAGGCCGCCGCCACGACCGCGAGGGCGCTGGCGGAGCGTCGTCCGGACGCCCTCCTGCACGTCGGCATCGCCGGCGCGCGAGGCATCGAGCCGCCGGCGCTCGTGATCGGCTCGGAGGCCCGGTACTGCGACATCTCCGGCGACCTCGCCGCGCAGATCCCGCGCGTGGAGCGCGTCGAGCCGGCCGCCGAGCTGGTGCGCGCCGCGCGCTCGGCTCTCCCCGACGCGCTGGTGCTCCCGATCGGGACGACCGCGCACGTCGGGCACGGCTTCGGGTGCGACGTGGAGGCGATGGAGGGCTTCGGCGTCCTCAGGGCCGCCGCGCTCGCCGGGGTCCCGGCGGTCGAGGTGCGGGCGGTCTCCAACGCCGTCGGCGAGCCCGACCGCTCGAAGTGGCGGTTCGACGACGCGCTCGGCGCGCTGGCCGACGCGGTCCCGCGCCTGCTCGCCGCGCTCGGGTGACGCGGCGCATCGTCCTGCGCGCGGGGGCGCTCGTGCTCGTCGCCGCCGGAGTCCTCGTGGGCCTCACCGTCTACTTCAGCAAGGAGCGAGTGCCGCCGTGCCTCCTGTCCGGCACGCCCAGGTGGCACGCACCGACCGACCGGCAAGTGCACCGATTCCTCGTCGTCGCCCCGGATCACGCCCTGTGCTTCTTCTCGATCGACGACGATCACGCCCTCGTCGGCGCCCTCGATCTCGGGAGCGTGCACGGGATCACGGCGATCGAGGGAAGGGGTGAGCAGATCGCGGTCCGGTACGGAGGCGGCCGCGGCGCGCTCGTGAACGTCCGGACCGGCAAGGTCACGCGCGGCGTGCCTCCGCCGCCGGCGCCGAGCGAGACCGTGCGCGTGCCGGCCGGCGAGGTCGAGTACTCGACGCGGCCGGGCGAGTTCGGCTTCCGCGTGCGCCGGCTGGACACGGGCCGCGTCGTCCATGTCCGGCCTCCGGGCTTCACGTGGAACCCGCGCTTCGGCCCCGACCCACCGGACCACGGCCTAGCGCTCGGGCCGGACGGCTCCTCCCTGTGGGTGCTCGACGCACCGAACAGCGTCGTCCACGTCTACCGCGTGCGGCCCGGCGGACGGGCGCCGCGGCACCTGGACGACATCCGGCTGTCGAAGCCGCTCTCGGGGACCGAGAACCCGTGCACGCATCCGCGCTGCGAGCGCCTCGGCTCGCTCCTGTTCAGCGCCGACGGCCGCTATCTCTACGTCGGCGACTCCGGCGACGTGATCGACGCGGGCAAGCGCGAGCCGCTGATCGATCTGGAGCCCCTGCACCAATCGAGATCGCTGATCGAAATGGACTGGGTGGACGGAAGAGCGGCGTTTCCGCGCTAGCCTGGGCTCCGTGTCCAGGACGGAGCTTCCGCCTCCGCTTCCGCCCGAGACGCGTACGGTCGGACAGCTGGTCGCCGAGTCGGTGCGGCTCTACGGGGCCCGCTTCTGGGCGTCGCTCGCGCTGGGGTTCGGCCCGGCCGCCGTGGCGCTGATGCTCGCGGAGCTCCCGCGCTCGCTCGCCTGGGCGCTGATCCCCACGGTCGGGACGACGATCTGGACGCTGGCGTACATCGGCGCCTGCCGCGTCGGGCTCGGCATCGACCGGAAGAACGTCGGCGTGGCGTTCGCCGCCGGGGTTGTCGCCTTCCTGCCGCTCCTCCTCCAGCGCCTGCTCGTCCTGCCAGGCTTCGACATCGTCACGCTCGCCTACTTCGCGTTCGTCGGCCTCGCGGTGCCGGCTGCGCTCGTCGAGGGCCGCGGCCTGCGCGACTCGCTCCGCCGCGGGACGCAGCTGGCGCGTGCCGACTTCGTCCACGCGCTGGGCTCGCTCGCGACCCTCGTGATCACGACGTTCCTGACCGGCCTCGTCCTGTTCTTCCTGCTCCGCGGAGTGGGCGACCAGGCGATCCGCGTCGCGGCGTTCATCGCGCTGCTCGTGCTCGCGCCGCTGTTCCTGCTCGGCGCGGCGCTCCTCTACGTCGACCAGGCCGCGCGCGTCGTAGACTCGGGGCCCCGAACGAGGAGGAGTCCCGATGCCGACATACATCCTTCTTTCGAGCCTGACGCCGCAGGGCGTTCAGACGCTGAAGTCGAACCCCGACCGGCTGCGGGAGGTCAACCATGACGTGGAAGAGCTGGGCGCGAAGGTCATCCACCAGTGGGCGACCCTGGGTGAGTACGACTTCGTCAACATCGTCGACGCACCCGACGCCGCCACGATCGCACGCGTGTCCGTCTCGCTCGGCGCACGGGGCAGCACCAAGATCCGCACGCTGACCGCCCTGACGATCGACGAGTTCCTCGCGGCAGTCAGCTAGTAGGAGACGCGTACCGAGAGGCCCCAGGCCTCGCCCGAGGCGAAGAGCTGGTCCGGGTCGACCTCGTCGGCCCAGCCGATGAAGTGCGGGTGGGGGTTGTCCTCCGTCGATCCCCAGACGGAGCGCCGGGCCTCGGGCGGGCGGGGCGCGTCGAGTGACTCGCCGCGCTCGAGCGCGTCCAGGCGAGCCTGCGCCTCCTCCGCGACCGGGCCTTCCTCGTAGCCTCGCGGCATGAGGCCGAGTGTACGCTCGGGCCGTGGCCGCCGCGCTCGCCGCACGGGGACTTGCCAAGCGCTACGGCTCGATCGAGGCGCTCGGCGGGGTCGATCTCGAGGTCGGCGAGGGTGAGCTCGTCGGCCTGCTCGGGCCGAACGGCGCCGGCAAGTCGACCCTGACGAAGATCGCGTGCGGCCTCGTCCGGCCGACGGCCGGGCAGGTGGAGGTCGGCGGCGTCCGCGCCGGGTCGCTCGACGCACGGCGGCGGCTCGGCTACCTCGCGGAGCTGTTCCGCTTCCCGGGTTGGACGAGTGCCGACGAGCTGCTCCTCCTCCACCAACGGTTGGCCGGCTCCCGCGGCGGCGCGGCCGAGCGCACCGAGCTGCTCGAGCTCGTCGGGCTGCTCGATGCACGCACGCGTCGCGTCGAGGCGATGTCGAAGGGGATGCAGCAGCGGCTCGGGATTGCGCAGGCGCTCGTCGGCACGCCGCAGGTGCTCCTGCTCGACGAGCCGACGAGCGCGCTCGATCCGGTCGGGCGCCGCGTCGTGCGCACGCTGCTGGAGGAGCTCCGCCGGCGCGGGGTCTCCGTGCTCCTCAACTCGCACTTGCTCAGCGAGGTCGAGCTCGTCTGCGACCGAGTCGTGATCCTGCTGGCCGGCAAGGTGGTCGCCGCCGGCTCGCCGGCCGAGCTCGCGCAGCCGCGTGGAATCGAGGTGGAGACAGACCGCGGCCGCCGCGTCGTCGAGGGCGGGCGCGAGGACGTCCCGCGGGTCGTCGCGGAGCTCGTCCGCGGCGGCGAGCGCGTCTACGAGGCGCGGCTGTTGACCTCGACGCTAGAGGAGGTCTACCTCGACGCGGTGGGCGGCGAGACGTCGTGAGCGGCGTCTGGGCGATCGTCGGCTACGGGCTGCAGGAGGCGGTCCGGCGCAAGGTCTTCGCCGTCGTGCTCGCGCTGACGGTGCTCTTCCTCGGCCTCTACTGGCTCGGCAACCACTACGTCTTCGGCGAGCTCTCGCAGATCATCCCGCCGGAGAACGTCGACACCCGCACGTTCGCGGCGTCCTTCCTGTTCGGGCTCGCGATGTTCGGCACGCTCTTCCTCGGCGTCGTCCTGGCCGTGTTCCTCACCCTCGGCGCGGTGCGAGGGGACGCGGAGCGCGGCCTGCTGCAGCCGCTCGTGGTGCGGCCGATCGGCCGGCCGGCGTTCCTCGCCGCCCGCTGGCTCGGCTGCGCGCTCGTGTGCATCCCGTACGTGCTCGGCGTGTACTTCGTCGCGATGCTGATCACGCGGGCGACGGGGCACTGGACGCCGGACAGCGTCGTCGTGCCCGGCCTCGAGCTCGCGGCGGGCGTCGTGCTCATCGCCGGCCTGTCGCTGCTCGGGTCCGTGTTCCTGAGCGCGACGGCGAACGGGATCGCGATCTTCATGGTCTTCGGCTGCGGGCTCGTCGCCGGCCTGCTCGGCACCGTCGGCCACGCGCTGCCGTCGCAGACGTTGATCCACGCGTCGAAGGTCGCGGCGTGGATCCTCCCGTTCGAGGCGCTGTACGAGGACGCGCTGCACGGGATCACAAGGGACACGAGCGGCCTCACCGGCTTCCTCCTGCGCCTCGGCCCCTTCGGCGGCGCCGAAGCCGGCGGCGCGTCGCTCCGGCTCTGGACGGCCGCCTACTTCGCGGTCGTCGCAGTCGTCGCGCTCGCCGCGTTCACGCGGCGCGACCTGTAGATGACCGGGACACGTTCGGCCCTTGCGGCGGTGTCGTCCCGGTGTAACCCTTGGAAGCCACAAGGGCTGGCCAATGTGCGGCCACTGACCGGCTCGAGCGAGCAGGAGTCTGGTCGATGGTCGGGACAGGCGAGCAGGGAAACGACGGCGGTGAGCGACTTCCGGGCGAAGTCACCGGACGGGTCCCGCTCGGGGGCTATGTCCTCGAGGTCGGGGCTGCAGCCGGCACCAGGCTGACGGTCGCTCAGGGCGACACGACGACCGCGACCGCGCTCGCCGAGGAACTCGACCGAGACGAGGAGGAGCTGGAGCGCCGGCAGGCGGGCGAGGCGATCGAGGAGGTCGTCGAGGACGCCTCCGAGGTGACCGGCAAGGTCGAGCGCTCGCTCGAGCTGTTCACGAGCCTCGCCGAGGGCCGATTCCTCGACAGAGGTGTCCTGCAGAAGGAAATCGACGCGCTGCTGGCGACGCTCGCGCGCCTCGACCGCGCCGGCCGCTACGAGGACGCACTTCGCCTGGCGCGCGCCCTCTCCAAGCTGTTCACCGTCGCCTTGCGCTGGGCAGCGCTCGTCGAGGCGGTGCGGCGCGCTTGTCGCGCGGCGGATGCGCTCGCCTCCACCGGCCAGAGCGCCTGGGCGAGGCACGAGCTCGGGACGCTCCACCTCGTCGCCGGCAACGTCGACCAGGCGGTCTCAAACCTGAAGGTGGCGAAGGAGGCGCGGGAGCAGCTCGGAGACGAGGCCGAGCTCGCGCTCACGGAGCACAACCTCCAGCTCGCCGAAGCGCGGCTGGGGACCGGGGCGGGCCGCCTCAGCCGCCGGATGATCGTCCTTGCAACCGCGTTCGCCGTCGTCCTGGCGGTCGCCGGCGCGAGCGTCGCGGTCGCGCTCAGTCGCCGGAGCACGCCGCCGCCGCCGCTCATCGTGCAGCCGCCGACGTCGACGCCCACGACCGCACCGAAGCCCACCACGACAACCGAGCCGACGCTGCCGAACGGGGAGGACACCACGACGACGCAGGGGACCACGACGACTCCGCCGTCGACCGACACGACCCCGCCGACGCTCACGCTCCCCGAGGACATCACGAGACGGGCAACGTCGAGGAACGGCGCCGTGGTCGACTACAAGGTCACAGCAACCGACGTCGACGACTCGCGCGAGGCCTTGACGGTGTCGTGCTCGCCTCCCTCCGGGTCGACGTTCCCGATCGGCATGACGACTGTGAATTGCACCGTTTCCGACCCGGCCGGGAACCAGAGCTCGGGGCACTTCACGGTCACCGTCGGTCGGATCGCGCCGCCGCTGACGATCCGGACGGTGATCCCCCTGCCCATCCCGTCGGTCCCGACGACGACACCGCCGCCGGGCTAGACCATTCGTCTCATCGGGATGACGGTCATCGGGCCGCCGCCACTGCCACCTCGGCCGCGAGGCCCGCGTTCGCGGCCACGAGCTCCCGGTTCGCGGCGAGCGTGCGGCCGCCGCTCCGCTCGTGCAGGAACGCGAGGACGAAGGGCGTCACGGCCTGCCCGGTGACGCCGCGTCGCTGCGTCTCGGCCAGCCCTTCCTCGATCAGCGGCTCGACGTCGTCGAGGCTGTCGTCCGGCGGCCGGCCGAGCAGCAGGCCGGCGCCGCCGAGCTCCCAGTGCGCCGACGCGACCCGGGCCGCCTCGTCCGCCGAGTCGACGCGCGCCGAGACCGGCGGCCCGCCGCGCGCCGCGTAGAACAACGGCAGCTCGTCGGTGCGGTAGCCGAGCACCGGGATGCCGAGCGTTTCCAGCACCTCGACCGTCGCCGGCACGTCCAGCAGCGACTTGACTCCTGCGGCCACGACCAGTGCCTGGCACCGAACGAGCTCGCCGAGGTCGGCGGACACGTCCGGGGGAGACGGGTAGCCGCGGTGTACGCCCCCGATGCCACCGGTACCGACGAACCTGATCCCGACCGAGCGGCAGACGGCGAGCGTCCCGCCGACGGTCGTCGCCCCGACGATCCCCTGGACCGCGGCAGCGGCGAGGTCGCGCGGGCCGACCTTCCGGGCGGACGCGTCGAAGCGCTCCAGCTCGGGCTCGGTCAGGCCGACGACGATCTCGCCGTCGAGGACGCCGATCGTCGCAGGAACGGCGCCGGCCGCCCGGACGCGCCGCTCGGACTCGAGCCCGACCGCGATGCCATCCCGAGCCGGGAATCCGTGCGCTACGAGCGTCGTCTCGAGCGCGACGACCGCGCCCGCCTCGCGCACCTCGTCCGAGATGCGGATCACGGCATCGCCCCCGGCTTGGCAATGCAACGCGCCGCCGCTTCCACGGCGAGCTCAGGCCCGCCGACGAGGAAGCCCGCAGCGAGCGCGTCGCCGGCGCCGGTGGCGTCGACGACCTCCCCCGGCGCCGGCGGCAGCTCGACGTCCTGCTCGCCGACGACGCGGATGCCGCGCGCCCCGCGCTTGATCACCGCCGTCGGCGCCAGCGCATACGCACCGCCGAGGATCTCCCACTCGGGCTCGTTCGCGAAGACGAGATCCGGCTCGAGCGCCTCGAGCCGGTCGCGGAAGGCCGCCGGACCGAAGTCGCGGATCCTTGTCCATGCCGAGAGATCGACGCTGACGCGCGCTCCTTCGTCGCGGGCGAGCTCGGCCGCGCGCAGGGCTGCCCCGTCGATCGGCGACCACAGCAGCGAATAGCCCGAGAGATGGAGGACGTCGGCGCCGGCGAGCCACTCCGGGTCGATCTCGGCCGGCTCCAGCTCGGGCGCGACGCCGCGATCGGACGCCATCGTCCGCTCGCCGTCCGGTCCCACGAGCGAGACGACGACCCCGCTCCGGCCGGAGACGACCGGGCCGACGACGTCGACGCCGCGCGCCGCGTACTCCTCGCCGACGAGGCGGCCGGCCGCGTCGTCGCCGCGCTTGCCGATGAACCGCCCGCTGGCGCCGAGCTCGACGGCCCACGCCGCGACGTTGGCCGCCTGGCCGCCCGGGCCGGCGTCCGTCTCGGCGAGCGCGTCGGCCCCGGGGGCGAGCGGCTCGCCCAGGCGGACGATCACGTCCAGGAGCAGATCACCGAGGCACACGATGAGCACAAGCGCTACGCGCCCTGGTTACACGGAGAGGCCAACACGATGCCCACGGGGTTACTAGCATCATCGGCCATGGACGGCGACCAGAGGCGGGGCCGCCTCTCCACTTTCGTCCTCGGTGGAGTCGTGGGCGCCTCGGCAGCGGTCGCGGCCGCCCGGCGGCGACGCAGCCGCGCCCGCGGCGAGCGACGCACACCCGAGGGCCTGCAGGCGTTCGAGGGAGCGCCCTGCTTCCGCGAGGTGATCGAGCGCGAGCGTGTCCTAGAAGAAGCGCGACTCGGCGACCAGCAATGAGTGCAGGTTGACGTCGGCGTCGCCGATCCGCAGCGTCCTGCCCACCTGCATCACCCGTTCCGACGTGTCGAGGAACCGCTTCCGCGTCACGAGCGGCGCGCGGCTGCGGATGACGAGATACGGCCCGTAGACGCGGCCCTCGAACTCTGAGGCGGGCTGGGGCAGGACGAACTTGATCGTCTGCCGCTCCCACACGTTGGTCGTGTCGCTCGCGTCGAAGACCCAGACGCCTCGGCCGAGCGGCTCGGCCACGTCCTTCAGCGCCTGGGCGAGCAGCTTCGGGTCGGCCCGCGGGAGGGTGTAACGCGAGAACGAGCGCCGCTGCTCCCAGGCGCGGAGATAGACCGGCTCGTACCCGAACAGGACGTCGTCCGGACGGGAGCCCTGTGCGAGCCACCGCGCCGCCTGGTCGCGCGCAGCAGCCTCGCCCGGCGGGTCGCCCTTGAACAGCGGCGGCGTCTTCTCCTCCGCCCAGCGGGCCTCGCCGACGACGAGCACGGCCACGAGGGCCGCCGTCGCCGCGAGCGTCACCGGCGGCCGTAGCCGCCCGAGGGCCGCGAGCGGCACGGCCAGCAAGGTCGAGAAGAACGGCAGCGCGAAGATCAGGTGCCGGGCCTCGGGCGAGGTCGTCGAGTGGAGCTTCGCGAGGACGAACGCCGTTCCCGGGACGACGATGACGCACGCGGTGAGGACCGCGCTCCACGGTCGACGGACGACGAGCAGGACGAACCCGGCGAGCGCGAGCAGCAGCACCGGCCGCGACCACTGGTGATGGCCGGCGGCCATGTCCCCGGAGACCCACCAGAAGTAATGGAGCACGGCCCGCGGCGAGCCGAGCTGCGGCCCGCCACCCCCGACCCCGACGCCGAAGCGGTTCCGGAGCACGACGTCGGCCCACCAGAACGGCGCCGAGGCGACGACGAGCACGCCGAGCGCGAGCAGGGCGGAGCGGAGCCGTGCGCGTCGCAGCAGCACGAACAGGACCTGCGCGACGAGCACGAGCACGGCGTAGGGGTGGCTCGCCAGCATCAGCCAGGTCGCCGCGACCCAGAACGCGAACCGCCGCCGGCCGCCGAGCTCGAGGGCGTCGAGCAGGGCGATGAACGAGAGGACGCTCGTGAAGAGGAAGAGGCTGTACATCCGCCCGTAGATGCCGTGGAACAGGAGGACCCACGTGCCCGAGGCCAGCACCGCGGCGATAACCCCGGTCAGGCGGTCGTGGAGGCGGGCCCCGAGCGCCGCGATCGCGGGCACGCTCGCCACGGCGAAGATCAGCGACACGAGGCGCAGGCCGGTGAGCCCGCCGCCGAGGTGGACGACGAGCCAGGCCAGGACGAAGTGGAGCGGTGCGCCGCCGCGGTCGAGGATCACGGTGCGCAGGAGCTCGGGCAGCGGCATCCGCCCCGTGAACAGCGCCAGGGCTTCGTCCTCGTGCGGCGGCCACGTGTGCAGCAACGACACGAGGGCCCCGGCCAGCGCGGCGGACGTCGCGCCGACGGCGATCCAGAACCAGGGCACGACGGGTTACACGCGCGCGTGCGCGCGTCAGCTCGGGACCGCGTGCGGCAAGGTCGCTCACCGGCGGCCGAGGCTATCGGCTCCGGCACCGCTGGTAGCGTTTCGGCTCCCGTGCCGACGTACGAGTACAAGTGCCCGAAAGGGCACGTTTTCGAGGTGTTCAAGCGGATGGACGATCCGCCGCCGGCGAAGTGCGAGGTGTGCGGCGCGTCACCGGTCGAGACGGTGCTCTTTCCCGTCCCGGTGCACTTCCGCGGCTCGGGCTTCTACTCGACCGACTACGGGCGCGGCTCGCGCAAGAAGGACTCCGGAAAGGAATCCGGCGAGTCCTCGTCGTCGGACGACAACAAGGACAAGCCGACCGAGAAGAAGGCGGCGGAAGCTTAGAGCTAGCGGAAGGTCTGGCTGCCGATCACGCAGCCGGGCCCGAACGGCCCCGAGCCGGGGCGCGGCGGCTGCACCGCGGAAGCGCCGGTCACCATCTGGACCACGGCGATGTTGTCCTCCGACGGGATGATGTCGCTCGAGCCGCCGGGGTCGCCCGTCCCGCCGAGCCGGCAGTGCAGCGCCTTCCCGGCCGGGGAGCGCTTGAGCACCCACCCGAGCTGGGCGAACTGCCAAGCCGACAGATCCGTCGTCAGCGGCCGGACGAGCTTGCTGCCGTTGAACGGCAGCCCGAAATAGGTACCGACGCCGGTCAGCTTGCGCAGCGTCGCGCGCAGAACCTGCTGCTGCCGCTCGCCGCGTGTGATGTCCGAATCGGCCGGGTTGAGCTGGTTCTCGCGGATCCGCGAGTAGACCAGCGCCCTCCGGCCGTCCATGTGCTGCATGCCCTTGCCGAACCGCCAGCCCTTCCAGGTCTGGCACCGCTGGGCGTCGTACGGGCAGTCGAACGGGTTGGAGAGGATCGCCTCGGGGACGTCGACGTCGATCCCGCCGATGTTGTCGATCAGGTCCTTGAACGCGGCGAAGTCGACGAACATCACGTGGTTGACGCCGAGGCCGGTGAAGTTCTCGATCGTCTTCACGGCGAGGGCGGGCCCGCCGATCTGCATCGCCGCGTTGATCTTCTGCTCCCCGTACCCGGGTACCTCGATCCGCAGGTCGCGGGGGATCGAGAGGTACGCAAGCCGATGGTGGCCCGGGTCCGTGTGCAGGAGCATGATCGAGTCGGAGTGGTTCAGGGTCGCCCGCTGGTCGTCGTTCACGTGGTCGGAGCCGAGCAGCAGGATCGTCGTCGGCTTGCTCAGCAGCAGGCCGTTCTGGTGCGCGAGCGCGGCGCGGACGCCGGGCGCGGTCTTGTCGAGCCGCGAGCTCGCCGCGTTGACGCCGTGCCGGAACTGCAGGAACCCGATCACGCCCCAGAGCAGCGCGAAGACGATCAGGACGAGCAGCCCGACGGAGATCCGCTTCTTCCAGCTCCACCGGCGGCGCGGCCGCGCGACACGCGGTTGCTGCGGCGGTCGCCCGTCCCGGCGAGGCGCACGCTGCGGCCGCTCCAGCGGCACCTTGCCCTTGACGCGCCCACCCTTGTAGACGCGATAGGGCTTTTCGACCCTCGCCATCGACGGAGTAGGGTAGCCACGGCCCTTGGACGGAGACCGCGTCATCGGCGTCGACCTCGGTGGGACGAAGGTGCTCGCCGGCATCGTCGATCGCGAGGGAGGCGTCGAGCACCGACGCGAGCGCCCGACGGCGCTGGGCTCGCAGCAGCTGCTGCTCGCGGGCCTCGAAGGGGCGGTCGAGGAGCTGATGCGGGACGACGTCGTCGCGCTGGGCTTCGGGATCCCCTCGCGGATCGACCAGCGCACCGGCGAGCTGCAGGGCTCGGTCAACATCCCGCTCGAGGGGCTCGACTTCCGGGCCCGGATGTCCGAGCGCTTCGGGCTTCCGGTCGGGATCGAGAACGACGCGAATGCGGCGACGCTCGCGGAGTTCCACGCCGGCGCCGGCCGTGACGCGCGCGACATGGTCATGCTCACCCTCGGAACCGGATGCGGCGGCGGCGCCGTGATCGACGGCAAGCTGTACCGCGGCTGGGCGGAGTTCGGCCACATGGTGATCGAGTTCGACGGGATTCCCTGCCAGGGCTCGTGCACCGGGCGCGGGCACCTCGAGGCGTACGTGACCGGGACGGCTGCGACGAGGCGTGCGCAGGAGCAGTTCGGGCCGGCGGTCGATGCGTACAGGCTCGTCAGGCTCGCCGGCGAGGGAGAGTCGCAGGCGATCGAGATCCTCGCCGACATGGGGCGCCATCTGGGCGCGGGCATCGCGACGCTCGTCAACGTCTTCAACCCGGAGCTCGTCGTGATCGGCGGCGGTTTCGCGGCGGCCGGCGACTTCGTGCTGGGGCCTGCCCACGAGGTGGTGCGGCGTGACTCGCTGGGCGACGCGGGGGAGAAGGTGCGGATCGTGCGCGCCGAGCTCGGGACCGCAGCGGGCCTGATCGGCGCAGGCCTCGTCGGCTTCGAAGCCCTCTAGCGGCCGTGCCGCTCGCGGTCTGCGCGACGCCGATCGGCAACCTCGACGACGTCACCCTGCGGGTGCTGGAGGAGCTGCGCAGCGCCGATCTCGTCCTCTGCGAGGACACGCGGCACACGCGCGTGTTGCTCCAGCGGCACGGCGTCGCGGCGCGACTCCTGAGCTACCACGAGCACAACGAGGCGAAGCGGACCGCAGAGCTCGTTCCACGGCTGGCCGCCGGCGAGCGGATCGCGATGGTGTCGGACGCGGGCATGCCCGGGATCAGCGACCCAGGGTCGCGTCTGGTGGCCGCGGCGCTCGAGGCCGGCGTGCCCGTGACGGTGCTCCCCGGCGCTTCGGCCGTCGAGACGGCGCTCGTGGCGAGCGGGCTGGCCGGGGAGCGGTTCCAGTTCCTGGGGTTCCTGCCGCGTGGTGAGCGGGAGCTCGCGGCGCTGTGGGAGGGGCTGCGGGCCTGGCCACATCCGGCGGTGGCATTCGAGTCGCCGCAGCGGCTGCCGCGGACACTGCGATCGCTGGCTTCGGCCGAGCCGGAGCGCGCGGTCGCCGTCTGCCGGGAGCTCACCAAGCGGTTCGAGGAGGTCGTGCGCGGCAGTGCGGCGGAGGTCGCCGAGCGCTACGCCGAGCCGCCGAAGGGCGAGATCACGCTCGTGCTCGGTGCGGGCGCGGGTCCGGTCGCCGACCTCGCCGGGGCCGCGGAAGCCGTGGCCGAGCTCGTCGCTGCCGGAGCCTCGCGACGCACCGCCGCCGAGGTGGTCGCGCGCCTGACGGGTATCGGTCGGAACGAGCTCTACCGTCGTACCTTGTAGACAGTATTGACAACAGATCCGACTGCCGCTACTTTCGGTGTCGTTCGCAATTCTGACAACGAAGGAGGTTCCAGTGCGGCGACTCGGCGTGCTGATCCTGTGCACGCTTGCGCTCCCGGTTGCGCCGGCGCACGCGTGGACGTGGCCCGTGGGCGGTCAGGTCGCCCGCGGCTTCGACTTCGACCACGACCATCCGTATGCGGCCGGACAGCACCGCGGCATCGACATCCTCGCCACGGTGGGCGAGACCGTCCTCGCGCCTGCGCAAGGCGTCGTCGCGTTCGCCGGGACTGTCCCGACGGGCGGGAAGACGATCTCGATCCAGACGCCGTTCGCCACCACCGTCACGCTGCTCCACCTCGACACGATTGCCGTGAAGCGCGGTTCGCTCGTCAACGAGGGCTCCGTGGTCGGCTCGGCCGGCGCGTCCGACGATCCGACGCTTCCGGAGGCGTACGTGTACTTCGGGATCCGGAGGACGTCCGATCCGCAGGGGTACCTCGATCCGCTCGTGTTCCTGCCCGCGCGCCCGGCTCCAGCACCGCGTCTCGCCGAGCCGCAGGCGAGCGCTCCTCCGGTCGAGTCGGCGGCGCCGACGGCGAGCGCTTCGGCGCCCGCTCCGGAACCAGCTCCGTCGGTCGGCTCGGCGCCCGCGGCGGACACCGCGCCCGCGGCCGGTCCGGTTCCTTCGGCGGTCCCGGCGCCGTCTGCTGACGCTGCGCCGGTCGCGGATCCCGCACCGGTCTCGGTGGCGGGCGAGCAGTCCACGGACGTGACCGCTCGCGGTGCGGCCGGCGGAGAAGCCGATGTCAGTGGCGCCGCGCAGGAGGAGCGCGCCACGGCGCACGAGCCCGACGCGCGGCGACCGCCCGTCGCCGTGCACGCTCCGTCGCGCGTCGGGAAGGCCACGCCGACCGCCGCCGACGGACGCCACGCGTCACACGGATCGCAGCCCCTCCGCGCAAGCGAGCGCGCGGTTGGCGGCGACAACGACGCAGGCGGCCTTCCCTGGTGGCCGCCCCTCGTGGTCGCGGCTTTGCTGATCGGGTGCGCCACCGTTTTCCGCCTTCGCCGCGGGGACCGCGCGGAGCCGGTTCGTATGATGGATCTCCCGCAGCCGGAGGCAGTTCGTGCCCGAATCGAAGCCGAAGAACGTCCTTGTCGCGCCGGCCTGGCCGTACGCGGCAGGCCCGCGACACCTCGGACACGTGGTGGGCTACGCGGCCGCGGACATCTTCGCGCGCTACCACCGCCTGCGGGGGAACCGGGTGCTGATGGTGAGTGGGACGGACGAGCACGGCACGCCCGTGATGGTCACGGCGGACAAGGAAGGCGTCTCGCCGCGTGAGATCGCCGACCGCTACAACCAGCTCATCCGCGAGGACCTGCGCAACCTCGGGATCTCGTACGACTGCTTCACGCGCACGACGACCTCGAACCACGCGCGCGTCACCACGGACATCTTCCGCACGCTCTACGAGAAGGGCCATCTGGTGGAGCAGACGACGCTGGGGGCGTTCTCCGCCTCCACGGGCAACACGCTCCCGGACCGCTACATCGAGGGCACCTGCCCGATCTGCGGGTTCACCGAGGCGCGCGGCGACCAGTGCGACAACTGCGGGAACCAGCTCGACCCCGTCGACCTGATCGATCCCCGCTCGATCATCGACGGGGAGCCGCCGGTCTTCCGGGAGACGAAGCACCTCTTCCTCGACCTGCCGAGGTTCGCGGACACGCTGCGCGAGTGGATCCAGGGCAAGACGAGCTGGCGCCCGAACGTCCGCAACTTCTCCCTGTCGCTCGTGGACACGCTCAAGCCGCGGGCGATGACTCGGGACATCGACTGGGGCATCCCTGTCCCGGTCGAGGGCTACCCGGAGGAGACGAAGCGGATCTACGTCTGGTTCGACGCCGTGATCGGCTACCTCTCGGCCGCCGTCGAGTGGGCGCAGAGCTCGGGTAGCCCCGATGCCTGGCGGGAGTGGTGGCAGGACCCCGACTCGATCCACGGCTACTTCATGGGCAAGGACAACATCGTCTTCCACACCGTCATCTGGCCGGCGATCCTGCTCGGCTACGGGGAGGGAGGAGAGCTCGGCGCCAGGCGAGGGCCGCTGCAGCTTCCGACGGAGGTCGTCGCGAGCGAGTTCCTGACCATGGAGGGGAAGAAGTACTCCGCAAGCCGGGGGATCTCGATCTACGTCCGGGACGTGCTCGAGCGCTACGACCCGGATCCGGTGCGCTACTTCCTCACCGCGGCCGGGCCCGAGACGCAGGACACCGACTTCACGTGGGAGGAGTTCGTCCGCCGCAACAACGACGAGCTGCTCGCCAACTGGGGGAACCTCGTCAACCGGACGCTGACGAACGCCCACCGCAACTTCGGCGCCGTGCCCGAGCCGGGCGAGCTCACCGAGGCCGACCGTGCCGCGCTCGACGGCGTCGAGGCGGGGTTCGCGTCGGTTGGCGCGCTGATCGAGCAGGCCCGCTTCCGGGCCGCGATCGCCGAGGCGATGCGCTTGTCGACCCTCGCGAACCAGTACGTGGCCGAGCAGGCGCCGTGGGCGGTGCTCGAGACCGACCGCGAGCGCGCCGGGACGATCCTGTACGTGGCGCTTCGATGCGTCGACAGCCTGAAAGTGCTCCTGACGCCGTTCCTGCCGTTCACCTGCCAGACCCTCCACGAGCTGCTCGGCTACGACGGGTATCTCGCCGGCCCGCTCGCCTTCCAGGAGGTGACGGAGGACGACGGCCGTACGCACGAGGTCCTGACCGGCGACTACTCGGGCTGGGTCGGACGGTGGGAGCCGAGCACGCTCCCCGCCGGCCAGCAGCTGCGCGAGCCGAGGCCGCTGTTCAAGAAGCTCGACCCCGAGGAAGTCCTCGCGCGCGAGCTCGGCGCGTGATCGACACGCACGCGCATCTCGATGCGCTCGACGATCCCTCGGCTGCCGTCGCCCGGGCTCGAGCCGTCGGCGTCGACCGCGTCGTCGCCATCGGCTCGGGGCTCGCCTCGACGCGCGCCACGCTCGCGATCGCCGGGCGCGAGGAGGGCGTCCACGCAGCGGTCGGGATCCATCCGCACCAGGCCGCCGACGGCGAGTCGCTGACTGAGCTCCGGGGGCTCGCCGCCGAGGACGTGGTTGCGATCGGCGAGATCGGCCTGGACTTCTTCCGCGACTACGCGCCCCGGAACGACCAGTGCCGGGTCTTCGACGCGCAGCTGGAGCTCGCGGCCGAGCTCGGGCTTCCGGCTGTGATCCACTCTCGCGCCGCGGAGGACGAGACGCTGCGGGCGCTCGAGTCGTTCACGGGCACCGTGGTCCTGCACTGCTTCTCGTCCGTCGACCTCCTTTCGGCGGCGCTCGAGCGGGGCTACTACGTCTCGTTCGCCGGCAACGTGACCTACCCGAAGGCCGGCGACCTGCGCGACGCCGCGAGCCGGGTCCCGGCCGATCGGATCCTCGCCGAGACGGACACGCCGTACCTCGCGCCGCAGCCGGTGCGCGGGCGGCCGAACGAGCCGGCGCACGTCGTCCACACGGTCGCGGTCCTCGCCGAGGCGCGTGGAGAGGACCCGGCCGAGCTCGGGGAGCGGATCGCGGCGAACGCGGCCCGCGCGTTCGCGTTGCCGTGAACGCTGTCACCAAGAAGTCGCTGGGGCAGCACTTCCTCGTCGACGACAACATCCTCGGCGTCATCGGCCGCCTGGCGGAGCTCGAGCCGGCGGACGTCGTGCTCGAGATCGGCCCGGGGCTCGGCGTGCTCACGGCGTACCTCGCCGACCGCGTGGCTCAGGTGCACGCCGTCGAGCTCGACCGCTCCCTGGAGCCACGGCTGGCCGAGCGGCTCGGCGGGCGACCGAACGTCGAGCTCCACTACGGGGACGCCCTCGACCTCGACCTCGCCGCGATTGCGCCCGGGGCGCGGAAGCTCGTCGCGAACCTGCCGTACAACGTCGCGACGCCGATCCTCGTCGAGAGCCTCGACGGCCTGCCGGAGCTGGAGCTCTGGTGCGTGATGGTCCAGCGCGAGGTCGCGGACCGGCTGTTCGCGCGACCGTCGACGAAGGCGTACGGCGCGGTCTCGGTCCTGATTCAGCTGGTCGCCGAGCGCACCGGGCTCCATCCCGTCGCGCGCACCGTGTTCCGGCCGCGGCCGAACGTCGACTCGGCGCTCGTCGCGTTCCGCCGGACCGGCCTGCCGCCCGACTACCCGAGGATCAAGACCGTCGTGACCGGGGCGTTCGCGCATCGCCGCAAGACGCTCGCGAACTCGCTCGAGCTCGTACGGGTCACGTCGCGCGGAGCTGCAGCCGAGGCGCTCGCAGGCATCGGCCGCTCGCCGAACGTCCGCGCCGAGGAGCTCGCGCCGCCCGAGTTCGAGGAGCTGACGAAGGCGCTGGGATGAAGCGGGGCGCCGCGCCGGCGAAGGTCAACCTCGCGCTCGTCGTCGGCCCGAGCAGGCCGGACGGCAAGCACGAGCTCGTCACGGTCTACCAACGTGTCGCCCTCGCCGACCGGCTGATCGTGGAGCGGGCGACGCAGCTCTCCGTGGACGGGTTCCCCACCGACACGCTCGTCCGCGGCGCCCTGACGGCGCTCGCCGAGGCGGCGGGTACCGAACCGACCTTCGCCGCCACGATCCAGAAGCGGATCCCGGTCGCCGCCGGGCTCGGCGGCGGCAGCTCCGACGCGGCGGCGGCGCTCCGACTCGGGAACGCGCTGCTCGACGACCCGCTTCCGCCCGACCGCCTGCACGACCTCGCCGCGGGGCTCGGCGCCGACGTCCCGTTCTTCCTGCACGACGGCCCGCAGCTCGGTACCGGCGACGGCACGACGCTCGCGCCGCTCGAGCTGCCGCAGGACTACTGGGTCCTGCTCGTGCTCCCGAACGGCACCCTGAAGGCCTCGACCGCCGACCTCTACTCGCGCTTCGACGCCCGCAACGTCAACGGCGGCTTCGAGTCGCGGGCGGCCGACCTGCGGCAAGCGCTGGCCGGGATCCAGCGCCCGCGCGACCTCGCACGCCTGCCTGCCGAACGACCTCGCCTCCTCGCCGCTGGCCCGCGAGCTGGAGGATCTCGGTGCGTTCCGGGCCGACGTCACGGGTGCCGGGCCGACCGTCTACGGCCTCTTCCTCCACGGCGATCGCGCGCGAGTGGCGCAGGCGCGGATGGCGTCCCGGGGCCGGACCTGGCTCACGACACCTGCGTGGTACGGTTGACGAGATGGCCGCCAGCCAGCCCGTGATCGAGGCCGGCACCACGCGCGCCGGCCGCTGGCTCCGCGAGCGACGGCTGAAACTCGCCCTCGGCATCGCCGCCCTCGAAGGGCTCGTGGTCGCCCTCCGGGGCGACGTCTCCAGGTGGACGGTGATCGCGATCGCGGCGCTCGTCCTGCTCATCTACGTGCTCGTCCGGCAGAACCTCCGCTGGGACGCTGCGCGCCAGCTGGTCTGGATCGTCGCCGCCTCGCAGATCATGGCCGTCCTCGTCGTCCTGCTCGCGTTCGTCGTCGGCCAGCTCGCGCTGATCCTCGTCCTGCTGTTCGCGGTGGCGGCGCTCATCTTCCTCGTCGGAGACCTGCGCCGTTCGTAGCGCGACGGCCCTGGCACACTGACGGGCGCCAATGGGGCGTAGCCAAGTGGTAAGGCAGCGGGTTTTGGTCCCGCGATCCCAGGTTCGAATCCTGGCGCCCCAGCCTCGATGAGCGCAAAACTCGGAGCCGTCGTCATGGCCGCGGGCATGGGCACGCGGATGAGGTCGACCCTGCCCAAGCACCTCCACCCGCTGCTCGGCCGTCGGCTCGTCGACTGGGTGATCGAGTCGGTCCGCTCGCTCGACCCGGATCCGCTCGTCGTCGTGGCGTCGCCCGAGCACGCAGATGCGTACGAGGACGTCGTCGTCGCCGTCCAGGAGCGTCCGCTCGGCACGGGCGACGCCGTCCGCTCGGCCCGCGGCTCGGTCACCGACGGGGACGCGCTGCTGATCGTGTCCGGCGACACGCCGCTGCTCACGTCCGACGTGCTGGAGCGGCTCGTCGACGAGCACTCCCGGTCCGGCGCGGCGGCGACCGTCCTCTCGTTCGAGCCGGCCGACCCGCGCGCCTACGGGCGCATCGTCCGGGACGGCGACGGCGGCCTGCGCGCGATCGTCGAGGCGGCGGACGCGAACGACGACGAGCTCCGCATCGGCGAGGTGAACTCGTCCATCTACGTGTTCGACCCGGAGAAGCTCTGGCCCGTGCTGGACCGGCTCGAGCCGGCGAACGCGCAGGGTGAGCTGTACCTGACCGACGCTGTCCGGCACCTGGTCGACGGCGGCGACCGCGTGGCCGTCTTCCGCGCGCCGGAGCCGGACGAGGTGGAGGGCGTGAACACGCGCGCCGAGCTCGCCGAGGCTGCGGCGGTGCTGCGCGACCGGATCAACCGCGAGCTGATGCTGGCGGGCGTCACGATCGTCGACCCGGCGACGACCTGGATCGACCCCACCTGCGAGCTCGAGCCCGACTCGACGATCCAGCCCTTCACGGTGCTGCGGGGGCGGACGACGGTCGCCGGCGGCGCCGAGATCGGCCCGCACGCGGTCGCTGTCGACGCCGAGATCGGCCCTCGCGCGCTCGTCGGGCCCTTCTGTTACCTTCGCCCCGGCACCGTCCTTGCAGCGGACGCCAAGGCTGGCACCTTCGTCGAGATGAAGAACTCCCGAATCGGAGAGCGCACGAAAGTGCCCCACCTCTCGTACATCGGCGACGCCGACGTCGGGGACGACACCAACGTCGCCGCGGGCAACATCACCGCGAACTTCCCGCACCAGCGCGGACAGGGGAAGGGCCGCACGAGGATCGGGAACAACGTCAAGACCGGCATCCACAATGGCTTCGAGGCCCCGATCGAGATCGGAGACGACACGTGGATTGCGGGCGGTTCCTACATCACGGAAGATGTCCCTCCCGGATCGCTCGCCGGGTTCCCGCCGAAGCAGGTCACGAAAGAGGGCTATCTCCGTGGAAAGCGTGACGACGACCACTGAGCTGACGCTGCCGGGCCTCGCGGCGCCCGAGGCCGTCCCGGAGATCGACCCGAACCACTGGATCGAGCGGACGCCGCAGAAGCGGCTCATGCTCTTCGCCGGCCGGTCGAATCTCGACCTCGCGCAGAAGATCTCCCAGCGGCTCGACGTCGAGCTCGGCGCCGTGGAGCTGAAGACGTTCGCGAACGGCGAGACGTACTGCCGCTACCTGGAGTCGATCCGCGGCGCCGACGTGTTCCTGATCCAGACCGGCTGCGAGCCCGTGGACCGGAATCTGATGGAGCTCCTGATCATGATCGACGCGGCGAAGCTCGCCTCGGCGAAGCGGATCACGGCCGTGATCCCGTGGTTCCCGTACTCGCGCCAGGACAAGAAGACGCTGCCGCGCGAGCCGATCTCCGCGAAGCTCGTCTCGGAGCTGATCCAGACGGCCGGAGCGGACCGGGTCCTGACGATGGACCTGCACTCGGGCCAGATCCAGGGCTTCTTCCACATCCCCGTCGACCACATGCGGGCGCTGCCGCTCTTCGTCCAGTACTTCCGTGACCGCGGGCTCTACGGCGACAAGGTCGTCTCCGTGTCGCCCGACGCGGGGCGCGCGAAGGTCGCGGCCAAGTTCGGCGACATGCTCGAGACGCCCGGGTTCGCGATCATGAACAAGACGCGTCCCGCGCACGACGTCGCCGCCGTCAGCACCGTGATCGGCGACGTCGAGGGGAAGGTCGCGATCATGAGCGACGACATGATCATCACGGGCGGGACGCTGATCGAGGGGGCCAGGGCGCTGCGCGAGGCGGGGGCGACCGAGGTTTACGCGTGCGCGACGCACGGGCTGTTCCCCGGCGACGCGCTCGAGCGCCTGGGGGAGAGCGCGCTGCAGGAGATCATCGTCACCGACACGATCCCGCTGAACACGGTGCTCGCCCCGGAGAAGCTCAGCGTCCTCACGGTTTCCGGGATCCTCGCCGAGACGATCCACAACGTCTTCGCCGACGACTCGGTGTCCGCGATCTTCGCGGGCGAGAACCAACTCTTCTAGAGCAGCCGCTACAGTTACGCGCCGACATGGCGGGCGAGCGGATCAAGCTGGAGGTCAAGGAGCGCGAAGGGCGCGGCTCCGCCGACTCGCGGCGCCTGCGCCGCGAGGGGATGATCCCCGGTGTCCTCTACGGGAGCGGCAAGACCCCGCATCCGATCTGCATCCCCGAGCGCGAGCTTCGCCGCGTCCTCACGGGCGCCGGCGGCTTGCACGCGATCCTCGACGTCGTGCTCGAGGGCCAGAAGACGACGCACGCGTCGATCCTCAAGGACTACCAGCAGGATCCGATCCGCGGGCACATCTCCCACGTCGACCTGCAGGAGGTGCGGCTCGACCGTCCGATCCAGGCCTCGATCGTCGTTCAGCTCGTCGGCGAGTCGGTGGGCGTCAAAGAGGGCGGCGTGCTCTCCCAGGTGCAGCGCGAGATCAACATCGAGGCACTGCCGATGGAGATTCCGGAACATCTCGAGCTCGACATCAGCGGAATGGCGATCGGCGACTCGCTCCGCCTGGCCGACCTGCCAGCGCGCGAGGGCGTGACGTATCTCGACAACCCCGAGGAGACCGTGCTCGCGACGGTGACGCTGCCGACGCGCGTCGAGGAGCCCGAGGAGGCCGTCGAGGGCGAGGAGCTCGCCGAGGGCGAGCTGCCCGAGGGCGAGGCCGCGGAAGGTGCCGCGGAGGCGGACGCCGACTCCGGCGAGTCCGCCACGTCCGAGGAGTAGGCCGTGCGACTCCCGTGGCGCCGAGGCGACCGAGCCTCGTCGCTCGACCTGCTCGTCGTCGGGCTCGGAAACCCGGGCCGCGAGTACGCCGACCACCGGCACAACGTGGGCTGGATGGTCGTCGACGAGCTCGCACGCCGTCACGACGGCGCCTGGAAGGGGAAGTTCTCCGGCCGGATCGCCGAGGTGCGCGTGGACGGTCATCGCGTCGGCCTCCTGAAGCCGGAGACGTTCATGAACGAGTCAGGGCGATCGGTCGGTGCGGCTGCGCGCTTCTACAAGGTGGAGCCCGACGCGATCCTCGTCGTCCACGACGAGATCGACCTCGAGCGCGGCCGCCTGCAGGCCCGCATGGGCGGCGGTCTCGCAGGCCACAACGGGCTCAGGTCGATCGCGTCGCACCTCCGGACGCAGGACTTCCTGCGCCTGCGGATCGGCGTGGGCCGGCCTGGGCGCGGAGACCCACGCGCGCCGGCGGACTACGTCCTCTCGCCGTTCGACCCGGAGGACGCTGCCGAGGCGCTCGTCGCGCGAGCTGCGGACGCCGTCGAGACCCTCGACGCCGAGGGTCTCGAGCACACGCAGACGCAGTTCAACTAGCACCAGGCGGCTACGATGGCCGGAGCCGAACCGGCCCGGTTCGGCCTCTTGTCATGGACCGGCCGATCCTGCATCCGTTCCTTCAGGAGCTGCGCGAGAGCGAGCGGCTGCGCGGCTACGCGGCTGCGTTCCCGGCCGCGGCGCGCGTCTCGGAGCCGGCGTTGCCGCTCCTGCTTGCCGCCCTCTACGAGGAGCTGGGGCGGCCGCTGGTCCTCCTTGCGCCCGAGGACGCCGATGCCCGCGACACAGCCGAGGCGGCCGCGTGGTTCCTCGGCGAGGAGCGCGTCGCACTGCTCCCGAGCCGCGGCGTGCGCTGGGGGTCCGGCCTCGACCCGGCGCCGCACCTCGTCGGCGAGCGTGCGCGGGCGCTGGATGTCTTCGCCTCCGGCGGGCTCGTCTGCGCGTCCGCCGCCGCGCTCGCGGAGCTGATGCCGCCGCCCGCCGCCCGCCCCGAGCCGATCCGCGTCGAGTCGGGCGGTGAGCTCGAGCTGGACGAGCTGGCGGAGACGCTCGCGCTCGCGGGCTACGAGCGGGTCGAGCGCGCGGACGAGCGCGGACAGTTCGCCGTCCGCGGCGGCCTCGTCGACGTCTTCCCGACCACAGGCCGCGAGCCGCTGCGGATCGAGTTCTTCGGCGACGAGATCGAGGGGATCCGCGCGTTCTCGCCGTTCACCCAGCGGGCGCTGCATCCGGTCGAGCGGGCGGTGATCTATCCGGCCGTCGAGCGCCGCTTCGACCTCGACGAGCCGACGCTCCGCGACGAGGACGAGCCGATCGCCGTTCCCACCGACCTCATGCCGCCCCTGCCGGACGGCCCCGACCTCGTCTGGTCGCTCGACGAGGTGCGCCAGGTGTGGGAGGAGGAGGGGCTGGAGCCGGTACGGACGAAGCGGGCCGCGCGGCTCGACGCGCTCCCGGCGGGGCAGCCGTTCGCGTTCGAGGCGCAGAAGCCGGCGCTCGTGGCGCGCGGCCTCTCGGAGGCGGAGAACGAGCTCGCCGCCTTCGTCCGTGCAGGCCAGCGCGTCGTCGTCACGTTCCCGCACCTCGGCGAGGCGATGCGCCAGCAGAACCTGCTCCGTCGCGTCCAGGCGCGGATCGTCCAGGAGGGCGAGCCGCTGCCGCGCGAGGCGGAGCTGATGTTCGCCGTCGCTCCGGCGCGCCGCGGCTTCGTCTGGCGCGAGCTGGGCCTCGTCCTGCTCCCCGACACGCAGGTCTTCCGCCGCAGGCCGCCCCGCGAGCGCCGAGCCGGGGCGCGGTCGCTGCAGTCGTTCGCCGACCTGCGCACCGGCGACTACGTCGTCCACGAGGACCACGGGATCGGGAAGCTCCTCGGCTTCGAGACAAAGGAGGTCGCCGGCGTCACGCGCGACTACCTCCTGCTCGCGTTCCGCGGCGACGACCGCCTCTACGTCCCGCACGAGCAGCTCGGGAAGGTCTCCCGCTACATCGGCGCGGACAGCTCGGTCCCGGCGCTGTCGAAGCTCGGCGGCAAGGCCTGGGACAACCTGAAGGCGCGGGCACGCGCGAGCGTGCGCGAGCTCGCCGGCGAGCTGCTCGCGCTCTACGCCCAGCGGCAGCAGGCGCCAGGCATTCCGTTCGACGTCGACGGCGACTGGCTCGAGCGCCTCGAGGCGGAGTTCCCCTACCGCGAGACGCCCGACCAGCAGGCCGCGATCGAGGCTGTGAAGGAGGACCTGGAGGCACCGCGGCCGATGGACCGGCTCGTCTGCGGGGACGTCGGTTTCGGCAAGACCGAGGTCGCGATCCGGGCCGCGTTCGCCGTCGCGACGAACAGCAAGCAGGTGCTGATGCTCGCGCCGACGACGATCCTGGCCGAACAGCACTGGCACACCTTCCGCAACCGCTTCCGCGACTTCCCGCTCCGGGTGGAGATGGTCTCCCGGTTCCGCGCGCCGAAGGAGGTCAAGCAGGTGCTCGCGGACTTCCAGGCGGGCAAGGTGGACGTGCTGATCGGGACCCACCGGATCCTCAGCCGCGACGTGATCCCGAAGGAGCTCGGCCTGGTGATCCTCGACGAGGAGCAGCGCTTCGGCGTCGCGCAGAAGGAGCTGCTGCGCTCGCTCCGGCTCGAGGTGGACGTCCTGACGCTGAGCGCGACGCCGATTCCGCGCACGCTGCACATGTCGCTCTCGGGCCTGCGCGACATCTCGATCATCGAGACGCCGCCCGAGGGACGCCGACCGATTCGCACGACGGTGTCCGAGTACGACGAGGAGATCGTCAGGCTGGCGCTCGAGCGCGAGCACGAGCGCGGCGGCCAGAGCTTCTACCTCCACAACCGCGTCGAGACGATCGACGACGCGGCGGAGAAGCTGCAGCAGCTGTGCCCGGGCCTCCGCTTCCTGGTCGCGCACGGGCAGATGCGCGAGCGCGAGCTGGAGGAGAAGATGCACGCGTTCCTGCGCGGCGATGCGGACGTGCTCGTCTCGACGACGATCATCGAGTCGGGCCTTGACATCCCGCAGGCGAACACGCTGGTCGTCGAGCGCGCCGACCACCTCGGGCTGGCGCAGCTGTACCAGATCAGGGGGCGTGTGGGGCGATCCGACGTGACCGCACACGCGTATCTCTTCTACCCGGACATGTCCGAGTTGACCCCCGAAGCGCGTGCCCGCCTCGCCACCCTCGCCGACCACACCGAGCTCGGTGCCGGCTTCGCGATCGCGATGCGCGACCTGGAGATCCGCGGCGCGGGCAACCTGCTCGGGGACGAGCAGTCCGGGCACGTCGCCGCGCTCGGATTCGAGCTCTACGTGGAGATGCTCGCCGAGGCGGTAGCGGAGCTGTCTGGCGAGCGGCGGATCGCCGCGAGGCCGGTGCGGGTCGACGCCCGGGTCGACGCGTACGTCCCCGCGGAGTACATCGCATCGGAGGCGCTGAAGATCGACCTCCACCGCCGGCTCGCGCTGACCGAGTCGGAGGACGAGTTGCGCGAGCTCCAGGCCGCGACGGAGGACCGCTTCGGCCCGCTGCCGGAGCCCGTCGAGAACCTGTTCCGGATCCAGGAGGCGAAGCTGAAGCTCGCCCGCGCCGGCGCGGACTACCTCGTCTTCCGCGGCGGCCGCGCCAGCGTCGGCCGGGTCGTGCTCGGCTCGGACGAGCTCCGGCAGGTTCGCCGCGAGGTCGACACGGCCGTCTACACCGTCGCGAACCGAGAAATCACCCTTCGGGGGGATGAGTTTCCGCAGGCCCTCCGCCTGGTCGATGCTATACTGGCCGCGCGCCAGGCAGCGTGAGCAAATCCGCTGCAAATGGCGCCTTTTCCATGACCTCGAGCATCCGTCGATTCGTCCTTCCCGTCGCGTGTGTCGCGCTGCTCGCCGCCGGCTGTGGCGGTGGGGGCGGGACCGCGAGCCTCCAGCAGGACGACGTGGCCGCCGTCGGCGGCCAGCTCGTGACCAAGGCGCAGTTCCGGGCGCTGATGGGTCGCGCCGAGACGAGCTACGCGTCCCAGAAGCGGAAGTTCCCGAAGGCGGGCACGAACGAGTACGAGAACCTCAAGGGGCAGGCCGTCGACTTCCTCGTCCAACGCGCCGAGTTCGAGGACGAGGCCGACGCGATGGGGGTCCGCGTCTCGGACAAGCAGGTCGACGACCGCATCAACAAGCTGATCAAGCAGTTCTACGGCGGCAGCCAGAAGCGGTACGAGGACACGATCAAGGCGCAGGGCCTGACCCCGGAGACGGCGCGCGACGAGGTAAAGGCGCAGCTGATCTCCGAGGAGCTCTACAAGAAGGTCACGGACGACGTGAACGTGTCCGACAAGCAGATCCAGGACTACTACAACACGAACAGGTCGATCTACGTCCAGAAGGAGAGCCGCGACGTCCGGCACATCCTCGTGACGAAGAAGGCGCTCGCGGACCAGCTCGACGGGGAGCTGAGGGGCGGCGCCGACTTCGCGAAGCTCGCGAAGAAGTACTCGAAGGACCCGGGCTCGGCGCAGAACGGCGGCCGGCTGACGATCACGCGCGGCCAGACCGTGAAGGAGTTCGACAAGACCGCTTTCGCGCTGAAGCGGAACCAGCTCTCACAGCCGGTCCACACGCAGTACGGCTACCACATCATCCAGGCGCTCTCCGACATCCGGCCGGCGAAGACGACGCCGCTCTCCAAGGTCAAGGCATCGATCCGGCAGCAGCTCGAGCAGCAGCAGAAGCAGGACAGCATGACCAAGTGGGTCGACGACCTGAAGCGGAAGTTCTGCAAGGGCACGCGGATCAAATACCAGGCCGGGTATACGCCGAACCCGGATCCCTGCGCGGCGATCCTCAGCAGCACCAACAGCACGACGACCTCCTCTAAGTGAGCCTCGGCGAGGCCCTGGAGGAGCTCCAGGAGCTGACCGAGCGGCTGCGGCGCGACTGCCCGTGGGACCGCGAGCAGACGGCCCGGACGATCGTTCCGCACACGGTCGAGGAGGCGTACGAGGTCGCCGACGCCGCCGCGAGCCGGGACGACGCCAAGCTCGCGGACGAGCTCGGGGATCTGCTCTTCCAGGTGTACTTCCTCGCCTTGCTCCTGCAGGAGCAAGGGCACACCGACCTCGAGGCGATCGCCAGGGACGTGCATGCGAAGCTCGTCCGGCGCCACCCGCACGTCTTCGGCGACGCCGACGCGCGCACGGCCGGCCGCGTCCGCGAGCGGTGGGAGCAGATCAAGACCGAGCAGGAGGGGCGGAGCGGGATCTTCCACGATGTCCCCGAGTCGCTGCCGGCGCTCCTCTACGCTCGCAAGGTGCAGCGCCGCGCCGCGACGGTCAACTTCGAGTACCCGGACGCCGCGGGGGCGCTGGCCGACCTGGACGACGAGGTTCGCGAGCTGAAGGAGGCGCTCGAGGAGGCCGGCGAGCCCGCGCCGGAGACCGAGCCCGACCCGCATGTGTTCGAGGAGCTGGGCGACATCCTGTTCGCGGCCGTGAACGTCGCGCGCCGGCTGAACGTCGACCCGGAGCTCGCTCTGCGGGCGATGACCCGCCGGTTCGTCGACCGCGTCGAGCGGGCCGAGGCGTTCGCCGCGGAGGAGGGGAAGGTGTTCGCCGACCTGCGGCTGGAGGAGCAGGACCGCTATTTCGACCGAGCTAAGGTCGCGTTCCGATGAGCGCGATCGCCGGAGTTCACGCACGCCAGATCCTCGACTCGCGCGGCAACCCGACGCTCGAGGTCGACGTCCGCCTCGAGTCGGGCGCGGTGGGGCGTGCGGCCGTTCCGTCTGGGGCGTCGACCGGCGCGCACGAGGCGGTCGAGCTGCGCGACGGTGGCAGCGACTACGGCGGCAAGGCGGTCACGCACGCGGTCGCGAACGTCAACGGCGAGATCGCCGACGCCGTCCGCGGCCACGACGCTGCCGACCAGGAGGGGCTCGATCGGCGGCTGATCGAGCTCGACGGGACGCCGAACAAGGGCCGACTCGGCGCGAATGCCATCCTCGGCACGTCGCTCGCGGCCGCGAAGGCGACCGCCGCGGACCGGGGTATCTCGCTCTTCCGGTCGCTGGGCGGGGACGACGCGCGCACGCTGCCGGTTCCGCTGATGAACGTGATCAACGGCGGTGCGCACGCGCAGAACTCGATCGACCTGCAGGAGTTCATGGTCGTCCCGGCCGGCGCCGAGTCGTTCGCGGACGCGCTGCGGATCGGCGCCGAGACGTTCCACTCGCTCAAGGCCGTCCTCCACGACCGGGGGCTCGCGACCGCGGTCGGCGACGAGGGCGGCTTCGCGCCCGACCTCGGCTCGAGCGAGGAGGCGATCGAGGCGATCCTCGAGGCGGCCGAGCGCGTCGGGCACCGGGAGCGCGTTGCGATCGCGCTCGACCCTGCGTCCTCCGAGTTCTTCCGCGACGGCGTGTACAGGTTCGAGGGTCGCGAGGTGGACGGGGCCGGGATGGCCGACTTCTACGGCGACCTCGCCGAGCGGTTCCCGTTGGTCTCGGTCGAGGACGGCGTCGCCGAGGACGACTGGGACGCCTGGCGCGCGCTGACCGAGCGGCTCGGCGGGCGGCTGCAGCTCGTCGGGGACGACCTGTTCGTCACGAACACCGAGCGCCTCGAGCGCGGCATCGACGAGCACGTGGCGAACTCCATCCTGCTCAAGGTGAACCAGATCGGCACGCTGACGGAGACCCTGGACACGATCGCGCTCGCGCGGAAGGCCGGCTACACGACCGTGATCTCGCACCGCTCGGGCGAGACGGAGGACACGACGATCGCCGACCTGGCCGTTGCGACGAACGCCGGCCAGATCAAGACCGGGGCGCCGTCCCGCACCGACCGCGTGGCGAAGTACAACCAGCTGCTCCGGATCGAGGAGGAGCTGGGTGCGGACGCGGTGTATCCGGGGTGGCGAGCCTTTCCGCACTTCGAGCCGTAGCGTCACCTCTGGGGAAACCTCCCGGTTCCCCCAGACCCCCTCCACTGGTCCGCTTCGCGGACAGGCGCTATGCGCCGGACGCGTTCCCGGCCGCGCGCTCCCGCAGCTGACCCGGCACCTCGGCGAAGACCCACCGGTCGGACGGCTCCATCGCGTCGAGGATGCGCTCGTAGCTGATCGCGTGGTGGATGCACGCGAGCGGCTCGGCGAGCGCGAACGTCTCGGGCGAGACGCCGTACGACGCGAGCAGTCCGGGGAGGTCCTCGTCGTGGCCGTATGTGAGCAGGTCGAAGAGCGGGTGCGACAGGCACGCGTCCGACCAGTCGTAGAGCGCCAGCGTTTCGCCGGCGACGACGTTCCACGGGTGGAAGTCGCCGTGAACCAGGGTCTCGGACCAGCCGAGCTCGAGAAGCGACTCGAGGGCGTGCTCCAGCTCGTCGGGAACCGTGAGCGTCTCGAGCCCGCGATCGAGCGCCCCCAGCGCCAGGACCTCGTCTCGCCGTGACGACCACGTCCGGTGGATCTCGGCGAGCAGCGGCCCCGCCTCCGGCCACCGCGCCCGGTCGAGCTCACCGAGCACCGGTCCGGCAAGCTCGCGCATGACGAGCCACCCGCGCTCGGGCTCGATCGCGACAACGTCGGGCACCAGTCCGGGGTGCGCCCGTGCGAGTGCCGCCGTCACCTGCGGCTCGTGGTGGTAGAGCGGGAACGCGGCCTTGAAGTACAGGACGCCTTCCGCGTGTGGTCGCGCGAAGCACGGATGACAGCGGCCACTGCGCATGCATCCGAGGCTCGTCGACAAGCTCGACGGTCGCCGCGAGCCATGCCTTGGCGTCGCCCAGCCAGCCGGGCCGGGCCCAGGGGGCGCGCTCGGGCGGGATCGCCGCGCCGCGCTGCTCCGCGACCCACCGCTCCGCGGCCGCGCGGAGCTCCGAGGGCACGAGGCCTGGAGCCTCGTCGAGCGCGGCCCAGCCGCCGCCCGCCAGCGCCTCCGGCGAGTCGAACTCGAGCAGTGCCGTCGTCCACTTTCCGTCGGCGTCCTTGACGACGGTCGAGAACCGGAGATAAGCCGCACGCAGGCCGAGCTCCTGCTCCAGCGCGTCCGGCACGACCGCCGTTCGGAGGTACTGGGTCGCCACGGCGGGAAGCGCGCCGCCGTTGACGAGGACAGCGGTTCGATCCTCGTTCGGCACGAGGGCGTAGTGCATGTGGGCCTACCTTGACGGACGCCGCCGGTACATTGCGCGTATGGCCACCGCAGCTCCGAGGCGGACGAAGATCGTGGCCACGATCGGTCCGTCGTGCGCGTCGCCGGAGGTGCTGGGTGAGCTGATCGCGAGCGGGATGGACGCCGCCCGCCTGAACCTCTCGCACGGCACGCACGACGATCACGCGGAGCGCGCGCAGCTGCTACGCGACCTGCAGACGGAGGCCGGCCGGCAGATCGCGATCATCGGCGACCTCCAGGGGCCGAAGATCCGCGTCGGCGACCTCGACGCGCCGATGACGCTCGTGCGCGGCTCGGAAGTCATCGTCGTCGCGGGCGACCAGAGCAGCGACGGGGAGTTGCCCGTGGCGCCGGCGGTGATCGGCGACGTCCTTCAAACAGGCCACGAGGTGCTGATCGACGACGGGCTCGTCCGGCTCCGTGTCGAGGAGGTCCAGGCCGGTCGTGCCCGCTGCGGCGTGATCGTCGGCGGGCTCGTCAGCTCGCACAAGGGCGTCAACCTCCCCGGCGTCCCGCTCCCGATCCCGTCGCTGACGCGGAAGGACATCGAGGATCTCGAGTTCGCGCTCGACCTCGGGGTCGACTATGTCGCGCTGTCGTTCGTGCGCTCCGCAGCCGACGTGCACGATCTCAAGGCGCTCATCGAGCAGACGGGCTCGCACGCGCACGTGATCGCCAAGATCGAGAAGGCGGAGGCGATCGACTCGCTCGACGCCGTGCTCGCCGAGACGGACGCGGTCATGGTCGCCCGCGGCGACCTGGGCGTGGAGATCGGCCCGGCGATGGTGCCGCTCTTGCAGAAACGGATCATCCTGCGGTCGCTGGAGCGCGGGAAGCCCGTGATCACCGCGACGCAGATGCTCGAGTCGATGGTGCACCACCCCGAGCCGACCCGTGCCGAGGCGAGCGACGTCGCCAACGCCATCCTCGACGGCACCTCGGCCGTGATGCTCTCGGGCGAGACGGCCGTCGGCGAGTACCCGATCGAGTCGGTGACCACAATGGACCGGATCGCGCGCGCCATCGAGCCGAGCCTCGGCTACCGGCACCAGATCCCGGAGGCGACCGATGACCCGACGATCGGCAACGCGATGTCGAACGCCGCCTGCGACATCGCCGAGGCGCTCGGCGCGCGCGTCATGCTCGTGCCGACGTTCACGGGGAAGACGGCCTCCGCGGTCGCGCGGCTCCGGCCGCGCCGGCCGATCCTCGGGCTGACGCACCAGGACTGGGCGCTGCGGCAGATGGCGCTCGAGTGGGGTGTCACGCCGGTCGAGATCCCGGAGACGCGTGACGTCGAGGAGCTGTGGGAGCGGTCCGTGGCCGCAGCCCGCGAGCGCGGCCTCGTCGACGTGGGCGACACGGTCGTGATCACGGCCGGCACGGCCGTGAACATCCCCGGCTCCACGAACGTCATCAAGGTCGACATCGTGTAGCCGGCCGAAAGTTGCGGTGTCGGCCGGAACTACTCGGCCTCGTCAGCCACGCCCCGAGGAGTGCAAGCCTTCTGAGCAGCGCGTCGCCCAGGCACGCTCCAGCTGAGACTAGTGACGCGGAAGCTTCACCGAGCGATTGAGCGAGCTCTCATTTCCCACCGGGTCGGTTGTCAGTATCCGAAGTGCGACTGTCCTAGCCGTGCGCCGCGGATGAACCTGGAGAGTCATCGAGGCGCTGCCAGAGACGCGGTCGAACCGAGCCTGGTTGCGCGCAGCCTGCTCTCTCGCCGCTCGTCGCCGTCACCGAGTACGCGACCGCATTGCCGGCCACGTTGTCACGGATCGAAAGGACGACGCCGCGAGCAAGTGCGCACCCACCCGCCGGGCGCCGAAGCTTCGTAGCCTTCGCACTCGAGACGACAACGGTCGCCGCGACTGCGTCGGCATCCGCGAAGCCGCTCATCGTGTTCCGGAAGCTCACGCCTTCGGGAACGTTCGGATCGCCGCTCACGAACTCGCCGCGGAAGCTTCCGATCCCGCGCAGATCAGCGTATCGACCGCTCCCCGTGATGATGTGCCAGGAACCAACGGAGCCCGTCTGGTGCTCTCGACCCTGGGCATCCACCCACACCGTCAAGCTGCCACTGCCATCGGCGCACGTAAACAGACGAGCAGCGTGATTCGTCCTGTCGGGGGCATCGAGCAACAGATCGACGCCGGACCCTGATTCGCAGAATGGGGCGCCCGACGTGAAGGTCCCTACGTGCTTCAGTCCGAGCGGGTAGTTGTCGCTGACCGGCACCACCTGATGCTTGCCGCTGAAGACCAACTTGAACGGACTCGCTCCTGAGGGTGCTGCAACAGCGCCGGTGCTGCCCATTCCGATGGCAGCGCACAGCCCGACAACAACGATCATCTGCTTCACGTGTAGCTCCGTCTCTGTGTCGAAGCGACGCCAGAGGAAAGCCGCACGATGACGCCCTGGAAATAACAAATGTTACAGATGCGACAATATCAGACTTCGCCGCTTTCCTCGCGCGGGTCTAGGTACGCCGCAGGACGACGGTCGACCTCGCCGAAAGAGACCGTCCGTGGCTTCCAAGCGGTCCCGTCGTCCTCCCCGCGCGTCGATCGTTCGGCGATGGCTCGGCGTCGGCGCGGTGGTGATCGTCGCCTACTTCTACTACCACCCGCTGCGCACGTACTTCGAGACGCGCAGCCAGCTGGCCTCGCGGCGGGATGAGGTCTCCCGGCTCGTCGCGCAGAAGCGCGAGCTCCAGGCAAGGCTCGAGGCGTCCGCGTCCGCCGACGCGCTCGCGCGTGAGGCTCGGCAGCTCGGCTACGTCGTCCCGGCGAGCACCTCTTCATCGTCAAGGGGATCCCGGACTGGCTGCGCGCGCACGGTACGCTCGCCACGGGTGGACGATGATCGCGCCGTCGTCGAGCGACAGCTAGGGCGACGCCCGAGGGCGTTTCGCGGCGTCGTCGTCCGGTGCCCGTTCGGCCGGCCGGCCGTCACGGAGCAGGCTCCCTTCGACGAGGACGGCCGCCCGTTCCCGACGACGTACTGGCTCACGTGCAGGTACCTGGTCGAGGCCGTCGCACGGCTCGAGGCCGCCGGCGGCGTCGAGCGCTGGACCGACGCGGCGTCGCGCTCGCCTGAGCTGGAGGCGAGCCTGGCGGCGGCGCACGACGAGCAGCGGCGCATCCGGCCGGAGCTCGACCTCGGCGTCGGTGGCGCACGGCCTGGCGCGGGCGGGCTCAAGTGCCTGCACGCGCACGCGGCCTTCGCCCTTGCGCGGCCGGGCTACGAGCTCGGCGAGCGGATCCTCGGCGAGCTCGAATCGATGTGGCCTGCCGCGTGTTGCAGATGAGTAGAGTCTCGCGCCCATGGCGACGCTCACCGAGAACGTCCGGCGGGAGTGGGAGGACGGGCACAAGCGTTCGAGGCGCTCGCCCGTGACCCGGTCGACGGCCCTCGGCTGCTGGCGCAGCTCGAGGTGATGACCGACGAGCTCCGGAAGCGGATCGGCCAGACCTTCACGCTGGACGAGCTCGCGACCGCGTACCGCGGAGCCGAGCTCTGGTCGCGGGAGGCGATCTCCGAGCGCGCCGCGACGCCCGGATGGGCGCGGACGGTCTCGCTCGTCGAGGACGAGGCGTTCCACCAGTACCAGCGCGGCGCCGTCGACTACGTCCCTTGACGCTTCACCATGACGCTCTCACCTGTTGAACGTCATGAGCGCCGTCGCAGGCGACGCCGGGAGGAGTTAGCGCGTTGGGGCTTGATCGCGCTCGCGACGCTGGTGGTCTTCGGGCTCGGGATCGCCCTCGGGCAGGCCCTCCACGACAATCCGAACCCGGCCGGGACGGTGACCCTGGACCGGACGCTCAGCATCCCGTCTACGCCTCCGGGCTCGACCGTTACCCCCTGATCGGCCAGGTGGAAATAAGCACACATTTGGGTAGATTCGAGGGATATGGCGTACCGTGAATCGAGCGGCGACCGGCGAGGCGCGGCCACTGAGTGGCTGACGCTCGGGCGGGCGGCGAAATATCTGGGCGTCGCCCAGAGCACGATCCGCAAGTGGTCGGATCTCGGCCGCGTGCCCGCCTTCTACACGCCCGGAGGCCACCGGCGATACCGCCGCGCCGACCTGGATTCGTTCCTCGAGCGATCGGGCCCGGGGAAGCCGGCGCGCGGGCCGATGGTGCTCGTCGTGGACGACGACGACCAGGTGCGGGAGGTCGTCCGGATCAACCTCGAGCTGGAGGGCTACGCCGTCCGTGAGGCCGGGAACGCCGAGGAGGGCCTCGCGGCGCTGGAGGACGATGCGCCGGACCTGATCCTCCTCGACGTGATGATGCCGCAGGTCGACGGGTGGGAGATGCTGCGGCGCATTCAGGAGCGCCACGGGATCGGCTCGATCCCCATCGTCATGTTCAGCGGGAAGCTCGACGAGACGGCCCGGGCCGAGGCCGCCGAGCGCGGCGCGCAGGGGTTCGTCGGCAAGCCCTTCGACCTCCGCTCCCTGATCGAGCAGACCAAGCAGATCATCCCCGCGTAAATGCTGGCTTCGCCCGGATCGACTGGTCAGTTCAGACGGGTGACGGGCAGAGCCCGCCACCCTGATGGCGGCGCCGCCTTAGCGGCCTAGGCTCTGTTTCCGGCGGATCGCAATCTCGAGCGCTGGGTCGTCCACCACCGTGCGGGCTGGCTGAACCCGGTCTTCGAGGGGCTCTCCTGGATCGGGCGGTGGGGTCTCGTGTGGATCGTGATCGCGACCGTCCTCGCGATCGTCAGCAAGCGCTACTGGGTCCTCGTCGTCACCGTCGCCGCGGTCGTGATCTCCGACCTCGCCGCGACCGGGCTCAAGGACGTCTTCGACGTCGAGCGCCCCTCGTCGCGCTACGCGGAGCCGGGGACGCTCGTGACCGCACCGCACGACGGCTCGTTCCCCTCGGGTCACGCGACCACGAGCTTCGCGGCCGCGATGGTGCTCACGTTCGCCTGGCCGCGGTGGGCGCCGGCGTTTTTCCTGCTTGCCCTCGCGATCGGCTTCTCGCGCGTCTATGTCGGGGTCCACTACCCGCTCGACGTCGTCGGCGGCGCGGCGCTCGGGATCCTCGTGGCCCTGGCCCTCAGGTTCCTGGCGCGTCGCTGGGCTCGCGTAGGCCGAGGGGACAGTGCTGGCGATGCACGGCCGCTCGGCTGAAGCGCGGCCAGCGATGCGAGGCGGCGGCGGAGCCCGGCTCCGCCGGGCGGGAGCCGCTGCCGGCCAGGGGCCTGAGGGCTATAGCTCTTCGCTGGCTCGCAGTAGCCCTGCGACCGTCACGAGCAGCGCCGCGATCAGAGCGATGAAGATCCCGATCCCACGGCCTCTCGTCCCGAAGAACTCGTCCGGGACGGAGATGAGGCGGATGATCACGAACACCGTCGCGAGCGAGCCGAGCGCGATCACCACCAGGCTCTCGGGAACGCTCGCTGGCAGCTCGAACCCGGCCTCCCTGAGCGCGACGATCGCAAGCACCGCGAGGCCGATGAAGAAGACGAGCTTCCCGAGCGCGCCCGTGTGCCAGCCGATCACGGCGACCGTCGGCCCCTCGCCCGATCCGGAGTACCAGCCCATGAAGGCCGAGAGCGCCAGCACGAGCCCGGCGACCCACGTGAGCTGGCTGCCCCACCCCCAGACCTGGGCGATCGGCCGCGCCGGCCGAGGCTCCGGCTCGTCGAGCCAGTCGTCCTCGTACTCGGTCGGGGTGGGCGGGGGCTCAGGAGATTGCACGTCTCGGCACGCAGTATGGGCGGGCGAATCTAGGAAAGTCACCCGGGGACGGGTACTCTAGGGGGTCGAGCATGCTGGGGGAACCGCGGCCGACAGAGATCACCGAGGAGTACGTCGAGTTCTGGTCGACGGGCGTCCACGTGACGGGCGAGTTCCACTGCTCGGAGTGCGGCTACGGCGTCACGATCCATCGCGAGTTGCCCGTCTGCCCGATGTGCGGCGGCGAGGCATGGGAGCAGAGCGCCTGGCACCCCTTTAGCCGGGGTCGGGCAAATGCTGACGCATTCGCCCGAGGTCTGGGTACGCCGCTTCGCGGATAGACGCACGCGGGCGAAGCCCGTGCGAAAGCGAGCTTTCGCACGGAGTCCTACAGGCCGAAGACGCTCTGGATCTCGTGCCAGAGCGTCAGCAGCAGAGCGATCGCGCCGGCGACCAGGAGAAAGACGACCACGAAGAAGCGGAGGCGCGCCTGCGACCGCTCGCGGCGCCGTTCCACCTTCATGCGCCGGCGGGCACGGTGCACCCAGTACGCGCGCTCGATCGCCTCGGGATCGATCGGCGGCTCGTCCTGGACCGGGGTCACCCGGCGGGCTGGCTGCGCCATAGACCTGGGATTCTAGGATGGTTTGGCAGATGGCCGTACGCCCTGAACAGTCGGCGCTGGTCGCCGCGGAGTCGCTGGAGACGCTGGCCGACGCCGGCTCCGGCGTTGGTTCCGCGCCGACGCTCTCGGCGGCGATGGAGACGCTGGCGGGCGCGGTCGCACGCGCGACAGGGGCCGAGGTCGTGGTCGCGCGGGTGATCGACGACGCCGGCCGGCAGTTGACCGCGTGCGCCGTGGCGAGCGTCTCGGCCGCCGTCGCCGCCGAGCTCGAGGGCTCACACTTCGGCGTCGAGGAGCTCCCCTCGGACGAGCAGGCCGACCTGGACGCGATGCCCGATGCCGTGCGCCGGGCTGCGACGCGCGCCCGCGCGACGGCCGTCGTCCAGCTGCCGATCGTGGCCGACGGGCAGGTGCTCGGGAGCCTCGAGCTCATGCGCACCGGCGCGCCGTTCGACGAGGCCGAGCGGCGACTGGGCCGGTTCGCCGCCGCTCAGGCGGCGCTCGCGATCCGTGCGTTCCGCGGCAGGGCGGACGCTGCGGCGGCGAACGGGGACCCGCTGCGCACGCTCACCGTCGCCGGCGAGGCGCTCGCGGCCGGCACCGACGAGGTCGAGACCGCCGAGCAGGTGACGCGCCTGGCGGCCGAGGCGACCGATGCGCTCGCCGGGCTGCTCTGGCGGCGCGAGGAGCGGCGGCCGCCGCTGCTCATCGCCTCGCACAGCCTCGGTGCGTCGCAGCAGGCGCTCCTCGAGGCGGGCGAGGCGGCCGAGCGTGCGCTGGACGCGCGCGCGCCGGTGACGGTGGAGACGTTCGAGCAACCGCTGCCGCTCGGAGCCGGCGTCTCCGCGACGCTGCAGCTCGGGCAGCCGCCGGTCGGCGCGCTCCAGCTTCTCTTCGTCGCCGGGCACGAGCCGTCGGAGGACGACTTCGCACGCCTCGCCACCTTCGGCGTCCGGGCGGCGCACGCGCTGCGCGTTGCCAGCCACTCCCGGCAACTCGAGCTCGAGCTCGAGCGGACGCGGGCGCTGCTCGCCGTGGTCGCGCAGGCGATCTCGCAGCTCTCCCTGGCCCACACGCTCGAGACCGCCGTGGCCCGGCTCCGCCAGCTGCTCGAGGTCGAGCGGCTGGCGATCTATCTCCAGGAGGAAGGACGCCTCGACGTGGCCGCAGCCGTCGGCCTCTCCGGGCCGCACGTGCGGCTCGCCGAGCGCCTGCTCGAGCTCGCACTCGGCCCGTTCCGCGGCCGAGGCATGGCGGTCATCCACGACGCTCCCAGGGATCCGCGGCTGGGGGCGGCGCGAGACGCAGCGGCCGAGGCCGGGATCGACGCCGCGATCGGCGTCCCGCTCCTCGCCCACGACGAGCGGGTCGGGCTCCTCGCCGTCTTCCCGCAGCGGGGGCGCCGCCTCACCGAGCACGAGAACTCCCTCCTCTCCGCCCTCGCGGCCCAGCTTGCGGTCGCCGTCCAGAACGCCCAGCTCCACGAGCAGGCGACGAAGCTGGGAGAGGAGCGCGAGCGGGCGCTCGACGCCGAGCGGGCGGCTTCGCGCCAGCTGCGTGCTCTCTACGAGATCTCACGTTCGTTCGCGCAGAGCCTCTCGCTCGAGTCGACGCTCGACGCGGTCGCAAAGACCGTCGTCGACGTCCTGGACGTGGACGTCGCGGTGCTCGGGATGCCGGACGAGCGGCGGGAGCTGCTCGTCCGGCGCGCGCTGCAGGTCGCCGACCCGCGCCTCGGCGAGGTGATTGCCACGATCCTCGAGGAGCCGCTCGTGTTCGGCGCGCGCCTGCTCCAGCGCCTGTTCCGCCTCGGCGAGTCGTTCCGGCTGACGCCGCGCAACGTCGGCGGCCTCGGCGGCCGTTCTGCGGCGCTGCGGCCGTTCCTGGAACGTGGCTGGACCGGCGCCGTGGTGCCGATCGCCACGCCGGCGGAGGTGCTCGCGTCGCTGACGATCCTGTCCCTGCGCCCCGGCTCGCCCGTGACCGCCGCGACGATCGAGCAGGCGCAGGCGATCGCCGGCCAGGCCGCGCTCGCGATCGACAACGCCCGCCTCTACCAGCAGCAGAAGCAGTTCGCGGACACGATGCAGCGGTCGCTCCTGCCGCGCAGCCATCCCGATCTCCCGGGGCTCGACGTCGGCGACGCGTACGAGTCCTCGGCGCGCGTGGAGGTGGGGGGCGACGTCTACGACTTCATGGAGCTCGCGGACGGGCGCCTCGGCGTCGTCCTCGGCGACGTCACCGGCCACGGGATCGAGGCGGCGGCGGACATGGCGATGGCGAAGTTCGTTTTCCGCTCGCTCGCCCGCGAGCACCCCGAGCCGGGCGACTTCCTCCGCGCTGCCAACGACGTCGTCGTCGGGGAGATCGCGCCCGGGAAGTTCATCACGATGGTCTACCTCGCGATCGATCCCGTCAGCGGGGAGGTCGCGGGCGCGGGCGCGGGCCATCCGCCGCCCCGGATTCTTCACGCCGACGGCAGCGTCGACGGCCTCGACGTGCGCGGCCTCGTGCTCGGGATCGAGCCCGGCGAGGAGTTCGAGGAGGTTCGCCGGTCGCTCGACGTCGGCGAGGCGGTCGTCATCTGCACCGACGGCGTGCTCGAGGCGCGGCACGACGGCGAGCTCTACGGCCTCGAGCGGCTCGACACGCTGCTCGCCGCGAACCGGGAGCTGCCGCCTCAGCGGCTGGCGCAGGCCGTGCTCGAGGACTGCCGCGCCTTCGCCCACGGCGACCTGGCGGACGACTGCGCGGTGGTGGTCGTCAAGCGCGTGGCCGTGAAGCGCGTGGCCGCTTGATCCAGCTGCGCCGCCCGCCGGGCGGCTTCGCACGGGTGGGCCATCGCGGCGCCAGCGCCCTCGCGCCCGAGAACACGCTGCCGGCGCTCGCGCTCGCGGTCGAGCTGGGCTGCGACATGCTCGAGTTCGACGTCCTCGACCTCGCCGACGGGACGCTGGTGCTCGCGCACTCCACGCGGCTGCGGGAGCTCAGCCACGGGGCGGCGCGGGGCCGCGTCCACCGGCGGTCGCTCGAGAGCCTGCGCTCCGTCGCGCCGCACCTGCCCACGCTCGACGAGGCACTCGCGTTCTGCGCCTCAGAGCTCCCGGAGACGGGGCTCCAGCTCGACCTCAAGCGCCGCGGGATCGAGCACGCGGTCGTGGACTCCCTCCGCCGCGCCGGCGTCCTCGAGCGGTCGTGGGTCAGCGGCTTCGACGCGGACGCCCTCAGGGTCGTGGCGGAGATCGAGCCGTCGCTGCCGCGCGCGTACACGCTCCCGCGCGACCGGTTCGGCATCTCGAAGCGCGGCCCGCTCGCGCCCCTCGTCCGCGGGAGCCTCAACGCGATCGGGAGATCGCTCCCGCGGCGCCTGCCGACCGTCCTGCGCCGCGTCGGCGCTCAGGCGGCGACGCTGCACTATTCCGTCTGCTCGCGGGCCGCGATCGAGCGGGCGCACGAGGCCGGCGCGGCCGTCTACGTGTGGACCGTCGATGACCCGGTGCACGCCCAGCAGCTGATCGACTGGGGGGCCGACGGTATCATCACCAACGATCCGCGAATCTTTGCGACTCTGAAGACGTGAAACGCGCCGCCCTTCTGCTCTGCACGCTCACGGGCCTGGCGCTCGCGGGAGCCCTTGCGGCCGTCGTCAGCGCCGGCCCTGCGCCGAACCAGGCGACAACCCCGACCGATACCACGCCGACGCCGTCGGCGATCCCCACCGGGGTGACGGTCGCGGGCGTCCCGGTCGGCGGGATGGCGCAGACGGACGCTGCGCGCGTCGTCCAGGCCGCGTTCGACGCCCCGGTCGAGCTCCTCCTCGGCACGGGCCGCGTCCTCGTCACGCCTGACGTGCTCGGCGCGACCGCGAACGTCGAGAAGGCGATCGAGCGCGCGTCAGCGGCAGCGCCCGACGCAAGGATCACGCTCCCGATCGCGACCGAGGGGCCGACGATCTCCGGGTTCGTGGCGGGGCTCGCCAAGCGCTACGACCGTCTGCCCGTCGACACGAAGCTCTTCCTCCGGCGCGGCCGGCCGTGGCTGTCCAAGGAGCGCGCCGGCCTGCACCTCGACCAGCGCCGCGCCGTCCGCGACATCATCGCGGTGCTGAGCCCGTCGGCCCGCACGTCCGTCCGCCTCGTCCAGCGGGCGCTCAAGCCGAAGCTGCGGCGGGCGAACTTCGGGCCCGTGGTCGTGATCCACCGTGGGCTGAACGAGCTGTTCCTCTACAACGGCACCCGCTTCGCCCGCCTCTTCCATGTCGCGACCGGCCAGAGCGCGTACCCGACGCCGCTCGGGCGCTTCTCGATCGCCGTCATGTGGAGGAACCCGTGGTGGTACCCGCCCGCGTCGCCGTGGGCGAAGGGCGCCCAGCCGATCCCGCCGGGGCCCGGTAACCCGCTCGGCACCCGCTGGATGGGCCTGACGGCTCCCGGCGTCGGGATCCACGGGACGCCCGACGCGGCGTCGATCGGCTACTCCGCCTCGCACGGCTGCATCCGCATGCACATCAGCGAGGCGGAATGGCTCTTCAACCACGTCGGCGTCGGGACGACGGTCTTCATCGTCCCGCACTGATGGCCCGCCCGCTACGGCTCACGGCGCAGGCGGCCGCAGTCGCGCTCGTCGCGGGTCTCCTCGCTCTGCTCGTGTGGCGGGTCGTGCACCAGGACAACAACGCCGTCGCGCAGGCGCTCAACGACGGGAAGCATCCGACGGCGCCCGCGTTCGACCTGAAGCGGCTCCGGGGAAGCGGCCGCATCGATCTCGCCTCCCTCCGGGGCAAGAAGCCGATCGTCCTCGACTTCTGGGCCTCGTGGTGCGTGCCGTGCATCGACGAGGCGAAGCGGCTCACCGCCGCGCACGCGCGCTACGGCGACCGCGTGGCCTTCCTCGGCGTCGACACGAAGGACTTCGCGCCGGACGCGCGCGACTGGCAACGTAAGCACGGCGTCACGTACCCCAGCGTCCACGACGGCGACGGCAAGGTGCTGACGAAGTGGGGCGGCCTGCCGATCCCACGGATCTTCTTCATCGACCGCAGCGGCAAAGTCGTCGGGGAGCTCGTCGTCGAGGAGGACCTCCAGCGCTTCCTGCGCCAGATCGCGGCCTCGTGAGCCGACTCCTGGCCGCCGCGCTGGTCGCCTTGATGCTCGCGTCGGCGGCCGCCGCCTCGGGCGGCCCGTCGTTGGCGAAGCTCGAGGGCGAGGTGATGTGCCCGGTCTGCGGGACGACGCTCGACCAGTCCGACTCGCCCGCCGCCCGGCAGATCGAGCGCTTCATCAAGCGCCGGATCGCCGCCGGCGACAGCGAGCGACAGATCAAGGACGCGCTCGTCGCGAACTACGGCGACGCGATCCTCGCGTCACCGCCGAAACACGGCTTCGGCCTACTCGCCTGGTGGGTGCCGCTCGGCGGGATCCTTCTCGCCGGCGGGCTGCTCGGCTGGGGGATCTGGCGCTGGTCGCACGCGCGCGACGACGCGGCGCCGGCAGCCGCCACGTCCGGGGCGACGTTGGACCCGGGGCTCGAGCGCCGCCTGGACGACGAGCTGAGGCGCTTCGATGCTTGAGCGGATCCCCGTCGCGTTCGCCGCCGGCCTCTTCTCGGTCGTGACGCCCTGCGTGCTCCCGCTCGTGCCGGGCTACCTGTCGTCGATCTCGGCGGTGGATGCGGACCGGCTCGGCGAGTCGCGATCCGCGCGCCGCGTCGTCGTCGCGAGCCTGCCGTTCATCCTCGGGTTCACGGTCGTCTTCGTCGTCCTCGGCGCGGCCGCCGCGGCCATCGGCGGGGTCGTCAACTCCGACCGGCAGCTCGAGATCGCCGGCTTCGTGCTCGTCGTGCTCGGGCTCGTCTTCATGGGCGCGCTGCCGTGGCCCGAGCGGGTGGTGGCGCCCGGCCTCCTGACACGCGCCCACCGATCCGGATCGAGCATGCTCCTCGGCGGCGCGTTCGCGGTCTGCGCGGCGCCGTGCATCGGCACGGTCCTGGCCGGGATCCTCGCGCTCGCGGCCGACTCGCGGACGGTCGTGCGGGGCTCGCTCCTGCTCGTCGCCTACTCGGCGGGGCTGGGCTTCGCGTTTCTGCTCGCGGGCGTCGCATTCGCGCACGCGATGACGGTCTTCCGCTGGCTGCGCGACCACTACCTTCTGATCCAGCGAGTCAGCGGCGCAATCCTCGTCGTGCTCGGCCTGCTGCTCTTCTTCCACCGCGACTGGTGGCTGCGTGTCGCGCTGAACCGTGTGCTCGACGCGGTCGGGCTCGGCACGCTCTAGCTAGACGCGCGGCGCCGGGAGGTCGAGCGTCGCGCGCACGGCGACCTCGCGCAGTTGTTCGAGCAGGGCGGCGACATCGACGCCCCGGTGCTCCGGCGCGAACGGGCCGAGACGCCGGATCGCCTTCGCCAACTGGCGCTCGGTCGCGACGGGCTTCCCGCGCCCGGCCTGGTACCACGCGACCGCGACGTGGACGAGCCCCTGGTAGAAGTCGCGCTCCTCCGGCGCCGCGGCGCGCCAGGCGACCTCCAGCTCCTCGTGGGCGGCGAAGTACTCGCCGCGGCGGATCAGGTCGAGCCCGGCCTCAAGCTCGGACGCGGATTTCTCCGTCCGAGACCTCGACCTCGTAGGTGCGCAGCTGGATCGCGCGGTCGAACTCGTTCTCGCCGGTGCGGACGTCGTACTGCCACCCGTGCCATGGGCACGTGAGGACGCAGTCCTCGAGCCGGCCGTCGCCCAGCGGCCCTTGCAGATGGAGGCACTGGCTCTGCGTGGCGTAGAACCCGCCGTCGCAGTGGGCAAGCGTGATCTCCTCGTCGCCGAGCGGGACGGTTCGCAGCGCGCCGGAGGGGATCTCCTCGACCCGTGCCACCGCGACGAATTCGCCGGCGCCCATCGACGCGCGACCCTAGCAGGAGCAGTTGTGCGGAGAGTGTTAAGGGCGGTACGCTCCGGTCGTGGCGACGATCCTGCTCTGTGGGGTCGATCTCTACTTCCGCGGGAAGCTGGAGGCCCTGTTGCGCGGGCACCATCTGGTCACGACCGACAGCGTCGACTGGCCCGATCTGGTGATCGCAGATATTTCCCGCGTTGATCCAGACGAGGTCGCGGACGCGTATCCCGACGTCCCCATCCTCGGCTTCGGCGGGCATACGGACACCGCCGGGCTGCGCCGGGCGCACGAGGCCGGCTTCGACCAGGTGGTCGTGAAGAACGCCCTGCAGGAGCGGGCGGCACAGATCGTTGATGAGCTGACCGCGCCAGTAGAGTAGACCGCTCGGATGACCTACATCATCGCCGAGCCCTGCATCGACATCAAAGACCGCTCGTGCGTCGACGTCTGCCCTGTCGACTGCATCCACGAAGCGGGCCGGATCCTCGTGATCGACCCGGAGGAGTGCATCGACTGCGGGGCGTGCGAGCCCGAGTGCCCGGTCGAGGCGATCTTCCCGGAGGACGCGCTGCCGGACAAGTGGGAGCCGTTCGTGAAGATCAACTACGCGTACGGCGACATGGACGTGGTCAACCAGCTCACCGACGCGTACGCGACCGAGCACAACGTCCAGAACCCGCCGCTCGAGTAGGCGGCGCCGCGTGCGGTGACCACCTCCGCGCAGACCGAACCGACGTAGCTACTCTCGCGGCATGCAACCGAAGACGCTTGATCATGTCGCGTTCTGGGTCGCGGACCGCGAGCCGCTCGTCGAGTTCGCGACCCGCCATCTCGGGATGCACGTGGTCGACGAGCAGGACACGTTCACCCTCGTCGGCTCGAACGCGCGGCGCGGGAAGCTGACGCTCTTCGACGCCGAGGGCCCACGCGAGCGTGGCGCCCTCAAGCATGTCGCGCTGCGCGTCTCGGACCTCGAGCACGCTCGTGCGGCGCTGCCCGGCGACGCCGGCGACGAGGTCGAGCTCGGCGAGGGCGTGCGCGTGCGCCTCGTCGAGGCGCCGACCGATGTCGACTACGACCTCGACCACGTCGCGCTGTACTCGTCCGACCCCGAGGCGACGGCGGAGGAGTACCTCGACCTCGGCTTCGAGCCGACCGAGCGGAGCCCCGAGGGTCGGCCGCGCGTCGAGGTCGGAGGCGCGTACGTCGAGTTCCACGAAGGCGATCCGACCGACTCCGACCGGCCGCTGCTGAACCACCTCGCCGTCCTCGTCGACTCTGCCGACGAGCACACGGAGGAGGCCGAGAGCCTCGGGATCGTCGACCGCGTCGTCGACGCCGCCAACACGCGCGCCGTCTTCGTCTGGGGCCCGGACCGTGTCCGGATCGAGTACGTCGAGCACAAGCCCGGATTCGCGCTGACCTAGTGCCCGGAGGGGCACTGGTCATTGCCGGCGCTGGGATGGCCGGGCTTACCGCGGCCGCCCGCGGCCGCGAGCTCGGCGCCGCGCCGGTCGTCTACGAGAAGGGCGACCGCCCCGGCGGGTCGATGCTCCTGTCGAGCTGCGTCATCTGGCGCCACCGCGAGTGGGACGACTTCCGGGCCGAGTGCCCCGGTGGCGACGAGGCGCTGCAGCGCCTCGTCTGGGAGCAGCTCGACGACGCGATCGCCTGGCTCGAGTCGCTCGGGGCTCCTGTCGTGGAACAAGAGACGGGCAATCCACGCACGAAAGGGAAACGCTTCGACCCGCGCGGGCTGACGGACACGCTCGTTCGAGCCGGCGGTGATGGCTGTGTCTACAGACATCACGGGGCCACCGACGCCACAATTCTGGCCACGGGCGGCTTCCAGGGCAGCCCGGAGCTCGTCGAGCGATACATCTCTCCGGCGGCACCGTTACGACTTCGTGCCAATCGGTGGAGCGCCGGCGACGGGCTCCACGCGGGCCTCGAGCGGGGTGGTTCGACGTCCGCCGGCATGGACGAGTTCTACGGCCGGAACATGCCCGACGCCGACTTCGCCGAGCCGGACTTCGTCCCGAAGGCGCAGCTCTACGGACGGTTCGCGCGCGTCTTCAACGAGCGAGGCGAGGAGTTCTTCGAAGGCGACGTCTCCTGGTCGGAGAACGATCTCGTCCAGACGACGGCTCGCCAGCCGAACGCGCGCGCGTGGTACGTCCTCGACGACGCCGCCCTCGAGGCGCGCGTGCGCGAGCGGCCGGTGAGCGACATGGTCGCCTCGGCGCCTACGCGAGTCGAGCCGTCCGAGCTTCCGTTCCCGGCGCCGGCCGGCGCGCGCGTCGCCGTTCGCGTGAAACCCGGGATCACGCACACGATCGGCGGCCTGAAGGTCGACTCGCAAGCGCGCGTCGTCGGTGCGGACGGCCTTTTCGCAGCCGGCGCCGACGCCGGGGGCATCGCCGCGGGTGGCTACGCGAGCGGCCTCGGAGCCGCGCTCGTCCTCGGCCGGATCGCGGCCGAGAGCGCGCTCGCCTGACCGGGCCTAGGCCGCCTGGAGGTACACGCACTGCCTAGGGTCGTTCGGCAGCGGCGAGGGCGCGATCTTCGTGACGCGCAGCGTCCCGTCGTCGGCCTCGACCTCGGCTCCGACGGCCGGGGGCTCGCCCCGTTCCTCCCGCAGCTCGTACCCGCTCGGCTTCCAGACGAAGAGGAGGTAGCTGCCGTCCGCCATCGCGGGCGGATCCTAGCCTGAGCCGACGTACGGCGGCAGGGTCACGCGGACCGTCGTCCCGCCGTCCTCGCCCTGGTCGACGGTCAGATCGCCCTTCAGCGTCCGTGCGCGCTCGGCGAGCTCCTCGAGGCTCCGGCGGCGCCGTTCGCCCGGCGCGTCGTCGGAGACCTCCATCTCGACGCCGCCGTCGTCGAGGTCGCGGACGAGGACTGCGACCGACTCCGGCGGGCCGCGGCGGACGGCCTGGTTCAGGGCCTCGCGGATGATCTGGTAGAGCGCGGCCTGCGTCTTGGCCGCGAGCTGCTCTCCCGCCTCGACCTCGACCTGGACGTGGACCTGGTGGGCGAGCCCGATCTGCTCGGTCAGCGCGCGGACGGCCGGCACGAAGCCCTGGTCGCGGAGGACGACCGGCTCGAGGTTGAACGAGAGGTCGCGCAGCTGGCCGATCGTCGCCCGGTGGCGCTCGAGCGCACGGCCGATGATGTCCTGAGCCTCCTCGTCGCGCCCCTCGCCGATCGAGTTGAGGCCGGCGTCGAGCAGGAGCGCGATCCCGGAGAGCGACTGGACGGCGCCGTCGTGGAGCTCGTCGGCGAGGCGCCTGCGCTCCTCCTGCTCGGCCGTGATCAGCTGGTCGGATAGCCGGGAGCGTTCCGCCTCGCGCACCTGCGCCTCCTCGACCAGCTGCGCGTTCTCGTACTCGCGCGCGGCGAAGTCCGCGAGCACGGTCGCCCGGACGAGGTCTTCACGCGTGAACGGCGCCGATCGAGTCAGCCTGAGCGCCGCGATCTCCTCCTCCCGAACCTTGAGCGGCACGATCACGGCGTTCTCGGCCGGAGCCTTGCGCGGCCGGTCGCCGCCGCGCACGATCCGCGCCCGCGCTTCGAAGAGTCGCTCCGCCTCGCGGCACGTCTGCTCGAGGACGTCCCCGGCGGCGGCGATCGTCGCCATCGAGTCGACGAGCGACTCGAGGAACCGGGCCTCGGTCGACAGCTCCTCCTCGGCCTCCTCGTGCCGGCGCCGCTCGGTGACGATCAGGTCGGCCGCGAACAGCCCCGCGAACGCGACCGCCAGAGCGAACCCGACGGCGACGGCCGCGTTCGTGTCCGTGACCACCCCGAGCACGGCGAGCAGGGCCATCGCGGCGAACGCGCCTGCGAGGATCGCCGCCCTCGTGGTCGCGGAGACCATCGATCGTTGCCGGCCGCTCATTTCCGGCGCACCGAGGGTGGCTCAGTCGATGATCGCTTCGCGAAGCGCAATCGCCACCGCTTGCGTCCGCGTGTCCGCCTCGAGCTTGGCGAGGATGTGGCGCACGTGGCTCTTCACGGTCTCCTGGCTGATGAAGAGCTTCGCGGCCACGTCCTGGTTCGACATCCCGTCCGCAAGCAGCTGCAGGATCTCGCGCTCGCGACCGGTCAGCATCTCGTCCTTGTCCTTGCCGGTCAGGAACGCGGGCATCAGCGCCGGGTCGACGTAGCCCTCGCCCGCGGCGACCTTCTCGATCGCCCGCAACAGGGTCTGGTGCGGCGCCTCCTTGAGGATGTAGCCCTTCGCGCCGGACTCGAGGCCCCGACCGAGCAGCGACCGCTCGCTGTAGGCCGTGAAGATCAGCACCGCCGCGTCCGGAACCTTCTGGGTCAGCTCGCGCGTTGCCTCGAGCCCGTCCATCCCGGGCATGCGGACGTCCATGATCACGACGTTGGGGCGACGCCGCTCGGCGAGCGCCACCGCGCTCGCGCCGTCCGCCGCCTCGCCGATCACCCGGATGTGCGGAGCGCGCGACAGCGACAGCCGCAGGCCCTCGCGGACGACCTCGTGGTCGTCGACGATCAGGCAGGTGATCTCGGACGGTTTTGTGTTTCCCGACTCCAAGTGGGCGGATTGTAGTGCGGGATCCAGCGTTACACAGCGAGCGAGAGCTGCTGAGGCTCGGGCTCGGGCTCGAGCCTGACCTTGCGGCGGTCGCGCACGCCGTGCTCGCGCGCGAGCCGTGCAACCTCGGTCCGGACAGGATTCTGGTCGTCCGAGCCGAGGTACGCGCGCCCGGCGTACAGCTTCTCGTACAGGGGCAGCTGCTCGGGCCAGTCCTCGGCCAGGTGGGCGAGGAAGTGCTCCCGCGTCCCTGCTCTGAGGAAGAGGAGGTTCGCCCAGATCCCCGTCGCCCCGGCCTCGCGGGCCGCCCGCACGACCTCGCGCAGCTGCTCGGGCCGGTCGGAGATCCCGGGGAGGATCGGCGCCATCCCGACCCGCGCGTCGATCCCGGCCTCGACGAGCTTCGTGATCGCCCGCAGCCGCTGCCGTGGGTGCGCCGTGGACGGCTCGGTGCGCCGCCAGACCTCCTCGTCGAGTGTCGGGATCGAGAACGTCACGCCGACGCGAGCCACACGTGCGGCCTCGACGAGGAGGTCGAGGTCCCGGACGATCATCGGGCCGCGCGTGATGATCGAGAACGGGTTCGCCGCGTCGCGCAGCGCCTCGAGACAGGCGCGCGTGAGCTTGTAGCGGCCCTCGGCCGGCTGGTACGGGTCGGTCGCCGCGCCGATCGCGATCTGCTCGCGCTCCCACGACGCGCGCGCGAGCTCGCGCCGCAGCACCGCTGCGACGTTCGTCTTGACGCGGATCGAGGTGCCGTAGCGGTCGTCGGAGGGGCGGTCGGAGCGCCGCTCGAAGTGGCGGACGTAGCAGAACGTGCACCGGTGGACGCAGCCCATGTAGGGGTTGAGCGACCACTTGAACATCATCCCCTTGACCGGGTTGAGTGCGGTCTTGCAGGGCTCCTCGCGGTAGTCGACGCCCACGCCTCCAGGATAGAACATATGTTCGACTCGGCGCGAGCCGACCGCTTACCTATACTGATCCGACTGTTGGACGAAGACATCCCGCCTAGTACCAACGGCCCTCCGGCCGGGTCGTGACACTCCTCTTCGAGCTCGTCGCCGTCGGCGTTCTCATCCTCATGAACGCCTTCTTCGTCGCGGCCGAGTACGGCCTCGTCACCGCGCGGCGCACCCGCATCGTCGAGCTCCATCATCAGGGGAACCGGCGCGCGCGCGATGTCCTCCGGATCACGGGCGACCCGCCGCGCTTCATCGCGGCGATGCAGCTCGGCGTCACGCTCACCTCGCTGGGCATCGGCGCCCTCGGCGAGCAGGCGCTCGCGGACGCGTTCGGCGACGTGATGGCGACGGTGCTCGCCGTGCTGCTCGCCTATCTGATCCTCACCTTCCTCCACGTGGTCATCGGCGAGCTCGTCCCGAAGGGGATCGCGCTCAGCCGCTCGGAGGGCACTGCGCTCGCCGTGGCCGTGCCGGTCCGCACGTTCTTCATCGTCTTCCGGCCGCTGATCTGGTTCCTCCAGCGTGCGACGGAGGTCGTCCTACGCTGGCTGGGGTTGTCGCCGCCGGGTGGCGAGGACGCCGTCCACTCCGAGGCCGAGTTGCGCATGCTCGTCTCGCAGTCGACGCAGCACGGCGAGATCGAGGAGCAGGAGCAGGAGATGCTCTACAAGGTCTTCGACTTCGCCGACAAGGAGGTCGCTGACGTGATGGTGCCGCGGCCCGAGGTCGTGGCGCTGTCGATCGACCTTCCGCCCGAGCAGTGCCTGGAGGCCGTGATGGACTCGCCGTACACGCGGTATCCGGTCTACCGGCAGTCGCTCGACCACGTCGTCGGCATCCTCCACGTGCGCGACCTCTTCGGCGCGCTCCGCGACCGCGGGATGCACGAGGTCACGATCGAGGACCTCGTGCGGCCGGTCCACATCGTCCCCGAGACGAAGGACCTGGCGGCGCTGCTGACAGACTTCCGGCGGACGAACCAGCACATGGCGATCGTCGTCGACGAGTACGGCGAGATGGAGGGGATCGCGACGCTCGAGGACCTCCTCGAGGAGATCGTCGGCGAGATCGAGGACGAGTTCGACCTGCCCGACGAGTCGATCGAGCAGGTCGACGACGACACGGTCCGGGTCGACGGCACGTTCCCGATCGACGACTTCAACGAGCGGTTCCGCGTCGACCTGCCGCAGGAGGACTACCACACGCTCGCCGGCTTCGTCTTCGGCCTGCTCGGCCGTCAGCCCGAGGTCGGCAACGACATCTCGCACAACGGCATGCGGTTCGACGTGCTCGAGGTGGAGGGCTCGCGGATCAACAAGCTCGCCGTCACCTTCGAGCAGCGCCGGGACCAGCGCGGCCGCGACGAGTCCGAGCTCGACGAGCTCGACGCGTAGCGCGGGGGAGCCCGTGGTTCCCCCGCGGGCCCCTCCTTCTGCGCTCGACAACTCGGTTTGTTGGGTGGCGCTGCGGCGAAAGCCGACTTAGCCGGGGGCCCCAGAACGCGGAAATCGGTCATCCGGTCACCCGGAAGAAAAGCCTGCGGTCGCACGTCTGGAAGGCATGCGCGATGGCTGCGAACAAGCCGATGTCAGACCCCCCGAGGAAGACGCCAGGCGACTCTCAAGGGCACGGATCGATCGTGCTCCTGCCCATTTCGAAAGGAGCACACGATGATCCAGATTGGCGACACGATCGAGAACCCCGTCACCGGCGAGCGGCTCGTCTTCCGCAAGACCTCGCGCGAGACCGGTGGCCAGGCCGTCGTGATCGAGACGTTCGTGCAGCCGAACGGCTTCGTCGCGGCCGCCCACGTCCACCCAAGCCAGGAGGAGCGCTTCGAGGTGCTCCGCGGCACGGTCGGCTTCAAGGTCGGCCGGAAGAAGCTCGTCGCAGGCCCCGGCCAGCGTGTGACGGTGCCGGCGGGGACGCCGCACAAGTTCTGGAATGCCGGCGACGACGAGGCGCACTTCGTCTGCGAGGTGCGGCCGGCGCTGCAGTTCGAGTCGCTGCTCGAGACGATGTTCGCGCTCGCGGCCGATGGCAAGACGAACCGCAAGGGCATGCCGAACCCGCTCCGGCTCGCGGTGATTGCGAAGGCGCACTTCGACACCGTCCAGCTGCCGTTCCCGCCGGCGCTGCTCCAGCGGATCGCGCTCGCGATGGGGGCCTCGATCGGCCGGCTCGCCGGCTACGGCCCGACCTACGACCCGCAGGCCGGCGAGCCGGCTGCGCTGCCCGCGTAGGAGCCGGCTATGCGACGCCGCCTCTTCATCTGGGCGCTGTTCACGGCTCTGATCGTGCTCGCGCTCCTCGGCTACGTCATGCGGCTCCCCCGCACGGCGCCCGCGGTCTGACCCGACCCGAGCCCGCCTCCCACGAGGCGGGCTCGCACGAGCGAAAGGACTCCTCCCATGCACGAGACGTTGACCACGCCGCTGCCCGCTTCCTGGCTGGCCTCGCGGCTTCGCATCGACGCCGACGAGATCGAGCGGCTCCGCGAGCGCGGCGAGCTCTTTGCCGTCCGGCCGGAGGGCTCGACCGAGTGGCTCTATCCGGCCTGGCAGTTCGGGCCCGGCGGGGACGTCCCGCGCGGCGTCCGCGACGCGGTCGCCGCGGCACGGTCGGCGGGGATCACGGAGGCGCGGCTCGTGTCGCTGCTCCGGCGGCGGGTCGGGCTGATGGGCGGCGGCCGGTTCCTCGACCTCCTGTTCGAAGGCCGTTCCGACACGGTCGTCGACGCGATCCGGGCGGCGACGGCCACCGTCTGACGGTTCGTTCCCGCCGGAACCGGGCCTCGGGGCTACACTCGATGCCAGGAAGCCCGCACGGTTGCGCGCAGGCTCCGTGGGTCAGAACCTCTGCGAAGGAGAACCATGTCTCGTATCTCGCTTCTGCTTGCCGCTGCGGTCGCGGCGCTCTCGGTCCTGGTCGCGTCCGCCGCGGCTGCGCCGACGAAGCTCGTCGGCACCGTTGGGCCCGGCTTCACGATCACGCTCACCAAGGGCGGGAAGAAGGTCGCGAAGCTGAAGCCCGGCAAGTACGCGATCCTCATCCGTGACAAGTCGAGCATCCACAACTTCCACCTGAAGGGCCCCGGCCTGAACAAGCTCACGTCCGTCCAGTACGTCGGCAACAAGACGTGGGCCGTGACGCTCAAGAAGGGGACCTACAAGTACGACTGCGATCCTCACGCGGCCGTGATGAAGGGCGCAATCAAGGTCGGTTAACCCGTTAACCGTCGAGTCCCCCTTCGCGTACTCCCAGGCTGATGAAACGCGAAGGGGGTACCCGATGATCCGAACGACACTTGCGGTTGTCGTCCTCGCCGCCATGGGGGCGGTGCTCGCCGCCACGGCCGGAGCGAAATCGAGCAAGCTCGAGGGCAAAGTCGGCCCCGGCTACAAGATCGAGGTCGAGAAGAACGACAAGGACCTGAAGACGATCAAGGCCGGCACCTACTCGATCAAGGTCGAGGACGAGTCCACGATCCACAACTTCCACCTGAGCGGGCCGGGCCTCAACAAGAAGACGTCGGTCTCCTTCAAGGGCGACCAGACGTGGAAGATCAAGCTCAAGCCCGGTCGCTACACCTACCAGTGCGACCCGCATGCCGCGCTCGGCATGAAGGGCCACTTCACCGTCACGAAGTAAGCGGAACCTCTGCGATCCGGCCGTCTTCGATCCGGAAGGCGGCCAGGTCGTCCTCCCTGAGCGAGTAGATCACGTAGGGCTTTCCCGTCCACAGCCCGATGTTCTCGACGTCGGTGCGCGACGGCCGGGCGGGGGCGGCGAGGTGGGAGTGGAAGACCGCGAGCTCGTAGCCGTCGTCCTCGGCGAACCACACCTCCGGGTCGTCGAGCTCGAGCTCGAAGCGATACGGCGAGGCAGCCGCGTTGCGGCCGGCGACGTAGCGCTCGGCCACGCCGCCGCGGAGGAGGATCAAACCGCACGCCTCGTTCGGGGCCTCGGCCTCGGCGTGGGCAGCCAGCTCCCGACGCAGCGCGTCGGGGACTACCACCACACGGTTCGCTCCATCGACGCCTCGACGTCGTCCGCGTCCCAGAAGTCGGCGGACAGGTACTTCCAGCCGCCGTCCGCGAGGACGCACACGACCACGGCGCCCTCGGCGTCGAGCTCGCGGGCGAGCTTCCGCGCGACGTGGACGACGGCGCCGGAGGACACGCCGGCGAAGATCCCCTCCTCGTCGAGCAGGCGGCGCACCGCCGCCACCGACTCCTCGTTGGAGACGAGCACCTTCCGGTCGAGCCGCGAGATGTCGAGGATCGGCGGAACGTAGCCATCGTCGAGCGAGCGCAGGCCCATCACCGGATCGCCGGGAAGCGGCTCGGCCGCGGCGACGACGACGTCCGGGAAGCTCTCGCGCAGCCGTTCGCCCGTCCCCATCAGCGTGCCACCGGTGCCGAGGCCGGCGACGAGGACGTCGACGCGGTCGAGCGCCTCGGCGATCTCTGCGCCGGTGCCGTCGTAGTGCGCCCGCGGGTTCGCCTCGTTCGCGTACTGGAACGGCATGAACCAGCCCGCGTCCTCCTCGGCCATGGCCAGGGCGACGCGGACGGCGCCGTTCGAGCCCTCGTCGGGCGGGGAGAAGACGATCTCCGCGCCGAAGAGCTGCAGCAGGCGCTTCCGTTCCTCGGTCGCGTTCTCCGGCATCACGCAGGTGAGCGGATAGCCCTTCAGCTTCGCGACGAGCGCGAGCGAGATGCCGGTGTTGCCGCTCGTAGGCTCGAGCAGCGCCCGCCCGGGCTCCAGCTCCCCCGCGGCCTCGGCCGCCTCGATCATCGCCTTGGCGATCCGGTCCTTGATCGAGCCGGTCGGGTTCTGGCCCTCGAGCTTCGCGTAGAGACGGACGTTTCCCTCCGGGCGTAGCTCGACGAGCGGGGTGTTGCCGACGAGGCCGAGGAGGCTGGGCGGGATCCGCGTCTCAGCCACCGGCCATGGCCGGCAGCAGGATCACGGTCGAGCCCGGAAGCACTTCGGTCTCGAGGCCGTCGCGCGTGCGCACGTCCTCGCCCTCGACGTAGACGTTCACGAACGGCGCGAGGTTGTCGTCCTCGACGAGCTGCGACCGGAGGGCGGGAAAGCGGCCCATCAGGTCGTCGAGCAGCTCGCGGACTGTGTCGCCCTGGGCCGCGACGTGCCGCTCGCCGCCGACCTGCTCGCGCAGCGTGGGCGGGATGCGGACCGTCGTCAAGCCGCAGGCTCCCTGGTCCCGGCGCAGAACTGGACGTAGTCGACGTACTCGGTGATCGTCGGGTGCTCGCCGCAGACCGGGCACTCGGGATCGCGGCGGAGCGTGACCTCGTTGAACTCGGTCGCGAGCGCGTCGAAAAGGAGCAGGCGGCCCACGAGCGAGTCGCCGATGCCGAGCGCGAGCTTCAACGCCTCGTTCGCCTGCAGCGAGCCGATGATTCCCGGGAGGACGCCGAGCACGCCGCCCTCCGCGCACGACGGCGCGAGCTCGGGCGGTGGGGGAGAGGGGAAGAGGCAGCGGTAGCAGGGACCCGCGCCGGGCTTGAAGACGGTCACCTGGCCCTCGAAGCGGTAGATCGAGCCGTGCACGACGGGGATGCCGTGCCAGACGGACGCGTCGTTGACGAGATAGCGAGTCGGGAAGTTGTCAGCGCCGTCGACGATTACATCCCACCCGTCGGCGAGGATCCGGTCGACGTTCTCCGAGGTCAGCCGCTCCTCGTACGCGACCACCTGCACGTCGGGGTTGAGCGCCTCGATCGTCCGCTTCGCGGACTGGACCTTCGGCTCACCGATCACCTCGGTCGAGTGCACGATCTGGCGCTGGAGGTTTGACTCGTCAACCACGTCCGCGTCGACGATCCCGAGCCTCCCGACGCCGGCCGCCGCCAGGTAGAGCGACGCCGGCGAGCCGAGGCCGCCCGCCCCGATCAGCAGGATCTTCGAGTCGAGCAGCTTCAGCTGGCCCTGCTCTCCCACCTCCGGGATGAGCAGGTGGCGCGAGTAGCGCGCGCGCTTGGGCGCGTCCAGGCCGGCCGACAGCTCGACCGGGAAGCCGTTTCGCTTCCAGTCGGTGAAGCCGCCGGCGAGTGAGGTCACGTCCTCGTAGCCGAGCTCCTCGAGCGTCTTCGCGGCGAACGCGGAGCGGTTCCCGGCGGCGCAGTAGACGACGATCGGGCGCGAATGCTCAGGCGCGGCGCGCTCGATCCGCGACTCGAGGTTCCCGCGCGGAATGTGGATCGCGCCGGGAAGATGACCCTCGTCCCACTCGTCTTGTTCGCGGACGTCGAGGACGAGCGGCTCCCCGGAGTCGATCAGCTCTCGGGCACGCGTCGCGTCGACCTCGTCGATCTCGCTCTTCACCTGCTGGAGGAGCTCACGGTACGTGGCCATTGCTTTCCGAAATATAGCTACCTCGGCACGGCTATCGTCGCGAACGATGAGCCCGCGCGCCCGCGTGATCGTCGTCGCCGCGGCCGGCGCAGCCGGGCTCGCCGTCGTCGCGGTGGGCGTGACGCTTGCCACGCGGACGGACGTGCCGAAGGCCCAGACCCGGAAGCCGCCGCTCGCACAGGACCCGACGGCGTCGCCCGCACTGCGGCGGGAGCTGCGCGAGGCGCTCGACGCGTGGCCTGCGGGAACCGTCCGGCGGCTGCGGATCCTCGCCGAGCAGCATCCGCGCAGTGCGCTCGTCCGGCTCGAGCTCGGGATCGCGCTCGCGTTCACGGGGCAGGCGCCGGACGCCGAGACGGCCTGGCTCGCGGCCGAGCGGGTGCAGCCGGACTCGCCGTCGGCGGTCCGGGCGGAGGACCTGCGCCATCCGCGCACGCCGCCGGGCCGGCCCCCGTTCGTCCCGTCGTTCACGCGACCGCGGACGGCGGTCGAGGCCCACCTGGCGCGCGGGATCCAGTTCCAGGCCGCGCTGCGCCCGGTCTCGGCCGCGCGCGAGTTCGCGGCGGCCGCGCGGCTGGCGCCGGACGATCCGGAGGCGCTCGTCGCCGACGCCGTCGGCCGATACACGAAGGAGGCGCCGGCGAGGGCGTTCTCGCGGCTCGGCCCGCTGTCGCGCCGCTACCCGCACGCCCAGACCGTCCGCTTCCACCTCGGCCTGCTCCTGCTCTACCTCAACGACATCCCGAAAGCACGCCAGGAACTGCTGCTGGCCCGGGCGGAAGGGCCTCGAGCTCCGCTTGGCCAGCGGGCAAAAATCCTACTCGAAGCCAGTCGGCGCAGGCCATAAGCCTGTTCAAAACCTTGGGACCAGGAACCGCAAAAATGAGCCGTTCGGCCTATGGCGCTCGTCTGGCCCTGTTGGCACAGTACGGCATCGCCGAAATCGGCTCCAAGAGGGGGGAACCGAATTGAGCGCAACGGAGGAAGCGGTCACCGGCCGGGGAGGAGTCAAGGACCTGCTGGAGACCATCGACGGCAAGGCGCTGTTGGAGACGGGGCGCGAGCATGGTCAACTCAGTGCCGACGAGATCGCGGTCGCGCTCGACGAGCTCGATCTCGAGCCCGCCCAGATCGACGACTTCTATCACGCACTCGAGGAGCTCCACATCGAGGTCGTGTCGGGCGGCGACGACGCCGAGGAGGAGCAGGCGCAGGCCGAGCCTCGCGAGGTCTCGACCGACGCGTTGCAGCTGTTCCTGAAGGACATCGGCAAGGTCGACCTGCTCACCGCGGCCCAGGAGGTCGAGCTCGCAAAGCGGATCGAGCGCGGCGACCACTGCGCCAAGCAGGAGATGGTCGAGGCGAATCTCCGTCTCGTCGTCTCGATCGCGAAGAAGTACCGGAATCAGGGCCTGCCCTTCCTCGATCTGATCCAGGAGGGGACGATCGGCCTCGTCCGCGCCGCGGAGAAGTTCGACTATCGCAAGGGGTTCAAGTTCTCGACGTACGCGACCTGGTGGATCCGCCAGGCGGTGGCGCGGGCGCTCGCCGACAAGGCGCGAACGATCCGGATGCCCGTCCACGTGGTCGAGAAGCTGAACAAGATCGTCCGCGCCGAGCGGAAGCTCCGCGCCGAGCTGGGGCGCGAGCCGGGCTCGACCGAGATCGCGATCGAGCTGGATCTCACGCTCGACGAGGTGGAGCACATCCGCCGGAGCGCGCAGACGCCGGTCTCGCTCGAGAAGCCGGTCGGGGACGAGGACGAGTCGGAGTTCGGCCACTTCCTCACGGACGAAAACCAGGAGCTGCCGGACGAGGCGGCCGAGATCACGCTCCGCAAGGAGGCGCTGAAGAAGATCCTCGGCACCCTCTCCTCCCGCGAGCGCCAGGTGCTGGAGCTGCGGTACGGGCTGGACGGCCAGCATCCGCGCACGCTCGACGAGGTCGGCCGGACGTTCAACGTCACGCGCGAGCGCATCCGCCAGATCGAGAACCAGAGCCTGAAGAAGCTGCGGGCCCTGGCCGACTCGCAGAAGCTCAAGGACGTCGCCGCCTAGGGACGCGGGGGAACCCTGGTTCCCCCACGCGCAATAATTACGGGGTGGCCGATGCAGCCGTCCCGGCCGCCGACGGCGAGACCCAGCTCGTCGGACGAAGCGGGGAGCTAACGAGCCTGGCGGCGTTCGCCGGGGCGCTCCCGTCCGGTCCGCGCGCGCTCATGCTCCGCGGCCCGCCCGGCATCGGCAAGACGGTCCTGTGGCGAAGCGCAATCGAGCGGGCGCGCGAGGCCGGATTTCGGGTGCTCGTCACGCGGCCGGCGGAGGAGGAGATGCCGCTCGCGCTCGTCGGGGTGGTCGATCTCCTCGAGCCCGCCGGCGTGGACGCAGCGGCGCTACGCGCGGGAGACGATCCGTTCGTGCGCGGGCGGGCCGTGCACGCGGAGCTGCGACGGCTCGCGGGCAACGCCCCGGTCGTGATCGCGATCGACGACCTCCAGTGGCTGGACGAGGCGTCTGCGCGGGCGCTCCGCTACGCGCTGAGGCGGGTCACGGTCGAGCCGCTCGGCGTGCTCGTCACGGTGCGCGGCGCCGACGACCCGCTGACGCTGGCACGGCTCCTGCCCCCCGAGCGTTGCGAGGCGATCGACCTCCGCCCGCTCAGCCTCGGCGCCATGCGGAGCCTGCTCGGCCGCAGCGTGGGATCGATCTCGCGGCCGATGCTCCGCCGCATCCACGAGACCTCGGGCGGGAATCCGCTCTATGCCCTCGAGCTGGCGCGCGCCCTGGTCGAGCGCGGCGAGAGCCCCGAGGTCTGGCCGCGTCTGCCGCTGCCGGCGTCGCTGCAGGCGGCGATCGAGGACCGGCTGGACGCGGCTCCCGCCGAGGTTGGTCCGCTGCTCGATGCGGTCGCGGCGCTCGGGCCGGTGCCGGTCGCCGAGTTGCCGGCGGCGCTCCCGGGCGCGGATGTCGAGCGGCTGCTCGAGCTCGCCCAGGAGCACAATCTGCTGCTGGTCGAGGAGAACCTGACCGTCCGCTTCCAGCACCCGGTGATCGGCTCGGCGGTCTACCACCGGCTCGGTCCGGTCGCGCGCAAGTCGCTGCACGCGGAGCTCTCCGAGCGGGTCTCGAATCCCGATGCGAAGGCCCGGCACGTGGCCCTGTCGAGCGACGCGCCCGATGCCGGGACAGCGACCCTGCTCGAGGAGGCGGCCGGGCGCGCCTCCGAACGCGGCGCCCCCGAGCTGGCAGCCTCGTTCGCGCACCGGAGCGCCCTGCTGACGCCCGAGGACGACCCCGATTCCCGGTATCGGCGAGCGCTGGCGGAGGTCCGCTACCGCGCCGCGGCGGGGGAGGTCGCGCGGGCCCTCGCCGTCGCGGACGAGCTGATCGACGCACTGCCGTCGGGGCCTCAGCGTGCCGAGGCGCTTGCCCAGAGGGTCTACCTCGACCTCCAGCACGGCGAGGCGGTGCTGCAGCGGGCGCTCGGAGACGCAGGCGACAACGATCTCCTCCGCGGCGAGATCCTGGACCTCCTCGGCTGGCTCCGCGGGACGTACCGCGGCGACCTGCTCAACGGGATCACCTGCTCAGCCGAGGCGCTCGCGATCGGCGAACGGCTGGGCGACCGCAGGCTGCAGATGCTCGCCGATGCGTCGCTCGGGGTCATGGATGCGCTTCGCGCGTCTCCGGACTCGGGGCGGATCACACGGGCCGTGGCCGTCGCCGACGTGGTCGGCGGGCCGCCGCTCGGCCGGAGGCCGCGCATCATGCTTGCACGGAAGCAGCTGTGGAACGGCGAGCTCGCTGCAGCGACGTCGGCGTTCGAGAGCATGCTGGACGAGTTCCGTCGAGAGGGCACGGAGTTCCAGCGGCCCTACCGCCTCTACGACCTCGCGCTCGCGGCCTACGCCGCGGGCGACCTCACGCGGGCGGCGGACGAAGCCCGCGAGGGCGCCGAGGCGGCCGCCGATGCACAGAACGCCGACGCGGAGACGTGGCTTCTCTATCCGCTCGCGCTCGTCCACGCCACGCTCGGGCGACGTGAGAGCGCCGAGGCCGCCGCCGGGCGCCTGCTGGAGCTGTCGACGGAGCGCAGGGAGCCACCCAGCGTGGCTCGCTCGCACGGCGTGCTGGGCCTGTTGGCGCTCGCCGAGGGCGATGCCCAGGCCGCCGCCGCCGAGCTGCGCACGGCCGCCCGGCTGCTGGAGGAGATGGGTATCGCCCACCCGGGTGCGCATCCTGCGATCGCCGACGTCGTCGAGGCCCTTGCCGCCTCCGGGGACGTCGAGGCTGCCGAAGCAGCGCTTGCACGCCTGGAGGCGTCGGCGCACGCGCTCGCGACGCCGTGGCCGCTCGCGGCGCTCGAGCGCGGCAGGGGACACGTTCTGCTGGCGCGCCAGGAGGCGGACGCCGCGGCGTCCGCGCTTCAGGAAGCCGAGGGGCGCTTTGCGCGGCTCGGGTATCGCGTCGATGCGGCGCGCGCTGGGCTCGCGCGCGGCCGAGCGCTGATCCGCGCGGGTCGGCGGACGGCGGCCGCGGACGCGCTCGCGGACGCGCGCAGCCGGTTCGCCGAGATGGGAGCGACTCCCTGGGAGGCGCGGGCCGTGGAGGAGCTCGAGCGCGCGGCCCCGGGGCGCGCCGAGGGAGAGTTGACGCCGACCGAGCGCCGTGTCGCCGCGCTGGTGGCCGACGGGCGGAAGAACCGCGAGATCGGTCAGGCGCTGTTCATGAGCGTGGCGACGGTCGAGGGACACCTGACGCGCATCTATCGAAAGCTCGATCTCCGCTCGCGGAGCGAGCTCGCACGGCTCGTGGCCGAGGGCACCGTCGAGATCGGCGACGACGGCACGGAGGTGTAGGGGGTCGGCGCCGGCGGAGTAGGGGAAACCACCTAGAGCGTCGCAGGGCAGGGGGCTAGCGTGGCCCTCATGGCCATGACGCATCCACTCGTAGCGCTCGCCCTGTCCAGGACCCTGGCTCGGAAGGACGGCGCCCTGCACGCCGCGTCGACGCGGCCGTCGCGCGGCACGGGCGTCGAGACCCATGTGTACCTCGTCGAGCATTACGGGCCGGACGTGAGCGAGGGCACGGCGGCGGCGCTCGCCGACAGGCTGGCACGGGCCGCACGGGCGCGCAGAGCCGGCGTCCGCCTGATCGGGTCGGCCTGCGTTCCCGCGGACGAGTCGTTCCTGTCCCTGTACGCAGCGGCGTCGGCGGACGCCGTCGCCGCAGCGGTCGCCCGGGCCGGGGTCGTCGCCGACCGGATCGTCCCGGTGCTCTGGCTCGGCCTCGACGCCGATGAGGCGGAGCCGCGCTGATGGTCGTGCACGAGCTCGCCACGCAGCGGTTGATCGCAACGATCCGCGACTCGGTGATCGGCGACGACCGCGCCCTCGACGGGCCGTTCGGGCCGCGGCCGCTGGTCTACGCGGACTACACGGCGTCCGGGCGCTCGCTGCGTTTCGTCGAGGACTACATCGCCGAGCAGGTGCTGCCGCTCTACGCGAACACCCATACCGAGGCCTCTGCGACCGGGCGCCAGATGACGTCCCTGCGCGAGGAGGCGAGGGCGATCATCCACCAGGCCGTCAACGGGTCTCCCGACGACGCCGTCGTCTTCACGGGCAGCGGCTCGACCGGCGCGATCGACAAGCTCGTGCGGCTGCTCGGGCTGCGGGTGCCCGACCGCTACGCACGTCGCCGCCTGCGTGCACGCCGCCGGCCGGTCGTGTTCGTGGGGCCGTACGAGCACCACTCGAACGAGCTCCCGTGGCGCGAGTCCGTCGCCGACGTCGTCACGATTCACGAGGACGCGGACGGGCGCGTCGACCTCGAGCACCTCGAGCACGAGCTGCGCCGCCACGCGGACTGCCCGCTGAAGATCGGAACCTTCTCAGCCGCGTCGAACGTGACGGGCACGATCACCGACGTCGACGCGGTCGCGATCGTCCTCCACCGGCACGGCGCTCTCTCCTGCTGGGACTACGCGGCGGCGGGGCCGTACCTCCCGATCGACATGAACCCGAGCCCCGACCGGAAGGACGGCCACCTCGCCTACAAGGACGCGGTGTTCCTGTCGCCGCACAAGTTCGTCGGCGGCCCGGGCACGCCCGGCCTGCTGATCGCGAAGCGGGCGCTCTTCTCGAACCGCGTCCCGACCGTGCCTGGCGGCGGGACGATCCTCTTCGTCAGCCCCACCGCCCAGCGCTACCACTCAGCCCCCGAGATCCGCGAGGAGGGCGGGACGCCGGCGATCGTCGAGTCGATCCGCGCGGGCCTCGTCTTCGCGCTGAAGGAGGCGGTCGGCGCCGAGGAGATCCGCCGGCGCGAGGACGACTTCGCCCGTCGCGCGCTCGCGTCCTGGGGCGCGAACCCGCGCATCAAGATCGTCGGCAACCCGGCGCGGGAGCGGCTCGCGATCGTGTCGCTCGGGCTCCGCCATCCGCGGGGGCTGCTCCATTCCGACTTCGTCGCCGCGCTCCTGAACGACCTCTTCGGGATCCAGGCTCGCAGCGGCTGCTTCTGCGCAGGCCCGTACGTGCACCGCATGTACCCGATCGACCGCGAGTGGTCGGCCCGCATGGATGCGCTGGCCGTCCGCGGGAACCTCGGCGCAAAGCTCTCGCTCGTACGCCTCGGCTTCAACTACTTCACGAGCGAGGCCGTCTTCGACTACGTGCTCGAGGCCGTCCACTTCCTCGCGGACGAGGCCTGGAAGTTCCTGCCGCTCTACCGCTTCAATCCCGCGACCGGGCTCTGGCGCCACGCGGACGCGCGCGCGCCGAGGCTGCTCCTCGCCGACGTCTCGTTCGCCTCCGGCACGCTGACCTACCGCAGCGACCCGCCACCCGAAAGCCCGAGCTCGGAGCTCGCAGACCATCTCGACGAGGCGCGACGCCTGGCGCGCGCGCTCGAATCGTCGCCGCCGCCCGGTCCACTCCCGGATCCGGCGCTGCCGTGCGAGTTCGAGCGCGCGCGCTGGTTCCCGCTGCCGTCGGAGGCGCTCCTCGACCTTCAGCAAGCGAGACGAGCCGAAAGGAGCCAGATCAGATGAGCGCGAACGCTGCCTTCGCCTACGAGCCCGCGGGCCCACTCTGCCCTGACCCGGACTGCGGCCTACCGGCCGAGGTCGAGGACCGCTGGACGTGGGGAAGCACCGACGGCCCGGTGGAGATGGTCAAGGTCCGCTGCGTCGGCGGCTGCTGGTACACGGTGCCGGAAGCAGAACTCCACGAGCCGTAAACCGCTGCGACATAGACTTCGGCGCCAATGGAGTCGGCCTGGCTCGAGGAGCTGCGGGAGTTCATCTCGATTCCGTCGGTGAGCGCCGACCCGGCGCACCGGCAGGACGTCCTGCGCGCGGCCGAATGGCTGGCCGAGCTCGTGAAGCGCTCCGGCGGCGAGGCGGAGGTGACGCCGTTCGGCGAGCGTGAGCTCGTCCTCGGGGATATTCCGGCAAGCAAGGGCAACGGCTCGGCGCCGACGGTGCTCGTCTACGGCCACTTCGACGTGCAGCCGCCCGCGCCGCTCGATCTCTGGGAGTCAGGCCCGTTCGACCTGACCGAGCGCGACGGCTGGTACTACGCGCGCGGGATCGCGGACGACAAGGGCCAGCTCTACACGCTCGTAAAGGCGGCCCAGCTGCTCGCGCAGCAGGGCGAGCTGCCGGTGAACATCCGCATCGCGAGCGACGGCGAGGAGGAGATCGGCGGGCACACGATCGTCGACTTCATCGACCAGGACGACCGCGGCGCCGACGCATGCGTCGTCTTCGACGGGCACAGCACGCGGCCCGAGCAGCTCGAGTTCAGCGTGGGCACGCGCGGGCTCGCCGGGTTCACCATGACCGTCCGCACCGGCCGCCGCGACATGCACTCCGGGATCTACGGCGGCGGCGCGCTCAACGCCGTCCACGCACTGATGCAATCGCTCAGCGCCGTCGTCGCACGCGACGGGGCCCTGCCCGAGCCGCTGCGCGAGGGCTGCGCGCCCTTGCGCCCCGAGGAGAAGGAGGCGGCGGCGGCGCTGCCGAGCGGGCACGTCATCCTCGAGGAGGCCGGGGCGACGCCGCTCGACCCGCACGCCGGCGACGAGTTCTACCGGCGCAACTGGGCGCAGCCGTCGCTGGACGTGAACGGCATCTACGGCGGCAAGCCGGAGTTCGTCAACACGACGCTGCCCGTGGAGGCCTACGCCCGGTTCACGATCAGGCTCGCGCCGGGCCAGGAGCTCGGGCGGATCCAGGACGCGGCGGAGCAGCTGCTCCGCGCGGCCGCGCCAGACGGCGCCGAGCTCGAGATCACGCGCGAGAACTCCGCGCCTCCGGGTCTCATTCCGATTGACACGCGCGCGATGGCGCTCGCCCTCGGGGCCTTCGAGCGCGCGGTCGGCAAGCGGCCGCTGCTCGTCCGCGCCGGCGGAACCCTCCCCGTCGTACCCGCTCTGGTCGCGAAGGGGATCCCGACGGTCCTCAGCGGCTTCGCGTTGCCGGAGTCGAACGCGCACGCGCCGAACGAGCGCATGCGCGTCGAGGACCTCCCCAGGAGCATCGCCGCGGCGCAGGAGCTCTTCCGCGCCTGGGGCGACCTTGGCTGAGCCGGCGGGAAACGCCATCGCGACCGAGGTGGAGGCCGACGTGCTCGAGCGGTTCCTCCGTTACGTCCGGATCGACACGCAGTCGGACCCCGAGTCGACCACCTACCCGAGCACGGCGAAGCAGCGGGACCTCGGCGAGCTGCTCGCGCAGGAGCTCCGGGATCTCGGGCTCGACGACGCGGCGATCGACGAGCACGGCTACGTCTTCGCCACCGTGCCCGGCTCGGCCGGCCCGACGATCGGCCTGATCGCCCACGTCGACACGAGCCCGGACGAGTCGGGCGCCGACGTCAAGCCCCAGGTCGTGCGGGGCTACGGCGGCGGCGACATCGAGCTCCCCGGCAGCCCCCGCGAGGCAATCCGGCCCGGCGAGAGCCCGCTGCTGGCGGAGAAGGTCGGACACGACATCGTCACGACCGACGGCACGACGCTCCTCGGCGCCGACGACAAGGCGGGCGTCGCCGAGATCATGGCGGCGGTCGCCTACCTCCTCCGTCATCCCGACGTCGAGCACGCTCCGCTGCGCATCGGCTTCACGGTCGACGAGGAGGTCGGGCAGGGGGTGGACAAGCTCGACATCGAGGCGTTCGGGGCCGACTTCGCCTACACGCTCGACGGAGCCGAGATCGGCCGGATCGACGACGAGACCTTCTCGGCGTCCGAGGTCCGGATGTACGTCCGGGGGCACAGCGTCCATCCGGGAACGTCGAAGGGGAAGATGGTCAACTCGCTCAAGCTCGCCGCGCAGTTGCTCGAGCGGCTGCCGGCCGACCGGCTCTCGCCGGAGACGACGGAGGACCGCGAGGGCTTCGTCCATCCCGTCCGCGTGGCCGGTGGCGCCGCCGAGACGGTGGTCACCTTCATCGTGCGCGACTTCGACGGCGAGCGGCTCCGGCAGCACGAGCAGCTCCTCCGCGACCTCGCCGCGGGCCTCGAGCAGGACGAGCCGCGGGCACAGGTCGAGGTGGAGGTCCACGACAGCTACCGGAACATGAAGGAGTTCCTCGAGGCCCGTCCGCGCATCCTCGACGCGGCCGACGAGGCGACCCGCCGGGTCGGCCTCGAGCCCGAGCGCGGCGCGATCAGGGGCGGCACCGACGGCTCCGTCCTCAGCGCGCGCGGGCTGCCGACGCCGAATCTCTTCACCGGCGGCCAGGAGTACCACTCGGTCCGCGAGTGGATCTCCGTGCAGGACATGGCCCTCTCGACCGCGATGGTCGTGGAGCTGGCAAGGCTCTGGGCCGAGCCGGAGTGGCGGGACGGCGCCTAGCCGGTCAGTGGCGGCAGGGGAGCCAGTCTTTGCCGAACTCGCGCATGGCGTCGATGATCGGGAGGAGGGAGGCGCCCTTGTCGGTCAGCTCGTACTCGACGCGCGGCGGCGACTCGGCGTAGCTGCGCCGCTCCAGGATCCCCTCGTCCTCCAGCACGCGTAGGCGCTCGGACAGGGTGCGCGGGCTGATCCCGGCGCACGAGCGCTCGAGCTGGGAGAAGCGGCGCGGGCCCTCGGAGAGGTCGTGGACGAGCAGCGCCGTCCACTTCGCGCCGATGATCTCCGCGCAGGCGGCGACGGCACAGGACGTCGCCTCGTGAACCTGATTCATCGTGCGGCCCATCACACCCAGTGTAGTCCCGTTCGCGGGCCCGTCGACCGATGCGAGGTAGGTGCGGTTTTCCGCCGGACGAGAGGCGGGTTCACCGGCTGGCTGGCTCCTGCTCCGGCGACGAGGATCTCCCGCAGAAAGGAGGTCACGATATGGAGATTCTCATCGGCGGGCTGATGGCCCTTGCGAGCGTCGCGGTCTTGCTCGCGATCGTCCTGCGGGTCGCGCGCGGCGTCCGCGAGACCCCGCGCGTGCTCAGCGTTCCCGGAACGGAGCCGGCGTTGCGTCAAGCTTCGGGATGGTGAACCGGGCGATCGTGCCGAACCTGCCGGCGCCGGCTTGCAGGCCTGAGCCACGCCGGCGTCGCAGGCGACGGAGAGGAAGATGAACGCGTCCTCGATCGAGAAGCCCCACTCGTCCACGAGCAGCCGCGCGGCTTCTTCGCTGCAGAGCTTCAGCGCCTCGTCGTAGGCGTCGGCGGTGGCGTGCGGCACCCAGGAGCCCGCGAGCTCCGTCACCGGCCAGGTCGCCTGCTTGCCCTTGAGCAGGTCGAAGCGGATCGTCACCTCGCCCGCGATCTCGACGCCCGTGAAGCAGATCTCGCCGTCGCCCATCGAGGCGTGCATGTCCCCGACCGCGAACATCCCGCCCGGCTGCCGCACCGGGAAGTAGATCCGCGCTCCGGCGCCGTGGAGGTGGTCGTCGAGGTTGCCGCCGTGCCGGCCGGCGAGGCCGTTCGTGAGCGTCTCCCCGTCGGTGGCGACGCCGACGACGCCGACCATCGGCCGGGCGGGGAAGCGCACGTGCTCGTTCATCTCGATCCAGCCGTCCTCGACCCTGAACATGCGCGTCACCGGCGACCGGACGTCCTCGATCAGCTGCCCGAAGCCGGGGATCAGGCAGGCGAACCCGACCTCGATCGGCTTCACCTCGAGAATCTCCGCCACGAGCGAGTCACCGGGCTCGGCGCCACGGACGGCGACCGGGCCCGTGGCGCTGTTGACGCGCTCGAAGTCGATCCCGGTGACGAGGTCGTCCTCCGACGTGATCTGCCCCGTGAAGCAGTCGTTCGTCTCGAACGTGACGGTGTCGCCCGGATCGATCTCAAGCACGGGCTCGAGGTCGGGGCCGAACGCCCAGATGATCTCGTCTCGGCCGAGGCGGTGGGCGACGGCCGTCGCCATCAGGAGCCGGGCTCGACCGCCGGCGGCGTCCCCGGCGGCTCCTGCGCCACCGTCTCGTCCTCGACGTAGACCCGCTCCATGTCGGCAAGCCGATCAGGTGCTTTCGCGTACAGCACGATCAAGACGATCGCGCCGAGCCCGATCCAGCCGAGCGCGAACCAGTTCGCATACTTGATCGGATAGGTCGGCGGGAACTTCACGAACTCGTAGTAGAGCGGGAAGAAGAAGAGCACGGCGCCCGCGACCGGCAGGATGAAGTGCTTCAGCCAGTTGAACTCGTACCGCCGTTTCGTCCAGTAGTGCCAGATGCAGCCGATGCAGATGAGGATGTAGACGATCACGACGACGATCACGGCGAGCGTCGCGATCAACGCGAACCCGACGAGCGGCCCCCACTTCCAGCCGAGGAGGAAGGCGCAGACGACCGCGAAGATCGTCATCCAGATGATCGCGATGTACGGCGTCTTGTACTGCGGATGCGTCTTCCCGAGCGGGCGCGGGGCAAGGCGGTTCCGCGACAGCGCGTAGAACACGCGCGTCGCCGCGTTCATCCCGGCGTTCGAGTTCGCGGCGATCGAGTTGCAGATCGCGAGGAAGACGATGATCCAGCCGGTGCTCCAGAAGACCTTGCCGAGGTTCCGCCACGGGTCGGCGCCCGTCGCCTGCGTGACGAAGTTGTCGAAGCCGGCGCCGAAGACCCAGGCGTACGAGCAGAGGATGTAGAAGAGGCCGATCAGGACGGCCGAGCCGACCACCGCCCGCGGGACCGTCCGCCTCGGGTTCCTCGCCTCCTCCCCGAGCGGGGCCGCGGCCTCGAAGCCGATGAAGGCGAGGATCGCGAACACCATCCCGCGGAAGACGCCGTTCCAGTTGCCGACGGCGTGATCGGGGTTGAACGGGGCGAGGTTGAGGTCGCCGACGTTCGAGAAGATCATCCAGAGCGCAAGCCCGCCGAAGATCGCGATCTCGAACGCGCCGAGGATCACACCGGCGGTCGTCGAGATGCGGATGTCGCGGTACGTGAGCAGGAAGACGATCGCGGCCATCACCAGGACCCAGATCCACCACTGACCCGTGTAGTCCCAGCCGGCCTCGCTCGACATCACCTCGCGCATCGCCCAGCCGAACTCGAGGTAGAGGAACGGTGCGACGAGGGGCTCGAAGAGGACGAAGAGCCAGGCGACCGAGAAGCCGGCCCACGGGCCGAGCGAGCGAGCCGCGTAGGCATAGAGGCCGCCCGCTGACGGCTCGAGCCGCGCGAGCTGGCCGATCGCGTTCGCCGCGCAGAAGCAGGCGATCAGCGCGAGCAGGACCGACAGCGCGAGGGCCTGCTGCGAGAACGGGACAGAGATGTAGATCGAGTACGCGACGGCCGCCGCCGGCGCCATGTGCGTGATCGACTGGAACAGCACCTGTGGGAGCCCGATCGAGTGCTCCCGCAGCCGGTCGAAGGATCGAGCAGAAACCGCGCCAGCCTCCATCGCGTTACGCCTCCCGCGTCGAATGTGTCCCCGCGGCGCGATCGTCTCCGATCACGGGCGCGGTTGCAACATCCTCAGTTCCAGGGCGGCGGGTTGTGGACCCAGCGGCCGCCAACCATTGTCGCGACGACCTGGACTTCGGGCAATTCCTCTGCCTCGAGCGCGAACGGATCGCGGTCGAGCACGACCAGATCGGCGAGGTAGCCGGGGATCAGCTTGCCGCGCCGGCGCTCGTCGCGGGCCAGCCAGGCAGGCGTGATCGTCGTCGCGTGGACGGCCTCCTGCAGCGTCACGCGCTGCTCTGGATGCCACGCCGGGCGGTCGTCGATCGTGCGCAGGACGCCCGCGCAGATGCCGGCCCATGGGTCGAGCTCCTCGATCGGGGCGTCGGAGCCGTTTGCCACGAGCGCGCCCGAGTCGAGCAGCGAGCGGTAGGCGTAGGCGCCCGCGGTCCTGTCCCCCCAGAAGCGATCGGCGAGGTCGCGGTCCGAGGGCGCGTGGCTGAACTGGACGGACGCGGCGACGCCGAGGGCCGCGAAGCGGGGGAGGTCCTCGGGCGCGAGCAGCTGCGCGTGCTCGATCCGGGGCCGCAGGCCGAGCGGGTGCCAGACCTCGCGGGTCGCCTCGAACGCGTCGAGCGCCTCGCGGTTCGCGAGGTCGCCGATCGCGTGGACGGCCACCGGCAGCCCCGCGGCGGCGCCGCGTCGGATGATCTCCTCCAGCTCGGCTCCGCTCGTGATTTCCACGCCCGAGCCGTCGAGCATGCGGGCCGTCTGCGAGCCGAGCGTCCCGTCCATGAACGCCTTCAGGTAGCCGACCCGCAGGAAGTCGTCGCCGAAGCCGCTGCGCAGCCCGAGCGCCGCGGCCTCCTCGATCCGTTGATGTGGGAGCGACTGCCACACGCGGAGACGCAGCGAGCCCTCCTCGCGCAACCGCTGGAAGACGCGGAACGCCCCGAGCCAGCCGTCCTTGTCGTGGACGGCCGTGACTCCCCGGGATACGGCCAGGCGGATCCCCTCCCGCGACGCCTCGACCATCTCGTCGTCGCTCGGCCGCGCGTACGTGTCGCGGAAGTGCCAGGCGCACTCCTCCCGCAGGACGCCGGTCGGCTCGCCGCGCTCGTCCCGCTCGACGACGCCGCCGGCCTGGTCGAGGTCGCCGTTCGCGTGCGCGAGCCCGGCCGAGTTGAGCCAGAGGGAGTGCCCGTCGCGCGCCATCAGCGCGGTCGGGACGTCGCCGGTGACGCGATCGAGCGCCTCCTTCGTCGGCTCCGTCGGGGGCGACCAGTCGCCGCTCCGCCAGCCCATCCCCCTGAGCCACCGTCCGGGCTCGGCGTCGCCCATCGCGGCCGCGACGCGCTCGAGCGTCTCGTCGAGCGTGCGCGTGCCGGCGAGGCGGACCTGGCGCTGCACGTGCGACCACGACGGGAAGTGGACGTGCGCGTCGTTGAAGCCGGGCATGACGCAGCGGCCGCCGAGGTCGACGACGTCGGGCGAGGCGAGCGCGGTCTCGTGGACGCCGACGCCGCCCGCGATGCGATCCCCTGCGATCGCGAGGCCGCGAGCCGCCGGGAGGGACGGATCCAGCGTGCGGACGACGCCGTTCTCGAGGATCACAGACGGGAACGTACCGGCCGCGCGGGTAGATTTCGGGCGTGTACGACGCCCTCTCCGACGAGCAGCGCGAGATCCGCGACCTCGTCCGCGAGCTCGCGCGGGAGCGGATCGCGCCTCGCGCGGCCGAGATCGACGAGAGCCACGAGTTCCCCTGGGACGTCGTCGAGCTCTTCCGCGAGCACGAGCTGTTCGGGCTCCTCTACGACGAGCAGTACGGCGGGACCGGCACCGGCACGCTGCTCGCGCTCGTCGCGATCGAGGAGATCTCGAAGGTCTGCGCCACCAGCGGCCTGATCCTGGCCGTGCAGGAGCTCGGCTCGCTCGGCATCAAGCTGGGCGGCACCGACGACCAGAAGGACCGGTGGCTGCCGAAGCTCGCCTCGGGCGAGTGGCTGTGCGCCTACGCGCTCACGGAGTCCGGCTCCGGCTCGGACTCCGCCGCGATGCGGACGCGCGCGCGCCGCGACGGCGACGAGTACGTCCTCGACGGCTCGAAGCGCTTCATCACGAACGCCGGGGTCGCACATCTCTACACGGTCTTCGCCAAGACGGACCCCGACGCCGGGCACGCGGGCATCTCGGCCTTCGTCGTCGAGGCCGACGCCCCGGGATTCGAGGTCGCACGCGTCGAGCCGAAGATGGGGATCAAGGGTTCGACGACGGGCGAGCTCGTCTTCGAGGAGTGTCGGATCCCCGCGGAAAACCTCCTCGTGGAGGAGGGCGAGGGGTTCAAGCTGGCGATGCGGATCCTCGACCGCTCCCGGCCCGGGATCGCGGCCCAGGGCCTCGGGATCGCGCAGGGCGCGACCGACTACGCGCTCGAGTACGCCAAGACGCGCGAGACGATGGGGAAGCCGATCGCCCAGCACCAGCTCGTCGCGGCGATGCTGGCCGACATGGAGACGAAGTGCGAGGCAGCGCGGGCGCTCCTCTACACGTTCGGCCGCGCCGCCGACGAGGGCGGCGACGGCGCGGAGCTGACGAAGCTCTCCGCGATGGCGAAGCTCTACTGCACGGACGTCGCGATGGAGGTGACGACCGACGCCGTCCAGGTGCTCGGCGGCTACGGCTACATCTCGGAGTACCCGCTCGAGCGGATGATGCGCGACGCGAAGATCACCCAGATCTACGAGGGGACGAACCAGATCCAGCGCCTGGTGATCGCTCGCGAGATGCTCCGCGAGGAGCGAAAGCTGGCGCTCTCGCTCCTGTCTTAGATTTGCCGTCGGCCGCGAGGCTGGACGGTGGCTTCGTGGTCCTCTAGGCTCGCGCGGGTGCGGGCGGCTGCCTTTTATGGCTTCGTTGCGTTGCTGGTGAGCGCGTTTGCGCTCTGGCCGGTTTCTGGAGTAGGAGCTGGTGCGGACGCGTGCTCGACGCCGGTCGCATACCCGGGTGATGACGCGTCGAAGCAGGAGCTCGCGCAGTGGATGGCGCGCCGGGCTCGGGCGCAAGGGATTCCGGGTGAGCTGCCGGTGATGGCAGCGCTGGTGGAATCGGGTTTGCAGAACCTGAATGGTGCTGACCGCGACTCGGTCGGCTTCTTCCAGATGCGGGTGGGGATCTGGAACTCGGGCCCGTACGCCGGCTTCCCGGACAACCCCGAGCTGCAGCTGACCTGGTTCGTCGATCAGGCGCTCGCGGTGCTCCGGCAGCGCATCGCGGCAGGGGACGTCGGCTTCGGCCGGGATCCGGCCAGGTACGGGGACTGGATCGCGGATGTCGAGCAGCCTCCGGAGGAGTTCCGGGGCCGGTACCAGCTCCGTCTCGACGAGGCGCGTGGTCTGGTCGGTCCAGCCTGCACGAACGTGCCGGCACCGATCGCGGCTGCGGACGACTACGCGGCCTTGCAGGAGTGGACGCTGACAGTGCCGTCACCCGGTGTGCTCGCCAACGACACGCGCTTCGCCGGCGCCAGCTTGTCGGCGCAGATCGTGGGCGGCCCGACGCACGGCACGCTCGCGTTGTCGCCGGACGGCAGCTTCACCTACCGTGCAGCGGAGGACTTCACCGGCACCGACGCGTTCAGCTACGTCGCCTCCGACGGCGTGTTGTCCTCTCCGGCTGCCACGGTCACGATCACCGTCCGTGCAGCCTGCAACGGGCGCCCGGCGACGATCGTCGGCACACCCGGACCGAACATCCTCGTAGGCACCGCGGGCGCCGACGTGATCGCCGGCCTCGGTGGAAACGACGTCATCGTCGGAGCGGGGGGCGATGACCAGCTGTGCGGCGGCTCCGGTGTCGACGTGCTCACCGGCGGGCCCGGCGCAGACTCGCTGGGCGGCGGCTCCGGGTCTCCCGATCTCTGTCTGGGCGGTCCCGGATCAGACAGCGCGAGCGGTTGCGAACTGCTCCTCGCGATCCCGTAGAACGGAGGGTCCAATGAGCGAGTATGCGATCAGGGCGCTTGATGCATCGACCTGGGATGCCTTCGCGCGTCTCGCTGAGAAGCACAGCGGCATGGGATTCGGTGGCTGCTGGTGCACGTGGTTCCATTCGCGGGAGGGCAGGCCCGAGGGCGAAAAAGGCCGCCCTTGGAAAGAGCGTCTCGTTCGCGAGGGAGACGCTCACGCCGCACTCGTCTTCGACGGCGACGCCGCGGTGGCGTGGTGCCAATACGGCTCTCCGGACGAGCTTCCGAACATCCATCACCGGAAGGACTACGAGTCGAACCGCACGGAGGAGCTGCCGGACTACCGCCTCACGTGCATCTTCGTCGACAGGGACTATCGACGGAAAGGCGTCGCAGGCGTGGCGCTTCGCGGTGCCCTCGATCTGATCGCGAAGGCAGGCGGCGGCGTCGTCGAGGGCTATCCGCAGGACACGCAGGGCAAGAAGATCTCGGCCAAGTTTCTCTACAACACCACGCGCAGCCTCTACGAGCAGACCGGCTTCCGCTACGACCGGCCCAAGGGTAAGAACCATTGCGTGATGCGCAGAACGGTTTCACCCGTCGAAGCGCCGTGACGGGACCCTGGCTCGCGATCGAGCAAGTCCCCGGCTAGCCCTGAGGGAACCGCCTCCCTGATTGGACCGAGGAGCTGGTCGTGACTCGTCTGCGGTGGATGGCTCTGTTCTTCGCACTTGGATCCACGTGCTTCCTGGTCGGCCCTTTCCCTGGCTATGTGGAACTGGTCGGCGACCAGGCCGACGCGATCACGTTCTTCGTCGGCTCGATCCTGTTCACGGCCGGTGGGGCGCTACAGACCTGGCTGGCGTGGGAAGGATGGCGGTCGGCCGACCTCGGCGGACGCGCGGCGTGGTGGTCGGCGATCGTCCAATCCGCCGGGACGCTGTTCTTCAACGTCACGACCTATCAGGCGATGCATGTCGCGCTGACGAACTCCGACTACGACAGGCTCGTCTGGCGACCCGATTGGCGCGGGTCGATCTGCTTCCTCGTCTCGGGCGCGATCGCTTACCGTGCTTCTCCGCGCGGCGGATGGCATGGATGGTCGCCGGCACGTGGTGGTCAGGGATGGTGGCAGCCGGCCGTCAATCTGCTCGGCTGCATCTTCTTCGGCATCTCCGCCGTCGCGGGCTACGTCGTGCCCTCGACCGGCTCGATGCTCGACCTAGCCGCGGCCAACTGGAACACATCGCTGGGCGCGGCATGCTTTCTCGCCTGCGCGCTCGACACACTGCACAGCGGACGAGCCTCGAAGATGCCGCTGCGCCGGGAGCTGCGCGAGCTCGAGCACGAGCTCGAGCGAGATCTCCAGCGTTTGACCTAGGAGCTCTGCCCGGGTGAACAGATTCGGCTCAGCGGAGCCCCAGCTTCGCGCTGCACGCCGGCCAGGCGAGCCAGCCCTGTCCTGCAAGCACCCGTTGGGCGATCGTGATCTGCTGGTCGCGCGTGGCCAGGTGCGCCGACGGGGCGAACGCCTCGCCGCCGAAGGCGCGCCACGTCCCCTCCTCGAACTGCAGGCCGCCGAAGAAGCCGTTGCCGGTGTCGGTGTTCCAGCGGCCGTTCGACTCGCAGGTCGCAACGAGGTCCCACGGCCTCGCGGCCAGCATCTCGCTCGGCAGCGTCCCGTCGAAGTCGCGGACGGCCGTGATCGGGCGGCCGGGCCGCTGCGGGCCGACGGGCGCCGCCGAGACCGGGATCGCGACCGCCGAGGCGGCACCCGGCGACAGGGCGCGTGACAGGGACCCCGGTTCCAGCCCGTTGGCACTGGAGATGTCCGAGGAGGACAGGAGGATCGCGCCCGCGGTCGGCGCCGGGCGGCGGCTCCAGCCGACGCCGGCCGGCGCGGAGGCGGTGAGGTCTCGCGCCTGCTGCCAGCTGCGCAGGTACGAGGTCGGGTCGACGGCGCCGTCGTAGCCGAGCCCGAGCAGCGCGACCGGATGCACCTCGAAGTGGAGGTGGTACGGGGTGCCGGCGGCGTCGCCGGTGTTGCCGACGAAGCCCAGGACGTCGCCGGCGCGGACCGGCGCGTTCTCGACGGCCAGCGTGGAGAACGCCGCGAGGTGCGCGTAGTAGAAGTAGTTCCCCTGGCGATCGCGCACCCAGAGCCGGTTGCCGCCGATCTCGTTCCAGCCGACCGAGAAGACCGTCCCGTCGGCGACCGCCAGGATCGGCGAGCCGAGCGGCGCGAAGATGTCGTCCCCGTGGTGCCACGAGACGTCGGCCCGCGCGGCGCCGAACGTGTCCGAGAACTGGACCGGCCCGTAGACCGGGAAGACGTACGGCCCGCCGCCGAGCGCCGGCGTCCCGAGCTGCGGGCCGACCTCGGCCGTCGGCGGCGGGGTGGCAGGCTGCGGCTGCGTGGCCGGCGTGGACGCGTTCTCGGGCTCGGGATACGGGACCGCGGTCGAGCCGCGCCGGTCGGGGACGAGGTCGTCCGGGCCCGTCGTGGTGCCGGTGGTGTCGGTCGGGGTCGTGGTGGTCGTCGCGCCCGTCGTCGTCGTGGTGGTGGTGGCGGGGGTCGTCGAGGTCGCGGTCGTGCAGGCCGGATCTCCCGGAGCACAGGCTGCGTCGTCCGCCGATCCGGTCGCGCTCGCCGCGAGAGCCGTCACCAACGAGAGGAGCAGGAGGCCGGAACGGGTTGCTCGCGGCACGGCCTGGAACATAAGCGACACCGTTCGAGCGTGCGTCGGGCCGGCCGGCGCGCCTAGCCCTGCGGAGCGTCGGCCAGGACGCCGTCGATCCAGCGAGCGACCTCGCCGACGAAGTCCGGGTCGATCTGGTGGAACATCGGCGTCTCGCGGTACAGCACCTCCGCGCCGGCCTGCTCGAGCAGCTCCCGCGCCTGCCGCCCCCACTGCACCTCGATCACCGGGTCGTGCGTCCCGTGACCGATCGCGACCGGCGGCAGCGGCGGCGTGAGGTCCAGCTCGAAGCCCTCGACCCTCGGGACGAAGCCGCTGAACGCGGTGATCGCCGCGGGCCGGGGGCGTCCCCTGCCCAGGCCGACGCAGTACGACATGACGGCCCCCTGGGAGAAGCCGCCGACGACGAGCCGCTTCGCGGCCACGCCGTGGTCGGCGAGGAACCCGTCCAGCCATTCCGTCGCGAGCGCGTACGTCGAGTGGAACGTCGTCGGGTCGGGCGTCGGGATCCCGCCGAGCGCGTACCAGTGACGGCCTCCCGGCGGCAGGGACAGCGGCCCCTGCGGCGTCGCGCCGACGAGCCGCCGCTCGGGGTCGAGCAGGTCGAGCAGCGGGAAGAGGTCGTGGTGGTCGGCGCCGCGGCCGTGGAAGAGGACGAGCGCCCCTGCGGGGTCGCCCGCGGCCGGCCGGATGCGTGCGTCCAGTGCCATCGCGCCTAGATGTTGCCCGCAGCGCTACAGTCGAGGCGGATGAAGTTCGAGGGCATCCATCACATCACGTGCATCACGGGGGACGCCCCCGGCAACGTCGACTTCTACGTCCGCGTGCTCGGGCTGCGCCTCGTGAAGAAGTCGGTCAACCAGGACGACCCGACCGTCTATCACCTGTTCTACGCCGACGAGACCGGCAGCGCGGGCAGCGACCTCACGTTCTTCGAGTACCCGAACGCCCGGCCCGGCCGCGCCGGCCGCGGCATGGTGCACCGGATCGCGTACCGGATCGGCTCCGTCGAGGCGCTCGACTTCTGGGCCGACCGGCTCGGCGGCGAGGGCGTCGACGTCCGGCGGGAGAACGGACGTCTCGAGTTCGAGGATCCGGAAGGGTTGGGCTACGAGCTCGTCGCCGTCGAGACGGACGACGAGCCGCTCGTCGCCGAGCACCCGGAGATCCCGTTCGAGCTCGCCCTCCAGGGCTTCGACGGCGTGCGCGCGTACGCCGACCCGAGCCCGAGCCGCCGGTTCCTCGAGGACACGCTCGCCTTCGAGCCCCACGACGATGGCGAGTGGGAGGTGCGCGGCGCGAAGCGGGGCTCCTTGTACGCGTACGACGCGCCGCCCGCCGAGCGCGGCATCCCCGGCGGCGGCACGGTCCACCACGTCGCGTGGGCGTCGCCGACGGACGAGCACGAGGCCTGGCACGAGCGGGTCGCGGCCTCCGGCGCGCACCCGACGCCGATCATCGACCGCTTCTACTTCAAATCGATCTACTTCCGCGAGCCGAGCGGCGTCCTCTTCGAGATCGCGACGATCGGTCCGGGCTTCGGCGTGGACGAGTCTCTGGAGACGCTCGGCGAGAAGCTGGCGCTCCCGCCGAACTACGAGCACCTGCGCGACCGCCTCGAGCCCGTCCTGACGCCGCTGCCGTCGCGGGCCGAGCTGCTGGCGCCCGCCGCGAGCCCGCAGCGCGGCTAGCGCCGCCGGCCCGGGACGACGCGCGCCGCGGCGCGGCTGAGCCCGCTGCGGAGCCTGGACGGCAGCTCGAGCGGCGGATAGCGCGCCGCGCACGTCGTCGATGAAGGCGGCCATCCGGTCGGCGAGGGCGGCGTCCTCGAGCTCGAGCACGTTCTCGGCGTTCTGCTCGCCCGAGTGCGAGAGGTTGAAGCTGCCGATGAAGACCGTGTCGTCGCAGACGGTCACCTTCGCGTGCATGTAGTCGTGCACCGCACCCGGCGCATAGGGCGTGGAGCGCTTCCCGGTGAAGTGGTCGCGCTCCAGCAGGAACCGCAGCGAGGGGAGCTTCCACGTCACGTTGCCGTTCTTGCGCCACTGCCGGAGCACCTCCCGGATCTGGGTCGCATCGACGACCCCCGCCAGGTCGACCCTCCCGTCCGCCGCGACCTCCGCCAGCGTCCCGAGGATCGGGCCCGACGTGATCACGGGCGAAGCGATTCGCACGCGCCGCTCGGCCGCCGCGACTCTGTGGGCGATCTCGATCGCGAGCTTCTCTCCGCGCTTCGGCGAGAACCAGGCGCGCACCGGTACACCGCCGACGTCAACAGCGTCGGTGTCGACGCGACCGCTCTTCTCGACGTCGCGCTTCTCCCAGAGCTGCTCGAAGTCCTCGGCGAACCGTGCCGCGACCGCCGCCGAGTCGACGGTGATGATGACGTTCTCCTCGCGCGACCAGGAGTCGTCGGTCCAGTTGGTGGAGCCGCTCCACACCGACGAGCCGTCGCGGACGACGTACTTGTGGTGCATCAGATCGGGCCGGCCCGGCACCCCGGCGGTCGGGAACGGAAGCGAGTGGATCAGGTCGGGCTCCGTCCTGGGCGGGGGCGGGACCGGCACCCGGCGATCGTCGTGGTCGAGGTTGTAGAGCAGGCGGAGGCGGATGCCGCGCTCGGCCGCGCCGACGAGCGCAGCCCGGACGACCTCGCCGGTGTCGTCGTGCAAGCGCACGTCGTAGAGCGCCATGTCCAGCGACTCCCGCGCCTCGCCCAGCCAGCCCGCCAGCGCGTAGGCGACCTCCAGCGAGGTCTGGCCGCCGTCGGTGAGCGTGCGGATGTCGATCACAGGGAGTGGCGTCAAGTCGGAAGCCAGCCCTCGCGGTACGCGGTCGGCTCGCGGGGCGGGACTCGGGCGTACGCGACGCCGCCGTCCATCGTGTCCTGCTCGACGCTCGCACCGTGGCGCCGCGCGGCCTCGTCGGCGGGGAAGCCGAGCGAGTCGGGCTCCTCCGAGTGCTCGCGCGCACCGATCGCGATCACGACACACGGTCCGCTGCCGGCCCCGACGATCACGTGTTTCGTGTTCGGCGGGCAGTGCACGACGTCCCAGGCGCGGATCGCCCGCTCCTCGCCCTCGACGATCAGCAGCGCCTCGCCCGAGACGACGAGGAAGTCCTCCTGATCGGCCTCCCAGTGGTACATGGCCATCGGCTCGCCCGGCTGGAGCACGAACGGGTTGACCCCGAGCTGCACGGGCTTCCGCCAGCCCTCGAAGTCGTCGAGCACGATGCAGACGGCCCCCCGGCCCTCGGCGTGACGCCACTCCGCGTCGCGTAGGTTGAGGACGAACCAGCCGTCGCCCTTCGGGGCGAGCCCGTGCTCGGTCCGCTCCGGTTTAGCCTCGGGAACCACCTCTCACTAGCATCGCACCACGCGCGAGTTGAAGCCGGCTCTTGAGCCGGGTCGGAGCTAGCTCACCGCCGGAGCAGGGCGAAAGCGAGCGCGGCCGCCGCGTCGAAGTCGATCGCGGGCTCGACGGTCTGCCAGGACCGGACGTCGTCGACGAAACGGCTCCCATGCCCGGTGAACGGCGCGTAGCGGTCCCGATCGTGTGCCGGGCACTTGCGCATCGTGTCGAAGCGGTCTCCGAGCCCGTCCGAGAAGAGCGTCGCGTCGTTCGGGCCGTTCACGATCGCTCCGCGAAGCAGCGGAGCTCTGCCGTCGAGGCTCCCCGAGAGGTTCGCCGCCACGTGCTGCATGCACCGCGGGAAGGTGCGGCCCACGCCCACCATCAACGACACACCCCAGGGATTGCCGCCGAGAGCCCAGTTGCGCTGGGCTGTCGCGAACGCGTCGTAGGTCGTGTCGTGCGTGAGCGCTCGATAGAGACGCGCCGTTGCGGCGAGGCCGAACGCGTGCGGGGCAGCATCGAAGTCGTCGTACCTCACACCGCTTCTGAGCGGGTCGTGCGCCGCCCGGCGCGCACCGAGGTCCAGCTGGGCCCGAAGATCCCTCAGGAGGCGGTCCTCGCCGACCTCCAGCCCCGGCGTGTCGTGCGTGGCGCGGATCGCCCGGATCAGGTCCGCATGAGCCAGCGCGCCGGTGTCGTAGAGGTTGAGCGTGTCCTCCCCGGCTTCGTGCGCGAGGTACTCGCGCGCCCAGTGGGCGGAGGCCTGCAGCCAGGTTCGAGCGCGCGCGTCGTGCAGTGCCTCGCCCGCCAGGGCCAGCTCGGCGCCGGCCAGCTCGAGGTCGTCACGCCAGGACGACTCGGGGTAGAACGCGTGCGGCAGCGCAGTGACGACGTCACGCGGTCGAACCCCCGTCGTCTTCGCTGCGCTGAATGCGCCGGCGGCCTGCTCGAGCTCGGCCCTGGCGAGCGCCGGCCTGGTCCGCGCGTCGAGCTGTGCGGACAACGCGTAGGCGGCCGCGACGCGCCCGGCGAGATTGGGCGGAACCGGCGCGCCCGGAGCGTTCGCGCGAAACGCGGGACGGCTCCTGAGGTACCGGTTCTGCGCGCCGGCAAGGTGATCGTCGCGTTCGGGCAGGCGCCATACGTCGTGATCGCCGTTGAAGGTGCCGCCCTTGTTCCCCGACCCGATTCCGACCTGGATGTACATGATCCGCCGGCGCTGGTCCCACGCCTTGCCGAGCCAGCGGAGCCCGAAGCGCGTCTCGGCCTCGAGGGTGGGAGGCGACTCCGGGCCGAGGGCGCGGCGCGCGGCGAGCAGGAGTGTCTCCGCGTAAGCAGTCGTGTGGGTGAACTTGATGAAGTCGCCGGCATCCATCCAGCCGCCGTCGAGGTCGACCGGGCCGCCCAGGCGCCGGAGCGACTTCCCGAGGATCAGCGTCGCTGTCGGCGCTCTCGTAGCGCGGCCACGCGTAGACGGAGAGGCTCCGATCGTCGAGGTGTGCCGGCCGACGTCGCAGGACGCCCGGTACGACGGCTGACCCGTCGCGCTGAGCCTGGAAGAAGGCGACGACGTCTGCGACGCGCGGTCCGAAGAGGGCAGCCCTCGAGGCAATGCGGAACGGCGGAGAGTTGGCTCCTGCCGCATGGACCCGATACGTCCCAGCCGCCCGGATCCGGGAGAAGTCGAGCGAGTGGACGGAGCGGTAGCGAGCATTCCAGCGTCCGCGACTCGTCGTTCCCCGGGCGCGCAGCACCGTTCGGCCGCCCGCGTCCACAACCGAGAAGGACGGCGCCGCCCGGGACGAATCGAGCAAGTACGCGCTCTTGGCCTCGTCCGGCGAGAATCCCAACTGGTCGACCCGAATCGCGGCAGGCGGCGGCTTCGATGGGCCTGCAGACGCGAGCAGCGGGGCCATGCACGCGAGCAAACACACGGCCCCGCCTGCAGTGAGCTGACGCGTCGGCCGAGTGGGCGACACCGTCACCACGTCAGCCTAACGTCACGCTGCCGGGAGCCCCCTCGTAACCTTCATGGGCGAGTGAGGAAGAGCCGCTTCTCCGTTGCGAGGTGGGACGCCCACTCGAGATGGTCCGCGCCTGCGAAGCGCAGATAGGCGCGGAGGGCGTCGCGCATCGCGTCGACGAACCCGTCGGCGCGGCGCGGCGCGAAGCCCTCCTCCCACCAGACGTCGAGCACCTCCACGCAGGCCTGGTCCCGGTCGATCCGCGGCTCGATCCGGCCGACGAAGCGGTCGCCGAAGGAGATCGGGAGGACGTAATAGCCCCAACGGCGCTTTGCCGGTGGGAAGAAGCCCTCCCACACGTAGTCGAAGTCGAACAGGCTCGCGAGGATGGCGGTGTCCCACAGCAGCGAGTCGAACGGGGCGATGAACGCGACGGAGGGCATCGGCTCCGGCGGCGCCTCCAGTAGCACGAGCTCCTCGGCGAGGACGAGGCGCTTGCCGCGCACGCCCTCGACGTCGACGGGCACGAGCGCGCCGAGCTCGACCAGTTCGTTGCGCAGGTCGTTGCGCACCGGCGGATCGGCGATGCGGGCGAACGTACCGCCGGCGCCGCCGGGGCCGAGGAGGCCGTGGGCGCGGTACCGGGACAGGAGCGTGTGCCGGAGCCGTTCTCGCATCGGCACCTCGTGCGCGAGCACCTCGGCCGGGAGCAGCCGCTCGAGGAGGTCGTAGTACCGGACGTTGCCGTCGCGCCGTGCGAGGCCGATCACGCCCGTGACGGTGTACGCCTCGAGCACGGCGCGCACGACGTTCTCCGGCATCCCGAACCAGTCCTTCGCCGCTCCGTGCTCGCGCTCGAAATCGCGCGTCGACAGCGCGCCCTCCGCGCGGATCCGCCCGAGCACGCGCTCGGCCGCCGCGGCGTTGTCGGCGAGGACCGCGGCGTGGAACCCCGGCCCCTTGCGGCCGATACCCAGGCGGAACCAGGGGAACTCGCTCGTCAGGACGAACGACAGCGCCTTGTTGGTCTCCTCGAAGATCTCACGGCGTTCGTAGAGCAGGTCGCACCAGGCGGGCTCGTAGCCGGCGACGCGCGCGTGCAGCACGAGGTCGTGGTTCCGGCCGGCGACCGCGATCGGGTCGAACTGGATCGACCCGAGCTTCCCGATGACCTCGAGCACCGCCTCGGGGCCACCCTCGAGAGATCGAGCCGGCGCGAGCAGGTGGCGTGCGACGAGGAAGCGCCGGGCGGCGTCCGCGGTGACTTTCAGGGCTGTTGCTTCGCGCGCAGCTCGGCCTTGTACGCGCGCTTCTTCGCCTGGTACTCGGCCAGCGCCTCGGCCGAGTCGACGTCCCCGAGCGTGGGATGGCTCGGAGCGATCTCCTGCGCCGTCGCGACGCCGAAGCGCTTCGCCAGGACCGCCGACAGCGCCTTGACCTTCATGTTCCCGAAGCCGGGGAGCGCTTCGATCCGACGGCGCAGCTCCGGGCCGTCGGCGGCGTCCGCCCAGACCCGGGAGGCGTCGCCGCCGTACTCCTCGGCGACGTGCGCGGCGAGGTCCTGGACGCGCTGCGCCATCGTCCCCGGGAACCGGTGGATCGCCGGCTTCTCGCGGAAGGCCGCCTCGAGCTTCGCCGGGTCGGTCTTCGCGATCCGCGCCGGGTCGAGCGTGCCGAGCCGCTGCTTCAGCTTCAGCGGGCCGGAGAAGGCGGTCTGAACGGGCACCTGCTGGTCGAGCGCGAAGCCGATGAGCAGCGCCATCGGGTCCCGCGCGAGCAGGGCGTCGGCGTCGTCGTTGCCCGTGAAGTAGAGCCGATCGGGCTTCGTGGCCGTGGCCATCGACTCGATTAGATCAATTCGGCGAGCTTCTCCGCGATCGCGGCGGTCGATAGGTTTGTGTTCGCGCGCGGGATCGTCGGCATGATCGACGCGTCCGCGACGACGAGGCCGTCGTAGCCGAGCACGCGGCCGCGCTCGTCGACGACGGCGCCCATCGCGCACGTGCCCGTCGGGTGGAAGAAGCCGCGCGCCGTGGCTTGGACGTGCGCCTCGGCGGAGACGTCCTCGCCCGGACGGATCTCCCGTGCGGCGTAGCGCCGGACCGGTTCCGAGCGGCCGAGCTCGCGCAGGCGCTCGAACCCTTCGGTCAGAACGGCCACGTCGGCCTCGTCCGACAGGAAGCCGTGCTCGATTCGAAGCGGCGCCTGCGGGTCGGGCGAATTCAGGGTGACGCGGCCGCGCGAACGGGGCTTCATCGCATAGGCCGCGCCGCTGATCTCGTAGCCGGGGTCCGCTGCGGCGAACATGAAGAGGTCGCACACCCCTTCCGGGCAGTCGCGGCTGCGCGCCTGGATCGTGACCCCGGCCATCGCGAGCGGCGACTCGCGGAGGAACGCGTCCCAGTCCGTCCGCAGCTCATCGGTCGGCTCCCAGCCCATGCCGGTCCCGACGTGATCGGCCAGGCCTTCCCCGACCGGCAGGCCCGACTCCGGGCCGATCCCGCTCCGGAGCAGGACGCCGGGTGAACCGTACGCACCGGCGGTCAGCACGATTGTCTCGGCCTCGAGGTCACCGCCGGCGGTCGCGACCCCGACGGCACGGTCGCCGCGGAGCAGCACGCGATCGACGAGCGCGTCGGCCACGATCGTCAGGTTCTCGCGGTCGCGTGCCGGATCGAGATAGGCGAACGCCGCGGTCCACCGGACTCCCGCCTCGGTCATGTTCACGGGATGCGCGATCGCGTCGCCGCCCGCCACCTCGGCGAATGCGCGATGCCAGGGGCTGAGCTCGGCATCCGGGAGAATGCGCGTCCGGAACATCCGCTCGGCGCGTTCGAGGTATGGGCGGAGCTCGCCCGCCGTCCAGCCCGGTCCCCACTCGTCGTAGTCGGCGTCGGCCCCGCGGAGGAGGACGCAGGCGTTGTGGGCGGAGCAGCCGCCCAGGATCCGGGCGCGTGCCTGGGAGCGGTCGTCGGGGTCGTCCTGCTCCCAGCGGTGCGAGTCGAGCGCGAGCCAGCGGCCGTCGAGGATGTCCGCGGGCCAGCGGCCGTCGGCGTACGAGCCGTAGTCGGGACCTGCCTCGACGAGGCACACGCTGCGCACAGGCTCCTCGCTGAGCCGCGCGGCGAGGATGCAACCCGCCGTCCCGCCGCCGACGACGACCACGTCGTAGCGCACGTGCGTAGCCAATCACGTCGAGCTGAAAGTCGGCCGGGACGCGCGGGTAGATTGGGAGCGTGGACGCGCTCGCTCCATTCAGTCCCGCAACGCGCGAGTGGTTCACGCGGGCCTTCGCCGAGCCGACCCCCGCGCAGCGCCTCGGTTGGCCGGCGATCGCGTCGGGCGAGCACACCCTGATCCAGGCGCCGACGGGCTCCGGCAAGACCCTCGCCGCCTTCCTCTACGGGATCGACCGGCTGAGCGCCGAGCCGGGCTCGGGGCTCCGGCTCATCTACGTCTCGCCGCTCAAGGCGCTGAACTACGACATCGAGCGAAACCTGCGCGGCCCGCTCGCCGGCCTCGAATCGCAGCTGCGGGTCGGCGTCCGCACCGGCGACACGCCGCAGAAGGAGCGCGCGGCGATGATCAAGGACCCGCCGGACATCCTGATCACGACGCCGGAGTCGCTCTACCTCCTCCTGACCTCGCGCGCGCGCGCGACCATGACCGGTATCCGCACGCTGATCCTGGACGAGGTGCACGCCGTCGCCGGGACGAAGCGCGGCGCGCACCTGGCGCTGAGCGTCGAGCGGCTCGAGCGGATCGTGGACGAGCCCTTCCAGCGCATCGGCCTCTCGGCCACGCAGCGCCCGCTCGAGGAGATCGGCCGCTTCGTCGCCGGCGGCAGGCCGATCCGCCTCGTCGACGCGGGCATCGCCAAGGAGCTCGATCTCGAGGTCGTCGTGCCGCTGGAGGACATGCGCGAGCTCCCGTCGACGGGCACGCTGTCCCACCCGGCGCCGGCCGACGGCCAGGAGATGGACATCGGCACCGAGCGGAACACGCAGTCGATCTGGCCGTCGATCTATCCGGCGATCCTCGAGCTCGTGCGGCAGCACCGCTCGACGATCGTGTTCGTCAACAACCGCCGCCTCGCCGAGCGCCTGGCCCTCCGCCTCAACGACCTGGCGAAGGAGGAGATCGCCCGCGCCCACCACGGCTCGATCGCGCGCGAGCAGCGGCTCGAGATCGAGGAGCTGCTGAAGCGCGGCGACATCCCGTGCCTGATCGCGACCTCGTCGCTCGAGCTCGGGATCGACATGGGCGCGGTCGACCTGGTGATCCAGGTTGAGTCGCCCAAGTCGGTCGCGCGCGGGCTGCAGCGGGTCGGCCGCGCGGGGCACGAGCTCGGCGCCGTCTCGAAGGGGCGGATCTTCCCGAAGTTCCGGGCCGACCTGCTCGAGTCGGCGGTCGTCGCCGAGCGGATGAAGGCCGGGGCGATCGAGGAGACGGTGATCCCGCGCAACGCACTCGACGTGCTCGCGCAGCAGATCGTCGCGATCTGCGCGGAGGAGGAGATCTCCGTCGACGAGCTGCACGAGCTCGTCCGCGGCGCCTACCCGTTCGCCGAGCTCTCGCGCACGCAGCTCGAGAACGTGCTCGACATGCTCGCCGGCCGGTACCCGTCGGACGACTTCGCCGAGCTGCGGCCACGGATCGTCTGGGACCGCACGGCCGGGCTGATCCGCGGGCGGCAGGGGGCGCGCCGCCTCGCGGTCACGAACGCCGGCACGATCCCCGACCGCGGGCTGTTCGGCGTCCACCTCGTCGACGGCGGCGGCCGGGTCGGGGAGCTCGACGAGGAGATGGTCTACGAGGCGCGGGCCGGCCAGACGTTCCTGCTCGGCGCCTCCACCTGGCGGATCGAGGAGATCACGCGCGACCGCGTGCTGGTCTCGCCGGCGCCGGGCGTCCCCGGGGCGGTGCCGTTCTGGAAGGGCGAAGGGATCGGCCGTCCGTACGAGCTCGGCGAGGCGATCGGCCGCGCCTCCCGGGAGCTGGTGGCTCTGGGCCCCAAGGCCGCGGTGGAACGGCTGACGACGCGCCACTCGCTCGACGAGCGGGCCGCGCGAAACCTGCTCACGTTCCTGAACGAGCAGGCGACGGCCACCGGCGCGATCCCGTCCGACCGGACGATCGTCGTCGAGCGCTTCCGCGACGAGATCGGCGACTGGCGCGTGTGCATCCTGTCGCCCTTCGGCGCCCGCGTGCACGCGCCGTGGGCGCTTGCGCTCGCTGCCCGCCTGCGCGACTCGCTCGGGCTGGAGGTGCAGTCGATCTGGTCGGACGACGGGATCGCGCTCCACCTCCCCGACGCCGACGCGCCGCCGCCCGACGGACGAGCTGCTGATCGGGCCCGAGGAGATCGAGGACCTCGTCGTGCAGGAGGTGGGGCAGAGCGCGCTCTTCGGCGCGCGGTTCCGCGAGAACGCCGCCCGCGCCCTGCTGATCCCGCGCCGCCGGCCCGACCAGCGGACGCCGCTCTGGCAGCAGCGGCTGAAGGCGCAGAGCCTGCTGCAGGTCGCGCGCCAGTACGGGTCCTTCCCGGTCATCCTCGAGACGTACCGCGAGTGCCTGCAGGACGTCTTCGACCTGCCGGCGCTGAAGCGGCTGCTCCACGGCCTCCACACGCGGGAGCTCGACCTCGTCGACGTGGAGACGCAGTCGGCGTCGCCGTACTCCGCGTCGCTCCTGTTCGACTACATCGCCACGTACATGTACGAGGACGACACGCCTCCAGCCGAGCGGCGGGCGCAGGCGCTGTCGCTCGACCGCGACCTCCTGCGGGAGCTGCTCGGCCAGGAGGAGCTCCGCGACCTGCTCGACCCTGGCGCCGTGGAGGAGGTCGAGGCGCAGCTGCGCGGCGATCCGCGCAACCCCGACGAGCTCCACGACGTCCTGCGGCTGCGCGGCGACCTGCGGCCCGGGGAGTACGACGAGGCGTTTGCCGCGATCCTGCTCGCCGAGCGGCGGGCGATCACGGCGCGGTTCGCCGGCGACGAGCGGCTGATCGCCGCCGAGGACGCGGGCCGCTACCGCGACGCCGTCGGCGCGATGCCGCCGGGCGGGCTGCCCGAGACGTTCCTGCTCGGCGGGCCCGACTCGCTGCGCCAGCTGCTCCTCCGCTACGCGCGCGGGCGCGGGCCGTTCACGACGGCGCAGGCGAACGAGCGCTTCGGCCGCGACGTGGAGCCGATCCTGCGGGAGCTGGAGCGGAACGAGGAGCTCGTCCGCGGCGAGCTCCGGCCGGGCGGGACGGAGCGCGAGTGGTGCGACCCGGACGTGCTCCGGCGGCTCCGCCGCGCCTCGTTGGCGGCGCTCCGGCGGGAGGTCGAGCCGGCCGAGCAGGCGGCGCTGGGCCGCTTCCTCCCGCACTGGCACGGGATCGACCGCCGCGCGACGCTGAGGGAGGCGCTCGTGCCGCTGCAGGGCATCGCCCTTCCCGTCTTGCTGTGGGAGACCCAGGTGCTGCCGCGCCGCGTCCCCGGCTACGGGCCCTCGCAGCTCGACGGGCTCTGCGCCTCGGGGGAGCTCGTGTGGGTCGGCGCCGGCCTCGACCGCGTCGCCGTCTACTTCCGCGAGGACGCGCCCGTGCTCGGCCGTCCGCCCGGCGCGCCGGCGCCCGAGGGCGAGGCCCACGACCGCATCCGCGCCGCCCTCGGCGTGAGCGCCGAGTTCTGGCACGACCTCGTGGCTGCGGTCGAGCTCGGGCCTGAGGAGGCTCTGCCGGCGCTGTGGGATCTCGTCTGGGCGGGTGAGGTCACGAACGACGCCTGGACGCCGCTCCGCGCCGGCCGCCGCTACCAGACCCCTCAGGCCAGCGCCCGAGGCACAAGACGCCGCTTCTCGCGTCAACGCGTCGCCGGGATCACGGCGACGCAGGGCCGCTGGGCGCTGGCCGACCGCCTCTTCGCGGGCCGGCCGGACCGGCGCGCGCTCGCCGAGCTCCTGCTCGAGCGCCAGGGGATCGTCACGCGCGACGGCGTCCGCGGGGAAGGGATCCTCGGCGGCTTCGGCGCCGTCTACTCCGAGCTGCGCGCGCTGGAGACGCTCGGGGTCTGCCGCCGCGGCTACTTCGTCGAGGGGCTCGGCGGCGCCCAGTTCGCGCTTCCCGGGGCGGTCGAGCGGCTGCGGGAGCTCAGGCCGCGTGAGGGCGAGGAGCCGGAGCCGCTCGTGCTCGCCGCCGCGGATCCGGCCCAGCCGTACGGCGCTGCGCTCCCGTGGCCGAAGCGGTCAGGCGCCCGGGCAGCGCGCGTGGCCGGCGCGCAGGTCGTGCTGCTCGGCGGCGAGGCGGCGCTGTTCGTCGAGCGCGGCGGACGCTCGCTCGTCCCGCTGCGCGACCCGGACGACGAGTGGCTGAGGCCGGCGCTGGCGGCGCTGGTCGAGCACGTCCGGGCAGGCGGCGCCAAGCGCCTCGCGGTCGAGCGCTTCGACGGCGAGCCGGTGGGGGAGACCGAGGTGATGCCGCTGCTCCTCGAGGCCGGGTTCCTGGCGGGCCCCCGCCGTGTCGTTCTGCGACCCTAGGACGTCATGCTGACGTCAAAGCTGGGGTACTTCGGCGTCAGGATCCCGACGTAGGCGTACGTCTGGCTCTCGAATCGGAGCGCCAGGGCGGCGAAGTTGCGGATCCCCTCCGGCACGCGGGCGGTGATGACGGCCATCACCCAGCTGAAGACGGCCAGGATCGAGGAGAGGTAGCGCAGGATCTGCGTCACGATCAGCGCGGGGATCGCAATGAAGAGCCGGAAGAACACCGTCCACCGGTTCTGCTCCATCGGCGGAGCGACGGCGAGGTCGATCGGGTAGTCCTCCTTGAAGTTGATGAACGCGAAGCCCGGATACGGGTCGGCGATCAGGAGCGTGTACGCCGTCACCTGCGTCGAGTAGCGCAGGTAGGTCGCGATGAACGAATGGAGCCCGAGCGGCGAGATGCCTTTCACCAGCGTCGCGAACCAGTTGCCGATCTCGGCGAGGATGACGAGGGCTCCGAGCGCCGCGAGCCAGATGAAGTGCGGAATCACCAGGATCAGTCGGAAGAACGCCGTCAGCCGCGTCCGCCGGAGGTCGTCGGTCACCTCCAGTCGGATCGGGTGCTGGTGCGGAAGTGCTTGGAGCTGCGCGTCGTCCACGTCACGATCGTAACGTGACGAGCAGACGCGACGCACAGCCTCTCGTCCTCGTCCACGGCCTGTCTGGCTCGGCCTGGTGGTGGCGCGGCGTCCGCGGCCCGCTCGCGAAGCAGGCGGATGTGCACGTCGTCGACGTGCCGCGGGTCCACCCGCGGGCCGCGCCGGAGTGGCTCGTCGGCTGGCTCGACGGGGCCGGGATCGACCGGGCCGTTCTGGTCGGGCACTCCCTCGGCGGCTCGCTCTGCGCCCGCGTCGCTGCCTGGGCTCCTCGACGCGTGGCGAAGCTCGTGCTCATCGCGCCTGCAGGCGTCCCCTCCGGGCGGAGCCTGGGCGGCCACGTTGCGCCGCTCGCCGCGACGCTGGCGGAGTTCCCGACGCGGGCGCCGCGCGTCGCGCTCGACGCGCTTCGCACTGGCCCAGGGCTCCTCCGGGCCACGCTCTACGCGACGACGCACGACCTCCGCGCCGAGCTCGGGCGCATCGAGGCGCCGACGCTGCTCGTCTGGGGCGAGCGCGACCACCTCGTGCCGCGCCAGCTGGCGGGGGAGTGGCTGGGCGCGCTCCGCGACGCGCGGCTCGTGCAGGTGCCGGGCGGGCACGTCCCGATGTGGGACGCGCCGGACGAGCTCGTCACCGCCGTGCTCGGCTTCCTCGAGGAGGAACCGTGATGGAGCTGCGCGAGCACGACGCGGCCGAGAGGTTCCTGTCCCAGGCGTCGCCCCTCCTGCTGGAGGACGAGGCGCGCCACAACCTCATCTTCGGGATCTGCTCGACGCTCCGGGATTCGCCCGCGGTCTATCCCGAGTTCCACCTCTGGACGGTCGACGACGCCGGCGAGGTCGTCGCGGCGGCGCTGATGACGCCGCCGTTCAACCTCGTCGTCGGGAGGCCGCGGGGCCCCGGGGTGCTGCGGTTCCTCGCGGAAGCGCTCCACGAGGTTGGCGTCGCCCTCCCGGGCGTGAGCGCGGCCGTGCCGGAGGTGGACGAGTTCGCGGCTGCGTGGGAAGAGCTCACGGGGGTGCGCGCCCGGCCGCGGATGCGGCAGGGCGTCTACGCGGCCTCCCGGGCACGGCCGCCAGAGGGAGTCCCGGGCTCGATGCGCCGCGCGACGAGAGCCGACCGCGGGCTGCTCGTCGACTGGCTGAACGCCTTCGGCGCCGAGAGCCTCCCGCTCGACGCCGCGCACGCCGACTCCGAGCCGGCCGTCGATCGCGGGCTCACGAGCACGACGGGCGGGTTCGTCCTCTGGGAGACGGAGGAACCGGTCTCGTTCTCCGGGTTCGGCGGGCGGACGCCGCACGGCGTCCGGATCGGGCCGGTCTATACGCCGCCGCACTTTCGCCGGCGCGGCTACGCGGGCGCACTCGTCGGCAACCTGACGAAGGAGCTTCTCGACGGGTCGGCCGACTTCTGCTTCCTCTACACGGATCTCGCCAACCCGACGTCGAACCGCATCTATCAGGCGGTCGGCTACGAGGTCGTCGCCGAGGCCGTCGATTACGCCTTCGACTTGCCGTAGGCGGCACGGTCTCTACGCGAGCCGGCCGAGGACGAGGCCGAAGAGGGCGTGCCGGAACGTGCCCTGCGCGAACGCGCGCGGCGATGTGGCTACGCGGCGGTCGAGCACGAGCAGCAGGGGCCACAGCGCCGTGTGCTCCGCGAGGGCGAGGCCGAGAGCAAGACGCCGCGGCTCGACTGCCGTGCGGTGCCGCACCGCGTCGAACGCGAGCCCGAACAGGGCGCCGTTCCCGATGTGGACGACGAAGCCGAGCCGGCGATTCCCCAGCCCGACCAGCTCGACATCCGAGTAGTCGCACTGGAACAGCCGCTGGTCGAGCGGCTCGAGCAGCCCCCACACGGTTGCGGCGACCGCACCGGCCGCGGCGGCTCGAATCTGGCCGGACATACGCTTCGAGCATGCCCGAAGGCGACGCCCTCCATCGCGCCGCCAGCAGCCTCCAGGTGCTCGTCGGCCAGACGCTCGCGGTCGAGACGCCGAACCCGCGCGCGGCCGTGAAGCAGCTGGCGCCGGTGCTCGACGGCCGCAGGCTGGAGGGCGTCGAGGCCGTCGGAAAGAACCTCCTCCTCCGGTTCGACGGCGGCCTCGTCCTCCGCAGCCACCTGCGCATGAAGGGACGGTGGCGTGTGCTGCCGCGCGACGCGCCGCTGTTCGGGACGCCGTGGCTCGTCCTCCGTGGCGACGACCACGTGGCGGCGCTCTGGCACGGGCCGGTGCTCGAGCTCGACCGCGGCGTCGCCCGTCGGGTCGGGCCGGACATCCTGGCCGAGCCGCCGGCCTTCGACGCGATGCTCGCCAACCTGCGGCGCGAGCGCCAGGAGCGCACGGTCGGGGAGGCGCTCGTCGACCAGCGCCTCGTTGCGGGAGTCGGGAACATGTGGAAGGCGGAGGCGCTCTGGGAGGCTCGGATCTCCCCGTGGCGACCGCTCGCGGACGTCGCCGACGACGACCTGCGCGCCGCGCTCGAGGCGGCGCACCGGATGATGCGGGCGCGCCTCGACGGGACCGGCGGCAGCCACGGCGTGTACCGCCGCAAGGGCCGGCCGTGCCCCCGCTGCGGGGCCGCGATCAAGTCCTGGCCGCAAGGGGACGGTGCGCGGATGGCGTACTGGTGCCCACGGTGCCAGGCAGGAGAGGAGCCGCGCGGAACGTAGGGGCAGGCGTGGGAGTCCGCGCGCCGCAGCTGTTCACGTCCCTGCGGAACTTCTCCCTCGGGGCGTTCCGCTCGCTCCTACACGACCTTGACGACGGCGCCGAGCTGCCGTTCTCGTTCGAGGAGCACGCGTCGCGCGGACGGCCGGCGCTGTACGAGTACCGGCCGCTCGTGCGCAGCTTCGTCGAGACGCGAGTCCATCAGCTGCGCCGCCGCGACGACGCGCGGATCGCGTTGGAGGACCTCGGCCGCGAGCCGGCGGCGGCGATCTTCAGCCGAGCCCATGCCGGGGCGCGCGCCGACGAGGACGAGGCGCTCTTCTACAGCATCCTCCTGCCGCTGCTCGTCACGACGGCCGAGGCCTGCGGCGGCTTCGACTGGGACGACGACGCCTTCGCGCGCGCCTACGGGGAGCTGGAGACGTCGCTGTTCGGCTGGGACCACGCGTACGCGGCGGTCGCCCCGCTCGTCGGCGTCACCACCGGCGGCGCGACGATCGAGCTCGGCGGCGGGATCCGCGTCCGCACGGCGGCGACCGGCGAGCTGTCGAAGCTGTGGCCGGAGGCGAACGGGCTGCTCCCGGCGGACTTCGGCCGCGAGCCCGACCGCCTGTGCGTGCTCGAGCTCGAGCGCGCGCTCGAGCCCGGCGCCACCGAGCCGCCCGACGCTCCCGGCGAGCTCTCGGATGCCGTCACGGCGATCCGGCTCGCCGCCGCCGCGCCGGCAGCTGCGGGCCCCGTCCTGTTCGAGCGGCTCGACTGGCGCCCGTACGGGATCCGGCCGGTCGTCCCGATCGCCGCGACGGCGCCGGTCGGCGAGCCCACGCGTCTGGACGCCTTCCGCGGCGCCGTCGCCGCCGACCTGCGCGGCCGCCTAGTGCTTGCCGACGAGGATCCCGAGCTGGGCGAGGCGCTCGACCGCTGGGAGCTGTCGCTCTTCCAGGACGGGCCGTTCCGCGCGGAGCAGCTGCGCGAGGCGCTGGCCGCGCTGCTCGGCGGCGCCGACGGGCTCTGGGCCGCCGCCGTCCGCGGCTCCGTCCTCCTCGGCGAGACACCGCGGGAACGGGCCGAGCTCCACCTGAGCCTCTCCGGCGACCCCGAGCCCGATCCGATTCGGCGCGCTCTCGTCGAGGCACTCCTCCACGGCGACCGCGCCGGGCTCGTGGCCACGCTCGACGAGACGATCCTCGGCCTCCGCCCGCGTCCTGAGTTCCGGCACAAAGTCGACACGATCGCGCGCGCACTTGCCGGGTAGCGTGGACGGCATGGACGAAGCGCGTGCCGTGATCGACCGGCTCGACCGAATCGAGGCGCTCGACCGCCAGGGAGCGCCGCCCGATGCGCTCCTCCATGAGCTCCGCGGGCTCGTCCGCGCCGCGGAGGCGTGGGCCCGCCTCGAGGGCGACGCGCGGGCCGCGGCGGCCGTCGACCGCTGCGAGGGCGCCCTGCGGGTGCCGGCCGCGTAGAGTCGAGCACATGGGGATCGCGCACTGGGACGACGTCCAGGAGCGTCGCAACGGCGCAGTGACATGATCGGACACCCATCACCGATCGAAGGAGAAGAGATGGCAGTCTTGATGACCGCGCAGATTCCAGGCGGGACGAAGGAGATGATCGACGGTATGCGGCCGGTGCTCGATCAAATCACCAGCGCAAAGGGGTTCATCGTGCACGGGAATGGCCCAAGCCCAGGCGGCTGGCGGGTGACCGAGATGTGGGACACGCAAGCCGATTCCGAGTCGTGGTTCGAGACTTCGGTGAAGCCGGCGTTCCCGGAGGGTGCCCCGGTGCCGTCGATCACCTACGACGAACTGAACGAGGTCGTGAAGGCCTAGCGGCACGATCGCAACTCCGAGGAGCTGGAGTAGCCGCTCGTGTCTTGACGGCGGATTGCGGCGGAATTAGCTTCCTCCTCCGTGGTCGACGTCGAACAACTTGCGGGCGTGCCGCTGTTCGGGTCGCTGACCCATGACCAACGTGAGGAGCTCGCGACGTGGTTCGACGCCCGGGAAGCCAGCGAGGGCGTTCGTCTCACAGGCGAAGGCGCACCTGGCTACTCCTTCTTCGTGCTGACGGAGGGGACAGCGAGCGTTACCTCCGAAGGGGAGAAAGTAGCGGCGCTCGGGCCGGGCGACTTCTTCGGCGAGATGGCGATCATTGGCGGCGGGCGCCGGAAGGCGACCGTCACTGCGAGCTCGCCGGCGAAGCTCCTCGTGATGTTCGGGACCGAGTTCCGGCGCCTCGAGGCAACGCATCCTGACCTCGCGTCGGCGATCGAGGAGACGATGGCGAAGCGGCTCACCGAGCTCGGCGACTAGCTTCCCGCGCTTCCTTCCGTGAAGGCCTCGCCGACGGTCCGCTTCTGCGTGAGTACCATCGCCGCCGTGATCGCCCACTGGGACGAGGTCGAGTCGGAGCGGCTCGAGGAAGGACACCTCTGCGGCACCTGGTCGGACCTCGGCGAGGCGGCCGGGACGAGAACCGTCGGCGTTACCCGGATCCAGGTCGAGGCGGGTCGTTGGTCGACCCCGGCGCACATCGAGCTGGACGAGGAGGAGATCTACTACGTCCTCGGCGGGTCGGGGCTCCTCTGGCAGGGCGGCCGGACGCACGAGGTGCAGGCGGGCGACTGCATCGTCGAGCGCGTCGCCGAAGAGCCGCACACCTTCCGCGCCGGTGACGACGGGCTGGACATCCTCGCCTTCGGCGAGCGGACCGACACGACGGCGACGTTCCTCCCACGGGCCAAGGTGCTGCGCATGGGGGTCACCGTCGACGTCTCACAGGGGCCGCATCCGTGGGAGCGGGAGGCCGCAGCCGGCGAGCCGGAGCTCGCGGCGCCGAGCCCCCGGCCGGAGAACGTCGCCGACATTCAGTCGCCGCAGACGGAGGAGGGCGGCGCGTTCGCAGAGCTCGCTGCGCAGGCAGGGTCGGTGCGGAGCGGCCTGAACTGGATCCAGCTGGAGGCAGGCCGGCGCGGCTCCCCGCCGCACTGCCACTCGGCCGAGGAGGAGATCTTCGTCGTCCTCGACGGGGAGGGCGTGCTCGAGCTGTGGCCTACGCCCGGGTCGCCCAGGATCCACCCGGATTTCGAGTACCAGGAGCACGAGCTCGGAGCCGGCCACGTCGTCGCGCGCCCGCCCGGCACGCGCATCGCCCACTCTCTCCGCGCCGGCGACGCCGGTCTCACCTACCTCGCGTACGGGACTCGTGACACGAATGACGTGTGCTACTACCCGCGATCGAATAAGATCTTCTGGCGCGGCGTCGGCCTTATCGCCCGGCTCGAGCCTCTCGACTACAACGACGGAGAGCCCGAGGACTAGCTGATTCGCTGGCGAAACCCGTCGCGCGTACCTAGTTAGACACCTCTAGGCGCTCCGCCACAGGGGACATCACCCATTCGACTCTCCAGCTTCCTCGCGCGCCGCCCGATACCCCCTTCTATGGGGAGAGCGCTTCACGTCTTCAGATTGCGCAAGGTCCGCATCGGCGTCAACGCCGTGTTCGTCTCGATCGCGCTGGGCGCGGCCGTGCTCACGGTGCTCCATTTCGTGCACTCGGGCTGGCCGCTTGCGCACGCCAACCCTGGTCTCGTGGTCGCCGCCGCCTTCCTCTTCCTCGCCGCCTACGCCTTCAAGGCGTGGGGCTGGCAGCGGCTCTTCTCGCCGGCCGAGCGTCCTCAGGCGCTGAACCTCGCCGCCGCAGGCGGCGCGGCGTCGGTCGGTGGAGTTGCCCTTCCGGGGCGGTTCGACGAGGCGATCCGGATCGCCGTCGTGCGCCGGCTGCCGGGCAAGACGGCCGGTCTCGGCGCGATCTGCCTCACGCTCGTCGTGGTCGGCCTGCTCGATAGCGCGGCGTTGACTCCGCTCGCCTCGGTTGCCGCCGCAGCGACCGAGTCCGGCGGCGTTCGCGTCGGCTTCGCCCTCGTCGCGCTCGCAGGTGTCGCCGCGGCGGCGCTCGTCCTCTTTCTGCCGCGGATCGCCGGGATCTCGTTCGTGACCCGGTTCAAGCTCGGCCGCTGGCTGCGTGAGCACTGCGCGTGCAGGCGGTCGGCGTCCGAGGCGTGGTTCCTGATCTCCATCTCGTGGGCCCTTCGCGCCTTGGCGGTGTTCGTGCTCCTGAACGCGCTCTCGGTCGGCAGCTCGATGCCGCTGGCGCTCGCGTTCCTGTGCGCCTCGGCCGCGTCGGCCTCGCTTCCGATCGCGCCTGCTGGCGCCGCTACACAGGCCGGCGCCGGCGCTGCCATCCTGATCGTCAGCGGCATTCCCAAGGCCGAGGCGGTCGCGTTCGCGGTCGCCGCGCAAGCGCTCGTGATCGTCGTCGGCGCCGCGGTCGTCACGATCGCAGGCGTCTGGCACCTCGCCGGCCGATTCCGCCCGGTGCGCGCGTACGCGGCAGCCCGCTAGGCACGGACTCGGCGCACAGTCGGCGCGATCTCGTGCGGAACCGCCGAGTGATGTCTGTGTCTACAGACATCACCGCCTGTGTACACCTACATCACCGGGTGTCCCGAACGGCCACGTGAAGAGCCACATCCGACCCGGAAGCGATCATGAAGCGCATCAGGAGGAGACTGGTACCGTTTCCCGAACGGAAGCCGCATGGGGCTGTCGCGCCTACTTCCGCGTCCGAATACGCGCTCATCGTCCAGTAGCAAGGGGGCACCTTTGGGTCAGGTGATCGCGTTCGCCAACCAGAAGGGCGGCGTCGCGAAAACGACATCGACGCTGAACCTCGGCGTCGCGATGAAGGAGAAGGGGTTCGCGGTCCTCGCGATCGACCTCGACCCCCAGGGCAACCTGACGATGAGCCAGGGCTGGAACCCGGACGACATCGAGCGGTCGATGTTCGACGTGCTCGTGCACCGGCTGCCGATCGAGGAGATCATCCGCGAGGCCGAGCTCGACCTCGCGGTCTCGTCCATCGACCTTGCGGGCGCCGAGCTCGCGCTCTCCTCGATGATCGGCCGCGAGCGCGCGCTCGAGAAGGCGCTGGTCGGCGCCAAGGCGAAGTACGACTACATCCTGATCGACACGCCGCCGTCGCTCGGCTTGCTGACGATCAACGCGCTCGTCGCCTCGAGCGGCGTGATCGTCCCGGTCCAGTGCGAGTACCTCTCCCTGCGAGGGCTCGTGCAGCTGCAGAACACGCTGGCGATGATCCGGGAGAACCTCAACCCGGAAGTGGACATTCAGGGGATTCTCCCGACCATGTACGACCGCCGGCTCGTGCACTCGCGCGAGGCGGTCGACATCCTCAAGGAGAACTTCGGCGACCTCGTCTACAACACGAAGATCCGCAAGACGATCCGGTACGCAGAGGCGCCCGTGAAGGGCCAGTCGGTGCTGATGTACGACCCGAGCGGCGAGGCCGCGGATCTCTACCGCGACCTGGCGAAGGAGGTGCTCAATGGCGCGAAAGCGCGCGAGCATGCGTGAGGGCCCGCTCGCGGAGCTCTTCCGCGCGACGGAGGCGGCGCAGAAGCAGGAGCAGGAGCCGGGCACGCCGCCGGCCGAGGAGCCGCACGAGTCGACCGTGGAGCATGTCCCTTCCTGGGAGGACGAGGTCGAGACGCCGTCCCCGCCGCGGCAAGATCCCGAGCCCGCGGCCGCTGCTCCCGAGCCCGAGCCCGAGCCGGCGCCGCTGACGCCGGCTCCGGAGCCGACCCCGCCGCCGGTGGCCCCCGAGCCGCCCGTCGCCCGCTACCTGGAGCCACTGCCCGAGCCGGCCCCGCGCCTCCACCGCGCGACCGGGGCGATGCCCGGGTCGTACCTCGCCAAGATCGAGGTCGTCGGCGTGGGCGGGGCGGGCCTCAATGCCGTCAACCGGATGATCGACGCCGGCATCAACCAGGTCGAGTTCATCGCCGTCAACACCGACCTCCAGCAACTGCAGATGTCGGACGCCGAGCTGAAGATCCACATCGGCCGGGAGTTGACGCAGGGGCTCGGCTCCGGCGCCGACCCCGAGGTCGGCCGGCAGGCGGCCGAGGAGGCGTACGACCAGATCAAGCACGCTCTGCGCGGCGCGGACATGGTCTTCGTCGCCGCCGGCGAGGGCGGCGGCACCGGCTCCGGCGCTGCGCCGGTCGTCGCGCGGATCGCCCGCGAGCTGGGTGCGCTCACGGTCGGGATCGTCACGCTCCCGTTCAAGTTCGAGGGGACGAAGCGCCGCTCGCAGGCTGAGTCGGGGGTCGACGCTCTGCGCGCCGCCTGCGACACGACGATCGTGATCCCGAACGACCGGCTGCTCGAGGTTCTCGATCGCTCGACCTCGATGCTGGACGCGTTCAAGATCGCCGACGACGTCCTCCGTCAGGGCGTCCAGGGGATCTGCGACCTGATCACGCTGCCCGGGCTGATCAACCTCGACTTCGCCGACGTGCGGACGGTCATGGAGGGATCCGGCTCGGCGTTGATGGGGATCGGCTTCTCCTCGGCCACCGAGAACCGGGCGCGGGAAGCGGCGGAGCGGGCGCTCCGGTCACCGCTGATCGACTCGGAGCTCGGCGCGGCGCGCGGGATCCTGCTCTCGATCGCCGGCGGCGACGATCTCTCGCTGATCGAGGTGAACGAGGCGGCAGAGGTGATCCGCGAGACTGCGAACGACGAGACGCAGATCATCTTCGGCGCGACGATCGACGAACGGCTCACCGGCCAGGTCTGGGTGACGGTGATCGCGACCGGCCTCGGCGCGGGCCAGCGCCGGCGCGGCAGCTTCGTCAGCGCGCTCACGAGCGAGGGCGGCGGCGACGACCTCGAGCCACCGTCCTTCCTGACGGGCTCCTAGGGCCGCGACACCGTCAGCGTGAAGCGTCCGGGCGGGCCCGCCCGGACGATGCGGAACGCCGACGTGCGCGTTCCGCAGACGAGGCGGTCGGACGCGCCCGCGAGTTGCGCCGCGCCGGTAACAGTCGCCTTCAGCTCGCCGTCACGCGGCGTCGGCACCTTGATCGTCACCGAGCGCTTGCCGCCCGCTCTGAACGTCCCGGCGCGTGTGACGGTCGAGGGCCCGCCCCAGGGATCGAGAACGTCCTGCTGGAGGAGCGTGAGCGCCCGTGCCGTGGGGAAGAAGACGTCGTCGACGATCGACCACGGCGACAGCGGCAGGCCGAGCTTGCGCTCGTTCAGCAGCCGGTACGCCTCGGCGAACGCCTCCCCCGGGTTGTAGAAGTAGACGAGCGGCCCCTCTGCGCCCGGCCACCACTCCTTGGCCCGCGCATGCCGGCAGACGCCGATCAGCGACGACCAGCGCTTCGTGCCCCAGCCGAGCGCCGACCAGGGCGCGTTCGTCCGGTTCGCCGCGATGTGGTGCCCGTACTCGTGTGCGAGCACGGCGGTGGCACGCAGGTCGGCGTCCTCGCCGATGGTGACGATCCGACCGTCGTCGTAGCAGCCGCGGACGTCCACGTTGCCGCCGCAGATGCTGCGTCACCTCGCCGACCGGCGCGCGGTAGACGGTCACCGTCGCGAGCTCCGAGCCGTGGACGAGCGACGCGAGGAAGTCGGCCCAGCGCTGGTTGACGGCGGGATCGATCCTGTACGAGGGCGACGAGAAGACCCGGACGTGCTCGTTCGTTCGCGTCGTGTAGTCGCCGCCCCAGAACCCGAACGGCTCCGCGCCGAGCCTGGCCGAGGCGCCGGCGGGAAGGACCAGGGCTGTTGCGGCGGCGAGCGCGACGAGGCGCACGGCCTCAGTGTTGCATCAGGCCAGCGGGACGAGCACCGTGGCTGCGAATGCCGCGACGAGGCATGCTGCGGCACCGGCGGCGACGAGACGGCGGGCGTCGAACCTGACCAGGAACAGCAGCCCCGCCAGCCCGCCCGTCAACCCGGCCGCAGTCTCGACCGCGTGGAACGCGAGCCCGGTGGCGAGCGCCTGCGACAGCCCGATCCCGTGTGCCTGGAGCGCGACTGCGACGGCTCCGCTCGTGATCCCGACGTTCCCAGAGAGCGGGATCAGCCCGGCGACGTTGAGCGCCGGAAGGATGATCAGCGCGGCCGAGACAGGCGAGTTGACCCCGAGCGCCGCCGCGATCGCGGCCGCCCCGGCGAATCTCGTCACCGTCGAGGCGGCGATCCACCCGACGATCCGGGCGCCTCCGGCCGGCGACCGGCCCAGCTCCCGAAACGCGTCGACCAGATGCGCGACGTGCGTCTGCGGCGTCCGGTTCCGAACAGCGAACGCGACGATCCCGGCCAGGCCGACCAGACCCAGGAGCGCGAGCACCGGCCACAGCGGCACCGCGCCCAGCGCGGCGGCGCAGATCAGGACGAGCGCGAACACGAGCGAACGGGCGGCGACGATCACGCCGAGGGCCCCGCCGGCCCGCAGCGCCCGGTCCTCACCGGTGAGCGCGCGGCCGAAGAGCGTCAGCCGCACTGCCTCGCCGAGGCGCGCAGGAGAGACGCCGTTGACGAGCGAGCCGAGCGAGTAGCGCGCGCCCGCGTCCACGTACGAGAGGCGCGCCCCACAGAGCTTGAAGCCCTCGCGCCAGGCCGCCGCCGAGGCGAACAGCGAGACGATGAACGCGGCCGCGGCCGCCCACAACCACACGGGCCGCGCGTCCTCCAGGTCCTGGACCGCCGTACCGAACCGGTGCGACGTCATCGCGACCGCCGCGACCGCCGTCAGGAAGAGCCCCGCCGCGATCAGGGCGCGGCGGGAGAGAAGTGAGCGGAGGTCGAGGTCGAGTTCGTTCATGCGAGTAGTCGGACGTTCAACGATGAGGTCGGTTAGATCAGCGCCGAGCTTTAGGACGGCGCGAGAGCGACGGTACATTGGACGGATGAGAGGGGCAGTCGCCGCCGGCCATCCTCTGACCGCCGATGCGGGGGCGCGGGTGCTCGAGGCGGGCGGGAACGCGGTCGACGCGGCCGTCGCGGCGGCCCTCGCCTCCTGGGTAGCCGAGAGCCCGCTGACCGGTCCGGGCTCCGGAGGATTCATGCTCGTCCATCGCGCGGCCGACCGGTCGACGCGCGTGTTCGACTTCTTCGTCGCGGCTCCCGGGCTCGGGCTCGAGGGCGCAGACCCCGTCGAGATGGACTCCGTCGACGTCGACTTCTCGGGCGGCTCGACGCAGGTCTTCCACATCGGCGGCGCCTCGGTCGCCGTCCCCGGCGCGGTGCTCGGGCTCGAGCAGGCGCACCGCGCGTTCGGCCGGCTGCCGTGGCAGGAGCTCTTCGGGCGGGCGATCGAGCTCGCGAGAGACGGCGTCGAGCTGACCCGGCCGCAGGCGTACCTCCACGCGATCCTCGACCTGATCCTCCGGCACACGCCGGAGAGCCGGGCCGTGTACGAGCGAGACGGCGAGCGCCTGTCGGCGGAGGACGTCCTCGTCCAGGACGATCTGGCGCAGACGCTGGAGCTGCTGGCAGGGCGGGGGGCCGCTGAGCTCTATCGCGGTCAGCTCGGCGAGGCGATCGTCCACCATCTGGAGGCCCACGGCGGACGCGTGACACGGCGCGATCTCGAGGAGTACCGGGTCGTTCGACGCCGGCCGGTCGAGGCGGCGTTTCGGGGACACGAGTTTCTGTCGAACCCGCCGCCGTCTGCGGGCGGGATCCTGATCGCCTACGGCCTGCGCCTGTTCCCCGAGGCCCTCGGCGACCCGGGCAGCGCCGAGGCGATCGACGCGGTGGCGCGCGTGATGCGCGAGCAGGCGATCGCACGGTCGGAGGAGGGCTTCGAGGGGTCGCTCCACCGCGGCGGGCTCGCGAAGCTGCTCGAGGAGCGCGCCACGGTAGTCATGCAGGGCACGACACACATCTCGGTCGTGGACGGCGAGGGCAACGCCGTCGCGCTGACGGCCTCGACCGGCTCGGGGTCCGGGATCGTCATCCCGGGCACCGGGATCCACATGAACAACATGCTCGGGGAGTTCGACCTGGCGAAGCCGCCGCGGCCCGGCGCGCGGCTGTCGTCCGCGATGAGCCCGTCGATCGTGCTCCACGAGGGCCGCCCGCGTCTCGTGGTCGGGAGCGCCGGCTCGCTGCGGCTGCGCGGCGCCGTCATGCAGATCGTGGTGAACGTCGTCGGCCAGGGGCTCGCGGTCGAGGAGGCGATCGAGCGCCCGCGCGTCCACCTGGAGGGTGAGCACCTGCACTGCGAGGGCGGCCACGACGCCGGTGAGCTCGATCGGCTCGAGGAGATGGGCTGGGACGTCGTCCGCTGGCGACGTCAGAACCTCTACTTCGGCGGTGTCGCTGCCGTAGAGCGGCTGGACGGCGGCTCGCTCGCCGCCGCCGGCGACCCGCGCCGGGGCGGGGCGGGCGTGGTGGTCGGGGCGTGATGTTCGTCGTCCGGCCCGCGGAGCCGCGCGACGCGGCGGAGCTGAAGGAGCTGGGCGACGCCGTGGCCGCGGAGCCGCAGGGCTGGCTCGTGACCCTGAACGGCTGGCGCAGCGTGTCGGACGAGCGGCGGTACCTGCGCGCGGTGCGCCGCTATCCGCACGCGGCGGTGTTTGTCGCGGAGGCGGACGACGGTCGCGTCGTCGGCCGGCTCTCGATCTCGCGCGACCAGCATCCGTCCTCGCGGCACGTCGCGGACCTGGGCCTGATGGTGGACGCGGGGCACCGGCGGCAGGGGATCGGGCGGGCGCTGCTCGAGTCGGCCGTCGCGTGGGCCCGGTCGGCGGACGTCCGCAAGCTCGAGCTGCACGTCTTCCCGTGGAACGAGGCGGCGCTGGCGCTGTACGAGGACTTCGGCTTCGTCCGCGAGGGCTATCGGAAGAACCACTATCGGCGCGGCGACGAGTACGTCGACGCCATCCTGATGGCCTACGAGGTTCGGGCCTAGGCCGGAACCGGCGAGCCGGCCGCAGCCCCGCACCCCCACCCATCTCAAAGGGTGGGGATTCGAACCCGCCTCCCTCGCCGGCGAGGCTACCGCTCCGCGACACGCATGTCTGCAGCGTTTCTGTGCCGAAAGTGGAACAACTGCTCCACAGGGGTCGGTTCGGGACGGCTCCGAGGCCGCCGGTCACGCGCGGGCTGCGGTCGGTCGCGCCGCGGCGACCTAGTGCTGCTCCTCGGCCACCTCGAGCCCGAGGCGGATCTCCGACTCGCGGACGAACTTGCGGCGCTCGGCGATCTGATCCTCCAGCTCCAGCAACCGGCGGTCGCGGTCGTCCAGGCGGGCCTCCCACAGCTCCAGCTCGGCCTCCCGCTCCTGGATCCGCCGCACCTCCCGCTCGCGCTCGCGCAGCGCCCGGTCGCGCTCGTCCAGCTGCGCGACGGCGGCCGCGAGCCAGCCGCCCCGCTCGTCGAGCTCGCGCGCCATCGGCTCCAGCTCCGACCGCCGCGCCGCCAGCTCGCGCTCGCCGATCTCGACCGCCGCCTCACGCCGCTCGAGCTCCCGCTGGTCGCGGGCGCTGTGCGAGAGGTGCGTCTCGGTGACCGCGAGCCGCGCGGCACGCCGGTTCAGCTGCTCCTCCGCCGCGCGCTGCCGGGCGGCGCGCTCCTCCAGCTCCTGCTCCCGCAGCTCGACGGCCCGGAGCCGCTCCGCGGCCTGCTGCAGCTGCGGCTCCAGCGTCGCTGCCTCCTCCTTGGTCCGCCGGCGGCTCTCCTCCAGCTCCGCAGCGAGCGCCTCCAGCGCGACGGCTCGCCGGTCGAGCTGCGTCGTCATGAGATCGTGAACGTGATCCCGCTCCTCCACCTCCGTCAGCCGGCGGGCCAGCTCCGTCCGTTCGCGCTCGAGGTCGACCAGCCGGCGCTCGCGCGCCTCGAGGGCGGTTTCGGCCGAGGAGACCCACTGGCTCCGCTCGTCCACCTCGATCTCGGCCGTCCGCAGCGCGCGATCGCGCGCCTCGAGCTCACCGGACAGGCGCCGCGCATGCTCGAGCTGGACGTCGGCTGCCCGGACGGCGTGCTCACGCTCCCGCAGCGCAACTTCGGCCTCAGCGAGCCGCTCCTCCCTGGCGTTGACGTCGGCGTCGGCCTCTGCCAGCAGCCGCGAGCGCTCGTCGAGCTCGGCATTCAGCTGGTCGAACCGCGCCGTGCGCGCGTCGAGCTCCGCCGACCGGCGGTTGATCGTGTCCGTCAGCCGCCGCTCGCGCTCGGCCAGCGCCGCCCAGGCCTCGGCGATCTCGCGCTCGGTCGCCACCGGTGGAAGTGTCGCCGTCACGCCGGACATGCGCCACAGCCTCTGATGCACGTCGTGGTCCGGCGCGGATGAGGCCGCGTCGCCGGGCGGCCGATCGCCGGAGCCTCACGCGGCCGGGGAACCACTCGTTTATGCTCGCTCGCTGGGAGAGTTCGAGCGGGGCGAGCGAAGGGAGGAAACCTCTTGGTACCCATCGCGGTCACCGTCAATGGGGTCCGGCACGAGGCGGAAGTCGAGCCGCGTCAGCTGCTCGTCTACCTGCTGCGCGAGCAGCTCGGCCTCACCGGCACCAATGTCGGCTGCGACACGACCACCTGCGGCGCCTGCACGGTGCTGCTCGACGGGAAGTCCGTCAAGTCCTGCACCGTCCTGGCCGTCCAGGCCGACGGGCGCGAGGTCACGACGATCGAGGGGATCGGCCACAACGGCGACCTCCACCCGGTGCAGCGCGCGTTCCACGAGGAACATGCGCTCCAGTGCGGCTACTGCACGCCGGGGATGATCATGGCGGCCGTCTCGCTGATCGAGGAGCACGGCACGCTGGACGAGCAGGCGATCCGCAAGGGCCTCGAGGGCAACCTCTGCCGCTGCACCGGCTACCACAACATCGTCAAGGCGGTCGAGCGGGCCGCGACCGAGCTGGTGCAGGGAGGGACGTCATGACCGAGACCGTGGAAGCTCAGGCGGCGGCCCAGCGCTACGTCGGCGGCGGCGTCCTCCGGAAGGAGGATCCCGCCCTGATCACCGGCCAGGCTCGCTACGTCGACGACATCGCGCTCCCGGGCATGGTGTGGATGGCGATCGTGCGCAGCCCGTACGCGCACGCGCGGATCACGTCGGTGGACGTCTCACGCGCACGCGAGGCCGAAGGCGTCGTTGCGGCGTTCAGCGGCGCCGAGCTGAAGGAGGACTGGGCCGGCTCGCTCCCCTGCGCATGGCCGATCGGGACGGGCAACTTCCCGCTCGAGAGCGACGCGGACACGCGGATGCCGGAGCACTGGCCGCTCGCCCACGACAAGGCGCGTTTCGCCGGCGACGGCGTCGCGGTCGTCGTGGCCGACTCCCGCGCAGCCGCGAAGGACGCGGCCGACCTCGTCGACGTCGGGTACGAGCCGCTCGAGCACGTGCTCGAGCTCGACGACGCGCTCCGCGACGGTGCGCCGGCCGTCCACGAGGAGCTCGGCGACAACCGGGCGTACACGTGGGGCGTCGGTGACCCCGACGCGACGCAGCGCGCCTTCGACGAGGCCGCGGTCACGATCGAGGAGGAGTACTGGCACCCGCGCCTGATCCCGAACGCGATCGAGGCTCGTGGAGTCGTCGTCCAGCCGTCTCCGGCGATGGGCGAGTACACCCTCTGGTCGGCGACGCAGATCCCGCACGTCCTCAAGGTGACGCTCGCGCTGACGCTCGGGATCCCGGAGACGAAGCTGCGCGTGGTCGCGCCGACGGTGGGCGGCGGCTTCGGGTCGAAGCTGAACGTGTACGCGGAGGAGGCGCTCGCGCTCACGCTCGCACGCCGGCTCGGCGTGCCGGTCAAGTGGATCGAGGAGCGGACGGAGAACTACCTCGCCACGATCCACGGGCGCGGCGTCCGCCAGAAGATCGAGCTCGCCGCGACCGAGGAGGGGATCGTGACCGCGGTCCGCGCCGCCGTCATCGCGGACTTCGGCGCCTACTACCAGCTCGTCACGCCGGGCATCCCGATCCTGGGCGCGTTCATCTACGCCGGCGCGTACGACGCGAAGGCGTACTTCTTCGAGTGCACGGGCGTGTTCACGAACAAGACGCCGACGGACGCCTACCGCGGCGCCGGACGGCCCGAGGCGACGTACGCGATCGAGCGGGCGATGGACGCGCTCGCCCGCCGCGTGGGCAAGGACCCGGCCGAGATCCGGCGGCTGAACTTCATCCCGCCGTTCGACGAGCCGTACACGATCCCGTCCGGCCTGGCGCTCGACTCGGGAAACTACGAGGCGACGCTGGACAGGGCGCTCGAGCGGCTCGACTACGAGGCCGTGCGCCGCGAGCAGGAGGAGCGGCGGCAGCGGGGCGACACGAAGCTGCTCGGGATCGGCCTGTCCTCGTACATCGAGATGTGCGGCCTCGCGCCGTCGCAGGTGCTGTCCGCACTGAAGTACGGCGCTGGGGGCTGGGACGCGGCCACCGTCCGCTGCCATCCGACCGGGAAGGTCACCGTCGTGACCGGCACGTCACCGCACGGCCAGGGCCATGCGACAGCCTGGGCGCAGATCGCCGCGGACGAGCTCGGCGTCCCGTTCGAGGACGTGGACGTGCTCCATGGCGACACCGCCGTCGCGCCGCTGGGGATGGACACCTACGGCTCGCGCTCCGTCTCGGTCGGCGCGATCGCGCTCTGGAACGCGACGCAGAAGATCAAGGAGAAGGCAAAGGTGATCGCGGCGCACGAGCTCGAGATCGCGCCCGACGACCTCGAGTGGGCCGAGGGCGCGTTCCGGGCGAAAGGGAGCCCCGAGCGGGCGAAGACGATCCCGGAGATCGCGTTCTCCGCCTGGACCGCGCACGCCCTGCCGGAGGGCGTCGAGCCGGGGCTCGAGGAGACGCACGTGTACGACCCGCCCAACTTCACCTTCCCCTCGGGGACGCACGCCTGCGTGGTCGAGATCGACTCGGAGACCGGCGACGTCGACCTCCTCAAGTACGTGGCCGTGGACGACTGCGGCACGGTCGTCAACCCGATGATCGTGGACGGCCAGGTGCACGGCGGGGTCGCCCAGGGGATCGCGTCGGCGCTGTACGAGGAGGCGATCTACGACGAGCAGGGACAGCTGATGACCTCGTCGATGACGTCGTACCGCGTGCCGTCGGCGGCGGAGCTGCCCTCGTTCGTCACCGACCGGACAGTGACGCCGTCGTCCACGAACCCGATGGGCGTGAAGGGCGTGGGGGAGGCCGGGACGATCGCATCGCCGCCCGCGGTCGCGAACGCGGTCGTCGATGCGCTCGTGCCGCTCGGCGTGACCGACATCCAGATCCCCGCGACGCCGGAACGTGTCTGGCGGGCGATCCGCGACGCGAGGGGAGGCGGGGAATGATCCCGGCGAAGTTCGACTACACGGTCGCGGAGTCGGTCGAGCATGCGACCGAGCTTTTGGGACAGCACGACGGAGCGAAGGTGCTGGCGGGCGGCCAGTCGCTCCTCCCGCTGCTGAAGCTGCGGCTGGCCGAGGTGCCGGCGCTCGTCGACATCGGCAGGATCTCGGAGCTCGCCTACGTCCGCGAGGACGGCGACCGGCTCGCGATCGGCGCGCTGACGCGCTACTCCGACCTGGAGCACGACGAGACGCTCGTCGGCGCGTGCCCGCTGCTGGCGAGGGCGTGCGCGGAGGTCGGCGACCCGCAGGTGCGTCACATGGGCACGATCGGTGGTTCGTGCGCCCACGGCGACCCGGCCTCGGACGTGCCGACCGCGCTCGTGGCCCTCGGCGGCGAGCTGGTCACGAGCGGCGGCCGGATGATCGCGGCGGAGGACTTCTTCCAGGGCGTCTTCACGACCGCTCTCGAGCCGACGGAGGTGCTGACGGAGATCCGCGTCCCCAAGTCGGCCGGCGGCTGGGCGTACGAGAAGTTCCATTCGCGGGCGCAGGACTGGGCGGTCGTCGGCGTCGCCGTGGCGACGAACGGCGGCACGCACGTCGCGCTGACGAACATGGGCCCGAAGCCGGTCCGGGCGACCGCGGTGGAGGAGGCGCTGGCAGGTGGCGCCGACCCGGCCGCCGCGGCCGAGCACGCGGCCGAGGGAACCGAACCGATCGACGACGCGTTCGCGTCCGCCGAGTACCGCCGCGCCCTGGCGCCGATCCTGGTGCGGCGCGCACTGGAGGAGGCGCTCGCGGGCTAGGGCAGCGCCAGCACTCGGAGCCCGGGGACGCGGCCGAAGTCGCGATCGTTCCGCGTTGCGACGCCGAGTCCGTGCGCCAGGGCGGTCGCCGCGATCCAGAGATCGTGGCTGCCGATCGCGGTACCGCGGCCAGCTAACTGGGCCCAGATCTCCGCATGGACTCGCGCCACGGGCTCGGTGATCGGGACTGCCTCCAGCTGCGCAAGAAGGTGTTCCACGAACGCTCGCCGTCGAGCGCGGCGCGCTCCGCGTGCACGGTGGACGCCGTGCAGGAGCTCGCTCACCGTGATCACACTGATCGCGCGCTCCTCGTCGCCGACGAGGTTCTCCAGCATCGGACCGTCGCGCTCATACGCGATCAGGAGGTCCGTATCGATCAGGACGGCCAGGAGCTCTCCGGCGGACCCACCGAAGTACGGATCTCGCGGAGATCCCGCGCAAAGTCGTCATCGACCGGCGGAGCGGTCGCGAGGAGCTCGCGAAAGCGCACGCCGTCCAGCAACCGCATACGCGGCGGAGCGATCACGGCGACGGCCGCCCCCGCACGGGTCACCTCGATCTCCTCTCCAGCCGCGACCCGATTCAGGACCTCGGAGAAGCGGCGCGCCACATCCGTTGCGGTCAGCCTGGCCATCGAGCGAAGCTTATCTGATAAATCAGATCATGCCTCCCGGTCTCGTAAGATGTCGATCAACGCGGCTCAGCTTCGTCCAAGGGGTGCCAAGCCCACGACGAAGAGGAGGAGCCGTGTTCCCCACCAATCAAGACCACGAGGCCCACGAGCGGCTGCGGCACCGGCGGCAGGAAGCCGAGGCGGAGCGTGCCGTTCACAAGCTACGTCCGCAGCGCCGGCGCCACAGACTTGCCGTCCTGGCGCTTGACCCTAGGCGCGTCTCCGGCCGTACTCGGACGACGTGAACAGCGTGATCCCGACCGCGGCGAGCGCGACCGCCACGAGGGACTGGATGATCCAGCCGACGTCGAACAGGTCGGCGAGGATCCCGCCCGCCAGGCTCGCCGCGATCCCGACGAGCGCCGTTGCGAGCAGGCTGATGTCCTGCCGGCCCGGGAGGACGAGGCGCCCCAGCGCGCCGACGACGATGCCGGTGAGCACGAGCCAGATGAGCGAGAACGCGAGGCCGACCAGCGATCCCGCCAGCAGCAGGATGAGGACGACGATCAGCAGGATGACGACGACGGCCACGCTGCGGACGCTACCGGCCGGACACGGGCACGATTGCGTATACTGCATCGTATGACAACACAGGTTCCAGTCCGTCTGACAGAACGGGACCTGGCCGCTCTGGACGCCGCCGTCGCGTCGGGCCGGTTCGCCAACCGAAGCGACGCTCTTCGCGCGGGGCTCGAGCTCGTTCTGCGGTTAGAGCGAGAACGGGAGATCGACGAGGCGTACGCGCGCGGTTACGCGGAGCACCCCCAGGAGGAGTGGGTCGCCGAGCTCGGCCTCGCCGGGCTCGCCGCGTTCCACGAGGCCGAGGGCGGCCAGCCGCTCTGAACCGCGGCGAGATCTACGACGTCGAGCTTCCAGGCGGACGGCGCCCGGTCGTGATCCTCACGCGGGACCGGGCGATCCCGGTGCTCGCCAACGTCACGGTCGCAGCGGTGACCGGGACGATCCGCGGCCTGCCGACCGAGGTGCCGCTCGGCCGGGAGCACGGCCTCGCGCGTGAGTGCGTCGTCAACTGCGACAACCTCCTCACGGTTCCGAAGGCGGCTCTCGTCCGACGACGCGGAGCGCTCGACCCGGAATCGCTCGCTCGACTGCGAGCTGCTCTCCTGATCGCTCTCGATCTCGAGGCGGCCTAGCGAGAACCGCGCGCCGAAGAGCACCGTAGAACGTGCAAGCGCCCTCGGTCGGCGCGTATTCTCGTCCGCAGGGAGAGTTCCACCTTGAGCGGGAAGGGAGGCGGCTAACCGTGTATCCCGCGAGTTTCGAGTACTTCGCGCCCACGACGCTGGACGAGGCACTGGAGATCCTCGACCGCTACGGCGACGAGGCGAAGGTGCTTGGCCGGCGGCATGAGCCTCATCCCCGTGATGAAGCTCCGTGTCGCCCAGCCGAGCGCGCTCGTGGACATCAACCGGATCGAGGGCCTCGACGGCCTCACCGAGGACGGCGGCTTACGGATCGGCGCGCTCGTCCGGCACAAGACCGCCGAGACGTCCGACCTGCTGAAAGGGAGATACGGCGCGCTCGACGACGCAGCGCCGCAGATCGCCGATCCGATCGTCCGCAACCTGGGAACCGTCGCGGGCTCGCTCGTGCACTCGGATCCGCAGGGCGACTGGGGCTCCGTGATGCTCGCCGTCCGCGCCGAGCTCGTCGCGCGCAGCAGCGGCGGCGAGCGGACGATTCCGATCGACGAGCTCATGCTCGGCCCGTTCATGACGACGCTGCAGCCCGGCGAGATCGTGACCGAGGTGCGCGTCCCCGACCCGGGCGAGCGCGCCGGCGGCACCTACATGAAGCTCGAGCGCAAGGTCGGCGACTTCGCCACGGCCGGCGTCGCCGTCCACGTGTCGATGGACAACGGCACCGTCGGCCAGGCGGGCATCGGGATCACCGGCGCCGGCGCGACCAACCTGCGCGCCGAGGCGGCCGAGCAGGCGCTCGTCGGCCACGCGCTCGACGACGACGCGATCGACGAGGCGGCCCGCCTCACTGCCGAAGCCGCCGAGCCTCAGACCGACGTCCGCGGCACGGAGGAGTACAAGCGCAACGCGATCCGAGTCCTGACCGCACGCGGTCTCCGCAAGGTGAAGGAGCAGCTGTGATCACCGAGACGAAACCGACCACGCACACGATCACCGTCACGGTCAACGGCGAGGAGCACTCGCTCGAGGTCGAGCCGCGGCTGCTGCTCGTCCACCTGCTGCGCGAGCGCCTCGGCCTGACCGGGACGCACGTCGGCTGCGACACGACGAGCTGCGGCGCCTGCACCGTCCTGCTCGACGGCACGCCGATCAAGTCGTGCACCCACTTCGCCGTCCAGGCCGACGGCCGCGAGATCACGACCGTCGAGGGCCTCGCGCCGGCCGGCGGCCTCCATCCGCTCCAGAAGGGCTTCAAGGAGGAGCACGGCCTCCAGTGCGGCTTCTGCACGCCGGGGATGCTGCTCGTCACCTCGGTGCTGCTGCAGGAGAACCCGGACCCGAGCGAGGAGGAGATCCGCTGGGCGATCTCCGGGAACATCTGCCGCTGCACGGGCTACCAGAACATCGTCAAGGCGGTGCAGTGGGCCGCCAAGAACATGGAGGAGGGGTCATGACGGCCGTTCAGCCCGAGCAGACCACCGGCTGGCTGGGCCGGAGCGTCAAGCGCAAGGAGGACGACCGCTTCATCGTCGGCCGGGGCAACTACATCGAGGACATCAAGCTGCCGCGGATGCTCTACATGTCCATCCTCCGGAGCCCGTACGCGCACGCGAAGATCAACTCGATCGACACCTCCGCGGCGTCCGCGCTCCCGGGCGTGGTCGTCGTGGTGACCGGCGAGATCCTGGCGGAGCACAAGCTCGCGTGGATGCCGACCCTCTCCGGCGACACCCAGGCCGTGCTCGCGACCGACAAGGTGCGCATGCAGGGCCAGGAGGTCGCGTGCGTGATCGCCGAGGACCCGTACATCGCGCACGACGCGCTCGAGCTGATCGCGGTCGACTACGACCCGCTCCCGGTCGTGACGACGCCGCAGGCCGCGCTCGAGCCCGGCGCGCCCGTGATCCGGGACGACAAGGAGGGCCAGACCGACAACTCGATCTACCACTGGGAGGCAGGCGACGCAGCCGCCACCGAGCAGGCGTTCGCGAACGCGGACAAGGTCGTCCGGCTGCGCACGCACTACCCGCGCTGCCACCCGTCGCCGCTCGAGTGCTGCGGCTGCGTCGCCGACGTCAACTCGGCGACCGGCAAGGCGACGATCTACATGACCTCGCAGGCGCCGCACGTGCACCGCACGGTGTTCGCGCTCGTCGCGGGGCTGCCGGAGCAGAACATCCAGATCATCTCCCCGGACATCGGCGGCGGCTTCGGCAACAAGGTGCCGGTGTATCCCGGCTACGTCGTCGCCACCGCGGCGTCGCTGCTGCTCGGCCGGCCGGTGAAGTGGATCGAGGACCGCACCGGCAACCTGATCTCCACCGGCTTCGCGCGCGACTTCTACATGGACGGCGAGCTCGCTCTCGACGCCGACCAGAAGATGATCGGCCTCCGCGTGAAGATGCTGTCCGACCAGGGCTACGCGTTCGCGGACGCGCAGCCGTCGAAGTTCAAGGCGGGCCTGTTCCACATCGTCACGGGCTCGTACGACATCCCGGCGGCGCACGTCGTCACCGAGGGCGCGTACACGAACAAGGCGCCCGGCGGAGTGGCATACAGGTGCTCGTTCCGCGTGACGGAGGCGTCGTACTTCATCGAGCGGCTCGTCCAGACGGCGGCGTACGAGCTCGGGGTGGATCCGGCGGAGCTGCGCCGGAAGAACTTCATCCAGCCGGAGCAGTTCCCGTACACGTCCGCGACCGGCTTCGAGTACGACTCGGGCAACTACGAGCCGGCGCTCGACCTTGCGCTGGAGAAGGTCGGCTACGCCGCGTTGCGCGAGGAGCAGGCGAAGGCGCGCGAGGAGGGCCGGCTGATCGGGATCGGGCTCGCGTCCTTCACCGAGGTCGTGGGCGCCGGGCCGAGCCGCCAGTTCGACATCCTCGGGATCAAGATGTTCGACTCCGCGGAGCTGCGCGTGCACCCGACGGGGAAGGCGATCCTGAAGCTCGGCGTCAAGTCGCAGGGCCAGGGCCACGAGACGACGTTCGCGCAGATCGTGGCGCACGAGATCGGGATCCCGCCCGAGGACGTGCTCGTCCAGGAGGGAGATACGGATAACACGCCGTACGGCCTCGGCACGTACGCGTCTCGCTCGACCCCGACCGCCGGCGCGGCGACGTCGGTCGCGGCGCGGAAGATCCGCGAGAAGGCGAAGAAGCTGGCCGCGCACCTGCTCGAGGCGTCGGAGGACGACCTGGAGTGGGAGGGCGACAAGTTCTTCGTCAAGGGCTCGCCCGACCGCGCGAAGACGATCCAGGAGATCGCGTTCGCCGCGTACACGGATCACCCGGAGGGCATGGAGGCCGGCCTCGAGGCCGACGAACTACTACGACCCGCCGAACATGACGTATCCGTTCGGGTCGTACGCGGTGGTGGTCGAGGTCGATCGCGGCACCGGGCGAGTGGAAGGTCCTGCGCTGCGTCGCGGTCGACGACTGCGGCACGCGGATCAATCCGATGATCGTCGAGGGCCAGATCATGGGCGGCCTGACGGAAGGCTTCGCCATGGCCGCGATGGAGCTGATCACGTTCGACGAGGACGGCAACTGCATCGGCTCGAACTTCACGGACTACCTGCTCCCGACCGCGTGGGAGACGCCGAAGTTCGAGCTGTACGAGACGACGACGCCGTCCCCCCATCATCCAATCGGCGCGAAGGGCGTGGGGGAGTCGGCGACCGTGGGCTCGCCGGCCGCGTTCGTGAACGCGGTCGTGGACGCCCTGGCCCATGCGGGCGTGCGCGAGATCGACATGCCCATGACGCCGGGCAACGTGTGGGAGGCCCTGAACAAGGCGGGCCTGGCGGAGTGAAGGACGTCCTGGTCGAGGCCGGGCGGCTCGCCGAAGCAGGCGAGCCGTTCGTCCTCGCCACGGTCGTGGGTGTCGAGCGGCCTTCGTCCGCGCGGGTGGGCGATCGAGCTTTAGTCACGGCGGACGGTGAGCTACGAGGCTGGGTCGGCGGCGCGTGCACGGAGCCGGAGGTGGTGCGGCTGTCGCTGCTGGCCCTGTCCGACGGCGACGTGCGCCGAGAACGAATCGAAAGCCGCTGCGCATCGGAAGGAGCCGTGGAGGTGCTGATCGAACCGCAACTGGGAGCGTTCGTCCTGGCCGTGATCGGCGATGCCCCAGCAGCGCGAACGCTGCGCGAGCTCGCAGCGGTGCTGGGCTGGCGAACGACGCACGTCCGTCGAAGGCGCCGACGCGATCGTGATCGCGTCGATGGGCCGAGACGACGAAGCCGCCCTGGAAGCCGCCCTCAGCACGGACGCCGGCTACATCGGCCTGGTAGCGAGCGCAAAACGAGCCGCGTCGCTCACAGCCGACCTGCGCGACCGAGGCGTGGAGGAAGAAGCGCTAGCGAGAATCCGAAGCCCAGCCGGCCTAGACCTGGGCCCGTCGTCGCAGGAGGAAATCGCGGTAGCGATCCTGGCCGAACTAGTCGCGTGGCGCCATACGCGAGGCCCGTCCCCAGCCGACCTGGTCGAGGAAGCAGTGGATCCAATCTGCGGCATGACCGTCGCGGTCGCCACGGCGAAGGAGACGGCCGAGCGCGACGGGGTTACGTACTACTTCTGCAGCGCCCACTGCCGCAAGAAGTTCGAAGCGGAATCCGCGCACATCGCGTAGCCGAGACGGCGTCTGAGACGATCCGCTGACGAAGTTCGGAGACGATTCCTATGCGACAGCTGCCGCGAACGATGTGTACAGCTCGGCCGGCAGATGCTGGCGGAGCTTCCATACGAACGCAATCGGACGTTCACCCTCGTGGCTCACGTACGCCGCTCGACCGAGACACCAAAAGGCGCGGTCAGTCGTACGCAGGCGTGCGAAGAGCACGACGTTCGTTCCCTGTTCTCGATGACCGATGTAACGCTGACCAGTGGCGCTGCCGGAGGCTGTCGCCGACTGGCTCTCCCAGTGGATTAGCTCCGGGCTGATCGCGTAGTCCCGGTAACGCGTGGTTGGCGAGAAGCCGCCCACACTCTTGTCGAGAGTGAAGGCGAAAAGATCAGTTCGCGACTGGGGTTCCCACAACACACCTGTTTGCCACGTCGGCGGCTTCGCTCCGTCACCGACGGCGAACGCAGCGAGAATCTCAGTACGCGTGTAGCGCGAATGCATTGCGAGCGGCACGTCAGGAAGCCCAAGTGGCCGGTCGAGATAGGGGACTCGCTCACGGAGGAGATCAAGCACCTCGACCAGTTCTGCACGAACCTGCGGGTGGGCCCAGACTTGTGCCACGGCCTCGGCGAACGTGGCGGAGGCGCCCAAGCTTGTGATCGATGAGACGAGCATCCGGAGCAGTCTTTGCTCACGCGAACTGAGGCTGTCGATTGATGGCGGGCGGGTTTCGCGGAGAAAGCGCGGGTATGCCTCGAGCCGCTCGTCATCGTCGATGTGCAGCATGCGTCCGATTGCCCGCAGCAATAGGTTCTCTGCGGGGCCTGCAGCCTGGGCAGGGTATCCAGCCTCGCGTCGCATTTCTGACCAGCTGTGACGCCCGGCGTAGATGTCGTCGACGTCGAGCCCGCTGCTCTCCAGGTACTCACGGAGATGGACGCCGCCAAGCGAGCGGAGTTCGTGGCAACGCTCGCGCCACGTAGTCGGGATCGCCTCGCGGATGCTACGGAGCACGATCTGCCGGGCGACTTCGTCTAGATGGAAGCTGCACCCGGCTGGCAGGAACGGGAAGTCGTTTTGAACCTGCCGCTCGACGTCCGCGCGCGATCCACCCAGTAGTGCGCGAAGTCGTCGGTCGAATCGGAACTCCTTTCGATGCGTACCGACAAAGTCAAGGACTGTGCACGCACCTTTCCCCACGCTCTTTCGAAGGCCTCGTCCGAGTTGCTGAAGGAAGAGGGTGGGACTCTCGGTCGGACGAAGGAGGAGGAGGGTGTCGACGCTCGGGACGTCGATACCTTCGTTGAAGAGGTCGACCGTAAACAGAGCTCGGAGCCTTCCCTCCGACAGATCCCGAAGTGCAGTCCTGCGCTCGTCGGCGCGGTTTGCTGCCGAGAGGGCTACGGCAGGAAGACCAAGTTCCGTGAACCGCTGGGCCATGAAGTGGGCGTGGCCGACACTCACGCAGTATCCGAGGGCGCGCATCCTCGACGGATCGGCGATCTTGCGCCGGATCTCTTCGAGGACCAGGTGAGCCCAGGCGTGATCAGCCGTAAGAACGCCCTCGAGTGCCGAGATGTCGTATCCCTGTCCGCGCCGCCAGGGGACCTCACGCAGGTCAAGACCGTCGTGGATCCCGAAGTATGTGAAGGGTGCAAGGTATTGCTGGTCGATGGCATCCCAGACTCGCAACTCGGCCGCGATTCGACCGTCGAAATGACGGAGGACGTCGAGACTGTCAGCCCGCTCCGGTGTGGCCGTGAGGCCGAGCAACTCGACTGGCGTCAGATGGTCGAGTAGCGCCTCATATGACGGGGCCGCGGCATGGTGGAACTCGTCAACGATCACGACGTCAAAATGCCTCGGATCGATCTTGCGGACATCGCCACTGTTCAAACTTTGGACCGACGCAAAGACGTGTTCGAATAGTTCAGGCCGCTCTCCGCCCAACCCATTTCTCGCCAAAAGCTGGGTCGCGGAGCGCATGCCGGAACGTGGCGCGGCTCTGGTCGAGGATCTCCTGCCGGTGAGCAACGAACAAGATGCGACTGCGCGGCAGTTCGCCTCTGAGTCGGGCGTAGTCGACCGCCGCCATCACTGTCTTTCCTGTCCCCGTTGCTGCAACAAGCAGGTTGCGATGGTGGCCCTGGTGACGGGCGAGGCTCACGTGTTCAAGCAGTGCCTCCTGGAAGGGGCGCAACTCAATTTCGACAGGGCTCAGGAGCGTCAGGTCATCCGCGGCCAAGGGACGGGAGCGGCGTCCGCACTCCCCGGCGTCATATAGCACGAAGTCCCTGTTCTGCCAATAACTCGTGAAAACAGCAGCCATCTTTGCGACTGCGTCTGGATTACGCGCCGCCGAGACACGGACGTTCCACTCGAGCCCAACGACCTGCGCGGAGTGGGTCAGGTTCGATGAGCCGATGTAGGCGGTTGAATAGCCGCTATCGCGATGGAAGATCCACGCCTTGGCATGAAGTCGCGTTGACGTGGTGTCGTATGAGACCTTGATCTGCGCGCCTAGCCGCTCGAGTTCGTCCAAGGCTCGCTGCTCTGTGCTGTGTGTGTACGTAGTAGTCAGGACTCGCAAGGGCTTGCCTAACTCGCAGTGCCGCCGCAGCGCATCTGTCAGGGGCCGCACCCCGCTCCAGCGAACGAAAGCCATGACCAGGTCGATTGCGTCCGCAGACGGCACTTCGGCGCGAAGCTCGTGCCCGACCGCGGGCTCACCGGGGGCATTCGTGAACACAGTTGTGTCGAGCAGCGGTGTGAGCGGTCGCTCGATCGATTGTGGTCGCCCATCTGGACGTCGCTGCAACAGAGCGACCAGGACTTGTGCGGGGTCGACGGGCTCGTCGCCGCTCGGATCGCCTTTCGCATCAGTGAGTGACGTGAGGCTACGAATCAGTGCCGTGGCAATTCGCACCGCTTCCGCGCTTCGCTGGCCTTCAGGAGCCCGCTCGATTGCTCTGGCGAGCATCTCGGCGACGTGGCGTGACATCCGATCCGACGCCTCAGCATCATGGAGGTCGGTGACCTCGGCAAGAAGCTCCTCGGGAATGTCCGCCAGCAGCGCTTCGAGCCTGCGCGTCAGCAGCGTTTCACGCAGACCGGGTCTTAGGGAATCGCTGTTCAAACCGCTCGAGTTTCTCAGCCACTGCCGTTCCCCGCCGAAGGTCCCGATCGCGGAGTCCCTTGATCAGGGCGTGGTCAGGGCCGAGCTCAACCGGGCTCATTCTCCGCCAATCGTCTTGCTCCCTGCGTCCAGCGTCAAGGCCAGATCCTCGAGCCGCGGGGCGGTCTTCTCTGAGCCGTCGCGCAGCAACAGCCACGATGCGTGCGGCTGCTTCCCCCAGATCTCCTCGACCGCGCGCCCGTAGATCGCCAGCTGCAGCGGATCGGGCTCCGTCGCTCCGCTCTTGTAGTCCACGATCTCCCACGTTCCGTCGTCGCGCTCGAAGATCGCGTCGATGCGGCCCGTCGACGCTCACGCCGTGGCCGAGGTAGAGCGTGAACGGCTGCTCCGTCATCAGCGGCTTCATCTTCGCGAAGCGGCTGTTCAGATAGTTCTGCCACATCTGCTCGGCTGAGACGCCGCTGCCGTCGCCTCGGCGTTCGCCGGGGTCGAGGTCATACGGCTCCTCTTCCTCCGGCTCCGTGGCTGCTGCGGCGACGCCGGCGCTCGCGCGCGCATGGAGCTCGATCCGCCGGTGCAGCTCGACGCCCAGCTTCGCGGCCGGCGACGGCGGCGACGGGACGCGGCGGACGTACCGCCAGAAGAACTCCTCCGGATCGCGCACGAACGTCAGGAACGCCGTCACCGACAGCGTCGTCGGCAGGCGCTCGACGACCGCCGGCGGGCGCGCGGCTTCCACCGCTCGCAGCCGCTCCAGCTCCGGCTCGATGCGCGCGATCTCCGCCTCGTCCGGCGGGCCCGGCTCGAAGTGGCGCTCCGGCTCGGGCGCGACCTCGACGCCCAGCGGATGCGGGTTCTCCGCGGGGCACGCCACGACCGCCGGCTTCACCAGCCCCGACGCCAGCGCCTCCTCCCAGAACGGCGACGGCTCCTTGGGCCCGACGTTGTCGCGGTAGTACCACGCGCGCGAGAGGACGAGGCGCCGCCGCGCGCGCGTGATCCCGACGTACATCAGGCGCCGCTCCTCCTCGTCGCGGAGGCGGTCGAGCTGCTCCTTCGTCGTCGGCGGCTCCGGCAGGAAGTCGCGGTCGCCGCGCAGCTCGAACGGCAGCCGCTGCCAGCGCTCGGCCGGATTGTTCCCGCCCTTGCCGCGATGGGGCATCTGCCCCTTCGCCAGCCCGGGCAGGAAGACGACGTCCCACTCGAGGCCCTTCGCGCGGTGGAGCGTCATCAGCCGCACGGCGTTCTCCTCGACCGCGCGCAGCTCGTCCTCGTCCTGGTCGGACTCCTCCATCGAGTCCAGGTACATGACGAAGCCCGCGAGGTCGAGCGCGCCGGCCACCGGCTGGTAGCCCTGCGCGAGGTCGCGGAGCTTCGCCACGTGCCGCAGCGCCACGTCCGCCTCGGGGTTCGGCGAGCCCGCCAGCTCCGCCGCCAGCCCGGACACCCGCGCGACCTCGCCGACCAGATCCGCCAGCGACACCCGCGCGGCGATCCCCGCCAGCTCGCGCCACGTCGCACGGAAGGACTCGATCCGCTCGCGCGCCTCGTCCGAGACCTCTCCGATCTCCCCGTGCGCGACGATCGAGTCGACGAGCTCGAACGGGAGCACCTCGCGGTCGCCGTAGCGCTGCCGGCGCTTCTCGTCCTTGGCACGATCGGCGAGGAAGAAGAGGTCGCGCAGGCTCAGCCGGTAGGCCGGCCCGAGCAGGAGGCGCGCCAGCGCGATGTTGTCGCCGGGATCCGCGAGCAGGCGCAGCCACGCGAGCACGTCGAGGATCTCCGGGCGCGTCCAGAAGCCGCCGAGCGTGTCCACCTCGACCGGCACGCCGCGCGCCACGAGCGCGCGGTAGATCGGCTCGAACAGCGTGCGCGTGCGCGCCAGCACGGCGTACTGCGACCAGGGCGGCCCCGCGGCGGCGATCCGCTGGGCGATGCCGTCGGCCTCGTCGAGCTGATGCGGCGCCACGAACGCCTCGATCGCCGACCCGGGAGCCCCGTCGGCCGCGCGCAGCTCCGCCCGCTCCTCCTCTTCCGGACGCTGCCACGGCGCGATCAGGGCGTTCGCGAGGCCGAGGATCTCCTCGCCCGAGCGGAAGTTCACCGACAGCGTCTCGAACCGCGCGCCCGGGAAGTCGCTCCCGAACGCGAACATGTTGTGGATCGTCGCGCCGCGCCAGCCGAAGATTCCCTGATCGACGTCGCCGACCGCGCAGACGAGCTCGGCGCGCGCGCCGAGTCGGCGGACGAGCTCCCGCTGCGCGACGTCGGTGTCCTGGTACTCGTCGAGGAAGACGTGGCGGAACCGCGCGACGAGCCGGTCGAGCACGGCGGGCTGCTGTTCGAGGAGGCGGACGGCGAGCTCGATCTGGTCGCCGAAGTCGATCGCGTTCCGCTCCTGCTTCAGGCTGCGGTACGCCTCGACCGCCTGGAGCGCCTCGAGCCGCTCGCGCGCGACCTTGTCCGCGGAGTTGGCGCGGCACCATGCCCGCACGTCGTCCGGCGAGACGACGTGCCGCTGCATCTCCTCGTTGAGCGTCAGCATCTTGTCGACGAAGGACGGCAGCCAGCCGACCTCGAGCTCGTCGAACGTGCAGGCGTCGAGCGCCTCGAGCGCGAGCTGCCACGACCGCGCGCGATCGAGCAGCGCGGCGTCGGGATCGAGGCCGAGCAGGAGCGCGTGCTCGCGCAGGATCGACGCGGCGAACGCGTGGTACGTCTGGACGGTCAGCTCGTCCGGGTCGATCCCCTCGCGGTCGGAGAGCGAGTCGAGGACGCGGCGGCGCATCTCCTTCGTCGCCTCGACCGTGAAGGTCAGGCAGAGGATCTCGCCCGGGGCTGACTCCGTCCTCGATCAGGCCGACGATCGTGCGCCTGAGCGTGTCGGTCTTGCCCGTGCCGGCGCCGGCCGCGATCCGGAGCGGGCCGCGACCGGTGCTGGACGATCCGCTGCTGCTCGTCGGTCAGCTTCACACCGGCACCTGCTTCCCGTGGTGGCGCGGGCAGAGCTGCTTGAACTCGCACCACCCGCAGTCGGCTTCGGGCGAGAAGTCGAAGCGCTCGGCGCGGATCGCCGCGACGAGCTCGCGGATCCGTGTCGCGCGTTCGGTCGGCGAGGTCGGCGTCACTCTGCTGGCCGCGGCGGGCCAGCTTTCCGTAGGCGATCTTGCGCGGGTACAGATAGACGAGCTCCGCCACCTCGCCCGAGCTCGCAGAGCTCGGGGACGTCCGCGCACGCGAGCGCGTAGAGGGCGAGCTGGAGGTCGCGCTCGGCCTCGTCGCTTCTGCATCGCGTTCTTCGAGGTCTTGTAGTCGAGCAGGCGCAGGCGGCCGTCGTCGAGCCGGTCGATCCGGTCGATGTAGCCGGTCAGCGTCGTCTCGTCGAGGTCGAACCGGAAGCGCTGCTCGACCGCGAGCACCTCGCCCTCGAGCCCGGGCACGACCTCGTGCTCGTAGTAGTTGCGGAGCAGCGTCTCGAGCAGCCGGCGGTTCTCGGCACAGACCGGCCGCGGGCCCATCCCCTCGTCCGACCACTTCTCGTCGGCGAGCTCGAGCAGGCGCTCGAGCGTGAGCGGGCCGGGCTCGGCGGGATCGTGGAAGGCCTCGAGGACGTCGTGGAAGATCCCGCCGAGGCTCATCGCCGCCGAGCGGCTGCGCGCGATCTCGAGCAGGTTGCCGTGGAGGAACTGGAGCGGGCAGTTCTCGTACGGCGCGAGCCGTGTGGCCGACGTCCAGAAGCCTCGGTCCGCGAGCATCGGGTGGGGGTTCGCTGTCTCTGTGCGGTCGCGCCAGCCGGGCGGCCCGCCGCCGGCACGGCGCAGGGCCGCGAGCGCCTCCTCCGCCGAGACGAACGCCGTCGCGGTCGCCTCCCTCCTCGAGGAACGGCTGCGCCTCGAGGTAGAAGCGCGAGAGCGAGCGGCCGGACTCCTCGCGCGGCTCCTCGGTCGCCGTCAGGAAGAGCCGCTCGCGCGCGCGGGTGACGGCGACGTAGAAGAGGCGCCGCTCCTCCTCGAGCGCGCGCCGGGCGCGTGCGGCCTCGTCGAGCGGGCGGCGTGTGAAGTCGTCGCGGTCGAAGAGCGCGTACTGCGAGCGGGCGAGCGCGGGGAAGCGGCCCTCGACGAGGTTGCACACGAAGACGGCGTCCCACTCGAGGCCCTTCGCCTGGTGGACGGTGAGGAGCGCGACCGCATCGGCAGGGAGCGGGTTCGAGGGGAGCCACTCCTCCGCGTCGAGCTCGCCGGCGCGGAAGGCGCTGAGCGAAGGCGGCCGGATCGCCGTCGAACTCGTTCGCGGCGTCCGAGAGGGCGGTGACGGCGGCGAGCTCCTCGACCTGCTCGCGGGTTGCGTCCTTGACGAGCAGCGTCTTGAAGTGGGGGAGCCGGTCCCAGAGCGCGTAGATCGCGTTGCCCGGCGAGCTGCTGCCGCTTGACGATCGCCGAGCGCCTCGAAGAAGCCGTCGAAGTCGCCTGAGTCGCGGAGCGCGCCGTAGAGCGTGCGCGGCTCGCGGCGGAAGCGCCGCAGCTCGAGCGGGTCGGCCGCCGAACAGCGGCGAGGCGAGCGTGCGGAGCGCCTGGTCGTCGTGCGTCTGCTCCCAGGGGTAGGCGGTGGCGAGCTCGAGCAGCGACAGCAGGGCGTCGGCGGTCGGGTGGAGCTGCGGCGCGAGCGGCGCGTGGAACGGCAGGTCGGTGCCGGCGGAACGCGTAGGCGAGGCGCGGGCCGACCTCGCGGAGCGAGCGGGCGAGGACGGCGACCTCCCCGAGCGGGATCCCGTCGAGGCGCAGGCCGGCGATCTCGCGCGCGATCCAGTCCACTTCCTCGGCGGCGTGGCGGAAGGTGCGGCCGACGAGGCGCGCGGGACGCTCGGTCGGCCGCCGCGAGCGGCTTGCCGAGGTGCGTGTCGACGTTGCGGCGGATGACGCTCGTCGCGAGCTCGACGACCGGCGGCGGCCGAGCGGTAGTTGAGCGGCAGGTCGTACCGGCGTGCGCCCGGCCAGCGCTCCTCGAAGCGGAGCGTGTTGTCGATCTCCGCGCCGCGGAAGCCGTAGATCGACTGGTCCTCGTCGGCGACGCAGAAGACGTTCTTGCGCTCGCCGGCGACCAGCTCGAGGAGGCGGTCCTGGGCGACGTTCGTGTCCTGGTACTCGTCGACGAGGATGTAGCGGAAGCGCGTCCTGGTAGGAGCGGCGGATCTCGTCGTCGCGCTCGAGCAGCGCGATCGCCTCGCGCTGGAGCCCGCCGTAGTCGAGCGCGGCGCCGAGAGCGGCGAGGTAGCGCTCGCGGACCGCGGCGAGCCTGACGTCGGGCGTGTGGAGGTAGTCGTCGCAGAGCTCGGCGAAGCGGAGCGCCTCGTCGGTCAGGCCCTTCGACGGCCGGAGCCCGAGGTGGCCCTCCGCGGCGAGCGCGGCGCCGATGGCGGCGCGCCGTTCCGAGGGCCGCGCGAGGCGAGGCGGCTCGTCCGCGTCGCGCGCGAGGATCGCGAGGCTGAAGGCGTGGAAGGTCGTGACCGGGAAGCTCGCGTAGCTCCGCCGCAGCCGGTCTGCGAGCCGCTCGCGGAGATCGGCCGCCGCCTTGCGCGAGAAGGTGAGGACGAGCAGCTGCTCGGGCCGCGCGAGCTCCTCGTCGATGAGCCGAACGGCGCGCTCGACGATGACGCGGGTCTTGCCCGATCCCGGGCCTGCGAGGACGAGCGCGGGCCCTTCGCCGTGCGCGACCGCAGCCTGCTGGTACTCGTCTTCCATTCGCCCCCTTTGCACGGTCGTCTTACCACAGCCTCGATCTGATAGCCGACGCGCCGCCGTGGCCATTTCGGCCACTAGCGAGAGTTACATCACTTCGCCAAACTGATGTAACTTGTGAGCGTGAAGCGGCTCCAGATCATGATCGAGGAAGAGCTCGACGAGGCCCTCGCTCGCCAGGCGGCGGAGGAGGGCGTCTCCAAGGCCGCGCTGATTCGCCGCTACGTGGGGGAGCGCCTGCGACCTCTTCCGCCGATCGAGGAGGATCCGATCTGGGAGCTCGTCGGGATGGTCGAGGGGGACCCCAATGACTCGGCAAGCGTCGACGACGTCGTGTACGGCCCCAAGCGGGCCAGATGATCTTCGTCGACACGTCGTTCTGGGTCGCCGCCATGGCTGCGGACGACGGCCACCATGCCGAGGCGACGCGCCTCATCCGCGCCGCGTCCGACCGGCTCGTGACGTCGAACCACGTACGAGGCGAGACCTGGACGTTTCTCAACCGTCGCTACGGACATGCGCCCGCGGTTGCGTTCCTCGACACGCTGTCACGCATGGCTCGCGTGCGCCTCGAATTCGTCGACCGTGGCCTCGAGGAGGAGGCGCTTCGCTGGCTGCGGCAGCACGACGAGCGCGAGTACTCGTTCGTCGACGCCACGAGCTTCGCGCTGATGCGGTCCCTGCGCATTCGCGAGGCGCTTGCGTTCGACGGTGACTTCACGGCTGCCGGCTTCGTTGAGGTGCGTGCCTAGCGTCGACCTCGGAGGGCTCCCGCCCGACACGTACCTACACATGCTAATGTATGCACATGCTTGAACGGCGACTGCAGATCCTCCTCGACGATCGTCGCTATCGCCGCGTCTCGGCGGCCGCGCGCGAGCGGAAGACATCGGTCGCCGCCGTCATACGCGACGCGATCGACCAAGCCCTTCCCGCGGACCTCGAGGACAAGCGCGCCGCCTGGCAGGAGCTCAAGCGCGCAGAGCCGATGCCCGTCCCGGAGACGGTCGAGGAGCTGAAAGCGGAGCTCGCGGAGACCCGATCGCATCGCGCGTGATCGTCGTCGACACCACCGTCCTTGCTTACGCTGTCGGCCTCCCACATCCGCTCAAGGATCCGAGCGAGCGCCTGCTCGAGGCCATCTCTCTCGGCGCGGTTCACGCGACAACGAGCGTCGAGGTCATTCAGGAGTTTGCGCACATCCGCGCGAGGCGCTTTCCCCGCTCGGAGGCGGTGGGCGCCGCTCGCCGTTTCGCGCGGCTTCTGTCCCCCTTGCTGTCGGCAGACGAGGACGCACTCGAGCGCGGGCTCTCGATCTTCGAGCGGACGCCCGCGCTCGGCTGCTTCGACGCCGTCCTCGCCGCGACCGCGATCGCCAACGACGCGCGCGCGCTCGTGTCCGCCGACGCCGGCTTCTCGTCGATCCGCGGGCTACGACACGTCGTGCCGGGGACAGCGGAGTTCGACCGCCTGCTCGCGTGACACGGACGCGACGACGTCGTGTACGGATCCAAGCGGGGCCGGATGATCCGGGTGCCTCAGCGCGAAACTGAAGCGGCCGAGCGTCCGTCCTGGATCGTGACGACGACCACTCGTTCCTCGTCCTCCAGATACACGTAGACGATCACCATCCACCGCCACGGGCCGAGGACGAAGCGGAAGCCCGCCCAGCGGCCGCCAAGCGCCGCTCCAAGCAGAGGGAACTGCTCGAGCGGCGCAATCGAACGCCTCACGCGCGCCTTGGTATCTGCCGGAAGGCTGTGGGTGACGATCAGGCGCTCGAGATCCTCAACGGCCGCCGCCGCCAGCTCGAGGTGCGCCACGGGCTAGAGCTCGTCGCCGGCGATCGTCTTTCCGGCGCGGGCCTGCTCGAGCCCGAGCTGCGCGCGTTCGAACGCGCCGGGTATCCCATCCAGCAGCTCGACGATGTGTCGCGCGTCGACGTCCGCCTCGTCGATCGCCTGCGACAGCAGTGATCGCGCGAGCGTCCCTTCCTGCGTGTGCGTCCGCTCCGCGAGGAGCGCGAGCTTCGCGGCCCGCTCGGGGTCGAGCGTCACGTTCAGGCGACTCGTAGGCATGAACCCAACGTAGCACGCAAAGGCACGGGACGTGTACATCGTTGGACGGTGGCCCGAGCAGGTCGTGTCCCGTGGAGAAATCGTCACAGACGCGTATGGAAGTTCCTGCTTCCATCGGCTCATGGCCCATCCGACCGTCCGCCAGGTCTACGCGCTCGCTGCCGCGCTGTGCGAGCGCATGGGCGAGGAGTTCCCGGAGTCGCGCGAGTCAGCCTCGGAGACGATCGAGCGGCTGCGGATCGAGAACGGGCACCCGCAGCCGCGGCTCGAGGATCTGCCGGCTCGGCCGCCGCGGCGCCGGCGCGGTGCGTCGCGGGAGCGCCGACCGGCTCGCGAGCATCATCGCCCGAAAGCTCGCGGAGGAGCTAGGTGGGGCGGAGCACGAAGAACGCGATCGCCGTGTACTGGCACGCGACGCCCACGATCGTGAGCGCGTGGAAGAGCTCGTGATAGCCGAACACCGCCGGGATCGGGTCCGGGCGGCCGCGGGCGTACACGATCGCGCCTGCCGTGTAGGCGAGGCCGCCGGCGGCGATCAGCGTGAAGGCGGCAGGGTCGAGCGTGTGGATCAGCTCCGGCATCGCGGCAACCGCGATCCACCCGAGCGCGAGCCCTAGCGTCGCCGCCAGCCACCTGGGAGCGGCGACCCACACGAACTTGATTGCGATCGCCACGGCCGCGCCGGCCCAGACGACACCGAGAATGGCCGGACGCCAGCTTCCGTGCAGCGCGAGCAGCGCGACGGGCGTGTACGTACCCGCGATCAGCAGGTACACGCCGGCGTGGTCGACGCGCCGCATCCAGACGCGCACGTTCGGACGCCACGTCACGCGGTGGTAGAGGGCGCTGACCCCGAAGCAGGCCGCGACGGAGGACGCGAACACGGCCGCTGCCACCTTCCGCTCGGTCCCTTCCACCTGCGTGATGAGGAGCACGCCCGCGGCAAGGGCGAGCCAGAACCCGACCTCGTGGAAGACGCCCCGCAGGAGCGGGCGGGCGATCGGTGGAGTCGCGCGGCTGTCCACGCGCTCGGCCTGACGGCGCTACTCGGGGTCGGCCGCGTCGTCCGGCTGCGGAGCGACCTCGCCCTCGACCTCGACTTCGCCCCCGATCTCGACTCCGGCCTCTTTCGCCGCCTTGCGCTCGTCCCGCTTCTCCTGCTTGCGCGCCCGCTTCTCACGGACCGCACGCTCCCGATCCAGCTTCGCAAACGTGGTCTGTCTCTTGGTCGCCATCTGCCGCCGTCCTCCTGTTTGGACCTCTCGCCGACGGCCGTCGACGACCGCGGTGCGCTTACTGCGCAACTCCCAGGATAGCCTCTGCAACCGGTCGGCTCATCCGAACGGGTGCGGTCCTGAGGCAGGGCTAGACTCGACCTCCCGTGCCTCAGGCGCCGTTCGTCCACCTCCACGTCCACTCCGAGTACTCGATCCTCGACGGGGCGTGCCGGATCCCCGCGCTCGCCGCGCGCGCGGCCGAGCTCGAGATGCCGGCCGTGGCGCTGACGGATCACGGCTCGCTCGCGGGGGCGGTCGAGCTCTACACGAACGCGCGCGAGCAGGGCGTCAAGCCGATCCTCGGCTGCGAGGTCTACGTCGCCGACGACCGGCGCGCGCAGACGAAGGGCTACGCGCACCTGACCCTGCTCGCCCGCGACAACGAGGGCTACGGCAACCTGATCAAGCTCTCCTCGCTCGGCTACCTCGAGGGCTACTACTACAAGCCGCGCGTCGACTGGGAGCTGCTCGAGCGGCACGCGCCCGGGTTGATCGCGCTGTCGGGCTGCCTCTCGGGCCGCGTCTGCAAGGCGCTCGAGGAGAGCCGCCCCGACGACGCCGCACGCGACCTCGACCGGCTGGCGCAGGTCTTCGGCCGCGACAACACCTACGTCGAGATCCAGAACGCGGGGCTCGACGTCCAGCAGCGCGTCAACCCGCAGCTCGCCGACCTGGCCGCACGCAGCGGGCTGCCGCTCGTCGCGACCGGCGACGTCCACTACCTCCGGCACGAGGACGCGCGGGCGCACGAGGCGCTGCTCTGCATCCAGTCCGGCGACTCGCTCAAGAACCCGAACCGGTGGAAGTTCGACACCGACCAGTTCTTCTTCAAGTCGCCGCAGGAGATGGCCGCCGACTTCCCCGGTCACGAGGACGCGCTCCGGCGCACGCTCGAGGTCGCCGAGCGCTGCAACGTCGAGCTCGAGCTCGGCCGGATCCTGCTGCCGGAGTTCCCGACGCCCGAGGGTCGCGACGCCTTCGACTACCTCGTCGAGCTCTGCGAAAAAGGCCTGCAAAAGCGCTACGAAACGCGTTACGCCGGAGCTCCAGGAGCGGCTCAAGTTCGAGCTCAAGACGGTCAAGGAGATGGGGTTCGCCGACTACTTCCTGATCGTCTGGGACTTCATCCGCTTCGCGAAGCAGAACGGGATCAGCGTCGGGCCGGGCCGCGGCTCCTCCGCCGGCAGCCTCGCGGCGTACTGCCTCAACATCACCGACGTCGACCCGATCCGGTACGGGCTCCTCTTCGAGCGGTTCCTCAACCCGGCCCGCAAGGACTTGCCGGACATGGACATCGACTTCTCCGTCGCCGGCCGCGACCGCGTCATCAACTACGTCGCCGAGAAGTACGGGCGCGACCGCGTCGCGCAGATCATCACGTTCGGGACGATGGCCGCCCGCGCCGCTGTCCGCGACGCCGGCCGCGTGCTCGAGGTGCCGTACGGCGTCGTCGACAAGATCGCGAAGCTGATTCCGGAAGGGCCCGGCCAGACGCTCGACGCCTGCCTCAAGCCGGGCCAGCCGCTCAAGCAGGAGGTCGACGCCGACCCGGTCGCGCGCGAGATCGTCGACCTCGCGCGGCCGCTCGAGGGGCTCGTCCGCCAGGACTCGATCCACGCCGCCGGGGTCGTCATCGGCGCCCAGCCGCTCACGGAGGTCGTCCCGCTCCAGCAGAAGGGCCCCGACCAGGAGGTCGTGACCCAGCTCGGGATGTGGGACGTCGTCGAGCTCGGGCTGCTGAAGATCGACTTCCTCGGCCTCCGGAACCTCGACGTGATCGACAAGACCGTCGAGCTGGTCGACGGTCTCGACATCGAGCACGTCCCGCTCGAGGACAGGAAGACGTACGAGATGCTCGCGCGCGCCGAGTCCACGGGCGTGTTCCAGTTCGAGTCGTCCGGGATGCGCGACGCGCTGCGGCAGGTCAAGCCGACCGAGTTCGACGACCTCGTCGCCCTCGTCGCGCTCTACCGGCCGGGCCCGATGGCGTACATCCCCGGCTACGCGCGCCGCAAGAACGGCCAGGAGCCCGTGACGTACATCGACGAGCGGCTGAAGCCGATCACCTCGGGCAGCTACGGCATCTGCATCTACCAGGAGCAGTACATGCAGATCGCCAAGGAGATGGCCGGGTTCTCGCCGGCCGAGGCGGAGACGCTCCGGAAGGCGATCGGCAAGAAGATCCACGAGCTGATGGCGTCGCTCAAGGACAAGTTCCTCGAGGGGTGCGCGGCCAACGGCGTCCCCCCGGGGGTCGCGCAGCAGCTCTGGAAGGACATGGAGCAGTCGCAGGACTACTCCTTCAACAAGGCCCACGCCGCCTGCTACGCGCTGATCGCGTACCGCACCGCGTGGCTGAAGGCCAATCACCCGCGCGAGTACATGGCCGCGCTGATCTCGTCCGTGATGAACACGAAGGACCGGGTTCCGTACTACGTCAACGCGTGCGACGAGATGGGGATCGAGGTGCTGCCGCCGGACGTGAACGAGTCGCAGCTCGACTTCGCCGTCGTCGAGGGGAAGATCCGCTTCGGCCTCTCCGCCGTGAAGAACGTCGGCGAGCCGGCGGCGCGCGCGATCATCCGCGCCCGCGACGAGGACGGGTCATTCGACTCGATCTGGAACTTCGCCGAGCGCGTCGACCCGGCCGCCGCGAACAAGCGCGCGCTCGAGTCGCTCGTGAAGTGCGGCGCGCTCGACTCCACCGGCGACTCGCGGCTCGGGATGCTCGAGTGTCTCGAGCAGGCGCTCGCGTGGGGCCAGCGGCAGCAGGCCGACCGCCTCGCCGGCCAGGGCTCGATCTTCGACCTCGGCGACGACGTCGGGGAGTCGCGCCCGCGCCACCACCCGGGCGTGCCGGTGCGCGACGCGGACAAGAACGAGCTCCTGCGGATGGAGAAGGAGACGCTCGGCGTCTACGTCTCCGAGCACCCGCTGCACGCGATCCGCGACCAGTTGCGGCTGAAGACCGACGCGTCGCTCGCGGAGGTGGAACGCCGCCGCGACGGCGAGGTCGTGACCGTCGGCGGGATCGTCTCCGCGGTCAAGGCGCTGACGACGAAGAAGGGCGAGCCGATGGTCTTCCTCCGGCTCGACGACGTCACCGGCGGCGCCGAGGTGGTCGTCTTCAACTCGACGTACGCCGCGGCGCGCGAGCTGTGCGTGACCGACCGCATCCTCGTGATCAAGGGCCGTGTCGACCACAAGCAGGAGGGAGAGACCAAGCTGATCGCGCTCGAGGTCTCGCCGTTCGAGGCCGTCGCCGCGCGCCGGGACGTGACGCTCCGGATCGACGCACGCGTGGCGCGGTCGGGCGTGATCCGCGACCTCGCGACGCTCGTGAAGGACTTCCCCGGCGACTCGCGCGTCAACGTGATCCTGCACATGTCCGAGGGCGACAAGCAGCTCGTGCTCGGGCCGCAGTACAAGGTGAAGCCGGTGCCGGACTTCTTCGCCGAGGCGAAGGCGCTGCTCGGCGAGGCCTCGGTGCTCTAGTGCTCACCGGGCTCGCGCCGGTCCTGCTCGTGACCGACGTCCGAGCCGCGGCCGAGTACTACCGCGACCGACTGGGCTTCGAGGCCCGGTTCTACGACCGGATTCCCGAGCACTACGCCTTCGTCGAACGAGACGGATGCCACCTCCACTTCGCCCACTTCCACGGGGTGGCGCCGCGCCCGAACGTCGACGTCGTGCCGCCGGACATGTTCGACGTCTACTTCTGGGTCGACGACGTCGACGCGTTCCACGAGGAGCTCGTCTCGCGCGGCGCCGACGTGATCCAGGCGCCGACCGACCAGGGGTACGGCCTCCGGGACATCCGGGTCCGCGACCCGTCCGGGTACATCGTGGCCTTCGGCAAGACGCTGGAGTAGGCCCGGATGACCTATACCGGTTTCAAGTGGTCTTGACGGCCCGGTAACCCGGTCGTACGTTCGCCGGGAGCCACAACAAGGAGGAGCACGATGCCGTCCGTGCCGACCCCGCCACGCCCGCCGATCGGAAGGCCGCCGATCGGCCCGCCGACGCTCGTCCTGCCGAAGGTGCAGCTCAGGGTGCCCCGCCGGCCGCTCTTCGTCGGCTCGTACATCCGGATCCCGGTCGTGATCCCGCCGAACGCGGGCTTCACCTTCGACGACCTCGAGTTCACCGTCCCCGACGGCGCGAAGGGCGGGCTCGTCTCGCCGTCGCGCGACAGGACCTTCAACCCGAAGCGTCCGCACGTGATGCTGCTCACCGGCTACGAGCCCGGCAGCTACGCGCTCGAGGCGCACGTGAAGACGACGAACGCGCTCGTCGCGCAGGCGAAGTTCAGGGTCGACACGAAGTGGCCGGACGAGGCCGCCGGGCCCGGCAAGTGGTTCACCGGGATCACGAGCGGCTACTCCGCCGGCGCGGCGTGGGGAGGTGGCGGGTCGGGCCCCCAGAATGCCGGCACGATCCCGGCCAGCGGCACGAGGCGGATCGCGATCCTGCTCGTCGACACGAGCACGCAGCGCTACACGACCAACGCGCCCACGATCCAGGGGCACAAGGACCGCTGGCTGAACGAGCTCGTCAACGGCGTCACTCAGGGCGGGACGACCCGGAGCACGAAGCTCTTCTACCAGGAGGTGTCGTACGGGAACTTCAGCATCTCCGCCCAGGCCTTCGGCCCCGTCTCGCTCGACGACACCTTCGACGACTACTTCAACTCCGACGGGACGCCAAAGGGGGCGTACTTCCAGGCCTGCTTCACCGCCGGGGACTCGCTGATCGACTACGACGACTTCGACACGCTGCTCTGCGTCTCCCAGCCCGTGACCGGCCCGCCGGCGAAGGCGGCGTGGCCGTACGCGTCGATCGGCAACTGGGGCCCGTACACGACCGCCGAGGGCAACAAGAACTACGGCGTCGTCTCGATGTCGAACGAGTGGGGGACGACCGACGACCGCGAGATCCACGAGACGTTCTCGCACGAGCTCGGCCACAACCTCGGCATGGGCGACCAGTACAACCCGTCCGTCCCCGGCCGCAACCCCGGCGGCTGGGAGATGATGCACGACGACGACGACTTCCCCCACTTCAGCATCGCGCACCGGATGATGCTCGGCTGGGTGCTGCCCGGCTGGATGCAGCCCTTCAACTTCCAGTCGATGGCGGCGCCCGTCGACCAGACGATCTCGCTCGAGCCGATCGAGCACGGCGCGCCGCCCGGGAGCCGCAAGACCGGGGTCGAGATCCGGCTCGCAGACGGCTGGAACTACTACTTCGAGTACCGGATCGGGCAGACGGCCCAGATCGCCGACCGGAACCTGCCGACCGACAGCCGCGTGCTCGGCACGGACGTCGTCTCCGCGCCGTACGAGGCGCCGATCTCTCGTCCGACGATCCTGCTGCTGAACAACGACGTGGACGGCGACGGCGCCGTGCTCGGGAACGGCCAGGACTACGAGGAGACCGACACGACCGACCCGGTCTTCCCGACGGACTTCAAGGTGGACGTCAGCGGGATCAACGGCTCGAAGGCCGACGTCCGCATCCGCTATGGCGTCAACAGCAAGCCCGACCCGTCGATCCGGCCGTGGCCGGCGAGCGCCGACCGGCAGTGGCAGAGCCCGGACATCGAGGTGCGCAACGCGCGCAACCAGGCCGATTCCGCCTGGTTCAACGTCCCGTGGGTCGGCAATGCGAACACGGTCGTCGCGAAGATCAAGAACAACGGCGGCCTCGATGCGCCGCAGGTGCGCGCGAACTTCTTCGTCAAGAACTACAACGTCGGCGGCGCGCCCGAGACCTTCCTCGGCTTCGACACGAAGGACGTGGCGGCCGGTGCGACCGTCGAGTTCAAGACCACGTGGGTGCCGCCGGCCAGCGGCCACTTCTGCATCATCGTGCGGATCCCGCTGTACCAGCTCCCGTCGAACCCGGCAGTGGTCGAGATGACGGAGCTGAACAACATCGCGCAGTCGAACTACGACCGCTTCATCTCTGCGACGTCGATCCCGACGCGGGAGCTCACCGAGGTCGAGGTCGGCAACCCGTACGCGGACCGCACGCGCATCTGGATCATGGCCGGCCACTCGAACCCGCTCTACCGGACGTACCTCGAGCACGCGTGGCTCTACCTGAACCCGGGCGAGACGCGGACGGTGCAGGTGATGTACGAGTACGCGCCGGATCACCTGACCAACGACGTCTACCCGCCGGAGCTGAAGAAGAAGTACCGCGGGCTCCAGAAGGTGCCGAACCGGGTCGCGTTCGCGTCGTACATCGAGAACCCGCGTGACGACCCGAGGCACTCGATCGACGTCCTCTCGGGCGTGCAGGCGGAAGTCGTCACCGGCAAGAGCACACGGTTCGAGCGCTTCGTCGTCAACGGCAAGGCCGCCCGCGGGCTCGTCGTCGAGACCGACGACAAGAAGGGCGTCACCGGCGGGAAGGTCGTCCTGCGCGTCTCCCGGACGAAGCAGGCCGACGAGAAGAGCCACTACCAGACCGCGCGCGTTTCGAGCGGCAACTTCTCGGCCAAGCTCCAGGGCGACGGGAAGTGGGTGCAGGCGTTCTACATCCCGTCGGCCGGCTTCGCGGACTGCGAGAGCGAGCTCGTGCCGCTGGCATAGGAGGCCGGCCCGGGAGCACGCGCGCGACAGAAAGTAGTCTTCTGGGCCGGATGGGGTCGCGCCTCGCGCTTGTGCTCGGGCTGTTCCTCGCTGCTGCAGCACCTGCGCAGGCGGCGACCGTGAGGCTGCTCCACGACTCGTTCGACGCGAGGTACCGACAGCCGTTCGGCGCGGTCGCGGCCGGGTCGAGGGTGACCCTGCGGCTGCGCGTCACCGGCGCGAGGCCGAAGAGCGTCGCCGTCCACGTCGAGCGGCGGTTCGTGCCCATGCGACGCAGCGGGACGCTCTGGAGCGCGACCGTTGCGACGCCGCGGACGCCGTCGATCGTCCACTACGACTTCCGAGCCCGGATCGGGCGCCGCACGCTCTGGTACGGGGACAACGGCGACACGGACGTCCTCCGCGGGGGGACCGGCGTGACCACCGCGCAGGAGCAGGTGCCGTACACGATCACCGCGTACGACCCGTCCTTCACGACGCCCGCGTGGGAGCAGGGGGCCGTCGTCTACTCGATCTTCCCCGACCGGTTCCGCAACGGCGATCCATCCAACGACTACTGCCGAGCGGGCGGGACGACGGGCTGCCCCGTGTTCTACGGGGATACGCCGGCGAAGCTGCACCCGACGTGGAACGAGCCGGTCGAGTCGCCGCCTCCGTTCAACCGCGACTTCTTCGGCGGCGACCTGCTCGGGATCCAGCAGCAGCTCCCGTACCTGCAGTCGCTCGGCGTGAAGGCGATCTGGCTCAACCCGATCTTCATGGCGCGGTCGAACCACCGCTACGACACGGACGACTACATGCACGTCGACCCGTCGCTCGGCGGCGACCCGGCGTTCCGGTCGCTGGCCGCGGCGGCGCAGGCGGCGGGGATCCGGCTGATCCTCGACGGCGTCTTCAATCACGCCTCGTCGGACTCGCTCTACTTCGACCGCTACCACCGCTACCCGACCGAAGGCGCGTGCGAGTCGACGTCGTCGCCGTACCGCAGCTGGTTCAAGGTCAGCGGCGGGACGCCGTGCTCGGGCAGCGACTACACGAGCTTCGCGGGCACCGACTCGCTCCCCGTCTTCAACCACGACGACCCGGGCGTCAAGGACTTCCTCTTCCGCGGCGGCGACTCGGTCGCGAAGCACTGGCTCGGGCTCGGCGCCGCCGGCTGGCGCCTCGACGCGGCGCAGGAGATCGACCACCCCTGGTGGCAGGAGCTCCGGAGCGCGGTCAAGCCGGCGTTCCCGGACGCGCCGCTGATCGCCGAGGACACCGCCGGCGCCGCCGACGCCGGCGACTTCCTGCTCGGGAACGAGGTCGACGGCGTCATGAACTACCGGTTCCGCGCGGCCGCGCTCGGGTTCGTCGCGGCCCGGACGATCACCGACGCCAACGGCGCCGCCGGCTCCCCGCTGGCGCCGAGCAGGCTCGACCACGCGCTCAAGGCGATGTGGGAGGAGTACCCGCAGCAGGCGTCCCGCACGTCCTTCGACCTGATCGACTCCCACGACACCGAGCGCGCGCTCGCGACCGTGACACAGGGGAGCGGACTGGTCGAGGCGCGCGAGCGCCTGCGGCTCGCCGCGCTGCTCCAGTTCACGTGGGTCGGCGCGCCGATGGTTCTCTACGGGGACGAGGTCGCGGTCAACGCGCCCGGCGGTGACCCGTTCAACCGCGCGCCGTACCCGTGGAGCGACGCGAGCGGCAGCCTCGGGACATATGGCCCGCCGGACGACGAGACGCTCCGCTACTTCCGCGTCTACGGCCGTGTCCGCTCGGACTACCCGGCGCTTCGCACCGGCGGTTTCACGACGCTGCTGACCGGCGACACGACCCGCGCAGCCGGCGACAACGACGTCTACGCGTTCCTGCGGTCGGGCGGCGCCGCGAGGCCGGTCGTCGCCGTGCTGAACAAGGGGTCGTCCACCGAGACGGCGACGGTTCCCCTGCGCGGGGCGTTCCCGGGCGTCATGTCGCTAGTCGACCTGCTCCACGGGAACGCCGCCACGACCGTCAGCGGCGGGGCCGCACGCGTGACGCTGCCGCCGCGGAGCGGCGCGATCCTGGTGGCGCCCTAGAAGCCTTTGCTTCGGAGCTCGGCCTGCGCCGACTCCGTCTTCTCCAGCTCGCCGATGCCCATCCCGCGCGCGACCTCGGGCGCCTTCGTGAACTGGATCTCGCGGTAGTCGACGACCTGGATCAGGTTGCCCCACGGGTCGCGGAAGTCGACGGCACGGCTCGTCACCGGGATCCCGAGCTCGTGCAGCCGCGCCCGGACGGCCTCCTTGTCGTCGACGACGAGGCCGAAGTGCCTGTGCGTGTCGGGCCCGTCGCGCCGGCCGGCGGCGAGCGCGACGAACTGGTCGCCGAGGTCGATGAACGCCATCCCGCCGCTCCTGCCGCGCAGCTGCAGCGGCCCGAAGATCGACTCCCAGAACGCGAGCGCCTCGCCGATGTCCCCGACCTCCAGCGCGACGTGGTTGATCCCGACGAGTGCCACCGGAACTCCACCGTACCCAGCGGTGTAAGACCTGCGTAGTGGAGGGCCGTCCACTCGACGAACAGGAGCTGATCGCCCGTGCGCAACGCGGCGACGCAACCGCCTACGAGGAGCTCGTGCACGCATACCAGGGGATCGCCTTCCGCACCGCGTACCTGATCGCCGGCGGTGCGGCCGAGGCCGAGGACGCGGCGCAGGAGGGCTTCGTCAAGGCGTGGCGCGCGCTCGGGCGGTTCCGGACCGGGGCGCCGTTCCGGCCCTGGCTGCTCCGGATCGTCGCGAACGAGGCCCACAACCGCCGCCGCTCGGCCGGCCGCCGGGCGCAGCTTGCGCTCCGAGCCGCGGTGGAGCTTCCCTCGGGGGACGCGGCCCCGTCCCCCGAGGCGGCCCTGCTCGGCACGGAGCAGCGGCGGCGGCTGCTCGCGGCCGTGAACGAGCTGCCCGAGGAGCAGCGCGTCGTGATCTCGCTGCGGTACTTCGCCGAGCTGTCCGAGGAGGAGACGGCCGAGACGCTCGGCCTGCCGCGCGGAACCGTCAAGTCGCGGACGTCGCGCGCGCTCGAGCACCTGCGGGAGACGTATGACTGAGCTGGAGCGAGCGCTCTACGCGGTCGGCCGCGGGCTCGAGCTGCCGGACACGCCGCAGCTCGCCTCGCGCGTCCGCGGACGGATCGAGCGGCGGTCGCGGATGCGCTTGGCCGTGGCGGCCGTCCTCGCGGCGGCGGTCGTCGGCGTGGGGATCGCGCTCGCTGTGCCGCCGGCCCGCTCGGCGATCCTGCGCTTCTTCCACCTCGGCGCCGCGACGGTCGAGCGGGTCGAGACGCTCCCGCCGGCGGAGCAGCGCCCGCTCGCGGCCGGCTTCGGCCCCGCGCGGACGCGCGCCGGCGCGGAGCAGGTAGCCGGTGTCCGGATCGCCCTCCCGCGGTTCGAGCACGGCGCCCCGACCCGGTACTACGCCCTGCCCGGCCTGGTCGCGACCTCCTTCCGCTCGGACGGCAAGCCCGTCCTCCTCGTCGAGCTCGCCGGCGAGCAGCTCGGCTTCGCCAAGAAGTTCGCCTCGCCCCCGACGCGGATCGAGCCGGCGCGGGTGAGCGGCGTCTTCTTCGCCTTCTGGCTTTCCGGCGGGGAGCACGTGGTGCAGTGGTCGACACCGGCCGGCCGGCCTCGCGAGCTGGCGACACGCCTGGCAGGGAACGTCCTCATCTGGCAGGCGCGCGGCCGCACCTACCGCCTCGAGGGCGAGCTCACTCGCCGGCAGGCGCTCCGGCTGGCCGGCGAGATCACTCCCTGAATCGTCATATCCCCCTGGAAGGGGACAACCGACTTCTCCGTCTAGCCGAAATAGAGGAAACGGAGGAGCTAATGATGACTGCGGTTGACACAGAAACTCACAACGAGACCGGCTTGATCGAGGCGTGGCGCGCCGAGGCGCTCGGGCGGGCGGGCTACACCGCCGCCGACGCAGCGATGATCGCGGCGCGGCACGACATCGATCTGCACCTGGCAACCGACCTGCTCAGGATGGGTTGCCCGACGGATCTCGCGCTCCGCATTCTCCTGTAGGTCCGACAGGAGCGGGAGCGTCTCGGCAGAATGCTGCCGGTGATGCCCCTGGCGTACATCCCGTCGCCGCACTCCGGCACGATCGACATCGGCCCGCTGACGATCCACATGTACGGGCTGATGCTGCTGCTGGCGATCGCGGCCTGCGTCGCGCTGACCGGCTACCGCTGGGTGAAGTGGGGCGGCGACTGGGATCTCGTCTTCCGCGTCGCCGTCTGGGGCGTGGCCTTCGGCATCGTCGGCGCACGCCTGTACCACGACCTCACGAGCTGGAGCGAGGTGCCGAACGAGTGGTGGGGGCCCTTCGCGGTCTGGCAGGGCGGCCTCGGCGTGTGGGGCGGGATCCTGCTCGGGTGCCTCGTCGGCGCCTGGATCGTGCACCGCTCCGGCCAGAGCGTCCGGCTGTTCATGGACGCGGTCGCGCCCGGCCTGCTGCTCGCCCAGGGCATCGGCCGCTGGGGGAACTGGTTCAACCAGGAGCTGTTCGGGAAGCCGACGCAGCTTCCCTGGGGCCTGACGATCGACGACCAGCACGTCCCCGCCGGCTACTTCGGGCACCACCACTTCCACCCGACGTTCCTGTACGAGTTCGTCTACGACGTCGCCGGCGTCGGGATCCTGCTCGCGGTCGACAAGTACTTCAAGATCAAGCGGCCGGGGCTGTTCGCCCTCTACGTCTCGTACTACACGTTCGGCCGCTTCTTCGAGGAGCTGCTCCGCATCGACCCGGCGCACGAGATCGGGCCGCTGCGCCTGAACGCCTGGGTCTCGGCGGTCATGTTCGTGCTCTCGACCGCGTTCTTCATCTGGTGGCAGTTCTTCCGGCGCGAGACAGGCCGCGACCGGCCGCGTGCGTCGCGGGTCCGCCATCCGAGCGGCCCCACCATGGCCGTCCCGAAGAGCCGCGTCCGCAGCGGCCGCTAGCGTCCCGCGGATGCTTGTGCGCGAGCTCGAGCTCGACCTCGACGCGTTCGAGGGCCCGTTCGACCTGCTGCTGACGCTCGTCCTCAAGGAGGAGCTCGAGCTGGCGGAGGTCGACGTGGCCGCGATCGTCGTCAGCTTCCTCGAAAGGCTTGCCGAGCGCGACCGGCTCGACCTCGACGCCTGCGGCGAGTTCCTCGTGCTCGTCGCTGCGCTGCTGGAGCTGAAGGCCCGCTGCCTGTTCCCCGACGAGGACGCCGAGCTCTCCGAGCTGGAGCCGGAGGAGGCGGCCGAGGAGCTGGCGCGGCGACTGGCCGAGTACCGGCGGATGAAGGAGGCTGCGGCGTGGTTGGTCGAGCGGCTCGCCGGCGAACGGGACCGCTACTTCCGGCTCGGCCCCGCGCCGCTCGCGCCGAGGGTCGACCGCCCGTTCGCTCCGCAGGATCCGGAGGGGCTCGCCGCTGCGCTGCGCGCCCTGGCGACGGAGCCGCCGGACGTGTCGCTCGAGCACATGGCGCTGCGGTTTCCGCCGGTGGCGCAGTTCCTGGAGCGGTTCCGCGCCGTGCTGCGCCGGCGCGAGCGCTTCGACTTCGACACCGAGGTGGACGGCCTGTCGCGGGTCGAGCAGGCGGTCGCCTTCCTCGCGCTCCTGGAGCTTCGGCGCGCGAACCACGTCACGATCAGCCAGGCGGCACCGTTCGCGCCGATCCGCGTGCTGCGGACGGAGGAAAGGGCCGCCGTGAACGAAAGGACCCCCGAGTGGACCGCCCGCTCCGCCTAGTCGTCGCCAACCCGCTCGACCGGCTCGCGCGCACGCTCGAGGCGCTGCTGGTCGTCGCCGCCGCGCCGCTGTCGCTCGACGACCTCGCCGAGGCCACGGACGAGGAGCCGGAGCGCATCGAGACGGCGCTGGGCCTCGTCGGGGAGCGGTACGCGGAGGGCCGGAGCGGGATCGTGCTCGAGCGGGTCGCCGGCGGCTGGGCGTTCCGCGCGTCCCGCGACGCGGCCGAGGCCTGCGCGCGGCTGTTCGAGCGGCCCGTCCAGCGGGGCCTCTCGCAGGCGGCTCTCGAGACGGTCGCGATCGTCGCGTACCTCGGGCCGTGCACGCGTCCCGAAATTGCGCGGATCCGCGGCGTCGCCGCGGACTCGACAGTGGCGGGTCTCGTCGAGCGCGGCCTGATCGTCGAGGCCGGGCGGGATGACAGCGTCGGCGGCGCAGTCCGCTACCGGACGACGGCGCTGTTCGAGCGCGTGTTCGGGCTGGAGTCGTTGTCGGCGCTGCCGCGCCTGGACGACCTCGGCGACGGCGTCGACGAGATCCGCGACCGGCTCGTGACAATCGCGGAGCAGCGCACGGCCTAGCCTTCGCCCTCGCTCGTCGTCACGCTTTCGGCGCGGATCCGTCACCCACGGGTGCGTTCTTCACCTTTACGCTGAAAAGCGCGGGGGAACACACGGGGGGTCCCCGGGGGCAGAGGTTCTCGCGCGCGGGCGAGCGCGCGTGTTCCTAGAGCCCGCCTGCGGCGAGGCGGCCCGACGGAGGCCGAACCCTACGAGCCGAACGCCTGGCGGCGCGGCAGGTCGCGCTCCGGATCGACCAGGTGGCCGTCCCGCTCGACGTAGCCGCCCTTGCCGCCGACGACGAGGAGCACGAGGTCGTCGGTCTCGCTGAGGTTCGTGAATCGACGCGGCGTCGCCGCCTCGACGTGCACCAGGCCGCCTTCGCCGACCTCGTGCGTCTCGTCGCCGACCTCGACGCGCGCACGGCCGCGGTGCACGAAATACAGCTCGTCCTGCTCGTCGTGGTAGTGCAGGAACCCCTCGTACGCCGGCGGATAGACGACCCCGTTGACGCCGAACGCCGTCACGCCGAGCGGCGCCCGCACCTTGCGAAAGCCGGGGCCCTCCCCGAGCTCGTCGAGGCTCGAAACCGCGTACCCGCTCATAGCTTCCTCACGATCTGCTCAGCCTCCTCACGCGTGAACGCCCGCAGCGTCTCCGTGTGCTCGGCGCCGTACCGCTGCAGCTTCATCAGGATCTCGACCGCGACGTCGTCATCGGGCGCCTCGAAGATCTCGACGACGTCGTACCGCCCGAGAGTGACGTACACGCCGACCAACTTGCCGCCCGCCTCGTCGATCGTACGCTCGCCGTCCTCGACACGCTCGCGCCAGCTCGGCAGCCCAGCGAGGCCCTTCGAGGTCCAGCGCATGAGCGTGATGTAGTGCGGCATCGGGACAATCTTAAGCGTGGCGTCCGTTCCGGAAGAAACGCGGTCGCGCTGGACCGAGCCGTCGTGGCGTGCGGATGCCGAGCATTGGATCTCCTCACGGCTCGACGAGCTCGGCCGATCGCTCTCGGGCGCGATCGAGCAGCCGCACGTCAGACCGTGGGGGACGGCGCTCCGGGTCCCCAGCGACGGCGGCACGCTCTGGTTCAAGGCGTCGATCGCGCCACTCGCGTACGAGGTCCCTCTGCTGGAGCTCGTCTGCCGGCGGCGCCCCCACGCGGCCCCCAGGCTCGTCGCCGGCGACGCGCAACGCGGGTGGATGCTCTTGGCGGACGCCGGCCTGCCCCTCGTCGACCTCTACCCGGAGGTACTGCCGCTCCGGGTCTGGCGGGAGCTCCTCGCTGCGTACGCACAGCTCCAGCTCGACGTCGCGTCGGCAGCCGACGAGCTCGTCGCCGCCGGGGTTCCGGATCGACGTTCCGGGCTCGTCGAGGGCTTCGGCCGCGTGATCGAGGCCGAGCACCATGCCGGCTCGATCACCCGCGCCGACCACATGCGACTCCGTTCGCTCGTGCCTGCCGTTCGGGACGCGGTCGACGTCGTCGTCGCGCTCGGCCTCCCCGACACCATCCAACACGACGACCTCCACCCCTGGAACGTCTGCAGCGCCGGCGGCGGGTACTGCTTCATCGACTGGGGCGACGCATGCATCGCTCAGCCGCTCCTCAGCCTCGGAGTCCCGCTCGCTCACGTCGAGCCCGCGGACGCCGCGGCCGCCCGCGACGCCTACCTGGAGCCTTGGACGGCGCTGCGGCCGCGCGAGGAGCTCGTGGCAGCCTGCGAGGCGGCGATCCTGCTCGCGCGGGTGACGGGGCTGCTCAAGTGGGAGCTGATCAACTCCGGGCTGACCGCGGACGAGCTCGGGCCCTACGGCGACGTGATCCCGAAAAGGCTCCGCCACCTCCTGGCGGCGACGTGCGCCTGAACGCCTACCTCGCCCGCGCCGGGTGTCGCGTCGCGTCGGCGAGCCGACGAGCTGATCAAGGCCGGCCGCGTCACCGTCAACGGGGAGCCCGGGCAGCTGAATACGTTCGTCTCCCGCGGCGACACCGTCGTGGTCGACGGCGAACCGGTCGCCGCGCAGCGGCTCGCCTACGTCCTCCTGCACAAGCCGGCCGGCACCGTGACCACCGCGCGTGACCCGCACGGCCGGCCGACGGTCGTCGAGCTGGTCGACCTGCCCGAGCGCGTCGTGCCGGTCGGCCGCCTCGATGCCGACACCACCGGCGCCCTCCTGCTCACGAACGACGGCCGGCTCGCGCACCGGCTCGCGCATCCGCGCTACGGCGTCGAGAAGGTGTACGAGGTCGAGGTCGAGGGCGAGCCGGTCTCGAACGCGCTCCGCGAGCTCGAGCAGGGCGTCGAGCTCGACGACGGCCGGACGGCGCCGGCCCGAGCGCGACTGCTCTCGCCGTCCGTGATCGAGCTGACCCTCCACGAGGGCCGCAAGCACCAGGTGAAGCGGATGTGCGCCGCGGTCGGGCATCCGGTACTGGCGCTGCACCGGAGCCGCTACGCGGGACTGACGCTCGAAGGGCTCGAGCCCGGCGCGTGGCGCGAGCTCGAGCCCTTCGAAGTGCAGCGTCTCAGTGAGCCAGGATCCCGGCCTGGATGATCAGGCCGGCTGACGCGGCGATCCACGCACGCGCCTGACGCTCGTTCAGCGGCTTCCCGCCGAACGCGGCGTCGTCGAGCGCCCCGCGGATCTGCGACGCGAGTGCGTCGCGCTGGGACGTCAGTGACACGATGCGGTTCTCGGTCGTGGTGTAGGTGCTGTCGTTGGACGAGCTTCCGCTCTTGATTGCGTTGGTGGAGGCCCGCAGGATGCTCGTGCCGAACAGGCCGAACGGCGCGTTGAGCTGCTTGTACGCCGCACCGAGGAGCCGGACCGTCTCGCGGTGCGCCCGCAGCGACTGCGGCACGGCCCATGCGTCCAGCTGGTCGACGAGTACGCGACCGTCGTGGACGTACGTGTCGTGCAGACCGATCAGGTCGAGCATCGTCGGCCGGATGTCCGTGTGGTCGGCCCAGGTCCGGTCGTCGCCGTTGTTCTGAACGCCCGGCCCGACGATGCCTGCCCAGGTGGTCGCGATCTCCGGCTGGATCCCGCCGTGGTTCCACGCGAACGTGTTGGTCGGCGGGGTCGTCGGGACGGTGATGCACGCCGTCGTGGTGCAGTTCGGCGGCGGTTGCGTCGCGAAGAAGAACCAGTCCGGGGCGGCGAACATCGTCAACGTCGGCGTCCGCTGCGGATCGGCCGTGATCATGTGGATCGCCTTCATCCCGGCGGTGTCCGCGATCGCCGCGGTCAGGTTCTCCGACTTGTTGATGTACGGATTGACGCGGCTCATGTTCCCGAGCGTCCGGCCGAACGTGCGCGTGACCGCCGCGTCGCGGGTCGGGTTCCCGTTCAGGTAGATCGTCGGCGCCATGTCGGAGTGCACCGTGAAGGGCGTCGTGACGCCGTCCTGCGCCATCAGGCCGGACAGGTTGGCGTTCACCTCGCCGACGAGGCTGTAGGTGCACGGGACGGTGACGCCGTCGCAGTTCGCCGGCGAGGGAGCCGAGCCAGCGAAGTGGTCTCCCTCCTCGACGGTGAACACGAACAGCGTATTGCTCTTGTTGATCCCATCCGCCTTCAGGCGGTCGAAGAACTGACCGAACGCGGTGTCGTAGTTCTTCAGCTGCTGGACGTAGTCCGCCTCGCCCGGCCCGCGCGTCGCGTGGATCTCACCTGCGACGCCATGCTGGTCGTGCGCGTCCGAGATGTAGCCGAAGGTGACCGGGACTCCGGCCTCCTGCATCTGCGCGACATAGGAGAGCGTCGTGCTCGCGAACAGGCCGTCGAAGCCCGGGAAGCCGGGCTGGCCGAACTGGTCGGTGATGAGCGTCCCGTCCAGCTTCTTCAGCGCGGGCTGCGGCTGGCCGTTGACGTTCACGTTCGTGCAGTTGGCCGGCGTCGCGGTGCAGATCGCCGGGTTGACGTACTTCCCACCGAAGAGCCCTTGGAACCCGTTGTAGCCGCCGGGCTCGTCCGGGAGGAGATCGGGCCGCGCGTTCGCGTTCCCGGTGCAGATGCCGCCACCGGAGCCGCAGTGGATCGCCAGGCCGACGAAGTCGGTCTGCGCGAGGTTGCGGGCCGCTGTCCCGGCCGGCGCGGCGGCCGAGGCCTGCGCCTCGTTCCACTCGGGCGAGCCTGAGCCGAACACCTTCGTCATGTCGCCGTTCGGGCCCGTGCCGGTGTTCTCGAGCACGACGTTCGCGCCCGCGGCTGCGCCCCAGTCGCAGCCGGCCCGGGTGTACGCCACCCACGGCGCAGGCGTGGTCTTCGGCGTGCCGCTGTCGCCGTTGACCATCACCGGCGTCGGGTCCGCGGGCGGGATCCCGATGTCGTCGGTCAGGTCGGTCCAGTACTTGAAGGACGAGGACGACAGCGTCGTACCGTCCGGCTTGAAGTAGCGATACGAGTTCGCCACTGGCTGACCGTGACGATCCGAGTACATGCCGGTGAAGTTCGTGAGGATCCCGTTCGCCGTGTGCGAGATGAGGACCGTGTGATCGTTCGTCAGCAGCGTCCCGTTCCCGCGGATGAAGTTGAGCAGGTGCGGCATCTGCTGAAGATCGGACGGGACATTCGGGTTGTCCCTGAGGAAATGGACGTTGTCGAAGATGATGAAGACGACGTGCTTGATGTTCCCCTTCGCCGACTTCAGCTGGCACGTCGACGACGCCCCTCCGCCGTGTGACGGCCCGCCCGACGGACCGACGCGCGCGGCCGCGACGCTCACGGCGGCCAAGCACGCGAGAGCAAGGGCGCCAAGGGCGCCCACCCAACGCCTGCGTGTCATTCGTTCCTCCCCTTCGTAGACCGGGGGAACCTAACGCGGACAAGCGTGCGATGTAACAGACAACCCGGCGAACGACTGGTTACAACCTGGCGAACCCCATCCGCCCGTACATCGTCTCGAGCGTCGGGGCGGATGCGTCGCGGGCCTTGTCGGCGCCGACCCCGAGCAGCCGGGCAAGCTCGCTCTCGTCCGCGCGGATCTCCTCGTACCGGCGCCGGATCGGATCGAGCAGCTCGATTACGGCTTCCGCCACGCCGGACTTGAAGGTGCCGTAGCCCGACCCGTCGTATCTCGCCTCGATGTCGCCGAAGCTCTCGCCGGTGGCGACGGACATGATCTCGATCAGGTTCGAGACGCCGGGCTTGTCGTCGGCATGACGCACCTCGGTGCCGGAATCGGTGACCGCCGTCTTGAACTTCTTGCGGATGACGTCGGGCGGGTCGAGCATCAGCACGGTGCCCTGCGCCGATCCGCGGGACTTCGACATCTTCACGTTCGGCTCCTGGAGGTTCATGACGCGCGCACCCTCCTCGGGATAGACGCCCTCGGGAACCACGAATGTCTCGCCGAAGCGGTGGTTGAACCGTTGCGCGACGTCGCGGGCGAGCTCGAGGTGCTGCCGCTGGTCATCGCCGATCGGGACGATGTCGGTCTGGTAGAGGAGGATGTCCCCGGCCATCAGGATCGGATACGTGAACAGGCCCGCCGAGACAAATTCCTGCTCCGCGGCCTTCTCCTTGAACTGCGTCATCCGGCCGAGCTGGCCGTAGCTCGTGACCGCCGACAGCAGCCAGGCCGCCTCCGCATGGGCCGTGACGTGGCTCTGGGCGAACACCGTTGAACGATCGGGATCCAGCCCGGTCGCGAACAGCATCGCGCCGATGTCGAGCGTGCCCTTGCGGAGCTCTGTCGGATCGTGCGGGATCGTGATCGCATGCAGGTCGACGATGCAGAAGAACGCCTCGCCCTGCTCCTGCGTCGCCGCGTACTGGCGGAAGCCGCCGCTGAAGTTGCCGATGTGCGGGTCGCCGGTGGGTTGGATGCCGCTGAAGATGCGCATGGTCGTGCTCCATTCTGTCGCGTCGGACGGGACACGGCCACGTCCCACAGTTGCTCGGAACACCGCCACTAGACTGACTCGATGGCCGTTGCCGGTACCACGTGGTCGCCCTCGTCGTGGCAGGCGCACGCCGCAGCGCAGCAGCCCGACTGGCCGAGCCCGGAGCGCGTCGAGGACGTGCGCGCGCGCCTCGCGGCCATGCCGCCGCTCGTCTTCGCAGGCGAGGCGCGGGCGCTCCAGGACGCGCTGGCGCAGGTGGCCGCAGGCCAGGCGTTCCTGCTCCAGGCGGGCGACTGCGTCGAGTCGTTCGACGTCTTCTCCGCGATCGCGATCCGGGAGAAGCTGAAGATCATGCTGCAGATGGCCGCCGTGCTGACGTTCGGCGCCACGCTCCCGGTCGTGAAGATCGGCCGGATCGCCGGCCAGTTCGTGAAGCCGCGCACGTCGCCCACCGAGCGGATCGGCGACGAGGAGATCCCCGCGTTCCGCGGCCACATGGTGAACGGCGAGGCGCCGACGCTCGAGGCGCGCCGCCCCGACCCCGACCGGATGCTCCAGGGCTACCACCAGGCCGCGGCGACGCTGAACCTCGTCCGCGCCTTCACGAAGGGCGGCTTCGCCGATCTCAACCAGGTGCACATGTGGAACCAGGAGTTCGTGGCTTCGTCGCCGGAGGGCCGGCGCTACGAGGCGCTCGCCTCGGAGATCGAGCGCGCGCTTCGCTTCATGGCTGCGTGCGGGATCGACCTGCACGACGAGCCGCATCTGCATCAGGTCGACTACTGGACGAGCCACGAGGGGCTGCTGCTCGAGTACGAGGAGGCGCTCACGCGCCGGGACTCCCTGACGGGCGACTGGTACGACTGCTCCGCGCACATGCTGTGGGTCGGCGAGCGCACGCGCCAGCCGGACGGCGCACACGTCCACTTCCTCGCCGGCGTCAACAACCCGGTCGGCGTCAAGATCGGGCCCACCGCGACCGCGGAGGACGTCCTCGAGCTCTGCGACCGTCTCAACCCGCGCCGCATCCCCGGCCGACTCACGCTGATCACCCGCATCGGCGCCGAGCGCGTCTTCGAGCAGCTGCCGTCGCTGCTCCGCGCCGTCCGGGCGGCACAGCACCCGGTCGTCTGGGTGTGCGACCCGATGCACGCGAACACCTTCACGAGCGCATCGGGCCGGAAGACGCGCCACTTCGACGCGGTGATGGCCGAGATCGAGGGCTTCTTCGCCGCCCACCGGCAGGAGCGCACGTGGCCGGGCGGCGTCCACCTCGAGTTCACCGGTGACGACGTGACCGAGTGCCTCGGCGGCTCGGAGGCGCTCGGCGAGGAGCAGCTCGACGCGCGCTACATGACGCTCTGCGACCCCCGCCTCAACGCCCGGCAGTCGCTCGACGTCGCCTTCCGCGTCGCGGAACTGATGCGCGCGGCCTAGGGACGATGGTCGGTCGCCTCGCAGTGGTCGGCACCGGCCTGATCGGCGCCTCGATCGGGCTCGCGGCGCGCAAGGCCGGCGTGGAGGAGGTGCGCGGCTGGGACCTCGACGGCGACGCGCTGACCGTCGCCAGTAGCCGCGGCGCGGTCGAGCCGGCGGCGTCGCTGAGCGAGGCCGTCGCGGGAGCAGACCTCGCCGTCGTCGCCGCCCCGGTCGCCTCCCTGCCCGCCGAGGTCGAGAACGTGCTGGCGACGAGCGGCGCCGACACGACCGTCACGGACGTGGGCTCGACGAAGGGAGCCGTCGCGCGCGCCGTCGCCGACCCGCGCTTCATCGGCGGCCACCCGGTCTGCGGCTCGGAGGCGCGCGGCCCCGAGCACGCGAGCGGGGAGCTCTTCGAGGGAGCGACGTGGTTCCTGACCCCGGTCGCCGCGACGGAGCCGGAGCGCTACCGGACGCTGCACGGCTTCGTCGCCTCGCTCGGCGCCGTCCCCGTCGCCGTCGACCCCGAGGCGCACGACCGGCTCGTCGCGCTGACGAGCCACCTCCCGCACGCGCTCGCGAACCTGCTCCTCAACCACGCCGGCACGAGCCGGATCGAGGGCCACGACCCGCTCGCCGCGGCGGGCGGCTCCCTGCGGGACATGACCCGGGTCGCCGGCGCGAACCCCCGCATCTGGGTCGACATCTTCCTCGACAACGCCGACGCGCTCACGGCCGCGCTGGCGGAGCACCGCCGGCGCGTCGCGCAGCTCGAGTCCGCGCTCGCGGCGGGCGACGCGGGCTTCCTCGCCCGCTGGATCGCCGAGGCGGCCGGCAACCGCCGGCGGATGCTCTCCGAGGCGTACGACGCGCCCGGCCCGCTCCAGCGGCTGCGCGTCCACGTCCCCGACCGGCCGGGTGTGCTGGCGGGGATCACGCAGGCGCTCGGCGCGGAGCGGATCAACATCGAGGACTTCGAGCTCCACCACGTGTCCCGCGAGCGCGGCGGCACGCTGACGGTGCTCGTCGGCGGCGAGGGAGAGGCGGAGCGGGCCGCGGCGCTGCTGGAGGCGCAGGGCTACCACGTGGTCGTCTCCCCAGTCCTCGCGGAGTGAGGATCGAGCCGGCCGGCACGGTCGTCGGCCATCTCGCCGTCCCGGGGGACAAGTCGATCTCCCACCGCGCCGTCCTGATCGGGGCGCTCGGCGACGGCGAGACCAGCGTCCGCGGATTCGGGCGCTCGGGCGACACGCAGGCGACCGTGGACGCCGTGCGCGCGCTCGGTGTCGAGGTCGAGGACGTCTCGCCGGACGAGCTCATCGTCCACGGCGTCGGTCTCCGTGGGCTTCAGGCTCCATCCGAGCCGATCGACTGCGGCAACGCCGGCACCCTGATGCGGCTGCTGACCGGGATCGTGGCCGGCCAGTCCGGCCGCTTCGAGCTCACCGGCGACGAGTCGCTCCGCTCGAGGCCGATGGACCGGATCGCCGAGCCGCTGGGGCGGATGGGCGCGCGCATCGGCACCGCCGACGGCCTGCCGCCGCTGGTCGTGGACGGGTCGGACGCCCTCGAGGCGATCGACTACACGCTGCCGGTCGCGAGCGCCCAGGTGAAGTCGGCGATCCTCCTCGCGGGCATCAACGCCCACGGGACGACAACCGTCGTCGAGCGGAAGCCGACGCGCGACCATACCGAGCTGATGCTCGCCGCCGCGGGGGCTCGTGTCCGCCGGCGGCCCAGCTCGGTGTCGATCGAGCCGGCTCCGCGGCTCGAGCTGCCCGAGGTCACGGTTCCCGGAGACTTCTCCGCCGCCGCACCGTTCATCGTCGCGGCGACGCTGCTCGCAGGCTCGGAGCTGACGATCCACGACCTCGGTCTCAACCCGCTGCGCACGGGACTGCTCGACGTTCTCGAGCGGATGGGCGCGCGCGTCGCCGTGTTCAACCGGAGGAAGCTCGGCGGCGAGCTCGTGGGCGACCTCGAGATCCGGTCGGCCGAGCTCGTCGGCGCCGGAGTCAACGCCGCGGAGGTGCCGCGCCTCGTCGACGAGCTGCCGCTGCTCGCCCTGGCGGCCTCGTTCGCGCGCGGCAAGACCCGTGTCCGGGGCGCCGGCGAGCTCCGCGTGAAGGAAACGGACCGGATCGAAACAGTGACAAGTGGCCTCCGGAGTCTTGGCATCCGCATCCGGGCGAGCAACGATGGGTTCGAGGTTCGTGGGGTCCCTTCCCGCCCCAGGGGTGGGAGCATGGATTCGGCCGGCGACCATCGGATCGCGATGCTCGGCGCCGTCGCGGGCCTCGTCTCCCGCGAGGGCGTGGAGGTCGGGGGCGCCGAGGCGGTCGCTATAAGCTTCCCCGGGTTTTTCGACCTCCTCGACTCGGTGTCCAGACGATGATCGTGACCATCGACGGCCCCGCGGGCGCCGGCAAGAGCACTGTCGCCCGGCGGCTCGCGTCGCAGCTCGCCTTCCGCTACCTCGACACGGGCGCGATGTACCGCGCGCTGACCTGGCTGGCGATGCAGCGGGGCCTGCCGCTCTACGACGACCAGGCGCTCGGCGAGCTGGCACGCGCGAACCCAGTCGCGTTCGACGAGCATGGGCGCGTTTCGATCGCGGGGACGGACGTCACGGCCTCGATCCGGCAGTCGCGTATCGATCGTAACGTCCCGGTTGTCGCCCGCCTGCCGGCGGTGCGCGAGGTGATGCGTGGGCGCCAGCGCGAGCTCGCAGACCGTGGTGACGTGGTGATCGAAGGCCGGGACATCGGCACCGTCGTCCTGCCCCATGCCGACGTCAAGATCTACCTCAACGCCCAGTCGGACGTGCGGACGCGCCGCCGCCAGTCGGAGCGCCCGGACATCGGGGCGGACGCGCTCGCGACCGACCTTCGGAGCCGCGACCAGAGCGACGCGGCGCGCATGCGTCCTGCCGAGGACGCCGTCCAGATCGACACGACCGACCTCCAGGTCGAGGACGTCGTCGCGCAGATCGAGCGGCTCGTGCAGGAGCGCGCGGCCGCAGCGCGGCCGTGAATCGCACTCAGGCGGCGCAGCTGGTCGGACGACCGTTCTTCCGGGCGCTCGTCAAGACATTTGCGCCTCTGCGTGTGTACGGCGAGGAGAGGATCCCGCGGCATGGGCCGGTCGTCCTCTGCTTCAACCACTTCTCGTGGCTCGACCCGTGGGCGTTTGGCTCCAACACGCCCCGGACGCTCTACTACGTCGCCAAGCAGGAGGCGTACGCCGACCGCTTCACCGGGCCGATTGTTCGCCTCTTCGGCACGCTTCCCGTGCGCCGTGGCGAGTCCGACCGAGAGGCCGTTCGGCTGATGCGCGAGGTCGTACGGCGCGGCGATGCGCTCGGCATGTTTCCCGAGGGCACGCGGCAGGAGCGCGTGCCCGGCGAGGTGAAGCCGGGTGCGGCGATGATCGCGATCCAGGAGGGCGTGCCCGTCGTCTGCGGCGCAATCCACGGCAGCCAGGACTGGCGGTTCGGGAACTTCCATCCGGTCTCGATCGCCTTTGGAGAGCCGATTGACCTCAGCGGCCACGCACGGAACTCCAGGGGCTACCGCGACGGATCGGAGCAGATCCAGCGCGAGCTCAGGCGTCTGTTCGACTTCCTTGTCCGCACGCACGAGCTCGGACGGCCCCGCGTAGCGATTCCCCCGCCGTGACCGAGACCAGCCCCGGCCCGTCGCCACTGCTGGGCACCGTCGCGATTGTCGGCTTCCCCAACGTCGGCAAGTCGACGCTGCTGAACCGGCTGACGGGCTCGCGCGCCGCCGTCGTGCACGAGACGTCGGGCGTCACGCGCGACCGCAAAGAGGTCGTCTGCGAGTGGGCCGGCAAGCGATTCCTCCTGATCGACACCGGCGGCGTCGACGTCGCCGACCGCTCGCCGATCACCAGGTCGATCGCCGAGCAGGCGATCGAGGCCGTCGCGGAGTCCGACCTCATCCTCTTCGTCACCGACGCGACCACCGGCATCACGCCCGGCGACGAGGAGGTCGCGGAGATCCTGCGCCGGTCCGGGAAGCCGGTGCTCCTGCTCGCGAACAAGATCGACGACCCGTCCCGGGAGACGCTCGCCCTCGAGTTCCACCGCCTCGGCCTCGGCGACCCGTTCCCGCTCTCCGCCCTGCACGGCTCGGCTACCGGAGACCTGCTCGACCTGATCGTCGCCCGCCTGCCCGGCGCCGGCCGGCCGGAGGCCGGGGAGGACGCCGTCCGCGTCGCCATACTCGGCCGCCCCAACGTCGGCAAGTCGTCGCTGCTGAACGCGATCCTCGGCCGCCAGCGGGTGATCGTCTCCGAGGTGCCCGGCACGACGCGCGACGCGATCGACACGACGTTCACCCGCGGTGACCGGACGTTCGTCCTCGTCGACACCGCGGGGCTTCGCCGCAAGCGCAGGCACCGGCAGGGGATCGAGTACTACTCGGAGCTGCGCGCGCTCGAGGCGGCCGAGCGGGCGGACGTGGCGCTCGTCCTGATCGACACCTCGGAGGGGATCGTCGAGCAGGATCTCGCGGTCGCCGACGTCGCGCGCAAGGCGCAGTGCTCGACGCTGGTCGTCCTGTCCAAATGGGATTTGACCACCGTCGTGATCGAGGACGTTCGCCCGGAGCTCGAGCGGCGCATGAAGCAACGGCCGCCGTGGGTTGCGGTCTCGGCGAAGTCGGGCCGCGGCATCGAGCGCCTGCTCGATCACGTGGAGCGGCTCTTCGACAAGTACGTGGCCCGCGTCTCGACGGCGGAGCTGAACCGGTTCCTCGCCGACGTGCGCGCGTCGCGCCAGCCGCCGTCGCGCAACGGCAAGCGCCTCAACCTCCTCTACGGGACGCAGGTGACGGCGCGGCCGCCGCGTTTCCGGCTCTTCGTCAACGACCCGTCCCTCGTGACGCGGGACTACGGCTACTGGGTCGAGAACCAGTTGCGCGAGCGGTTCGAGCTCGCGGGGATTCCGGTCTCAATCGATTTCGTCCGGAGGACGGGCTGGAGCTGACGCTCTTGCCCGGGAGGTAGATGCAGGCCGTCGTCGTGGGAGGTGGATCCTGGGGGACCGCGTTCGCCTGTCTCCTGCGCGACCGCGGCCACGACGTCACGCTCGCCTGCCGGGACGTCGAGCAGGCGCGGGTGATCGAGGCGACCGGCCGGAACCCGCGCTACCTCCGGGACGCCGACCTGCGCGATCTCCATGCAGCGCCGCTCGGGGAGGCGCCGATCGCGGAAGCCGACCTCGTCGTCCTCGCCGTCCCGAGCAGCGCCTTCGCCGACGTCGCCGCCGGCCTGCCGGGATCGGCTCCGGTCCTGAGCCTCGCCAAGGGCCTCGACCCGGCTACCGGCGAGCGGCTGTCGACGCGCGTCGAGGGACGTCCGGTCGCCGTCCTCTCGGGCCCAAACATGGCCGAGGAGGTGGCGGCCGGCCTTCCGTCCGCGACCGTGATCGCGAGCGAGGATCGCGACCTGGCGGAGGAGCTCCAGCACGCGATCAACTCGATGGTCTTCCGCGTCTACGTCAACGAAGACCTCGTCGGGGTCGAGCTCTGCGCAGCCGCGAAGAACGTGATCGCCCTGGCCGCAGGGGGCGTCGACGGGCTCGGCCTCGGCGACAACGCGAAGGCGAGCCTGATCACACGTGGGCTCGTCGAGATGGCGCGGCTCGGCGAGGCCTGCGGGGCGCAGCCGGAGACGTTCGCCGGTCTCGCGGGGATGGGCGACCTGATCGTGACGTGCTTCTCCGGCTTCGGGCGGAACCGCCGCGCCGGCGAGCTGATCGCCCGTGGCTCGACCGCCGACGACGCGAGGGCGGAGATCGGCCAGGTCGTCGAGGGCTTGACGACGGCGCCGGTCCTGCGCGACCTCTCGCACCGGCTCGGCGTAGAGCTCCCGATCACGGAGGGCGTCTGCCGCGTCCTCGACGGGACGCCGCTGCACGAGCTCCTGGCGAGCCTGATGGGCCGCCAGCCCACCGAGGAGTGAGGGCTACCATGAGCGCCATGCGTGTCCTCCAGGCAACCGGGCTCGCGGCCCTCCTCCTGGCGGCGGCTGCGTGCGGCGGCTCGGTCGCGTCCGTCGGCAGCTCGCCTGGTACCGAAGCGGCCCAGCTGGTCCCTCCCGGTGCCGTCGCCTTCGTCTCGATCGACACCGACCTCCAGAGCTCGCAGCGGCAGCAGCTGGACGACCTGACCCGCGGCTTGCCCGCGCGGGCGAAGCTCGAGCAGATGGTGCACGACGCGCTTGCGCAGAAGCACCTCGACGTCGACAAGGACGTCCGCCCCGCGATCGGGCCGGAGCTGGACGTGGCCGTGCTCGGCGGCGACGCGAAGGATCCCGAGGTGGTCGCGCTCACCCAGCCCGAGGACGAGGCCAAGCTCCAGGCGCTGGCGTCGACGTTCGACGAGGGGGACGAGCACTACACGGTCGAGCGCGTCGGCGACTGGTCGGTCGTCGCGGACTCGACGGCGGCCTTCGACGCCGTGCGCGCGGCGAGTGCAGGTCGATCCCTCGCCGATCTACCGTCCTTCGAGACGGCGTCGGCCCAGCTCGGCGACGAGACCGTCGCGAATCTCTACGTCGACACGGTGGCCGCCGCGAAGCTGTCGCACCACCCCGGCGCGCTTGCGCGGCTCGCGGGCAATCCGGCCTGGGCCGGCGCGTCGCTGTCGGTCGCCGACGATGCCATCCGCATTCGCACCGTCAGTGCGCGCACGCGCGCGACGCCGGTCGCATACGCACCGAAGCTGTTGAAGGACGTGCCGTCTGGCGCCAGCCTCGCCGTCTCGTTCCGCGGCCTCGGCGACCTCCTGGCGCGGCTCAACGCCCAGCCCCAGCTGGCGCCGCTGGCGAAGGAGCTGCGGGAGTACCTCGGCGTCGGGACGGGCCAGCTGGCGCCGCTCCTGCGCAACGAGGGCGTCCTCTACGCCGGGCAAGCCGGGATTCTCCCCGCCCTCGCTCTCGAGCTCGCCTCGGCGCAGCCCGCCAAGGCGGCGGCCGTGCTCCGGAAGGTCGCCCAGCGGCTCAGCGCGAAGGCCGGCGGATTCCTCCCGCTCACCGTGAGCACGCGGCCCGGGCGGGTCGTGCTCGCGACCTCTCCCCGGGCCGCCGCCGAACTCGCCGGCTCCGGCCCGAAGCTCGTCGACGACCAGTCGTTCAAGGACGCGCTGTCGGCGGCCCAGGTCCCGGCCAGGGTGACCGGGCTCGCGTACGCCGATGTCCGGGAGCTGCTGCCGCTGCTCCAGGCGGCCGCTGCCGTGTCGGGCAAGCCGCTCTCCCCGGACGTCTCGGCGAGCCTCGGGCGGCTCCGCACCGCCGTCGTATTCGGCACGGCCGACGCGGCCACCGCAGGCTTCGACGTCTGGCTCCAGCGTGCCTGAACCGTCTGCTGCCCGCCGCCTGTTCGGGTAGCCTGCCCCGCCAATGGGAGCGCGGGAGTTCCTCTTCACCTCGGAGTCCGTCACCGAGGGCCACCCGGACAAGATCGCCGACCAGGTCTCCGACTCGGTGCTCGACGCCGTCCTCCAGGACGATCCCGAGGGCCGCGTCGCCTGCGAGACGCTGATCACGACCGGGCTCGTCGTCGTCGCCGGCGAGATCTCGACGCGGACGTACGTGGACATCTCGAAGCTCGTCCGTGAGCGGATCTCCGAGATCGGCTACACGCACTCCGAGTGGGGTTTCGACGCCACTACCTGCGGCGTCGTCGTCGCAATCGACGAGCAGTCGCCGGACATCGCGCTCGGCGTGGACTCGTCGTACGAGGTGAAGCACGACCCGGGTGACGACGACCCGCTCGACCGGATCGGCGCGGGCGACCAGGGGATGATGTTCGGCTACGCGTCGAACGAGACGAAGGAGCTGATGCCGCTCCCGATCATGCTCGCGCACAAGATTTGCAAGCGTCTCGCGGAGGTGCGGAAGGCCGGTGAGCTGCCCTACCTGCGGCCCGACGGCAAGGCGCAGGTGACCGTGCGCTACGAGATCGACGAGCACGGACGCCAGGCGCCGGTCGAGATCGAGCGGGTCCTGGTGTCGACGCAGCACTCCGACGGGATCTCGTCCGAGGACCTGATCAAGCCGGACATCGTCGAGCGTGTCCTGCGCCCGATCCTGCCGCCCGAGTTGTACGACGAGCGGCGCCTGATCGGCGAGCGGGACTTCGTCTACGTCAACCCGACCGGGAAGTTCGTGCTCGGCGGGCCGATGGGCGACACGGGCCTGACCGGCCGGAAGATCATCGTCGATACGTACGGCGGCGCAGCGCGCCACGGCGGCGGCGCGTTCTCGGGGAAGGATCCGACGAAGGTCGACCGCTCCGCGGCGTATGCCGCCCGGTACGTCGCGAAGAACCTCGTCGCGGCCGGGCTCTCCGACCGGGCGGAGGTCAACGTCGCGTATGCGATCGGCGTCGCGCACCCGGTCTCGATCGCCGTCCGCACGTTCGACACCGAGCACATCTCGGTCGAGCGGATCGAGGCGCTCGTGCGGGAGCAGTTCGACCTGCGGCCGGGGGCGATCCTCCGCGACCTCGACCTCCGGCGGCCGATCTTCAAGAAGACCGCCGCCTACGGCCACTTCGGCCGCGACGACCGGGACTTCACCTGGGAGCGGACGGACAAGGCCGACGCCCTCCGGGCTGCGGCGGGCCTGGAGCAGGCGACCGCCGGCGCGCCCGCCTAGGCGGGCCGCACGAACAGCCCCGCCGCGGCCTTCTCGCCGATCGCGCGCTCCGTCCCGTTCAGCTTGACCGTCATCTGGCCGGCGGCGGGCTCGGCCTTCTGCACCTCCAGCTCGCTGCCCGGGACGAGGTCGTGGTCGTAGAACCAGTGCAGGAGGTCTCCGTCGTGCTCGGCGAGACGGACGATCGTGGCGCGCGCTCCCGGCTGGAGGTCCGAGAGCGGCGCGAGCTCGCGGTTCTCCTCCTGTTCGAACACCGGGTCGACCGGCCAGCCGTGCGGGCACCGCTGCGGCTGCCCGAGCCGCGCGTCGATCCGCTCGATCATGTCGTCGTCGAAGGTGTCGCCCAGCCGGTCGGCGTGGACGTGCGCCTCGGCGGCGGTGTAGCCCATGAAGTCGGTCAGGAGCCGCTCGATCAGGCGGTGCTTGCGGACGACCTTCTCGGCGCGCGCACGGCCGCTCGACGTCAGCAGCGCCTCCTTGTGCTCGCCACGCTCGATCAGCCCCTCGGCCTCGAGGCGCTTCAGCATCTCCCCCGCCGACGCGCGCGAGACGCCGAGCATCTCCGCCACCCGCGACGCGAGGGTGGGGGAGGAGCCGGAGCCTCCGGTCAGCGGCCTGTACTCCCCGATCGGGAACGCGAGGAAGTAGATCGTCTCCAGGTACTCGTCGACGGAATGCCCGTGCGCCACGGCATCCATGATAGGAGCGGTTGTCCCGGTAGGCCTGTAAGGTGCGCCTTACAGCATGGGCACCGCGGAGATTCTCCTGCTCGGCGCCATCGCCGGGTTCACCATCTTCCTCGGGCTTCCGATCGGGCGGATGCAGGGCGTGACGGCCTCGACGAAGGCGTTCCTGGCCGCGATCGCGACCGGGATCCTGCTCTTCCTGCTCTGGGACGTCCTGACCGCCGCCGTCGAGCCCGTCGAGAGCGCGCTCGAGGACGGCCGCACCGGTCGCTTCGCCTGGCTCGCCTTCCTGCTCACGGCCGGCTTCCTCGTCGGCCTGATGAGCCTTGTCTACTACGACCTCTGGATGAAGCGCCGCCGTAGGCGCGCGTTCCTCGGCCCGGGGGCGGCGTCGACGGCGGAGTTCGAGCGGGACGACTGGTTCGCCGGGATCTCGCCGGCGCGCTGGCTCGCGATCTTCATCGCGACCGGGATCGGCCTGCACAACTTCTCCGAGGGCCTCGCCATCGGCCAGTCGGCGGCCTCGGGCGAGCTCTCCCTCGCGATCGTCCTGATCATCGGCTTCGGGTTGCACAACGCGACCGAGGGCCTCGGGATCACCGCGCCGCTCGCGGGCGAGCCGGAGCGGCCGACCTGGGCGTTCCTCGGTGTGCTGGGCCTGATCGGCGGCGGCCCGACGTTCCTCGGCACCCTGGTCGGCCAGGCATGGGTGAACGAGGCGCTCGCGATCGTGTTCCTCGCGCTCGCGGCGGGATCGATCCTCTACGTCGTGATCGAGCTGCTGAACGTCTGCCGCGCGCTCGCGTCGAAGACGCTGATGACGTGGGGGATCATGCTCGGCCTCTTCCTCGGGTTCGCGACCGACTTCATCCTCGTCGCAGCTGGCGCTTAGGACGAGAGCTGCGCTCTCGTCCTAACTAGGTACGCCGCTCATCGCGGATGAACGCGCAGGGCGGAGCCCTGCGCTCCTGGGGAGAGCCTGCTCGGCGACGGCCACCGGCAGTGCGGCCGGTGGGGCTTTGCCTCCCCGGCCGCATCAGTGCGGTCTCCGGCTAGTGCTTTGCACTAGCCTCCGGCCTTCGGTCGATCTGCTCGGACGACCGCCAAATCTCTGTGGGTCCATGTCGGGTGGGCTTCGAAGCCAGCGTCTCGTAGCCACTCGAGCTGGTCATCGAGCCGGTCGGGGAGGTCCATGACCCAGTCGATCTCGATTTGCATGTCGTCTTCGCACTCCGGCACGACCACGTCGGCGAGGACGAAGCGGCCGCCGGGCTTGAGTGCCTCGTGGATCCGGCTGAAGAGGTCGCGCTTCCCGTCACCGTCGAGGTGGTGGATCGCGAGGGCAGAGAACACGAGGTCGAACGGGCCTGTGGGGAGCGGATCCTCGAGCTTGCCTGCCCGGATGTCGTCGACGGGATGCGCGGTGCGGGCTCGTTCGAGCATCCGCGGGCTCGAGTCGATCGCGGTCAGGCGAGCATCCGGGTGGCGCTCGAGGACGCGGCGCGTGGTCTCACCCGTGCCGATTCCGAGCTCGAGCAGCGCATGCGCCTCGATCCCCTCGGTCGCCTCGGCCGCTCGGTCCTGGAACTCGGCGAAACGCGGGATCTCCTCCTGGATCTCGCGCAGGTACCGGTCCGGGTCCCAGTCCCAGTCCGTCACCACTTGACCATACGCTCCGTCGGTGACTCGGTTCGCTTCGGTCTATCCGCTGGTGACGGCGCGCGCGCTGGCGCGTGAGTTCACGTACGAGGTCCCGGACGACGTTGCGCCCGGGGCTGTGGTCGAGGTCAGGTTCGGCAACGCTCGCCGGCGCGGCGTGGTCACTGCCGTGGACGTGGCCCTGCCGGCGGGGGTGGAGGCTTCGCCGGTCGAGCGCGTCGTCGACGAGCTGCCCGCAGCGCTCGTGGAGCTTGCCCTCTGGGTCGCCGACTACTACGGCTCGACGCCGGGCCGGGCGCTCGCCCTCGTCGCCCCGGTGAAGCGGCGGGCTCGCGGCGAGCGGCCCCGGCCCGCCGTGCGCGACGCGCTGGCCGGCGAGGCGCCGCCCGCGCGGCTGAGCCCTTCGCAGGAGCAGGCGCTCGCCCGGATCACCGCCGCGCTCGACGGCGCCGGCGGCACATTCCTGCTGCACGGGGCGACGGGCAGCGGCAAGACCGAGGTCTACCTGCGTGCCTGCGCCTCGGCTCTGGAGCGCGGGCGCGGCGCGATCGTGCTCGTCCCCGAGATCGCACTGACGCCACAGACCGTGGGCCGGTTCGAGGCACGGTTCGGCGAGCGGATCGCGATCCTGCACTCCGGCCTCACCGAGGCCGAGCGCCGCGACGAGCGCGAGCGGATCGCGAGCGGGGAGGCCGCGATCGTCGTCGGGGCGCGTTCAGCGGTCTTCGCGCCGGTGCCGCGGCTCGGCGTCCTCTGTGTAGACGAGGAGCACGATGCGTCCTACAAGCAGGAGTCCGATCCCCGCTACGACGCGCGGACCGTGGCTGCGAAGCGTGCGTCGCTCGAGGGTGCGGTCGCCGTGTTCGGCAGCGCGACGCCGCGGCCGGAGAGCTGGGGGACGCTGGAGCGGCTCGAGCTCGGCGGGCGGCTCGCCGGACCGCTGCCGCCGGTCCGGGTGGTCGACCTACGCCGCGAGGCGGGCTACCCGCTGTCGGCGCCGCTGCTCGCCGAGCTCGGCGCGATCGCAGAGGGCGGCGGGAAGGCGATCCTGCTGCTGAACCGCCGCGGGGTGGCGCCGGCGCTCCACTGCCGGGCGTGCGGGCTGACCGTCCGCTGCGGGAACTGCGACGTCTCGCTCGTCCTGCACCGTGACGGTGCGCTGCGCTGCCACCACTGCGGCCATACGGAGCCGGGGACGAGCATCTGCCAGGCCTGCGGCTCCGGCGAGCTCGTGCGCCTCGGGGCGGGCACGCAGCGGCTCGAGCGCGAGCTGGCGGAGAAGGTGCCCGAGCTGGAGCGCATCCGCCTGGACGCGGACGCGGCCGCCACCCCTGGCGCGCTCGCCGCGGCGCTGGCGCGGTTCTCGGCCGCCGACCGAGCCGTCCTGCTCGGGACGCAGATGGTGGCGAAGGGCCACCACTTCCCCGGTGTGTCGCTCGCGGCCGTCGTCGACGCGGACACCGGTCTCGGCCTGCCGGACTTCCGCGCCGAGGAACGCACGTTCCAGCTCCTGACGCAGCTCGCCGGCCGGAGCGGCCGTGACGCGCCGGGCCGGGTCCTGGTCCAGACCTTCCAGCCGGACGCCCGCGCGATCGAGCTGGCGGCGCGCCACGACGTGACGAGGTTCCTCGCCGGCGAGCTGGAGCGGCGCCGCGCGCTCGGGTACCCGCCGTTCCGGCACCTCATCCGGATCGTCGTCGCCGGCCCCGACCCGGCGGCGCCGCTACGGGCGCTCACGGAGCTGAAGGAGTCGCTCGCGGGCGGCGACGTCCTCGGCCCCGCGCCGCTGCTACGGCTGCGCGGACGGCACCGCGCCCAGCTGGTCGCGAAGACGGAGCGGCCACGGCGGATCGCCGCCGAGGCAGGCCGTCTGCTCGCCGCGGCGGCGCCGGCGATGCGGCGCGCCGGCCTCACGGCCGTCGTCGACGTCGACCCGCAGGGTTTCTAGGTCAGTTCAGGGACGGGTCGAACGGCATCCGCGCGACGACCGCATAGCTGCCGCCCATCCGTTCGAGCACCCGCTCCCAGAGCGTGTCGGGATCGTCTCCGAACACGTCGTCGCTCGACGCCGGCTCGACGATCCAGTCCTCGCCCTCGAGCTCCAGCTCGAGCTGGCCGCCGGCCCAGCTCGCGACGCCGGCGAAGACGCGGCGTCTCCGCAACGCGGGCACGTTCCCTTCGAGCGCGTCGTCGAGCGCGACGAAGCCGATGTCGTCGAAGACCTCCACGCCCGCCTCGGAGACGTCCTCGAACTCCGCCAGCATCGAGACGCCGCTCGGATTGACGGGGCCGCCGGCGAAGACGGCCGCGTCGGACCCGGCGAGCGGCGCGAGACGCGGGACCGCGTCCTCGACCGTCGCCTCGGAGGGGCGGTTCAGGACGAGCCCGATCGCGCCCTCGTCGGTGTGGGCCGTCAGGAGCACGACCGTGCGCCTGAAGTTCGGGTCGTAGATCGCCGGCGAGGCGATCAGGAGGCTCCGCTCGAGGGACTCCACCTAGTCCACCGGGAAGCGGTCGAGGATCCAGTCCGCCGTGATCGGCCGGCGAGTGTAGGGACGCCCGTTGATGAGAACGAAGTCGCCCGTGCGGGGGTTCATTGGCAGTCTTGACTCGGCGGGATAGTGGCGGTTGTGCCGCTGGATCAGGTCGTTCACGTCGCCGAAGTCCCAGCGGCCGGCGAGCTCGCGCCACTCCTGCGCGAACCGCGCCCGGTCGCCGGCGCACTCGAGCTCGAGCTCGTCCCATGCCTCCCGGAGGCGGCCCTCGTGCCGCTCGAGCGCGAGCTCGATGTTGCGCAGGCGCCGCATCCACGCGAGCGGTCCGCCGATGGCCATCAGCTGCGCCGAAGCGTCCGGCCGGAAGTTCCTGAGACGCCGTCTGAGCGGCTTGCCCGCGAGCGGGCTCTCGCGCAGATCCTCCTCGAGGGCAGCCCGCTCCCGGCGGTCCCGTGGCGTCTCGGGCAGCGTCACTCCCTGCCTCATGATCGCTTCGCGCTCCCGCCGATCCACGATCGCTAGTGTGCCCGCAAATGGTGGAGATCGAGGGGCAGGTACGTCAGGAGGAGCTGGACGCCGAGCGCGACGCCCGTCGCCGGCTGGCGCTTGCCCAGATCCGGCAGTACCCCGACCCTGTCCTGCGCATGGAGGCAAGGCCGGTCGAGGACTTCGACGAGGATCTCGGACGCCTCGTCGAGCGCATGCGCATCCTGATGGTCGAGGCGAGCGGCGTCGGCCTCGCGGCGACGCAGGTCGGTGTGCTGCGGCGTCTGTTCGTCTTCTCCCGCGGGGACGACGAGGTGCTCGCCGTCGCGAACCCGCAGATCGTGCGGAGGAGTGACGAGAGCGAGACGGACGACGAGGGCTGCCTGTCCCTGCAGGGCGTCACCGCGCCGATCGAGCGGGCGGTCTCGGTGCGGCTCGAAGGGCGCGACGAGCAGGGCCGGGAGGTCGGTTACGACCTCGAGGGGTTCCCTGCGCGCACGGTGCAGCACGAGCTCGACCACCTCGACGGCGTGCTCATCGTCGACCGCACCACGCCCGAAGCGCGCCGCGAGGCCCTCTCAACGCTGCGGCCGCGCGTCGTCCTCGGGTAGGCGTGGCCCGGATCGCCGTCGCCGCCACGGCGGCGTTCGGGGCGGACATCCTGGAGCGGCTGGCGTCCCGGCACGAGGTCGTCACGCTCTTGACACGACCGGACGCGCCGAGCGGCCGGGGGCGGAAGCTGGCCCCGCCGCCCGCGAAAGTCGTTGCGGAAACGTTGCAGATTCCGGTGCTTCAGCCGCCGAAGTTGACGAGTGATGTCTGTGTACACAGCCATCACCTGGATGCCGTCGTGGTCGCGGCCTACGGCCTCCTGATCCCCGAGTCGCTGCTGACAGAGCCCCTGTGGCTCAATGTCCACCCGTCGCTGCTGCCGCGCTGGCGTGGCGCGGCGCCGGTCGAGCGCGCGATCATGGCCGGGCGATCCCGAGACCGGCGTGACCATCCACGAGACGGTCAAGGAGCTCGACGCGGGGCCGATCGCGGCGCAGCGTGCGTTTCCGATCGGGCCGGACGACGACGCCGGCGTCGTGTTCGCGCGCGCCGCCGAGGCGGCCGCGGAGCTGCTGGACGACGTGCTCGCCGGACCGGCCGAGTTCCATCCTCAGGGCGAGACAGGGGTCACGTACGCCGACAAGGTCACGGCGGCCGACCGCGAGCTCGACCTCTCCGCGCCTCCCGAGCAGGTCCACGACCACGTCCGTGCGCTCTCGCCGCACATCGGGGCGCGGGCGACGGTCGACGGCCGCCGGCTCACGATCTGGCGGACGCGTGTCGCCGACGGACGGCTCGAGCTGCTCGATGTCCAGCCCGAGGGCAAGCGCCGCATGACGTACGACGAGTTCCGCCGCGGCCTCCGTTGACGGCCTACGGCCCCTGTGCCCGCGCCGCGGGCCACTCCTAGTGCGAGGCCGACATGGCAGCTAGAGACGCTGCGTACCAGGTCGTCCTCCGCGTGTTCGAGGACGACGCGTATGCCGACCGCGTGCTCCGCACCGCTGCCGAGGGCCTCGATGCGCGCGACCGCGCGCTGGCGCAGCGACTGGCGTTCGGCACGGTGCAGCGCGTCCGGACGCTCGACCACGCGATCGAGACGCTCGGCCGGCGTCCGGTGCGCAAGCTCGACCCTCCCGTGCGGGCGGCGCTCCGGCTTGGGGCCTACCAGCTCGGGTTCGCCGACGGAATCCCGCGCCATGCGGCCGTGAACGAGACGGTCGAGCTGGTTCGCTCCGCCCGCCTCGAACGTGCTGTGCCGTTCACGAACGCGGTCATGCGGCGCCTGGCGGACGGCATTCGCCCGCTCCTCGCGACGCTTCCCGAGCAGACGGCGCGGGAGGCGGCGCTCAGGCATTCGTACCCGGACTGGGTCGCCGACCTGTGGTGGGACGAGCTGGGCCCCGAGGCTGCACGGGCGGAGATGCGCGCGCAGAACGAGCCGCCGGAGACGGTCGTCCGGCTCGTCCACGGGGATCCGCCGGGCGAGCCGACGGAGATCCCGGGCGCGTACCGGGTCGACCGCGTGGACGAGAACGCCCTCGCGGCCGGACGGATCTGGCCCCAGAGCCGCGGGTCGCAGCTCGCCGGCCTCGCGGTCGGCAGCCGTCCCGGCGAGCGCACGCTCGACCTCTGCGCGGCGCCGGGCGGCAAGGCGACGCAGCTCGCGGGGGACGTCGTCGCGGTCGAGCTCCACGAGGGCCGCGCCCGGGAGCTCGAGGAGAACGTCCGCCGGCTGGGGGCCGGCAATGTCGCGGTCGTCCACGCCGACGGCACGCGCCTGCCGCCCGAGCTCACGGCCTTCGACCGAGCGCTCGTCGACGCGCCGTGCTCCGGCCTCGGCGTGCTGGCGAGCCGGCCCGACCTCCGCTGGCGCGCCCGGCCCCTGCCCGAGCTCCAACTCGAGCTCCTGCGCGCGGCCGCGAAGCGGGTGCGCCCGGGCGGCACGATCGCCTACTCCGTTTGCACGATCGCCCGCGCGGAGAACGAAGACGTCGTGGACGCGTCGGGCCTCCGGGTCGATCCCTCCCTCGCCGACGAGTGGCCGCAGTTCCGGCATCCCCGCCGGCCGGAGTTCCTGCTGACGCTGCCGCACGTTCACGGCACCACCGGGTTCTTCATCGCCCGCCTACTAACCTAGGCTCCGCCGATGCCCTGGGACGACTGGATCAGGACCGTCGAGATTGAGCCGTCCCTGTACGCGGCCGACTTCGCGCGCCTCGGGGAGCAGATCGACGTCGTGATGCACGCCGGCGTCCGGATCTTTCACTTCGACGTCGGCGACGGCCACTTCGTCGAGCCGGTCACGATCGGACCGATCGTGCTGGAGTCGATCTCGGAGCGGATTCACAGCCAGGGCGGGGTGATCGACTGCCACCTGATGACGGAGACGCCGGAGAAGCACTTCCAGGCGATCGCCAGGGCCGGCGGTGACAGCGTCACCGTCCACTACGAGGCGTGCAGTGATCTCCCCGGGGTCGCGGGCGCGGCGCGTGAGCAGGGCCTCCAGGCCGGTCTGGCGTTCAAGCCGCAGACGGCGGTGGAGGACGCGGCTGCCGCCGCCGGACCGTTCGACATCGTCCTCTGTATGAGCATCGAACCCGGCTACTCCGGCCAGCCGTTCATGGCGGAGGCGTTCAGTCGCATCGGGCACCTTCGGTCGTTGCTCCCGGCGGGGAAGCACGTCCAGGTCGACGGCGGGGTCGGCGCAGAGAACATCCGCGCGGTCCACGAGGCCGGAGCGAATCTGCTCGTCGCGGGGTCGGCGATCTTCGGGCAGGAGGACATCGCGGGCACGTACCGGCGCCTCGTTCAGAACCTCGCGTGAGCCTCGAACGGGCGCTCGAGCTCGCCGAGCAGGGACGAGGCACGACCTACCCGAACCCGGTCGTCGGCGCCGTCGTCGTCCGTGACGGCGAGACCGTGGGGGAGGGGTGGCACGAACGGAAGGGTGGGCCGCACGCCGAGGTAGTCGCCCTCGCCGCCGCCGGTGAGCGGGCGCGCGGCGCGACCCTCTTCACGACGATGGAGCCGTGCGTCCACCACGGCTCGACGCCGCCGTGCACCGAGGCCGTGCTCGCGACGGGCGTGGCGCGCGTCGTCGCCGGCTCGCTCGACCCGAACCCCGAGGCGGGCGGCGGTCTCGCGCTCCTGCGGGAACGCGGCGTCGAGACGGAGCTCGTCGACTCGCTCGCCGCGCGCGCGCAGAACGAGGCCTGGCGCACGTGGGTCGCGCAGCGTCGCCCGTTCGTGGTCCTCAAGCTGGCGGTGACGCTCGACGGCCGCGTCGCTCTGCCCGACCGACGCTGGATCACCGGCGAGGAGTCCCGCCGCCGCGTCCACGAGCTGCGCGCGCAGGTCGACGCGGTCGCCGTCGGCGCCGGGACCGTCCGCGCGGACGCGCCGCTGCTCACCGCCCGCGACGTCGACGCAGAGCGCCAGCCGCGTCGATTGGCGTTCGGCCGGGGCCCGTTGCCCCCGTCGTCCGAGCTCGAGCTCCGCACCGGAACGCTCGACGACGAGCTGCGCGCGCTCGCCGGAGAAGGGATCCAGTCCCTCCTTCTGGAGGGCGGGCCGACGCTCGCGACCTCGTTCCTCCGGGCCGACCTCGTCGACAAGCTGCTGCTGTTCGTCGCGCCGGTGATCGCGGGCGCCGGCCCGATCTTCGCCCCGGACCTGACGAATCCCGTCCGTTTGGCCGTTTTGCAGGCCGACAGCGTCGGCGACGATGTGCTCCTGAGCGCCTATGTCCACACGCCCTGACGACCGCATCGTGAACGTCCTCTCGTATGGCTCGCCCGCCACGCGGACGCGGACAATCTGCGGGCCGAGGTGGGCGCGGTGGACGACTCCGCGCTGCGAGATGGCCAGCGCGCGGCGCTCGACGAGCTTCGTCACGAGCTCGAGCACGGGACGCACGACGGCGACCTCGAGATGGTCGTCCGGGAGACGCTCGAGGCGCTCGCGCTCGGTTGAGCGCCGACTAGCCTTCCCTCGGTGTTCACAGGGATCATCCGCGAGCGCGGGCGCGTCGCCGCGGTCGAGCGCGCCTCGGACGCGATCCGGCTCGACGTCGACGCGCCGGAGACGGCGGCGCACGTCGCGGTCGGCGACTCGGTCGCGGTCAACGGCGTCTGCCTCACCGCTGTCGCGGTCGGCGACGGCCGCCTCGCGTTCGACGCGGTGCCGGAGACGATCAGGCGGTCGTCGCTCGGCCGCCTCGAGGCCGGCGACGACGTCAACGTGGAGCCGGCGCTCCGCGTCGGCGACCCGCTGGGCGGGCACTACGTCCAGGGTCACGTCGACGGTGTCGGCACCGTCCGCTCGGTCACCGCGGCGGGGGAGGACGTCGTCGTCTGGGTCGACGCGGCGCCCGAGCTCCGCCGCTACCTCGTCGAGAAGGGCTCCGTCACGGTGGAAGGCGTGTCGTTGACGGTGGCCGGAGTCGACGATGCCGGCTTCTCGGTCGCGCTGATTCCGCACACGCTCGCTGTGACGACGCTGGAGCGGCTCGCGGCCGGGGATCAGGTCAACCTGGAGGTTGACGTGCTGGCGAAATACGTCGAGAGCCTACTGCCAGGGTTACGATCTTCCGCATGAAGGTCGAGCAGCGAAGGGCGTTCGCCACCATCGAGGAGGCGATCGAGGACATCCGGCAGGGCAAGTTCGTCGTGGTCGTCGACGCCGCCGACCGCGAGAACGAAGGCGACCTCACGATCGCCGCCCAGTTCGCGACGCCGGAGGCGGTCAACTTCATGACGAAGGAGGCGCGAGGCCTTATCTGCCTCTGCCTGACCGAGGAGCGCTGCGACACGCTCGGCCTCCGCCAGATGACGGAGCAGAACGAGACGCCGTTCGGCACCGCCTTCACCGTCTCGATCGAGGCGCGCGAGGGCGTGACCACCGGCATCTCCGCCCCGGACCGGTCGCGCACGATCCAGGTCGCGATCGACCCGTCGTCGACGCCGCAGGACGTCGTCCAGCCCGGCCACGTGTTCCCGCTGCGCGCCCGGCGCGGCGGCGTGCTCGAGCGCGCGGGGCAGACGGAGGCGGCCGTGGACCTGGCCCGACTCTCCGGCCTGATCCCGGCCGGCGTTGTCTGCGAGATCATGCGGGAGGACGGGACGATGGCCCGCGTACCGGATCTGGTCCCGTACTGCGAGCGGCACGGGCTCAAGCTGGTGACGGTCGCCGACCTGATCGAGTACCGCCGCCGGCATGAGCAGCTGGTCGAGCGGATGACCTCCGTCCGGCTCCCGACGGCCCACGGCGACTTCACCGCGGTCGCCTTCCGCGAGCGGCTCACCGGCAAGCACCACCTCGCCCTCGTCAAGGGGGAGGTCGAGGGCGAGGAGGACGTGCTCGTCCGCGTCCACTCCGAGTGCCTCACCGGCGACGTCTTCCACTCGCTCCGCTGCGACTGCGGCGAGCAGCTCGACCAGGCGCTCGAGCGCATCGCGTCCGAAGAGCGCGGCGTCCTCCTCTACATGGCGCAGGAGGGGCGCGGGATCGGGCTCCTGAACAAGCTGCGCGCCTACGAGCTGCAGGAGAACGGCTTCGACACCGTCGACGCCAACCTCGAGCTCGGCTTCGCCGCCGACATGCGCGACTACGGCATCGGCAACCAGATCCTCGCCGACCTCGGTCTCTCGACGATCCGGATCCTGACGAACAACCCGAAGAAGATCACCGGGATCGAGGGGTTCGGCCTGACCGTCGTCGAGCAGGTGCCGATCGAGACCGCGCCCACTGCGGAGAATCTCCGGTACCTGGCGACGAAGCGCGACAAGCTCGGCCACCGCCTCCACCACCAGGACCTGAAGTACGGGCCGCTGGAGGGCGAGAGTGACTGATCGCTGGCCGGGCGAGCGCGCCGAGGTCGAGGAGGAGCGCGAGAACGACCAGGCCGAGCTCGTCGAGGACGAGGAGCTGGAGGAGCCCGAAGAGGTCGACGAGGCCGAGCCCGAGGTCGAGCCCGAGGAGGAGCCGGAGGACGAGGTGGACGAAGAGGCTCCCGTCCCGCAGCTCCGACCGGTTGCCGAGCACGCCGAGGGCGAGCTCGACATCCCGGACGAGGTCGCGCTGCTCGAGGGCGTCGCCGACGGGAAGCGCCGATCGGTCGCGATCGTTGCCGCCCGCTTCAACGGCGAGGTCACCAACAAGCTGCTCCAGTCAGCGCTGGAGGAGCTGGTCGACGCCGGCGTCAAGCCCGAGGCGATCACGGTGATGCCGGTCCCGGGCGCGTTCGAGCTCCCGCTCGCGGCGATGGCCCTCGCGAAGACACGCCGGTACGCGTGCGTCGTGGCGCTCGGCTGCATCGTCCGCGGGGAGACGCCGCACTTCGAGTACATCGCCTCCGAGGCGGCGAGCGGTCTCCAGCTCGCTGCGCTGGAGACCGGCGTCCCCGTCGCGTTCGGCGTCCTCACCGTCGAGAGCGTCGAGCAGGCGGAGGCGCGCGTGGACAAGGGCGCCGAGGCTGCGCGCACTGCGCTGGAGATGGCAGACGCCTTTGCCCAGCTCCGCGCGTCCGCGAGCGCGCGCTAGGCGCCGCTAGACTTCCCCGCCGATGTCCAAGGTCTGCGCAGTCTGCGGGAAGAAGCCGAGCTTCGGCCACAACCGGAGCCACTCGATGGTGGCCACGAAGCGGCGCTTCAACCCGAACCTCCAGCGCGTCCGCGTCCGCCTGAACGGCAAGGCGACGCGCGCCTATGTCTGCACGCGCTGCCTCAAGTCGGGCAAGGTCGAGAAGGCGATCTAGCGGGTCGGGGGCCGGCGTCGTTGCGGCTGGACGAGCCGCACGCCGAGGACGTCGCCTGCGCGTGTCACTGCAGCCACGGGTCGCGTCAGCGCCGCAAGCACCAGCGAGCGCGCGCGGCCGTGCTGTGCGGCGAGCCGGGGCGTGAGCCGGGCCGTGAGCGCAGTGAGTCCAGGCAGCGGCCGGAAGAACAGGGTCATCTCCACGACCTTGGCGCGTTCGTCGAGGCGGACGAGGATGACACCCTCCACGGGTTCGCCTCCGACCCGGGCGCGGTAGACGAGGGCACGAGTCGCCGCCGTCCCGAGGTCCTCGAAATACTCGATGTCCTCGAGCACGTCGAGCGCCGCCCGCATCAGCGGGGCGACGTCATCGAGCCCCTCGAACCTCGTCCGGAAGCTGATCGGCGACCGCACCTTCACATCGGGGGACAGGGTCTCGAGGAACGCGGCAAGGTCGGCGCGTTCGCCCGCGGCACGGAAGGTCGTCGTCGTCGCCTCGGCTGCCGCCACGGCCGCCTGGTCGTCCGCCATGCCGCGAGTCTCCCAGATCACACGGCTGCGTAGAGCCTCGGCGCCGGTCGAGCCGTGGTCTAATCCCGCCGTGGAACCAGGGCGTTGCCCGTGACCGACCTCGAGCGCGTACGGGAGCTCGCCGGCACGGCACTCGCCGCGCTCGAGCGGAGCCGGCGCCGGATCGACGACCTCAACGTCTATCCAGTCCCGGACGGCGACACCGGGACCAACATGACTCTGACGGCGCGCGCAGTCGTCGAGGCTCTCGATCGCTCGACCGGCTCCGACCGCCCGACGATCGCCCAGGAGATCACCCGCGCAGCGCTGCTGGGCGCGCGCGGCAACTCCGGCGTCATCCTCTCCCAGATCGTCCGCGGGGCGGCCGACCTGCTGGGCTCGCAGGGCGACATCGACTCCCCGGTCGTGGCGCGCGCCTCGAGGGCGGCTTCGGACGCCGCCTACCGGGCCGTGCGGAAGCCGGTCGAGGGGACGATGCTCTCCGTCATCCGCGAGCTGGCGGAGGAGGCCGAGGCCCACTCGGCCGCGGCGCTCGACGTGAACGCCCTGCTGAAGGAGCTCGTGCGGCGCGGGGAAGAGGCCGTCGCCCGGACGCGGGAGCAGCTCGACGTCCTGCGCGACGCCGGCGTCGTCGACGCGGGCGGCGCGGGCCTGCTGGAGCTCGTGCGCGGCATCGCGGCGGCCGTCTCCGGCGAGGAGCTTCCGCCGGCCCCCGTCGAGACCGAGGAGCTCTCGGTCGACGCGATCCACCAGGAGCTGTCCCGCTTCCGCTACTGCACGACCTTCCTGATCGAGGGCGAGGACCTCGACGCGGAGGCGCTGGAGGAGGAGTTCGACCGGCTCGGCGACTCGCTGCTGGTCGTGGGCGACCGTTCGGCGCTGAAGGTGCACGTGCACACCGACGAGCCGGGCGCGGCGCTCGCGCTCGGCACCCGTGCCGGCGTGATCGACCGGGTCGAGATCGCGAACATGCAGGAGCAGACGGTCGAGCGGGAGGCGCGGCTGCTCGAGACCGCGGCCGACCAAGAGGCGGCGACGTCGGCCGTCGTCGCGGTGGTCGCAGGGGACGGGAACCGCCGGCTGTTCGAGAGCCTCGGCGCGACGGAGATCGTGGAGGGCGGTCAGACGATGAACCCGTCGACGGCCGACCTCGTCGCGGCGATCGAGCGGGCGCCGGGAGCGGGCGTCGTCGTCCTGCCGAACAACTCGAACGTGATCCTCGCCGCCGAGCAGGCAGTCGCCAACACGGACAAGGCGGCCGAGGTCGTCGCGACCGACTCGCTGCCCGCCGGGCTCGCGGCGATGGTGGCGTTCGACCCCGACCGTGAGCCGGGCGAGAACGCGGCCGAGATGCGCGAGATCCTCTCCACCGTGGCCTCCGGCGAGGTGACGGTCGCGTCGCGGGACGTCGAGCTGAACGGGATCGCGATCCGCGAGGGCGCCTACCTCGGCCTCGCCGGCGGCGAGCCGGTCGCCGGCGGCGCCGACTTCGACGAGGTCGCGGCAGCGGTCGTCGAGCGCCTGCTCGCGGAGCCGCGGGGCGTGCTGACGCTGCTGACGGGGATGGACGAGCCCGAGCTCGGGCCGCTACTCGAGCGGCTCGGCGTGGAGCACCCGGAGGTGGAGCTCGACGTCCAGCAGGGCGGCCAGCCTCACTACCCCCTCTTGCTCGGCGCCGAATAGACCTCGCACCCTGACCGGCGCGGGCTCCCGGCCGGCGAAGCCGGCCTCCGCCCCGCCTCGCGCCGCTGGCCGCGCTCCTGCCAACGGGCCGTACGACCAGTACTGTCCCGGTGGCACACGCACGCCCAGCAGCGCGTCAGGACACGAGGAAGGGTCTAGAGTCCACCGGTGGTCCCTGCCATTCGGATCGTCCTCGTCGAGGACAATCAGGTCTTCCGCGAGGCGCTCGAGCTCCTCCTCGGCCTCCAGAGCGACATCGAGGTGGTCGCTTCGGTGGGGTCCGGCAGCGATGCCGTCGCTGCCGCCCAGGAGCACTCGCCGGACGTCTTGCTGATGGACTACCGGCTGCCCGGGCTCGACGGCGTGCAGGCGACGCGGGCGGTGCGCGAAGCGGCACCGGAGGTCGCGGTCGTCTGCCTCACCGCCTCCGCGAACATGCGCGAGGTCGACGCGCTCTACGAGGCCGGGGCCGTTGCGTGCCTCTCCAAGGACCAGGAGCTGGACGAGATCATCGGCGCGATCCGCCGCGCCGTCGCAGCCCGGGCCACCTAGTGCGCCTCACCGCGGCGAACACGGCCGTCGTCGTCGACTCGACCGCCGACTTCCCCGAGGCGCCCGACAGATTCCCGAACTGGCGCGTCGTCCCGCTCTACGTCCGCTTCGGCGACGAGAGCTTCAAGGACTACGTGGAGCTCACGCCGACCGAGTTCTACGCCCGCCTCCGCACCGCCGACGAGCTGCCGACGACGTCGCAGCCGACGCCGGGCGACTTCCTCGCGGCGTACGAGGAGCTCGCCGCCTACGAGCGGATCTACTCGGTCCACATCTCCGGCGACCTCTCCGGCACCTACGCCTCGGCCGCGACGGCCGCCGAGCAGGTCGGGGGCGACAGGGTGCGGACGATCGACTCCGGGAGCGCGTCGGCCGGGCTTGCGATGCTCGGGCTCGCAATCCAGCGCCGCCTCGAGGTCGGAACGACCGACGAGGAGATCGACGCCTTGCTCGAGCGGTACCGGCGCGACGCGGCGCTCCTCTTCACCGTCGACACGCTCGAGTTCCTCCGCCGCGGCGGCCGGATCGGCCGCGCGAAGGCGTGGGCCGGGACACTCCTCCACGTCAAGCCGATCCTCACGCTCGAGCGCGAGGTGATCCCGCTCAAGCGGGTGCGCGGCAACCAGAAGGCGATGCAGACGTTCATCGAGGAGTTCACGTCGCGCACGGGGGACGGCCCGGGCCTCCGCGTCGGCATCGCGCACGCGGATGCGCCGGAGCGAGCCGAGCAGCTGCGGAAGATGGTCGCGGGCGAACGGCCGAACGCGGAGATCGACGTGGTCACGACGCTCGGCGCCGTCGTCGGCACGCACGCCGGTCCCGGCACCGTCGGCTTCTTCTGGTTCGATGACGCCGAGTGACACCGGTCGCAGTAGCCCTGCCGGTGGGCTTCGCCGGCGAGGAGGTCGGCGCGTGGCCGCGCCCGCGGGCCTTTCCGCGCCCTGAGGCGCTCGAGCGGCCGCTCGACGCGCTCCCGGGCGTCGGCCCGGCGATCCGAAGGCGGCTCGCGAAGCTCGGCCTGGAGACGGTCGGCGACCTCCTGAGCCACCGCCCGTTCCGCTACGAGCGGCCGCGTCGACGAGGTGCGGATCGCCGATCTGAGCGGTGAGGACGAGGTGGCGATCGCCGGTGAGGTGCTCTCGGTGCGCGCGCCGCCGGCGCGGGCGGCTGCAGATGCTCACGGCGCGGATCTCGGACGGCTCGGCCGCCGTGTCGGCGACGTGGTTCAACCAGCCGTGGCTCGAGCGCGAGCTCCAGCCCGGCACGCACGTGCGGCTGCGCGGGCGGCAGGGGCGGTTCGGCTTCGACGTCAAATCGCACGACCTCGGCGACGCGTCGGCGACGGCCGACTTCGCGCCCGTCTATCCCGCGAGCGAGGAGATCACGCCGAAGAAGCTGCGCGAGCTCGTCGAGGCCGCCCTGCCGCCGGCGCTCGCCGATCCGCTGCCGGCGGCGCTGAAGGCGGGCGAGCGGCTGCCGCAGCGCGGCGACGCGCTCTGGGCGCTCCACCGGCCGCGCTCGCTGGAGGAGGCCGAGTCGGGGCGCCGGCGGCTCGCGTTCGACGAGCTGCTCGTCCTCCAGATCGGGATCGCGCAGCGGCGGCGCGAGCGGGAGACGGAGGTCGCGCCCGCGCTCGGTGAGCCCGGCGAGCTGATCGCCCGCTACCGCAACGTGCTCCCGTTCCGGCTGACCGACCATCAGGAACGGGCGATCCGCGAGCTCGACGCAGACCTGGCCCGCCCGGTGCCGATGCAGCGCCTCCTGCAGGGCGACGTCGGCTCCGGGAAGACGGTGGTCGCGCTCTACGCGCTCCTGCGCGCCGTGGAGCACGGGCGCCAGGGCGCGCTGATGGCGCCGACCGAGACGCTCGCCGAGCAACACTTCCTCACGATCGAGGCGCTCTGCCGCGAGCTCGGCGTCTCCTGCGGGCTGCTGACGAACTCGGTTCCGAAGCGGGAGCGCGAGCGCGCGGTGGCGGCCGACGTCGTCGTCGGCACGCACGCCCTGATCCAGGAAGGAGTGGAGCTCGCGAATCTCGCCGTCGCCGTCGTCGACGAGCAGCATCGATTCGGGGTCGAGCAACGCCGCGCGCTCGCGGAGGGGCGGGCGCCGCACGTCCTCCACATGACCGCGACTCCGATCCCACGCACGCTCGCGCTGACCGTCTACGGCGACCTGGCCGTGTCCGAGATCGCCGAGCCGCCGGCGAACCGGAAGCCGATCGTGACCGCGTGGGTGACCGCGGAGAAGAGCTCCGAGGCCTACTCGCGGCTGCGGAAGCACCTCGACGCAGGGCGACAGGCGTACGTCGTCTGCCCGCTGATCGAGGAGTCGGAGACGAGCCGGGCGCGGGCCGCCGAGGCGGAGGCCGAGCGTCTGCGGCGGGCCGAGCTGCGCAGCTACCGGGTCGGGCTCCTGCACGGGCGGCTGCGCCCGGCCGAGCGGCGCGAGCTGATGGCGCGGTTCAAGGCCGCCGAGCTCGACGTGCTCGTGGCGACGACCGTGATCGAGGTCGGCGTCGACGTCCCGAACGCGACGATCATGATCGTCCAGGAGGCCGACCGCTTCGGGCTGGCCCAGCTCCACCAGCTGCGCGGCCGCGTCGGCCGCGGCGCCGAGCAGTCCTACTGCCTCCTGATCTCCCGCGCGCGCGAGGACCTGACCGAGACCGCCGTCGCGCGGCTCGAGGCCCTCGTGCGGACGACCGACGGCTTCGAGCTGGCCGAGGTCGACCTGGATCTCCGCGGCGGCGGGCAGCTGCTCGGCACGCGCCAGTCGGGGCTCTCCGACCTCCGCTTCGCGCGGCTGCGCGAGGATCGGCCGCTGCTCGAGCGCGCCCGCTCTGTCGCCGACGAGCTCGCAGAGAACGACGGTCCGCTCGCCGGCGAGGTCGACCGCTTCTTCGCCGCCGCCGAGGCGGACCTCTCCGCCGGCTGAGCCGTATCAGGGGCGTGAACCGGCGCGACTTCCTCGTCGCGGCCGCGGCGCTGCCGCTCTCCGCGCGCCTCGCGGCTGACGCGTTGGCCGGCGACACGGTCGTCGCGCTCGTCACGGCCGACACGGAGTCGCGGGTCGCGGTCGTCGAGCTCCCGGGCGGGCGGGTCGTCCGCTCGCTCCCGACGCTCGCCGGGCCGCGCAGCGTCGAGAGCGTCGGCGGGCGGATCGCCGTCGTGGCGCACACCGCGCACGGTGCGGTCTCGCTCGTCCACGGCCCATCGCTGAAGGTGCGGGCGGTGCTGCGCGGGTTCCTCGAGCCTCGATACACCGCGGCGCACCCGGACGGCCGCCACGCCTACGTCAGCGACTCGAAGCGCGGGGAGGTCGTGGCCGTCGACGTCGTCGCCGGCCGCGTGCTCGGCCGGGCGGCCGTCGGCGGGCCGGCGCGCCACATCACGATCGACCCGCGCGGGCGGATCCTCTGGTGCTCGCTCGGATCGAAGGCGGAGGAGATCGCGATCCTCGGCGTGGCGGACCCCGCCCGGCCGCGGCTGCTGCACACCCTTGCGCCACCGTTCCGGGCGCACGACGTCGGCTTCGCGCCCGGCGGCCGCCACGTCTGGGTCAGCTCCGGCGACCGCGGCTCGCTCGCCGTCTACGACGCGCGCAGCGGCCGCGTCCTGCAACGCCTCCCGGCCGACGCCCCGCCGCAGCACGTGACCTTTCGCGGCGGCAAGGCGTACGTCTCGAGCGGTGACGACGGCACGCTGCGCGTTCAGTCGCTGACCGATGGGCGGGTCCTGCGAACGACGCGCGTCCCGGTCGGCTCCTACAACGTGCAGGAGGGGTTCGGCTGGATCGTGACGCCGTCGCTCGAGCGCGGGACGCTCTGCGTGCTCGACGCCCGCGGACGGCTCCTTCACCGCGTGCAGGTGGCGGCTTCTTCGCACGACGCCTGTTTCGTGCCGGCCGCCTGAGTAGATTCTGCTCGTGAGAGTCGCGCTGCTCGGGCTGGCGGCCGCCCTGGCGAGCGCGGCGCCCCACCACGGCTGGACGCTGGCGCAAGCCCGCAGCACGCTCGCAGCGGACGAGTTCCCGGTCGTGGACACGAGCCAGCCCGACCAGCCGGAGTACAACCTCGTGTTCTCGCGTCGCCAGGCGAAGGGCCTTCGGCTCGTCCGCGGCCGCTTCGTCTTCGCCGGCCGCGGCCACGACCTCTTCACCGACGCGGACGTCCAGGTCCGGTTCACGTTCGCGCGACCCGGCCGGGTCCAGGCCTTCCGCGGCCCCGCGGCGGACACGTCGCAGCCGTCCTTCCCGATCCGCGCCACCTTCTACTACGCCTGGTATCCCGAGGCGTGGATGCGCGACGGGCTCTTCCCGTACAGCAAGCTGCGCCCGACACTGAACTTCTACGGCGCCGATGACGCTGCGGTCGTCCGGGCGCACACGGCCGCGCTGCGCTACGCGCGCTTCGACGCCGGCATCTACTCGTGGTGGGGCCCGTCGGGGTACCCGCCGACGGACGAGCGCTTCCCGCGCTACCTCCAGGCGGCGCGGACGACGCCGCTCCGCTGGGCGATCTACTACGAGCGGGAGGGGTACGGGGACCCGAGCGTGGAGAAGATCCGCTCCGACCTCGAGTACGTGCGCGACCGGTATGCGTCCAAGCCGGCGTACCTGAAGGTCAACGGGCGCTTCGTCGTCTTCGTCTACGCCAACGGTGCCGACGGATGCGGGACGGCCCGGCGGTGGGCGGCTGCGAACACGGTCGGCGCGTACGTCGTCCTGAGCGGCTTCGGCGACTGGGCGACGTGCCCGTGGCAGCCGCAGGCGTGGCACCAGTACTCGGCGACGCGTGCCGAGTACACGTTCGCGCCGAGCTCGTACATGATCTCGCCGGGGTTCGACGAGACGCTCGCGCGGGCACCGGCGCTCGGACGCAGCCTCGACCGCTGGCGGCTCGGCATCGCCGACCTGGTCGCGTCGAACGCGCCCTGGCAGCTGGTGATCAGCTTCAACGAGTGGCCGGAGGGGACGTCCGTCGAGAGTGGCGGCGACTGGGAGACGCCGTCCGGGTTCGGCGCGTACCTCGACGCGCTACACGAGCTCGTCCCGGCGCGCGGCTGATGCGGATCATCGCGGGCGAGCACAAGGGCGCGCGGATCTTCCCGCCGCCCGGCCGCGACACCAGGCCGACCTCGGACCGCGTGCGCGAGAACGTCTTCAACATCGTCGCGCCGTGGGTCGAGGACGCGCGCGTGCTCGACCTCTACGCGGGCTCCGGCGCGATGGGGCTGGAGGCGCTCTCGCGTGGCGCCGCCACGGCCGTCTTCGTCGAGAACGATTCCGGCGCTGTACGCGCGATCGAGCGCAACCTCGACAAGCTGCGGCTCCACGGAGCAACGGTCGTCCGCCTCGAGGCGACGGTCGCGCTCGTGCAGGAGGCATCCTCGGGCAGGAAGTACGATCTCGTGCTGCTCGACCCGCCCTACTCGATGACCGACTTCGCAGCCCTCGGCCGTTACCTCCCGACCGTCCTCGCGGACGACGGCCTCCTCGTCCTGGAGACGGCTGCCCGGGTCGAGCCGGAGCTCCCCGACCTGAGCGTTCGGACGACGCGGAAATACGGCTCCGCGCGCGTGACCGTCTTCGAGCACGAGTGATCACGGCGATCTGTCCCGGCTCGTACGACCCGGTCACGAACGGCCACATCGACGTGATCACGCGCGCCGCAGGGATCTTCGACCGGGTCGTGGTCGGCGTCGTCGGCAACCCGCAGCACAAGAGCCCGATGTTCTCCCTCGACGAGCGAGTCGCGTTCCTGCGTGAGGCGCTCGATGGTGTCGGGAACGTCGAGGTGGAGGTGTTCTCGGAGCTCGTCGTCGACTTCGCGCGCCGGTGGAACGCGAAGGTGATCGTCAAGGGCCTGCGCGTGATCTCGGACTTCGAGTGGGAGTTCCAGATGAACCAGCTCAACCGGACGCTCGCGCCCGACGTCGAGACCGTCTACGTGATGGCGAGCCCGAACGTCAGCTTCGTCTCCTCCAGCGGCGTCAAGGAGATCGCCGCGTTCGGCGGGAAGGTGGACGAGCTCGTCCCGGAGTCCGTCGCGCGCCGCTTCACCGAGCTGTTTCCCGCCGGCCGCCCCGGCACGCCGGAGAACCCGGGCGAGTGATCAGCGCCTGCGGGCGACGTTGAGCATCGTCAGGTAAGTCTTCGTCACGCGCCGGTCCGGCCGCGCTTCGATCCGGCGTCGGATGCGGCCGTACAGCTCCTCCCGGCGCTCGTCGTCGAGCGCCCGGTGGCCGGAGTACGTGCTCAGCAGCGAGATGTACTCGTCGGCCGTGTACGGCTGGTCCCAGAGGTAGGTGCGCCAGGCGACGTACTCGAAGCGGCCGCTCGCCTCGATCTCCACCTGCAGGCTCTCAACCTCGTCCGGCGGCGGGGGCGGCCGGTTGTCGTCGCCCGGGGAGACGGCGTCGTAGTCCTCCTGCACCTCGGCCCAGAAGGTGTCGCCGCCGGGCCGCTGGACGTGCAGGCTCCCGGCGACTGCGAGCGAGCCGCCCTGACGCAGGAGGCGCGCCGGCTTCTCGTAGCAGACGCCTGGATCCACCCAGTGCAGCGCCGTGAAGGCGACCACGGCGTCGAAGCCCTCGGCCTCGGGCTCCCACGTCTCGAAGTTCGCGTGGACGACCTCGACGTCGGGGAACGACGCCAGCTTCCGCCGCGCGGTGGCCGCAAGCCCCGCGCCCAGCTCGACGCAGAGGACCGAGTAGCCGCGCCGCGCGAGTGGAACCGTCGCCTGCCCGGTGCCGCAGCCGACCTCCAGGACGCGCGCCCCCGCGCGGAGACCGGTCAGCTCCGCGAGGTCGTCGAACAGCTCCTCGGGATAGGCCGGCCGCGCGCGGTCGTACAGCTCCGGGATCTGCTCGAACATCGTCCGCAGCTGCTCCCGCTCCACCAGCCAAGTTTGCAGGGAAAAGGGATCCCACGGCGGACTACGGGGAGCCCGCCTACCCAGCCGTTAGACTCAGGAGACCAATGGACGTACTCGTTCTCATCGACAAGCTCGACGACCTCGTGCACAACGCGAAGGCCGTGCCGCTGACCGACCAGGTGCGGATCGACCGCGAGGAGATCTACGACATCCTCGACCAGATGCGCGCGACGATCCCGGAGGAGATCAAGCAGGCCCGGTGGATCGTGAAGGAGCGGCAGGAGATGCTCGCCGAGGCGAAGCGCGAGACCGACCGGCTGCTGGGCGAGGCGCGCGAGCAGGCCGTCCGCGAGGCGTCGCAGACGGAGATCGTGAAGATCGCCGAGCGCCAGGCGCAGGACATCATCGACGACGCCCGCCGCCAGGCGCGCGAGACGCGGCTGGAGATGGAGGACTGGGCCGACTCGATCCTGTCCACGCTCGAGGTGAACCTGGAAAAGTTCCTGGCGGCCGTGAAGCGCGGCCGCGAGCGGCTGCACGAGCGGTCACAGGAGACCGTCGTCGCGGGCATCGGGCCGACCGTCTCGTCCACGGACGAGGAGCAGCCCTTCGTGACCACGCCGAGCTAGCTCGGCCTGCTCGGGAACGCCTAGGCGGCGACGATCGCCGGGCTGAGCTCGGCCGCCACGGCCTGCGCCGTCTCGACGAACGAGCGAGCCCCCGGGGTGCGGTAGCGGTCGCGGTGCCAGGCGACCGCGATCACCCTCGGCGGCACCTTCGGCACCTCCAGCATCGCCGTCGACTCGTCCAGCGGATCCATCGTCAGGCGCGGGACGAGCGCGTAGCCCACGCCGGCGGCGACCAGCGCCTGCACGGTCTGGTTGTGGTCGGACTGGAAGACGTAGCGGAGCGGGCGGCGGAAGACGGCCTCGACCCCGGTCAGGCTCCGGCAGTGCTTGTGGCCGATCAGGTCGAGGTCGGTGATCTCCCGTAACGACGGCGCGGCGGGGCGGTCGCAGAGCTCCCGATTCGGCCGGGACGACGAGCACGTAGGGATCCCGCAGCAGCTCGACGGACTCGAACGGGCCCTCCGTCAGCGGCTCGTCGGCGAACGTCAGGTCCAGCTCGCCGCGCTCGACCAGCGCGAGCAGCTCCGTGTCGTCCGCGGACTCGGTGAGCGTGAGCTCGACCTTCGGCCACGCCTCCAGGAAGCGCCGCGTCACCTCGGGGAGGATCCGCTGGCCGACGCTCTGGAAGACGCCGACGCGCAGCGTCCCCGCCTCGCCGAGCCCGAGCGCGCCGAGATCCGCCTGCGCCGCCGAGAGGCGCGCGGCGATCGCCGCGGCGTGCGTGAGCAGGAGCCGGCCCGCCTCGGTCAGCGACACCGGGCGCGATCCGCCCGGACGCTCGACCAGCCTCAGGCCCACGATCCGCTCCAGCATGGCGATCTGCTGGCTGATGGCCGACTGGGTGTAGCCGAGCGAGGCCGCCGCCTTGCCGAACGACCCCTCGCGCGCAACCGCCTCGAGGGCGAGGAGATGTCGCAGTTCGATGCCGAGCCAGCGATCAGAGTCCATAATCGAAAGGCATTGTAACCCGATTGGTGCTAATCGACGGCGACGCCGACAATGGAGGCATGGGAGCAATCGTCATTCTCGGTTTTCTGCTGCTCGTCGGCCCGCTGAGCCTGCTCTTCGGCGTCGACTCGCGGCCCAAGACTCAGCGCCGGCGCTGGCTGTAGGACACGCGTGACCGCCGCCTTCGCACGCCGCTCGCCGGCGGCGGTGGCGGTCGCGCTCGCGACCGTCTACGTCGTCTGGGGCTCGACCTACCTGGCGATCCGGGTCACGGACCGGACGATGCCGCCGATGCTGATGTCCTCGGTGCGCTTCCTCGTCGCCGGGATCGCGCTGTACCTGTTCGCGAGCCGCGGAGGCGTCCGTCCGACGCTGCGCGAATGGCGTGCCGCCGCGATCGTCGGCGCCGCCCTGCTGCTCCTCGGGAACGGCGGCGTCGCCTGGGCCGAGACGCGGCTCGACTCGGGCCACGCGGCGCTGATTGTCGCGATCATCCCGCTCTGGGTCGCCCTCCTCGACCGCTTGTTCTTCGGCCGGAGGCTGTCGCCCGCCGCGATCGCGGGGCTCGTCGTCGGCGTCGCGGGCGTCGCCCTGCTCGTGCGACCCGGTGGCGATGTCGACGTCGTCGCGGCGCTCACGCTGCTCGGCACGACCGGCGCCTGGGCCGCGGGATCGCTCTACGCGCGCGGCGCGCCGCTGCCGCGAAGCCCGCTCCTCTCGGCGTCGATGCAGATGCTCTGCGCCAGCGTGCTGCTCGGAATCGCAGGAGTCGCGTTCGGCGAGCCCGGCCGGGTGCACGCCGACGCGTTCTCCGCCAAGCCGGTCGCGGCCTGGCTGTACCTCGTGCTGGTCGGCTCGCTGATCGCCTTCTCCGCCTACGCCTGGCTCCTGAAGAACGTGAAGCTCTCGGTCGTCTCGACGTACGCGTTCGTGAATCCCGTCGTCGCAGTCGGCCTCGGCTCGCTGTTCCTCGGGGAGCAGATCACGGAGACGACGCTGCTCGCCGGCGCGTCGATCGTGGGCGCGGTCGTCCTGATCGTGACCGGCGGCGAGCGTGAGCCACGGGTCGCCGCACGCCCGGCACGCGCCAGCGCCTGACGGCGCTACGCTGGGCTCCATGAGGAGCTTCAGTCTCAGGACCGTCAAGCTCCGGCCCGGGGAGGAGTACCGCGACGAGATCGAGCTCGAGCTCGAGCCCTTCGAGCTCGGCCGCCAGCGCTACCTCCCGGTGCCGGAGGAAGTGCCGGCCGAGTTCGTCGTCTCGAAGGCATCCACCGGCACCGTGTTCGAGCTGCGGTTCACCGCGCGGCTGCTCGGGCCCTGCTTCCGCTGCCTCGAGGACGCGGTGCTCGAGCTCCCGATCGACACGCGCGAGTACCACGCGAACAACCCGGACGGGGCGGAGGAGCTGAGGTCTCAGTACATCGAGGACGACCGCCTCGACCTCGCGGCGTGGGCCCGCGACGCCGTCGCGCTGGAGCTTCCCGACAAGATCCTCTGCCGTCCCGAGTGCGCCGGCCTCTGCCCGGTTTGCGGCAAGAACCTGAACGACGAGCCGCACGCCCATGAGGAGAAGGTCACGGATCCGCGCTGGGCAGCTCTCGAGACGCTCCGCGAACAGCTCTGACGAGCTATCTGCCGATCGGCGACATGTCGGCGTAGCGGTCGCCCGCCGCAGCGCCGGGCGGAAACGCCTCGTCCAGCTCGCGGAGCTCGTCTGCGGACAGGTCCACTTCCGACGCGGCGGTGTTCTCTTCGAGGTACGCACGTCGCTTCGTCCCGGGGATCGGGACGACGTCGGCGCCGCGTGCGAGCACCCACGCGAGCGCGAGCTGCGCCTGCGTACAGCCCTTCTCGTCCGCGACCTCGCGCAGGCGGTCGGCGAGCGCGCGGTTGGTCGGGAAGTTCTCGCCCTGCATCCGCGGGTGGTTCCGCCGGAAGTCGTCCTCCGTGAGGTCGTCCGGCGACGAGAACCGGCCCGCCAGGAAGCCGCGCCCGAGCGGGCTGTAGGCGACGAAGCCGATCCCGAGCTCGCGTACGACCGGCAGAACCTCAGCCTCCTGGTCGCGCGTCCACAGCGACCACTCCGACTGGAGCGCGGTGATCGGGTGGACGGCGTGGGCGCGCCGGATCGTCTGCGTCCCCGCCTCCGAGAGGCCGATGTGCTTGACCTTGCCGGCCGCCACGAGCTCTGCCATCGCGCCGACGGTCTCCTCGATCGGCGTGCTCGCGTCGACGCGGTGCTGGAAGTAGAGGTCGACGTGGTCGACGCCGAGCCGGCGCAGCGACGCCTCGAGCGCCTGGCGGACGTACTCGGGGCTGCCGTCGATCGTCCGCGACCCGTCGTCGAGCCGGCGGTTCCCGAACTTCGTGGCGAGCACCACCTCGTCGCGGCGGCCCGCGATCGCGCGGCCGACGAGCTCCTCGTTGTGGCCCGCGCCGTAGACGTCGGCGGTGTCGAGGAACGTGATCCCGAGCTCGAGCGCACGATGGATCGTGGCGATGGACTCCTGCTCGTCCGTCGGGCCGTACCACGCCGACATGCCCATGCACCCGAGCCCCTGCTCCGAGACTTCGAGGCCGAGTCGACCAAGAGTTCGCGTGTCCACGAGGCGAGCGTAACGAACCGAGCGAAAGCGAAAGCTTTCGCTCGGAGTAGCTAAACTCCCGCCTCCGATGGCAGTCCCGAAGAAGAAAACGTCGAAGGCGCGCCGCGACAAGCGCCGTGCGCAGCACAAGATCGAGTCGCCGCGCCTCAACCTCTGCCCGCAGTGCGGTCAGCCGAAGCGGCCGCACCGCGTCTGCCCGACATGCCACACGTATCGCGGCCGAGACGTCGAGCCGCTCCGCACTCCGGCTCCGTAGCTTTATGACCGTCCGGTGGCGGTAGACGCGGAGGCGCCGCTTGCGGTGCCGTCAGCCAGGACGGGCGGGCTCGCCCGCGCGTCCGTCTGAAATGACCGGTCGAACCGTCCGGGTGGCGGTAGACGCCATGGGCGCGGACCTCGGCCCGGCAGAGATCGTCGCCGGTGCGCGCGAGGCGGCGTCGGCGGAGATCCAGCCGATCATCGTCGGGGCGCCCGGCCTCGACACGCAGGGGCTCGAGCTGATCGAGGCGACCGAGGTCGTCGAGATGGACGACAAGCCCACCGACGCCGTCCGCAACAAGCCGAACAGCTCGCTCGTCGTCGCCTGCCGCACCGTCGGAGAGGGCGGCGCCGACGTCGTCGTCTCGCCCGGGAACACCGGCGCGATGCTGGCGGCCTCGCTGCGGCATCTCGGCCGCGTCCAGGGCGTCAGGCGCCCGGCGATCGCCGTCGTGATCCCGGCGCGGCGCGGCCCGTCGGTGATCCTCGACTCGGGAGCGAATGCGGACGCACGGCCGGAGGATCTCCTCCAGTTCGCGCACATGGGCGCGGTGTTCGCGGAGGAGATCCTGGAGCGGCCCAACCCGGAGATCCGCCTGCTCTCGATCGGCGAGGAGCCGGAGAAGGGCAACCAGCTCGCGCTCGACGCGCACGATCTCCTGGCCACGTCCGGCCTGAACTTCAGGGGAAACACCGAGGGGCGCGACCTGCTCATCGGCGCGGGCGACGTCATCGTCACAGACGGCTTCACCGGCAACGTCGCGCTGAAGCTCCTCGAGGGGACGATCAAGAACCTGCTCGACGCGCTGCGCGAAGAGATCACCTCGACGCCGCGGGGGAAGCTCGGTGGGTTCCTGATCCGACCTTCCGCCCGCCGTCTCCGCCAGCGTCTCGACCCGGATACCTACGGCGGCGCGTACCTCCTGGGGCTCCGCGGGCTCGCAGTTGTCGCCCACGGCAACTCGTCGTCGCGCGCGATCTGCAACGCCGTCCGGCTCGCGGCCCGCGGCGTCGAGCATGACGTCGTTGGGCGGCTCGGGGAGGCACTGACGACAGTCGGTGCGGGGAGGGAGCAGGAGGGAACCGGGAGGTTCCCTCACGAGCCGTCCTCGGCGTGAGCCGAGGCGTCCACGGAGAAGAAGGGGACCACGGGAGAGACCTGGTTTCCCCCGTGCGACGAGCCGCAAGACGAGGAGAGAATGCTAGAGTCGGCGCGCTTTCAGGCCCCTACGACCGGATGAGGTGACATGGCAGCGTCGCGCGAGGAAGTCTACGAGCGAGTCAAGGAAGTCCTGACCGACCAGCTCGGCGTTGACGAGAACGAGATCACGGAGGAGGCTTCGTTCCAGGAAGATCTCGATGCCGACTCGCTCGATCTGGTCGAGCTGATCATGGAGCTCGAGGATCAGTTCGGCATCAAGATCTCCGACGAGGACGCGCAGAAGATCCAGACCGTCGGCCAGGCTGTCGACTACGTCTCGTCACACCAGTAGCACACCTCCGGGGGGAGTCGGCGGGCTCGGCCGCCTGATTGAGGAACTGCCCGAGGAGCAGGCGCAGCAGGTCTACACGCACGCGTCGTGGGCGCCGGAGCGGGCGGCGTCTTACGAGCGGCTCGAGTTCCTCGGCGACAGCGTGCTCGAGCTCGCGATCGCCCGGGCCCTCTTCGATCGGTATCCGGACTTCACCGAGGGGAAGCTCGCGAAGGTCCGCTCGCACGTCGTCTCGCGGCAGAGCTGCGCCGTCGTGGCGCGGCACCTCGAGCTCGGGGCGCGGCTGCTCGAGCGCGGCACCGACATCCCGCCGGAGGAGCTCGAGCGTCTGTCCCGCAATCGGAACGTCCTCGCTGCGCTGCTCGAGGCCGCGCTCGCCGCCGTCTTCCTCCAGCACGGCTTCGAGCACGTCGAGCAGCATGTCGTCGACGCGTTCAACGACCGGATCGAGTACGCGCTCACGAACCACGTCGACTTCAAGACCGAGCTCCAGGAGGCGCTGGCCAGGCGGGGACGGTCGGTCAGCTACAGCGTGCTCGACGTTCAGGGACCGCCGCACGACCGCCGCTTCACCTGCGCCGCGTCGATCGACGGCGAACAGGCCGGGGTCGGCAGTGGCGCCTCGAAGAAGGCGGCCGAGCAGGAAGCCGCCAAGCAAGCGCTAGCTTCCTTGGGGATCGAGAACAGCGCGGCCTAGCGCTACGCGTCCGGATCGGCCGTGTAGAGCGGGCCCTCGTAGGCGCCCATCACCAGTGGGCGGAGCTCGCTCGTCGCGGTGAGGTGGTACAGGTGGCTCGTGCCGCCGAGGACGCCGGCGCCGACGTAGTCGTTGAAGTCGCGGACCAGTCCCCGGATCGCGAAGCCGGTCTCGGTGATCGCCTGCTGCAGCGCGAACGACACGCCCGGGCGTCTCGAGCCGAACGAGAGGAACAGGCTCGTGCCGGGGGCGGCCAGCGCGTCGGCCGCGCGCGAGAGGAACAGGCGTCCGGCCGGGGTCGTGTAGGGCGGATCGGCCATGGCCGTGTCGAACCGCTGCCGCAGCGCCGAAGGGAGCGGCTCACGGAGGTCGTGCTCGATGCACTCGCTCGGGAACGGAGCCCCATGCAATGCCTCGCGAACGAAGTCCACGAGCGCGGGGTCGACGTCCAGGACCGTCAGCTGCGCGATCGTCGTCTTCGAGCCGAAGCGCTCGACGAACAGTCGGATCGCGACGGACGTCAAGTCGTCGTCCCCGAGCAGGAGGATTCGCCGCCCGACGAGCGCGTCCGCCTCGTGCAGGGCGAGAACGCGCCGTAGCTTCGTCTCCAGCGTGCAGTGGCACTGGTCGAGCGCGACGTCGGGCGGCGGGGCCGCGTCGGCGATCTCCTTCAGCCGGCGCCGGAGCGACCCCAGCTCCGTCGTCGGGTGCGGGAGTCGGAGCGCTCCGGCGGCGAAGAGCCCCCGGCCGGAGGGCGTCAGCTGCGCCGGCCGCTCCTCTGCGACGACGTCGCGCTTGCGGAGCTCGCCGCAGATCGACGCGACGATCGGGACGGGCAGCTCGACCGCGCGGCTGATCCGGCGGATCGCGACGGGCTCGAGGCGCACGAGCGCGCTGACGACGGCGCGCACGCCCGCCTCGCCCTCCGCCAGGCCGACGGCCGAGGCCACGTCCCGCACGATCAGGGCCGCCTCAGCCAATCGCCCGTGGGACGCAGGTGAGGCTGATGCGCTCGACGTCGAGCCGCTTGCAGATCGCGTCGAGGACGTCCTCGCCGCGCAGCGAGCCGTAGGACAGCAGGTCGACGTTCGCCAGTCCGAACTCCGGCCAGGTGTGGATGCTCAGGTGCGACTGCGCCAGCACGAGGACGCCCGTGACCGCGCCGTTCGGGAAGACGCAGAACTTCTCCCCGAGCACGGTCGCGCCGCCGGCGCGAGCGCCGGCGTAGAGGATCTCCCTGACGGTGTCGCCGTCGGTCAGGATCGACGGTTGGCGCACCCACGCGTCGAGGGCGTGGAGGCGCATCGTGCGGTTGGTCTCGAGGTCGAGCACAGGCTCCTTCGGTCGGATGGGCGTCGAGGCGCCGCCGACGGTGGAGCGTTAAGCGAAGAAGGAGCTTCTGCTCAGATCGAGGCGACGCCGAGGAAGGCGGCAAGGGTCACAGTCATCTGTGCATCCACCTCCTTCGCGTCGCTGACCGTCCGAGGGTAGCTCCCGCATCGGCGGGCCGTCAAGATCGCCGTCCGCGCTGGTCGCTAGCCTCCCGCGGGCGTGCACCTGAGCGCCATCAAGCTCCGGGGTTTCAAATCCTTCCCGGACCCGGTCGAGGTGCGCCTCGAGCCGGGCGTCGCCGTGGTCGTCGGCCCGAACGGGTCAGGGAAGTCCAACGTGTCCGACGGGATCGTCTGGGCGGCCGGCTCGCTGGCGCCGTCCGAGCTGCGGGCGGAGAAGCCCGACGACGTCCTCTTCGCCGGCTCCAACGGACGCAAGGCGGCGGACTTCTGCGAGGTCGAGCTCGTGTTCGACAACACCGCGGGCGACGGGCCGCTCGACTATTCCGAGCTGTCGGTGGCGCGGCGGCTGCACCGCGACCGGGAGGGGCAGTACCTCGTGAACCGTGCGGCTGTCCGGCGGGTCGACCTCGTCGAGCTGCTCGCCGACCTCGGGCTCGGCGGCGGGATGCACTCGATCATCGGGCAGGGGCGGGTCGAGGAGATCCTCGCCTCGCATCCGGGGGAACGACGTGAGCTGATCGAGGAGGCCGCGGGTCTCGGGCGCTTCAAGCGCCAGAAGCACCGCGCGGAGCTGAAGCTCGCCCGCGTCGCGATCCAGGTCGAGCGCGCCCGCGACGTCGAGGCCGAGGTTCGGAAGCGCCTGCGGCCGCTCGCGCTCCAGGCGACGGCGGCCGAGCGCGCGGAGAGGCTCAGGGGCGAGATCGCGGCCCTGCGGGCCAGGATCGCGCAGCTCGACCTCGAGGCGCTCGACGGGCGGCTGGCGGAGATCGAGGAGCGGCGCTCCGCGGCGACCCTCGCGCGCCGGGCCGCCGATGAGCGCCTCGAGGCGCTGCTCGGCGAGCGAGCCAAGGCGGAGGAGGAGCTCGCGGACGCCGCCGGCCGCCGCGAGCAGGCGACGGCGGCCCTCTACCGGCTGCGCAGCGCCTCCGAGCGCCTCGCGCTCCGCCGCGAGGCGGCGCAGGAGCTGGTCGGCCGGCTCCGCGCCGAGCTCGAACGGCCTCGGCGCGTGCTCGACGCCCGCGTCCGCGCCGAGCGGGAGGCCTCGCCGAGCGTGCGCGCCTGGCCCGCGAGCGGCTCGACGCGCTCGAGCGGTCGCTGGCGGAGCGGGAAGGGCTTCCGCCGGCCGCACGTGCGCTGGCGGAGGAGGGCGAGCGGCTGGCCCTGTCGCTGCTCGACGTCGAGCCGGGGCAGGAGCGCGCCGTCGCCGCGGCGCTCGGCCACCGTGCGTCGGCGCTCGTCGCCGACGACGCGCGCGCGGCGCTGGATCTCGCGCAGCGCGCGCGGGCTGCCGGTCTCGGCAGTGTCACCGTCCTCGTCGGCTCTGATCCTGCGGCCCTCGTTCGCGAGCTTCCGGTCGTCCCGCGTGAGGAGCTGCTCTCGTCGCCGGTTCGCGCGGTGACGCCCGAGGGCTTCGGCTTCGATCCCGAGCGCGGGGAGCTCTGGTTCACGGGCGAGACCGCCGAGGCCGTGTGGCTCGAGCTCGAGGCACGCCGCCGGGCGCTCGCGGCCGAGGTGGATGAGCTCGAGGCCCAGGCGGCGCGGCCCGCGCCGGCCGACGCCTACACGGTCGCCGCCGACCCGGCCATGCGGCGGTTGCTCCGGCTCGCCGAGGCGCTGGCCGTCGCGCTCGACGTCTCCGCCGGCCGGTTCGAGGCCCCGCTGCGGGCGCGCGCCGACGCCGGCGGCACCCGGACGGGCGCGCTGGCCGAGGAGCTTCGCCGGCTCGGCGCGGCCGAGGTCGACCTCCGGCGGGCGGCGGCCGAGGCCTCGGAGCGCCTCACGGCGCTCGACGTCGAGCGGGCGCGCGTCGATGCCGAGGCGGACGAGGCGAGGCGCCGACTCGCCGAGGCCGGCACCGATCCGGCGGAGGGCGGCGACCGCGACGAGCTCGCGGAGCGCACCGAGCGCCTGGAGCGGCGCCGCGAGGCGCTCGGGCAGGTCAACCCGCTGGCGAAGGAGGAGTACGAGCGCGAGAAGGAGCGGCTCACCGAGCTCTCGACGCAGCGCGAGGACCTGGAGAAGTCGCTCGACGAGCTGGAGACGCTCCGCAACGACCTCGAGGCGACCGTGGACAGCGTCTTCGCTGAGACGTTCGAGGCCGTTGAGCGGCATTTCGCCGAGGTTGCCGCCACGCTGTTCCCGGGCGGCGAGGGGCAGCTGCGTCTGACCGACCCGGAGGAGGAGGGCTCGCAGCCGGGGATCGAGGTCGAGCTGCGCCCGGCCGGGAAGCGGATCACCCGGCTGTCGCTCCTCTCGGGCGGCGAGAAGGCGCTCGGCGCGATCTCGTTCCTGTTCGCGCTCTTCCTCGCGCGGCCGTGCCCGTTCTACCTCCTCGACGAGGTCGAGGCGGCGCTCGACGACACGAACATCGGCCGCTTCGTCGAGCTGCTGCGCCGCTACTCCGACCGCGCCCAGTTCGTCGTGATCACGCACCAGAAGCGGACGATGGAGGCGGCCGACGTCCTCTACGGGGTGACGATGGGGTCGGACGGCGTCTCGCAGATCGTGTCGCGGCGGCTGCCGCGAGACGCCGCCGCGGTCGCTTAGTCGCTCGCGGAGCCGAACGCGCGCGCCACTGCGGCGGTGCGGGTGTGGACGTCGAGCTTCTCGAAAGCGTGTTCGAGGTGTGCGCGGACGGTTCCTGGCGAGATGATGAGCCGCGCTGCGATCTCGCGGTTGGTCAGACCGTCTCGCACCAGCTGGAGAGTCGCTGTCTCGCGCCGGGTGAGGAGGAGAGCCGGGCGGCGGCGGCGCTCCCAGCGCTCGCGGACCGCGGCTAGGTGGGTCCGGAGCACGGTCAGAACCGCGAGGTCGCGCTCGTTGTAGTCGCCGCCGCCCGGATCGCGGTCGAGCCAGAAGCCGCGAAAGGTTCCAGCGGGGGCGGGCAGCCACATCTTCAGCTGGTGCTCTTCCGCAGCGTCCGGGCACGCGTTCTCCATGTACCAGGGGTTGCGCCGCCGCTGCTTCAGGGTCATCACGTCGTTGAGCCTGACGGCGGTCTCAGCTCCGACCCAGCGGAAGTCGTGCATCGGCCACCACTTGAGGAGCGCTTGGATCTGCCCGCTCTGCCAGGCGACGTTGACGTGAGAGATCTCGGCGTTATAGATCTCGCCCTCAGCTCTGCGCCACTCGAAGTAGCCGCCCCGGTCGGCGGGGATCAGGTCGAGCAGACGCTCGATGACGGGAAGCTCGAACGGCTGCGCCCCCTCGATCGAGGCCGCTTCGGCGACCACGGCGAGTGCACGATCGAGATCTCGCGGCCCGAGCCGCGCGAGCGGCACAGCTCAAAGATATGACGTTCGTCAGATTGCGGCAACGCGCGGCACCCGCGACCGTGGAGACAGGCAGCAAACCCGCTTGCCTGGTCGACAACATAGGAGGCGACAATGAGGAAGTTTCTCGTGCCCGCCGTGGTGCTCGTAGCGGCGGCCGGCATCGGCGTCCCGTCAGCAGCGTCCTCCCCCCGAATCGGCATGCTCCACGCGGCGAAGGAGTGCTCGCAGTACACGGGCGCGGCCGGTGACTTCTGCACGATCACGGCCTCGAACATCAGCGCGATCAAGGTCGGCTCCAGGGTCGTCTACGCCTCGCCGATGCTGGATCCGACCGGCATCTTCGACAGCGACCTCGTCATCGACGGGCCGGGCAACAACACCGCGTACGGACACGTCGTCATCGACAACTCGATCCCGGTCGGGCCGATCCCTGTCGGCTACATCACGTTCTCCGGCGGCACAGGGGTGTTCAAGCACTTCCATGCTGCCGTGCTGGTGCGCTGCTCGACCCTGATCGACTGCACATGGGATGGGCTGTACAGCTTCAGTCCGAAGGGCGATTGAGCGAACACAGCCCGACCTGACGCGTCACGAAGGAGCCCGCGGTCCTCGATAGCGTTCCGCCGCATGCCACGAAGCTGGTCGGAGCTCCTCGGCGAGGAGGACGCGCAGCCCGAGCCCGAGGAGGAGCGCGGCGGGCTCTTCTCGCGGCTGCGCGACTCGCTCTCGAAGAGCCGGCGCGCGCTCACGCAGGAGCTCGCCTCCGCAGCGTTCGATCCCGGGGACGAGCTCGCGTGGGAGCGGCTGGAGGAGGCGCTGATCCGCGGCGACGTCGGCGTCCGCGCGACCGCCGAGCTCGTGCGCCGGCTCGAGGCGCGCGGCGAGCTGGCCGACCTCAACGAGGCGCTCGCGGAGGAGATCGCTGCGCTGCTCGGCGAGCCGGCGACGCTCGACGTCAAGGCCACTCCGACCGTCCTCCTCGTCGTCGGGGTCAACGGGACCGGCAAGACGACGACGATCGGGAAGCTCGCCCAGCGCCTGGGTCAGCATGGGCACTCGGTCGTGCTCGGTGCCGCCGACACCTTCCGCGCGGCCGCCGAGGAGCAGCTCGAGATCTGGGCGGAGCGCGCCGGCGCCGCCTTCGTCGGGGGCGAGCGGGGCGCCGACCCGGCGTCCGTCGCCTACGACGCGATCGAGACGGCCACGCGCGACGGCCGCGACGTCGTCATCGTCGACACCGCCGGACGCCTCCACACGCAGGCCAACCTGATGGAGGAGCTGGCGAAGGTCCGGCGCGTGATCGGCGGCAAGCTCGAGGGCGCGCCGCACGAGACGCTGCTCGTCGTCGACGCAACCACCGGCCAGAACGGTCTGCAGCAGGCGCGGCTGTTCGGCGAGGCCGTCGGGGTGACCGGTGTCGCGCTGACGAAGCTCGACGGCTCGGCCAAGGGAGGGCATCGCCGTCGCGATCGCGTACGAGCTCGGCCTGCCCGTCAAGCTCATCGGCGTGGGCGAGCAACTCGACGATCTACGGCCGTTCGACGCGAACGACTTCGCGCGCGCCCTCGTGTCCGCCTAGGCGGAGTCCTATCCTGACAACATGACCGTCTGCTCCTCCTGCGGGAGCCAGCTGCCGCCGGGAGCGCGGTTCTGCGCGGCGTGCGGCACGCGCGTCAAGGAGACCGCCGGCGCGCACGAGGAGCGGAAGGTCGTCACGGTGCTCTTCGTCGACCTCGTCGGGTCGACGTCGCAGGCCGACCGGCGCGATCCCGGAGGACGTGCGGGCGACGCTCGTGCCGTTCTACGAGGGCCTGCGTCGGGACATCGAGCGCTTCGGTGGCCGGGTCGAGAAGTTCATCGGCGACGCCGTCATGGCCCTGTTCGGCGCCCCCGCCGCGCACGAGGACGATCCCGAGCGGGCCGTCCGTGCGGCGCTCGACATCAGCCGGACGATCGGGCGCCTGAACGAGGAGCGCGGGCTCGACCTGAGCGTCCGGATCTCGGTCGCGACGGGCGAGGCCGTGATCGACCTGCGCGCGCTCGAGGAAGGCCACGGCATGGCCGCGGGCGACATCACCAACACGGGCTTTCGGATCGCCGAGGCCGCGGCGGTGAACGGGATCCTCGTCGACGAGTCGACCTACCGGGCGACGCAGCAGGTGATCGAGTTTCGCGGGGCCGACCCCGTCCAGGCGAAGGGCAAGGCATCGCCGCTGCTCGTGTGGGAGGTGATCGCGCACCGGGGCCGCTACGGGGACCTCGATCCTGCGACGCCGGGGGCGCCGTTCTTCGGCCGCGGTGAGCAGCTGCAGGAGCTCTATGCCGGTCTCCAGGCCGCCCGCGACGGGGGTCGGGCGCAGCTCGTCAACGTGATCGGCGTCGCGGGGATCGGCAAGAGCCGGCTCGTCCTCGAGTTCGCCTCGCAACTCGACGCCGGGCCCGAGGTCCTCTACTGGCGCCAGGGCCGGTCGCTCCCGTACGGCGAGGAGACGCCGTTCTGGGCGCTCGCCGAGATCGTCAAGGCCCATGCTGGAATCCTCCGGACCGACGACCCGGAGGCGGCCGAGCAGAAGCTGCGGCGCGCCGTCCGGACGGCTCTTACCGACGAGACCGAGGCTGCGTGGGTCGAGAGCCGCATGCACGCCCTCGTCGGTCTCCAGGTCGGCGGGGACGACCCCGGCCGGCTCGAGAGTTTCGCCGCCTGGCGCCGGTTCTTCGAGGCGCTCGCCACGCTTCGTCCGGTTGTGCTCGTCTTCGAGGACATCCACTGGGCCGACGAGGGGCTGTTGGAGTTCATCGACCACCTGACAGCGTGGGCGGCGGGCGCTCCGATGCTGATCGTGTGCACGACTCGGCCCGCCATCTTCGAGCGGCATCCCGGGTGGGGAACCTCCCACGCGAACTCCACCGTGGTGACGCTCGCGTCGCTCTCGGACGACGACACGTCGTCGCTCGTACGGGCGCTGCTCGGCGAGCGCATCGACGAGGGTGTCGAGCGGGAGCTGCTCGAGCGGGCGGAGGGCAATCCGCTCTACGCCGGCGAGTACGCTCGTATGCTCCTCGATCGCGGGTTTCTCGAGTCCGAGGGCGGCGTCCTGCGGATCCAGGCCGGCGAGGAGCTTCCCCTCCCGGAGTCGGTGCAGGCGATCATCGCGGCGCGCGTCGACGCGCTGCCGCCCGAGGAGAAGCGGCTGCTGCAGGCCGCCGCCGTCGTCGGCCGGGTGTTCTGGCTCGGCGCGGCCGGCACGCTGATCGAGCGCCCGCACTACGTCGTCGGCGAGCGGCTCGAGCGGCTGGAGGGAAAGGGGTTCATCCGCCGCGACCGCGTCTCCACCGTCGGCGGCGAGGCCCAGTACTCGTTCCACCACGTCCTCGTCCGGGACATCGCCTACGGCCAGGTGCCGCGCGGGTTGCGCGCCGACGACCACGCCCGTGCCGCCGAGTGGCTGGAGACGCTCAAGATCGACCGCGCCGACCTCGCCGAGCTGGTCGCGCACCACTACGAGCGCGCGCTCGAGCTCGCGGCGGCGGCCGGACGCCCGACGACGGACCTCGCGCGCCGCACGCGGCTCGCACTGCGGGAGGCAGGCGCGCGCGCGGCCACCCTCCACGCCTGGGCGACTGCGAAGCGGCTCTACGAGGACGCGCTCTCGACGTGGCCGGACGACGACGAGCGCCCTCTGGTCGCGTTCGAGTGGGGAAAGGCATGGTTCCACGCCGAGGTCGGCGGCGAAAGCGCGCTCGAGGACGTCCTCCCGAAGCTGCTCGAACGGGGAGACGTGGAGCGTGCCGCGGACGCCCTCGTCACGGTCGGCGAGCTCCGCTTCCGGCAGGGCGATCGCGACGGCGCCTTCGCCCGCTTCGACCAGGCGCAGGCCCTCCTGGCCGAGACGCCCCCGTCGCCCGCCAAGGCCTACGTCCTGAGCAACGTCGCCCGATTCCACATGATCGAGCTGAGACCCGACGAGGCGCTTCGCCTCGGCAGGGAGGCGCTGGAGATGGCGGATGCGCTCGGCCTCGACGAGATCCGCTCGCATGCACTGAACAACATCGGCACGACGAGATTCCTCCTCGGAGACGAGCGGGGTGTGGACGACCTGGCCGAGAGCCTCCGGATCGCGCTCGCGCGGAACTCGCCCGAGAGCATCCGCGCGTCTCTGAACCTCGGCAACCTCCACTCCCACTTCGGCAACCTGGAGGAGGCGTTCCGCGTCGAGGCTGAGGGCCGGCGGGCGTCCGAGCGCTTCGGCGATACGACGGGGCTCCAGTGGTTCGCCGCCGAGCGCCTGTGGGAGCTCTACTGGCGGGGCGAGTGGGACGAGGCGGTCGAGCTTGCCGCGGCGCTCCTCGCCGACGTCGAGGCGGGCGGGCCACGGCTGAACCTCGAGCCGGGCGCGCGCCTGGTCCGGAGCTGGGTCGAGTTCGCGCGGGACCAGCTCGACGCGGCCCTGGCCGACCTGGATCTGCTCTGCGCGCTCACGCGCGAGGCGGATTTCCTGCAGGTGGCGCTGCCGGCGTTCGCGACCCGCGCGCGGGTGCTCGCTGCGGCGGGGCGCGACGCCGATGCCAGGGCCGACGTGGACGATCTCCTGAGCATGTGGCGCGGGCAGACGGCCGGAGGCTCGTACTGGACGGTCGACCTCGCGTACGCCGCCGTCGAGCTCGGCTGCGCCGCCGACGTCGAGGCCGCCCTCGCCGAGGCCGGGGGGACGCGGTGGGTCGACGCCGCCAGGGCGGTCCTCGCGGGCGACTACGAGCGGGCGGCCGAGCTCTTCGCTCGGATCGGCAGCCGGCCGGAGGAGGCGGTCGCCCGCCTCGCGGCGGCGACGTCACTGCTGCAGGCACGACAGGACGGCGGCGCCCAGCTCGACCAGGCGCTCGAGTTCTTCCGCGAGCGTGCGCGCGAGCCGCTACCTGCGCGAGGGCGAGCGGCTACTCGCCGTCACGAGCTAGAACACCGTTGAGCTGACCACTTTCGCCGCACCACCTCGGGAACCCGCTCCGCGCGTCCGGCTGATCTTCGGCGCGCTGATGCTCGTCCTGCTGCTCGCCTCGCTCGACCAGACGATCGTCGCGACCGCGCTGCCGACGATCGTGGGCGACCTCGGCGGGATCGAGCATCTCTCCTGGGTCGTCACCGCCTACCTGCTCGCCTCGACCGTGGTCGGGCCGCTCTACGGCAAGATCGGCGACCTCTACGGGCGCAAGGTCGTCCTCCAGGCGGCGATCGTCATCTTCCTCGTCGGCTCGGCCCTGTGCGGGATCGCGCAGGACATGGCCCAGCTGATCGCGTTCCGGGCGCTGCAGGGGATCGGCGGCGGCGGGCTGATCGTGACGACGATCGCCGTGATCGGCGACATCATCCCGCCGCGCGACCGCGGCCGGTACCAGGGCTTCTTCGGCGCCGTCTTCGGCGTCTCGACGGTGATCGGCCCACTGCTGGGCGGCTTCTTCGTCGACAACCTCTCGTGGCGCTGGATCTTCTACGTCAACCTGCCGGTCGGCGGCGCCGCGCTCGTCGTGATCGCCGCCGCATTCCACTCGCGCGCGGCGCACGTCGGCCACCGGATCGACTACCTCGGCGCCGCGCTGCTCGCCGGCGGCCTGTCGGCGGTCGTCCTGTTCACCAGCCTCGGCGGGACGACCTGGGGCTGGGACACGCGCCAGATCGTCCTCCTGATGGTGCTCGCGACCGTCTGCCTGACGGGCTTCGTGTTCGTCGAGCGGACGGCGGCGGAGCCGATCATGCCGCTGACGCTCTTCCAGAACCGGGTCTTCGCCGTCACGAGCGCGGTCGGGTTCATCGTCGGCCTGGCGCTGTTCGGTGCCGTGACCTACCTCCCGCTCTACCTGCAGATCGTCAAGGGCCACAGCCCGACCTCGTCGGGGCTCGTGCTGACGCCGCTGATGCTCGGCGTGCTCGTCACGTCGATCGGGAGCGGGCAGCTGATCAGCCGATTCGGCCGCTACAAGCCGTTCCCGATCGCCGGGACAGCCCTGATGACCGTCGCGATGTACCTGCTCGCCGGGGTCGACGTCTCCACGCCGATCTGGCAGACCGCGATCTACCTCGTGGTGCTCGGCCTCGGCCTCGGGATGACGATGCAGGTCCTCGTCCTCGCGGCGCAGAACGCCGTCCCGTACAAGCTGCTCGGCGTGGCCACCTCGGGCTCGACGCTCTTCCGGCAGATCGGCGGCTCGATCGGCGTCTCGCTCTTCGGCGCGATCTTCGCCAACCGCCTGGCGCTGCACCTCGCCGCCTCGCTGCCCGCGGGCGCCCGGCTGCCCACGGCGGCGGATCCCGCGGCGATCAAGCGGCTGCCGCCGGCCGTCCACGCGGGCTACATCGACGCCTTCGCCGTCTCCCTCCGGCCGGTCTTCGCGGTCGCGGCCGGGATCTCTGCCGTCGCGTTTCTCCTCACGTGGTTCCTGCAGGAGGTGCCGCTGCGGAAGAGCGCCGCGGCGGAGGGCGTCGCCGAAAGCTTCGCGATGCCCCGGGAGGCCGAGTCGCTGCCGGAGCTCGAGCGCATCGTCGCGACCCTGGCCCGGCGCGAGAATCGCTGGCGCGTCTACGAGCAGCTTGCAAAGCGCGCCGAGGTCGATCTCGATCCGGGCGAGCTGTGGCTCCTGTCACGCCTGGGCGAGGGAGCGGCCGTCGACGTGGCCGACCCGCAACTGGCGGCCGCGCATGCGTCGCTGCGCGAACGCGGCCTCGTCGAGAACGCGCATCTCGCCGGCGAGGGCGAGCTCGTCTACGGCCGGGTCGTCGAGGCCCGGCGCGTCGGGCTGGCCGAGCTGCTCGAGGGCTGGGAGCCCGAGCAGCACGACGACGTCCGGCACATGCTCGACCGGCTCGCCCGCGAGGCCGTCGCCGAGATCCCGAAGACTTAGCGCTTCGGCTTCGGCTTCGGCCGCGGCCGTGCCGCGGCGGTGATCCGGCGGCGGGTCTTGATCGCCTCTTCCTTGTGCGCCGTGGTCAGGAACTTCGTGGCGTAGTCCGCTTCGAGCGCGTCCGTCACGGCGTCCATCGCCCCAAAGTTGTCGAGACCGCTCACGAGGGCGCACGCACGGTGCGCGGAAACCTCGAAGAAGAGCTCCTCCAGCTTCGCCGTCTTCTCGGCCTCAGTCACGAGCCTGCTCACGTACTTCCTCAGCTCCTCGGGCTTGTCGCGCAGGTCGTGCACCGCCCGCGACGACGCGGTGCTGAAATTGATCCAGATGATTGGCATAGGCCCTCCTAGCTCCCCTGTCCGCCAGCGGCGTTGTCGCCGGCCTCTCGGAACCCGCCTTCGCGGTCGAACCCCTCCTTCGCCTGGTCGGCCGTCACGAGCTTCCTCGCCTCGTCGGCGCCGAGGATGCGCGCGACCGACCGCATGTTGATGAAGTCGTCCAGGCTCTCGATGAGGGCGTACGCCTGTTCCTGGCCGACCTCGTAGTAGAGCTCGATCAGGTTGGCGTCGGCTGCCTCGGCGACGCCTTGGACGTAGCGCTTGAGCACGGTCGGGTCGGCCTTCCACTTGTCGACGTCCGGGCTCGACGCGACGCTGAATCCGATCCAGATGATGGGCATTGGGCCTCCTGTGTCGCCAGGGCCGCCCGATGATCCTGCTATCCGCGTCCCGGATCAAGGCCGGGACGGTGGTGCGCTTCGTCCGGCGCAGCCGCAGGAGGTGCTCCATCTCGATGTCGAGCGACGGCGGCCGCCAGCGTCCTGTCGCCTGCTTGCGGACGGACGGCAGCTTGACGTAGTCGACGTTCGGGATCGCGGGCAGCTCGTGCGGCCCCGCCGACCCCGTGATCAGGAGGATGATCAGAGGACGTAACCGGACCGTCACAAGCGGAATGCCGGTGCCGTCGGTTTCGGGGCTGAGCGGGGCCGCCAGTACACTTCGCGGCCGTGTTCGACGCCCTCTCAGACCGGCTCCAGGGCGCTCTCGGCGACCTCCGCGGCCGCGGCAGGCTCGACGAGGAGGCGATCTCGCGTGCGATGCGCGAGATCAGGCTCGCCCTGCTCGAGGCCGACGTCAACTTCGAGGTCGTCAAGCAGTTCGTCGCGCAGGTGCGCGAGCGAGCCGTCGGCGAGGAGGTACTGAAGAGCCTCACGCCCGGCCAGCAGGTCGTGAAGATCGTCCACGAGGAGCTCACAGCGCTGATGGGCGCCGGCAGCTCGAAGCTCGCGTTCACCGGCCGACCGCCGACGGTGATCCTGCTCGCGGGACTCCAGGGCTCGGGGAAGACGACCGCGTCGGCAAAGCTCGCACTGCTCCTGCGCAAGGAGGGCCGGAGCCCGGGCCTCGTCGCCGCCGACCTCCAGCGCCCCGCGGCGATCGACCAGCTCCAGCAGCTCGGCGCCCAGATCCAGGTGCCGGTCTACCGCGAGGACGGCGCCGACCCGGTCACCGTCGTGCGCAACGGCATCCGGCAGCTCGCGCGAGGGCGGCGCCGACACGGTCATCCTCGACACGGCCGGCCGTCTCCACGTCGACGAGGAGCTGATGGAGGAGCTCGAGCACGTCCGTGACGAGGCGCGGCCGACGAACGTCCTGCTCGTCCTCGACGCGATGACCGGCCAGGAGGCCGTCAACGTCGCGCAGGCGTTCCAGGAGCGGGTCGCGTTCGACGGCGTCGTCATGACGAAGCTCGACGGCGACGCCCGCGGCGGCGCCGCGCTCTCGGTCAAGGCCGTCACGGGCCGGCCGATCAAGCTCGTCTCCGTCGGCGAGAAGCTCGACCAGCTCGAGTACTTCCACCCGGACCGGATGGCCTCGCGCATCCTCGGCATGGGCGACGTCCTCTCGCTGATCGAGAAGGCCGAGGCGGCGGTCGAGGAGGACGAGCAGAAGGAGCTCGAGGCCCGAATGATGAAGGGCCAGTTCTCCTTCGACGACTTCCTGAAGAGCTACAAGATGCTGCGCCGGATGGGGCCGGTCCAGGGCGTGCTCAAGCTGATCCCCGGGATGAGCAAGCAGCTCGAGGGCATGGATCAGGTCGACGAGCGCCAGCTCGGCCGGGTCGAGGCGATCATCCTCTCGATGACGCCCGTCGAGCGGTCGATGCCGACCGTGATCGACGGCTCGCGGCGAAGCGGATCGCGGGCGGCTCGGGCACGAGCGTCGAGGAGGTCAACCGGCTGCTCGAGGCGCGCAAGCAGATGGAGAAGCTGATGAAGGGCATGTCGCGCGGGCAGACGCCGAATCTGGAAGCGATGATGGGCGGGCAGGCACCCGTCGCTCCAGGCGGCATGCCGACGCGGCGCAAGGCGACGAAGTCCAACAAGAAGAAGAAACGATCGAAGAGTCGGAGGTAGACGGATTGGCCGTGAAGATGCGATTGACGCGGGTCGGGTCGAAGAAGAACCCGATCTACCGCGTCGTGGTTGCCGACTCGCGCTCGCCGCGCGACGGCAGGTTCATCGAGATCGTGGGGCGGTACAACCCGCAGCACGAGCCCTCGCTGATCGAGCTCGACGAGGACAAGGTGCGCGACTGGCTCGGCAAGGGCGTCCAGCCGTCGGACGCCGTCCAGAAGCTGCTCAAGGCGAAGAACATTTCCAAGTAGTCGTGGCGGAGCTGCTCGAGGATCTCGCGCGTCGCCTCGTCGACGAGCCCGACGCGGTCCGGGTCGAGGAGGTGGAGGAGGACGGAGTGCTCGTCCTGCGGCTCCACGTGGCCGAGGCCGACCGCGGCAAGGTGATCGGGCGGCAGGGCCGGATCGCCCGGGCGCTGCGGACGATCGTCCGCGCCGGCGCGGCACGCGAGCACCGGCGCGTGCAGCTCGAGATCGTCGACTGAGGCGCGGGCGCCCGGCGTTGCGTGTCGCCGCCCTGTACGACGTCCACGGCGATCTCGCCTCGGGCCCGTTCCCGCGCGACACCGTCCAGCGCGCACGGTCGCTGCCGAACGCCGCGTTCGTGCTCGGCAACGCCGTGTTCTCCCCGTGAGCGACCGCGCCCTCGTCGGCCGGGTCGGGAAGAGCCACGGCCTCGACGGGTCGTTCGTGGTCGAGCATCCGAGCGAGGCGTCGGAGCGCTTCGCCGTCGGCGCCGAGCTGCTCGTCGACGGGGAGCCCGCGCGCATCGTCGCCGCGAAGCGCGCCCGCAACCGGCCGGTGATCAAGCTCGACCGCAAAGTCGAGCGCGGCGCGGCGCTCGAGGTGCCGCGCGACTCGCTGCCCGCGCCCGAGGACGGCTCGTTCTACGTCTTCCAGCTCGTCGGGCTCGAGGTCGTGGAGGAGGGGGGCGCGGAGCTCGGTCGCGTCACCGACGTCGCGCCCGGCGTGGCCAACGACGTGCTCGAGCTGGACACCGGGCTCGCGCTGCCGATGGTCGAAGAGTGCGTGCGCAGCGTCGACCTCGAAACGGGCCGGATCGTCGTCGCACCGGGCTACAACAAGCCTGGCTAACCTGGGTCACCCGGCCCGTGCAACTCGACGTCTTCACCCTCGTCCCCCACGCGTTCGCGTGGCTGACCGAGCAGCGACCCGTAGCCACCGTCCTCGGGACGGAACTCGACCTGCGCCTCTTCTCGTACCGCGACACGACGCCGCTGCGCGCCGGTCAGGTCGACGACGAGCCGTACGGTGGCGGCGCCGGGATGGTGCTCCGCGTCGACGTTGTCGCGGCGGCGCTCGACGCGGTCTACGGCGGCACCCCCGACCAGCGTGTGATCGCCCTGACGCCCCAGGGACGCCAGCTGACCCAGGGCGTGGTCGAGGAGCTCGCGACGGAGGAGCGGCTGACCCTCCTCTCGGCCCGCTTCGAGGGCTTCGACGAGCGCGTCGTCCGCCACCTCGCGTCGGATGCGATCTCCGTCGGCCCGTACGTGCTCTCGAACGGCGACCTGCCGGCGATGCTCCTGCTCGACGCGGTCGCGCGTCGGCTCCCCGGCGCGATTCGGGAGGAATCGGGCGCGCTCGAGAGCTACTCCGCCGAGCTCGAGGGCGGGCTCGAATATCCGCACTACACGCGGCCCGCCGAGTTCCGCGGCTGGAAGGTTCCCGACATCCTCCTCTCGGGCGACCACGGGAAGATCGAGACGTGGCGTCTGGAGCAGAGCAGGGAGCGGACACCGTCGTGACCGACCACTACGGCGCCCTCGGGATCAAGTCCGACGCCTCGCCGCAGGAGGTCGAGGCGGCCTACCGCCGGGTCGCGCTCGAGCGCGGCTGGGAGGACGGCTTCTGGCGTGAGCTGCGCGACGCATATGACGTCCTCTCCGACCCGGCGGAGCGCGCACGCTACGACAGCTCGCGGGATCTGGCCGCCGCCGCGCAGAAGCACTCGCACAACCCGATCGACCGGCTGTTCCCGAGGCTGCCGCACGGCTGGCGCGTCGCGCTCGACTGGATCGTCACCATCGCCGGCGCCGTCGCGATCGTTCTCGCGATCAAGGCATGGGTCGTGAACCCGTACCGGATCCCGTCCTCCTCCATGGAGCCCACGCTCCACTGCGCGCGGCCCGGGATCGGCTGCGAGGCCCGCACCTCCGACCGGGTGCTCGCGAACCGCTTCATCTACCACTTCCGCGATCCGAAGCGCGGGGACATCATCGTCTTCCACACGCCCGACCTCGCGAAGCGGGAGTGCGGCGCGGGCGGCACGTTCGTCAAGCGGCTGATCGGGCTGCCCGGCGACGTCTGGGAGGAGCGGGACGGCGTCATCTTCATCAACGGCAAGAGGTTGAACGAGTCCTACGTTCCGCCGGAGCGGAGGGACTCCGAGACGCACACGCTGGCGGACATCCCCCCGCGGGGCGCGTACACGCGGATCCCCAAGGGCATGTACCTGATGATGGGCGACAACCGCGCCTCGTCCTGCGACTCCCGCCGGTGGGGGCTCGTCCCGAGGAAGAACCTGATCGGCGAGGTCTTCGCCACGTACTGGCCGCCCAGCCGCGTCTCCTTTCACTAGCCGATCTCCGCTAGCATTCCGCGGCCGGTCGAACGGCCTTTCCTATGAGCAAGGTGATCGAAAGCCTCGAGCGCGCGCAGTTGCGCGGCGACATCCCGCAGTTCAAGGCGGGAGACACCGTGCGCGTCCACTTCAAGGTGATCGAGGGTCAGCGCCAGCGGATCCAGGTCTTCGAGGGCATCGTCCTCAAGCGCCAGGGAGCTGGGGCCCGCGAGACCTTCACGGTGCGGAAGCAGTCGTTTGGCGTCGGTGTCGAGCGGACGTTCCCGCTGCACTCGCCGAAGATCGACCACATCGAGGTCACGGCGATCGGGGACGTCAACCGCGCCAAGCTCTACTACCTGCGCGGCAAGGTCGGCCGAAAGGCCCGTGTCCGCGAGCGGCGCTACGGCCCCGGCTCACTCCAGACGGCGGCTCCGCCCGGGCAGACCGTCGAGCCGACTGCAGAGGAAGAGCTCCCGGCCGAGGTCGAGCAGCCGGAGGTCGAGGCGGAGGCTGTCGAGGCGGAGGCTCCCGAGGCAGAGGCTGCGGAGGATGCGCCAGTCGACGAGGTCGCGGACGAAGAGCCCGCGGAAGAGGCCGAGTCTCAGAAGACTCCCGCCGAGGCCTGAGCTATCCTCGCGCGCGGTGGCGCGCCGGACGGGTCAGAAGCTTCTCAGGTTCGATCGCAAGCTCGGCGCACGGTTCGTCGCGGGCACGGACGAGGCGGGGCGCGGCTCTCTCGCCGGGCCGCTGGTCGTCGCCGGCGTCCTTCTCGACTACGGCTGTCTCCGCGACCACAAGGTCCGCCCGCTCGGATTCCTCAACGACTCGAAGCAGTGCTCGCCGGAGCGGCGGGAGAGCCTCTTCCGCGCCGTGATCGGCTGTGCGGAGCGGGTCGAGGTGCGCGTGATCCCCCACGGCGCGATCGACCGGAACGGCCTTCACCGCTCGAACCTGGCCGCGATGCGGTCGATCCTGCACGCGCTCGCGCCACCTGCGGAGGCCTGCCTCGTGGACGGCTTCCGCCTCGGCCCGACGGCGCCGCCGCACCGGGCCGTCGTCGACGGGGACGAGAAGAGCGCGGCGATCGCGGCCGCGTCGATCGTCGCAAAGGTGACGCGCGACCGGCTGATGCGGCGGATGGACGCGCTGTACCCGCACTACGGCTTCTCATCGCACGTCGGCTACATCACGCCGTCGCACTCGCGGATCGTGCGCGAGCGCGGGCCGTCCGCGATCCACCGCCGATCGTTCCAGGCGCTCTGCTACCTCTCCGAGGCGGAGCTCGAGGAGCGGCTGGCGCTGACCGCCTAGGAACTCCGCGGCGGCCTGCGGTGTAAGAGCCGCAGGCGAATCCAGGAGGCAGAGATGCGCAAGGCACGAGCAGTCCTCGCCGTGGTCGCGTGCGCCGCGGCGACACAGGCGGTCGCCCTCGGCGCGGGGCCGAGCCCCGGCGTCCTGCAGGGTGGCAACGGCATCGCGCGCGGCGACGTCCGCTACGTCACGGTCCGGAGCCTCGAGGGCACGACGCTCGCAGCGATCCGGCGCGGGGGCGGCACGGTCCTGCGCTCGAAGGCGCTGCTCGGATCCTGGGGGATCCCGCTGGTCGCCTACGACGCCACGCCGGGCGGCCTCTCGGCCGACGGAGGGGCCTTGATCCTCGCCGAGGCCGACGGCATCTACCCCGGCAAGCAGCGCACGTCCTTCCTCGTCGTCGAGACGCGGCGACTTCGCACGCTCCAGACGCTGAGCCTGAAAGGCAGCTTCAGCTTCGACGCGCTCTCGCCGAACGGCCGCTACCTGTACCTGATCGAGCACCTGTGGGACAACGAGTCGACGCCGCGGTACCGCGTGCGCGCCTACGACCTCAGGCAAGAGCGTCTGCTCGCCCGCGTGATCGCGGACAAGACGTCGTGGGAGACGGACATGGAGGGCTACCCGGTCTCACGCGTGGCGCGTGAAGCTTGGTCGTACACGTTCTACGGCGCGGTCGGGCCGAGGCCGTTCATCCACGCGCTCGACCTCCGGCACGCAACGGCCGTGTGCATCGACATGCCGTGGAAGTACCAGCCGAAGCAGGTCTTCTCGTACCGACTCCGCTGGGACCGTGACGGACACATGGTCGTCCGCGGCCCACATGGCCGCGCGCTGGCCGTCGTCGACCCGGCCTCGAAGCGAGTGCTGCGTTTCGTTCGCGACCCGTGACAGTTCCGCGCGCCGCTCCCGCGTAGCCTGGCCGTGTGGGCGACCGTCGGCCCGGCAGGCGTGAGGAGCGGCGCGCCGCCCGCTGGTACCGGCTGCGCGGCTACCGGATCCTCGGCACGAACGTCTGGGCGGGCGGGAACGAGCTCGACGTGATCGCCCGTCGGGGGCGCCGGCTCGTGTTCTGCGAGGTGAAGTCGAAGGGTGGCCCGGGGTTCGGCGATCCCATCGAGATGGTGACCCTCGAGAAGCAGCGGCGGCTCCGGCGTGCCGCCCAGGCGTGGTTGCAGGCGCATCCGGACGCACGGGAGCTCACGGTCTCGTTCGACGTGATCGTCGTCCGCGGCTCGCGGCTCGCACGCGTCCGCCAGGCTTTCTGATCGCGACGTCGAACTGGCGCGGGTGGCTCCGACGCAGGACGTCCTCTACGCAGACCTCGATCTCGAGCTCTCCTGGTCGGAGCGGGAGCTGCCCGAGCGCGTCCGCACGAAGCACGTCCACCGGCTCCACCCGTACGTCGGGAAGTTCATCCCGCAGCTCGTAGAGGTTCTGCTCGACCGCTACCTCCGGCCGGGCCGGCACGTGCTCGATCCGTTCGCAGGCTCGGGCACGACCGCGGTGCAGGCGCTCGAGAGCGGCCTGGACGCGACCGCCGTCGAGCTGGCGGCGTTCAACTGCCTGCTGATCTCCGTCAAGACGGCGCGCTACGAGCCGTTCACGCTCGAGCGTGAGCTGCGGGACGCCTGCCGGCGGCTCGACGAGTTCGACGGCGCCGAGGGCGACACGGACAGCGACTACCTGCGCGCCTGGTACGCACCGCAGGCGCTCGCCGAGCTCCTCTTCTGGCGCGGCATCGTCGACGAGTACGAGCACACAGACGTGCTGCGGGTCGTCCTCTCCCGGGCCGCCCGCTCGGCCCGGCGGGCTCCGCACTTCGACCTCGAGGCGCCGCGCGAGCCCCAGGTGGAGGAGTACTGGTGCCACAAGCACAGGCGCATCTGCCGCCCGGTCTCGACCGCGAGCCAGTTCCTCCGCCGCTACGCCGAGGACACGGTCGCCCGGATCCGCGCGTTCGGGGCTGTGCGCGCCCGCTCGCGCACGGCCTCGGTCGTGCGGGCTGACGCGCGCACGGTCGAGTACGGCCGGCGCTTCGATGGGATCGTCACGTCACCGCCGTATCCCGGCCTGATCGACTACCACGAGCAGCATCGCTACGCGTACGAGCTGCTCGGCCTCGAAGACCGGCGCGAGGCGGAGCTCGGCGCAGGCGCCCGTGGGACGACGCGCGGCGCGCTCGCGGACTATGCAGACGGGATGGTGCTGTCGCTGGCGAATGCCGCGTCCGCGCTGCCGCGCGGTGCCCCGGTCGTGATCGTCGTCAACGACCGCCGGGATCTCTATCCGGCGATCCTGGAGCGGGCGGAGCTTCAGCTCGACCAGCGTCTCCACCGGCACGTCAACCGCCGCACCGGACGGCGCGCGGGCGAGTTCTTCGAAGACGTCCTCGTGGCGCGCGCCGCCTGAATCTCGGCACCGAGGCGGCGCAGACACGTCACGCGTTGGTGTCTAGCTTGCCAACGTGCTCGCGCGCGCCGTCACGTTCGCCCTCGTCGGCCTGGAGCCGCGTCGCGTGGAGGTGGAGGCACACCTCCAGGGCGGGCTGCCGGCGCTGACGATCGTCGGCCTCGCCGACCGCGCCTGCTCGGAGGCGAGGCAACGCGTCCACAGCGGCATCCTCTCCGCCGAGCTCCGGTGGCCCGACGGCCGGATCACGGTCAACCTTGCGCCGGCGGAGCTGAAGAAGGAGGGCTCCGGGTTCGACCTGCCGATCGCGCTTGCGTTGCTCGCCGCGTCAGGGCAGGTACCGCCCGCGCGTCTGGACGAGCACGCCTCCTGCGGCGAGCTCGCGCTCGACGGCCGGCTGCGGCGGGTCGGCGGTGTCCTCGCGGTTGCCGAGGGCGCACGACGGGCCGGGCTCGAGCGGCTGATCTGCCCGTACGAGGCGTGCACAGAGGCGGCGCTCGCCGGCGTCGAGCCCGTCGGGGTCCGGCATCTCGCCGACGCGGCGCTGTACCTGCGCGGCCACCTGGAGCCGCCCGAGTTTGTCCTCGGCAACGGCCGGCCGGCGCGTCCTCCGCTCGACCTCGCGGACGTCCGCGGACAGGAGCGTGCGCGGCGCGCGCTCGAGATCGCAGCCGCAGGTCGGCACAACCTTCTCCTCGGCGGGCCGCCGGGCACGGGGAAGACGATGCTTGCGCGGCGTCTTCCCGGGATCCTGCCCCCGCTCGAGGAGGAGGAAGCGCTCGAGGTGACCCGGATCCACTCCGTCGCCGGGCTCGTCGACCCGGAACACCCGCTCGTGGGCCATCCGCCGTTTCGCGCGCCGCACCACAGCGCCTCGACCGCGGCGATCGTCGGCGGCGGGCCGCGTCTCCGTCCCGGCGAGGCGAGCCTCGCCCATCGAGGCGTGCTGCTCCTCGACGAGCTGGCCGAGTTCCAGCGTCCCGCGCTCGAGGCGTTGCGCCAGCCGCTCGAGGACGGGGAGATCGGCGTCGCGCGCGCCGCGGGCACCGTCCGGTTTCCGGCGCGGTTCCAGCTCGTCGGGACGATGAACCTGTGTCCGTGCGGCGCGCGCGGGGATCCGGCTGCACAGTGCACCTGCTCGGCGCAGCGGATCGCCGCGTACCGGAACAAGCTGTCGCGGGCGCTGCTCGACCGGTTCGACCTCGTCGTGACGGTGCCGCGGCCGCGGGCGACCGAGCTGCAGGCGCCGCCCGGCGAAGGGTCGGCCGACATTCGGGATCGCGTCTGCGCAGCCCGTCTGCGCCTGGCGTCGGCCGTGCCGAGGCGCACCTGCGAGGCCGACGATCTGCTGACGCGCGCGATCGAGCGGCTCCCGCTGTCCGGCCGGGGGCGCGCGAAGGTGGCCGGCGTCGCGAGGACGATCGCGGCGCTCGCCGATGCCGACGCGGTTCTCCCCGAGCACGTCGCGGAGGCGCTCGCGTACCGGACGCCTTCCGAGCTGGCGGCGTGACCTCTCTCCGGCGGAGTCAGCTGCCGCCGCGCCTGCGCGCCATCCACGACCCGCCGGCGCAGCTCTTCCTCCGGGGGAACGGCCCGCCCGAGCTGCTGGCAGGCCCGTCCGTCGCCGTTGTCGGTGCCCGCGCCTGCTCGCCGTACGGCTCCCAGGTCGCGCGAATGCTCGGCCGGGAGCTCGCGGGGGCCGGCGTGATCGTCGTCAGCGGCCTGGCACGCGGCGTCGACGCGGAGGCCCACCGGGGCGCCCTCGACGCGGGCGGCCACACGGTCGCGGTGCTCGGCTGCGGCATCGATCGCGACTATCCGGCGGCCCACGCGACGCTTGCCGCGGCGATCGCCGAGCGGTCGCTCCTCGTGTCCGAGTACGAGCCCGGCGTGGAGCCCGCACCGTGGCGATTCCCGGCTCGGAACCGAATCATTGCTGGTCTCACGGCAGCGACCGTGGTCGTCGAGGCGCGCGAGCGGAGCGGCGCGCTGATCACGGCCGACTTCGCTCTGGAGGAAGGCCGCGAGGTGTTCGCGGTCCCGGGCGAGATCACCTCTGCCCTTTCGGCCGGCGTGAACGACCTGCTCCGACTGGGGGCGACGCCGCTGACGACGGTGGCGGACGTCCTCGAGCTGTTCGAGCTCGAGCCGCGGCCGGCGACGCGCGAGCTCCTGGGGCCGGAAGTCGAGCGGGTGCTGGAGCGGCTTCGCGGCGGAGCGGCCAGCGTGGACGAGCTTGCACGTGCGCTAGGGCTCGACGTGGCAGCGGTGACGGGAGCGCTCGTCCAGCTCGAGCTCGCGGGCGCGGCGACGGAAGGCGAGGGGCGCTATCGGGCGGCGGGCTAGCATCGGACCGTGGACCCGTTCTGGCTGGCCGAAGCGGCGGAGCCGCTGCAGTCGTCGCAGCGCCTCGAAGGGCGGGTCGACGTCGCGGTCGTGGGCGCCGGGATCACGGGCTGCGCGTGTGCCCGGGTGCTGGCCGCGGCGGGAAGGCGCGTCCGGGTCCACGAGGCGCGGACGGTCGCCTCCGGTGCCAGCGGCCGGAACGGCGGCTTCGTCCTGCGCGGCGGCGCCGCGCGGTACGACGTCGCCCGCGAGTCATACGGCGCCGAAGCCGCGCGCGAGCTCTGGCGGCGGACCGAGGTGGCGCTCGACCGGATGGAGGAGCTCGCAGGGGACGAGCTGCGCCGGCCGGGCAGCCTCCGCCTCGCTGCGGATGAGGAAGAGCGCAGCGCGATCCGCTCCGAGTACGAGGCCTTGCGCGAGGACGGGTTCGACGTCGAGTGGCGCGAGGAGCTCCCCCCAAGCCTGGCCGCTGCCTTCGACGGCGCGATGTTTCATCCGCACGACGGAGCGATCCAGCCTGCGATCTTCACGCGACGGCTCGCTGCGGCGGCGATCGAGGCCGGCGCCGAGATCTCGGAGAACGACCGCGTCCAGTCGATCGAGGAGCTCGATGCCGACCAGGTGGTCGTCGCCACCGACGGCTACGGGCGCGGGGTGATCCCGGAGCTCGTGGACGCGATCTGGCCGGCCCGCGGCCAGGTCGTCGCGACCGAGCCGCTGCCGGAGCGGCTCTTCGACTACCCGCACTACGCGCGCCAGGGCTTCGACTACTGGCAGCAGCTCCCAGACGGCAGGGTCGTCCTCGGGGGTTTCCGCGACTTCTCGATCATGTCCGAGCTGACCGACATCGAGGAGACGACCGAGGTGATCCAGGAAGCGCTCGACGGGTTTCTCGTCGAGCTGCTGGGCGAGATGCCGGGAGTCACCCACCGCTGGGCCGGGATCTTCGGCCTCACGCAGGATCTGCTGCCGCTCGTCGGCCGCGTGCGGGACGGCGTCTGGATGGCCGCCGGCTATTCGGGTCACGGGAACCTGCTCGGCTTCATGTGTGGTGAGCTCGTCGCTCGCGTCGTCCTCGGCGAGGACGATGCCCTGCTCGAGCTGTTCGCGCCGGCGCGGCTGCTCGACGAGGTCTAGCTAGAGGTCCAGTCTGGGCAGGTCGAGCGCGTCGGCGCGTTCGAACGCGGCGAGTGCGATCGCGAGATCCTGGATCGCGAGACCGGTCGAGTCGAAGACCGTCGCCTCGGCGTCGTCGCGCCGCCCCTCGGCGTCGCCGGCGAGCACGGCGCCCAGCTCCGTCACGTCCTCGCGCGCCAGGACGCCGGCTTCGACCGCGTGCACGAGGTCGCCGTTATGGCTCGCCTGCTCCCAGTCGTCGCAGAAGACGCGGACCCGGGCGAGCTCTGCGGTGGCGATCTCCGCCTTGCCCGGGCCGTCGGCGCCCATCAGGCTCGCATGCTGGCCTTGCCCGAGCGCGCCCTCGGGCAGCACCACCTCCCGCCCCGGGGTTACGGTCACGAGCAGGTCTGCCGAGAGGGCCTCCTCGCGCGACGACGCGACATCGGCGCCGATGCGCTCGGCCACCGCGGCAGCCCGGGCCTCGTCGACGTCCCAGAGGTGAACGGACCGGCCGCGCGCCACGAAGGTGCGCGCTGCCGACTCGCCGTTCACGCCGGCCCCGATCACCGCGGCATTCCGGGCGCTGCTCGCACCGAGCACCTCGGCGGCGAGAACCGCCGCCGCGCCGGTCCGAAGCGCCGTGACGGCGGCCGCGTCGAGCGCCGCGAGCAGCATCCCGTTCGTCGCGTCCGAGAGGAGGACGAGTCCCGTGACCGTCGGCAGCCCCTTCGGCGGGTTGCCGGGGAAGGACGTGACCCACTTCAGGAGGGCGTGGCCCGCGCCCAGCGCCGGCATCGCGCGGAAGTCCCCGGCTGGATAGGCGGGCACGTACACCTTGGGCGGCATCGACCACTCGCCCCTAGCGTAGGCGACGAATGCGTCCCGGACGGCCTCGTACGCCCGCTGTGGCGACACGGCCTCTCGGACGCTGTCGCCGTTGAAGAACGCGATCACGCGCGCCAGCCGCCGCTATCGCCTTTGTACGTCCCACCGAGGAGGGCGAGCGGCGTGCGCGCCAGGATCTTGAGGTCCAGCCACGGCGTCCGGTGCTCGACGTACCAGACGTCGAGCTCGATCCTGTCGTTCCACGGGAGCCGCGCTCGCCCGTTCACCTGCGCCCAGCCCGTGATCCCCGGCTTGACCTCGAGGCGGCGCCGCTGGCGAGGCGTGTAGCGCTCGACCTGGTAGGCGAGTGTCGGGCGCGGGCCGACGACGCTCATGTCGCCGCGGACGACGTTCCAGAGCTGCGGCACCTCGTCCAATGAGATTCGCCGCAGGACCCGGCCGACGCGTGTGATCCGCGGATCGCCCTCGTCGACGGCATACCCCGCGCCTCGACGCTCCGCGCCGACCTCCATCGTCCGCAGCTTCAGCAGCTCGAACTCGGTGCCCTCGCAGCCGACCCGCCGCTGGCGGTACAGGACGGGGCCGCCGTCGTCGAGCTTGATCGCGACCGCGGCGACCGCGATCAGTGGGCTCGTCAGCGCCAATCCAACCGAGGCGCCGGCGACGTCGAGTGCGCGGTTCAGCGAGTCCCCTCCGCCTTCTCCCACACCGCGGGGACGCCGGCACGCAGGTAGTTGACGAGCGACTCGACGGTCGCCCAGGTGACGAGGACGTAGTACCGCGCGATCCCGACGCCGGCCGCGGCCGCCCCGATCACGGCGAGCTGAACGGCGAGCGCGACTTGGTACACGAGGCCCTCGCCGACGAGCGCGATCGAGGAGCCGAGCAGGACGAGGTGGAGGAGCCCGCTGCCGTAGCGCAGGTGGCGGTGCGAGACGATCTCGAGCAGGTACGTAGGGCCGAGACGGCGCAGCATCCGGCCGCGCAAGACGATCAGCCAGCAGTGCTCGAACATGCGCACCTTGCGCCGGTACTCGTCCTCGATGTCGCGCGACGGCTTCTCCCACGCGACGGCCTCCGGCTCGAAGACCGCGCGCCGCCCGTGCTGCACCATCAGGTACGGGAGCGCGAGGTCGTGACCGAAACGCGGGTCGACCTCGACGTAGTCGTCCCGCCGGACGGCGTAGATCGGCCCGATGCCGCCCGTGATCGAGCCGAGGCTCGACTCGTTGCGTCTCAGCCACGCCTCGAAGCGCCAGTAGGTGCCTTCGCGATTCGTGCCGTCGGCGGCCTCGTAGAAGTGGCCGCCGCAGACGTACGCCACGTCCGGATCGGCGAAGTTGCGCGCCAGCTTCCGCAGCGCATCCGGCTTCCACTGGGCGTTCGCGTCGGAGAAGGCGAGGATGTCGCCGGTGGTCGACCGCACGGCCCGGTTCTGCGCTGCGACCTTGCCGCCGCGCGGGCACGGGAGCAGCCGCACCTGCGGCTCGCGCGCCGCCACGGCCTCGACGACGTCGTCGGTGCGATCCGTCGACGCGTCGGAGGCGACCACGATCTCGAGCCTGTCGGGCGGGTAGTCGAGCGCGAGCAGGTTGTCGAGCCGCCGCTCGATCACGTCCTCCTCGTCGTGGGCGGCGACGATCAGACTGACCGTCGGCTCGATCTCGCGCTTGCGGACCGGCCGCCCGCGCAGGCGTGCCAGCCCCGCCGCGGTCAGCGGGTAGCCGGCCTGGGTCCAGGCCAGCGCACCGAGCGAGCCCCAGAAGAGGATCTTCGCGAGCACGGCGCAATCGTAGATTTCAGCCCGGGGCGCAGGTTCAGGTACACGCGCGCGCGTCCCCCACCCATTAAGGGTGGGGCTGCGCCCTCCACCCTCACAACCGACGCTACCGAGAGATCTCGCACGCGTCGGCGCCGAAAGTGTGCCGACTTCCCGACGACGTGCACCGCCCGGCGGGGTGGCCGGTGGACCGGCCGCGGCCGCGCCGCCTAGAGCGACTTGACGCCGGCGACGAGCCGCTCGACGGACGCCTTCGCATCGCCGAACAGCATCACGGTCTTCGGGTTCAGGAAGAGCGGGTTGTCGATGCCGGCGAAGCCCGGATTCATGCTCCGCTTGAGCACGACGACCTGCTGGGCCTGGTCGACGTTCAGGATCGGCATCCCGTAGATCGGGCTCGAGGAGTTGCTGCGCGCGTCCGGGTTGACGACGTCATTAGCGCCGATCACGAGCGCGACGTCCGTCCGCGGGAAGTCCGGGTTCGCCTCGTCCATCTCCTTCAGCTGCGGATACGGGACGTTCGCCTCGGCGAGAAGGACGTTCATGTGGCCGGGCATCCGCCCCGCGACCGGATGGATCGCGTACGCGACCTCGACGCCGCGCGCCTCCAGCAGGTCGCCGAGTGAGCGGACGTCGTGCTGCGCCTGCGCGACCGCAAGGCCGTAGCCGGGCACGATCACGACCCGCTTTGCGTACGCGAGCATCACCGCGACGTCGTCGGGCGTCGTCGAGCGGACACCCGCGCCGTCCGCCGCAGCGGCACGCTCCGGCCCCGCCACGACCTGGCCGAACGCGCCGAAGAGGACGTTCGCGATCGAGCGGTTCATCGCGCGACCCATCAGGATCGTCAGCAGCGTTCCCGAAGCGCCGACCAGCATCCCGCTGACGATCAGGACGTTCTGGTGCAGGACGAACCCGGTGGCCGCCGCGGCCAGCCCAGTGAACGCGTTCAGGAGCGAGATCACGACCGGCATGTCGGCGCCGCCGATCGGCAGGACGAACAGGGCGCCGAACAGCAACCCCCCGGCGAGCACGGCGATGACGAGCGGCTCGCTCTGCGGCCCGGCCAGCACGACGATCGCCACGGTGACGAGGCCCGCGAGCAGTGCGGCGTTCAGCGGCTTCTGGCCCGGATAGACGATCGGCCTGCCGCTGACGAGCTCCTGCAGCTTGGCGAACGCGACCAGGCTGCCGGCGAACGAGATCCCGCCGATCAGGGCCGAGAGCAGGATCGAGATGCCGACGTCGGCCTTGATCCGGCCCGGCAGCGGCTCGACGCTGTGGAAATCCGCGAGCGCGACCAGCGCAGCCGCGCCTCCCCCGACGCCGTTGAAGAGCGCCACCATCTGCGGCATCGCGGTCATCCGGACCGTGCGCGCGGCGTAGGCGCCGATCGGCGCCGAGATCGCCATCACGATCAGGATCGACGGGATGTTGTGGATCCCGGGCTGCGCGAAGGTCGCGGCGATCGCGAGGGCCATTCCGGCCGCGCCGATCCGGTTGCCCAGCGGGGCCGTGGTCGGCGAGGAGAGGAACCGCAAGGCGAGGATGAAGGCGACGATCGCGGCCAGGTAGGCCAGTTCGACCGCGTCACTCCTGCTCATCCGGCTCCCGTCTCTTCTTGAACATCCCGAGCATCCGGTCGGTGACGACGAAGCCGCCGACGACGTTCATCGTCCCGAGCGCCACCGCCAGGAGAGCGACGATCCGGATCCACGTCGGCTGGTGCGGCAGGCCTGCGACCACGATCGCGCCGACGACCACGATCCCGTGGATCGCGTTCGTCCCCGACATCAGCGGCGTGTGCAGCATCGTCGGCACCTTCGAGATCACCTCGAAGCCGACGAAGATCGCCAGGACCAGCACCGTCAGCTCGGTGATGATCACGGAGGTGTGCATCAGGCGGTCGCGGCCGCGGCGCGGGTCACGCAGGTGCCCGCGGTGATCTCGTCGTCGAAGTCCAGCCGCAGCTCGCCCTCCGGGGCGAGGTGCTGGAGGAGCGCCGACACGTTGCGTGAGTAGAGCTGGCTCGCGTGGAACGGCATCGTCGCCGCGAGGTTCGTGAAGCCGACGATCCCGACCCCGTGGCGCTCGATCTCGGCGCCCGGCTCGGTCAGCTCGCAGTTCCCGCCGGTGTCCGCGGCCAGGTCGACGATCACCGAGCCCGGCCTCATCCGTACCACCGCCGCGGCTGGGATGAGCTTCGGCGCGGGCCGGCCAGGGATGAGCGCGGTCGTGACGACGACGTCGTACTCGGGGATCCGCTCGGCGAGGCGCTCCTGCTGGAGCTGCTGCTGCTCGTCGGTCAGCTCGGTCGCGTAGCCGCCGGCGGTCTCCTCCCCGACGACGCCGAGGTCCATGAACGTGGCACCGAGGCTCTCCACCTGCTCGCGCACGACCGGACGGACGTCGAAGCCCGAGACGACCGCGCCGAGCCGGTGGGCGGTGGCGATCGCCTGCAACCCCGCCACGCCCGCGCCGAGCACGAGCACCTTCGCCGGCGCGACTGTCCCGGCGGCCGTCATCAGCATCGGGAAGAACTTCGGCAGGCGCTCCGCCGCGATCACGACCGCCTTGTAGCCCGCGACGGTGCTCTGGGAGGAGAGCGCGTCCATCGGCTGGGCCCGCGTTATCCGCGGGATCGACTCCATCGCGAACGCGACAACCCCGCGCTCGGCCAGGCGCGCGATCCCTGCCTCGTCCGTCAGAGGCTCGAGGAACCCGATCAGCACCTGCCCGTCGCGGAGACGGGCCGCGTCCTCGGTGCCCGGCTTCCGGACCTTCACGACCGCCGGGGGCTCATACGGGTCGTCGACGAGCTCGGCGCCCGCCTCGGCGTAGTCCTCGTCCGGAAAGGAGGCCGCTGTCCCGGCGCCCCGCTCGACGGCAACCTCGAACCCGGCGCCGGCCAGACGGGCAACCGCGTCCGGCACGAGCGCCACGCGGCGCTCGCCCGGCTCGAGCTCCCTCGGAACGCCCACGCGCACGAGGGCGAGTCTATTTACGCCGCTACGCTGGCGGGCCGGTGACCCATTTCATCGCCGACTACGGGCTCCTGTTCCTGTTCGCGATCGTGTGCCTCGAGTCCGCCGGGTTGTGGTTGCCGGGAGAGACCGCGCTGATCGCGGCCGCGGTCTACGCATCGAACGGGCACCTTCCGATCGCGGGCGTGATCGCCGTCGCAACCGTGGCCGCGATCATCGGCGACAACATCGGCTACTGGCTCGGCCGGGAGATCGGGCGCCCGCTGCTCTACCGCTTCGACCGGCTCGCCCGCTTCGCCGATCGCGTCCTCCCGCCCGCCGAGCGCTTCTTCGCGCGCCACGGGGGAAAGGCCGTCTTCCTGGCGCGGTTCTTCGGCGGCGTTCGCGTCACCGGCGCCTGGATCGCCGGGATGTCGCGCATGCGGTGGTGGCGCTTCCTCGCCTGGAACGCGGCGGGCGGCGTCGTCTGGGCGGTGGCCGTCGGGCTGATCGCCTTCTACGCCGGCAAGGCCGCGGCCGAGGCGCTCGCCCGCTTCGGCATCTACGGCGCGATCGCCGCCGGGGTCCTGATCGTCCTCGCGATCGCCGCCCTCCATTTCTGGCGCCGGACCGCGGAAGGAGAGGCGTGAGCAGGGCGACGCTGCTCGCCTCCCTGACGCTGTTGCTCGCCTTGCCCGGCGCGGCCAGCGCGCGCGGCGGCGTCCCGGCGTTCGGCCACGTCGTCGTGGTCGTCTTCGAGAACAAGGAGACTGGCAGCGTCCTCGGGAGCCCCGAGGCGCCGACGTTCATCCGAATGGCTGCGGCGTACGCAACGCTCGGCCGGTACTACGGCGTGACCCACCCGAGCCTGCCGAACTACCTGGCGCTCGTCTCGGGCTCGACCCAGCGGATCACGACCGACTGCACCGCCTGCGTCGCGCGCGGCCGCTCGCTCGCCGGCACGCTCGCCGCGGCGGGGCGCACGTGGAAGACGTACGCCGAGGGGCTGCCTCGCGCCGGCTTCACGGGCCCGTCCTCGGGGCGGTACGCGAAGAAGCACGACCCGTTCCTCTACTTCCACGAGGTGCTGGCGCGGCCGGCGTGGCGGGCGCGCGTGGTGCCGCTCTTGGCGCTGAAGGGGGACCTGCGACGAGGGACGATGCCCGACTTCGCGCTCGTCATCCCCGACATGTGCCACTCGATGCACGACTGCTCGATCGCCACCGGCGACCGGTGGTTGCGAGCGCTCCTCCCGCCGCTCCTGCAGCTCCCGGACACCGTGGTGTTCGTCGTGTTCGACGAGGGCTCCACGGATGTCCGCGGCGGCGGCCACATCCCCGCGCTCGCGCTCGGGACGGCCGTCCAGCCGGGCTCGCGCTACGACCGAGTGACGAGCCACTGCGGGCTGCTTCGCACCGTCGAGGATGCGTGGAGCCTGCCGCGGCTCGGCTGCTCGGCGCGGACGCCGCCGATCTCCGGCATCTGGCGCGGCTAGCGCGCTGGCGGTGCTGTTCGAGCGGCGCTGGTCTACAGCGTCGCCCACACCTCTAGCTTCGAGCGCGTCCGGCTGATCACGTCGTCGGTGAACTCGGTCGTGCCGGCGTGCCCGCCGAGATCGGCGGTCCGCACTCCCTGCGAGACAGCCTCGAGGCTCGCTTCGCGAATCGCCCGTCCGACGTCCTGGCCGCGCCCGCCCGCGTGCGAGAGGAGCGCCGCCCCGGCGAGGATCATCGCCAGCGGGTTGGCGACGTTCTTGCCCTGGAGCGACGGCGCCGTCCCGTGCGCCGCCTCGGACATCAGCGCGCGCGTCTCGTAGTCCTCCCCGAACGCGACGAGCAGCGACTCCGACCCGGCGATCGAGCCGAAGAGGGGCAGGACGAGGTCGGAGAGGATGTCGCCGTCCCGGTTCAGGGCCGGGATCACGAGCGGGTCGCCGGCCGCCGCGATCAGCAGGGCGAAAGTGGCGTCGATCAGCTGCGGCTCGTACGGGACGCCGGGGTGCCGCTCGGCGGCCGCGTCCATCTCCTCCTTCAGCATCCCCTCGTAGATGGGGCTGACGGTGTACTTCGGGCCCCCGAACACCTTGGCGCCGACCTGGCCGGCCTGCCGGAACGAGAACTCGGCGACGGCGCGGCAGATCCGGCGCTCGATCCGCTCGGTCCGGAAGGCGACCTCGTCGTCGCCCTCACCCTCCCGCCACTCGTGCGCGCCGTACGCGTCGCCCACGGCCATCCGCACGATCGAGATCGGCGCATGCACGCCGCCCAGCGGCACCACCCCGGGGATGCGGCGGCCCGTACGGACGATCACCCGCCCGCCGATCTCCTCGCGGAGGATCCGGTTGGGCGAGCCCACGTCGTCGCGTCCCTCGGGCGTGATCGTGGCCGCCTTCAAGCCGAGACCGTGGTCGCGGATCGCCGCTGCTGCCTCGAGGACGATCGCGTTCCCCGTCGCGCGCCGCGACTCGAGCGAGAGGTCGAAACGGGGGAACTCGAGCTCGAGCCCGGTGACCTCCGGTGCGAGGACGCGCAACGCCTCCTCGAGCAGTTCCTGACCGGTCTCGTCGCCCTCGAGCACCGCGATGGTTTTTGCGTCCACGGCGGCGGAGACTGTAGCCGGGATGTGCGGGTCGATGTCGATTTCCCCCGGCGAGCGCTCTCGGGATTACGCCGGTCGCCGAGCAGTACCTCGACGGGCGAACGATCGAGATTTGCGGCGAATACGACGGTCACTCGCTACAGCCGAGATTTCCCGGCGTTTCCGTTAAGCTCTGTCGCATCGTCTCTGCTTTCAAGGAGGAAATACGTTGGCGCGAGTGACACGACTCGTTTGTGACAATTGTTCGAAGGAAGTTGCCGAAGGTCGCGGCGCGGTGATGCGCATCAACTTCTCCGATGCGCGCCGCGGGGCGAAGCAGGCCGACCTCTGCGACGACTGCGCCGCGGAGCTGCCGGGCACTGCGGTCGCTCGTCGCGGCCGCCGGCCGAAGTCCGCAGCAGCTTGACCTGGAGGGCGGGGAGACCCGCCCTTTCCTTTTTCACGCTCGTTGCGGAGCCGGCTCCAGGAGCCGTCCAGAGGCCGGAGTAGCATGGCCTGAGTGGGTCTGACCCTCATCACCGGCCCGGCAAACGCCGGGAAGGTCGCGCTGCTCCTGCGGCGGTACCTCGAGGCCCTGTCACTCGAGCCTGTCCTGATCGTGCCGACCCGGCCGGACGTCGAGCAGGCCGAGCGGGACCTCCTGGAGCTCCAACCCGCACTGCTCGGCGGCACGATCGGCACGTTCGACGACCTCTTCCGGACGATCGCGCGCGGAGGCGGGAGCTCGCGTCCGATCGCCTCCCAGACGCAGCAGACACTGATCGCCCGCCGCGCGGTCGCTGCGGCGCGCGCGCGGATGAACGGGCTTGGCCGGTCGGCGCGGTTCGCCGGCTTCGCCGACGCGCTCCTGGGCGCGGTCGGGGACCTCGAGGCCGGCCTGCTCGACCCGGGTGACCTCGACGGCGACCTGGCATCGCTCTACGGCGCCTACCTGTCCGAGCTGGACACGCTCGCCCTCTGGGACCGTCAGCTGCAGCGCCGGCAGGCGGCAGAGCGCGTCGCGGGCGATCTCTCGGCCTGGCACGGCGAGCCGGTCTTCGCGCACGGCTTCGAGGACCTCACCGGCGCCGAGTGGGCTCTGCTCGAGGCACTCGCCGGACGGACCGACGTGACCGTGTCCCTTCCGTACGAGCCGGGACGAGCCGCCTTCGCGTCGCTCCGCCGGACGGCCGACGACCTGAGCGCACTCGCGGACGGGCGCATCGAAGAGCTCTCGCCGGGGTTTGCGGAGGTCGCCGAGCCCGCGATCGCGCACCTCGAGCGGACGCTGTTCGAAGACGCTGCCGCGCCGGTCGTGATCGACGGCGCGATCCGCTTCTTCGAGGGCGCGGGGACGCGCGGCGCGCTGGAGCTCGTCGCCGAGGAGCTGCTCGCGCTGATCCGCAGCGGCACGCGGGCAGAGGCGATCGGCGTCGTGTGCCCGTCGCTCGACCGATTCCAGGCGCCGCTCGAGACGGTGCTCTCCACGCTCGGTGTGCCCTACGCGATCGAGGCGCCGGCCGGGCTCGCGAAGACGGCCTACGGCCAGGCGCTGCTCGCGCTGCTCCGGTTCGCCTGGCTCGGCGGCGGCCGCGGCGACCTCTACGCCTTCCTCCGCTCGCCGTACTCGGGCTTCGCGCGCGCGAGCGTGGACTTCCTGGAAGGACGCCTGCGCGGCCGGGCCGTCGAGACCGGCGAGCGGGTCGAGGAGGAGACGATCCGGCTCCGCGACGGGCAGCCGCTGCCGCCGCTCGAGACGCTGCGGTCGGCCGCGACGCCCCTCGACGCGGTCCAGGCGCTCGCGACCGCCATGCTTCGAGCCGCCTACGGCATCGAGGCGCCGCCGGCCACCGAGGCGGCGCGTCAGGATCTCCGCGCCCACGACTCCGTCATGCGCCTCGTCGGCGAGCTGCGCGGCTGGATCGCGCTCGGCGGCACGCTTGCCACCGACGAGATCCTGTCCCTGCTCGAGCGGGCCGAGGTCCGGAGGTCGGCGGCGCCCGAGCCCGGCCGGGTGGCGGTGCTCGACCTCCTGCGCGCCCGAACCCGGCACTTCGAGGTCGTGTTCGTCCTCGGCCTCGAGGGCGGGAGCCTGCCGCGCCGCGGCCACGAGTCCCCCTTCCTCGGCGACGACGCGCGCCGCGAGCTCGACGAGCGCCGCAAGGCGAGGCTCGTCCGCCCCGACCAGGTCTCGCGCGACCGCTACCTCTTCTACACGGCCTGCTCACGCGCGACCCGCCGCCTCTACCTCGTGCGCGAGGCGGCCACGGACGAGGGCACGCCGCGCGAGGCGAGCCCGTTCTGGGAGGAGGCGCAGGCGGTCTTCGACCGCGAGGACGTCGCACGCTGGACGCGTCGCCGGCCGCTCTCACAGCTGACGTGGCCGCTCGAGTCCGCGCCGACGGAGCGGGAGCGCCTCCGCGCGACGGCCGCGCTCGCGGCGACCGAGATCGACGTCGCCGAGGCCGTCGCCGCGGCGAACGGCTGGGAGCGGCGTCTCGGCCGGGCCCGCCGCGCGTTCGACCGGGCGACGCGGCTCACCCATCCGGCGGTCCTCGCCGAGCTGGCTGCCCGCGGGATGTTCAGCGTCACGGAGCTCGAGCGCTTCGTGGACTGCTCGTCGATCTGGTTCTTCGAGCGCGTGATCGACCCGAGGTCGATCGACGCGCAGGTGGACGCCCGACTGCGCGGCTCGATCGCCCACCAGGCGCTGTTCCGCTTCTACTCCGGCCTGCCGAAGGAGCTCGGGGTCGAGCAGCTCGAGCCGGATCGCGTCGACGAGGCGGTCGCGTTCCTCCGCCGCTGCCTCGACGAGGCGGTCGCGGGCATCCGGATGGAGCTGACGCCGCTCCAGCGTCGGGAGCTGGAGGGCGGGCTGCGCCGCGATCTCGAGGCGTTCATCCGCGACGACGCGGAGCTCGGGCTGCCGCTCGTGCCGCGGCGGTTCGAGGTCTCGTTCGGCTCCGAGCGGTCGGCGCCGGAGCTGCAGCGTGGGCTCGAGCTCGCGCCGGGCATGCTCCTCGGCGGCAAGATCGACCGGATCGACGTCGATCCGTTCTCCGCCCGCGGGATCGTCCAGGACTACAAGTCGGGCAAGACCGGCCACTCGGCGGCGCAGATCGAGTCGGAGCGGCGGCTCCAGATCCCGCTCTACATGCTTGTCCTGCGCGACCTCGTCGGCATCGAGCCGCTCGGCGGCCTCTACCGGCCGCTGTCCGGCGAGCGGAAGCCGCGCGGCCTCCTGCGTGCGGACGCCCGGGAGGACGGCGTCCCGGGCCTCGTGAAGAACGACTACGTCGACGAGGACGACTTTTGGGCGAAGGTCGACCGCTCGCGCGACCTCGCCGTCGGCCTCGTGGAGCGGATCCGCGGCGGCGACGTCCGCCACGACCCGAAGTCGGGTGAGTGCCCGACCTGGTGCGAGCTGTGGTCGATGTGCCGGGTGAGGCGCGCATGACGGCCGCGCTCAACCCCGAGCAGCAGGCGGCGGTCGACGCGACCGGGCTCGTGTTCGTCTCTGCCGGCGCGGGGACGGGCAAGACTCGTGTCCTCGTCGAGCGGTTCGCGCGCGCCGTCTGCGACGAGGGCGTCGACGTCGAGTCGATCCTCGTGATCACGTACACCGAACGCGCCGCCGGCGAGCTGCGCAGCAGGATCCGCGCCGCGCTGGTGGAGCGTGGGCGGCCCGACCTCGCGCGGACGCTCGACGGCGCCTGGATCTCGACCATCCACGGTTTCTGCCACCGGCTCCTCCGGTCGCACCCGTTTGCCGCCGGCGTCGACCCGCGCTTCCGCGTGCTCGACGAGAGCCAGGGGCGTGTGCTCAGGAGCGAGGCGTTCGGCGCCGCGCTGGAGCGGTTCTGCGACGGCGGCGACGACGAGCAGCTGCGCCTGCTCGCCGTCTACGGCGCCACCCACCTGCGGCGGATGCTGATCGGCGTCTTCGAGACGCTCCGCGCCGCCGGCCGCGAGCTCACGCTCGAGCTCGGCGACCGCCCGAGCCTCGAGGCGCGGCTCGCCGATCTCCGCGAGGCGGCCCGCTGCCTGGCCGACGACACGACCGCGACCGACGACATGCAGGCGGCCGCGGCCGAGGCGCTGGTGCTCGCCGAGACCGAGACCGCCGCCGACCGCCTGCTCGACCTGTCCGGCCTGCGCCTGCGCGGCGAGCGCGCGGCGACCTTCGAGGAGGCGCGGCGCTCGGTCGAGCAGGCCGCCCTCGACGAGCTCGCCGCCCGCGACCGTGACCTCCTGCAGGAACTGCTGGACGGCTTCGCCGCCGCGTACCAGGAGGCGAAGGACCGCGAATCGGCGCTCGACTTCGAGGACCTCCAGCTACGCGCTCGCGACCTGCTCCGCGACGACGAGCCGATCCGCAGCCGCGAGCAGCTGCGCTTCCGCTCGATCATGGTGGACGAGTTCCAGGACACGAACCGGCTCCAGTGCGAGCTCGTCGACCTGCTCAGCGGCGGCCCCGGCGCAGACCGGGAGCTGTTCTTCGTCGGCGACGAGTTCCAGTCGATCTACGGGTTCCGCCACGCGGACGTGCAGGTGTTCCGCGAGCGTCGTGCGGCGGCGGGGCGGGTCCTGCCGCTCACCTGGAACTACCGCTCGCGACCCGAGGTGCTCTCCGTCGTGAACCACCTCTTTCGCGGCGACTTCGGGGAGGAGTTCCAGCCACTCGCGGCCTCGGGCGAGTTCCCGGATCCCGTGTTCGGCCCGCCGGTCGAGCTGCTCGTGACCGACAAGTCGAGCTACGGCGACGACGATGCGCCGCACTGGCGGCGCGCGGAGGCACGGGCAATTGCGCGCCGCGTTCGCGAGCTGATCGACGCCGGCACCGCGACGGCCGGCGAGATCGTCCTTCTCTTCGCCGCCGGCACCGACGCCGAGTGGTACGAGCAGGAGCTGCGCGCCGCGGGCGTCCGCACCCACCGGGGGCTCGGCCGCGGCTACTTCGGCCAGCAGCAGGTCGGCGACCTGCTCGCATACCTCCGGCTGCTGCACAACCGCTACGACGACGAGGCGCTCGTGTCCGTGCTGGCGTCGCCGCTCGTGGGCGTGTCCAACGACGCGCTCATGCTGCTCCGGCGAGCCGCGCCGAAGCGCCCGCTGTTCGTGGCGTTCGAGCGCGGCCTTCCCGAGACGCTGCCGGAGCGGGACCTGCAGCTGCTGCGGGCGTTCAGGCAGCGCTTCGACCGGCTGGCGGCCGCCTCGACCCGGCTCCCGCTCGAGCGCCTGTGCGAGCAGATCGTCACCGAGCACGACTACGACCTCGCCGTGCTGGCGCAGTGGGACGGCCGCCGCCGGTACGCGAACCTGCGGAAGCTCGCGCGCCTCGCCCGCTCGTACGAGGAGCTGCGCGGGCCGGACGTCGAGGGCTTCGTTCGCTTCGTCCACGACCAGGAGGCGGTCGGCGCGCGCGAGCTCGAGGCGGTGGCGGAGGAGGAAGCGGCCGACGCCGTTCGGCTGCTGACGATCCATGCGGCCAAGGGCCTCGAGTTCAAGGTGGTCGTCGTGGCCGACGCCGGCCGGGACAAGGCGCCGCCGCCGGCCGACGAGATCCTCGCGCTCTCCGACGGGCGTTTCGGCTTCCGCGTCGCCGACCCGATCACGAGCGAGCGCAAGGGGGCGTTTGCATACGAGGCGGTGCGCGAGGCGCGGAAGGTGGAGGAGCGTGCCGAGCGGCTGCGCCTCTACTACGTGGCGATGACCCGGGCGGTCGACCGCCTGATCGTCTCGGGCGCGATCGATCCCGGCCGCGCTGCCGACGAGACGACGCCGATCGGCTGGGTGCTGGGGCGGCTCGACGCGCGCGGGGAGATCGAGCGAGCCGGCCGCGATCCGGTCGAGCTCGACCGCGAGGGCGCGCGCGTGCTCGTCCGCGTGGACCGCTTCACGCAGGACGAGGAGCCCGAAGCGATCGTCGTCGCGGAGGAGGACGGGCAGCTCGCCCTGTTCGAGCCCGGCGGAGGCGGCGTGCTGCCGCCGGTCGTGCCGCCGCTGCCACCCTTGGCCGAGGTGCCCGCACCGCCGCTGCACCGCGTGCGTCGGCTCTCCTTCAGCGCGCTGGCACTCTTCGAGCGCTGCTCGTACCGCTACTACGCGGAACGGATCGCCGGCATGAAGCCGTCGGACGAGCGGCTCGCCGCCCCGGGGACGACCGGGCTCGCCGCGACCGAGATCGGCGACGCCGTTCACCGTCTGCTGGAGCTCGTCAACCTCCGCGAGCCGCTGCCGCCCGGCGATCTCGCCGGCCTCGTCCGTGGGTGGTACCCGTCGGTGGCGGAGGACGAGCTCGCGCGGGTCGCGGGCTTCGTCGCCTCCTACTGCGAGTCGGATCTCGCCCGCCGGGTCGCGTCGCTCGAGGGCGTTCGGAGCGAGCGGCCGTTCGCGTTCGTCCACGACGGTGTCCTCCTCAACGGACGTCTCGACGTCCTGCAGATCGCGGGCGACCGCGCGCTCGTGCTCGACTACAAGACCAACTCGCTGGCGGAGGGAACGCCGGAGGAGATCGTCGACGGCGACTACCACCTCCAGCGGCTCGTCTACGCGCTGGCCTGCTTCCGGGCCGGCGCGCGCGAGGTGGAGGTCGTCTACCACTTCCTCGAGCGTCCGGACGCCGTCGTCACGACCGTCTTCTCGGTCGACCAGCTCGCGGAGCTCGAGACGGAGCTCTCCGGCGCGATCGCCCGCATCAACGCCGGCGACTTCCGCCCCTCCCCGGACGAGTTCACGTGCGCCGGCTGCCCGGCGCTCGACGTCGTCTGCGCCGGGCCGCGGCTCCGTGACGGCGGCTCCGCCGAGCCTGCCCTCGCTACCGTCTCGTAGTTGGCTCGCAGCTACGTCCACGAGGCGCGCCGGCGCGTCGGACCGAAGCGCGCCCGCATCCGCCCGGTGATCGAGCGACTGCAGGCGGCGCACCCGGACGCCACGATCGCGCTGCGCTCGCGGAGCCCGCTCGAGCTGCTGGTGGCGGTGATGCTGTCCGCGCAGACGACCGACGTGAACGTCAATCGCGTCACCGAGCGGCTGTTTGCCAAGTACCGGCGGCCGGAGGACTACCTCGCAGTCCCTGTCGAGGAGCTCGAGCGAGACATCTACGCGACCGGCTTCTACCGCCAGAAGGCGAAGTCGCTGCGCGGCACGATGCAGATGCTGCTGCAGGACTACGACGGCGAGGTGCCGCGGCGGCTGGAGGAGCTGATCCGGCTACCCGGGGTCGCGCGGAAGACGGCCAACGTCGTCGCGGCGGAGCTCGGCGAACCGCAGGGGATCGTCGTCGACACGCACGTCCGGCGTCTGTCGCAGCGGCTTCGCTTCACGCGCGAGGAGGATCCGGTGAAGATCGAGCGCGACCTCGTGCGGCTCGTGCCCCGCGACGACTGGGGGCGGTTCCCGCACCTGCTGATCTGGCACGGTCGGCGCGTGTGCATCGCCCGCCGGCCGCTGTGCGAGGACTGCGTCGTCAGCGACCTCTGCCCCTCGTCGCGCGTGTGAGCGAGCTCCAGCATCCGCAGGCGCGCGGCTTCGAGCTCATCGCCGACGTCTACGAGCGGTCCCGACCGACGTATCCGCGGGACGTGCTCGCGTGGTTCGCGGACCGGTTCGATCTCCGGCCGGGCCGGACGGTGCTCGATCTCGGCGCCGGCACCGGCAAGCTGACCCGGCTACTCGTCGAGACCGGCGCGCGCGTCCTCGCCCTCGAGCCGGGGGACGAGATGCGGGCGCAGCTGGCCGCCGCGGTCGCGGAGGCCGAGCCGATCGCGGCCGGCGCGGAGGCGATCCCGCTCCCGGAGTCGTCGGTCGACGCGGCGACGGCGGCGCAATCGTTCCACTGGTTCCGTGTCGAGGAGGCAGTGCCGGAGATCCATCGCGTCCTCCGGCCGGGAGGAGGGCTCGGGCTCGTCTGGAACGAGCGCGACCCGGAGGACGCGTTCCAGCGGGAGCTGATCGCCCTGCTTCGGCCGTTCATCCCCGCCGGCCGCCGCGGGCGCCGGGGCGGATGGGCCGGCGCGATCGAGCGGAGCGGCCTGTTCGGCCCGATCGAGGAGCGCGTGAGCCGCTTCGTGGACGAGCTCGACGCCGACGCGCTCGTGGAGCGGGTGCGTTCGATCAGCTTCGTCGCGTCTGCCTCCGAGGCGCGCGCAGGCCAAGCTGGATGCCGACCTCCGTCGCATGGCCGACGAGCAAGACGGCATCGTCCGGTTCGCCTATCGGACGCAGGCGTTCGTGACGTTCAGCGCGGGTTGAGCGCGACCAGCAGCCCGCCGTCGTCGTCGTAGGCGGGGAAGAAGTCGGCGGTCACGTCTTTCTCCTGGCCGGCGCGGGTGCGCAGCCGGATCTGCTCGCCGAGGCGGCGAACACCCCACTCGAGCGCGAGCTTGGCCGGGTCGCGGTCCGGCTCGAATCCGCTCAGGCCGAGCCGGTCGACGACGTCCGCGCCGAGCAGATCCTGCTCGCCGTAGCCGGTCAGCTCGAAGACGCCGCGCCCGGCGGCGATGATGCGGCCGCCGCCGTCGCAGACGACGAAGCCGGCGTTCGGGGCGGGGTAGTAGTCGTCCATCAGCTCGAACAGGAACCCGAACCCGCAGCTCTCGCACGCGACCGGGACGTTGTCGAGCTCCTGCAGCCCGTCGTGGTCGACGGATCGCTGCTTGCAGTTCGGGCAGATGAAGTACGGCACCGAGCCAGCGTAGCGCCGTGGCTAGATCCAGCGCTTGCGGCGGAAATACCAGACCTGGAGCGCCGTCGTGACGATGATCAGGCTCCATGACCAGAGGTAGCCGTACTGCCACTCGAGCTCAGGGAAGTGGTGCTTGAAGTTCTGTCCGTAGAGCCCGACGATGAACGTGGGGAGCAGCAGGATCGAGGCGATCGCCGTCAAACGCTTCATGACCTCGTTCTGGTCGTTCGCGAGCTTGGCGGTGTGGTAGTCCCGGGCGCTGGCGAGCAAGTCGCGCGCCAGGTCGAGGCCGTCGATGGCGCGGAGGAGCTTGTCGTACACGTCCCCGAACGCGATCTCGACATCGTGCGGAAGCGCCTCGCGGCCCTCTACGTCGACCCGCCGATCGACGACCTTGTGCAGCGCCTCCCGGGTCGGCCCGAGCTGCCGCCTGACGCGCAAGATCATGTGCCGCAGCTCCTTGACGCGACGCCGGACCTGCTCGGCAGGCCACTCGTCGATGCCGTCGTCGAGCTGGTCGACCTGCGCGTCGAGCTCGTCGATCGTCTCCAGGAACTGCTCGGCAACGTCGTCCGCGACCGCCGCCGCCATCTGCCCGGGGCGGCCTGAGGCAAGCTCGATCTCGGCCGGCTTCCCGTCGCGCGGTGTCTTGCGAACGGTGACGAGCGCCTCCTGCGTGACGATCAGGTCGATCTCGCGGAAAGACACCTCCGGGCCTGCGGAAAGGGGGGAGAGGAGAACGCCGAACACGTAGGTCCGGCGTCCTATGAAGCGTGGCCGCGGTTCCGCCTCGGGCTCGGTGGGCGTCAGTAGCCGCACCAGTGCGTCCGGGTCGATCTCGACCGGAAGCTTCGCCCTCAGCTCCTCCTCGGTCGGATCGAGCAGGTCGATCCAGGTCGCGCTCACCGCGCGAGATTCGCCCTGCGGCGGGCTAGACCTCCGCGGTCTCGACGCGCGGCGCCGTCAGCGCGGTCGCCTCGTGCCCCTCTAACGAGGCGAGGTAGCGCTCCGCGTCGAGCGCGCCCATGCAGCCGGACCCCGCCGCCGTGACGGCCTGGCGGTACACGTGGTCCTGCACGTCTCCCACGGCGAAGACACCGGGGACGTTCGTCTCGGTGGAGCCGGGTCTCGTCACGAGGTAGCCCGCCTGGTCGTGGTCCAGCTGGTCGAGGAAGAGCGCGGTGTTGGGGTCGTGGCCGATCGCGGCGAAGACGCCGTCGGCCTCGAGCTCCCACGTCTCGCCGCTCTTGACGTTCCGCAGGCGGGCGCCGGTGACCCGGTCCTCGCCGAGCACCTCGTCGACGACCGCGTTCGTGACCCAGTCGATCTTGTCGCTCGCGTGCGCCCGGTCGAGCATGATCTTCGAGGCGCGAAACTCGTCTCGGCGGTGGACGATCGTCACCTTTGCCGCGAAGCGGGTCAGGAACGTCGCCTCCTCCATCGCCGAGTCACCACCGCCGACCACGACGACGTGCTTGTCGGGGAAGAACGCCGCGTCGCAGGTGGCGCAGTACGAGACGCCCCGACCCTGAAGCCGGCGTTCGGACTCCAGTCCCAACTGCCGCGCGGTGGCGCCGGTGGCGACGATCACGGTGCGGGCCCGGTACTCGTCCTCGTGGACCCACACGCGGAACGGCTCCTCCGAGAAGTCGACCTTCGTGACGTTGTCGGTGACGAACTCGGCGTCGAAGCGCTCGGCCTGCCGTCGAAACTCCTGCATCATCGCCGGCCCCATGACACCGTCGGGATAGCCGGGGTAATTCTCCACGTCGCTCGTGATCATCAACTGGCCACCCCAGTTGAAGCCTTCGATCACGAGCGGTTTGAGGTTCGCGCGCGCAGCGTAGAGGGCGGCCGTATACCCCGCGGGGCCGCCGCCGATCACGATCACGTCGCGCACACCGGTCTCAGTCATGTCCCTCCAGAAGGTTTCTGCCTGTGTTACCCCTATTTAACGATCCGGAGCGGCTGTGGCTTCCTCAGGCGACGAGCTCGCCACACAGTCTGCTCGGCCGGGCGAGAGCAGGTGGAGAGAACGTGGTGCCCGATTGTGGATTACGTTCACAGGCGTAGAATCGCCGCTCCGTGGAAGGGAGGGGTTGTTGGCTGGCACCGTGACCTGGGAACGGCTGCGCACGCTGGCGTCGTTCCGCGCCGAGCAGGGATGCGCGATCAGCCTCTTCATGAACCTCGAGCCCTCGGAGGTGCCGACGCCGGGCGACGCGCAGGCGCGGATGAACGCACTGCTCGCCGAGGCGGAGAAGGGTGACCGCTCGGAGCTGACGCACGACCAGCGTGAGGGGCTGAAGGCGGACCTTCTTCGGATTGCGCGCTGGTTCGACGACGACTTCAGCCGCGAGGGAGCCCGCGGGCTCGCGGTCTTCTCGGCCGGGCTCGACAACTTCTGGTCGACGATGTCGCTCCCGGGCGGCGTGGCGGACAGCGTCAAGATCGGCCGTGAGTTCTCGCTTGCGCCGCTGCTGCCGCTCGTCGCGCGGGCCGACGGGACGATCGTCGCGGTCGTCGGACGTGAGCAGGGGCAGCTGTTCCGCCTGCAGTCCGGCCGGCTCGAGCCGATCGCCGACCACACGGAGGAGCAGCCGGGCCAGCACGACCAGGGCGGCTGGTCGCAGTCGCGCTACCAGCGGCACATCGAGAAGCTCGTCCAGGAGCACCTGAAGGGCGTCGCGGAGGAGCTCGACCGGAGCCGCAAGCGGATGCACGCGCCGAAGATCGTGCTGGTCTGCTCGGAGGAGATGCGCGGGGAGTTCACGAGTGAGCTCTCGAAGGAGGCGCGGGACGCGCTGATCGGGTACGCGCAGGCCGAGGCGCACGCCGGCCCGCCCGAGCTGCTGGAGGCGGTGCGGCCCGTGCTCGAGCTCGCTCAGGTGAAGGACGAGCGCGAGGTGATCGAGCGCTGGCGCGAAGAGGCCGGCCGCAACGGCCGGGCGGCCTCCGGGTGGGAGCGGACGCTCGAGGCTGCATCGGACGGACGCATCGAGGTGCTCCTGTCACAAGCAGGCTTCGACCGGCCGGCGTTCCGGTGCCCTGCCTGTGGCCGGGCGGCCATGTCCGGGGGCAGCTGCCCACTCGACGGGACACGGCTGGAGCCGCATCCCGCAGGCCTCGACCTCGCCGTCCATCAGACGCTCGCCCACGGCGGGGCCGTCTGGGCGATCCGGCACCACGAGGATCTCGGACCGGTCGAGGGCCTTGGGGCCCTCCTTCGGTACTGACCGAGAGCTCCGCTCTCGCTCAGTCTTCGAGGTACGCCGCTTATCGCGGGGAACGCGCGGGGCGGAGCCCCGCGCTCCAGTAGACCGTGCAGGGCGGTTGTGGACGTCGTGCGGGCGGTGGCGCTGCGCGTCCCCGCCCGCATCAGTCCGGCCCGGGGCGCCTCGCGGGTCCGTGGTTTACGGCTGAGGACTCAGGCGGCGTCGACCGACACGCTCGGTAGCTCGAGCAGCGTCTCGGCCTCGGGGATCTCTTCGCGGTCTTCCGCGGCCCGTTCGAGCTTCGCCTCGAAGCGGTCGAGCCGCTTCTCCGCGTCCGCGTACCGGGCGCCGGCGTTGCCGAGGTGCTTGCCGACGACCTCGAAGTCCTCCTTGAACCGGCCGAAGTCCTTCTGCAGCTGCGCGCAGTAGGCCATGACCTCCTGTGCGTTCTGCTCGATCTGGAGGCCCTTGAGCCCGAGCGCGATCACCTGCAGCTGCGCGGTGAACGTCGTCGGCGACACTGGGAAGACCCGCTTGTCGTGCGCGTAGCGGAGCAGCGCGCCGGTCTTGCCGCACATGAGCTCGTAGTACACGCCCTCCGCCGGGAGGTACATCAGCGCAAACTCGTACGTCCCCTCGCCGGGCCGGATGTACTTCGACGCGATCGCGTCGACGTGTTGCTTGACGTCGCGCGCGAATGCCTTCTCGTACAGCTGCCGCTCCTCGTCGCCGTCCGCTTCGGCCATCCGCTCGAAGTTGTCCAGAGGGAACTTGGAGTCGACCGGGACGAGCTTGTCCACCTTGATCACCGCGTCGACCCGCTCGCCGCCCTTGAAGCCGTGCTGCATCTCGAATGCGCTCGTCGGCAGGCGGTCCCGCAGGAGGTTCTCGAGCAGCAGCTCGCCGAAGCCGCCGCGAGCCTTGGGCGGCCGCAGCGCGTGCTCCAGGCGCGAGAGGCCCTTCGCCTGCTCCAGCATCTGGGCGGTCGCCTCGGCCTGTTTCCCCAGCCGCTCGTGGATATCGCTCGTCGTGCGCTGGGCACTCTCGAGCCGGCGGTCCACCTTCGTGTCGAGCTCGCCCAGCCGTCGGTCCATGGTCTCGACGACGGCTTCCAGGCGCCGGTCCATGTCCGCGCTCCGGTCGGCCAGGTCGCCCCGCGTCTGCGCGTGGAACGACGCCAGCATGCGCGGCAGCCACCAGGCAGCGGCTGCGGCAGCGGCCGCGATGACCAGGACGATGAGGATCACGCCGACCATTAGGGCCGACGAACGGTAGAGAGGGGGTCGGACGGCGCTCGGGCCGGCGCGAACGGCGCCTCGAAAAACGACCCAACAAAAATGTCAGAGCCGGCGAACCCGAAGGTTCATCGGCTCTGACGCGGAGGAGCATATGGCCCCCGCTTCGAGCCCGTCAAGAGGGAGCCGACGCGAAAAACACCGCACGTAGCGAACTTCCGCCGGCTCCTGCGTGGAGTCGGGTACCATCGCGCCGGCCGTGGCGAAGAAAGTCCGCACGCCGACGCCGCCCAAACGCGTCCAGGCGCCCCAACGACGTGACACGAAGAAGCGGGACGACCGCCGTGCCGCCCTCGATCGCGACTACCTCACGATGAAGTGGGTGCTGATCGGCGGCGCGACCGCGCTCGGGGTGATCGGGGTCCTGCTCTTCTTCGTCCTGCGCGACAACGACGAGCAGCAAGCAGACCCCGGCGGCGATCCCACGGTGACCTACAACTCCCTGCCGGGCGTCCGGAAGACCAAGGCGCCGTGGCCGCCCGAGTACGCCTCGCTCACGGATCGGCTCCAACCGCTGGGCCTGAACGCGCTCTCGGCGGAGCAGCTGGCCTTCCACAACCACCAGCACCTCGACATCTTCGTCGACGGCAAGCGGGTGCCCGGCGGCGTTCCCGTGGGCATCGGGATCAACGACGACTCGTACATCACCGAGCTGCACACGCACTCGCCCGACGGGATCATCCACGTCGAGTCCGCCGAGAACAACAACTTCACGCTCGGGCAGTTCCTCGCCGAGTGGGGTGTGTTCCTCAACGGGCGCTGCATCGGCGCCTACTGCAACGGGCTCAAGTGGTACGTCAACGGCGCTCGGCAAACGGGGAACCCGCAGCGGCTCGTCCTGAAGGATCACCAGGAGATCGCGATCGTGGTCGGGAAGCCGCCGACGAAGATCCCCAGCACGTTCGGCTGGGCCGCCCACGGCATCTAGGCCGCGGCGCTACCCTCACGGCGCCGGGGTGGCGAAACTGGCGAGACGCGCCCGACTTAAAATCGGGTGTCCCCACGTTGGGGCGTGCGGGTTCGAGTCCCGCCCCCGGCATCGCCGATCAAAGTCCGGCCCGCTGCGCGGGCCATGACGACTTCGATCGGCTTCTCGTCTTGATGCGTTGCCGCAGCGGCCGACGCCGGCGGAGCCGGCATTGGCGGCCTTGGTGCGAATCACATCGCCATGAAGCGGTCCGGCGCCCTCTCTATCGTCGGTCACCGTGGCAACGGAAGAAGCGCCGCCTCGGCAAGGATTCCTGCGCGGGCTCCTCTCCGACTACAGGGCGTTCGCCGGCCTCGTCGGCCTGCTCGTCTACGGCGTCGTCCGGGTCGCGTACGACGCGTACTACACGCGGCTCGGCGTCTTTCCCGAGGCGGTCGGGCTCAGCGAGACGACGATCCTCGGCCGGGCCGCGCTCTACCTCGCGCTGACCGTCTCGATCACCGCGATCTTCGGCGGGCTGTGGCTCCTCGCCGTCAGCTCGCTGCTGGAGCGGTCTCGCGTCTCGCGTCGGCGCGTCAGCGTGACGACCGCGCCGCGGCTCTTCGCGGGCAGTGCGATCCTCGCCGTGCTCGCCGCCGGCCTCGTCGCGCTCGGCCCGAGCCTCCGCTCGCTGCTCGGCTCCTACCATCTCGCGTTCTTCTGCGTGATCCGCTGCAAGTTCACGGTGCTCACGCCGGCGAGCTACCAGCAGATCGCGGACATCGTGCACGGGGACAACGGGGCCCACCCGGGCTACCGGTTCGTCGACTACGGGCCGGCCTGGCTCGTGTCGGTTCCGCTGATGTTGATCCTCGTCGCCGCGGCCCTCGGCCTCGCGTTCAACCGCCGCGGGCGCTGGACCGGCAGTCGGCTGCGGCCGATTGCCGTGTTCGCCGTGCTGGCGGCGTCGTCGTTCACGGCGGGGTTGCTCGCGCCGCACCTGATCGCGACGGACCTGAACGCGCCGCACGACTCGTCCGCGCTGATCGACTCGCATCCGCTGGCTGTCAAGTGGATCGTGTTCGTGCTCGTGTTCGGCGCGGTCGCGGCGGGCCTGATCGCCACGCTCGGCCTGCTCGCCGGCCCGGCCCCCAGGCGCTCGCCCTGGCTGATCGCCTCGTTCGTCGCCGTGCTCCCGCTCGTGCTGGGGTTCTTCTCGCCGACCGTGCCGCTCTTCGTCGAGGACGAGGGCGGCGCGGCGCTCGCTGCGGCCGTGATCCTGTGGATCGCGCTGATGGCGATCGGCTTCTGGCTGTGGCCGCATCTGCGCGACCGGACGGTGCGGACGACGGCCGGGCTCGGGTTCGTGGTCGCCGTGATCGTCACGCTGACCCTGTTCCTCGCCTGGGAGCGCGGGCTGAACCTCGCGCAGCAGGCGGCGATGGGCGACCAGATCGCCGCGAAACGCTTCGGCCTCCTGTCCGTCCGTGCCAGCGTCGTCTGCCTCGACCCGGTCGAGCAGGGGACGAAGCTGCAGCTTGCACGGCACCCGTACGTCTACCTCGGCGAGACAAGCGGGACGCTGGTGCTCTACGACTACGTCGCCGACCGCGTGCACGAGTTGCCGGTCGCGTTCCCGTTACGGATGTCGTCGTCGGGGATCACGGTCCGCCTGGCGCACTACGACCCGACACGGGCGAGCATGCGACATGGGTGGGTCAACTGGGACTGCCTGCCCAGCCTCTTCTGAGCGGACGTCCGGGAGCACCGGAACGCCCGGAGACCAGCGCCTAGACTCACGCCGTGGCACACGTGGAGGAGCTGCGCATCGAAGGCCAGCTCGAATGGGATACGCCGCTCTTCAGGACTGCGCTGACGCAGTTCGAGCAGGCGATCCCGTACGCGGAGGTCAACGACTCGATCGCCGAGCGGCTGCGGTTCCCGGAGCGGGCGATCATGGTCACGGTGCCCATCCAACGGGACGCGGGCGGCGTCGAGGTCTTCCCGGCCTACCGCGTCCAGCACTCGAGCGTCCTCGGGCCGACGAAGGGCGGCATCCGCTTCGACCCGCACGTGACGCTCGGCGAATGCGCCGCGCTCGCTGTCTGGATGACGTGGAAGTGCGCGCTGCTTCGGCTGCCGTTCGGCGGGGCGAAGGGCGGCGTCCGCTGCAACCCGCGGGAGCTGTCCGAGCGAGAGCTCCAGCGGCTGACGCGGCGCTACACGAGCGAGCTGATGGGCGTGATCGGCCCGCAGGAGGACATTCCGGCTCCGGACATGGCCACGAACGAGCAGACGATGGCCTGGATGATGGACACGTACTCGATGCAGGTCGGGCACGCCGTGCCGGAGATCGTCACGGGGAAACCGGTCTCGCTCGGCGGCTCGCTGTTCCGGCGCGAGGCGACCGGGGCCGGAGTCGTGATGGTGATCGAGCGCGCGTGCGAGCGCCTGGGCTGGACGCTCGCCCACCAGCGCTGCGTCGTCCAGGGGTTCGGCAACGTGGGCGGGATCGCGGCGCTCGAGCTCGCGTCGAAGGGCGCGACCGTCCTCGCCGTCTCGGACGTCGCCGGCGGTGTCTACTCCGAGCAGGGGATCGACGTCGCAGCCGCCCAGGAGTGGGTCCGTGAGAAGGGGACGCTCGCGGACTTCCCAGGGACCGAGCCCGTGACGAACGACGAGCTGCTCGAGCTTCCCTGCGACATGCTCGTGCTCGCGGCGCTGGAGGACCAGCTCACGGCCGATAACGCCCCGCGCATCGAGACGAGGCTGGTGGTCGAGGGCGCGAACGGGCCGACCTCGATCGAGGCGGACGCGATCCTTGCGGATCGGGGCATCCTGATCCTCCCCGACGTGCTCACCAATGCGGGCGGCGTCACGGTTTCCTACTTCGAGTGGGTGCAGGATCTCGGCCGGCTCTTCTGGACGCGCAACGAGATCCGGGCGCGGCTGGCCGAGAAGCTCGCCGACGCGTTCGACCGCGTGTGGGAGCTTTCCGACGCGAAGGGGATCTCGCTGCGCCAGGCGGCGCTCGTCGCGGGGATCAACGAGGTCGCCGGCGCGCTCAAGGCGCGGGGGATCTACCCGTGAGCCAGGTCCGCGACGCGATGGTCCCCGAGCCGGGGACGCTCGACGCCTCCGCGAGCGCGCGCGAGGCCGGCGAGCGGCTGTCCGATCCGGCGGTGCGCGCCGTCCTCGTCTGCGACGACGGCCGCCTGCTCGGCGTGATCACGCGCAAGACGCTCGTGCGGGAGATCGTCGCCACCGGCCGCGATCCGCGGGAGACGACCGTCGGGTCGATCGCCGAGCCGCCCCTCTTCACGCTCGACGCGGGCCTGGGACTGGACGACGCCTTCCGGGCGCTGGAGGAGCACGATCTCGAGCGCGTCCCCGTCGTGGAGGACGGCCGGCTCGTCGGTGTGCTCTCGCGTAGCGTCCTGCGGCGGCGGCTCGCCGAGGACGAGCCCCCGCCCGGCGTGGCCGAGCCGGACTAGCTTCAGCAGCAGGTGTACGCGCCCGGCGGCGCTGCGCCCTCCTCTTCCTCCGGGAGCTCGGCGGCCGCGAGTGCCGCGCCGTCGAGGATGTCGCGCTCGCTCACCTCGATCGCGCCGACGCCGAAGAACGCCAGCGTCTCACGCACGATCACGGCGCCCCCGACGATCACCGGTGCGCGCTCCGGATCGAGCGGCCGCATCAGGCGCCGCTCGGCGACCGGCGCGGCGGCCAGACGCTCGAGCTGCCGGCTGAGGCGCTCGGTGGTGAGGACGTGGCCGTGGACGCGCGCGCGGTCGTATTCATCCAGCCCGAGATCGAGGGCCGCGAGGCTCGTGATCGTCCCCGCCACGCCGACGACGGCGCGCACGTCGCGGCGCAGGTCGTCCGGGACGCGTTGCGCCAGCAGCGACCTAACCGCCTCGGCGCACTCCTCGAGCTCTCTCTTCGTCGGCGGGTCCGTGGGCAGGTGGCGCTCGGTCAGCCGCACCGAGCCGATATCGAGGCTATCGTGCCAGCCGACCCCGTCAGGCCCGCCGAGGACGAGCTCCGTCGAGCCGCCGCCGACGTCGAGGATGACCGTCCCGGTCTCGAGCCTGCGCTCGGAGGTCACGCCGCGGAAGGTCATCAGCGCCTCGTCGTGGCCGGTCAGGAGCCGGGTCGCGAAGCCATAGCTCCACTCGATCTCCCCGAGGAACGCCTCGCCGTTCTCGGCGTCCCGAACCGCGCTCGTCGCGATCGCGAGCGCCCGCTCGGCGCCGTGCTGCTCCAGCAGCCGCCGGTAGTCGGTGAGGGCGTTCCGGACCCTGGCGATCGGCAGCGGGAGGAGCTTGCGCCGCTCGTCCACGCTCTCGCCGAGGCGCGTCACGCGCGTGTCGCGCTCGACCTCGCGGAGGTCGCCGTCCTCGACGTCGGCGACGAGGAGCCGGGTCGAGTTCGTGCCGAGATCAATCGCGCCGACGCGGGGCATATGGTCGAGGCTAGCGCCATCTGGCCGCTACCACCGGTGCTATAATCGCCGCCGCGTCGCGGGGTGGAGCAGTCAGGTAGCTCGCCGGGCTCATAACCCGGAGGTCGCAGGTTCAAATCCTGCCCCCGCTACTCGAAAAGGCCCGCTTCGCGGGCCTTTTTGTTTTCTGGGTAGACGCTGCGAGCGGCGACGTGGCTGTTCTCTGCGCGCCACGGCCGTGGCAGCGGCGCGGCGCTCCGTGGCATCGGTTTGGCAGCGATGCGCGACAGGTTGTGGTCGTCATCGATGTTGGACTGAAAGGAGTGGCAATGACTCAGGAAAACGTAGTGGTCGTTCGGTTCACGGAGCCGAGCAAGGCCTACCAGGCGCTGAGCGTGCTGAAGGAGTGCGACGCTGAGGGTCGCATCGGTCTGGAGTCCGCGGCAATCGTGGAGCGCACGCCGCAGGGCGAGCTGCGCGTCCCGGAGAGCGCCGACAACGTCGGTCTCGTCGGCACCGCGAGCGGCTCGCTGATCGGGATGCTCATCGGCGTGCTCGGCGGGCCGGTCGGCGCCCTGGTCGGCTGGGGCTCGGGCGCCCTGATGGGCGGCGCGTTCGACATGGATCGCGCAGTCACCTCCGACGAGGCGCTCACGGTTCTCGGCAGGGCGATTCCGCCCGAGTCGACTGCCGTGATCGCGGAGGTCGAGGAGACTGCGGTCGAGGTCATCGACGCGGAGATGTACACGCTGGGCGGCGAGGTGACCCGCCGGTCGACCGACGAGGTCATGGGCGAGCTCGAGGCCTCGGAGGAGGCCGCCGACGCGGCTGCCCGTGAGGCCCGGCGAACCCTGCGCGAGCAGCGCAAGGCCGAGGTCCACGCCGGTGTCGAGGAGCGCGTCGGCAACCTGAAGGAGAAGCTGCACGTCTCCTGACGCGGGCCGTCTGCCGGTGCTCGAAGCCCGCCCACCGAGAGGTCGGCGGGCTTCGGCGCTCAGGGGAGCTTCGGCGGCGGAGCAGTGACGGCGCGGCTCGACGGAGATCCTCACTCGAAGTGCGTCGTGCCGGATCCCGAACCGGAGCGGCGGAGCGAGATCGACCGACTCGCCGTCGACTCCGGCGTGGACAAGCGTGGGGGCGGTCACCTCGAGACCTGTCGCGGTCCACGCTTGCCCGGGGCCTCGGCCGGGACCCGGCGCGTCGAGGACGATCACCCCGAGGCGCCCACTGTCGAGCGTGTGTCGGGTGCCGGGTGCGTGCGGCGGGTCGAGCGCGTAGGGGTTGTTCGACACGAGCACGACGGCTGGGTTGCGATGGGTGTCGCCGCGGTCGTCGGTGAGCTGGAGATCGGCTGCGGCCGCGCTCGGACCGAGTACCTCCGCTGCCGTCTCGAGCAGCGTGCGGGCCTTCGCGCCGCGGTACGTCGGCTGCCGAACGGCCTCGCCGTAGATCCCGACGGAGACGTTGTTGAGGAAGAGGCGGCCGTTCACCTCCGCCACGTCGATCCGTCCTTCAACGCCGTCGGTAAATGCGTCGAGCGACCCGATCAGATCGCCGCGATCGACACCGAGGTCGAGCGCGAAGTGGTTACGGGTGCCGGCGGGGACGCAGACGAAAGGCACCCTGTGCGCACGGGCAGCTGCGGCGGCGACGGCGAGCGACCCGTCGCCTCCGGCGACCCCGAGCGCGTCGGCGCCGCCCGCCACAGCCTCGTCGGCAAGCGCCGCGAGGTCGTCGTCCGGGCTCAGAACGATCACCTCGATCGCACGCTCGCGCGCCCGCTCGGCGAGGCCGGCGCGCGCCGCCTTGCCGCCACCGGACCTCGGGTTGACGAACAATACGGGCCGCCGCGGCCGATCCGCAGCGTGCCAGCCGGAATGCGTCATCCGGAGCCGATTCTGCCCGAGTGGGGTTGACGACCGGAGCAGCGGCGAGGCTTCACCGGCGCGTTCCAGCCTGCGAGACTCATCGTGCAGGCCACCCGACGCCGTCGATGAGCGAACTCCTTGAGATCCGGCTTCTCGGCCCGTTCGAGGTTCTCGCGGGCGGGACGCCGGCGGACGTGGGCGGCTCGAAGCGTCAAGCGCTGCTGGCGATGCTTGCGCTCCGGAACGGCCGGCTGGTCGACGTCGACGGGCTCGTCGACGGCCTCTGGGGCGAAGAGCTCCCGGCCGCCCCGCGGAACGCGCTCCACCATCACATCGCCCGTCTCCGCGCGGCGCTCGGAGAGCAGTCGATCGTCGGCTCGGCCGAGGGGTACGCCCTCAAGAATGCGCGCGTCGATGCTGTGCGGTTCGAGGAGCTGCTCGCGGAGACCCGCTCCGCGCTGCGCGACGGCGACGCCCCTGCCGCGGCGGACGCGGTCGCGTCGGGGCTGGCCCTCTGGCGCGGGCCGGCGCTCCAGGGCTTGACGGGTACGGCGTGGTTCAGCGCCGAGGCACGCCGGCTCGAGACGCTGCACGTCGACGCGCTAGAGGAGGACTTCGATGTCAGGCTCGCGCTCGGCGAGCATCGCGAGCTCACGCCGGCGCTCCGTTCGGCGCTCGCGGACAACCCCTTCCGCGAGCGGCTATGGGGGCAGCTAATGCTGGCGCTCTACCGCAGCGGCCGCCAGGCGGACGCGCTCGAGACGTTCCAGGAGGCCCGGCGCGTGCTCGCCGACGAGCTGGGGCTCGAGCCGGGGCCAGAGCTTCGGCGGCTTCAGGAGGCGATCCTCGCGCATGACCCCGTGATCGCCGCCGTCGCCGTCGACCGCAGGCGCCGCGGAAATCTCCCCGCGCCTTCGACGTCGTTCCTCGGACGCGAGGACGAGCTCGCCCAGGTCTCGGGCGTTCTGCACGAGCACCGCCTCGTGACGCTCACCGGCGCGCCCGGCGTCGGCAAGAGCCGACTCGCCGTCGAGGCCGCACGTTCCTTTGAGGCGGAGTTCCCGGACGGCATCTGGCTCGTCGACTTCGCGCGGGCGGGCGGCGCGGACGACGCCGTCCGCCTCCTCGCACACGCCGTCGACGCTCGCGGCTCCGATCCGCTCGCGCGCGTGACTTCACGGCTTCGCCACGCAGCGGCTCTCCTCGTGCTCGACGCGTGCGAGCACGTGCTCGACGAGGCAGCGCGGATCGCGTCGACTGTCCTCGCGGAGTGTCCCCAGGCCCGGATCCTGGCGACGAGCCGCGAGGCGCTCCACGTCGCGAGCGAGGTGAGACTTCCGGTGACGCCGCTCGAGGACGCGGCCGTCGAGCTCTTTCTCGAGCGTGCGCGCGCGGCACGACCCGGATTCGAGCCGGACGCCGAGGCCGTGGCGCTCGCTGCCGAGATTGCCCGGCGCGTCGACGGATTGCCGCTGGCGATCGAGCTTGCTGCCGCGCGCGTGAACGTGCTCGGTCTCGCGGAGCTCGTCTCCATCCTCGAGCGGCGCGAGGCGCTCCTGCGTGACAGCCCGGCCTCGGACCCGGCCCGCACCGCGCTGCAAGGGCTCGTGGAATGGAGCTACGACCTCTTGCACGGGGACGAGAAGACGCTGCTCCAGCAGCTGGCTGTTCACCGCGGCGGAGCGTCCCTGCCGTCGCTCGTTGCGCTCGCAGCGAGGCACGGCCTCAACGAGGCGACCGTCGCGTATCTCGTTGCAGCGCTGGTCGACAAGTCGATCGTGTCGGCCTCGTTCGCCGACGGCGCTGCCCGCTACGACATGCTCGACACGGTCCGCGAGTACGTGCTCGAGCGTCTCGCCGAGAGCGGCGGGCTCGCCGCCGCTCGCGGTACGCACGCCGAATACTTCGCGGCACTGGCCGACGAGGCGCGCGTCGAGCTGCGCGGCACGGAATGGCTGCGCTGGGAACGCCGCCTCGAGCTGGAGAACGACAATCTCTGGGCGGCGCTGGCGTACGCTCGCGACGCACCCGATCCTGCCGTCGCGGTTCGGCTCGGCACGTTGGGGTGGTACTTCGCGCTGGCCGACCGCGTCTCCGAGGGACGGCGCTTCCTCGAGCTCGCCCTCTCTGCCGCGGACGATGACGCTCCGGTCGAATTGCGGATCGAGCAGCTCGCCGACCTTTGCTACATCGCAACCGAGGAGTTCGATCTCGGCCCCGCGCTCGTGGCCGGCGAACGCGCGGTCTCGCTTGCCGCGACCGCTGCGGCACCATGGCAGCGCGGCTTCGCGCAACTTATGCTCGCGCTCGCCCTCGGGCAATCGGGCGACGTCGAACGCGCTGCCACGATGGCGGACGACGCGGCCGCCGCGTTCGAGGCGGCCAGAGACGACTGGGGCATGGCAGCGAGCAGCCTCATTCGCGCAATCGGTGCGGCGCACGCCGGCGACGCCTCTACCGTCACCGCCAGGGCCTCGGTCGCTCGCCGTCACTCGGACGCGATCGGATACGACGCGTTTCGCGCCCCGGTGCTGTTGCTCGAGGCGTGGGCGGCCGAGGGACGCGGGGAAGACGCGGCAGCGCTGGATGCGTACCGCGGCGCGTTCGAGCTCGCCGGGCGAATCGGGTTCGGTGATCACGCGGCGTTCGCTCTGGCCGGACTCGGAGCGATCGCTCTCGCGGACGGCGACCTGCGCAAGGCCGAGAAGCTCCAGCGGCAGGCGGTTGCGACAGCCGAGGCGGCCCAAGCGCCGTGGGTCGCCGCCCAGGCGCGTGTCCAGCTCGCGCGGATTGCCGCAGCGTCCGGAAACACTGACGAAGCCGATCGCCTGTACCGAGACGTCCTCGAGTGGTCGACCATGCAACGGCCGCACCAGGCGCGCGAGAGCCTCTTCGTCGCACTCGCCGGCAACCCGGCCACGGCAGCAGAGCGCGGGCTCGCCGAGATCGCCGAGCCCCGCCCCGACACCGCGCTCAGAGCGGAGGCTTAAAAGCTCCCCGCGACGAGCGGACTCCGCCAAACCCTAGAGCTGGCAGAAGCGCCGTCGCGCCTGGCAGAGCGTTGGCATCGGCGCCGACGAGCCTTCGTGGCGTCAGAGAACAGACCCAACAGGAGGCTCGAACATGAGCACGACCACGATCAAGGACCCCCTTGAGGACTCCAGCCGCCGGATCGACCTGCTGCAGGCATTCGCGCAGATTGATGCCAATGCGGATGGCTCACGGATCCGGCGGCACCTCGACGCGCTGCACCGGGAGGAGGCATCCGTCCTGGCCGCGGTCCGCGAGGCCCCCGACGAGGTCGAGGAGAAGCTCGGGCAGCTGAGGGCGAGACTCGCGGTCGCCGAGAACTCGCTGGTCGCAGACGTCTCCGACGAGTGGACGAGGTTCGCGGCCGCCGTCGAGGACGAGCTCCGAAGCTGGGACACCTACCTCGAGCGGCTGCAGGCGACGGCTGTGGCGAAGGCGGGGAATGCGCGCGGGCGGGCCGAGGCGGCGATTGCCGACGTCCGCGCCCAGCGGATCGCGGTCTACGACCGCCTCGCGCAGGCGCGCACGGACGTCAACGGCGCCTGGCACGAGCAGAGGAACCACGTCAGCTCGGCTCGCGACGAACTCGAGCGGAAGGCCGACGAGCTGTCGGCCAACTTCAACTGAAAGGAGCAGGACATGAACCTGGAACCACAGCTGAAAGAGGGCGAGCGGGCGCTCGCCCACATCTGGAAGGCTACGGCGCTGCGCGGCGCTCTCGCGATCGCGTTCGCCGTCGTCATCCTCATCTGGCCGAACATCGGTCTCAGCGCGCTGATCGCGCTCTTCGGCGCCTACGCGCTCGTTTCGGGCGCCGCGACGATCCTCGGGGCGTTCAGCGTTCCGATTCGGGGTGGCCGACGCGCCTGGCTCGTCCTCGAGGGCCTGCTCGGAGTTGCGGTCGGCATCGTCGTCTTCGTCTGGCCCGACCTGTCCGCATTGGGACTGCTCTACGCGATCGGCGCGTGGGCGATCACCCTCGGCATCTTCGAGATCGCCCTCGCGTTCGTCCTCCCGCTCAGCGGCGGACGGTCGCTCCTCGTCGTGCTCGGCGGACTGCTCTCGGTCGCGTTCGGCGTGATCATGTTCGCGCATCCCGGCGCGGGAGCGGTGGCCTTGCTGGCGCTCATCGCGGCGTTCGCGCTCGTGACCGGCGTCACGCAGGTCGCGTTCGCGCTCGAGCTCAGGAGCGCCGCCGGCGAGTTTGGGCGTCGTTTCCGGCCGCACACGACGGCGAAGCCCGTAATGCACGGCTGAGTCAGGAGGTGGCCGAGATGCAGACGATCGACCCCACTCTGCGCGCAGTGGCCGGCGCGGTGCCTTCGCGGCGCGTCGGCCTCGACCCCCGACGCCTCTCGCCCCCCGGCTCGAGCCGAACCCGGCGCTCGTCCGGCAGGCCGAACAGCGAGCGCAGAGCGTCCAGGACCGGATCGCGGATCGCATCACCGCGTTCGCGGGGTCGATGTGGTTCGTCTACATCCACATCGCCTGGTTCAGCTGCTGGATCGGATTCGGCGTCGAGCACTACCCCTATGGCTTGCTGACGATGATCGTCTCGCTCGAGGCGATCTTTCTCTCGACCTTCGTGATGATCAGCCAGAACCGGGCCGACGCGAAGCGGCAGGTAATCGCCGACCAGCAGTGGCAGACCGTCAAGGAAGAGGACAGGCAAAACCGAGAGCTGCTCGAGCTCTCGCATCAGATCCTCGACCTCACGAAGGCAATTCACGCAGACACGCCTTCGCGACCGGCTGCGTAAGAAGCGACTCTCCGCATCCGGGCTCCTGAAGGGCTCGTCGCGATCGTCTTCGGGCTGCTCGGCACCGCACAGCTCGCGCAGTAACGAGCCTCTTGCGAAGTACGGCAGCGGCAGCAGGGGCCGACGGCTTGGCATTGGCGTGGCATCGCTCTCCGCCAGCGTGCGTCGCAGATTCCTCGAAAGGAGATGCGATGACTACAACAGCAATTGAACGGACGACGGTAGAGCCGTCGCGCTGGTCGCTTGACCGCGACGGCTCGTCGGTCGGCTTCACCGTCAAGACGATGTGGGGCCTGATCCCGGTTCGCGGCCGCTTCGACCGGTTCGCCGGCTCATACGAGGTCGGGCGGAACGGGACGACGATCGAGGTGACGATCGAGGCCGACAGCATCGACACCGGGAATGCGAAGCGTGACGAGCATCTGCGGTCGTCGGACTTCTTCGACGTCGACGACCAGGCGCAGGTGCGCTTTCGGTCGACGCGAGTCCACGCCGTCGGCGACGGGATGCTGCACGTCGTCGGGAACCTCGAGGTGGCGGGCATCGCCGAGCCGCTCGAGTTCGCTGCGACGGTGCAACCCGCCGGCGACGGGCTCGCGGTCGAGGCGACGACGACCGTCGATCAGCGGCAGTTCGGCATGAGCAGCGGCTTGCTCGGGATGATCCGCCGGCCCGTAACGCTTCATGTCGAGGCACTGCTGAAGGGCGACGCGGGCGGGCCGAACCGTGACTGAGACGTCCGCCCGTCAGCGGCGCCTGATGTTCGGCGCGCTGCTTCTCGTTCTGTTCATCGCGTCGCTCGACCAGACGATCGTGTCGACCGCGCTGCCGACGATCGTCGGCGACCTCGGCGGCCTCGAGCACCTCTCGTGGATCGTGACCTCGTATCTGCTGGCGTCGACGGTGGTCGGGCCGCTGTACGGGAAGCTCGGCGACCTCTACGGCCGCAAGCGCGTCCTCCAGGTCGCGCTCGGTCTCTTCCTCGTCGGCTCCGCGCTCTGCGGGCTGGCGCAGAGCATGCCCCAGCTGATCGCGTTCAGAGCAATCCAGGGGCTCGGCGGCGGCGGCCTGATCGTCGTCTCGATGGCCGTCGTCGGCGACCTCGTCGCGCCGCGCGACCGCGGCCGCTACCAGGGCCTGTTCGGCGGCGTGTTCGGCGTCTCCGTCGTCGCCGGTCCACTGCTGGGCGGCTTCTTCGTCGACAACCTGTCGTGGCGGTGGATCTTCTACGTCAACCTGCCGCTCGGCCTCGCCGCGCTGGTGGTGATCGCGACCGCCTTCCGCTCACGGCAGGTGACGACACGGCACCGGATCGACTGGCTCGGCATGATCGTCCTCGCGGCCGGCCTCTCAGGCGTCATCCTCTACACCAGTCTTGGCGGCACGAGCTACGCCTGGGACGCGCCCGGAATGCTCGCGGCGATCGGCGGCGGTCTTGCGCTGCTCGCGCTCTTCCCGCTCGTCGAGTCGCGCGCCGACGAGCCGATCCTGCCGCCGGAGCTCTTCCGCAACATGACGTTCAGGACGACGAGCGCAATCGGATTCGTCGTCGGCTTCGCGCTCTTCGGCTCCGTCACCTTCATCCCGCTTTACCTACAGATCGTCAAGGGCCACAGCGCCACCAACTCCGGGCTGCTGATGACGCCGATGATGCTCGGCGTCCTCGTCACCTCGACGGCGAGCGGCTTCCTGATCTCCCGCTACGGGCGCTACCGCGCCTTTCCGATCTTCGGCACGGCGATCGCGGCCGTCGGGCTGTACCTGCTCTCGACGCTCGAGGTTGCGACTCCGACGGAGGTCGCCGCCGGCGACATGCTGCTCGTCGGTCTCGGCCTCGGGCTGGTGATGCAGGTGCTCGTGCTCGCCGCACAGAACGCGGTGGACTACCGGCTGCTCGGCGTCGCCACCTCCGGCGCGACGCTGTTCAGGCAGGTCGGTGGCTCGATCGGCGTCTCCGTCTTCGGCGCGATCTTCACGAACGAGCTGGGCCGCGAGCTCGCGCAGCGTCTCCCGGCCGGCGCGGACGCGCCCGCGCAGGCGAGCCCCGGTGTCATCCAGCACTTGCCGCCCGCGATCCACGCGGTGTACGTCACAGCCGTCTCCGTCGCGCTTCATCCGGTCTTCCTGACGGCGGCCGGGGTGATGGTCGTCGCGTTCGGCCTGAGCTGGCTGCTGCGCGACGTGCCGCTGCGCAGACGGCGGGATCGGACGCACCCGCTCGAGGCATACCGGCTGACGCTCATGTAGGCGGCGCTTCACGCGGTGGCAGCAGGAACGCGGGCCGTGGCAGCGGCGTGGCAGGCGCCCCCGCGACGCTCCGGCGATGAAGTCCGCGCAGACAGACGCTCCTGTGGCGACGACGTCGAGGGAAGGCAGCCGCCGCGAGGTCGGCGTCTCGATCTCGATCCGGACGATCCTGTTGGCAGCCGTAGTCGTCGCCGTCGGGGCCTCGATCGCGTCGATCAGGAGCGTCTTGCTCGTCATCTTCGTCTCTGGCTTCGGTGTCGCCGTCCTCTCGCCGTTGGCGACGGGGATGGAGCGGCGGCTGGGCTGGAGCCGGCGGGTGTGCTCGACGCTGCTGGTGCTGGCGATCTTGGTCGTCATCGGTGCCGGCGTGCTGGTGATGGTGCAGGCAGCGAGCGGCGCTGTGCACGACTTCAGCCACGACTTGCCGCAGATCGTCGACCGCGCCAAGCAGAGCGATCTGGGCACCGTCCTCAACGAGAGGAGCGGCTCCCTCGACACGTTGGCGAAGCACGCGGGGGATGACGCGCGGGGGGCGGGCAAGGTGTCGGGTGGAGTCGCCCATGTCGGGATCTCGGCTTTCGGAGCAATCACCGTCGTCTTCTCGGTGATCTTCCTGACGCTCTTGGGCTGATCGACGAGCCGCGCCTGCGGGGATGGACCGCCGGCCTGATGTATCGCGACAAGCGAGAGCGCTACCTGCGCGTCACAGACCGGATAATCCACACGACCTCGCGCTACATGCTCGGCAATTTGGCGATCTCGATGGTGTGCGGAACGGTCTATGGCGTCACCGCGGTGATCCTCGGGCTGCCGTACCCGCTCGCGCTGGCGGTGATCGCTGCGATCCTCGACCTCGTTGCAAACATCGGAGCCACGTTGGCCGGCGTCCTCACCGGGATCGTCGCGCTCTCGGTCAGCCTCGAGGCCTTGATCGTCTTCCTAATCGTGATCGTCGTCTCCAGCTGATCGAGACTGCGTCCTGCAGCCGACGATCATCGGGAAGGCTGCCAAGCTCCGCTTCGCCGTGCTGCAAGCGTCTGGTATTCGGGGCGCTCTTCGGGTTGATCGGGGCGATCGTCGGCGTGCCGATCGCGGCAGCACTGCAAATCGTAGTGGAAGAGCTGACCGCCGGCAGACGTGCTCGCATCGCCGCGGCGGACGCAGTTGAGCGGACGCAGTGACGGCGTACAGCGGTGCGCGGTTCCACGCGCGCCAGTCCGGCGGACTA